>NZ_AP027324.1:2245000-2658494 GCF_055396345.1 Sphingobium sp. TomTYG46
CGATGATCCTCTGATTGCCGCAACCGCATGGGGACGGTTCCGCCGCATCATGTTGTGGATGGCGGTCGGCGGCGTGCTGTGCGTCGGCGTTGCGCTTGTCTGCTTGCGGATATGGGCTGGACCGATGCCTTTCCACATGATCCTTGCCACCATCATCGGGGTCTGGTTGACCTTCATGCTGGGGACCGGATTGATGGCGCTCGTGTTCCTGTCGAGCGGGACAGGACATGACGATCAGGTCATGGACCCGCTGAAGGACGAGGTATCGATCGATGACTGAAAAAAGGGGCGAACTGGTTCTGCGGGTGGTTCCCGGCATCACCCAGATCAATACCAACGGCCATATTTTTGGTGGGTGGATATTAAGCCAGATGGATATCGCGGGCGGCATCGTGGCGGGCCGACTGGCCGAAGGAGCGGTGGCGACCGTCGCGATCGATGGGATGAAATTCATATCGCCCATGCTGCTGGGCGATATTGTGACGGTCTATGCGCATGAGGAACGCCGCGGGCGGACCTCGATGGGCATTCGTGTCGATGTGGTGGCAACGCGCGGGGCGGATCAGCAGCAGATCGACCTTACCAGCGGCCTCTTCACCTTCGTCGCACTGGACGACCAGCATCGGCCCCGGGTTTTGCCCCCGCGCTGAATTGCCATTGGTCAAATATGAAAAGAGGGAGCGGCGCTAACGCCACTCCCTTTATTTCTGTTCTGCCGCCTGTCTCAAGCAGCAGCTTAGATCATTCCGCCGCTTCGGCAGCCGGGCGCGCACGGCGAGTGCGCTTGCGCGGCGCTTCCTCTGCGGCTGGCTCGCTGTCATTGTCGGCACGCGCGATCGATGGCGGCAGGACGGAAAGATCCAGCCCTTCGCTGCCCTCAGACTTCGCTGTATCGGCCTTGCGGGGGCGGCCCCGGCGGGCGCGGGGCGCTTCAGGCGCTGCCGCAGCTTCCGCTTCGGGCTGAGGCTCGGGCGAACGTTCCGCCACAGGCGCGGGGGCTTCCGGCGCTTCCATTTCCTGTCGCTCGGCTGCTTCGTAGGCAGGGCGGTCCCGGCGAGGCCGATCCCGACGATTCCGGTCGCGATTGTCCTGCTGGTCGCGCGGCTGATCCCGGCGACGATCGCCTTCATAGCCACGCTCGTAATGCTGCTGCTGCTGCGGCTCACCACGATTATCGTCGCCCGCATATTCCGGAGCGTCGAAATCATCGCCTTCATAATCGCCATTGTCTTCCGGACGGCGGTAGCGCTGCTGCTGCTCCTCCTGCCGGGCGCGATTGTCGGCCAGCACGCGGAAATAATGATCGGCAAACTGCAGATAATATTCCGCATTCACCCGGTCGCCCGCCATCTGGGCGTCACGAGCCATGTTCTTGTATTTTTCCAGAAGCTGCACCGCGTTGCCGCGTGCGCGGTTGTCAATCCGGTTGCCGTTGTCGCCACCGCCACGGTTACCGCCGCTGGGACGTCCATTATTGTTGTTCCGGCCGCGATTCCGGCGACCGGCCTGCCTGTTGTTGATCAAGACCTGGTCCTTGCGTTCACTTTGCCATCATTCACTGAAATCATCGGTCAGTCGCTATCCTAAAGCACGGCCTGCTTATCAGGCCGGGTAGGGCTCCGCCGGACAGGGGCTGCGCGACAGCCCTTGCCCTTACGCTGCCAGAGGCGCCTGCGCAGCAGCGCCGTCGTGACTTTGAAGGAGCGGGAAAACGGCCTTTTCTCGGCTAAGCCCCACAGAGCAGATCCTCAGGATAATGCCGTCCCTGCTCCTCATGTAGTGTCTTTGGCGGGATAAACCAAGCGAATTTCACTTGCGCCGGAGCAATTCCGGCGCGTTTGGTTCGTGGACTGATCAGCACGAGGATCAAGAGCGCTCAAAGCTGTGGAGAACGAGTAACGACCAGGCAACGGTCATGTCCCGCCATGTCCTTGCGCGGGGCCACGCCAAGCCCCTGTTGCTGAAGCAGGGCGGACACACTTTCTCTCTGATCATGACCGATCTCGATCGCTGCCATGCCGCCTTCGGTCAGCAGCCGGGCGATCATGGGCGCGATACGTCGATAGTCGTCCAGACCATCGACACCGGAGAAGAGGGCGCTTGCAGGTTCATGCAACCCATCGCCCGCAAGGTCGGCATCGCTTTCAATATAGGGCGGGTTAGCCAGAATGAGGTCGAACCGTTCAGCTATCCCCTCAGCCCAGTCCCCCAGTTGAAAGGATGCGCGCCCGGCAAGCCCGAGATGTTCGGCATTGGCCCGGGCAACGGCGAGCGCGGCGGCGGAGCTGTCCACACCGATGCCCGTCGCCTGCGGCCAATGATCCAAGGCCGCGAGCAGCAGCGCGCCCGATCCGGTGCCAAGGTCCAGGACTCGTACCGGTGCGCGCCCTTGGAAATGGTCAATCGCGGCCTCGATCAGCGTTTCGGTGTCCGGACGCGGGATCAGGACATCGGGCGTCACCCGCAGGCTGATCGTCCAGAAGTCACGCACGCCGGTGATGTAGGCGATGGGTTCGCCTTCGACCCGCCGGTCAACCAGCGCGCCAAAGCCGGAAGGCATCGTGAGATCTTGCTGGCGAAGCAACAACTCGTTGCGGCTGATGCCCAGCGCGTGGGCGAGAAGCAGTTCCGCGTCGAGACGCGCTGTACCGCTGACATTCTGGAGCCGGGCAGTCGCATTGCGGAGCGCCTGGGCGATGCTCACCCGATGCCATCCAGCTGCGCGAGGCGCGCGGCCTCATCCTCGGCGATCAGCGCGTCGATGATTTCGGCAAGTCCCGCGCCTTCCAATATTTCCGGCAGGCGGTGCAGGGTCAGGTTGATGCGATGATCGGTGACTCGGCCCTGCGGGAAATTATAGGTGCGGATGCGCTCCGATCGGTCGCCCGATCCCACCATCGCCTTGCGTGCGCCAGCCTGCTCGCTCTGCGTGCGCTCCCGTTCCGCCTCATAAAGGCGCGCGCGGAGCACCTGCATCGCCTTGGCCTTATTCTTGTGCTGAGACCGTTCGTCCTGCTGCGTCACCACGATGCCGCTGGGCAAATGGGTGATGCGCACGGCGCTGTCGGTCGTGTTCACATGCTGGCCGCCCGCGCCGGATGCCCGGTAGATGTCGATCTTGAGGTCGCCGTCGGCGATTTGCACATCCACCTCCTCCGGCTCGGGCAGCACCGCGACGGTCGCGGCCGAGGTATGGATGCGCCCGCCGCTTTCGGTAGCGGGGACCCGCTGGACGCGGTGAACGCCGCTTTCGAACTTGAGCTTGGCAAATACGCCGATGCCCGTGATGCTGGCGACGACTTCCTTGAAGCCGCCAACTTCAGACGCGTTGGCCGAGATCAGTTCCATCTTCCAGCCCTGCGCGTCGGCATAGCGTTGATACATGCGGAAGAGGTCGCCCGCGAAGAGCGCGGCTTCATCACCGCCCGTCCCTGCGCGGATTTCCAGCATGGCCGGGCGCGCGTCGGCAGCATCTTTGGGTAGCAGCTGAAGCGCCAGGGCGCGTTCGGCGTCCGGCAGCTGCCCTTTGATCAGCTGCATCTCCTCCTGCGCCATTTCGCGCATGGCGGCATCAGCGTCGGCGTCCACCCCGCCCGCCATATATTCGAGCGCCTGCAATTCCTGCCGGAGCCGTCGCACCTCATGCGCGGCCCGAGCCACCGGCTCGATCTCCGCATATTCCTTGGACAGCCGCACGAACTCCTCGGGCGCGAGGTCCGCGCGCGTCATCGACGCCTGCACCTCATCCCGGCGCGCCTCGATCTGCGCGATACGTTCGGCGGAGATTTGCATTAAGCCAGCAAATCTTTGAGCAGAACTGTTGCATGCAGAACAAGGCCATCAGCGAAGTCGATGGCGAATCTATTGGCGATTACGTCCTGCAACGTCGCGAGATTTAGCCCTATGACATGCTCATCATTTCCACGCGCCAGTTGGACCGATCCAATGCCTTCTGGAGCTGACACGGGAAGCCGCGTCTTTAAAATCCAATCGGGTTTCATATTCCGCGCTTTCCCGTACCTTTTTTTCAGGGAGCCGCTAGAAATGATCTCTGTACGAATGCCACTGCGGCGAAGAACTGTGCCGACTTTCAGCGCAAAGTGTTCTGAACCGAAATCTTCCACAACAACGACCACTTCGGGCCTTTCAATCTCCGGCATGTTCACCAACATCGCCAGCCGTTCGATCCCTGCCGCCCAGCCGACCGCCGGGGTCGAGGGACCGCCGAGATTCTCGATCAGCCCGTCATAGCGCCCGCCGCCCAGCACCGTGCCCTGCGCGCCGAGCCGGTCGGTGATGAACTCGAACGCGGTGTGACGATAATAGTCCAGACCCCGCACCAGCCGCGCATTGCGCTCCCACGCCACACCCGCCGCATCAAGGCCCGCCGTCACCTTGTCGAAGAAGCTGCGCGCTTCGTCGGTCAGATAGGCGTCGATATCCGGCGCGCTGTCCGCCACGGGGCGGTCGCGCGGGTCCTTGCTGTCGAGGATACGGAGCGGATTGCGGTTCAGCCGGTCGAGGCTGTCCTCGGACAGCTGATCGCGGTGCGCTTCGAAATGCGCGACCAGCGCCGCCCGCCAGGCATCACGGCTTTGCGCGTCGCCCAGCGTGTTGAGGTTCAGCGTCACGCCTTCCGATATGCCAAGCTCGCGCAGCAATTGATCGGCGAAGACAAGCAATTCGATATCCGCGCCCGGCTCCCCCGCGCCGATGATCTCGGCATCGAGCTGGTGAAACTGGCGGAAGCGGCCCTTTTGCGGGCGCTCGTACCGGAACAGCGGCCCATGGGTCGCCACCTTCAGCGGCGCATATTGCTGCCAGCCTTCGGTAACATAGGCGCGGGCGATACCTGCGGTGAATTCGGGACGCAGGGTGATGCTGTCGCCCCCGCGATCGTCGAACGTGTACATTTCCTTGGAAACGACATCGGTGCTTTCGCCCAGCGACCGGGCGAACACCGCCGTTGCTTCGAAGACCGGCACTTCAACGCGATGAAAGCCATAGAGCCTGCGGACCCGGTCAAAGGTCGCGGCCACATGGGCGAAACGTTCCTGGAACGCTTCCGCCGTACCCCCCAGCATGTCTTGCGTGCCGCGCACCGGGCGCGGCGTTTCAATTTTCGCCATGGGGATGCGCCTTTAGCGGTAAAGAAGGCGCAAGGAAACGCGCTTTTTTTGTCAGATAATTTCGTCGCTGTTCTTCGCGGTGGACGTGTAGATTTTGGTTCGTCATGCTGAGTTCATGAGGCAATTCCTGCCACGTCTTTCTCGGAGACAGCCATGATCCGCAGCCTTGCTGCCGCTTTCCTGCTTTCCACAGCCATCATCACCCCCCTCGCCGCTCAGGATGCCGTAAGGTCAAGGCCCGCCGCCCTGCCGGTGAATGACGCCAGCCCCGCGCCGCGCGACATCCCTTACCCCGGCGGCACCATCCGGCTGGAGGTGGACGCGACCGACACGACTCAGCGAATCCTGCGGGTGAAGGAGCATATCCCCGTCGCATCGAGCGGTCCCATGACCCTGCTGGTACCCGAGTGGCTGCCGGGCAATCATGCGCCGCGTGGGCAGATTGAGAAGATCAGTGGCATGACCTTCACCGCCGATGGCAAGCCGGTGGACTGGAAACGCGATCCGCTCAACGTCTATGGTTTCGTCATCGACGTTCCGGCGGGCGCGCGCGAAATCCTTGCCTCCTTTCAGTTCCTGTCGGCGACCCAGTCCAATCAGGGACGCGTGGTCGTCACGCCCAAGATGCTGAATATTCAGTGGGAGTCGGTCTCGCTCTACCCCGCAGGCTATTATACCCGGCAGATTCCGGTTCAGGCGACGGTGACCTATCCCGATGGCTGGCAGGCGGCGACCGCGCTGCGCGGGCGGAAAACCGGATCGACCGTCGCTTATGAGACGATCGATTATGAAGCGTTGCAGGATTCGCCGGTGTTCTCCGGGCGTTACTTTAAGCCGGTGGACCTGGGCCATAACGTCACGCTGAATATCGTCGCCGACGATGCCGACGAGCTGGAGGCCAAGCCCGACCAAATCGCCAAGCACAAGAAGCTGGTCGATGAAGCGGGCGCCCTGTTCGGCACCTATCATTTCGACCATTATGACTTTCTGTTCGCCATCACCGACGAAATGGGCGGCATCGGGCTGGAGCATCACCGGTCGTCGGAAAATCAGGTGGAGCCGGGCTATTTCAAGAAGTGGGGGGATGGCGAGGCCCTGCTGGACCGTAACCTTCTGCCCCATGAATTCACCCATAGCTGGGACGGAAAGTTCCGCCGCCCGGACCTGCTCTGGACGCCGGACTTCAACGTGCCGATGCAGGACAATCTGCTGTGGGTCTATGAAGGGCAGACGCAATTCTGGGGCTATGTCCTGGGCGCGCGGTCGGGGTTGTTCACGAAACAGGAGACGCTGGACGCCTACGCCCACATCGCCGCCAAGCTGGACACCACGCGCGGCCGGGAATGGCGGCCGATGGAGGATACGACCCACGACCCGATCATCTCGGCTCGCCGACCCAAGGGATGGACAAGCTGGCAGCGGTCGGAGGACTATTATAATGAAGGGCTGATGATCTGGCTGGAAGCGGACGCGATCATCCGCAAGCAGACGCGCGGTGCAAAGGGCCTCGATGATTTCGCCAAGGCCTTCTTCGGCATCAACCCCGGTGATTGGGGCCAGGTCGTCTATAATCGCGACGATGTCATAAAGACGCTCAACGGGGTTGCGCCCTACGACTGGGCCGGTTTCTTCGCCCGATATGTGGACGGCACGACGCGCGAGACGCCCAAGGGCGGCTTTGCCATGGGCGGCTACAAGCTGGTCTATGGCGACACGCCCAACGCCTTCACCAAGGCCGCCGAGGGCAAGAATATCGACCAAAGCTTCGGCATCGGCCTGATCGTGAAAGGCGATGGCGAAATCTCCAACGTCGTCTGGGACAGCGCGGCCTTCAAGGCGGGACTGGCGGTTGGCACGAAGATCGTCGCGATCAATGGCGATGAATATTCAGGAGAGGTGTTCAAGGCCGCGCTGAAGGCCGCCAAGCCGATGCAGATCATCGTCAAGCAGGACAGATATTACCGCACTTTGACGCTCGCTTATTCCGGCGGCCTGCGCTATCCGCGCCTCGAAAAATCAGGAGAGGGTGAAGGCAGCCTCGATCGGCTGCTCAAACCAAGGACATAATCACCCGCAACGCCAATTTGCATCAAAAGGCTTAGTCCCATGAATATCGAACTGATCCCGGTCGGCGACGATCCGCCCAACAGCCTGAACGTCATCATCGAAGTGCCGATTGGCGGCGAGCCTGTGAAATATGAATTCGACAAGGCGTCGGGCGCGCTGTTCGTCGATCGCATCCTGCATACCCCGATGCGTTATCCAGCCAACTATGGCTTCGTTCCGCACACCCTGTCGCCCGATGGCGATCCGCTGGACGCACTGGTGATCGCCCGCTCGCCCTTCGTGCCGGGATCGGTCGTGCGCGCTCGTCCGATCGCCGTGCTTAATCTGGAAGATGAAGCGGGTGGCGACGAAAAGCTGGTCTGCGTTCCCGACAACAAGACCTTCCCCTATTATAGCGACGTCGATGAAAAGGACGACCTGCCCGGCATCGTGATGGAGCAGATCGAACATTTCTTCACCCACTATAAGGATCTGGAAAAGCAGAAGTGGGTGCGCATCGGCACATGGGGCGGCGCGGAAGACGCCCGCCGCATCACGCTGGAAGCGATCGAGCGCTATCAGGCTGACAAGAAGGCCGCGTAAGCGCCTTCGCTTGAATGAGGGGCCGCGCGGGATATGTCCTGCGCGGCCCTTTTTTTGTTCATCCCTCAACAGCAAAGCCGTCATCCCAGCGAAAGCTGGCATGTAGATTCACGTTTGAAGTGCAACATTTGAGTTGAAGTGGGAGAATGCCTCGGCGGGAGTAAGGAAGTCGAGGCATTTTCTTGGGGTGTGGTTGTAGCGATCTGCGGCGTGTCGGATGAGGGCGTGATCGATGGCGTCGAGGTTGGTTTTGCGGGGCAGAGTGCGCCGCAAGCGTCCGATGGCATTTTCGACGCCGCCTTTTTGCCAGGTGACCGGACATCGCAGAAGTAAGGTCTGGATGCCGGTCTGCTTTGCGAGTTGATGATGTAGGGCGAACTCTGGCCCGTTGTCGAAGGCGATGGTCCGCCGCATGGGGCGCGGTAGTGTATCGAGGATGTCGGCGAGATGATTGGCGGTTCGCCTGGCCTTTCGATCCTGTGGTCTGTGGATGATGATGAAGCGGGAAGCGCGTTCATGAGCGACCAGGATGGAGTGGCCATATTGGGCGAAGAGCATGAAATCGGCTTCCCAATGACCGGGGCTGTGCCGGTCATCAGCCTCAAGGGGCCGTTCGCTCAAGGGGCGACGATGCTTGATGATGTCGATCATGCTGCCGCCGAAACGGACATGGCGACCGCGCCTGTGCTTGGCGCGAGGCAGCAGGCGATGCCAATAATCCTTCTGCGCCGAGCGGTGGTAGATGAAGCGGTAGATTGACTCATGGCTGATGAGGGTGCGACCATGCTCGCGCGTCAGTCGGCCGACGATCTGTTCGGGGGACCATCCCATCGCAAGGCGGGTCCTCACCAGATCGCGCAGGTCCGGTTGGCGTTCCAGCTTGAAGCGGCAGTCCCAGCGCCGCCGCCGCTCGGCAAGATGCTGGGCGCGAACAGGCTCGTAGCCACCAGGCCAGGCCTTTGTCCTGACGCTGTTGCGCCGCAGCTCGCGGCTGATCGTGGACGCCGCGCGCCCCAGATGCACCGCTATGGCTCTTCGAGATATACCGCCTGCATGCAGCCGGTAAATCTCGATCCGCTCCTCAAGGCTGAGCTGGCCGTAATCGTCTCCCATCGCAACACCATCCTAGCAGGTGTTGCACTTGTTCCGTGAACTTAGGGGATCTCAGGAGCGCGCGCGCGAGCAAGCCCGAAATCCCAGCTTCCGCTGGGATGACGTTTCGAGCAGAGGGAGTCTGCCCCCCCCCTAAATCAGCCTATCCGCCTCTAGCGCCGCCGCCAGCGAATCACGCCCGCGCGGCAGACGGGCGTGCAGCCGTGCATCCGCTTCCGCCAGCCGCTCCACCCCTACAGTCAGCTGCTCCTCAGGCAACGTAAAGGGCAGGCGCAGGAAGCGCTCGAACGCGCCGCTCACGCCAAAACGCGGACCCGGCGCAACCCGCACACCATGACTTTCGGCGATCGCGGCCAAGGCAGTCGCTTCGGCGCGCGGCAATTCGGCCCAGAGCGACAGACCTCCCGCAGGCGATTCGACACGCCAGTGCGGCAGATGCCTGTCGATCTCGCCGATCAGATGGTCCCGACGGGAACGCAGCAGGTCTCCGCGCGGACCAAGACCTTCATCGCTGTCGATCAACTGCGCGACGGCAAGCTGCTCCACCACCGGACTGGCCATATCCATTGTCGTGCGCAACCGTCCAAGCGCCGCGATCGTCTGCGGATCGGCGCGAATCCATCCGACACGCAATCCACCCCAGAAGATCTTGCTTGCCGATCCCAGGGTGATGACCTGACGCCCTGACGGATCATGAATCGCCACCGGTGGCGGGGCGGGAAAGTCGAGACCCATCGCCACCATGGTTTCATCAATAATCAATGGCGTGTGCGTACGCGTGGCCGCTGCGACCAAGGCGCGCCGCGTCGCCGGGTCCATGCTGCGCCCGGTCGGATTGTGAAAATCCGCGATGACATAGGCAAAGCGCGGACTTGTCTGGCGGAACGCCGCCTCCATGGCGTCAATGTCCCACCCTTGCGCGGGAAGCCCCACAGGCACGGGCACGACATGCGCGCGCTGCAACGCCTGAATGACATTATGATAGGTCGGATGGTCTATCACGGCCCGGTCGCCTGGCCCCGTCAGCCATTGCAGCAACAAGGCAAAGCCCTGCTGTGCGCCGTTGGTGACGATGATCTGGTCGGGGCTGGTGGGGCAGCCGCGCCGTTCGAACTGCGCGGCGATCGCGCGGCGCAGCGGCGGCAGGCCGAGCGGATCATAGCCAAGATCTCCCAGAAAGGCCGGCAGGGCTTCAACCGCCGCCTGGCAGGCGCGCCCCACCCCCGGCGCGGCAGGCAGTGCGGCATGAGTCCAGTTGAGGATATTCCCGCCAGTGGGCAGGTCCAATTCAGGCGGTTCGGGATGTATCCGACCGGGCGGCAGGCGTGTGACGCTGCCCGAACCCTGACGGCTTTCCAGATAGCCCTCATCGCGCAACCGGTCGAACGCAGCCGCGATCGTCGTGCGGCTGAGACCCAGCGCGGCGGCCAGTTCCCGTTCGCCCGGCAGGCGCACGTTCAGCCCAACCCGCCCGTCCAGCACCAACATGCGCAGTGCATCGGCCAGTTGGCGATAGGCGGGTTCGGCGCTCTCCGCGACCCGCCAAGCGCCCAGCAATCGAAGCAGCGAGGGTGGACGAAGAGCAGAATTGGACATGGAAGCGACTCTTTCTGATCACAAACACAATTCCACTTAGAAAACACAGGCTATTTTGTAAAAGGCCAATATATCTTCAGCGTCTCAACCGGCCACCAACCGGATCGACGCGCTCGACACCCAGCCGTTAAGGCACGGCCCGGCATAGGCTTGCTTCCGGTCAACTGGCTCAGACAGGCCGCAGTCGGTCGGTGGCTGCGGCACGACGACCACACCAAGCCACTTCTGGTCCAGACTGCGGGTGCATACCAGCGCTCTCGCTCCTTCCGCCAGACGTCCGACCTCCTGCGCCTCGGCAAAAGGCGCGGCACGGATAGCCAGACCCTGAGCGGCGACGCGAACCGCCTGCCCCATCGCGGCACAGGCATCCAGTCGCGGGCCATCCTCGCCAATGGTGACAGGGCGCGTAATTTTCGCTTCCAGCCGGGTTTCGGGCATGTCGTCGCGCGATGCTCCAGCGATGGAGCTGTTGGGCAACTGCTCCAGCACGTCGCTGCTGTCGGAACAGGCGCCAAGCATCAGAAACAGGGGGATGATAGCGCGCATGCGCCCCTGATAGACCGGCCCATCCTCAAGCGGAAGCAGGCATGTTTCGCTTTAGTTTCTTTGGGGCTTTCCCTATATGCTCGGGCATGAGCGAGGAAAGTCAAAACACCCCCAACGCCAACGCCTATGGCGCCGACAGCATCAAGGTCCTGAAAGGCCTGGACGCCGTGCGCAAACGGCCCGGCATGTATATCGGCGACACCGATGATGGTTCGGGTCTGCACCATATGGTGTTCGAGGTCAGCGACAATGCGATCGATGAGGCGCTGGCCGGACATTGCGATCGCATCCTGATCACGCTCAATCCCGATGGGTCAGTCAGTGTCGAGGACAATGGCCGCGGTATCCCTACCGATATCCACAAGGAAGAAGGCGTCTCTGCGGCGGAGGTCATCATGACCCAGCTGCACGCGGGCGGCAAGTTCGAGAACACATCGGACGACAATGCCTACAAAGTGTCGGGCGGCCTGCACGGCGTGGGCGTGTCTGTCGTCAACGCGCTCAGCGAATATCTGGACCTCAACATCTGGCGGGACGGCAAGGAGCATTATATGCGCTTTGCCTATGGCGATGCCGTCGCACCACTCAAGGTCATTGGGGACGCTCCCGCAGGTAAGAAGGGCACGAAGGTCACCTTCCTTCCCTCGACCGAAAAGGCCTCCGGCGACGGCGGCACCTTCAAGAACCATACCGAGTTCGACTTTGAAAAGCTGGAGCATCGCTACCGCGAACTGGCCTTCCTGAACTCCGGCGTACGGCTGTTTCTGGCCGATGCCCGGCATGAGGAGAAGAAGGAAGTCGAACTGTTCTATGAGGGCGGCATCGCGGCCTTCGTCAAATATCTTGATCGCAACAAGACGCCGCTGATGCCCGATCCGATCGCGATTTCGGGCAGTCGCGACGATGTGACCATCGACGTCGCGCTGGAGTGGAACGATTCTTATTATGAGAATGTGCTCTGCTTCACGAACAACATTCCGCAGCGCGACGGCGGCACGCACCTCGCCGCCTTCCGCGCGGCGCTGACCCGAACCCTTAATAATTATGCCGACAAGTCAGGCATGTTGAAGAAGGAAAAGGTGTCCCTGACCGGCGAGGACATGCGCGAAGGCCTGACCGCTATTGTGTCGGTCAAACTGCCTGATCCCAAATTCTCTTCACAGACCAAGGACAAGCTGGTTTCGTCCGAAGTCCGCCAGCCGCTGGAAAGCCTGATGGCCGACAAGATGGCGGAATGGCTGGAGGAAAATCCGGGCCATGGCAAGATGATCATCCAGAAGGTGATCGACGCCGCAGCCGCCCGTGAAGCCGCGAAGAAGGCGCGCGAACTGACCCGGCGCAAAGGCGTGATGGACATCGCCTCCCTGCCCGGCAAGCTCGCCGACTGTCAGGAACGCGACCCCGCCAAGTCGGAACTTTTCCTGGTCGAAGGCGACTCGGCAGGCGGTTCAGCCAAGCAGGGCCGCAACCGGCACAATCAGGCGATCCTGCCGCTCAAGGGCAAGATCCTGAACGTCGAGCGCGCACGCTTCGACCGGATGCTGTCATCGAAGGAAGTCGGCACGCTCATCCAGGCGATGGGCACCGGCATCCGCGACGATTTCAACCTCGAAAAGCTGCGCTACCACAAGATCGTCATCATGACCGACGCCGACGTCGATGGCGCGCATATCCGCACGCTGCTGCTGACCTTCTTCTACCGGCAAATGCCGCAGATCATCGAGGCGGGGCATCTCTATATTGCCCAGCCGCCGCTCTACAAGGCGACGCGGGGCCGGTCCGAGGTCTACCTCAAGAATGAAGCCGCGCTGGAGCAATATCTGGTCGACAATGGCGTCGATTCCATGGCGCTGGAAACGACCGGCGGCATGCGTTCGGGCGAAGACCTGCGCTCGCTGATCGAGCATGGCCGACGGATGCGCGCAGTGATGCGCTATGTGCCGCGCCGCTACAATCCGGCCATCATCGAGGCGCTGGCCATCAACGGCGCGCTTGACCCGGAACTGGGCCATGACGCGCAGGCGGAACGGCTGACGGCGACCGTCAAGTGGATGGACGCGCAGGATGACGAGGGCCGCTGGAGCGGCCGCATTGCCGAAGAGGGCGGCTTCCATTTCGAGCGGCTCTGGCGGGGCGTAACCGATCACCACATGATCGAACATGGCTTCATCGGTTCCGCCGAAGCGCGCAAGCTGCACTCCATCGCTGCCGAGGAAGCCGACAGCTATCGGACCACCAGCCGCCTGGTCACCGCAAAGGCTGCGGCCGCTGCCGAAGAGGCGGGGGAAGACGATCTGCCCGTGATATCCAAGGGCGCGGTCGTCGTCACCCGGCCCAGCGAATTGCTGGAAGCGGTGCTGACGGCAGGTCGCAAGGGCCTCGCCATTCAGCGTTACAAAGGTCTTGGCGAGATGAATGCCGAGCAGCTGTGGGAAACCACGCTGGACCCGGACAACCGCTCGATGCTGCGGGTCGAGGTTGAGCAGGCGGACGTCGCCGACGAGATCTTCACCCGTCTGATGGGCGATGTCGTCGAACCACGGCGCGAGTTCATTCAGGACAATGCGCTAAACGTCGCCAATCTGGACGTCTGATCCTGGTAGATTGAAGCGGCTCTCACAGCCGCTTCAACTTATCAGCCGGACAGCGGTCAACGACCATTTGGCCGCTCCACCCGGGGGGGCGCACGTGTTCGTGATCGTCGCGTTTCCGCTGAAGGACAGGCGTAGCGCGACCATCTGGAAGCAGGTGAGCGACATGCCCGATGTGCCGTTGAACGTCAGCGTATCGTTCGGGAAATAGAAGGCGCCACTGAGCGTCGAATTGGAATTGCCGTTGACCTTGCAACACTGATTGCTCGCCGCGGCCCTGCTGTCCCGATAGATGGTGATGCCGCTATAGGTGCCGCTGGTGGATTGAGAAAGATCGACCTCCGCCCCACCGTTGATGTCCATCGTCGCGAAACTGTTCGCGTTGTTGGGCGTGGTGCTGGTCAGCACGAAAGTACAGCCCATGCAGGTAAGATGGCCCTGAGCGCCAACTTGCAGGCCCGCATTATTCGCCCCATTGGCCAGGTAGTAGACGCCCGGCTTCAGCGTCAGGGTGCCTTGAACATTGATCGTTCCATAGCAACCCGGTGCATAAGGACTTCCGCTGCTGCTATCGACCGTCGCCCCCGAAGAGACATTGATTTCATTCCAATTGCTGCCGTTCTTGCACTTCCCATTGGAAACGTCGTTGGTGCTAGGATCCAAGCTCATATCGGCGAAGGGATCGGTCAGCGCTGCATGATTGGGCATGAGCGTGGTGCCAGCGGCGTAGGCGGTGGACGACGGGATGCCGCCCATCGCGACGATCGGCGAAACCTTCACGGTCGGCTGGCCGTTCACGTCGACCGCACTGTTGCTGATCGAGTTAGTGCCCGCACCACATCCCAGATCGAGTGTCGAGTTGCCTGCAAAGGTGATCCCGGTGTTGTTGCCACTCTCCTTGGCAAGGAAACAAACCTTGCCATCGGAGACGACCGCCGCCCGGGCCTCAGCGGCCACGGTGGACGTGGACATGCCAAACAGGGCCATCAAGGCCGTGGGCTGAGTGCTGGCCAAACGGACATACATTGCCGAGGTGTAAGTGGTGCCACCACTGGTAGTATAAGCCCCCGGCGTGATCGTAGACGTGGCTCCGGGGACAAGAGCATTCTGTGTCAGCGCCTTGTTCGCCTGAGCCGTGGCCGCGCTATTGCCCTGGCTCTGGTAAAGCGAATAGGCGCCTGCCATCGCCGCGGAGTCAGCCTCCCGCTGCAATTCCCGCTTCACATGCGAAAGCTGCATGGTGTGGACGCCAAGCCCCGCCGCGCCGATCATGACGGGAAGCGCCAGCGCCGTCAGCATGAGCGCATTGCCCCGCGCGTCGGACCAAAGCGTGCGAAGACGGGACAAGCAATTGAGCAATGGCATCGTCAGCTCCTCGGCTCTAGAGCATTTTCGAAGCAGATGGCATCATCTGCTGGCTCGGAAAATGCGGAAACAAAAGACAAATGGAGCAAGATCCGATTCAGTCTGATCGGATCATGCTCTAGCTCGTGACATAGGCTCTGCGCGTTTCGGACAGCGCGATCGTCTTGCTTCCAAGCAGGAAGTTGATGGTTACATTGTAGCCCATCGTTATGGTGACATAGTTGGGCTTCGAACTGGTCGTGAACGTGACGGTCGGCGCAACGATATTGGCCGAGTTCATCCCGAACTGCTTCGACGCTATTCTTGCCTGTATGTCGGCCTCACTCGGCTTGGGCCACGTCGTTGCATAACGCGCCGCATCCTCTACGGTGCTCCTGAGCCCCGCCTGCGCATAGAAAAGTATCCCCAGCGCCGGGATCCCGATCAGCATGCCCAGCAGGACAGGCGCTACCAGCGCGAATTCGAGCACACCGGCGCCACGGCAATCGCACGCAAGCTGATGGAGAAGGCGAAAAAACCGTGTCATTGGATTCTCAGAACCCCCGTCGCGGATATCGGCACGACGCCATTCGAGTTGGCCAGCATCTTCGCCAGCGACCCCAGCGCAAAGGATGGCGTGAAGGTCGTTGAAATCTGAATCTGCGTGTAGCGAGCGGTTTCGCCGGAAGCGCAGGGATTGGCATTGGTGGTCCAGGTTGTCGCCGTGCCCCCGCACTCAAGTGTCTGGGTGACTGTCACGGCACTGGTCGGCACATTCGCCTGCGCTGCCGCCTGCGCCTGAATGTCGGTTGCGACAACGTCCGTGCCGCCCATCCATGACATCTCCAGACCGCGATTGACGGCTTGTTGGATTTTCATCTTGGCCGCGCCGTAACGGGCCGCATCGACCGTGCCCATGAGGATGATCGCCAGGAATGGCGCAACCAGCGCCGTTTCAACAAGGGCGATGCCTGATGTGTCGACCCTGAATCTGGTCAAAAACGCCCGGAGGGACGCCCGATCGGCCGCAGACATGGGACAACACGGCGAATCAGCGCTCGCCTCGCTGCACGACAATCGGCCAAACATAGAAGGACGCATCGAAAATCCCCTTCGCTCGGGGATTTTCTACTCAACACATGCTGTTCATTTGCCTAAACAACATGGTCAATCATCTGCTAAGATGCTGTTTATACTTCGGTATATATCCGACGCTATATTAATTAACGGTAAAGAGGCGAGGGAAATATGAAGGCATGGCTGTTCGTTGCAGGCGCCCTTCTGCTCACGGGTTGCGGCCGGAAGGAAGACATGGGTGAACATCGGGCGAAAGACACGCCAGTCGCGGAGACGCCCATTTTGAATCAGCAGGCGAATCATGACGAACCAGCAAATGTCGCTGACTCGCCAGCCCCGCAACCTCCCCCGGAAAGAGTAAGCACCGCACCGCTCAGCAACGAAACGCGCTATCGCGCTCTGGGGACCGAACCCTTTTGGGCGGTAACGGTCAAAGGTTCGGTTGCCACGCTGGAGCGCCCGGACAAGGCTCCCGTTCATGTCTCCGTCAACCGGACAGATGACGGCCGGGCCGTGCGGTATCTGGCGGACGGATTTTCGATGACCGTGACGGACGGACCATGCAACGACGGCATGAGCGACGCACATTGGGCCGATCGCGTCGCGCTGTCTTTTGGCGAAGGGACGTTGAAGGGCTGCGGCGGAGTGCGCGAAGACTTTTAGGGCGTAAACTCATAAATTTCGCGTTCGAGGTTTGAGGCAAAAAGGCCCAGCACGAGGAGAGATGGTGCAGGAATATGTCGATATTTCAAGCCCTCTCGACGCGGTGATGGGCCTTTTTGGTCAAATCCGCAGGACGCGAAATTTATGAGTTTACGCCCTAATCCGTCCGCATCGCCTCTGCCACCAGCGCTTCGGCCTCCATCAGCAGGGCATCTTCGGCCGCCGCCTGCGCGACCTGTTCGCGGCCGATCAGGATCAGCACCGGCACCGCCAGCGGGCTTACCCTGTCCAGATCAATATGCAGCATCGTTTCCGAAGCGCGATCGATCAGGTCGCCCAGCCGCCCGACATCGGTCATGCGCGCGCGGGCATCGGCCCAGGCCGCCTTCAGCAGCAGATGATCCGGCTGATATTTGCGCAGCACGTCATAGATGAGGTCGGTCGAGAAAGTGACCTGTCGCCCGGTCTTTCGCTTGCCGGGATGCTGACGCTCGATCAGTCCAGCTATGACCGCAACGTCCCGGAAGGCGCGCTTCAACAAGCTCGATTGTTCGACCCACTCGACAAATTCATGATCCAGAATGTCGGCGGAAAACAGGCTCTGCGGGTCCGTCACAGGTTTGAGCCCATAGACGGCGAGCGCATAATCGTTGGACACGAAACCCAGCGGCATCAAACCCTGGGCATCCATGCGGCGGGTGAGCAGCATGCCAAGCGATTGATGCGCATTCCACCCCTCAAAACTGTAGCAGATCAGATAATACCGCCCCTCATGCGGGAAGGTCTCGATCAGCAGCTGCCCCGGCTCCGGCAGGGCTGAGCGATATTTCTGCACCTCCAGCCACTCCCGAACATCGTCGGGGAAGCGGTGCCATTCTTCCGGTTCGGCCAGGAAGTGCCGCACCCGGTCGGCTAGGCGGGTGGACATTGCCATCCGCGTGCCACCCCAGGCGGGGACCCGCGCCTGCTTCGACGTCGCGCGCACGACCAGGTCGGTGACGTCCATCCGCACCACCTCCAGCGCCAGGCCTGAAAAGAAGAAGCTGTCGCCGGGCCGCAGCGTCGCGGCGAAACCCTCCTCCACCGTCCCGAGCTTGCGGCCGTTGGCAAACCGAACATCCAGCACCGGCTGATCAACGATGATCCCGGCGTTCATGCGATGCTGCTGGATGAATCGGGGATGGGACACACGCCATATCCCGTCCGCATCACGGGTCAGCCGCTTGAACCGATCATAGGCGCGCAGGGCATAGCCGCCCCCCTCGATGAAGTGCAGGACGTTGGCAAAGCCCTCGTCGGTGAGCGCACTATAGGGCGTGGCCGATCGGATTTCCTCCAGCAACTCCTGTTCCGCAAACGGCGCGGCGCAGGCGAGCGCCATCACATGCTGCGCCAGAACGTCGAGGCTGCCGGTGCGAAAGTCGTCGGCGTCCCGCTCCCCTGCCTCCACCGCGTCGAGCGCGGCGCGCGCCTCAAGATATTCAAAACGATTGCCGGGAATGATGATGGCTTCGCTCGGCTGGTCCAGCCGGTGGTTGGCGCGGCCGATGCGCTGGAGCAGGCGGGACGATCCCTTGGGCGCGCCCATCTGGATCACGCAATCGACATTGCCCCAATCGACGCCCAGGTCGAGGCTCGCGGTCGCGACGAGCGCGCGCAGCCTGCCGTCGGCCATCGCATTTTCCACCTTGCGCCTGGCCTCCACCGACAGGCTGCCATGATGAATGCCGATCGGCAGGTTCGCCTCGTTCGCGGTCCAAAGCTCCTGGAAGATGAGTTCCGCAAGTCCACGCGTGTTGCAGAAGACCAGCGTCGTCTGCCGCCGCTCGATTTCGGCCATGACCTGCTTTGCGGCATATTTACCGGAATGGCCCGACCAGGGGATGCGCCCTTCCGGAATCAGGATCGCGACCTCGGGATCAGCGCCCTGCTCCCCCATGACCGGCGTCACGCTGTTGATGTCACCGTCAGGCGCTAGCCAAGCCCGATACGCATCGACATCGGCCACGGTCGCGGACAGCGCGACGCGGCGCAATTCGGGATTGATCCTCTGCAAACGCGCCAGAGACAGGCTGAGCAGATCGCCGCGCTTCTGGGTGGCGAAGGCATGAACCTCATCGATGATCACCGTCCTCAACTTCGCGAACATCAGGAAACTGTCGGGATAGCTGAGCAGCAGCGATAGCGATTCAGGCGTGGTCAGCAGTATCTGAGGCGGCCGAGCTCGCTGCCGCGCCTTGCGATCCGAAGGCGTGTCGCCGGTGCGCGTCTCGACCCGGATCGGCAAGTCCATCTCCTCGATCGGGGTGAGCAGATTGCGCCGCACATCGACTGCCAGCGCCTTCAGCGGCGACACATAGAGGGTATGGAGACCCTCGGCCGGTTCTTCGATCAGGTCGGAAAGCGTCGGCAGGAATCCCGCCAATGTCTTCCCCGCGCCCGTCGGCGCGACGAGCAGGGCATGATCCCCCGCTCTTGCGGCTGCCAGCATGTCGATCTGATGGCTGCGCGGCGACCACCCGCGCGCGGTGAACCATTGCTCCAGCGGTTCGGGAAGGCGTTGGTTCATATCAATAGATGTAGGAACGCGCGCGGCCCCTGTCACGATCCCGGCGCGATGTCATGGCGATAACATAATTGCCGGAATGGCTGGTCTCTTTCCCTTCGAAAGGCGTTACACTTCTGGCATCATAAGAGGCGGCAAAAGCCGCAAACGCAGGAGAAACAGCGATGACCGGCGAGACAGAGGCCGACCTTTCCGGGGCTGAGCCCACGCGCAAGCGCCGCCGTGCCAAGCCAGCCATCATGGAAATCGGCGGACGCAAGCTGAAGCCCGCGACGCTGATGATGGGCCATGGCTACGACCCGATGCTATCGGAAGGATCGCTGAAGCCGCCCATCTTCCTGACATCGACCTTCGCATTCGAAAGCGCCGCCGCAGGCAAACGGCACTTCGAAGGCGTCACCGGGATCAGACCCGGCGGCGCGGAAGGTTTGGTCTACTCCCGCTTCAACGGCCCCAATCAGGAAATCGCCGAAGACCGACTGGCCGTGTGGGAGGAGGCAGAGGATGCGCTGCTTTTTTCCAGCGGCATGTCCGCAATCGCGACCACGCTCCTCGCCCTCGTCCAGCCCGGCGATGTCATCGTCCATTCAGCGCCGCTTTATGCAGCAACCGAATCGCTGATCGGCCGCATTCTCGGCAAGTTCGGCGTGCAATGGCTCGATTTCCCCGCCGGTTCGACGGAGGAGGAAATCAGCGCCGTCATCGAACAGGCAAAGTCGCTCGGCCGCGTCGCCCTCATCTATCTGGAGAGCCCGGCCAACCCCACCAACGTGCTCGTGGATGTGGAGGCGGTCGTGGCCCGCCGTGACCATCTCTTCGCCGGAGAGGCGCATTTGCCCCCGGTCGCGATCGATAACACCTTCCTCGGCCCACTCTGGCATCACCCACTGGCCCATGGCGCGGACCTCGTCATCTACAGCCTCACCAAATATGCGGGCGGCCATAGCGACCTTGTCGCGGGCGGGGTTCTGGGGCCAAAGGACCTCATCAACACCATCCGGCTGATGCGCAATACGATCGGCACGATCCTCGACCCGCACAGTGCCTGGATGCTCCTGCGCAGTCTCGAAACGCTGGAGTTGCGGATGAGCCGGGCTGGCGAAAATGCGGCGAAGGTCTGCACCTGGCTGAAAGACCAGCCGCAAGTTGAGAAGGTCGTCTACCTTGGCTTCCCCGAAACGGAACGTCAGGCCGACATCTACAACCGCCACTGCACAGGCGCTGGATCGACCTTCTCGCTCTATCTAAAAGGTGGCGAGGCTGAGGCTTTCGCCTTCCTCGATGCGCTGAAGATCGCCAAGCTGGCCGTCAGCCTTGGCGGCACGGAGACGCTCGCCAGCCACCCGGCGGCTATGACGCACCTGTCCGTGCCCGCCGATCGCAAGAAGGCTCTGGCGATCACCGACAATATGGTGCGCATCTCGATCGGCTGCGAGGATGCCGACGACCTGATCGCAGACTTCGCACAGGCGCTGCAGGCCGTGGGATGAGCGGCAGTCGCCCTGTCGTCCTGGTGGGACAGCCACTGCTGACGCCGTTGCTGAAAATCCTTTCCCCCTTCTATGACGCGCGGCCGCTGTGGGAAGATGAAGGTGCCCAGCGGCGAGCCGATGCCAAGGCCATAGTCTGGGCTGGCGAATTTCCGCTTTCCGTTGCTTTGCTCGAGGCCATGCCACAGCTCGGCCTCATCGCCTGCTTCACCGTCGGCTATGACGGCATCGATCTGGAGGAAGCAGAGAGGCGTGGCATAGCGGTCACGCATGGCGCTGATGCCAATGCGGAGGACGTCGCTGACCATGCCATCGGCCTGATGCTAGCGCATCGCCGCGCGATCGTCGAAGGCGACCGACGACTGCGCGTGGGCCTTTGGACAGCCGAGTCAGACAGGCTTACCCGTTCCATGAATCAGGCCCGGCTCGGCATCGTCGGCATGGGCCATATCGGGCAGGCCGTCACCCGGCGGGCGGAAGCGATGCGGATGCAGATCGGCTGGTGGGGTCCGCGAGAGAAGCCCGGCTTGCCCTGGCCGCGATCCGAAAGCCTGAAGGCTCTGGCACAGGACAGCGACATATTGCTGGTCGCCGCCCGCGCCGACAACAGCAATCGCGGGATGATCAGTGCTGACGTCATGGATGCACTCGGCCCGGACGGCCTGCTCGTTAATGTCGGGCGCGGGCAACTGGTGGATGAGGAGGCTTTGAGGTCGGCTTTGCGTCAGGGAAGACTGGGCGGGGCCGCGCTGGACGTGTTTCAGCAGGAACCTACCCCCGCTGACCTCTGGAAGGATGTCCCCAACTGCGTCCTGACGCCACATATCGGCGGCGCCACGCAGGAAGCAGTCGCGCGCATGGCCGCGATGGTGTTGGCGAATCTGGAAGCCTTCTTTGCCGGAAAAGCTCTATCCAACCCGGTTCGCTTTCACTGAGCCTGTGCGTGGAGCATGATCCGAGCCAGCAGAGGATGCCATCTGCTTCGAAAATGCTCTAGACCCAGTCCACCCGCGTCCACCCGCGTTTCGCAGCCAGCCTGGCGAGCGGCTTATGCGGATTGGAGGCGAAAGGCATGTCGGCGAATTCCAGCATCGGCGCATCGGACACATGGTCGGAATAGGCGCGGATCTGCGCATGGTCGCGGTCAATCGCTTCCGCCGCCATCCATGCCTTGATCATCCTCAGCTTGCCGGTGTCGTAGCAATTCTCGCCCGCAATCTTGGCGCGCACATAGCGCAGGTCCTGGCTCAGATGGTCGGTCGCGATCACCGCGTCGAACCCCAGCCGGCGGGCGATCGGCTCCACATAAAGGCGGTAGGATGCGGTGGCGAGCACCAGCCGGTATCCATCAGCCCTGTCCCGTGCGATCTGGTCGAGAGCGCCCGCGCGGACATTGGTCGCGACGACTTTGGCCGCATAGCTTTCGACATGCGGCATAAGCCTGGCGCGCTCGACATTGAAACCGATCATCAGCGCCTGATTCAGCTCCTTCAGCCGCTGCCGACTGATGAGCCTCATCACATAGGCGAGCATCAACAGGATGACGCAGGGCAGCAGCACCAGCCGCCATGGCGCCAGACCTTTGGATACATGTATCAGGAAGCCAGTATAGGTGCCCGAAAAGGTCACCGTGCGGTCCATATCGTATATTGCCAGACGGTGCGTCATGCCGTTTCCGAAACTTTTGCGCCTTGCTATCGTTCTACCGTGCGGATGGGCCGTTTCGGCTTGCCGTGCAACCGATAATGGACCACTAAACCGCCTTGATGAACAAAGCCGCCGATCTTGCCGAAGAAACGCGCGATGGCGGTGCTGTCATTCGACTTCTCGGGCATTTTTCCATTGCCTGCCTGGGCGATCTGCCCGCCCGCCTCGACGCGGTGGCGGGGCCGGTCGCTGCCATCGACCTGTCCGGCATCGACCATATGGACACGATCGGCGCCTGGACCGTCCACCGTACCGCGAAAAGGCTGAGTTGCGAGCTTACCGGCAGCAATGAAGATGCGCGACGCCTGATCGAGGCCGTGGGCAAGCTGGACGAGCCGGTCAACATCAGGCCCGACTATGTTCCCCCGTTGCAGCGCGTGGTCGGCCAGATCGGCGAAGCGGTGGTCAACTCCTTCACCACGCTTCTCGGCCTCCTCGGCTTTTTCGGCGCGACCTTGGTGGCGAGCTGGAACGTTATCCGGCATCCCAGCAAATTCCGCGTCAACGCCGTCGTGCAGCGGTTCGAGGTTGTCGGCGTCTCCGCGCTCGGCATCATCGGCCTCATGAGCTTCCTGATCGGGATCGTCATCGCCCAACAGGGATCGGTGCAGTTGCGCCAGTTCGGCATGGAGATGTTGACGATCAACCTCGTCGGCCGCCTGACCTTCCGCGAACTGGGTGTGCTGATGACCGCAATCATGGTCGCGGGCCGATCCGGCTCGGCCTTCGCGGCGCAGCTCGGCACCATGAAGCTGACCGAAGAAGTGGACGCGATGCGCACCATCGGCGTGTCGCCCATGGAGGCACTGGTGCTGCCCCGGACGCTGGCGGTTGTCATCATGATGCCGCTGCTCGGCTTCTATTCCTCCATCGTCGCGGTGATCGGCGGCGGGTTCCTGTGCGCCGTCTCGCTCGACATCCCGCCGATCACCTTCATCCAACGGTTGCGAGAGGTGGTGCCGATCACAGACCTTTGGGTTGGCCTGCTGAAGGCCCCTGTCTTCGGTATCATCATCGCGCTGTCCGGCTGCTTCCAGGGAATGCAGGTGAAGGGTAATGCGGAGGAAGTCGGGCTGCGAACCACCGCTGCCGTTGTCCAGGCGATTTTCCTGGTGATCGTGATCGACGCCTTTTTCGCGGTCTTCTTCACTTGGCTAGGGTGGAACTGATGGCCGAGGAGGAAGAAGCCGCCGCCGAAGAGGCGCGCGTCGACAAGGCTGTTGAAAAAAGCGATGTCGCCATTTCCGTCCGGGGACTGAAAAACAGCTTCGGCGATCAGGTCGTGCATGAAAATCTCGACCTCGACGTGCGCAAGGGCGAGATATTGGGCGTCGTCGGCGGCTCGGGCACCGGCAAGTCGGTACTGATGCGCTCGATCATCGGCCTTCAAACACCCGATGAGGGCGAAATCCACGTCTTCGGCGAATCAATGATCGGCCGCCTGGACGACGAGGCCCTGGCCATTCGCAAGCGCTGGGGCGTTCTGTTTCAGGGCGGCGCCCTCTTCTCCACCCTTACCGTGGCCGAAAATGTCGAGGTGCCGATCCGCGAATATTATCCCAATATCGGGCCGCAACTGCGCGACGAGATTGCCGCCTACAAGATCCGGCTGACGGGCCTCCCCGCCGAAGCTGGTCCCAAATATCCCGCCGAGCTTTCTGGCGGCATGAAGAAGCGGGCGGGCCTCGCCCGCGCGCTGGCGCTCGACCCCGATCTGCTGTTTCTTGACGAACCGACTGCCGGGCTCGATCCCATCGGCGCAGCGGCTTTCGATGATCAGACGCGCAAGCTTCAACGGACACTTGGCCTCACCGTCTTCCTCATTACCCATGACCTCGACACGCTCTATTCCATCTGCGACCGCGTGGCGGTGCTGGCGGACAGAAAGGTCATCGCGGTCGGCACGATTGATGAGCTATTGGCGACCGATCACCCCTGGATTCAGGAATATTTCAACGGTCCTCGCGGCCGCGCCGCAACGGCGGCCGTGACCCGCGAACGGGAAAAGACGGCGGCACAGCCATCGGACGGAAGGCGATAATATAATGGAAACCCGCTCCAACCATGTGCTGGTGGGCACGGTCACATTGCTGCTGCTAGCGGCGATCATGGTCGCCGCCTTCTGGTTCTCGCGCCTCTCCGAAGGCGACAACATGGAATATGACATCTTCTTCAAACAGTCGGTGAATGGCCTCGCCAAAGGATCGAGCGTCAATTACTCCGGCGTTCCCTCCGGACAGGTCGAAAAGATCGAGCTGTGGAAACGCGACCCCAGCTTCGTAAAGGTGCGCATTTCGGTGAAGGAAGGCACACCCGTTCTTCAAGGCACCACCGCCACCATCGCAGGCGTGGGCTTTACCGGCGTCAGCGAGATCGTGCTGGACGGCGCCGTAAAGGGCGCACCGCCCATCGGCTGCCCCGAGGAAAATCCCCTGTCCGCCTGCCCCGACGGTATCCCGGTCATTCCGACCAAGCCAGGGGCGCTTGGCGAACTGTTGAACAACGCGCCGCAACTGCTGGAGCGTCTCTCGACCCTG
This sequence comes from Sphingobium sp. TomTYG46, assembly GCF_055396345.1. Taxonomy (NCBI): domain Bacteria; kingdom Pseudomonadati; phylum Pseudomonadota; class Alphaproteobacteria; order Sphingomonadales; family Sphingobiaceae; genus Sphingobium; species Sphingobium sp. TomTYG46. The sequence continues at coordinate 2,270,009 of NZ_AP027324.1, forward strand.
ACCGAGCGTCTGACCGAACTGTTGAACGACAAGAACCAGCAATCGATCGCGGGCATCCTCGCCAATGTCGAGCGCGTGTCGGGCGCCCTCGCCGATCGCAGCCCGGAGATTGCAGCCACGCTCGCCGAAGCGCGCATCGCGGTCCAGCGCACGGGCATAGCGGCGGAACAGATCGGCAAGCTTGCCGCCACCACGGACTCGATGCTGACCGACGAAGGCAAGCCGCTGATGGCCGACTTGCGCAAGAGCGTGCAGTCCGCGACCCGCAGCATCGAAACGCTCGACAAGACGATTGCCGAAGCGCAGCCGGGCGTGCGCGCGTTCAGCAACCAGACCATGCCGGAAGTCAATCAGCTGGTGCGCGACCTGCGCGAAATGTCGCGCGCCTTCCGCGGCGTTGCCGAAAAACTCGATCAACAGGGCGCGGGGTCGATCGTTGGATCGCCCAAACTGCCCGATTACAAGCGATGAGAGGGACCGCGATGACGTTCCACAAGAAACCTGCCGCCCTTCCCCTCATGTTGGCGCTCGCCGCGGCACTGTCAGGCTGCGTTTCCTTCGGCGGGAAGCCGCCCGAACGGCTGCTGTCACTCGACGCGGCCCAGAAGGTCGCTCCCGGTACGCTCCGCAGCGCCACCGCAGGGACCACCCTCACGGTCGCCGATCCCGAAGCGCCCAAGCTCCTCGACACGGTGCGCGTGCCGGTGCGCACGTCGCCCACATCGCTCGCCTATGTCACCAAGGTGCAGTGGGCCGACACGCCGCGTCATCTGTTTCAGAAGCTGTTGTCCGAAACCATCGCCGCCAGCAGCAACCGTATCGTGCTCGATCCCGGTCAATATTCCGCCGATGCGGGCCAGCGCCTGATGGGTGACTTGGTTGATTTCGGCCTGGATGAAGCAAGCAACAGCGCCGTGGTCACCTATGACGCTATCCTTGCCGGACCCGGCGGCACCGCGATCGCGCGCCAGCGGTTCACGGCAAGCGCCCCCATAGGCGGCAAGATCGATGCGACGACCATCGGCGCTCCGCTCAACAGCGCCGCGAACAAGGTCGCTGCCGACGTCGCGGCATGGGTGGCGGCCAGCGGGCGCTGAGGGACAGCACGCCATGCCGAACCTGTATCGGCATGGCGAATGCCGCCTTAATCCAGGCTTTTGCTCGCCTGCTCGGTAACGTCCTTCGACAGGCCCGGCTGACCCAAAATCCTCTGTAACTCGCTGCGCATCAGGCCAGCCCTTCCCTCATCGAAGCGCCGCCACCGCCCCAGTGGCGGAACCAGCCGCGCGGCGGTCTGCGGATTGAGCTTGTCGAGCGCGATGATGCAGTCGGCAACAAGCCGATAGCCCTTCCCCGACCTATGATGGAAAGCCCATTGGTTTCCGGCGAAGGCGCCAAAAAGGGAGCGGACCCGGTTTGGATTGGCCAGCGTGAAATCGGGGTGCCGCCCCAGTTCCTCCACCAGATCGACGGTATCAGGGTGGGAAGCAAAAGCCTGCGTCTGGAACCACTTGTCCAGCGTCAGTGGATCATCCCTGTAGCGGTTATAGAAGATGTCGAGCGCCGCCTCCCGCTCGTCACTGCGACCGTTGGCAAGGGTCGCAAGAGCCGATTGCCGCTCCGTCATGTTATCGGCTTCGTCAAATTGGGAAAAGGCCAACGCCGCCCCGTCCGCCGCGCCTGAAGCCGCCAGATAGACCAGGGCGCCGTTACGCAGCTTGCGCGCGCCCTTCGCGGCAGGAGAAAGCGAAAAGCCGTTCGCCCTATTTCGCGCGTGCACGTCGCGCCAGAGGGGCTCCAACTCGCGGCCGACCCGGCGTTGCAACGCATCGCGAGCCTCATGGATGGCATCCGGATCGACCTGCGCCATCTGATCGCCTAGATAGGCTTCGCTCGGCAGGCGAATGGCTTCCGCGATAAACGCCCCATCAAGATGCGGGTCAGTCACGGTATCCCGGATCGCCGTGATGATTGCGGCTGCGTCCAACGCCTGCCCGGCCACATGGCCGACCAAGGCATTCACCATCAACTGCTGCATCGCTTCATAGCGAGCGAAGGGATCATCATCATGCGCGGACAGGAAAGCCAGATCGGCTTGACTCCTGTCTGTTTCAACGATCACCGGCGCCGAAAAGCCACGATTGATCGACAGAATCGGCGCAGCTGCAAAGCCCTTGAAGGTGAAGCGCTGCTGCTTCTGTGTCAGCATTAACAGCGTCTCGCCCGCACTTCCGCCACTGCCGCGATCGAACAAGGCTGTACGAAGCGGCAGGGCGAACGGAAGCTTTTCCGGCTGGCCCGGTGTCGGCGGCGTGTTCTGCTCCAGCAACAGCTCAGCGATCTGGGTGACGGGATCATGCGTCAGGCTCGCCCGGACATGCGGCGTTCCGGCCTGCTCATACCAGCGGCGGAACTGGGTAAGGTCCACCCCGCCGCCCTCTTCCATCGCCCGGACGAAATCCTCGCAAGTCGCCGCCTCGCCATCATGCCGCTCGAAATAAAGGTCGGTCGCGGCGCGGAAGCGGTCCGGCCCCAGCATCAGCGCGATCATCCTGATCAGTTCAGCGCCCTTATTGTAGATGGTCGCCGTATAGAAGTTGCTGATTTCCATGTAGGATTCCGGCCTGACCGGATGGGCAAGCGGACCTGCATCTTCTTGAAATTGCGCCGCGCGCAGCACCCGCACATCCTCAATGCGCTTGACCGCCTCGCTACCCATATCCGCCGAGAAGTTCTGATCGCGAAAGACGGTGAACCCTTCCTTCAACGAGAGCTGGAACCAGTCCCGGCAAGTGACGCGATTTCCAGACCAATTGTGGAAATATTCATGCGCCACCACGCCTTCGACGCCGTCATAGTCGGCATCCGTCGCGGTCTCGGGATCGGCCAGAATGTAGCGCGAATTGAATATGTTAAGGCCCTTATTCTCCATCGCCCCGAAGTTGAAGTCCGCCACGGCGACGATATTGAAGACGTCCAGGTCATATTCGCGGCCATAGACGCGCTCATCCCACGCCATGCTGTTCTTCAACGCCTGCATGGCATGGCCCGTGCGCGGCAGATCGGCCTCCTTCACCCAGATGCCCAGCTTCACCTCGCGCCCGCTGATCGTCTCGAAGCTGTCGCTGTTGCAGGCAAGGTCACCCGCGACCAGCGCGAAGAGATAGCAGGGCTTGGGGTACGGATCGGTCCATCGTGCCCAATGCCGCCCGCCGGAAAGTTCCCCCTGCTCGACCGGATCGCCATTGGAAAGCAGGATTGGATAGCATCCCTTGTCCGCTTCCATACGGACGGAATAGCGTGACAGGATGTCCGGCCGATCCGGAAAGAAGGTGATCCGACGAAACCCTTCCGCTTCGCATTGGGTGCAAAGCAACCCGCCGCTGGCATAAAGGCCCATCAGCTTGCTGTTATGCTCAGGAGCAAGCTCCACCAGCGTTTCCACCTGATGAACACCGCCCGTAAGCGGGATAATCAACGCGCCGCCATCCATTTTCCACTCGTCCGAGCCGAGGGCGCGGCCGTCCACCTTCACCTCGACGGGCGTCAGTTCATCTCCGTCCAGCCTCAGCGCGTGATCATGCGCGCCATTGCGGCTGACGCTCAGCCTTGCCCTTACCGTCGTGCGTGCGGGGTCCAAAAGGAAGTCCAGCTCAATCTCGGGGATGAGCCAGTCGGGCGGCCTATAGTCCTGACGTCGAACGACAATGGGCGCGGAAGCGTTTGCGGATTGAATGTCAGCCATTGCGGCAATCTAGAGCATTTTCCAGGCAGGTGGTATCACCCGCTGGCCCGGAAAATGCGGAAAACAAGAGTTAAATCGACCATTTTCAAGGCAGGGCGGCGTCGTCCACTGGATTAGACAGCGCCGCAATAAAATAGAGCATGATCCCATGCAGTTTTATGAAATCTTGCTTCGGGAAGGGCTCCAGTCATGGCGGGGGCGCGGCGGATCATGCCGCGCTTACCTTTCAGATACGCTCGCCGGACAGGCGCTGACACAGCATGTCAAGCTGATCGAGCGTCGAATAGCGCAACGACAGCGTGCCGCCCGCACCCTCCCCATGTCCAATATCGACTTTGACGCCCAGAATATCCGCAAGATGCTGTTCGAGCGCTGCAATATCGGGGTCTTTGCTGACCATCCCCGACGGAGTCCGGCCTCGGGGCGCCGCCCCTTCCCCCTTTTTCGAGCGGCGCACCAGGTCTTCGGTATCGCGCACCGACAGGCCCTTGGCTTCAATGGTCTTCGCCAGCGTCTCACAATCCGGCGCGCCGATCAGCGCTCGGGCGTGGCCCATGGACAGCTTCTGCTCAACGACCTGTTGCTGCACAGAGGCCGGAAGATCGAGCAGCCGGATAAGATTGGCGATGTGGCTGCGCGATTTCCCAACGATCCGCCCCAGCGCTTCCTGGCTGTGATTGAAGTCCGCGATCAACTTGCGATAGGCTTCCGCTTCTTCGATCGGGTTCAGGTCTTCGCGCTGGATATTCTCAACCAGCGCGATTTCCAGCGTTTCGGCTTCGTCAAAATCGCGGACGATCGCCGGAATACGGTGCAATTGCGCGCGCTGCGCCGCCCGCCAGCGTCGCTCCCCCGCAACGATTTGAAAGCCGCCGCCATGAGGGCGCACGATGATGGGCTGAATCACGCCGCGCTTGCCAATGCTGTCCGCCAGCTCGGCCAAGGCACCTTCGTCAAAATGACGGCGCGGTTGCTCCGGATGCGGCTGAATCAGCGCGACTTCGATGCTCTGGATAGCCTTGGTTGAAGCGGAAACCGCCTGTGGTGCGACCGGCTCTTCTCTCGTTACGTCGCCCAGTAAAGCCGAAAGGCCCCGTCCCAGTCCATGAGGACGCTTGATGACCTTAAGCTTTTCATCATTCTCGTTGCTCAAGCTGCAACCTCCTGTGGGGGCAGACGCGAAATCAGTTCACGGGCGAGGCGCATATAGGCCTCCGAACCAGAACAGCGGAAGTCGTAGATGAGGGCCGGAACTCCATGGCTTGGTGCTTCCGAAAGCCGGACATTCCGCGGAATAACCGTTGAGAACACCAAATCGCCCAGACATGCCCGCACATCATCCGCGACTTGATCGGTAAGGCGATTACGCCGGTCATACATGGTGAGCGCCACTCCCATGATCGAAAGACCGGGATTGAAACGGCCGCGAATGCGCTCGACCGTCTGCAACAGCTGAGACAGGCCTTCCAACGCGAAGAATTCACATTGAAGCGGAACGAGCAGCGATTGGGCAGCGACCATCGCATTGATGGTCAGAAGGCCGAGCGAAGGTGGACAATCGATGAGGCAGATATCCCACCTACCCGCCTGCGCTTCACTCAGCACCCGCTCCAGGCGATGGGTCCGTTCCTCATATTCGATCAGCTCGATCTCGGCCCCCGACAAATCCTGCGTCGCCGCGATGATGTCGAGCTTAGGCACCCGGGTCGGCAGGATCGCATCTTCGATCCCGCAATTCCCGACGAGCAGATCGTAGCTTGACCAGGTGCGATCGGACTGATGAACCCCCAACCCTGTGGAAGCATTCCCCTGGGGATCGAGGTCGATCAACAACACTCTCAGGCCAGTAGCGGCAAGCCCGGTTGCCAAGTTGATCGCCGTTGTGGTCTTCCCCACCCCACCCTTTTGATTCGCAATGGCGATACGGATCATTTGCGACCTTTCTTGCCCCTCGGCGCTACCGACTGCGCTATAATGATTGCGCTTTCCGGGTCGATGATGCTGCGTTCCACGTGAAACACACCTTGCCACGAGGATCGCGCCGCCTCCAGTTCATTCTGCGCATTACGCCCCTTTGGCAACACCCAAAGGGTTCGTTTATCAGACAAGTGGAGCGCCGATGGGAAGAGGCGCTCCAATGGCGCATAGGCGCGCGCACTGATTACCGCCGCTACCTCTGAGGACGCACCTTCCACCCGTCCGCCGTGAACTTGGGCATTTTTGATGCCGATCCTGTCGATCACCTCATTCAGGAAATCTATTCTCTTACGCCGCGATTCTATCATCCGCACAGGTCGGTCGCTCAAGATGGCGATCACGATAGCGGGCAAACCTGCTCCCGATCCAAGGTCGATCCAAAGACCATCACTCGCACTATTGGCCAAGGTGAGAAGCTGAGCCGAGTCCGCAATATGCCTCGCCCAGACATGATCACGCGTGGACTCTGCAATCAAATTCTGCTGATCCATCTCGGACAGCAGCATTTCAACATAGCTGTCCAGCTTCTCCCATGTTCCACGTGAAACGGGGAAATGCTGCTCCAGCCATAGCTTCGCTTCATCCTCCGTCATGCGGCTTGACGCCGAACATGTACCAGCAACGCCGCCAAGGCTGCCGGAGTGATGCCCCGAATGCGGCCCGCAGCCGCCAGCGTATCGGGGCGAGCCTTATCAAGCCTTTCGATCATCTCGCTCGACAGTCCACCAATTGTCCCAAAATCAAAGTCAGCCGGGATCGACACCCGCTCGTCGCGGCGCAAGGCATCAATCTCTGTCGCCTGGCGTTCGAGATAAGGGGCGTAATGAGCGTCCTCCAGAATTTCGTCCCGCAGACTCTCGTCGACTGATGTGAGCAACGGCGCCAGAGCGAACAGCAATTCCCGCTGGAACTCCGGAAACCGCGCCCATTCAAACAGGGTTCGCCGCGAGCCATCCTGTCGAACATTCGCACCGGCGCGTGCAAGCTGGGTGGCGCTCAGCTGCTGCCCTAGTTCCTTATCCACGCTGGCGCGCTGCGAAGCCCGCCGATCATAATGAGCCAGCCGCTTCTCGCCCAATATAGCATGCACCCGGCCAACCTCTTCCAGCCTGCTTCCAGCATTGTCCGCCCGAAGCCGCAACCGATACTCCGCCCGCGCCGTCAGCATGCGGTACGGCTCAGTCACGCCTTGCAGCACCAGGTCATCGACCATGACACCGATATAGCTGCTCGCCCGATCGAGGATCATCGGCGCATCCCCCTTGGCACGCGCAGCCGCATTCACACCGGCAACCAGCCCTTGCGCCGCCGCCTCCTCATATCCCGTGGTGCCATTTATCTGACCCGCGCAAAATAGGCCCGGGACGTCTCGCATCTCCAGACTGTGGTCCAACGCGCGCGGATCGATGTGGTCATATTCCACTGCATAGCCGGGCACTACGATCTCAGCACGTTCCAGCCCCGCCATCGACCTGACCATCTGCTCCTGCACATCGGCAGGCAGGGACGTGCTGATCCCATTGGGATAAACCAGAGGGCTTCCCAACCCTTCCGGCTCCAGAAATATCTGATGCCCGTCACGATCACCGAAGCGGATCACCTTGTCCTCGATCGAAGGGCAGTATCGAGGACCGCGTCCCTCGATCGCTCCGCTGAACAACGGCGAGCGCCCCAGCCCTCCACGGATGATCGCGTGGGTCGCCTCATTGGTACGCGTGATCGCGCAGCTCAATTGCGGAAGCTGCCGCGCAACGGAGAGAGCAGACATGGTCCAATCACCACCGTCAGACGGCTGCTCCTCCAGCCCCGCCCAATTTATCGATCGCCCATCCAGCCTCGGCGGGGTTCCGGTCTTCAGCCGCGCGATTGGCAGGCCCAAACCACGAAGCTGGACACCCAGTACCGTTGCCGCCTGTTCCCCGGTTCGCCCACCTGTTAAGATTTCCTCGCCTCGGAACAATTTACCGCCCAGAAACGTGCCCGTTGCCAACACGATGGCTGGCGCGGACAAGCGGCGTCCGTCTGCCAGTTCCAGCCCTTCTACCGCGCCATTCTTCAGCAGCAGCGCCGCAGCCTCCCCCTCGATGATTTCGATCCCGCGCTGCGCGTCGATCATGCGGTGAATGGCGGCCCGATAATAGGATCGATCGGCCTGCACGCGAGGCCCCTGAACGGCCGCACCTTTGCTGCTGTTCAACATCCGATAATGTATCGCAGCAGCGTCCGCGGCACGCGCTATCAAGCCATCCAGCGCATCAACCTCGCGCACTAGATGCCCCTTGCCCAACCCGCCGATCGCCGGGTTGCATGACATTGCTCCCACCGTTGCCTTTTCGAAAGTGAGCAGCGCGACCCGCGTACCCTTGCGAGCAGCCGCTGCCGCTGCCTCACATCCGGCATGGCCGCCGCCAACCACGATCACGTCAAAAGCTGTCTGCATGTCGGCGCCCTTATCAGAATTGGGGCCTCGCGGTCAAAACTGTTCCACGTGGAACAGAGCTCATTTGCCGATGCAGAATCCTGCAAAGAGCCGGTCGAGCATATGCTCGGTACTTGCCCGCCCCGTCAGCGCATCGATCGCCGCACGTGCATTCCGAAGTTCTTCCGCGACAATGAGAAGGTCTGACTGGGGCAAAGCATTTTCCAAATGGGCGAGCAGCAGCGCAACGCCCTCCCGCTGCCTTTCATGCAATGCATAATCGCTCACTCCCGGCAGCAATGCAGCAGCTCGCTCCAGGAGCAAAGCGATGAGCGTCTCCATCCCCTCGCCTGTGACCGCCGATATGGGCAACCCTCTAGTCACCGCGTGCCGGTCACATTGGGCACCGACAATTATCGCGTCGGTGCGTGCCGCTTCATCCGGATCGCCAAGCCACAAAATGATGTCAGCACTGTTCATCGCCGCGCGAGCCCGGTCCATCCCGATCGCCTCGATGACGTCCGATGTCGCCTCTCTCAGACCGGCGGTATCGGTGAACAGGAAAGCAGTCCCGCCAAGCGCTGCGGGCACTTCGATGCGGTCGCGCGTCGTACCCGCGACATCAGACACGATCGCCGCCTCCCGCCCCACCAGCGCATTCAAAAGCGTGGACTTCCCCGCATTGGGTGGCCCGGCCAGCACCACCCGAATGCCATCCCGCAAACGCTCCGCAGAAGGCGCCTTCAGTGCAGACCCCACCTCCCCGATGAGCGTAGCTATGCCGGAGTCGATGCGTTCCTCGGCCCCATGCTCAGGCACATCATCCTCATCGGAAAAGTCGAGCGCTGCCTCCGCCATGGCCGAAAGGTCGAGCAAGCTCCTTTGCCACTGTTCCAGCCGACGAGAAAAATGCCCCTCGGACATGAGCAGAGCCGCGCGCCGTTGCTGCTGGGTTTCGGCGGCGAGAAGATCGGCCAGCCCCTCGACCTCGTTGAGATCCATCCGCCCATTCATGAAAGCCCGGCGCGTAAACTCTCCCGGCTGGGCCTGCCGCACGCCTTCAAAAGACCTGAGCGCATCCTCCAGCCCCGCAACCACGGCCCGTCCGCCATGGCAATGCAGCTCCGCCAGATCTTCGCCGGTCGCAGTGCCGGGGCCAGGAAACCATAGGATGAGCGCACGATCGAGGGGCACCCCGTTGCGGGGGTCCTTCAATAACGCCAGCCGCGCCCGCCGGGGTTCGGGAAGATGCCCCGCAAGGCCCTGCAAGGCGGCGGCGGCAGCAGGGCCACTTATCCGAATGACCCCAATCCCTGCCGGTGGCGCACCACTCGACAGGGCGAAAATCGTTTCTGCCATTAAGGGTTCAAGACTTATCGCCATTCTTCCCGGCAACGCCAGAAAGGCCGATGTCCATCATCTGCCGGAACAGGCGCATGCCCGCATCTCCCAAGGGAGAGAAGCTTTTGAACATCGTTTCCATCTGTTCGGCGCTCGCGATGCCATCAAAGCTGTCCAGCATCGTTTTCACATATTTGTCGTGAATCGGCGTCACATCAGGCAGGCCCAGAAAGGCCCGCGCCTCGGTTGGGGTGCAATCTACGTCGACGGTTACTTTCATCCTGCGCACCTTCAATTGCCAGCGATCGTCGTCATGCCGCAACATGGCCCCTGAACGCAAATAATTTGGCCATAGTAGCGTTGGCGGTTCTTCAAAAGCCGCTTATCCTCAAACACAATGCAGCGAACGAAAGGACATCTGCCATGGGATCATTTACGCCGATTTCGACCCTTGAGGGCGATGCGCAATTCGACACCTATGTCGCTCGGCCGGAAGGAACCCCGCGCGGGGCGATTATCGTCATTCAAGAAATCTTCGGCGTGAATGAAGGCATTCGCCGCAAATGCGACAATTGGGCCAACCAGGGATATCTGGCGGTTTCTCCTGACCTGTTCTGGCGTGACACGCCTCATGTCGAACTGGATGCGGATGTTCCAGAACAATTTCAGACGGCAATTGGCCACATGCAAAAGCTGGATCAGGACCTCGCCATCTATGACATTGAATCGGCGATCAAATTCGCTCGGGCGGAACTGGGCGGCACCGGCAAGGTCGGCGTGGTCGGCTATTGCCTTGGCGGGCGGCTGACCTTCATGGCCGCCTGCCGGACGGATGGCGACGCCTTTGTGGGCTATTATGGCGTGGGCATCGACAATCTTCTGGGCAAGCAGCATGCGATCGGTAAGCCCGTCCTGCTGCACATCCCCACCGCTGACGGCTTCGTGCCGCCGGAAGTCCAGAAGACGATGCATGACGGCCTGAAGGACAATCGCCACGTGACCCTTCATGATTATAAGGGGCTGGATCATGGCTTTGCCGCTGAAATGGGCGCGCGCCGGGTCGAGGATGCCGCTCAACTGGCCGATCAGCGCACAGCCGATTTTTTCGCCACGCATCTCTGACCGACGCACTACCCATGACACAAGCCTGGCGCATGATTGTCCGCGCGACTGGTGGTCCGGAGGTGATCGAGCGGGAGTATTTCGATCCCGCACCTCCGGCCGAGGGTGAGGTGCTGATCGTTCAGGATGCAATCGGCCTGAATTTCATCGACACCTATCATCGCTCGGGCCTCTACGAAGCCCCGCTCCCCCTCACACTCGGCGCCGAAGGAGCGGGCTATGTCGCTGCCTTGGGACCGGGTGTCAGTGGGCTGGCGATCGGCGATAAGGTTGGCTCGGCGGGCGGCCTGGGCGCTTATGCCACCCATCGCACGGTTGCCGCCGAGCGCGTCATAAGGATCCCAGACAAGATCGGCACGGATGAAGCTGCCGCCATGATGCTGAAGGGCATGACGGCCTGCTTCCTGGCGGAGGATATATTGCCCCTGCGGCCCGGTCAGGTCGCTCTGGTCCATGCGGCCGCCGGTGGCGTAGGTTCCGTGCTGGTGCCCTGGCTTCGGGACAAGGGCGTCGTGGTCATCGCTCATAGCGGATCGGCGGAAAAGGCCGCAACCGTGTCGGCCGACCACAGCCTGCACTGCCCGTTGCCGGACCTCGCCGACCGGGTGCGCGCGCTCACCGACGGACAGGGTGTAGACGTCGCCTATGATGGCGTGGGGAAGGACAGCTGGAGCGCGTCGCTTGGCTCACTCAAACGGCGCGGCATGATGGTGAGCTATGGCAATGCGTCTGGCCCAGTACCGCCGGTCAGCCTGTTAGACCTCAGTCGTGCGGGGTCCCTCTATGTGACCCGCCCCACCCTGTTCGACTATATAGTGACGCAGGAGGAACTGAAGCATGTCAGTGACCGCCTGTTCGATCGCATGCTGAGGGGCGTCGTTCGCGCCCATATCGGCCAGCGTGTCGCCCTTTCGGATGCTGCGGACGCCCACCGCGCGCTGGAAGGGCGACAGACCGTCGGCAGCACCATCCTGGTGCCCTAGAGCATCGTGCGCAAAAGTGGGAACCGGTTTTGCGCTTAAAAGGATGCGATAACAAAAACTAGATCGCGCGACCTGCGTCCGATTAACGCAGCGCGCTCTAGGCCCGCTGAAGAAGTCTGAAAACGGGTCGAGCAGGTGACGGGCATCAAGCCCGCCCCTGCTCGCCTCAATCACACAAAAAGGGTCAGGATGCCGACCTGATGATCGACAACGCCCTCATAGATCATCTTGACGGCGACATAGATGATGACGGCCAGACCCAGATAAGCGATCCACCGGAAACGCTCGATATATTTGGCAATGATGTTCGCCGCGATACCCATCAGGGCAACCGACAGGATAAGCCCGATGATCAGGATGCCAGGGTGATCACGCGCCGCGCCCGCGACGGCCAGCACATTGTCCAGGCTCATCGACACGTCGGCAACGGCGACAGCCCAAGCCGCAGCCGCGAAGCTCTTGGCGGGACGCAGCCCCGATATATCATCGTCGCTGGGATCGTCCGGCGTGTCCGCACCCCGCTTCGGGTGCAGTTCGCGCCACATCTTCCAGCTGACCCACAGCAGCAGCAGGCCACCGGCCAGGATCAGGCCGACGATCTGCATCAACTGCGTCACGACCAGCGCAAAGCCGATACGCAGCACCAAGGCGGCGATGATGCCGATCATGATGACGCGCTGGCGCTGCTGCACCGGCAGCCCCGCTGCCAGTGCGCCGACGACGATCGCATTGTCGCCCGCGAGCAGGATATCGATCATCAGCACCTGGCCAAAGGCCGCCAGAGCAGCCGGAGAACCGATATTGCTGAAATCGTTGACGATGTGCCCCCAAATGTCTGCGGGCGATCCCAAACCCTGCGCGGCGGCAGCGGCAGTCGTAAAAAGGTCGATCATAACGGCCTGATATAACCCCGCTTACTGGTTCATCGAATCGAAGAAATCTTCGTTGGTCTTGGAATCCTTCATCTTGTCGAGCAGGAACTCCATCGCATCGACCGTACCCATCTGCATCAGGATACGGCGCAGCACCCACATCTTGGAAAGCTTGGCCTTGTCGACCAGCAGTTCTTCCTTGCGGGTGCCCGACTTGCCGACGTCCAACGCCGGGAAGATGCGCTTGTCCGCGACCTTGCGGTCCAGCACGATTTCCGAGTTGCCGGTGCCCTTGAACTCTTCGAAGATGACTTCGTCCATGCGGCTGCCGGTGTCGATCAGCGCGGTGGCGATGATGGAGAGCGAACCGCCCTCTTCGATGTTACGCGCCGCACCGAAGAAGCGCTTGGGACGCTGGAGTGCATTGGCGTCAACGCCGCCCGTCAGCACCTTGCCCGACGAAGGCACGACAGTGTTGTAGGCACGACCGAGGCGGGTGATCGAATCGAGCAGGATCACCACGTCCTTCTTGTGTTCCACGAGGCGCTTGGCCTTTTCGATCACCATTTCGGCGACCTGCACGTGGCGCTGCGCGGGTTCATCGAAGGTTGAGGATACAACCTCGCCCTTCACGCTGCGCTGCATGTCGGTCACTTCTTCCGGGCGCTCGTCGATCAGAAGGACGATCAGGAAAACTTCGGGATGATTGTCGGTGATCGCCTTGGCGATGTTCTGGAGCAGCACAGTCTTACCGGTGCGCGGCGGCGCGACGATCAGTGCGCGCTGCCCCTTGCCCTGTGGCGAGACGATGTCGATGACGCGGGCCGACTTGTCCTTGACCGTGGGGTCCAGTGTATCGAGCACCAGCTTCTGGGTCGGATAAAGCGGCGTCAGGTTGTCGAAGTTGACGCGATGCCGGACGACATCCGGGTCATCGAAATTGACGGAGATTAGCTTGGTCAGCGCAAAATAGCGCTCGCCATCCTTGGGCGCGCGAATTTCGCCTTCCACCGTATCACCGGTGCGCAGGCCGAACTTGCGGACCTGATTGGGCGACACATAGATGTCGTCGGGACCGGCAAGGAAGTTCGCTTCGGGTGAGCGGAGGAAGCCAAAGCCATCGGCCAGCACTTCGATCGTGCCCTCACCCATGATCTGCTCGCCATTTTCCGCCTCAGCCTTGAGGATCGCGAACATCAGGTCCTGTTTGCGCAGGGTCGATGCGCCTTCGACGCCCAGTTCTTCCGCCGTGGTGACCAGATCGGCGGGTGATTTCTTCTTGAGGTCTTTAAGGTGCATTCGACTTGAGTCCGATGACGAGAGATGAAGATTGGAAATACGAAAAAGGAGAGTCGCCCGGTATGGAAAACACGGGACTCCGGCGCTGGACGGCCGGGATAGACCGTCCGCGTTTAGCGATCAGCCCCCCCCAAAGTCAAGGTGTCGCTTGGCTCTGCCTTGCTGGAAATGCTGGCTCCCGCCGCCTTCATCGGCAAATGGTGCAGCAGTTGCGGCAATGGACCGGCCTTGGCGATCCATGCTATGACTTGGCGCTCTAGCTGAAGAGGCGAAGGGCATGAGACGGCCTTATCTCGTCCCTGCAATGGCCATGCTGATGATCTGCCCGCCAGCCGCGGGTCAGTCGGTAACTGCGGCCGATCCGCCCGCCGTGGTCCGCACCCTCTCGACCAGCGACGACCGCGTCTCCATCCCCATCCACATCGATGGGCGCGGCCCCTGGAACTTCATTGTCGATACCGGATCGCAGCGCACGGTCATCTCCCGTGACCTTGCCGACCGGCTCGCCCTGCCCGCCCGCCGCCACGTCACTATCGTCAGCATGGCGGGTCGCCAGGAAACGCGCACCGTCGCCGTTCCGCGGCTCGGCTATGGCACGGAAACGGTCGATGACATCGAAGCGCCCGTGCTCGAGGGTGACCATCTCGGCGCGGCGGGGCTGCTCGGACTCGACAGCCTGCATGCCAAGCGCCTCCTCCTGAATTTCCGCACCGGCCGAATGGAAATAGGCGCCAGCCGTCCCTCATGGCGTGACCCCAACGCCATCATCGTCGAGGCACGGCGGCGCAAGGGGCAACTGATCCTGCTGCATTCCGACGCCAATGGGTTGAAGGTCAACATCATCCTCGACACCGGCACCCATCTGAGCGTCGGCAATCTCGCCCTGCGCGACAAGCTGATCCGCAAGAAACGCGCCCCGGCGATGAGCGAGATCAGCCTGATGAGCGTGACCGGCGAAACCCTGACGGGTCAGCTTGGACGCATAGGCAGAATCCGCATGGGACCCATCGCCTTGACCGACCTGCCAGTCATGTTCGCCGATGCCCAGCCATTCAGCGAACTTGGGCTGCAAGACAAGCCGACCCTGCTGCTTGGCATTCAGGCTCTCAGAATGTTTGATCGCGTTGCCATCGACTTCGGCCGGGGCAAGGTCGATTTCCTGATGCCGGATGCCAGCGCGTTTGATCCACGGCGCTTTGCCGCAGCGGCCCGTCAGGCCGGTTAGCGCGGCGCAGTCCGCTGCCTGTCGCGGCCGAGAACCTGATCAATCCATTGCTGGTCCAGCTTTGGCGGCGCCGTGCGGGCAGGAGGCGCCTGATCGACCGACTGATCGTCCTGCTGGGGCTCTTGATCCTGCTGCTGTTGCTGCTGCGAGTCCTGACCGATCGGCAATCCATTTTCATCGACCATCATGCCCCCGCCCGTTCCATTGTCAGGCTGGCCATAATAGGCCTCATCATCGGGCTCCAACTGCCATTCGGGTAGCGTCACCTGCGTCTCGAACTGCTCGACCGGGCGACGGGATACCGCCACCTTCATATAGTCCGCGAAAGCATGAGCAGGCGCGCGGCCACCCTGTAGCACGCCGACGGCGCGCGCATCATCGCGGCCCATCCAGACGCCCGTGGTGATGCCGCTGGAAAAGCCCAGGAACCAGCCATCCTTGTTGCTGCTGGTCGTGCCGGTCTTGCCCGCCACCGGTCGGCCGATCTGCGCCGCCTTGCCGGTGCCGGTGCTGACCGCCGTCTGCATCAGGTCGGTCATGCCCGCCGCCACCCAGGGCGCAACCAGCACGCGGCTGGTATCGTCCTGATGCTGATAGAGCAGCCGCCCGTCGGCCGTCGTCACCTTCGTGATGCCATAGGGCGTCACCGCAACGCCCTTGCGCGCGATCGAGGCGAAGGCGCGCGTCATGTCGATCAGCCGCACGTCCGACGTACCCAGCACCATGGACGGATGGGTATTGATAGGCGTCGTCACGCCAAAGCGCCGCGCCATGTCCGCCACGGTTGGAAAGCCCACCTCGACCCCCAACTGCGCCGCGACCGTGTTGATGGAATAGGCAAAGGCAGTGCGAACATCGATGTCGCCCGAAAAACGCCCGGAACTGTTGCGCGGGCTCCAGCCATTGATCGTCACCGGCTTGTCCGTGACGCCCGTGTCAGGCGTATATCCCGCCTCCAGCGCCGCCATATAGACGAAGATCTTCCAGGCCGAACCCGGCTGCCGCGTGGCCGTCGTCGCGCGATTATAGTTGGACGTCACATAGTCCAGACCCCCAACCATCGCCCGCACCGCCCCGTCGCGGTCGAGCGAGACCAGCGCACCCTGCGCGCCAGACGGCACGTTGGCCTGGATCGCCGCCGTCGCCGCCTTCTGCATCCCAAGATCAATGGTGGTATAGACCTCCAGCGGCTCATTGGGCTCATCCACCAGCAGATCGAGCTGCGGCAGCGCCCAGTCGGTGAAATAGCGCACGCTGTTTTGCGGCGGCTCGGGCGCCATCTTGACGTCATTCAGATCGACGCTCGCCCGCTCCGCCGCGCTGATCGCGCCATTTTCCTGCATCAGTTCCAGCACGACGCCCGCGCGGCCGATCGCCGCTTCGGCATCTGCTGTGGGCGAATAGCTGGACGGCGCCTTCACCAGGCCAGCGACGATGGCGGCTTCGGGTAGGCTCAGCCCGGTAGCGGGATGGCCGAAGAATTTCCGGCTGGCGGCATCGATGCCATAGGCGCCGCCGCCGAAATATACCTTGTTGAGGTACAGCTCCAATATCTGCCGCTTGGAAAATTTCCGTTCCAGCGCCAGCGCCAGAACCATTTCCCGCACCTTGCGGCCCCAGCTATAGCTGTTGTTGAGGAAGATGTTCCGCGTGACCTGCTGGGTAATGGTCGACGCGCCCTGCCAGCGGCGGCCCTTGCCCCGGTTCTCCAGCGCCACCCAGGTCGCGCGCGCCATGCCGATCGGATCGACGCCGGGATGCAGGTAAAAACGCTTGTCCTCGGTGGAGACCATCGCATCCACCATGACCGTGGGGATCTGGTCATAGGCCAGCCATCGGCCAAAGCTCGGCCCCAGCGACACGATGACGCTGCCGTCGGCGGCATGCACGCGGATCATCTGCCCATTGGGCGATGATTTCAGCGATTCATAACTGGGCAGCGACTGGTAGGCGATCACCACCGCCACGACGATCGCGAACAATGCGCCAAGCGTTGCGACCAGCCCGAACTTGATGCCCCGCATCAGCCACCGCTTCACGCCCCCGGGCGTATCCTTGCTCTTGCCTGATCGTGCCATCTATGTCGCCCGGATACGCGCTAAGGGATCGGGCCGCCAGCGCAAATCAGGCGCGAACGACCCTGTGAGCTTGGTTCTCAAGAGAAGCGACGCTTTACCCGCGATGAATGATTATTCAACCTCGTCCCGCGGCTTGAAATCCAGCGATGCACTGTTCATGCAATAGCGCAGGCCGTTGACGCCAGGACCATCGGGGAAGACATGGCCCAGATGCCCTTCACACTTGGCGCAGCGCACTTCGGTGCGCATCATGCCGTGGCTGCTATCGCGAATCTCCTCCACCGCGTCGATATCGACCGGCGTAGTGAAGCTCGGCCAGCCTGAGCCGCTGTCATATTTCTCTTCCGCGTCGAACAACTCTGCGCCGCAACCGGCGCAATAATAGACGCCATCGGCCTTGTTGCCATTATATTTGCCGGTAAAGGCCCGCTCGGTCCCGGCTTCCCGCAGGACATGAAATTGTTCGGGGGAAAGGCGCTCGCGCCATTCGGCGTCGGTCAGATTGAGCTTGTCCATGGCCGCAATATGGCGACAGCACTGCAAGTGATCAAGGCAAACCAGCCACCTTGAGAACAAAACATGTAACCACAACATCTAGACCCATATTGGCCAGAAAAACATCAATAGATTGAATCATATTGACTCAACGGCTGGCCTAATTCACTTTTTGGCAGGACACCGGATTCGCAAAAAGGCCGCCGAGGGCTGGCACCCTCGACGGCCTGTAAATCCGGTTCCGCGATCGTTCGGCTGAACTGCGGAAACAGGGTCTAACGACAGAGGGACAATGAGTCCCTTCAGTCCCTATGTCAAGTTCAGCCATCAACTCGCCAATAGGGAGCGAGACTATGGCCACTTACAAATATGGAAGTTACCTGACTCAGGTGAATCATGACGCATTTGACACGGAATATGGACCGGGAAAATCGGTGCCATGGTCCGGCATATATCGCTGCATGGGATGCAGTTCAGAAATAGCGGCTAACAAAGCCGATCCTTTTCCGCCGCAAAACGATCATCAGCACTCGGCTGGGCAGGGTTCGATCCGCTGGAAGCTCATTGTGTACGCTGATCGTAAATCGTGAAGTGAGCGGGCGGACGCGATAATGCTGCGATCCGCCCCTACCTCTCCCGCGCCGCCTGCCGCGCAATGGCGAGCAGTTCATGGCGCACCATCAGGTCGCCAAGGCCCCTCCCCGACCGGCTCGCCCGCTCTGCCTGCGCCAGCCGCTGGATGACGCGCGCGATACCATGCGCATCCCACAGCCGCACCTGCCGGGTGACGACGCCCTTTTCCTTCCAGAACACCTGCTTGCCCGCCGCTTCGACGGCTGCCTCCAACCGACCGCTGTCATCGAAGGACGAACGGATATTGGCGAGCAGCATCGCACGCGTCAGTAGCGGCCGCAGCACCGCCGCCATCGCCGTCCCAGTCTCGGCCAGACGCCCCAGTTCCCGATGCATGGCGCGCAGGTCGCCCCCCAGCACGGCATTGACCAGCGGCGCCGCGTCCGAATCGGGATTGTCGGCGGACAGGGCGTCCAGCGCTTCCGCCGTCGCCTCGGCTGGCCGATCCGGCGCGGCGTCGAGATATAGGATCAACTTCTCGATCTCCCCGCCCATCAATGCGCGGTCGCCATTGGCCAGGTCTACGATCCGCTTCGCCAGCTCGGCGGGCAGGCGTAGTCCCCCGTCCCGCGCGATCGCGACGGCAATCTGCTCTGCCTCCCGCGCATCCGGTTGATAGGAGGCGAACGCCATGGCATGCGGACTGTCGAGCGCCAGTTTCAACAGCTTGGACGTAGCCTTCAGCGCCCCTGCGGTAGCGATCACCGGGTTGCCTGCCGCCAGCGCTTCGAACAACGCCGTCACCGCGGGCAGCGATTCCTCGCCCATGCCGTTGACGCGTATCCAGCGCCGGTCACCGAACATGGAAAAAGACGCCGCCTCGTCCGCCAGTCGGGCGGGATCGTCCCGCAAAGTCGGCCCGTCCAGATCGACGCGCTCCGCCTCCGGCCCCATCGCCCGCTCAAGCCGCTTGCCCAGCGCCGCGCTGCCCGCCTCATCGGGCCCGTAGAGCAGGAAGAAACGGATATCGGCCGGGGGTGCGTCCAGCGCCTTTTCAATCTGGCCACGATTGGCCTTCAACGCTGCTGGTCCCTCGCCGCGAACAGCGCGAGCCGGGAGACGATCTGGTCCGCAATCGTCTGCGACAGCCGTTCCAGCGCGGTATCTTCCGCCGCGATGGTCGCATATTCGCTGGAGGTCACGTCGATGCCCGCGTCCGATCCCGCCGTATCGTCGATCACCTGTGCGCCGGTGGCCGCATCGATCAGCTGATAGCGCGCCCGCAACGTCCGCCGTTCGCGTGTAATCGCCTGGTCGGCGCGCAAGCCAAAGCCGCTGATCTGGTCGTCCAGCTTCACCACCAGCTTATAGCTCGGCCCCGCGCCGCTCATCGCGGACAGGCGATCGTTGAGCGCATTGCGCACCAGCCAGCCGCCCTTGCCCTCGATCGGCGCAATCTCGACATTGCCCAGCTTCTGCGCGACCGCGCCATGACTGCCCCCACTATAGACGGGACGCAGGCCACAAGCGGAGAGGATGACGGTGGCAGCAAGCAGGGGCAAAATGCGCATCATGAGACACTCTCTATCCGTTCGGGCTGAGCCTGTCGAAGCCCTGTTCTTCTTTTGAAGAAAAGAAGAGCCCTCCGACAAGCTCAGGGCGAACGGTTCGTTGTTAAATGACCAGGTTGACCAGCCTGTCGGGCACCACGATCACCTTCTTCGGGGTCGCACCGTCCAGCGTCCGCGCCACATTGGGCGCTGCCAGGGCGAGCCGTTCCAGCTCTTCCTTGCTCGTCCCCTTGGGAACCGTGATGGTGTCCCGCAGCTTGCCCATGACCTGGCAGGCAATCGTCACCTCATCCTCGACCAGCAGCGCCGGATCGACTTGCGGCCAGGCTGCCTCGGCGATCAAGCCTTCCTCACCCATGTCGGCCCAGGCTTCCTCCGCCAGATGGGGAGTCATCGGCGCGACCAGCAGAGCCAGCGCCCGGATCGCCGCGCTGCGGCTCGCCGAAGGCTTCGCCTTCTCCACCGCATTGGTCAGTTCGTAGATCTTCGCCACCGCCTTGTTGAAGGACAGCGCCTCGATATCCTTGGCGATGCCGTCGATCGTCTGGTGCAGCTTGCGGTCCAGCGCCTTGTCTTCACCCTCGGCCGCCTTGTCCGCCTCTCCAAACAGCCTCCAAAGCCGGTTGATAAAGCGCCAGCTGCCCTCAATGCCGCTTTCGGTCCAGGGCAAGTCGCGCTCCGGCGGGCTGTCGGACAGCATGAACCAGCGCACCGCGTCCGCGCCATATTGAGCGATGATGTCAT
Source organism: Sphingobium sp. TomTYG46 (assembly GCF_055396345.1). Lineage (NCBI taxonomy): Bacteria > Pseudomonadati > Pseudomonadota > Alphaproteobacteria > Sphingomonadales > Sphingobiaceae > Sphingobium > Sphingobium sp. TomTYG46. The sequence goes on from NZ_AP027324.1 coordinate 2,290,453, forward strand.
CGGGATCGACGACATTCTTCTTGGATTTGGACATCTTTTCGACGCGGCCGAGAATGGCTTCACGGCCGGTAGCAATTTCGAAGACCCTATCGCCTTGTTTTTCCACCTCGGAGGGCGCGAGCCACGATCCAATTTCTGTCATTTCTGTTTTGGGATCGTACTGATGATCTGGCCAAAAGGCCTTAAACTCGTCCTCAGTCATCTGCCTGACGACATTCGGTAGCTTGTATGTCTCATGCGTCACCATGCCCTGCGTGAACAGGCCAGTGAACGGCTCGGCAAAGCCCAACTGCCCCATATACTGGAGCGCCCGCGTCCAGAACCGAGCATAGAGCAGATGCAGGATCGCATGCTCCACGCCGCCAATATATTGGCCGACCGGCAGCCACTTCTCGACCGTCTCACGGTCGAACGGCTTGTCCTTGGGCTGGCTGGCGAAACGTATGAAATACCAGCTGGAGTCCGCGAAAGTATCCAGCGTGTCCGTCTCGCGCCGCGCCGCCTTGCCGCATTTGGGGCAATCGACATGCTTCCATGTCGGGTGCCGATCGAGCGGATTGCCGGGAATGTCGAAGCTGACATCTTCGGGCAGCACCACCGGCAGCTGATCCTTGGGCACGCCCACGACCCCGCAATCCTCGCAATGGATGACCGGGATCGGCGTCCCCCAGTAGCGCTGGCGCGACACGCCCCAGTCGCGCAGGCGGAACACGGTCGTGCCGGTCCCCCAGCCGCCCTCCTCTGCACGGCGGATGATTTCGGCCTTGGCGTCCTCTACGCTCATGCCATTGAGGAAATCGGAATTCACCAGGCGGCCCGGCCCGGCATAGGCCTCCTCGCCAATGCCCTTGTCCTCATCACCCTCGGCCGCGACCACGCGCTCGACGGGCAGCATATATTTGCGCGCGAAATCCAGGTCACGCTGGTCATGCCCCGGCACTGCCATGACCGCGCCCGTGCCATATTCCATCAACACGAAGTTCGCGACGAACAACGGCAGTTTACGGCCGGTAAAGGGATGGATCACCGATCGCCCGGTGTCATACCCCTTCTTCTCCTGCGTCTCTATCTCCGCAGCGGCAGTGCCGCTATGACGGCATTCCTCAGCGAACGCAGCCAGACCCGCATCCTTCGCCTCCAGCGCCAAAGCGATCGGATGGTCCGCCGCAATCGCCGCAAAGCTGGCACCGAAGATGGTGTCGGGCCGGGTCGAAAAGACCTCCAGTTCCCCGATGCCGTCCACAGCCTCGTCCAGCTTGAATTGGAACTGCAGACCGACCGACTTGCCGATCCAATTTTCCTGCATCAGCCGGACCTTTTCGGGCCACTGATCGAGCGTCTTCAGACCGCTGAGCAAATCGTCGGCAAACTGCGTGATCTTCAGGAACCATTGGCTCAGCTTGCGCTTCTCAACCAGCGCGCCCGAACGCCAGCCCTTGCCGTCGATCACCTGCTCATTGGCCAGCACGGTCATATCGACCGGGTCCCAATTGACCGCGCTTTCCTTCCGATAAACCAGCCCCGCTTCCAGCATGTCGAGGAACAGGGCCTGTTCCTGCCCATAATAATCTGGCTCGCAGGTGGCGAGTTCACGGCTCCAGTCCAGCGCAAAGCCCAGTTTCTTCAGCTGCGCCCGCATCGTCGCGATGTTGGATCTGGTCCAGTCGCCCGGATGCACCTTCTTTTCCATGGCGGCATTTTCCGCCGGCATGCCGAACGCGTCCCAGCCCATCGGATGCAGCACCTCATGCCCCGTCATCCGCCGGAAGCGCGCGAGAACGTCGCCCATCGAATAGTTGCGGACATGGCCGATATGGATGCGCCCGGACGGATAGGGGAACATTTCCAGCACGTAGGAACGTGGGCGGTCGCTCGTGTCCGACGCCTTGAACGTCTGCTTCTCGTCCCATACGGCCTGCCAGCGGGCATCGGCCTCAAGTGGGTTGAAGCGCCTTTGCATCTGTATCACGTCCTCAAAATGCATGCGGGCTGAGCTCTTCCAAGCCCAGCCCCCGGTTGTTCAAGAAATTGGAAGAAAAGGAAGAGCTTATCCCGCGATCGCCATGCGGCGCAGGTCGCGCGCTTTGGTCAGGATGATCTCTTCCAGCTTCTGGACAGTGGCCGCCTGAACCGGCGCATCGACCCACTGGCCGCCCTGATTGACCTGACGGCTGGCGGCCACGCGCAGCGCATCGGCGCGCAGGTCCTGGTCCAGGATCGATACGGTCAGCTTCATGCGCTCATTGGGCGTATTGGGATTGGCGTACCAGTCCGTGACGATCACGCCGCCGTTCGAATCCGTCTGCACCATCGGCATGAAGGACAGCGTGTCCAGCGTCGCACGCCACAGATAACTGTTGACGCCGATCGTCGTCACCTTGGACGCGGCCAGATCGGCCTTGGGACGTTCCTTGGCCCCGCCACCGCAGGCGGCAAGCGGCAAAAGTGCGGCCAGCAGCAGACCGGCGGAAACAGAAGCGGGTAGGCGGCGGACCATCAGGGCATGTCCCATATTGAAGAAAAACGCCCCGCTTCTATAGAGAAGCCGTCGCAATGGGCAAGGGGGCCGTGGCAGCAGTTGAAACGCTTGGCCGCCAGCCGCGTTATTGGACTCTGTGTGTTCCGTGCAACAGCGCGGACAAAAAGGTCATGACGTACTACCCATCGCGGCCCGACGGGTGTACAAGTTTTGAAAATAAGTCGGTGGGGAAGAGATTCGCGTTATGCGCATGAATAGGGGATATTTGGCATTGGCAAGCGCGGCAGTTGCCGTCGCTGGCTTTATGCTGTCTCCCGCTATTGGCGCCGCAACCGATCTTGTCCGGCTTCGCGCCGATGTTCCAGTGTCGCTCGGCGCTCTGGGCAGCATTTCCTCCTTCACGCCCACGACCAAGGATCCGCGTCTGGCTGCTGCCTATGCCCGGATCGCTGCTTCGGCGGGGCGTCAGAATTTCCGCTTCACGCCCACCAGCGGCTCGCTCAGCGGGCAGCGTTCGGTGACGGTGATGGTCCGTGCCGCCGATCTCAACGATCGCGTCACCGTCAGCCGCACGATCGACCCGGTCGGCATCGCGCCCGTCGCCTTCAGCCTGAACAATGCGCATAACTGGCGCAAGTTCGCCCTGCCCGAGGCCGTCGGCCGCAAGGAACTGGATCCGGTTTCGATCGAAGAGATGGCTGGCGCAAAGAATTTCTCGCTGGATCAGGGCAGCAAGAACCGCTTCAGCACCAAGGTGATGATCGAAAGCCGCCGCGATCCGGCCGCTGCGGTCAAGAGCCCCAATGCGGACAAGGATTATTCACTGGATGTCGCCAGCTCCTATTCGCTGACGCGCAACCTGAACGTCACCGCCGGCCTGCGCTACAACAACAGCGTGATCGGCCGCCTGACCCCGATGACCGACGATCGCCAGGATAACCAGGCCGTCTATCTGGGTACGGTGTTCAAGTTCTGATCTTGGTGAGCTGAGACCCGGCTTCAGTAATGTTGGTGTACGGGATCAGGCCATTCGGCCGCACGGCTGTAATTGCTTTCCATCTATAGCTAACGCCACTCCCTCGTCATCTCAGCGGACGCTGGGATCTCGTGAGGCCGGGTCGAACGCTTGACAGAAGCGCAGCGCTCACGACGGATCGCAGCTGACGACCATATGTCGCCATGGAACTTAGCCAATCGTTCACCCAAAGCAGTCGTTGTCTCGCCGTCGGCTGACAAGTAGGCTCGCTCAATGACGTACGATCTAAGCCCAAGGTTGCGAACGGTCAGCGGCAAATTTTTCCGGTCTGTTCTCGCCAATCGGGTAGATGACGTCCTTACGCCCCCCAGGCCCGAGAGCGCAGGACGCTACCATCGTCCGGGCCAAGCCGTGCTCTACATGAGTCCGCAACTGGAATGGGCAATGATCGCGGTTTCGGGCTACATCCGAGAAGATGGTCGGCCCCGCGTCGTAGTCCCATTGATCGTAGGCGAGGCTCATGTGCTAGATCAGCACGATGAACATGCGTGTCGCCTCCTCGGCATTGATCGCGATTTATCGAATGCGCAGTGGCGACAGGCCTTGGAGGCCGGACAGGAGCCTCCATCGTGGCGTAACGCGGATAAAGCGCGTGCGGCAGGCGCAGATGGCATAATTGATCGTTCGCGCATGATCTCGGGCGGATGGCACGTGAACCTATTTCGCTGGAATGAGCTTGGCGGCCCATCGGTGTCAGTGACCGGAGAGCCAATTTCCATTCACCTATCAGGCGACGGGCCGAAATGGGGCTTGTAGACGGCGGCGAGCGACCAAATCTTTAAAATCCTCCCTGCGCGCAGCGTGGGGAGGAGGACCAGCTATGACCGCTTCCGCGCCCAGATTAGCCACTAACACCCCACCACCGGTCCCCCCGTCAGACCATCAATCGCCGCCCACCCCGAAGCACCCAACCCATGCAACATCCGCCGATGCCCCGCGTGGACGCCCCCCAAGGCAACCACCGGCACCCTCGCCCTATGCGCCAACGCCGCGAATCCCACCCGTCCCAGCACTCTTCCCCCCGGATGCGACCGCGTGGCAAAGAGTGGCGACACGAAGATAAGGTCCGCCCCCGCACGCTCGGCCCCTCGCAACTCCCGAGCATCATGAACGGCCATGCTGCGCAACAAAGGCCGTGCAACCCGCCCGACCCCTCGCCCATGCCAGCCATCAGCACCCCAGGCCGCCGCCTCCCGCGCCGATCCCGCCATCAACAGCATGAGCCGCCGTCGCCGTGCGATCTCCGCCACCCGTTCAAATAGCGCCCGCCGTTCACGCGACCCCGTGCGATAGTGCCGGAACAGGATTCCCCCCCGACCCTTCGGCAACCGCGCGGCACTTGCCAGCAGCACTGCGGACGGAACGCGCTCGTCCGTGACCAACCAGATGGAGGGCATATTTTTAGCGTAGCGGGCTCTCATCGCCCTCGCCTATAGCAGCCCCCATGACGACCGACAGCATCGATGCCGCGAACCGGCTGAACGCCGTGCGCGAAACCATGGGCCGCGCCGCCCGCCTCACTGACCGTACCGCTGATGACATCACTCTCATCGCTGTATCCAAAACACAGGACGCCGTCGCCATCCAGCCGCTGATCGCCGCCGGGCAGCGCGTCTTTGGCGAGAACCGGGTTCAGGAAGCGCAAACCAAATGGCCTGCCCTCCGCGAGCAAACGCCGGACATCACCCTGCACCTCGTCGGCCAGCTTCAATCCAACAAGGCCGCCGACGCCGTCGCCCTGTTCGATGTCATCCATTCGCTTGATCGCCCTTCCCTGCTGACCGCGCTCGCCAAGGCGATGGACGCAGCGGGCAAGCAAGTCCCCTGCTTTATTCAGGTCAATATCGGCGCGGAAGACCAGAAAGGCGGCTGCCCGATCGCGGAAACCCCGTCCCTGATCCGCGCCGCACGCGACGCCGACATCCCCTTGGCAGGCCTGATGTGCGTGCCGCCCGCCGACGTTGAGCCCGCGCCCTACTTCGCGTTATTGGCAAAGATAGCCCGCGATGAAGGCCTAGATCAGCTTTCCATGGGCATGTCGGGCGACTTCGAAACCGCCATCATGCTGGGCGCGACCCACATTCGCGTGGGCACGGCCTTGTTCGGCGAAAGACCCTCTCCCGCCCGCCCTGTTCCGGCGAGCGGGAGAGGTATGATCAGAAACTCCCGCGAAGCGTGATGCCATAGGTGCGGGGTTCGGCCAGATAGGCCGAGATCAGCTGGTTTGCCATCGGCGCGCCCAGCGCGAACTGGCCGGTCGTCGACGTGGACGGGCTGCTCGATTGCAGCGGACTGCTGAAGGCCACCTGGGTATAATCCTGGTTGAAGATATTCTGACCCCAGAATTCCACCGCCCAGCGCTGCTGCGGCCCGCGGATGCCGACACGCGCGTTGAACACCGCATAACCATCCTGAACCTTCTCCGGGAACAGGTCGGACCCGCTGTTGAAATCGCTGCTCATGCGGCCATCCACGTAGAAAAGCGCCGACAGCCCGCTGGACCCGATTGCAGGCGTCCAGGAAGCGCTGACCGTCGTCACCAGTTGGGGCGCCTGCGAGTTGATCTGACCCGGCAGCAGAATCAGGCCTGACCGGCCATCGGCTCCGTGATCCAATGGCACACTGCCGTCAGCGCTACCGACCAACCGGTTGGCGAACTTCGCCCGCGCATAAGTCAGCCCCCCCGCAAAGCGGACATTCCGCACGGGCGAGGCGGTCAGCTCCAACTCCACGCCCTGGCTGATCAGACCGGGACCCACATCATCACTGGCGCAAGTCCGCGCCACCGTCAGCGCGCTGTCGCACCCATTTATATTCTGGACGACAAAGCTTGTGCCATTGAACGTGTTCAGCTGGAAATTCTTGAACTCCTGCCGGAATGCAGCAATGTTTGCGCTCCATTTAGGCTGGCTGTATTTCAAGCCGATCTCAAAGGCATCGACCTTCTCGGCGGCAAAGCGAAGGCTGGTCACGTCTGATGGCTGACGCGGTGAAAAGACCGCGGGAACCGGGTTGAGGCCCGTCGATCCCAGCTGGAAGCGGTCCAGATTATAACCTCCCGCCTTATAGCCCTTCGAATAGCTACCATAGACCAACAACTCATCCACCGGTTTCCATGACAGCACCGCCGTCCCGGAAAACTCCCCATTGCTGATCTTGTCGTTCAGGTTCAGCGCGTTGAGCCCCGTCGAACCGTTGCCCAGGCAACCCAGCGTCAGGATGCCGCCCGCCAAATTCGCGCCGTTTGATCCAAGGGGAACTCCCGGTATCTGCCCCGTCGCCACCTCATAAAGGTCGGGACCGGCCGAACGTGCCTGCAATGCTGAACAGACTGCATTATCGTTATCGAAATCAGCAGAAAATCGCTTGCTCTCATGCGTGTAGCGAAGGCCCAGAGTCAGATCGAGTTGTTTGGTGAGGTGAACAATATTGTGGGTGAAAAGAGCCCAATTCTGGCTTTTCTGATGATAACGTGAACTGACGTCACCGACCTCACCGATATTGTACAACGCATCCAGCGCTGGATTGAGAAGCGGAGCAAGCGCCCCGAACGAACCCGCCGCGGCGGCGCGACCGGTCGGCGTCAGACAACGCTGTTGGGACGGGTCGATGAAGGGAGCCAGCGCGCTCGGGGTCGCGCCAGCTCCCAGCAGCAACCGGCACGTGGCGAATGCACCATAGTCCGCGCCAAACCGGATATTATCCTCCAGCGTCAGCTTTTCATGCGCGTAATAGCCGCCGACCAGCCAGTCGAGCACCTCGCCAAAGGCGGAACCCTGCGCGCGCAATTCCTGCGTGAAGGTGCGGAACTGGCGATAGGTATTGGGATCGCGATAGAGCAGATCGGCGCCGCTATAGTCGTAATCACCATAATCCTGGCTCTTATAATCGCGGTAGGCAGTGATGCTGGTCAGCTTCGCACCACCTAGGTCGTAATTCACTTCACCCGAAACACCCCAATCCTTGACCTTGCTTACATAGTTGCGGCCCTCGGTGATGGTAAGGTTGCGATCATAGGGATCGGCAGGGAAGACGCTTCCCAGCGCCGACAGGATCGTCGCGATACGGTTGGTCGGGTTGGTCGTGTAACCGCCGCCCGGTAAGGGCACACGCTCGCGCGTTTCGATATAAGCCGCGCCGCAGCAGCTTTCGTCACGATTGGTGTAATCGCCGATCAACCGGATCGACAGCGCGTCATTGGGCTCGAACAGCGCCTGTCCGCGCACGAAATAGCGATCGCGATCGTTGGTTTCGCCGACCTTGTTGCCGCTCGTGTCCACCAGGTCGTAAAAGCCGTCCCGCTTCGACCACACGCCATCCAGGCTCAACGCCAGCTGGTCGCTCACCGGGCCGGTGATACGCCCCGCTAGCCGCCAATAATCATAATTGCCGTAAGTGACCTCGGCCTTGCCACCCAGTTTGAATTCGGGTGCCTTGCTGATGACGTTGATCATACCCGCCGAAGCGTTGCGCCCAAACAGCGTCCCCTGCGGCCCGCGCAGCACTTCGACGCGCTCGATCTCACCCAGTTCATTAAGCCCCGCACCTGTGCGAGAGCGGTAGACGCCATCGATGAACAGCGCGACCGAGCTTTCAAGGCCCGGATTGTCACCCACCGTGCCGATGCCCCGGATTCGGGCGGACGCATTGGCTTCCGACCCGGTCGATGACACGAGCAGCGATGGCGCCAGCTGATTAAGCGCGCGGATATCGCTCGCGCCGCTATTCTGCATCGCCTGGGCGGTGACGGCCGACACGGCGATCGGCACGTCCGACAAAGGGCTGGCGCGGCGCGTCGCGGTAACGATGATGACGCCGCCATCCTCTTCGGCGGCGCCCTGGGGAGGCGCTTCCTGCGCCCCAGCATGAGAAACCGATCCAGCCAGCGCGATCATGCCAGCGGACAACAGCCATAGATTCTTCTTGTTCATGGGACCCTTCCTCTCCTGCAGCGCATGGTTTTCCCATGTCGACTTTAGGAGTGCGATTATGCGGACACAGCAGGTCAAAGGCAAGACAAGCGAGCCTTTCCAACCCTTTGTATCCGGGCGTTGATCTTATTACAGACCCCTGTGGTATAGCAGCAACAGCTTAACACTACGTTTCCGTAGCGTTGCTAGCCTAGCGGAAAGCGCAACATCCTGTTCGCGACCGGCACCATCGCCATCGCGCCCGGCCCAACCGCGCGGCGGATTTCACCATGGCTTGCATCCAGTCCCCCGGTCAGCGCGCCCAGCGCTGGCAGGATCAGCTTTGACGATGATCCCACGAAACAACGCCGCGACACGCGCCGCCCGCGCAGGGAAAGGCGCAATTTCGGATGAAAATGCCCCGAAATCTCGGGACGCGGGTCAACCGGATCAGCCTCATGACGCAGCCAGACGCCATCGACCTCAGCTTCCGCCATGCGCCGTCCGCCCGGCGTCGCATCCATGCCCGCATCATGATTCCCGGTGATCCACAGCCAGTCGAGCCGCGCCGTCAGCGCCTCCAGCCGATCACGCACACGCGCTGGCAGCCTCGCAGCGCCGTCCGCATCATGGAAGCTGTCACCTAATGACCAGACGGCACGCGCCCCCGTCCGCGCCACCAGCGCCTCGATCACGTCCAGCGTCGCCTGGCTGTCATGGGGCGGCAGGAACTGACCAAAACGGCTGAACCAGCTCGCTTTCTCGAAATGCAGGTCCGCCACCAGCAACGCCGATCGCGCGGGCCAGAAGAGCGCCGCTTCAGGCAGTGCCAGAAACTCGTGACCCGCGAACGAAAAGGGAACCATGCCCCGCCTATGCGCGCTCGCGCCCGGCCTTTCAAGAGGGGCCTGAAGCGGCTATGGGCGCGGCATGGCTCCGCCCTTCACCATCGCCGCGCTCTATCGCTTCGCCACCTTTCCCGATCCGGAAGGACTGGCGGCGGAATTGCGGACGCTGTGCGCGCAGCTCGGGACCTGCGGCACGCTGATCCTCGCGCGGGAAGGGATCAACGGCACGGTCGCGGGCAGCGAAGAGGGGATCGGCGCGCTCATATCCCATATCCGCACGCTGCCCGGCTGCGCGGACCTCGACGTCAAATATGCGTCCACCGATGAACAGCCCTTCGCCCGCATGAAGGTAAAGGTGAAGGCAGAGATCGTCACGCTGGGCGCGGGCGATCTTGACCCCGCATCGCAGGCGGGGCGCTATCTCGATCCGGCGGAATGGAATGATCTGATTGCCGATCCCGCCACGATCGTCATCGACACCCGCAACGCCTATGAAATCGCGGTCGGCAGCTTCGAGCGCGCGATCGATCCCGGCACCCGCTCCTTCCGCGACTTCCCGGCCTGGTTCGACAACTTCGTGGAGCAGCTGCGCGATCAGGGGCAAACCCCTCGCATCGCCATGTTCTGCACCGGCGGCATCCGATGTGAAAAATCGACCGCTCTAGTGCGTTCCCGCGGATTTGAGGATGTTTATCATCTGCGCGGCGGCATCCTGCGCTATCTGGAGGAAATGCCGGAGGAACAGAGCCGTTGGCAGGGCGACTGCTACGTGTTCGACGAGCGGGTCTCGGTCGGCCACGGCCTCGCCCCCGGCCAGCATGTCATCTGCCGCGACTGTGGCCTCGCTCATCAACAGGACGCCGCGCATGATTGCCCGGCCGATGATCAGCCCGCCGCAGCCTAACTCACATAGCGGTGCAGCCCCGCGCCATGTTGCCTGAGCCAGGCACGCGCTGGCTTGGGGTCCTCACCCAATATCCGCGCATGGGCCGCATGGAAGGCCGGACTATGATCCATGTGCAGCAAATGAGCGAGCTCATGCGCCACCGTCGCCCGCCTGACATGCGGCGGGCACAGGATCAGGCGCCAGCTGTAGCGGATCGCCCCACTCGACGCGCAACTCGCCCAACGACTCCGCGGGTCGCCAATGCCGACCGATGCAACGATCAGCCCATGATCGCGCGCCATCGCGTGGCTCTCCATTTCCAGCACCGCCCGCGCCCGCGTCTTCAGCCAGCGCAGCACACGCGGACCAACCGACTCGCGCATCCCGCCCAGCAGCAGGCGATCACCCTCCACCCGGACGGTGCGGGACGCGTCAGCGACCCAACAGACACGCACATCCCGCCCCTCCAGCGGAAACAGCGCGCCATCGTCCAGCATGACCAGCGCAGGCCGCGCCGCCATCTGCGTCCGGACCCACCCCTCATGCCCCTGCGCCCAACCCAGCGCGCGGTTCAGATTGGCTCGCATCGGCAGCGACAGCCGCAACTCGCCACGCGCATGGTCCAGCGACAGCCGATAGGCCTTCGCCCTCGCCGAACGCCGGATGCGCACTGGAACGGCAATGCCGTCGATAACGATGCTGCTCTCAGATTTCCCGGTCGACAAGATGATTTTCCCAGTCGCCCGCGTCCGCCTCGGCAATCGTCCAGCCGCGCACGGACTCTTGCGCACGATGCACCGCCTCCCGATCGCCGCTGATCAGATAGTGCCAAGACGGCAGCGGCTTGCCCTCGCCGCGCAGCCGATAGGCGCAGGTCCGCGGAAGCCAGCTGATCGTCTTCACCTTCTGCGGCGTCAGGCGCACGCAATCGGGCACGAACCGCCGCCGTTCACTGTAATTGCTGCACTGTCCGCTATGCCGGTCGAGCAGGCGGCAGGCCACGTTGGTCGGATAGACGCGCCCCGTATCCTCATCCTCCGCCTTGTGCAGGCAGCATTTGCCGCAACCGTCGCACAGCGCTTCCCACTCCGCGCGGTCCAGCTTGTCGAGGGGCTTTTCCCAGAAGTTCAAACCGTCACTTGACCCATTTTTCCAGGAAGGCGCGCACATTGTCTCGCCCTCCCTCATCTTGGTCCGGGGTCCCCGGATCGTCCACCGGAACCAGAGCCACGGGCTGGCCGTCCGGCCCAAACAAATAGGGCGTGCGAGTGTGACTGACCAGATAGCCGCTGGCCCCTTGCGCCTTTTCCTTGCTGGCGATGACGACGAAATCCTTCGCCACCTTCGCGATCTCGTCAGGCGTGCCGGTCAGGCCGATCAACTTCGGGTGAAATGCCGCCACATAAGTCTTCAGAACCGCAGGCGTGTCACGCTCCGGATCGACGCTGATGAAGATCGGCTGCACCTTCGCCGCCCGCGCCGCATCCGCCTTCTCGAACTGCGAAAAGCCCTGCATGATATGTTGCAAATCCAGCGGACAGACGTCGGGGCAATAGCTGTAGCCGAAATAGACCAGCCGGTACTTGCCCTTGAAATCGTCCCACCGCACCTTCTTCCCGTCCTGGTCGGTCAGGGTAAACGGCGCCCCAATCCGCGCTCCGGCGAGATCGCCGCGCGTCCCTTCCATCTCGCTTGATGCATTGCCGCCAGCGCCCATATTGCAGGCGGCCAGCAGGACGGTGAGTGGCAGGACGAAGGAACGGATCGCTTTGTTCATGGCGCCGCCAGCCATGCCCTGCTATGGGCGCTATTGCAAATGCCAACGGGGCTTAAGGACGATGATGAAGGCTTTTACGGCTTGGATGGGCGCAGGCCGCGCGGCTGCTCTGGCACTCGCGCTGCTGTCGCCGATTGCGGCTCAGGCGCAATTTTCGGACAGCTATAATTTCCTGAAGGCGGTCAAGGACGCCGACGGGCAGAAGGTGACCGACCTCATCCAGAAGCCCGGATCGACCGTCATCAACAGCCGCGACGTCACCAGCGGCGAAACCGCACTGCACCTCGTCATCGCCCGTCGCGACAATACATGGCTGTCCTTCCTGCTGGCCAAGGGCGCCAATCCCAATCTTGCCGACAACCGGGGCAATACACCGCTCATGAACGCGGTGCAGGCCCGCTTCGAAGACGGGGTGCGCACCCTGCTGGCTGGCGGCGCGCAGATCGACAAGACGAATGGCAGCGGCGAAACCCCGCTGATCCGCGCGGTGCAGATACGGGACATCGGACTCGTCCGCCTGCTCGTCGCGCAGGGGGCGAATGCTGACAAGCGTGACACGATCGCAGGCATGTCCGCGCGCGACTATGCGGAACGGGACGCGCGCACCTCCGGAATTGTCGAGGTGTTGGCGGCATCGAAGCCAAAGGCCGCACCTTCGGGGCCGGTGCAGGGTCCGACTTTTTAGAGCTGGTCACAGGCTCACCCTTCGGAACCGCGCAGGTTAGCTACCGTTCGCCGCGAGCCTGTCGAGCCGAAGGCCGGCGAAGCCAACGGCTTCACTTCTTTTTAGAAAGCAAGGGCTTCGACAAGCTCAGCTCAAACGGCATTTTTAACGATTTCGGCAAGATAGATCTGGACGCCATACGCCTTGTCTCACGCCCTCCGCCTTCCCATCTCCTCTCTATCATCCCAAGCCCGGAGAGGCAGGTTATGGAGCGCAAGAACGACATCGAGAAAGCCTGGGAGCAGGCGCTCGGCAATATCTTCCAGCCCTATACGCATGCGCCGCATGAAACGAAAAAGGCGCTGGATTCATTCCATACCGGACTGAACAACAGCAGCTACGACATCCGCCGCCACATGGCGCGGACAGCAGCGCGGCAGGGATCGACGGCGCTCCACCGATTCCTGGCCGATGAATATTGGGGTACGCGCTCCAGCTGACGCCTATGGTGGATGACCTTGCGTCACCATCCCAGTTCAGCGGCATGATCGGGATCGGCCAGCGCGGTCAGCCGCCGCGCCGCCCGCCGTGCAAAGCGCAGCGTCTCCGCTTTCCGCCGTGCCGCCGCCAGCGGTTCCACCGGCGCAGGCCGCAGCAATTCGGCATCATATTGATCGGCAACGATCAGGCCGGTGCGCGCGGGCCATAACGCCTCGCTGTCAAACAGCGACAGGTCAAAACCCGAAGGCACCGCCCAGAAGAAGCGATCACAATAGTCCAGATAATCCGGCCATTTCATGTCACCCAGCAAGTCGGCGCGGCTGCATTTGATCTCGACGATGGTGATCCGCCCTGCACTATCCAACGCCATGATGTCGGCACGGCGGCCATTGGGCAACGGCACCTCCAATATCCCGCTCATGTCATGGCGGAAAAACAGCCGCAGCGTGCCGCGCGCGACGGCCAGCGCCGTGCCATCGGTCAGCGGGGAGCAGCCCCCTTGGGGAACTGGCATGGAAGAAACCGGACTCATCGCGCCATATTAGAACAAGAAGGGAACAAAAGAAAAGGCCGATTCAGTTTCCTGAACCGGCCCGCTGTCCTTGTGATGTGCGACCCGAGGATCAGCGATAGAAAATATGATTGTCGATCGAGGCCAGCTGGCGCTTGCCCCAGCTCGGCGACACGCGACGAGCATGGAAGAACAGCGCGCCTTCGGCCTTGCTGTTCCAGCTGTCCTGCATCGCGATCTGCGCGATCGCGACAGCCTCGCGCCAGCTTTCGCTCGCCATCGGGATGGTCGGCATGCCACGGCCACGCACGAAGCTGAACTGGCCCGGCTGATAGACGACGCCACACATGCTGCTGGCGAAACGGCCCGACTTCACGCGATTGATGATGACGCGGGCAACGGCCAGCTGGCCTTCCAGGCTCTCGCCCTTCGATTCGAAATAGACCGCGCCAGCCAGGCACTTCATGTCGCCTTCGACGGCTTCGGCTGCGCCCTGTGCATCGACCAGAGCGGACAGATTGTCGGCGCGGACGTCGGGCGTTTCAGAAAGATTGGCCAGCGACTGGGCGACTTCGCGCGGCGCGGCGAAAATAACAGCGGGCTTGGAAGCCGCCGGAGCCGCATTCAGCTCTGGATTTCCCGGAAGGGAGACGACCGATGGAGCGACTTCGCTAGCGCTCGACATGTCGGCCGCAGTAACCGCTACGGTCGCGGTCAATGCAAATGCCGCGGCAGTCGCGGCCTTCAAACGAAAACTCATTATAACTCAGAAACATGCGGTTCTTGGCCAGAGACGTCGGGAAAAACCCCATCACATAATCGACGTCAGGCCGCCCCCCGTCTGCGTGTTTACCTCGCCCGCCCCCCACGGGCGAATTTGGCAACCTGCGCGTTAAGCGTTGGGTGGGGCCAGTGCCTTTCCATCTGTTCAGAGTCAACGATCAACAGATCGTTTCAGCGGCGAACCGTTCCGCATCCGCGATATCGAGTTCCACGACCCACAGATCGGGGTCTGATCTCCGACGCCTCGCTATATATTGATTGAGGGAATCGCTTCCCTCCTCCGGCGCGGGTCCGCAACGCTCCAACCTATATCCACCGGCAAAGTCGGAAACCCGCTCGAACAGGCCCATAGCCTGCCCTCTTTCGGCGGTTTCGATAAGGATTGCGCCGCTGATCTCATCGCCCTTCACCAGTACCGTGGCGAATCCGCCGACCCCGGCCGCGCGCCTTACCAGCACGCCGACCAGCATCGCGCTGGTCAGCCGGTCAGCCTGCATAGCCCGGCAGCGACGACAGCGGAAATTGCGACCGCATGAAGGTGCCCGTTCCCCGGCCTACCTCTTCGCCGTCCATGTCGATCAGGCTCGCTTCGGCGACGAACACCCGCCGCTTGCCGCTGATCCACCGCCCTTCGGCACGGATGCGGCCCGGCCCGATCGGGCGGGTGAACAACAGGTTGAAGGCGGTCGTCAGCAGGAATCGATCGCTGACAAGGCTGTTCGCCGCATAAAAGGCGGCATCATCCATCATCTTGAAATAGACAGTCCCGTGGACGGCGCCCGCCGCGTGAAACTGTTCTTCATCAACATCGAACTCGATGATTGAGCGGCCTGCTTCGGGAATCGTCAGCTCCGACCGGAACATCCGGTTGATCGGCGCGGAACGGTAGAGTTTCTCCAGCGCGCGGAAATGCGCCGCCTCGCCGCTCGGCGCGCCGTCCATTTCAGGCGGCGTCACGCGCTTCGCCACCGGCCAGCAGCGCGTGCAGCGCCTCGGCCGACTTCGCTCCGCGCAGCCGGGCGACATGCCCCTCATCACGCAGATAGCGCGACACGCGGGCCAGCGTCTTCAGATGTTCCGCGCCGCTATCGACCGGCGACAGCAGGGCGAAGGCGATGTCGACGGGCGCTTCATCGACCGCGTCGAAGGCAAGCGGGGGATTGAGCAGGACGACAACGCCCCTCACCCGGTCCAGACCGGGAATCTTTGCATGCGGGATGGCGACTCCGCCGCCGAAGCCGGTCGATCCCAGTCGCTCGCGCTCAAACAGCGCTTCCGATACAGCGTTCGCGTCCAGACCATAGGCGGACGCAGCCAGTAGCGCGATTTTCTGGAACAGCGGCTTCTTGCCATTCGCCGAAATGTCTGTTGCAAGTGCATGCGGCGCGACGATGTCGTTGAAATGAACCATGACCAACCTGGAACAACCGGCATGCGCGCTGCCCCTTAAAAACCGCGCTTGTCCGGGGATATAAAGCCCGGCCCCATAGGCTGCCTGCCGCTCTGGGTCAATGGCAGCCCGGGGCCGGACCCCAGTGTCAGGCACCTGTCAGGCGCGCGCTTCCAACCGCGGTTCCACCCATCCGATCGTCCCGTCATGGCGGCGATAGACCATGTTATAGGCGGCCGTTCCGGCATTCAGGAACAGCAGCGCATTGGTGTTGCGCAGGTCCAGCATCATCACGGCGTCAGACACGCTGGCTTCAGGAATATCGACCCGCGTCTCCGCCACGATCAACGGCGCGTCGGCCGGTTCCTCCTCCTCCGGCGACGAAGCAAAGATGGTATAACCCGCGCCATCCATGCCGTTCAGCTCATATCCATTGGCCCGCTGAGCCTCTGCCGCAATGGCTTGGGGGTGGCGGTCCTTCAGGCGGCGCATGTACCGCCGCAGCTGCCGTTCGATCTTTTCCGCGGCCTGGTCGAACGCCGGATGCGCTTCCTGCGCTTCACCGGACCCTTTCAGGATAAGGCCGGTCATCACATGGCAGACGATATCGCAATGGAAGGCGCCGTGCGGCGCGGGCCGGAACGTGACATGAGCGGAAATCGTGCGCGAAAAATATTTCTCGGCCATGGCCTCCAGCCGGGTCGCAACATGCTCCTTGAGAGCGTCGCCCGTATCGACCTGATGCCCGGAAACACGAATATCCATATGCCTTCTCCTTGTTCTTGCCGGGCTGCAGGAGGCAGTCCGGGTGGGCGAAGCGTGAAGGGCAGTATGTCAGCCAGCCTTCAAGCCTCCTCCAGCCAGAGCGGCTTTTCCAGCGTCGCGACAAACGCTGCATGCCTCTCCAGCTCCATCGCGCTGGCCATGAAAACCCGCGCGGGACGAACAGGGCGAACCGCGATACCGCTCGCAAGTTCCACCCGAATGGCGTCTTTATCCTCCTCCTGTGCAAGACCGAGGCCGATCTGACGGCCTCCCTTCAGCTCGATATACAGTTGCGCCAGAAGTTCGGCGTCCAGCAAAGCACCATGCTTGATGCGATGGCTGCGATCGATGCCATAGCGTGTGCAGAGCGCATCCAGGCTGTGCTTCGCCCCCGGATGCATCTGCCGCGCGATCGCAACCGTATCGATCATCCGGTGCATGCCGACTTCCGGCAGGCCGCACAGTTTCAGCTCATGGTTGAGGAAGCCAAAGTCGAACCGCGCATTGTGCGCCACCAGAGGGCTGTCCTCCAGAAACGCCAGCAGGTCCTCGACTCCATGAGCGAAGAGCGGCTTGTCCTTCAGGAATATATCCGACAGCCCATGAATCGCCTCGGCGGCGGCGGGCATCGCCCGCTGGGGATTATAATAAGCATGGAAGGTGCGGCCGGAAGGCACCCGGTTCACGAGTTCGATGCAACCGATTTCCACGAGCCGGTCGCCCGATACAGGGTCAAATCCAGTCGTTTCGGTGTCGAAAATAATCTCGCGCATGGACCTCTTCACACCGACTCTGCCGGGTTTTTCCTTATCGACCTGTCTTTGATCCAAGGCAAGCCGCCAAGCGCCTCACCTGTGCCTGTGTGGCGGCAAATGTGGTGCCTGTATGGATGATATAGTCCGCCCGCCGCCGTTTTTCAGCATCAGGCGTCTGCAAGTGCAGGATTCGGCGAAATTTGGCCGCCGTCATGCCCTTGCGCGCCAGCACGCGCTTGCGCTGCTTCCATGCGGGCGCCGTCACCACAATGACGCCGGCCAGCGTCCGCTCCATATGACCTTCGAACAGCAAGGGGATATCCAGTACGACAAAGGCGCGCGACCGGTGACGGCGCAGAAAAGCCATCCGCTCTTCCTTGACCGCCGGATGGACGATCGCCTCCAGCGCCTTGAGTTCCTGCGGATGCCCAAACACCGCCGCGCCAAGCTTTCCGCGATCCACGCCCGCAGGCCCCGTCGTTCCGGGAAAGCGCGCCTCGATGGCGGGCAGCAACCTGCCGCCAGGTCCCTGCAACCGATGCACCTCGGCATCCGCATCGAACAGTGGCACGCCTTCTTGGCCCAACATGGCGGCCACGGCCGACTTCCCCATGCCGATAGATCCGGTCAGCCCATAGATCTTCATGGCCTTCAGGCCGCCAGCAGCAACGCGCGCAATTCATCATCCCGGTCGCGCGGCGCCTGCGCGTCAAAGAAAATATCGAACGCCAGCGCCGCCTGCCCGATCAGCATCTCCAGCCCGTCCAGCGCCTTCAACCCACGCGCTCTGGCGGCCTTCAGCAGCGGAGTCTCCAAAGGCGCATAGACGATGTCATAGACCGTCGCGCCACTGGCCAGCGGCGACAGATCAAGATCAAGCGCCGGCTGCCCCACCATGCCGAGCGAACTGGTATTGACCAGCAGATCGGCCGCCAGAAGCGGATCACCCATGCCGATCACCCGCCCCTTCACCTTCGCCCGGTCCAGCAACGCTTGCCCCTTGGCCGCATCGCGCACCATGACGGTGATGTCCTCCACCCCCAGACTCGTCAGCGCGAACAGGATCGCCCGCGCCGCACCGCCCGCGCCGACCAGTACGGCGCTTGTCCCCGTCCACTTGTCGCGCAACAGCGGCTGGAGAAATCCCCCCGCATCGGTATTGGTGCCGATCAACGGCCCGCCGGTCTCGCTGGCGATTGTGTTCATCGCCCCGATCCGTTCCCGTACGCCACCCGGATCATCGGTATAATCCATCACCGCGATCTTGTGCGGAATGGTGACATTGCATCCCAGCCAGTCGGGATCGGCCCGCCGCTCCAGAAAATAGGCGGAAAGCCCCTCCGCCGTCACATGCGTCTTGCGATATTCCGCCTCGATCCCCAGGCAATCGAGCCAGAAATTGTGAATGAGCGGCGATTTGCTGTGCGCGATCGGATCGCCGATCACTTCGGCATAGGGGAGCTTGTCGGTCATGCTGGCAAAACGCCCCGGACGCGGAGAAAGTCAAGCAGCGGCAGCAGCGGCAATCCCTGAATCGTAAACTGGCTGCCTTCAACCTTGCTGAACAGTTGCACGCCCGGCCCTTCGATCCGGTAATTGCCGACGCACCAGCGGCAATGCTCCCATTCCTCGTCCAGATACTTAGCTATGAAACTATCCGACAACGTCCGCACCGTCATCCGCACCCGCTCGACATGCCGCCAGATCGGCTCGCCGTTCAGCGCGATCACCGCCGCGCTGTGCAAATGATGCACCCGCCCCGACAACGACCGCAAGATTTGCTCGGCATCGGCGCGGTCCACCGCCTTGTCGATCATACTGCCGTCATCCAGGCTCAACGTCTGGTCGCAACCCAATATCAACCCGCCGGGCACCCGGCGCGACACCCGCAACGCCTTCAATTCCGCCAGCGCATCGGCCAAAGCGCGCGCATCCAGCCCGTCGCCCCGCAGCGCTTCCTTCGCCGCCTCTTCATCGACACCGGGCGACAGGGCTTCGAACGGGACCCCCGCCGCCTGCAACAGCGCCCTGCGGCTCGCGCTTTGCGACGCCAGCACGATCATAGGTCACTCCCCTCCCCCAATACGCGGTCGTTGAACAGATTGATGATCGCGGCGGCCGCTTCCTCGATCGATCGCCGCGTCATGTCGATCACCGGCCAGCCATTGTCGGCGAACATCCGCCGGGCAAAGGCCAATTCCTCCTGCACCTTATCCAGATCGACATAGCTCGTCTCCGGCGCCTGATTCAGAGACAGCAGCCGGTTACGACGTATCTGCACCAGCCGCTCGGGACTGACGGTCAGCCCAACGACCATCGGATGCTTCAACCCATATAGGCTGCGCGGCGGCGGCGACTGCACCACCAGGGGGATGTTCGCCGTCTTGTACCCGCGATTGGCCAGATAGATGGAGGTCGGCGTCTTGGACGCGCGCGACACGCCCGCCAATACGATATCGGCCTCCTCCCAATTTTCATGCCCCACGCCATCATCATGGGCGATGGTGAACTGGATCGCCTCGATCCGCGCAAAATAGGCTTCGTCTAGGATATGCTTGCGCCCCGGCCGGTTGCGCGTTTCCTGCCCCAATATGTTGGACAGCGCGTCCGTCACGCTGTCCAGCGCCGCGACATGGGGCAGGCCGAGCGCCCGGCAACGCGTCTCCAGCCGCCGACGCAGCTGATGATTGGACAAAGTGAACAGCACCAACCCCGGATTGGCGGAAATCTCCTCCATGATCCGGTCAAGATGGACATCCGACCGCACCATCGGCCAGAAATGGCGCACCGCTTCCACATTTTCGAACGCGCCGATCGCGGCCTTGGCGATATTTTCCAGCGTCTCGCCGGTGGAGTCAGACAGCAAATGCAGATGGATACGCGACATGACGCATATCTCTGTGGGGAGCCTGTGGATAAAGCAAGGGATAGGTTGCGGGCAAAATTACCCCTTTTGGGTAGTGCCCATAGCCCGGAATCTTATCCACATGCCCCCAACAGGCCGTCATTTTCATCCACAGCCTGTGGATAGCGTGGATGACCCGCACTGACTCGGTCCCGAATCCGTAGGCCTGGAGAGTCAAGCTGTTGGCAAATCCGGGCGCTGCGCATAAACCCCGCTACCAACTGACCTACTATCTCCATCATCCTTTTAAGAATCTAAATAAGAGAGTTTATGACGGGACCAGATATCGGCCTTTCCGCCGGGCCTTCCAAGCCGCTGCTTTCCGTCCTGCAGGGGGAATGCCTTAGCCCACCGCCCATGTGGTTGATGCGCCAGGCGGGCCGCTACCTACCTGAATATCGGGCCTTGCGGGCTGAAAAGGGCGGATTCCTCGAACTCGTCTATGACAGCCCCGCCGCCGCCGAAGTCACGCTTCAGCCGCTGCGCCGCTTCGGCTTTGACGGCGCGATCCTCTTTTCCGACATTCTGATCGTGCCCTATGCGATGGGCCAGGACCTTTGGTTCGAGACGGGGGAGGGGCCACGCCTCGCCCCGATCCTCAGCGAAACGGACCTGTCGGCGCTCAAGCCTGATCTCAGCCGCTACGAGGCCGTCTATGAGACCGTTCGGCAGGTGAAGGCAGCGCTCGACCCGTCCGTCACTTTCCTGGGCTTTGCAGGCAGTCCCTGGACCATTTCCACCTATATGGTGGCCGGGCAGGGCAGCAAGGATCAGGGCGCGGCTCGTCGTCTTGCCTATCAGGACCCTGAACGCTTCGGCGCGATCATCGACGCAATCATTGAGTCTACCGTCATCTATCTTTCGGGCCAGATCGAGGCAGGGGTAGAGGCGGTGCAACTGTTCGACAGCTGGGCAGGCAGCCTCGCGCCGCTTCAGTTCGAACGCTGGGTGATCGAACCCAACCGGCGCATCGTGGAAAAGCTCAAAAGCCTTCATCCCGATATCCCCGTCATCGGATTTCCCAAGGGCGCGGGCGCCAAACTCGCCGATTATGCGGCGGGCACGGGCGTCGATGCGATCGGCGTGGATGAAACCATCGATCCGCACTGGGCCAACCGCGTCCTGCCGCAGGGCTTGCCGGTACAGGGCAATCTCGATCCGCTCGCGCTGATCGCCGGGGGCAGGGCGGTCGAACAATCGGTCGACAATATCCGCGCCGCTTTCGCAGGTCGTCCGCATATCCTGAACCTCGGCCATGGCATTCTTCCCGACACGTCTATCGCCCATGTCGAAGCGTTGATCGCCTATGTCCGGCAAGGAAAGCAGAGCTGATGCCTTATCTCGGTGCCGCTTATCTGTGGGTGAAGGCTGCCCATGTCATCTTCGTCATCTTCCTGATGGCGGGGTTGTTCATGATGCCGCGCTTTTTCGTCTATCACCACCAATGTGCCGTGGGATCGGATGAGGACCGCAAATGGATCGATCGCGAGCGGCGCCTGCTCAAGATCATCCTCAACCCCTCGCTGATCCTCGTCTGGGTCTTTGGCCTCATGCTGATGGTCGAAATCGGCGCCTGGCATTTCGGCTGGTTCCACCTGAAACTGCTCTTCGTCCTCGGCCTCTCCGCCTATCATGGTTGGATCGCAGGCTATGCGAAGAAGCTAGCCCGGGGTGAGCGCCCCTTGCCGGAGGGAAAGCTCCGTCTCATCAACGAAGTCCCGGGCATTGCCGCCGCGGTGATCGTCGTCGCGGTGATCGTCAAACCCTTCTGAAGAAAGCCGTCACCCAAAAAAGTCCGTCATCCCAGCGAAGGCTGGGATCTCGTGAGGCCGGATCGCACATCAAGAAGGTTCCAGATTCCGCCTAAATGGCGGCGGTCTGCTGACCTGAACCAGCCGCGCCTGCCACCACCCCTAACTTAATTCGCATGTCGATCGACATATTGCGGCAATCAAAGCCGCCGCTAATTTCCTCGCCAAATAATAAGGGGAGAAGGGTCGTGAGCAGCTTTGTCCTGCGCGCATTGCGTGCATTCAGTCACCGTCGCCATGTTCGTCAGCGTCTTGAACAGATCAGGCGTGAAAATGCAGGCTCAGGCGCCAGGAGGTTCGATCTGATTATGTAGTCAGGGCAAGTTCAGGCCGGATCAACCGCGATATTGTCGATCAGCCGCGTCCGCCCCAATTTCGCCGCGCCCAGCAACCGGGCCGGACGATCGAGCATATTCATCGGCTCCAGCGTCACCGCATCGCACAGCGTCACATAATCAATGGGGTCAAAGCCATGCGCGGCCAGCATTGTGATCGCCTTGGCAATCGCAGCCTCCACGCTCGCGCCCTTTTCCATCTGCCGCGCCGCTTCACCCAGCGCGCGGGGCAGAGCGAGCGCATCCTTGCGCTCATCCTCGGTCAGATAGGCGTTGCGCGATGACAAAGCGAGGCCATCCTCGGCCCGCTGCGTCGGTACGCCGATGATCTCGACCCGCATATCAAGGTCGCGCACCATCTGCCGGATCGTCGCGAGCTGCTGATAATCCTTCTCGCCGAACAACGCGACATCGGGCTGCACCTGGTTGAACAGCTTGGTAACGACCGTCGCCACCCCATCGAAATGCCCCGGCCGCGCCGCGCCATCTAGGCCCTCGGTCACGCCCGAAACCGAGATGTTGGTGGCATAACCCGCCGGATACATGACCTCGGCCGTCGGCGCCCACAGTGCATCGACTCCCGCCGCCTGGCACATCTGCGCATCGTTGGCCTCCCGCCGAGGATAGGCATCAAGATCTTCATTGGCGCCAAACTGTCGCGGATTGACGAAGATCGACACCACGACATGCCCGGCATGCCGCCGCGCTTCCTCGACCAGCGCCATATGCCCCTCATGCAGCGCGCCCATCGTCGGCACCAGCGCGACAGGTCGCCCATCGCTTTTCATCGCATCGATGGCGGATCGCAGGGAAGGAAGGTCACGCAGGGTTTGCACGGGACGAGGGGCTCCGATATGGCGGGGTCACGGGGACTATCCTGCTAAAGACACAGGCCCACAATAGGGTCAAGAATCGCTGCGGCAATAAACGGGGTTATCATGGGTCCGAACACCCAAACGCATCATATCGTCTTCGCCAATGAAAAGGGCGGGACCGGCAAATCAACCACCGCCGTGCACACCGCGATCGCCTTGACCGCGCTCGGTTACAAGGTCGGCATGATCGACCTCGATCCGCGCCAGCGTACCGTCACGCGCTACATGGAAAATCGCGCGGAGACGGCGCGCCGCCGCAACATCGACCTGCCCGCGCCTGACTTCGCGGTACTGAAGGGCGACACGATTGAAGCGCTGGAGGAAGAATCCGCCGCCGTGGCCGAGGGTAAGGATTTCCTGGTCGTCGACACCCCCGGCCGCGATGACCTTTTCGCCCGCCACATGGCCGCCCGCGCCAACACGCTGGTGACGCCGATGAACGACAGCTTCGTCGATTTCGACCTCATCGGCCAGGTGGACGCCGAAACCTTCAAGGTCCGCCGCCTGTCCTTCTATTCCGAACTCATCTTCGAAGCGCGCAAGACCCGCGCAAAGGCCGATGGCGTGTCGATCGACTGGGTCGTCCTGCGCAACCGCGTTCAGCATCATGACGCCCGCAACAAGAAGCGCGTCGGCGATGCCCTCATGGAACTGTCCCGCCGCGTCGGCTTCCGGGTGATTCCGGGCCTGTCCGAACGCGTCATCTTCCGCGAGCTTTTCCCCTCGGGCCTCACCCTGCTCGACAAGGGTCATCTGGGCGACCTTGGCGTCAGCCACATCGCCGCGCGCCAGGAACTGCGTGAGATGGTGTCCGGCCTCGCCCTCCCCGCCCGTGAGGAAAATTCGCCGGTCGATCTTCTCGGCGCGGCCTGATGGGCCTTTTCGCCTTTCTTCTTCTCGGGCTGGCCGCCTGGCTCATCTGGACGGGACGACTACAGCGCATGAGTATGAAGGATGGCATGGTGCTGGGCGGAGCGCTGGTAGGTGCCGTCATGGCGGCCAAGGGCAAACCCCTGGCCGGAGCGCCCCTGCTCCTCGGTGCGGCGCTCTTCTTCCTGTCCCAATCGCAGCAGAAGAAAAGGCGATCCGCCGCTCCCAAAACAACCCCCGAAGCCCCCAGCATAGCAAGAGCGCGCGCCCTGCTCGGCGTACCCGAAGATGCCGATGAGACCATGATCCGCTCAGCCCACCGGCGACTCATCGCCTCGGTCCATCCCGATCGCGGCGGCACCGAAGCGCTGGCGGCGGAAATCAACGCAGCCCGCGACCTGCTACTCGCCGAGCCCGAGAAAAAAGAGACCGCACGCCGCCGCTAAGGCTGTAGAACAGAGCCCATGTCCCACCGCTTCCACCCCTCGCTGCTGCGCGAATATGACATGCGCGGCATCGTCAGAAAAACCCTGGGAGAGGAAGACGCCTACGCGCTGGGCCGCAGTTTCGGCACGATCGTCAGGCGCAAAGGCGGATCATCGATCGCGGTCGGCTATGATGGCCGCCTCAGCTCACCGATGCTGGAATCGGCCGTGGTCGATGGCCTTGCCGACAGCGGCATCAACGCGCTGCGCATCGGCATCGGCCCCACGCCAATGCTCTATTATGCCGAAGCGACGTTCGATGTTGATGGCGGCATCCAGATAACCGGCAGCCATAATCCCGCCGATCACAATGGCTTCAAGCTGGTACTTGCGCATGAAGCCTTTTTTGGCGCCGACATCGCCGGTCTGGGCGCCATCGCCACTGCGGGCGATTGGGAACAGGGCAGGGGCAGCCGCTCCACCATCGACATCATGGACCGCTATGTCGCCCGCCTGATGGAAGGGTTCGACGGCGGCGGGCTGCGCATCGGCTGGGACGCGGGCAATGGCGCCGCAGGCCCCGTCGTGGACAAGCTCGTCCAGCTGCTCCCGGGTGAGCATCACACGCTTTTCACCGAAATAGACGGCAATTTTCCCCATCATCACCCCGACCCGACAATCGAGGCAAATCTGCATGACCTGCGCGCCCTTGTCCTTGCCAACAACCTCCATTTCGGACTGGCTTTCGACGGGGACGGTGACCGGATCGGCGTGATCGACGGGCAGGGGCGCACCATCTGGGGCGATCAGCTGCTTTCCCTGTTCGTGGAACCGGTGCTGATCGACAGGCCCGGCGCCACCATCGTCGCCGATGTGAAATCCAGCCAGGCCCTGTTCGATCGCGTGACGGCACTGGGCGGCACGCCGCTGATGTGGAAAACCGGCCACAGCCTCATCAAATCGAAGATGAAGGAAATCGGCAGCCCATTAGGCGGCGAAATGACCGGCCATATCTTCTTCGCCGATGATTATTACGGCTTTGACGATGGGCTTTACGCCGCCGTGCGCCTGATCCGGCTGGTGAGCCGCCTCGGCAAGAGCGTGACCGCCCTTTATGAAGCGCTGCCGCCGTTGGTAAACACGCCTGAATTGCGGTTTCCGGTCGATGAAGACCAAAAATTCGCGATCGTCGCGGAGATAGTTTCGCACTTGCGGGCAGAAGGTGCGAACGTCAACGCGATCGATGGCGCCCGGGTCACGACCGAAGATGGCTGGTGGCTATTGCGCGCATCCAATACGCAAGCGGAGTTGGTGGCCAGAATCGAATCGACGAATCAGCAGGGGCTCGATCGCCTGCGGGCCGATCTTTTCCGCCACTTGTCCGAAGCGGTGCCCAATTTCGACGCTTGAGCCACAGCGCCACAGCTGATCCTTCCCAAATCTTCACCGAACGCCGTCCTCATTTCCGCTACGGAAATCTCCCAATTGTTGACAGTTGCAATAAACGCAACCGTATACTTGTCTTTCGCAGTTGCGAAAGGAAGCGCCGCCCCGCAAAAGGAACGGGCCTTTCAGGCATCCTCTCCTAAAACTTTCCAAGCCGTCCTTCGGGGCGGCTTTTTTTTCGCCGGGCGCACATGCTGCCCGAACCGGAAATTAACCATATTGCTGCCATATCGCGGGATGATATTGCGTGCCTTGACGCCGCAACGGGATTTCAAAGGGGAATTGCATGTTTTCAAGCCGCCGCATTGCCACCAGCTTCTTGTCTGTTGGCCTTCTGGCACTTCCCCTGCCCGCGCTCGCCGGCGGCTTCTATCTTCAGGAACAATCGCCCAAGGAAACGGGCAGGGCGCTTTCGGGTGCCGGTGCGGCGGCAGATGACCCGTCGGCCATCTATTTCAATCCTGCCGCGATCACCGAACTTCCCGGCGTGCAATTGTCCGCTGGCGCCGTGGCGCTTTTCGCGACCGCTCAGCAATCGAACCAGGGCAGCAATCGCACCGTACCGGGCTTTCCGGGCGTCACTGTGCCGATCACCGGCAATTCGGGCGGCAATCCGTTCGACAAGGTCATTCCCGTGCCCAGCTTCTATGTCACGGGTCAGGTCACCGACCGGCTGTGGCTCGGCGCGGGCGTCAATGCGCCCTTCGGCCTGAAGCTGGATTATGACCCAGGCTTCTTTGGCCGCTATGAATCGCTCCACACCGACCTTAAGGCTTATAATGTTCAGGCGTCTGCCGCGTATAAGCTCGACGATCATTTCTCCATCGGCGGCGGCGTGGACGTCCAATATGTGAAGGTCACGTTGACCAACGCCCTGCCGCAACTGTCGCCCCTGATCACGACCGATGGCCTTGTCCGGGTGACGGGCAAGGATTGGACGCTGGGCTGGAATGCGGGCCTCTTCTATACCGATGGCGACACGAATGTCGGCATCTCCTATCGCTCCGGCATGGGCCATCATCTGACCGGCACGCAGACGATTTCGGGCCTCCAAAGCCTGCTTGCGCCGCAAAATGGCAGCAGCGACGCCACCGCGCCGCTCGAACTGCCCGACATCGTGACCGTCGGCTTCATGCATCGGCTGACGCCCAGCCTGCGCGCCATGATCAGTGCGCGCTGGTATAACTGGTCGGTCTTCAAATCGATCGCGATCACGGCGGCTGGCCGCACCTCGGTCAAGGAACTGGATTACAAGGATAGCTACAGCGTCAGCCTGGGCGGCGAATATGACGTCAGCCCCGCGCTCACCCTGCGGGCGGGCACGATGTTCGATCGCTCGCCCACCAATCCTCAACATCTGACGACGCGGGTGCCCGACGGCGATCGCGCCTGGCTGTCGGCCGGGGCGACCTACAATGTCTCGCCCTCCATCGGCCTAAACCTCAGCTACGCGCATAATTTCGTGGAAAAGGCGAATATCATCCGCCCCGAAACCTATTATGCCGGGACGCCTGCGGCGACCACCGTCACCACCCTGTCTCGGACCAGCGGCAATGCGGACCAGATCGCCGCATCGGTGACGGCGCGCTTCTAACTTGGCTCGTGAATCACTATAGGGGCTCCATCAGCACGGAGCCCCCAGTTCATGTCCGACCATAATCCCGGCCTGCGTCCCTGGCGCGACATCGCCCGTCGCCCATGCCGACAGATCATGGTGGGCAATGTGCCCGTCGGCGGCGGCGCGCCCGTCACCGTGCAGACGATGACCAACACGCCGACCTTTGATGTCAAGGCGACGATCGACCAGATTCGCCGTTGCGAGGAAGTGGGCGTGGACATCATCCGCGTGTCCTGCCCTGACGAGGAATCGACCGCCGCATTGAAGCAGATCGTCCGCGCCGCCCGCGTGCCGATCGTCGCCGACATCCATTTCCACTATAAGCGCGCACTCGAAGCCGCCGATGCGGGCGCCGCTTGCCTGCGCATCAATCCCGGCAACATCGGCTCGGAAGCGCGCGTCAAGGAAGTGGTCGATGCGGCCAAATCCAATGGCTGTGCCATCCGCATCGGCGTCAATGCAGGCTCCCTTGAAAAGGACCTGCTCGAAAAATATGGCGAACCCTGCCCCGAAGCGCTGGTCGAAAGCGCCCTTGATCATATCAAGCTGCTACAGGATCAGGACTTCCACGAATATAAGGTCGCGGTGAAGGCCAGCGACGTCTTCCTTGCCGTCGCCGCCTATATGCAGCTGGCCGAAGCCGTCGATTGCCCGCTCCACCTTGGCATCACCGAAGCGGGCGGCCTGATCGGCGGCACGGTCAAAAGCGCGATCGGCATCGGCAACCTGCTCTGGGCCGGGGTCGGTGACACTATCCGCGTCTCCCTCTCCGCCGAACCGGAAGAGGAAGTGCGCGTCGGCTATGAGATCCTCAAATCCCTCGGCATCCGCACGCGTGGGGTAAAGGTCATCTCCTGTCCCAGCTGCGCGCGGCAAGGCTTCGACGTCATCCGTACCGTGCAGGCACTGGAGGAACGGCTCCAGCATATCCACACGCCCTTGTCGCTCTCGGTCTTGGGCTGCGTGGTCAACGGCCCCGGCGAAGCACGCGAAACCGACATCGGCCTCACCGGCGGCGGCGCGGGCAAGCATATGGTCTATCTCTCCGGCCTTACTGACCACACGATCCAGGACGAAGGCATGGTCGACCATATCGTGCAACTGGTCGAAGCCAAGGCGGCGGAGATCGAAGCGGCCAAGCTCGAAGCGGAAACGACGGACGCAGGCCGGGCCGAAGCGGCGGAGTAGGGCATCCAATGAGCCGTGCTCCTGCGAATGCAGGAGCCTAGTCCCACGGTCTGAACTACAGCGCGCTGCGTTTATCGGACGCAGGTCGCGCGCTCTAATTTTTTGTTATCGCATCGTTTTAAGCGCAAAACCGGTTCCCACTTTTGCGCACGATGCTCTAGGCTCCTGCCTTCGCAGGAGCACTGTGATCCAATCATCCGGGTAAAAGCCTGCAAGATGCCTCAACCCCGCTCCCTCGCCATCCCCTTCGCGGTCTGCTGCGCCGCCGTCCTGCTCTTCGCCATCATGGACGCGGCGATGAAGGGGTTGAGCCTCTCCATCGGCCTCTTCAACGCCCTCTTCTGGCGCGCCCTCGCGGGAACGCTGCTCGGCCTTGCGATCATGCTGCCGGGCCGCCATCGCTGGCCGGGCAGGGCGGCTCTGCGCCTGCATGTCCTGCGCGGCTGTGTCGTGACCCTGATGGGCAGCCTTTTCTTCTTCGCGCTGATGCGCATGCCGCTCGCCGAAGCCATAGCCCTGTCCTTCATCGCGCCGCTCATCGCCCTTTATCTTGCCGCGCTGCTGCTGGGCGAACGGATCGGCAAGTGCGCTATCAGCGCCTCGCTCCTCGGACTCGTCGGCGTCGCGGTGATCCTGTCGGGCCGAATGCAGGACAGCTATAATTGGGACGCCCTGCTTGGCGCCGCCGCCGTGCTGATTTCGGCGGTCCTCTTCGCCTGGAACCTCATCATCCAGCGCCAGCAGGCGCAGCTTGCCTCTCCCGTCGAGGTTGCCTTCTTCCAGCACTGCGTCATGCTCATCCTCTTTGGCCTGTGCGCGGCCGCCGCATGGGCAGCGCCGACCCTGGTGCCGCTGCGCCTCGGTCTCCCCAGACCCGAATCCGCGCTTCTGATCGTCGCCTGCGCGGCCTTCGCCTTCACCTCGCTCGCCGCCT
This sequence comes from Sphingobium sp. TomTYG46, assembly GCF_055396345.1. Lineage (NCBI taxonomy): Bacteria > Pseudomonadati > Pseudomonadota > Alphaproteobacteria > Sphingomonadales > Sphingobiaceae > Sphingobium > Sphingobium sp. TomTYG46. The sequence goes on from NZ_AP027324.1 coordinate 2,320,165, forward strand.
TCGCCTGGGCCTATGCGCGGGCGGAGGCGCAGCATCTAATCCCGGTCGAATATACCGCCTTCATCTGGGCAGCGATCATCGGCTGGCTCGCCTTCGGGGAACGGCTGACCCTCACCACCCTCGCGGGCGCGGCGCTGATCGTCGCCGGATGCCTCGTCGCCATGCGCGCATCTCCGCCAGCGCAAATGCATGAAGGAATCACATGATTCGTGTTTCGGCGGGAATCGCGTTTTTCTCGCCATTTCATTCATGACTTTCCCACGACCAGCCGAAACGCCGGACTCTTGACGCGGACTCCCCGCTCGGCGCATTGTGCCGGAACGGAACATTTGGGGGACATTCAAAAGCCATGGCTGTCAGCCGCGGAGCCAAGCGCACGCCGGAATGGCGCGAAATGCTGAAACGCAGCCTCATCCGCAGCGGCGCGCTGATCAGCGCGATCGCGCTGATGCTGGCGACCCTGTTCCTGGCGCTCGCGCTGCTCAGCTTCCGGCTTAGCGACCCATCCATGATGACGGTCGCCGACAATCAGGTTCAGAACATCATGGGCTGGCCCGGCGCCTGGATCTCCGCCTTCCTCTTCACCCTGCTCGGCGTTCCTGTGGCGCTCGTCCTGCCGCTGCTTGCGATCACCGCCCGCCGCCTTTGGGGTGATCAGGACATGACCGGCTGGAAAGGGCAGTTCGGCAAATGCTTTCTCGGCATTATCCTCATCGGCATCGCGCTGGCGATGTTCCAACCTGACTCGCTCATCGATCTCCCTTCGGGCTGGGGCGGGCTCATCGGCCTCGCGACCGCCAACGGCGTACGCAGCCTGACGTCCGCCGCGCCAGCTGCCCAAGGCTGGATCACCGGCATTCTCGTGGTGCTGATGCTGCTGGCCGGATTCTTCACCTGGTATCGCAGCCTTGCGCTGGAAAAGCCGATACTGGCGCTACGCCGTCCCACTCTGCCGCGTCTCAGCCTTCCCAAACCGGCTCTCGCTTTCGCGGGTGGCGGGAGCGCCTCTGCCGATGCGGACGAAGATGAGGATGATATCGGGAATCGCGTCATCGCTCCCCGCCGCGCGGTGTCGAATGAGCCGAAGCCGCCGATCACCATCCAGACTCCGAAACCCGCGCCCGCCCAGCGGCAAATGGCGCCAGTGTCGCAGGATGACCTGTTCGGCCACAGCTCGCTGCCCTCGCCCGACCTGCTCAATCCGATCCCGGCCAGCCAGGCGCAGAAGATCGACAAGGCCGCGCTCGAACGCAATGCCCGCCTGCTCGAATCCGTGCTCGACGACTTCCATGTGAAGGGTAACATCGTCGAAGTGCGCCCCGGCCCGGTCGTGACGATGTACGAACTGGAGCCCGCGCCCGGCATCAAGGCGAGCCGCGTCATCGCGCTCGCTGACGATATTGCCCGTAACATGTCGGCGCTGTCCGCCCGCGTCGCGACCATTCCCGGTCGGACGGTCATCGGCATCGAGCTTCCCAACGCCAACCGCGAGGGCGTGTCGTTCCGCGAACTGATCACCTCCGAACAGTTCGGCCAAGAAGCGACGCTGCCAATCATCCTGGGCAAGAATATCTCCGGCGAACCGATCATCGCCGATTTGGCCCCCATGCCGCATCTGCTGATCGCGGGCACCACCGGCTCGGGTAAGTCGGTTGGCCTTAACGCCATGATCCTGTCGCTGCTCTACCGCATGACGCCCGATCAGCTGCGCCTCATCATGATCGACCCCAAGATGCTGGAACTGTCGACCTATGATGACATCCCGCATCTGCTGTCCCCGGTCGTCACCGAGCCTGCGAAGGCGATCCGCGCCCTCAAATGGGCGGTGGAGCAGATGGAGGACCGCTATCGCATGATGGCTTCCATCTCCGTCCGGAACCTCGCCAATTATAATGAGAAGGTTCGGGCAGCGAAAGCCAAGGGCAAGCCGCTCGGCCGCCGGGTGCAGACGGGCTATGACCCGGAAACCGGCAAGCCGATTTATGAGGAAGAACAGCTCGACTTCCAGCCGCTGCCCCAGATCGTGGTGGTGGTCGACGAACTCGCCGACCTCATGATGACGGCAGGCAAGGAAGTCGAATTTCTGATCCAGCGCCTGGCGCAAAAGGCCCGCGCGGCGGGTATCCACCTGATCCTCGCGACCCAGCGTCCCTCCGTTGATGTGATAACCGGCGTCATCAAGGCGAACCTTCCGACCCGGATCAGCTTCTTCGTCACTTCGAAGATCGACAGCCGAACGATCCTTGGCGAACAAGGCGCCGAACAGCTGCTGGGCAAGGGCGACATGCTCTATATGCATGGCGGCAAGGGACTGATGCGCGTCCATGGCCCCTTCGTGTCCGACGACGAGGTGCGCGTGGTCGCCGACCATTGGCGCGCGCAAGGGCAGCCGGACTATATCTCGGCCGTGACCGAAGAACCGGAAGAAGGCAGCTTCGCGCTAGACGGCGTGGATCTGGGCGATGACAGCCCCGACGCGCAGCTGTTCCGCAAGGCATGTCAGCTGGTGTTTGAAAATCAGAAGGCTTCGACCAGCTGGCTGCAGCGTCAGCTCCGCGTCGGCTATAATTCGGCAGCGCGCCTCATTGAGCGGATGGAAGAAGAAGGGCTGGTCGGCCCTCCGAACCATGTCGGCCGACGTGAGGTATTGCGCGATGAAAATGGCAATCCGCTATGACGGTTGCGTCAAACGCAATCGAGCCGGACCTCTATGCATTTGCGAAAAGGATCAGCGCCGTTCAATAAGAGCGGACCTTTCAGGCATCCTCTCCTAAAACTTTTCGGCTGGTCTTCGGACCAGCCTTTTTTTTGTTTGTTGGACGAGCTACGCCACGGCTGCAAAGCGGCCCATGCAGGGCTCGGAGATCAGGAACGCATCAGTTCACGATGGGTTCAACGCCTGATCGCTACTTCTTGACCTCTCAACAAAGCGGAGAAGAATGCATGAAGCGCTTGTTTGCGCCACTCGCCCTGGTCCTGGCCGCCGCACCGTTGTTCGTTCCAGCCGCGCCCGTTGCCGCGGAGCAGTCGCCGGGCGGCATGGACCGGGTAAATGCCTATATTCGCGGCGTTACCACGATGACCGCCGATTTCGTGCAGACCGACCGGGCCGGTCAAACCCTGACGGGCAAACTTACGATCAAGCAGCCCGGCAAGGTGCGGTTCCAGTATCAAAAGGGTGTACCGCTGCTGATCGTGGGCGACGGCAAGGCCCTGACCATGATCGACTATGAAGTCCGTCAGGTACAGCGCTGGCCCATCGGCAGCTCGCCTTTGGGCGCCTTGCTCGATCCAAAAAAGGACCTGTCCCGCTTTGGCAAGTTGATCCAGACCGGGGATCCGAAGGTGATTAGCGTTCAGGCGCGCGATCCCAAGCGGCCCGAATTCGGCACTATCACGATGATCTTTGAACGGGATTCCGCCGGGCCGGCAGGTCTTCAGCTTTACGGATGGGTAGCGCTCGATTCTCAGAATAACCGCACTAGCGTGCGCTTGTCGAACCAGCGTTATGGCGTCCCGGTTGCGAATTCCGCCTTTCGTTGGACAGACCCGCGCCCTAAGGGTCGCGTAGCCGGGGGATGAAGCGGGCCTGGCATGAGATGGATGGCGGACTGCGGAATCCTGTTCATCTTCGGCTCATATCCGGGACCCTAATAAGAACTCCACGGCGCGAGACGAAGTCCGGGATTTCCCCCCTGTTACTCGGAACGCAGCTCCCGCCGCAAAGCGCTTCAAGGGCGCGATCGAGACCCCCGTTCCATGCCCCCGGAGCGGGGGTCTTACTTTGCCAGTGGCAGGTCGGTGCAGAGCCAAGCTTGCGAAGCCGTTCGCAGGCCCTTAGGGGATCAGCATGCCGAAAACACTGAGCATCGCATCCTGGAACATCAACAGCGTCCGCGCCCGGATCGACATCGTCGAACGTTTCCTGACCGAAGAAGCACCTGATCTTCTTTGCCTTCAGGAAACGAAGGTGGTGAATGACATATTCCCCACCGACATGTTCAGGCGTCTGGGCTATGTTCATCAGGTGCTGAATGGCCAGCGCATGCATCATGGCGTGGCGATCATGAGTAAAGTGCCCATTCATGAGGATGACCGGCTCGATTGGCAGGCCAATGGCGAAGCGCGTCATGTCGGCGTCCGCCTGGACAATGGCGTGCGGATAGAAAATGTCTATGTCCCTGCCGGAGGCGATATTCCCGACCGGACGGTCAATCCGAAGTTCGGTCAGAAGCTCGATTTCATTGAGCGCATGATCCAATGGTCGTCTCAGCTTGAGGACCAGCCGACAATCCTCACTGGCGATTTCAACATTGCGCCCATGGAATGCGATGTGTGGAGCCATAAGCAGCTGCTCAATGTCGTCAGCCATACGGCGATCGAATGCGAACTGCTGGCCCGGTTGCAGGAATCGAACAATTGGATCGATATCGGCCGCCAATTCTTTCCGGCTCCGGAGCGGCTTTATACCTGGTGGAGCTATCGCGCGCGGGATTGGGCGGAATCGGATCGTGGGCGGCGGCTGGATCATATGTGGATGACGCAGGATGTAGCGGCAAAGGCGATCGGGCATCGTGTTGTCGAACCGGCGCGCAGCTGGACCAAGCCATCGGATCATGTCCCGATCATCACGGAGTTCGCCTTCTGATGGACTGTCTGCCATGAACGGGCGCGCCGCCGCGCGCGCGATTGACGCTCTGCGCCGTGGTTGGGCGGTTACCGTTCGTGCGACCGACGGCGCCATACGCGTCATGGCGGTCGAGGGCGCGGATGCGGTGACGCTGAAGACTTTCGATCCTGCGGGTAAAGCCGACATACTGATCGCCGCTGCCCGGGGTGAGACATTGAAGCTCGCCAACCAACTGGCAGCGGCTGATCCCGACATGCCCGTGCTGATCGCCCGCGCGCCGTGGATCGATGGCGATGTTGCTACCGCGATCGCTGACCCGGTACTCGACCTCTCATCACCTTTGAAGGGACCGTTTGCGGCCAAACGCCTTGCCGCGCCGCTGGCGGCTAAGGCGACGCTCAAGCTCGCCCGGCTGGCGGGTATCCTGCCTGCCTTCTTTTTGGGACTGGAAGGAGAGACGGAGGCCGAAGTCAGTGCCGATGACATCGACGCTTATGATGACGCCGCTCATCTTGCCATAGCGACGCGCGCGCGGCTGCCGGTGTCAGCCTGCGAGACCGCCGAGATCATTGCCTTTCGCAGTCCGGACGAGCCACGAGAGCATGTCGCCCTGATCGTCGGGACGCGGGACTCCTCGCCGCCGGTCATCAGGTTGCACAGCGAATGCCTGACCGGGGATGTGCTGGGCAGCCTTAAATGCGATTGCGGGCCTCAATTGCATGAGGCGCTGCATCGGATCGCCGATTCCCGCTGGGGCGTGTTGCTTTATCTTCGGCAGGAAGGCCGGGGTATTGGGCTTATCAACAAATTGCGGGCCTATGCCTTGCAGGATCAGGGTTTCGATACCGTCGATGCCAATGTCCGCTTGGGTTTCGCCATCGACGCGCGTGATTTTTCGGTCGCGGCGCGTATGCTGAAGCTGCTGGGCATTGAAGAGGTGCGTCTGCTCACCAACAATCCCAAGAAGGTGGAGGGGCTGGAAGGCGCGGGTATCAAGGTGGCAGAACGCCTGCCCATCATTTTGCCCGCCAACCCGCACAATGAGCAGTATCTGGCGACCAAACGCGATCGTACCGGGCATCAACTGTGACCCTCATCCGTGTGGACAGCGCCGCCGGGCGGTTGCGGTTCGGCACACTGGACATCCCATGCACGCTCGGCCGTGGCGGCGTGTGCGCGGCGACCGATAAGCGGGAGGGGGACGGCTGCACGCCGCTAGGCGCCTGGCCGCTGCGGGGCGTTCTGCTGCGGCCCGGAAAAGCGGAACCTAGCGCGATCCGGCTCCCATGGCGCTGGGTGAGAGAGGGTGATGGCTGGTCCGACGATCCTGCCGACCCCGCCTACAACCGGCCGGTGCATCTTCCATGCCGCTTTTCGGCGGAATCGCTCCTGCGCGGCGATGATGCCTATGATGTGATCGTCGTGCTGGGACATAATGATGCGCCGCCGGTGCCGGGGCAGGGCAGTGCGATCTTTCTTCACCTGTCCGAAGGTCGTCCTACGGCGGGCTGTATTGCTATCGACCGTGGCGACATGTTGAAACTGCTGCCGCTGCTGGCTCCCGGCGACGTTGTGGAGATAGTTTAGGTTCAGGCCTGCTCCAGAGCCTCGCCAACCTCACCGCCAGCCGATTCGAGCAACCGCCGCTCCAATGTCTGGATACGTGCCTTGCTCTCAATCTTGCCGCCCAAAAGGTCGGTCACATAAAATGTATCGACCGCGCGTTCGCCATAGGTGGCGACATGGGCGCTATGCACAGTGACCTTCGACTGGAACAATGCGTTGGCAAGGCTAAAGAGCAGGGCCGGGCGATCGCGTGCATTGACCTCGATCACCGTGAACCGATTGGAAGCCTTGTTGTCGATCAGCACATTGGGTTCGATCCGGAACGCTTCGGCGCGGGTGCGGGGCAGGGGGCGCGCTTCCAGCTTCGTGATCATGCGATGGCGATTCGCCAGCGAATCCTCGATCGCATTGCGGATACGGGTCAGCTGTTCCGGGCTGTGGAACGCGCCGCCCAACGGGTCCTGCACAAGGAAGTTGTCGATGGCGACGCCGTCGCGCGTGGTATGGATGCGCGCGTCGATGATATTGCCGCCCGCCAGATGGATCGCTCCGGCGATCCGGTAGAACAGGCCCGGATGGTCAGCAGCATAGACGGTGACCAGCGTGGCGCCGCGCTGCGGATAATATTGCGCGGCAATCGATAAGGGCGAATCGCCCGACGCCAGGATATGCTGCGCATTATGGATCAGGATGTCCTCAGGCTCGGCGATCCAGTAGGATTCGGGCAGGCGCTTGCTGAGCTTCTGGAAGTCGGCCTTCGACATGCCAAGCCCCTGGCGCAGGGATTCCTGTTTGGCGGTGACGCGCTCACCGCGACCCTTTTGCTTGTGGCCAAGCCGCAGCACTTCCTCGGCAGCCTCATAAAGGTCGCCCAGCAGTTGTCGCTTCCAGCTGTTCCACACGCCGGGACCCACGGCGCGGATGTCCACGACGGTAAGGCAAAGCAGCAGGCGAAGGCGCTCGGGACTCTGCACCACCTCGACGAAATCGAGGATCGTCTTGTAGTCGGCCAGATCACGCTTGAACGCCGTGGCCGACATCAGCAGGTGATGGCGCACCAGCCAGGCGACGGTTTCCGTTTCGGCCGGCGTCAGGCCAAGGCGCGGGCAGAGATGGTCGGCTACCTCGGCGCCAAGCACGCTATGGTCGCCGCCACGGCCCTTCGCGATGTCGTGCAGCAGAGCCGCGACATAGAGCACACGGCGCGACAGCAATTTGCCCATGATCTCGGTGGACAGCGGATGGTCTTCCACCAGATCGCCCTTCTCCACGCGGGCCAGAAGCCCGACTGCGCGGATGGTATGCTCGTCCACCGTATAATGGTGATACATATCGAACTGCATCTGCGCCACGACGCGGCGGAAATCGGGAATGAACCGGCCGAACACCGTCGATTCATTCATCCAGCGCAGCACCGTTTCCGGATCACGGGGCGATGTCAGCACATCCATGAATGCGGCGTTGGCGCGAGCGTCGCGGCGGATTTTTGCCGTGATCAGACCCGCGTCCCGGCTGGCGGCGCGCATGGCGCTTGGATGGATGCCCAATTCATGGCGATCGGCCACCGCGAATATTTCGAGTAACCGCACCGGGTCCTGTTGGAAAAAGTCGTCGCTTGGCAGCGCGAGCCGACCGCGGTCCAGCACGAACCCGTCCAGTTTCTTGGGACGACGGAATATGGATGGAATATAGCGGCGCCCTTTCGCCGCCATCTGGTCGTCCAGATGCGCAAGGAACACGGCGGTCAGGTCGCCCACGATTTTTGCGTTCAGGAAATAATAGCGCATGAAGCGCTCCACGCCGGAGCGGCCCTGCCGCCCCGTAAAGTGCATCCGCGTGGCAGTCTCCAGCTGCAGATCGAACGTCAGGCGATCTTCCGCCCGCCCTGTGATCATGTGCAGATGGCATCGGACGGCCCAAAGAAAATCCTCTGCCTTCTGGAATTGCCGCAGTTCCAGATCAGTCAGCAAGCCCACATCGACCAGTTCGGCGACGGACTTCACCCGATTCACATATTTGCCGATCCAGAACAGCGTGTGGAGGTCGCGCAGCCCTCCTTTGCCTTCCTTGACATTGGGTTCAACGACATACCGGCTATCGCCCATGCGCTTGTGCCGATCGTCCCGCTCCTCCAGCTTTTCGGTGACGAAAGCGCGCGCCGTCCCCTGCATCACCTCAGCATCGAACCGCTTGGCGGTGTCCTCGTACAGCGCTCGGTCGCCCCAGACATAACGCGCTTCGAGCAGTGCCGTGCGCACGGTCAAATCCGCTTTGGCCATGCGCATGGTTTCATCGATCGACCGGCTCGAATGCCCGACCTTTAGGCCCAAGTCCCAGAGCGAATAGAGCATGGATTCGATGACCTGCTCGGTCCACCCGGTGGGCTTCCATGGCGTGATGAAAGCGATATCGACGTCGCTATGCGGCGCCATCTCGCCACGGCCATAGCCGCCGACGGCCATCAGGGTGATGCGCTCGCCCGTGCTGCGATTGCTGGCAGGATAAAGATGATGCGTCGTCGCATCGTAGAGCAGGCGCAGAATCTGGTCGATCAGGAACGCAAAGGCGGTAACGGCCTCGCGTCCGCGCGTGGGCTTTGCCTCCAACCGCTTCGCGACATCGACGCGTCCGGCATCCAGCGCAGTCTTCAGTTCGCGAACCACCAACCCCCGCAGTTTCGCTGGGTCGCCCCTATGCTCCTGTGCCAGCGCGTTGATGCTGTCGGAAATCTCGCGCCGGTCGATGATGGAACGGCGAGAGCCAAGGGAGGGGAACTGCATGACCATAGGCTCAATCTAGTGTCAGCTGCTGGCGGCGGCCAGTTGTTTCAAGCGATAAAGCTGCTCCAGCGCCTCACGGGGAGAAAGAGCATCGGCATCGATGATGTCGAGCGCGGCGCGCAGGGCATCGACCGCTTCCTCCTCCTGCGCTGCGGCGGCGGCAAAGAGGGGAAGGTCATCCAGGCCCGCTGCGATGCCGCCAGTCTTTGCCCGGCCAGCCTCCAGTCGGGTCAGCACATCCTTGGCACGCTTCAGAACGGCGGGCGGCAGCCCGGCAAGCCGCGCGACGGCGAGGCCATAGCTGCGGTCTGCTGGCCCCTCCGCCACCTCATGAAGCAGGATAAGATCGCCTTTCCACTCGCGGGCACGCACATGATGTAGCGATAGCGACGAGAGAGTCTCCGCCAACCGTGTCAGTTCATGATAGTGCGTCGCGAACAGGCACCGGCAGCGGTTGACCTCATGCACCGCTTCGACGACTGCCCAGGCGAGGGCCAGCCCGTCATAGGTGGATGTGCCGCGCCCGACTTCATCCAGGATGACGAAACTGCGTTCGGTTGCTTGCGAAAGGATTGCGGCGGTTTCCACCATTTCGACCATGAAGGTCGATCGCCCGCGTGCGAGATTGTCCGATGCCCCCACGCGACTGAACAACCGATCGACCAATGTCAGCGTCGCCGATTGAGCAGGGACATAGCTGCCCGCCTGCGCAAGAATCACGATCAGCGCATTCTGCCGCAGGAAGGTGGATTTGCCGCCCATATTTGGGCCGGTGACCAGCCAGAGCCGGTCCTCGGCACCCAGACAGCAATCGTTGGCGACGAAAGGCTGTCCTTCTTTCCGCAGCGCGTCCTCGACAACAGGATGTCGGCCGCCCATAATCTCAAGGCATGGTTCGCCGCCCTCCTGAGGTAGGAAATGCGGGCGCTGCCAGCCCCCTTCGGCCGCGCGTTCCGCCAGCGCTGCTGCAACATCCAGCCGGGCCAGCGCATCAGCGGCCAGCGCGATCTCTGCCTTGCGAGCCAAGGCGGCTTCGACAAGATCCTCCAGATGCGCGGCCTCGGCCACCAGCGCATGGGCACCCGCCTGCGCGACCCGTCCGGCCTGTTCATGTAGATCGACCGAATTGAATCGCACCACGCCCGCCAGCGTTTGGCGGTGCGTGAAGCCGCTGTCCGGCTGCATCAACGGATCGGCGGCGCGTGCGGGCACTTCGACATGATAGCCAAGCACGCCATTGTGCCGGATCTTCAGCGATGCGATGCCGGTGCGCTCGCGATAGCTTGCCTCCAGAGCAGCGATCGCCCGCCGTCCGTCGCCTGCCATCCGCCGCAGCTCGTCCAGAGCCGGATCGTAACCGTCGGCAATATATCCGCCATTGGCCGTCTCGGTCGGCGGACTGGGGACCAGCGCCCGCGAAAGGCTGTCCACCAACGCTCCGTGGCCATCGAGGGCTGGCAGCAGTTGCTGGAGCAGCGGCGGTTGATCCGGCAACCGTCCCAGCCTTTCGCGCAGCATGCGTGCTTCATTAAGCCCGTCGCGCAGCTGTCCCAGATCGCGCGGACTGCCCCGGCCCACGGCGATACGCCCAAGCGCTCGCCCGACGTCGGGCAATGCCCTTAACGCAGCACGCAACTGGTCGCGCAACAGCGGGTCGTCATGGAGGAGTTGCACCAGACCCAGCCGCGCCTCGATCAGCCCTTGATCCATCAACGGCGCCGACAGGTCCTGCGCCAGCAGTCGGGCGCCCGCGCCAGTGACCGTCCGATCCACCGCCCCCAACAGGCTCCCCGCGCGCGCGCCGCTCATCGTGGCGCTGATCTCCAGGCTCTCCCGGGTAGCCGCGTCGATCGCCACATGGGCGCCACTCGCCTTGCGGACGGGGGGCGCCAGAAAGGGCAGGGTGCCCTTACCGGCATGATCGAGATAGGAGACCAGTCCGCCCATCGCGGCCAGCTCCGCCCGGCTGAATTGGCCGAACCCGTCGAGGGTAGCTACGCCGAACAGCCGCTTGAGCGCTGACTCCGCCCGGTTGCTGGAAAATGCCGCACGATCGAACGGATGCGCCTCGGGCAGATCGAGGGCGAGGCCATCGGGCACGACGATCTCGCTCGGCCGCAGCCGCGCCAGTTCGGCGGGCAGGTCGCTGGTCCGCAGCGTCAGCGTTTCGAACCGTCCGGTGGAAATGTCGGCCGCAGCTATCCCGATCTCAGCTGCGCCATCGCCGCCCGTCTGGGCCAGCGCCACCAGCATGTTGTCGCGCCTGGAATCGAGCAGCGTCTCCTCGGTCAGCGTGCCCGCCGTGACGTAGCGCACGATGGCGCGGGCCACGAGCGCCTTGCTGCCGCGCGCCTTGGCCTCTGCGGGCGTTTCGGTCTGTTCGGCGATGGCGACCCGGTGTCCGGCCTTGATCAGCCTGGCCAGATAATTTTCGGCGCTGTGCACGGGCACGCCGCACATGGGGATTGGCGCGCCGCCATGTTCGCCCCGGCTGGTGAGCGCGATGTCCAGCGTCGCTGCCGCGGCCTTTGCGTCGTCGAAGAACAGTTCGAAGAAGTCGCCCATGCGGTAGAATAGCAGGCAATCCTGCGCCTCAGCCTTCAACGCCAGATATTGCGCCATCATCGGCGTCGGCTGGGTTGCGGCGTTTTCCTTGGGGCTGTGCATGACCGTCAGGCGATAGCCGCAAGCGGCAGTTCAGGAAAGGGCGTGAAAAAACGTGCCGGTCGCGCTTGCCGACAGGTCGGGCTTGCCGCTAGGGCCTGTTCACTAGGTAAAGAGGGGCGGATGCGTCATGGCTGATAAGTCGAGTGTGGAATTTTCCGAGCGCGAGGCGCTGTTCTTCCATTCGACTGGCAGGCCGGGCAAGATCGAAATCATCGCGTCCAAGCCAATGGCGACGCAGCGCGACCTCAGCCTTGCCTATTCTCCCGGCGTCGCCGTCCCGGTGCGCGCCATCGCCGCCGATCCGCAGACCGCCTATGACTATACGGCCAAGGGCAATCTGGTCGCGGTCATTTCCAACGGTACGGCGATCCTTGGCCTTGGCAATCTGGGCGCGCTCGCGTCCAAGCCGGTGATGGAAGGCAAGGCCGTGCTCTTCAAGCGCTTCGCCGACGTGGACTCGATCGATATCGAGCTCAAGACCGAGGACGTCGACAAGTTCATTGATGCGGTGGAGCTGATGGAGCCGAGCTTTGGCGGCATCAACCTTGAAGATATCAAGGCGCCGGAATGCTTCATCATCGAACAGACGCTGAAAGAGCGGATGAACATCCCGGTCTTTCACGATGACCAGCATGGTACGGCCATCATCGCCGCCGCTGGCGTCATCAATGCGGCGATGCTGACCGGGCGCGACCTTAAGGACATGAAGGTCGTGGTGAATGGCGCAGGCGCGGCCTCCATTTCCTGCACCGAACTGATCAAGGCGATCGGCGTCTCGCACGAAAATGTCATCATGTGCGACAGCAAGGGCGTCATCTATCAGGGCCGCACCGAGGGCATGAACCAGTGGAAGTCGGCGCATGCGGTGAAGACCAACGCCCGCACGCTAGGCGAAGCGATCAAGGGCGCTGACGTGTTCCTCGGCTTGTCGGTTGCCGGAGCGGTATCGCAGGACATGGTGAAGGCGATGGCGGAAAAGCCGATCATCTTCGCCATGGCCAATCCCGACCCGGAAATCGCGCCTCCCGAAGTTCTGGAAGTTCGCCCGGACGCAATTGTCGCCACCGGCCGGTCGGATTATCCGAACCAGGTCAACAATGTGCTTGGCTTCCCGTTCATTTTCCGGGGCGCCCTGGACGTGCGCGCAACGGGCATCAACGAACCGATGAAGGTGGCGGCGGCACATGCGATCGCCGAACTGGCGCGCGAACAGGTGCCGGAGGAAGTTGCCAAGGCTTACGGCCGTTCACACAGCTTCGGCCCCGATTATATCATCCCGGCGCCCTTTGACCCGCGTCTGATGGAGGTTGTTCCGGTAGCGGTCGCGCAGGCGGCTATGGAAAGCGGAGTCGCGCAAAAACCGATTGCCGACATGGCGGCCTATCGCCAGTCGCTCAAAGGCCGGTTGAACCCGACGACTTCGGTCCTCACCATGGCCTATGAGGTCGCCAAGGCCAATCCCAAGCGCGTTGTGTTCGCCGAAGCGGAAGAGGAAGTGGTGCTGCGCGCCGCCATCCAGTTCCGTGACCTTGGCTATGGCATCCCCGTCCTCGTCGGCCGGAACGAGGTCTATGACAAGCTGAAGGCGCTGGGCGTCCGCGATCCTGAAAGTTTTGAACTGCACAACAGCGTCAATTCGCCTCTGGTGCCCGAGATGGTGGATACGCTCTACAGCCGGTTGCAGCGGCGCGGTCATCTGCGGCGCGACTGCGAACGCATGGTCAACCGCGATCGGAACATCTTCGGTACACTGCTCGTCAGCATGGGCCATGCCGATGCGATGATCACAGGCGTGACGCGGCCCTTCGCCCAGACCCTGCGCGAGGTGAAGCGCGTCATGGACCCGGTGGTGGGGCGCACAGCCTTCGGCATCCATATCATGGTGTCTAAGGACAAGACGGTGTTCCTGGCCGACACCACGGTCAATGAGCGGCCATCGGCCAACGAACTGGCCGACATCGCCGAGGGCACCGTGGCGGTCGCACGGCGCATGGGTCATGACCCGCGCGTCGCCTTCCTGTCCTATTCCAACTTCGGCAACCCGCCGGGCGGCCATCTGGAAAATGTCCGCGATGCGCTGAAGGTTCTCGATGGCCGGGACGTTGATTTCGAATATGAAGGCGAAATGACCGCGGATGCGGCGCTTAATCCCGCCGTCATGAAAAATTATCCCTTCAGTCGCCTGTCCGGCCCGGCCAACATACTCGTCATGCCCGGCTTGCAGTCAGCCAACATCTCGGCGAAATTGTTGCGCGAACTGGGCGGCACGACGATGATCGGCCCGATGCTCGTGGGCATGGAGAAGTCCGTGCAGATCGCGACCATGGCATCCAACGCGTCCGAACTGCTGACGCTGGCGGTACTGGCTTCGGCAGGGGTGGCTCTCTAAGGGCGGTCAGGGCTTGCCCCGCCGCCAGAGCGCGAGTTCTTCCGGGCGATCGATATCGAGTTCCAGTCCGGGCCGTTGCACGCTGCGAAAAGGCAGGCCGAGCCGGCCTGTTTCGGCCTCATGCGCGGCAAAACTGCCCTCTCCATAATGGAAGCGGAACTCGGCCGCGCCCGGGAGGGGGAGTGACAGAGCGTTGGTGCCCGTGCCCGCATGATCGGGCGCGACTGCGATGCCATCCCTCGGCAGGTTCAGCAGTGCCGTCACATCGTCAGGCTCGATCAAAGGAAGATCAGCCGACAATATCAACAGCCGATCGACCCCTTCCCCGATCGCTGCGTCCCGTGCGCTAGTCAGGGCTACGTTCAGGCCTTGCCCCGGATCGTTGAGCAGTGGAATATCCTCTGCCAGACCATGGCGCGACGGCCCCAGCAATAAAACCTGCTCCCGCCCTGTAACCGCTTGAGCAGCAGAAACGGTTCGGCGCAGCATCGTCGCCACCAGCCTTCGCCTCTCATTCTCGCCAAGCACAGGGGATAGCCGTGTCTTGCACAATTGCGGCGCCTTGACCGGGATGACGATCCAGCAGCGCACAGCTCAGCTGGCGATCCGGTCCGCCAGCGTCAGAGCGGCACGTGCAACCCTTTCCCGGTCCTCCAGCGTCTTCATCAGCGTGTCGCAAACGTCATGCGGGATCGAAATGTCAGAGGCGTCGTCGCGTTCATCGACCAGCAGCCCGTCGATCACATCCGCATAATGCGCGGCGATGCTTTTATTGGTCACGGTCAGGCCCAGCTCCTGCATCAGCTTGGCGGTGGGTCCCTTGACCGCCTGGCCCCCGACGATCGGCGACACCGCAACAACCGGCGCGCGAGCGGAGACCAATGCTTCCCGGATGCCAGGCACTGCCAGGATCGGATCGATGCTCAGCCAGGGATTGGACGGTGCTATCACAATGGCCTGTGTGTCAGGGGCGGTGATCGCCTCGATCACGCCTGCCGCCGGTTTAGCGCGCTCTGCCCCTTCGAAACGAATGGCCCGCACTTCTGGCGCGCAGCGGCGTTCGACGAAATAGCGCTGGAACGGCATGTCGCCTTCGCTGGTGTTGAGATGCGTCGCAACCGGGTCATCGCTCATCGGCAGGATGGTAAGGTCCAGCCCCCATGCAGCAGCGAAGCGGGCCGTAATCGCGCTCAGCGTCTCTCCGCGCGCCAGCAGATGAGATCGCAGCACATGCAGAGCCAGATCGCCATCGCCCAGCAGGAACCAATCTTCGCCGCCCAAGGATTTGAGGGCGTCCATGAAGCTCCAGCTCTCGCCTTCCCGGCCCCAGCCCTGGGCCGCATTGGCCTTACCGGACAGGGTGTAGAGAAGGGTGTCGATGTCAGGAGAGATGGCGAGCCCGAAGTGCCGGAAGTCGTCGCCCGTGTTCACAACGGCTGTAATCTGTTCCGGCGGGCAAATGCGCATGAGCCCTAGCACCAGCTTGGCACCGCCCACGCCGCCAGTCAGCGTCACGATACGGCTCATCGAAACAGATCCTCCTCCAGCGGCCGGACAAGCGTAGTCGCAGGCGCATCACCCATGGGCAAGCGCAATCCCCGCATAAGCACGGCTGGAATGCTTTCAGCCCCTTCTCCCGTGACCAATGCGGCGGCGGTCGCAATCTGGTCCGCCAAGGCGATCTGCGTCACTTCCAGGCGGCGGCCATCCCTGTCCCTGTCTCCCCTTCGATCGATCAGCGCAGGCAAGCGTGCCGCGCCTATGGCAACGCCGACCACCCCGTAGCGCCATGGCCGCCCAAAGCTGTCGGATATCACCACCCCAGGCGCGATCCCGCCGTCGGTAAGGGCATGGCTGATCGCGGCAGCTGAGCGATCAGGATCGAGGGGCAACAGCAACGCCCGTTCCGGGCCGCCCGGGCCGATATTTGACCGGTCTATGCCGCTATTGGCCATGACATGGCCCAGCCTGTGACGAGTGATCAATATATGGGGCACGGCACGGACGACGGCGACGCTTTCCCGCAGCACAAGTTCGACAAGGCGCGGGTCCTTTTTGGTGATTGTCGCCAGTTCCAGAGCCTCCGGCGTCGGCTCGACCTGGGCAAGATCGACCATGCGACCTTCCGCCTTGGACAATATCTTCTGCGTGACGACCAGTACGTCGCCGTCCAGCAACGGCAATAGCCCTGCCACTTTCAGAGTGTCTTGCAGCAGGACGGCCAAATCGTCACCGGCACAAATTTCAGCCATGCCGGTCAGCGGGTGAATTGAAATCATAAGGCGATGTAGCGCGCGACTGGTCCAGTGGGTAGCCGCTCTGTCGTCATAATCAGGGCGGCGTTACTGCTCCTTAACATGGATGAGATAGGGCCTTGGCATGACTGCCCTACTGATCACCGTGGACACAGAATTATCGTCACTGCTTCACGAGCGGGGAATGAACCTGGAGGATAATATCCGCCTGTCCATCTGGGCAGAGTCTCAGGGGCAAGCCTATGGCATCGGCTGGCAGATGGCGGAGCTGGAAAGACATGGCCTCAAAGGGGTGTTCTTCGTCGATCCGATGCCCGCGCTGGTTTATGGAACCGAGTTTTTGAAGCCCATCGTCAGCTCGATCGTGGACCGGGGGCACGAGGTGCAACTGCACGTTCACAGCGAATGGCTTCGCTGGGCGCGCCACTCCCCTGTCCAAGGGAGGCTGGGCCGCAATATCGGTGACTTTTCGATGGATGATCAGATCACCCTGCTGCGTTTGGGCAGGCAATGGCTGGAGAAGGCGGGTGCGCCTGCGCCCATGGCCTTTCGAGCAGGCAATTTCGGCGCCAATGACGATACACTGCGCGCCCTCGCTCATGTCGGCATGACGTGGGACAGCAGCGTAAACCCCGCCTACCATCGCTATAGCTGCCGCATCAGCGGTGCGCGCGATCAGGTCGCTCCCACGAGCAGCTTCGATGTCTGTGAGCTTCCCGTTTCGGGCATCACCGACCGACCCGGCAGCTTTCGCCCTGCGCAAATCTGCGCGATGTCGGCGAAAGAGATGCGCACCGGGCTGCGCCACGCGGCGCGCGAGCGGCATGCCGCGTTCGTCGTCGTCACGCACAGTTTCGAAATGCTGACCCGCGACCGCCAACGTCCCAATCATGCCGTGATGCGCCGGTTCACCGCTCTCTGCCAGGAGGCCGCGAAGCTGACGGGCCTTCGTATTTGCGGCTTCCATGACCTGCTGCCCAGCGTGGCGACAGAAGCGAACTCCTCGCATAGCCGCGTCCCGCCCGACCGTCTTCGCACCACGAGCCGGATGGTTCAGCAGCTATGGGCCAGCTGGCGCTATGAACGCCGCTTCATCCCGGCCTGATCCCGGCCGCGATTAATCAAATTTATGGATAATGTGGCGGACGCAAAGTCTGCCGTAAGGGCCATGAAACGGCCGACAGGGGCTATAGGCTGATCGCGATCCAGAAAAGCGGCGCATATCGTTATATGCAATCGGCGTGTTCAGTTTCGCAGTGCCCACCAGATGATGCGGACGAACATTGGCCAGCAGCGGCAACTGAACTGTCGTTGAAATCCATGGCTTTCGGACGTGATGACCTTGCGCGGACCTTTGCTGGTCCGTGCCTTCGCAAGTGGCTTTGCAATGACCGGGCCGGAGGGCAGTGCCGTTGTCGGCTGCTCGAGAGGAGGTTCAAGCCGCATGACGCTTTATCCCATCCAACTGGGCATAGGCGCTGAAAAGTCGATCGAAATGGTCATCCATCGTGGTGATGCCCGCCGCGTTCTGCATGGCGCGCTGTCGATAGGCCGCCGGGTTGTCATCGAGAAATTTCAAGATCACCTGCGCCAGGTCGGCTGACTGCCCCGCGCGATAGGACAAGCCCGCTCCAGGCACGGCCTGATCTGCCGCTCCGCCGCGGTCTGGCACGATGATCGGAAGCCCGCTGGCGCGCGCTTCGGCGGCGACCATGCAGAATGTCTCCGCCTCGCACCCATGGACCAGCGCATCGGCGCTCGCCAGCATTTCGGCCAGCGAAGACCGGTTGCCCATGGGCGCGATCAGACAGATGTGAGGATTGTTGGCCGCAGCCGCGCGGACGTTACGCTGTCCGCGCCCATCGCCCACGATCACCAGCCCAATGGATTGCCGGTATCCCGCCGATGTCACGGCCTCGATGACTTGCGGCCATCGCTTTTCAGGGGCGTGCCTGCCGACGCCGATCAGCAACGTGGCGTCAGCGTCCAGTTCGCAGCGGGCAAGGAGACGGGCGCGCAACCTTTCATTCCGCAGTGACGGAGCAAACAAGCCTGGTTCAACGCCCATAGCAATGGTTTGAACCCGCGACAGCCCACCGTCTCGCAGTCGGGCGGACAGGCCCTCGCTTGCGCTGATGATCATGTCATATGCCTGATCGAGCCGACGCAAGTGGCGCCAATACCAGTCGAAGCCGCGATCGATAGTCTTCTGCTGCGCCACGGGTCCGAACCAGCGATAGGCGTAAGCTGACAAGGGGTCAGCATGCATGATGAGGATGCGCGGCGCGCTGCTTTGCCACCGTCCGACCATGGCCGCGCTCGACCAGGGCGAGGAGACTTCGACAAGACCCGGCGCAAGATGCGTGAGCATGGCGTGTAACGCGGCCTCGTTGTCGAAATAATGATAGCGCCGATCCAGCGGAAACCGGCGAGCCGCCAGCGTCACGATATGTCCTCCGCCGACCGCTACGCTCTCATTGCTTGGACCGGGAGCCAATATAATGATCTCATGCCCCGCAGCAGCCCCCGCGCGCAGCTTGCGCTCGACATAGGTTTTGACCCCGCCACCCTGCGGCGCGTAAAAGGCGCAGACATCGACAATACGCATGGCTATCGCTCCAGCGGGCCGAAGGAAAATATCCCCTTCCAGTAATTCAGTCTGATCGGCAGGCGGGCCGGACGGTCGCCCACATGCGCGCTGGCGGCGGCCGCAGGCGGTTTGGACAGACCAAGCCTGGGATTGCCCGGAAAGCCGACGCCATCGGCCGACATGGAAAAACGGTGGTTTGAGTTGCGATCGTGCATCAGGCTGAGCGCGTAAGTGCCGGGACCCGGCGTCCGGATACACATCGATACCGGTCCGGATGGCGGTATCCCGATCTCGACGCGCGCGAACGCCTTTCCTGCCGCGATGAGCACATTGTCATCGGCCAGGAAGTCCTTGTCGTCGGAAGGGTAGAGCTCCAGCTTCAGCAGGCCCTTGCGGTCCTTCAAACCCTCTACATCCACCAGGAAGGCTGATCCATTTTCGCCGGGACGACATTGGCCCGCGGCCTTGCCCAGTTCCGGTGAGGAGTGGAGGGCCACCGCCGCCAGCATCGCTGGTATCAGCATCACGACCGCCCTTCCTTCAACAGTTCGGCAGTTCCCAACACCATGCCGACGAGAAGATGCGCGGCCAGAATGAGCGTCGCCATCAACGCCATGGCCGAAGCGATTTCATTGCCCGCCCCGACGAAAAAGGCTGCAATGCCGGCGAAAACGATATCCTTGTTTGGCAGGAAAGGCAGGCGCGAAACCAGTTGGCGCAAGGTCCCCAGCAATATCCACCAGCCGAGCGCGACGGCGGGAAGCAGCATATGCCACATTGCAGCCGCAAGCAGGGTTGTGGCGACGATCCGCAACAGATGGATGAAGGCGACCCGCCACAATTCCTGTCGGGGCAGGGTAAAAAGGCGGTTGCGCGCGATCATGACGGCCAAGGACGACCCGAGCATGAACAGGATCGAGCCGATTATGTCCCACCGCCGCGCACCTGTGTCGATCGCGTTGAACAGCGGAATGGCGAACAGAACCATCACCAGCGTCACGGCGTTGCCCACCAGCGCGGACAGGATGGTGACATCCTTGATGGCGCCAAAGGGGGCAGCGGTAATCCGCGCATTGCGGCGCGCCCAGGCGTAGAAATAGACTTCGCCCAGATAACCCAGCAGAATTTCGTTGCTGACCAGTTTGCGCATCAGCGCGCCAAAACCTTCCAGCGGAATTTTCCAGAGCCGTCGGAAGATGATCCATTCTGAGAGCGGACCTGCCGTGTAATAGAACAGGAAGGTCAGCCAAAAAATCGGCCTGACGGGCAGCAACGCCCAGAGCGCGGCCCGATCAAGCCCCCTGAACTGGTCGAGGGCGACGATCAGGATAAGGATGGAGACGAGCGGTCCCGCCCAGCGTGTCCAGTTGCGGCTTGATCTGATCAGCGGTTCAGGATCGATGATCGATCCGGGAAGATGATGCCTTTCTTCGGCATCCAGGGACGTGGGAACGATCATGCCCGAAGCGCTCAAGCCGGTCATATGCTGCTCTTTGTCGTTGGCTTACCTGCACGACGGCACCTGTCACTCGGCACCTCAGTCGAGGCCGCGAATATTTTCAGTGCCCCGCGCGTCCTTCCCACAGAGCGGTCAGGACGAGCAGATAATCGCCCGCGGCATCCTCGATGGTGAAGCGCGATGCCTGAGTGAGGCTGGTTGCGGCATCCTGTCGCATGTCGGCTGCACTGCCGATGGCGTGGCCCAGCGCTGGACAATCGCCGACCGGCACGATTTTCGCCAGCCGCCCGTCCATCATCATTGCCGAAATGCTCCGGCTGGATCGGGTTGTAATTATCGGCAAGCTCGCTGCCAGGGCTTCAAGCAGCACGGCCGGGACGCCTTCATAGTCCGATGACAACAGAAACACATCGAAGTGGACAAGCCGACTGGCGGGATCAGCCACATGGCCGCCCAGCGTGGCGCGCCCAGCAAGGCCCAGTCGATCGATCAATCGTGCCAGCTTTGAGCGTTCCGGTCCTTCGCCATATATGATGAGCGTATCAGCCGGGCCAGCGGCGGCGGCAAAGGCGCGCAGCATGAGGGCGAAATTTTTCTGCGGTGCCAGACGTCCCACCGACACGAACCTGACACCAGCCTCTCCGTTCATGCGGTTGCTTCGCGCATTCCTGAGGCGTTCGATCTGCCCGCGGGAGAGCGCGGGGTCCGGAATGATTGCAATGCGATGCGGTGCGATGCCCATCGCCGCGCCGATCTCCTGCGCCATCGGCTGTTCCATGCCGACGAAATGATCGATGAAGCGTCCCTGTACCCACAGCCAGCCGCGATATAGCAGGCGAACCGGCGGTATCATGTCGCGACGATCCAGGTCGTTACTGATCTTGGCCAGGATCGGCGGGCAGCGACGACCCAGGATCAGCTTCATCGCAACCGCTACAATGGCGTAGCTGTTGCCCGCGCAAAAAAGGATGTCCGGCGCGCTGCGACGGACGAAGGCTGGTAGCGTCGCGATCATCCATAATGTTTCGAACCAACAGGTGCCGAATGCTGGTTGGGAAGGCGAGTCATAGTACAGGCCGTCGCTCAGTTCGGCCCACATCGCTCCGCTGGAGCGTCCCATGAACAGCGGGGCGTCGACGCCTTCAAGCCTCCATTGCCGCACGAGGCGCAACGCGACGCGCTCGACACCGCCTGGCTCAAAGCTGTGCAGGAATGTCAGGATGCGAATGCGCGACAACATGATCGTTCAATAATTCTTCATATCCCATAGGCGTCCGCATCGCGCACAACCGACGCAGCACATTGTCGATGCTGGTGAGCAGCGCGGGCACGCGCACGTCGCCCGGATGCACCGCGACGCGGATTGCCGGGGTGAAATGGAGGATGTGGGGCAGCAACCTAGCTATGACCAGCGAGGAAGCGATGCGGCTCCTGCTGCGGCTGGCCCAGGTGATGACGGGTCCGCGCACGATGGTCCTGCCAGAGCGTGGACTCCACACCTTCATATGGTCCTCTGCCAGGGCAAAGCCGGATGCCACGAGGGCTGCCTTGGCGCCTTTGCCATACAGCCAGGCCGGAGCGACGAAGCCCGCGACGGGACGTCCAGTAATGTCTTCGATCAGGGCTTGGCCCGCACGCATAAGGGCAGCGGCCGTTTCTGGCTCCAATCCCAGAAACTCGCCTTCGCCCGCCGTCATATGGCGGGCTTTGAAGGCGGCGAGCCTCCCCCTGTGCATGGAAGAATCGCTGTGAAACCAGCCATGCACGAACATGCTGATCCCCATATCCGACCAGCAACGCACACGGTCTGCAAAGGGCGACCCGGCAATGATTGGGTGTTGGCCCCAATGATTTGGCACGACCAGCATGGCTAGATGCTGTGGTGAGACAAACCGCGTCACCCAGTCGAGCAGAATGTCGATTTCGGCCTCGAACCCTGGACCGACATCATGAATGGACACCAGCAATCGCCGCATATTTTTGACTGTTCCGCTGGGCGCGCTTTTCGGCCCGGTCGTACGACGGCGCTGGAACGCAATTGCCGCAGTTGTGCTATAAAAAAAGCGGTATCATACCGCGATCAGGCTGCCTTCTGCACGGCATCAACCGACATGATGAATGACTGACAGGCCATGAGGCATAGGGCCACGCTGATCCTGTTGGCTTATCGCGATATATTGGCTGCCACAGTCACAGATGCCGCGCGATTGAAGCCGTAATCATTCTCGGTCTGAGCGGGGTGAACTGCGGCGCTTCGCGAATGGAGAAGGGGTTGCCGAATGCGAAGCTATCACCCTTCACATCAAAAATATTGTCGATCCGCAGGCCGATCGTCCAGAAAGATCGCGACAGGTCGGCATAGGTCGACAGCGTTGCATAACGCCCCATTTCCCTGTCCAGATCGCTATCGAAGGTCAAGCGCGCGCTGCCGATATAGTTGGCCTGTAGCACGGCCTGTCCTTGCCAGCCGCCTAACGTCACATGCTGGTTGATAGCTAGTCGGCCAGTCAGGTCGGGCGTCACCGGAAGACGGGTGTCGTCCAGTTTGAGACCGTCTGCGGCATGGGTAAGACGCGCGCTTTGAAAACTTCCGCCTGCCGACACACCAAAGCCGCGACCAAGTGACCAGTCGATCGTGCCTTCGATCCCGATGATGTCGCCCCGCCCCGCATTGCGCGTGGAAA
Source organism: Sphingobium sp. TomTYG46 (assembly GCF_055396345.1). Lineage (NCBI taxonomy): Bacteria > Pseudomonadati > Pseudomonadota > Alphaproteobacteria > Sphingomonadales > Sphingobiaceae > Sphingobium > Sphingobium sp. TomTYG46. The sequence goes on from NZ_AP027324.1 coordinate 2,343,185, forward strand.
TCAGGCCGTTGGGCAACAGGAAGTCCGATTGGATATCGCTCCAGCGCGTGAAATAGCTGCTGGCGCTGAGAGAGAGTCGGCCGTTTTCGGACGACTGTCGAAATCCGAGGTCAACCGTATCAAGTTCATCCGCGCTAAATCGGCCGCCATTAGATTGTCCCACAGATGCAAGACCGCCAGGCCGCATGGCGCGCGCATATCGCAGATATAGCACGCCCCTTTCCGCGAATGGTCGTGACAGCGTCAGGCTGGGTGACAATATCGTCTTGGCTATGCTTTGCGATCTTGTCCTTGCCATTTCGGTTGTCTCATCCTCCGCTGTCGAATGAAACAGCCTCGCCCCGACGGTTGCGTCGAGGCCCGGCAGGACCGAGAATCTATTTTCGCCAAACAGGGCATATTCGGTCACGATTCGGTCGAGCGACTGGACAGTCGTCGGTGAAAGCGGTTGCGATACCGCCGCGATCGTCGAATGCACTCCGGTCGTGGCACGCAGATAGGACAGGCCAATGAGCCAGGAACCGCCGTTCGAAGGCGTCAGCCGCAGTTCCTGGTTGAACAGAGTGTAGGCGCGCCGTTCCGTGAAGCGCGCGGCTTCCAGGATGGCGAACTGTGCGGCGGCGTCCGTCGCATCGATGACATAGTTGAATCGATGATCGACATAGCTGGTCGCGGAACGGAGTTTGACGCTTCCCAGTTCGCCTTCGACACTGGCATGAAACAGCTTGAAATCATTATAGCTAGGTTCGGCAAACAAGGTCGATCGGCTCAGCGTCTTGCGATCCGCGACGACGTATTGGCTATCGCGTGCATCAAGATCCTGCATCGCAACGCCGACGTCCACCGTCCAGCGGTTCGTCGGCCGCCAGCGTACACCAAGACGCCAGCCACTGGTTTTGACCGCATTGCTGTCCTTGCGTCCGGCGCCGCTGTCGATCCATCCCGCATCGACAAATCTGTAGCCCACGCCCCGCACGGCCAAGGTGCCCTTGACGATCGGAATATTGACGATCGCTTCGCCCCCCGTTCCCGTGCCACCATGAGTGACGCTCTGGCCCGAAAGGCGGATGGCGCCGCCGACGCGGTCCAATTCCGGCGGGCGCGTGACGATATGATAAATGCCGCCGAGCGCTCCTGACCCATAAAGCGGCCCCTGCGGCCCTTTGAGGATTTCGACCCGATCTATGTCGATCAGGCGAAGGTCGGGATCGGGGGCATCGAACGTCACGCGCGCATCATCGACCTGAACTGCCACGGTTGACTGGCTTTGCCCGTTGAATGGACTGTCCGCCACGTTGCGGATGAACTGCCGATTGCGACCCGGCCCCAGGTTCGTCATCGACAGCCCTTCCATGTTCAGGCTGATGTCCCGACTGGTCGGCGACCCGGACCCTGCGGCAAGGCTATCAAGTGACACCACGGAGACCGATAGCGGTAGGGTGGCAAGGGGTTGGAGACGCTTCTGTGCGGTGACGACGATATCAGGCCAGGGAAGATCTGTTGAGGGCAAGGCTGGAGCGAGGCTGCGCAAGGGCGGTGGGGTGGCTACAGCCTGCCGCTCAATTCGATACAGGGCAGGTCCTAATCTAACCGCACGATAACCGCTGCCCTTCAGCAGCCGACCCAGAGCGGTTTCAACGGACATCGTGCCCTTCACCGGCCCACTGAAAACATGCGGCATATCGCCCGGCAAACCGATCGAAATACCCGCGATCGCGGATATGCGCGACAATGAGACGCTCAATGGCTCCGATGGAATATCCAGGCGATAAAGGCGTTCTTTCGCGTCCGCTGGTGCGGGATGAAAACCTGCATCAGCGATTAGCAGGAGCGCGAAGGCGAAAACCGCTACCTTGCTTCTGTACATCCACTTCCAGAAGGGTGGTGAGGTCGGTGAGGAGTTTAGATCCGTCGCCAATGACCAATGTGCCAGAAAAATGACGTTGCTCCAGCGAAGGATCGAGCGAGACGGGCTTGCCCGTGTAACGTACGATATCGCCAACCACCAACGCAAGCGGGGTGTCGGTATAGGATAATCGACCCGAACGCCAACTCGCCACATCATCCTTCGGCGCAGGCGACAATGTGACGGCGGCCGCATTTCCCGTCAGCTGTTGACCGGCGGCAACCTTGATGGGCTGCTCCCTGCTGGCCGAAGCCACCGTTACCGACCCTTCTGCCACCGCCACCCGAAGGGCATGACTGGCGATATTCACGGAAAAACGAGTGCCGATATCGGCGATCTGATAATCCCCGGCCGACACCGCGAGTGTGCGGCCCGGATCATGCTTCACATCGAAATAGGCCTCGCCACTCGCCAGTTCGATCCGATTTGCATCCCTGCCCCGCACTACGATGCGGCTGGCAGGCGACAGTGTGACGCTGACGCCATCGGCCAGTGTGACGATACGGCTGCTGCCGCTATTGGCGCTATACTGCTCAACCGGCTCTGATGTCCGGTAAAGGGGAAACGCGATGATCAGGGCCACGGCTGCTGCCAGGCCTCCCGCCAGATACGGCAGGCGCCAGCCGCGGCGCACGGGCCGAACATCGACCGGGATTTGCGCTGCCAGCAACTTTGCGATCTCAGGCCGGTGGTCGTTGATTGCGGCGGACAAAAGAACGACCGAATCGAATGCCTCGCGATGACACGGATCGGCTTCCAGCCAAGCGACATAGCCGCCCCAGTCGGCATCGTCGCTTTCCAGCGCCGCCTGCCAGGCCAACGCCTCTTCCAGCGTCGCTTCATCGATGTCCGACCGCGCCGTCATGGCGAGAGCCCTTCCAATATCCTGATAGTCCCTAGACGTCGCAAATCTGTCATACCTCAGTTCATCAGGGCGCGGCGCAGATATTTCATCGCCACCGCCATATGCTTTTCCACGCCGCTCTTGCTGATACCAAGCCGGATGGCGACCTCCCCGTGATTGAGGCCTTGCAGCTTGTGCAGTTCGAAAGCCCGGCGAGCGCCCTCCGGCAGCGTAGCCAACGCAGAGACGAGCGCCGCGACCTCCTCCCGATCCAACATCGTTTCTTCCGGGGTGCGGCGTTGGTCGGCTGGTTCGGCCCCACCGGTCACGAAGCCCGTTTCCTCGTCTGACCATCGGCGGTCGCGTGCCATGCGCCGCTGACGCTCGCGCAAACGGTCGACGATCAGATTCTGGGCCATACGGAACAAATAGGCGCGACCGTTAACAACGGGTCCCGATGGCTGGGTCCGCGCACGAATCCATAGTTCCTGAAGAAGGTCTTCCGCTTCGGCCGAGTCACCGGTACGGGCGGTTAGAAACCGCAGCAGTTCGGTGCGATGGATACCATAGGCCGATTGGAGCTCATTCTTGTGATCGGCACTCATCGATCCTGTTTGTCGGATATCCATCGGCTCCGAAAGCAGAATCTTGGCGCCGCACGACGCCAGCGCGGTGGGCGCACGTTAGTGCCGACCAGAGGCGCAGGCGAAATATCGGGCATCACTCCCGCCGAGGGATCAATCATTGCCGCGCATGACGACGCACAATCTCCTGATCGTTCCCCAGTTATCCTCTCCATAATTGGATTTACCATTAATCCCCTTGAAACGTCGGCGTCAAAGAACTTCCGTTGCGGCAGATATCACGCGAAATTTAAGTGACACGCGCCACAGAGCCAGCGCGGTGGCGATCACGACGGAATTCATCATAAGCAAGCTGGCGAATATGTGTGCTGCCAGGAATGATAAGTCGCTGATCAGGCCGCTGGGCTCAGGCACAACCAAGCTGCCGGTAATATGGAGGACAACTATCAGTATTGCGACGGCCTTTGTACGCTGCGATGGCGACGGCCGATTTTTGGCCGACTCCTAATGACGCGACCTCCTCCAAAAGCAGCGCTGCGATCGAAACAGACGCCGCTGCGATCGAATACTCGCGCGAAGACGCTGCGACCTGTCATGTCTGGTGGGGCTGTGGAGCGCTTAGCATGCCGCCGGGAATTAGCCGTGATTATTGGCCTAGCATTCAGGCCTGTGGATCGATGTTGGCGGAGACGGAGGGATTCGAACCCTCGGTGCCGAATTCTCAGCACGACGGTTTAGCAAACCGTTGGTTTCAGCCACTCACCCACGTCTCCAAACATGGCCTGAACACCCGCTTGAAGCGGGATAGCGGCTAGGCGAGGAGCGCTATAACGGCCGCTTTCGCGCAAGGCAACGGGTGTGTGCCAGGAAATTCTTACAAACTTGTCCGCAGGATTCGTTCCAGCCCGGAATCGACTCGGGTCGCCGTTCGTTCATTGTCGTTTCAGCTTGCTTTCCGATAATCTGATAGTTGGTCGAAGAGCGGAAAATTCGGGGAGTAGCGGGCATGATCGGGATTTTAAGGCGTGCGACGGCTCGCAATGTGCGGCGGGGTGCGTTGGCATTCGCCGCCGCTGGCATGGCGTTCAGTCCAATTGTTGCGACGGCGCAGGTGCGCACGGTCGATCCCAACACCGCGATCGACGCGGACCTAGCGCCCGTTCCGCCCGCGAACAGCACCCCGACCGACCCCGGCATCGACCGCAGCGTGCCGCCTCCCAGCAACACGGCGCCGGATTATGCCCCGCCTGCGGCGAACAGCACCGCAACGGGCGCGCCGGTGACGTCCAACTCGCCCCCCGCCGCCTTGAGCCCGAGCGAATCCTATCAGGAAGATGACCTGATCGGAGCGGCCGAGGGCGTCTTTGGCAAGGGGGCCGAGGGTCTTGCCGGCATGATCGAGAAGATCCTGAAGGATCAGGGCCGTCCCAACGCCTATATTGCCGGTCGGGAAGCATCCGGCGCCTTTGTCGTTGGCCTGCGCTATGGGTCCGGTACGCTCAATCACAAGGTGGAAGGCAAGCGGGAGGTCTATTGGACCGGGCCGTCGATCGGCTTCGACGTGGGCGGTAACGCGGCCAACACCTTCGTCTTGGTCTATAATCTCTATGACACGCAGGACCTTTACCACCGTTTCCCCGCTGCCGAAGGCACAGCCTATCTCGTTGGTGGCTTCACGGCCAGCTACCTGCGTTGGGGAAGCGTCGTGCTGATCCCGATCCGCCTGGGCGTGGGTTATCGGCTGGGCATCAATGCTGGCTACATGAAGTTCACGGAAAAGCGGAACTGGCTGCCCTTCTGATCCGGTTCAAAGGACAAAGCTGAGCTGCTGGCCTCCCTCGACCGGCTCTTCGGCGTCGAGATTATGCACCCCAAGACCGAGCAGCCGAGCCCCCATGGGTAGGGGCAGCTGGGCGAGCAGCAGGGCGCGCGCTGTTGTCGCCAGCAGATCGGGCGACCGAACCGTGGCGCCCATGCTTTTTGATCGTGTGATGATCCGGAAATCGGCGAATTTGATTTTCAGGACGATGGTGCGACCATAGGCGCCACTCTTCTCGATCCTTCCCCAGAGGCTTTGCGAGATCCGGTCTATTTCGGCGACCAGCGCATCCTGTGTTATCAGGTCGTCGAAAAATGTGTCCTCGACACTGACGGATTTCCTTTCCTGCCGTTCATGGACCGGCCGGTGGTCCTCCCCGCGCGCGGCACGATAATAGAAGGGAGCCGCGCTGCCGAAATGCTGCTGAAGGAAAGGCAGGTCCCGTCCGCGAAGGTCGGCGCCGGTTTCAATCCCTAACGCCTGCATCCGCCGCGCCGTCACCGGCCCTACGCCATGGATGCGCCGAACAGGCATCTCCGCCATGAAGCCTGCTCCTTCGCCGGGCCGCACGACGCAAATGCCGTCCGGCTTGTTCTGATCCGAAGCGAGTTTGGCGATCAGCTTGTTGTAGGAAACGCCCGCCGAGGCGGTGAGACCCGTTTCTTCGTGGATCATGCGCCGGATTTGCTGGGCGATGACCGTTGCGGAGGCCAGGCCCGGCTTGTTCACCGTGACGTCCAGATAAGCCTCATCAAGCGAAAGCGGCTGAATAATGTCGGTGAAGCGGGCGAAAATCTCCCGCACATGAGCCGAAACGGCGCGATACACTTCGAACCGGGGCTTCACGAACAGAAGGTCCGGACAGAGCCGCCGCGCCCGCGCGCCGGGCATGGCCGATTTCACGCCAAATGTGCGAGCCTCATAGCTGGCGGTGGCCACGACCCCTCGCGGGCCGCCGCCGCCCACGGCGATCGGCTTGCCCCGCAACGCCGGGTCGTCGCGCTGTTCGACCGACGCATAAAAGGCATCCATGTCGATATGGATGATCTTGCGCGGCCCGGAATCCATGGCAGAGGTTTATGCCACAGCAGGAACGAAAGCAAAACGCGGAAGGCGTCGTCAGGTCAGGACTTCTTGTCCTTCAAGGACTGGAGGACAGCAAAAGGACTGGCTTGTTCTTCCAACAGGACGCCTGCTTCCCGCAGATAGGAGTCCGCGTCGGCAGAACGGGGATAGGGCGTCATGGCCAAGGCCATGGTTTCGGCGACCGCTTCCCCCATGTCGATCGTCTGCCCATCAAAGCCGATGACGTCGCAATCGTCCGAATCGATCTCCAGTTCCTCGTCATCGCCTTCATCGTCGCGCTCCGCGACGAAGCGCAGCAGGAATTCGCTGTCGATCTTCTCGGGCACGGCGACACCGGTAGCGACGCAGGGCTGGGCCAGTTCAGCCCGCACGCGCCCGCGTGCCTCGATGCCGCTATCATTTTCGCTCAGCGTATAATCGGCATCAAGGCGGCTGAGCGAAAGCAGATGGAACCGCCTCGCCAACGCTTCCCGCTCGCTGGCGTTGGCGGTGATCGTCACTCCTTGCGCATGCCGCGCGATCTGATCAGCGCGCACCGGGCGAGAAAATTCGGGGGCCGGGTTGCTCATCCAAGATCTCCGGTCAGCAAAGCGCCGAGCGACAATCCGGAAAGCCGAACCCAGCGCGATCGCAAGCGAGATTCGACATGATTGATCGCATCATCCCCCGGCGTCGCGCCACGATACAGGTTGCGCTCCAGCGCTTCCCGCAGTTCCGCCTCGCCCAGCAATGCTGCCTTATAGGCTGACAGCCTGCCGCCCAGCGCGCTCACCATCCGGCCGATATGCTTGCCCACCACGACGTCGCCCACGCCTTCCTGACGCAGCTGGCCGTCCATGTCATCTACGAACAATTCCGTCAGCCACACGCTTTCCTGCGCAGCGCCGATCGCTTCCATCCGCATCAGCACCTGGGCGAGGATGGCGACGATCATGTCGAACCGGCCGTCCATGGTGTCGGGGACCTGGCCTTCCATATACCAATGCGGCTGACGTCCTTCATGGACGATGGCCTGATAGAGCGGCTGCATCGCGTCCTTGGGATCGGTTCGCGCGAACAGGCGCTGGAATAGGTTTGGCATGTCGAAGCAGTTTCCTGGCTGAGCTGAGCGGAGGCCCCCTTGCCGGGGGTCGCGCATTTCCATATTGATCGGCAGGCCGCGCGATGCAATGGCGGCTTTGGTTTTCGCGTTTTCCCGGGGCCTGTCCCGGCAGGAGAAGTTCATGCGTCAGTTCAGCCGACATCTGTTGCTCGCCGTCGGCCTTGGCGCGCTGGTCCTTGGTACATCCGCTTGCACCCGCATCCGGACACATCAGGGCTATCAGGTGGATAAGCTGCTGGTCGATTCGATCCAGCCGGGTATCGACAACCGTGCCTCCGTTGAAGGAACGCTGGGCCGACCCAGCTTCACCGCGCAATTCGGGGATCAGGACTGGTATTATGTGTCGCGCGACATGCGGGCGCTTGCCTTCTCCAATCCCAAGCCGGTGGCTCAGACGGTGTTGCATGTCCGTTTCGACCCGGCGGGCAATGTGACTGCAGTGGATCGCATGGGGCTTGAGCAGGTCGCCAAGATATCGCCCGCGGGCGACAAGACGCCGACTCTTGGCCGCCATCGCAGTCTGTTCGACGAGATTTTCGGGAACATCGGCGCGGTGGGCGCCGGTGGCATGGGCGGCGGAGGCGGCGGTAGCAATACCGGCGGTGGCGGTCCTAACGGTTCCTAAGGACAGGATAGCAAGGCTGGCCGGGGTCAACGCTCCCTTTTCGCAGCAGTCTTATTACCGGATTCCCCCTGGCGGCTGTGGCAAGAAAGCATCGCCTTCGCGAGTCTCGAGCAGGCTTGCGTGCCAGTATCGGTGACATCAAAAAATTCCGGCGATCCAAGTCATTGGACTTGTTTGGAAACATGGTTAATTTTTCGCGTTAACAAATAGAGACTCGCAACGGCGACGGCTCAGGAATATGCTTGACCAGTGCCGTCGGCAGTAAGACTAAAGTAGTATATCTCGCGCTGCACGTTTGGCATACTACATAAGGTTAAAGTCAGAATATAACGCATTAACAGTTCGTTAGCGAATTCTGGCACTAACCCTAAATTTCCGCGAGCAGTTCAGGACTCTTGTCGCGCAAATATGCTAGTCATAACTCGTTGAAACGAAAAGAAAGGGTCGCACTGCAGGCATTTGGAAACTGGTCTTTCACGCTTCGTTTGGGGCCTGCTAACGAAGGTGGAAGGGATCATGAGGGGAATACCCAATGGCTTACCCAGTCAATGTGCGTCTGTTGTGCGGTAATGCAATTGTTAGAGAAGGGCTGAGCCGGATTCTCACTGAACGAGATTTCCGGGTTAACCAATATCCCAATATTGCCGCTGCACTCCAGAAGGCGGAGGTGCCGGAAGAAGATACCGGGCCGTCGCTGCTTCTGGTCGATAATGGAACCGAAGAACTTGATGCGGACAGCGTTGCCGTCCTTCAACGGCGATTTCCCTGTTCCTATCTGGTGGTTCTGTCCGACCGGTTCGATTTCCAGACGATGCTGAAGGCCTTCCGGCTTGGTGCAATGGGCTATATCATCAAGGAAATCAGCTGCGACCGCCTGGTCGCGACGCTGCACCTGGTGGCGATGGGCGAACGGGTGCTCCCGCCGCAACTCGCCGATGAATTGCAGTCGCGGCCGACACTCACGGACGCGCTGGAGGTTGAACGGCCAGTCGATGCTGCCAGCCTGTCGGATCGCGAGCTGGAAATCCTGCGCTGGCTGATCATGGGATGCCCCAACAAGGTGATCTCCAAGAGAATGGATATCAGCGAGGCGACGGTGAAGGTCCATGTGAAGGCGGTGCTGCGCAAGCTGCGCGTCAAGAACCGCACGCAGGCTGCGATCTGGGCAGCCAATCATGGAATGCGTGGACGGGTGCCGGAGGTAGAGCCGGTAGTGCCAGTGGAGGTGACGATCCCTCATCCCGCGCAGCTGCCGCAGCTTGAATTGGCTGCCATGCCGCTCAGCCGTGCCTGAACTTGACCGTGGCCTGAAAAAGGGCTGCGGTCACCCCCTCATAAATTCTGACTGATGCTCCTGCGCGCAAACGCAGGAGTCTTCAGTAGCCGGGGCGGGGCTTCGGCCTGTTGAACAATAGCAAAAGCTGCTATGCTGACCCCGTCCAAGACTCAAGGCGGGAGAGGTCCCATGGCCACGCGCTGGACCATCAAGGGCAAGGAATTTGTCCACTGCAATTGCGCCTATGGTTGTCCCTGCCAATTCAATGCGTTGCCCACGCATGGACATTGTCAGGCCGTTGCCGCGATCGACATCGAACAGGGTCATCATGATGGCACCGACCTTTCGGGCTTGCGCATCGGCCTGATCGTCGCCTGGCCGGGGCCGATTCATGAAGGCAGGGGCGAAGCCGTTCCGATCGTCGATCAACGGGCAGACGCGACGCAGAGAGAAGCGTTGCTGCGCATCATGAGCGGGCTGGACACTGTACCCGGCGCCACCTTCTTCCAGGTTTTTGCCACGACCTACACCAGGGTGCACGATCCCGTATTCGCGCCCATCGACCTGCGGGTGGACATTGACGGCCGATCCGCCCGGCTGGCGGTTCCCGGCTGGATCGATGCGCGTGGCGAGCCGATCGTCAACCCGGTCACGGGAGACGCCCATCGTGCGCGCATCAACCTGCCGCAGGGCTTTGAATATGATGTGTGTGAGGTCGGTCGCGGCTGGGCGAAAACCCAGGGGCCGGTCGATGTGCAGCTCAGCGATTCCCACGCGCAGTTCGCCGAGCTTCACCTGACCGAGAGTGGCGTTGTCCATTAGGCCGGTGCCACCACCAGACGGCACGACATTTGTTGTCCATCAGCTATTGTCGCGAAACAGCCTGATCGTCGGAGCGGCGCTGCTGCTGCTGGTGATGATGGCCTGGATGTGGCTCTTTTCAACGCCGGACGCCTCCATGGCGAACATGGCGGGGGCAGGGATGGCGGACATCCCGATGGACGGGATGCCCATGGCCGTCCAGCCCTTGTCGCCCAGCTATTTTCTCGCCGCCTTCGCCATGTGGTCGATCATGATGGTCGCCATGATGCTTCCTTCCGCTGCGCCCATGATATTGCTACATGCGCGGATCGATCGCGCGACCAGTCACCATGCGCGTTTGCTGCACAGCCTTATGGTCATGGGCTCTTATCTGCTCATATGGACAAGTTTTTCAGCGATCGCGGCGGGCGCACAGGCCCTGCTGCTGCATGGTGGCTATTTGTCCGCTGCGACCTTGTCTCTGGGTGGCCGCATGGGCGCTGTCGGCCTGTTGCTGATGGCGGCTCTCTATGAATTGACGCCTGCCAAGCATCGCTGCCTGGAAAACTGCCAGTCGCCGCTCATCTTCATTCATCGCTACTGGCGCCCCGGTGCAGGTGGCGCGTTCCAGATCGGCATGCGGCATGGACTTTATTGCCTGGGCTGCTGCTGGGCGCTGATGCTACTGCTGTTTGTGGGCGGCGTCATGAATCTCGCCTGGATAGCATTTTTCACATGCCTGGTCGCAGCCCAGAAGATGGCGCCGCCGCGTCGGCGGTTGGACCGGTGGACCGCTGCATTCCTGTTGCTCGCGGCATTGTTTGTCGCGCTTCGCTGACGCTGTGTGAGCCGCGCGGCAACGGGGGCCGTATCGGAGCAACCGCCGCATCGCGCGGCAGTTGCTCCGATGCCGGACCGTCAGCCGATGGTTTCTTCGAAGATAGCCATCGTGCGTTCGAACCGGGCGAACAGATCATCAAGCTCTTCGGCGGTGATGATCAGCGGCGGGCAGAAGACGATCGTATCGCCCAGCGCCCGCACGATAAGGCCCTGCGTCAGCCCGATTTCGACCAATCGCGCCCCGGCCTTTGCTGCGGGGTCGAAGCTGGTCCGGCTTTCAGGATCGGCATAAAGTTCGATGGCGCCGACCAGGCCGACCCCACGCACTTCGCCGACATATTTGCGGCCTTCATAGCTGCGCAGCGCCTTCCAGAATTGCGGCATCAACGACTGCACGTGGCCGACGACATTATCTTCTTCGTAGATTTTGAGCGTTTCCAGCGCGATGGCGCAGCTGACCGGATGGCCCGAATAGGTGAAGCCGTGGCCGAAGGTGCCGATGGTGCCGCTGTTCCGGGCGATCGGCGCATAGACCTTCTCATTCACCATTACGGCGGAGATCGGTGCATAGCCGGATGACAGCCCCTTTGCCGTGGTGAGGATATCGGGCTTCATGCCGAAAGTGGTCGAACCGAACATCTCCCCCGTCCGGCCATAGCCGCACACCACTTCGTCCGCGACGAGAAGCACGTCATATTTCGCCAGTACCTTCTGGACCTTTTCGAAATAGGTCGGCGGCGGCGTAAGCACCCCGCCCGCACCCATGACTGGTTCGGCGAAGAAGGCGGCGACCGTCTCCGGACCTTCTTCTAGGATAAGCTTTTCAAGATTGTCGGCGAGGCGGGTCGCGAAATCCTCTTCGCTTTCGCCCGGTTCGGCGTAGCGGAAGTAATGCGGGCAATCGGTATGCAGAATATTATGGATGGGCAGGTCGAAATCGCGATGATTGGTGACAAGCCCGCTCAGGCTGGCCGAGGCCACGGTAACGCCGTGATAGGCGTTGCGCCGGGCGATGATCTTCTTCTTCTCCGGCTTGCCGATGGCGTTATGATAATACCAGATCAGCTTCACAGCAGAGTCGTTTGCTTCAGATCCGCTGTTCGCAAAGAACACCTTCGACATCGGCACAGGCGCAATCGACAGCAGCTTGTTGGCCAGCGCGATCACGGCTGGATTGGAACGGCCGGTGAAGGTGTGATAATAGGGCAATCCACGCAGCGCTTCGCTGCCCGCCTGGGCCAGACGCTCATTGCTGAAGCCCAGCGAGGCGCACCACAGCGCTGATACAGCTTCAAGATAGCGGTTCCCCCGATCGTCTTCCACGAAGACGCCTTCGCCCTTGGTTATGACAAGGGGGCCGACCTCAGGATGGGTCGCCAAGTTCGTGAAGGAATGGAAGTGAGCTGCAATATCAGCTGCAGCATTTTCACTGGGATCGTACATTATCTTCGTGCTTCCGATCTTTTAGAAACTGACATTTCGGCCGTCTCCGAGATGGATATGCGCACGACGACCATTACGCGCAGAATGTGGGGATCGACTTACCCTCATCCATGCAGGGAAGTAGCGTGCCCGTCGGATGCATAGAAATTTTGTGGACACTTATCAACACATGATCATTGGACGGGGCAGTTTGTCTGCGATTCCCGTCGAGCGAAGGCGGCGAACAAGTCCCGATAGCGCGATTTTCCAGCTTTTCCCCGACCGGGATGCTGAATTGGGTCAATCCATCCATATATGCGATTCTCAGGCCCAATGATGGAGGGTAGTTGGAGCTGCCATGACCCGACGCGTGCCCTTCCAGGACTTTGCGCCGCCCATACGCCCCCAGTCACCTCTTCGGCGAGCGATCACGGCCGCCTACCGGCGGGAAGAACCCGCGTGCATCGCGCCGCTGCTGGAAGCCGCGACTCTTGAGCCATCGGATCGCGAAGCGATCAGGAAAGTCGCCCGCCTGCTCGTGACCACGCTCCGCGCCAACAACAGGGGCAACGGCGTGGAACGGCTGATACAGGAATATTCACTTTCCAGTGAAGAGGGCGTGGCGCTGATGTGCCTCGCCGAAGCATTACTGCGTATCCCCGATCAGACGACACGCGACGCATTGATCCGCGACAAGCTTTCTGATGGCGATTGGGGATCGCATCTGGGCGGCGGCAAATCACTGTTCGTCAACGCCGCGACATGGGGCCTGGTCGTGACGGGCAAGCTGGTCGGCAGCGTCGATGATGATGGGCTGGGCGCCGCGCTGGCCCGGCTGGTGGCGCGCGCGGGGGAGCCGGTGATCCGTCGCGGCGTCGATCTCGCCATGCGGATGACGGGCGAACAGTTCGTCACGGGCGAGACGATCGGGCAGGCGCTTAAGCGCGCTCGCAGGCTGGAAGCGAAGGGCTTCCGCTACAGCTACGACATGCTGGGTGAAGCAGCGACGACCGGGGCCGACGCCGACCGCTATTATGCCGATTATGAGCGTGCCATCCACGCGATCGGCAAGGCGGCGCTCGGACGCGGCGTGTATGAAGGCCCCGGCATCTCGATCAAGCTTTCGGCGCTGCATCCCCGCTATACCCGCGCTCAGGCGGATCGGGTGATGGGGGAATTGCTGCCCCGCGTCCGGCAACTGGCCCTGCTCGCCAAAAGCTATGATATCGGCCTCAACATTGATGCCGAGGAGATGGACCGGCTCGAACTCTCCCTCGACCTTCTCGAAAGCCTGGCGACAGACGCGGAACTGACCGGATGGGACGGTCTGGGTTTCGTCATTCAAGCCTATGGCAAGCGCTGCCCATTCGTCATCGACTGGATCATCGATCTTGCCCGGCGTGCAGGACGCCGCATGATGGTCCGTCTGGTAAAAGGCGCCTATTGGGACGCGGAGATCAAGCGTGCCCAGGTTGACGGCCTTGCCGATTTCCCGGTCTACACGCGTAAGGTGCATACCGATGTCGCCTATATCGCCTGCGCAAAAAAACTGCTTGCCGCGCCCGATGCGATCTTCCCGCAATTTGCGACCCATAATGCGCAGACCCTCGCGACCATTTACCGCATTGCCGGGCCTGATTTCAGCGTCGGCCAATATGAGTTTCAGTGCCTGCACGGCATGGGAGAGCCGCTGTACGAACAGGTCGTGGGGAAGGAAAATCTCGACCGCCCGTGCCGCATTTATGCGCCAGTTGGCACGCATGAGACGCTGCTCGCCTATCTGGTCCGCCGCTTGCTTGAGAATGGCGCCAACTCTTCCTTCGTCCATCGTATCGCGGACCCGGCGGTTTCGGTCGAGGATCTGATCGCTGATCCGGCCGAGGTCGTCCGCGCCATGCCCCATCCCGGCGCGAAGCATGACAAGATCGTCCTGCCTGCCGATCTGTATCCCGACCGCCGCAATTCAACGGGCTTCGACCTTAGCGATGAAAACGCGCTCGCCGCTCTGTCGCAGGCCCTTCGCTATAGCGCCGCGATCGAGTGGAGGGCGGCCCCGACCTTCGGTTCAGGGGAGGCGCGCGCCATACGCAATCCAGCCGATCATCGGGACAGGGTCGGCACGGTGGTGGAACTGGCGGCCGTGGATGCCGCTGACCTCGTGTCCCGTGCCTCGACATCCGATTGGGGCGACAGGCCAGTGGAGGAGCGCGCAGCCATTCTGGAACGCGCCGCCGACGCGATGCAGGCGCGCATGCCGTTCCTGCTCGGCCTGTTGATCCGCGAAGCCGGAAAATCTCTTGCCAACGCGATCGCGGAGGTTCGCGAGGCGGTCGATTTCCTTCGCTATTATGCTGCGCAGGCACGGGTCAATATCGGCGCCGGGCAGGATCCTCTGGGGCCGATCCTGTGCATCAGCCCGTGGAACTTTCCCCTCGCTATCTTCACCGGTCAGGTTGCTGCCGCTCTGGTTGCAGGCAATCCGGTGCTGGCAAAACCCGCAGTTCAAACGCCACTGATCGCGGCGGAGGCCGTGCGCTTGCTGCATGAGGCGGGCGTGCCCCGGCATGCTCTGCAACTGGCGCCGGGCGATGGCGCGTTGGGCAGCGCTCTGGTAGCGGCGCCGGAAACCGCAGGCGTCATGTTCACGGGATCGACCGCCGTTGCGCGACTGATCCAGGGCCAGCTTGCCAATAGGCTTTCACCCGCAGGCCACCCTATCCCGTTTATCGCCGAAACGGGCGGGCAGAACGCGATGATCGTCGACTCGTCTGCTCTGGCCGAACAGGTGGTGGCGGACGTGCTGGTCTCCGCATTCGACAGTGCTGGTCAGCGCTGTTCCGCGCTGCGCATACTCTGCCTACAAGAAGAGGTGGCGGATCGCATTCTGCTGATGCTCAAGGGCGCGTTGCGGGAAACGCGCGTTGGCAGCACCGATGCGCTGAGGACGGACATCGGGCCTGTGATCACGCAGGCAGCAAAGATGGCGATCGATCAGCACATCGCCAGAATGCGCGAGCACGGAAAACGGGTTGATCAACTCGCCCTGCCTGCCGAGGCGGCGCACGGCACCTTCGTTGCGCCAACGATTATCGAGATCGACGATATAGCCGAGTTGGAGCGGGAGGTTTTCGGCCCGGTTCTGCATGTTGTGCGTTTCCGCCGGGAACGGTTGGGCGCGCTGATCGATTCGATCAACGCCACTGGCTATGGGCTGACCTTCGGCCTTCACACCCGGCTCGATGAGACCATCTCTTATGTCACATCGCGGGTGAGAGCGGGCAATCTCTATGTGAACCGCAACATCATCGGCGCGGTTGTCGGCGTCCAGCCGTTCGGGGGCTGTGGGCTTTCTGGAACGGGACCTAAGGCTGGCGGGCCGCTTTATCTTAACCGGCTGGTGACGCGGCCATTCGCATGTGGATGGAAGTCGCGGTATCCGGCTTCACCCATCCATGACTTCGCGGATTGGCTGGAAACAAAGGGCGAAATCGGCAGCGCGGCGAAAGCGCGCAACTACGCCGACGCCTCTGCTTTGGGAGCGGAACGCGCGCTCGCCGGACCAGTCGGGGAACGCAATCTTTATAGCCTGCATCCCCGTGGTCAGGTGCTGATGAAGCCGCAGAGCCGGGATGGCTTGTTCGAACAGATGGCCGTCATCCTTGCGACCGGGAACCGGGGCGTGGTTGCGGAAGCGCTTCCCGACGATTTGCCCCCAAATGTCGCCGCTGCATTTGCGGCCCTGCCTGACGGGCCTTATGCAGTGGCCCTGGTGGAAGGAGACGGGTCAGTGGTGGCCCGAGCCGTGGCGGAAGTCGCGGCGATGCCGGGGCCTATCATTTCCGTTCATGCAGCCGAGCCGGACCAGCTCCTTGCCTATCATTGCGATTGGTTGCTTGAAGAAGTGTCGATCTCCATCAATACGACCGCTGCCGGAGGTAATGCCAGCCTGATGATGATCGGATAAGCGCCAGCGCCAACGCTTCCATAGCCGCTCCCTTCACGGATTGCGCTACAGCAGCTTGAGCCGGATGTTGCGGAATTCGACCTTCATCGGCGGACCTACGTGCGCCTGCATCCCGATCTCGCCCTTGCGCTGACGATCCGCCGATTCATCGATCGCCGCTGCCATCAATTGGCCGTTCAACAAATGATAGATTGCCGGACCCTTGGCGATGATATGGGCTTCGTTCCATTCAGCTTTGATCGCTGCTTTCATAGGGCCGGGCTCACCAATGGAACCGATTATTTGCGACGGCGGTGACGTTGTTCGCGTAAACTGACCACGGCGGGCGATAAAGCCGCGCCCCCTCTCCTCATAGACCATGGCCGTGAAGAGATTCCGGCCGTCGATATCAAACTGTAGTCCTGACATGGCGAATCGGTTGGTGGGCGTGATCTCGTCTTTGACAACAGTGCTGCGGTAGTTGACGCCGCTGTTGCCTTCAGGGGTGATCCGATACTCCGCCTTCAATTCGAAATCCTCGGGCTTCCCGCCTTCCCAGATCAGGAAAGTGTTGCTCCGAAGCAGTGTGTCCGGCGTCACCTCGCCAACTATGGTTCCATTTTCTACGCGCCAATAGCGTGGATCACCGCGCCAGCCCGCCAGGGTGTGACCGTCAAACAAGGATTTGAACCCCGGCCCGTCGCCGTCAACGGGCCGGGGCATCAGGGGCATGGCTTTTGGCGCGGGTTCCTCTGGCCGTTGCGCCGCCACGGCCAAGCGAGGGAACAACGTCAACGTGGTCGCTGCGGCGATGAATGTCCGACGTCCGGTCCTCTGATCCATGCTGCTCTCCAATGTCGACACGCTGGTTCGACGGTTATCAGCATGGTCGCGAAAAGTCCTGCTCGGTCAAGCCGGGTGCCGCCCGTACCGCCGGAAGGATCATCAAAAGCGATATATTGCTGGAGACGGTAATTGGATTTCGCGGGACAGCGTCCGGCGATTTTTTGTCGAAAGCGCTGTAAATCAGTCGCTCGCTTGGCGCGCTCAGCGTCCAAAAATGGTGCCCAGAAGAGGAGCGTAGCAGGGCTGGCTGTCGAGATCGGCGGGATGGCTCAGATTTTGTCCTGCCTTTTCAATATCGAGCGATGTTGACGATGTGAGTTCCAGAAGAGCTTGATCGCTGAGCGCCTAAGCGATTGATTTCGCAGTCAAATCATAAACTTGCGAAGTCGCCGAGGGCAACATTAGCATGCTTTCAGTTCATGGAAAAGGCTGGACGGTAATGGACGACGATTTCGCATGAACCCGTCCGCTATGCGGGTCTCGCGGACAAGGTCGATTTCCATAGCTGGGCACTGCTCAAGGGCGTTGCCATGGCCACCTTGCTAGGCGTGGGTTCGGAACTGTCCATCAAGGGCGAGAGCGACCTCGTCCAGGCTATGCCGCCATCTATGCGGCGGCCTATGCCCGCGACCGATCCTTCGGGCTATGCAAAAGTTCTTGGCGCTCGCACTAGGTTACATACCCATAAACGGGATTTCCAACGGGCGTGATTTCTGATTCAGTTTCCCGATGAAGGGAGACTGGCTTTGGCGCGTTTTGATCTGACGGATTTCGAGTGGTCGGTGATCGAGCCGCTGCTTCCGACCAAGGTTCGCGGAGTGGCGCGGGTCGATGATCGGCGGGTACTGAACGGGATATTCTGGCGGTTGCGCACGGGTGCGCCCTGGGCGGACATTCCGGCACGCTATGGTCCGCACACGACCTGCGTGAACCGCTTCAACCGCTGGCGCAAGGCAGGTCATTGGGCGCGCATATTGCAAGCGGTGTCAGCAGCTTACGAAGGGGATATCCAGATGATCGACTCCTCGTCGATCCGTGTCCACCAGCACGCTGCCAACGCCCAAAAAAAGATGGCCGATCCCGTTGCATGGGTCGCTCGCGCGGCGGCCTGACCACCAAAATCCATGCACTGGTCGATGCGCTTGGCCTCCCCATCGGGCTAAAGCTGACCGAAGGACAGGCCCATGACGGACGATCGGCCGACGATATGCTTGATGGTCTTGGCAAAGGCTGCGTCCTGCTGGCCGACCGTGCCTACGATAGCGACGCCATGCGCAATGCCTTGGCGGCGCGCGGTGCATGGGCCTGCGTCAAGCCAATGCCAAACCGAAAACGCATCCCGGCTTTCAGCCCGTTCCTCTATCGCTACCGCAATCTCGTCGAACGCTTCTTCAACAAACTCAAGCATTTCCGAGCCATCGCCACCCGATACGACAAGCGAGACGATAATTTCCTCGCCTCCGTCCAACTCGCCTCAATCAGGATTTGGTTGCGGCATAATGAGTCGGTGGCCTAAAGCCAGAGAGGCGGGAGATTACTCCTTGGGCCATGGACAGATGCGCGATGCGCATTTGGACCAGGGATTCGTCGGCCAGTGGCAGGGACGAGCTCACATATCCTCCTTTGGTCAGATGTAGTGTCGGAAAGGAAGAGGCGGTGGGTCCAGCTCTGGCGGGATCGCCGTAAGAACTCTCCCAACTCGATCGGCAAAGCGTAACGTCACCGGAATACCGTCACCGTAGATGGCAGTGCTCCCGCCCGGACTGGCACTGACACCGCCGAGGCGGAGAGGATGGCGCGCCTCGCAGAGCTCAAGGCGGCGCGCCAGTCGGGGCTCATGGCCCAGACGAAGCCCGGCGATCCCGCGCCATCGGCAACCGAAGCCACTCCGGCAGGCCAACAGTTCGTCCCGACAGCTGCGCCGGCCTCGCAGGATCGCAAAACGGCATTCGCCGAGCGGACCGACCCGGGCGGCGATGCCAATCCGCACGCCCTGATGGCACCGGCCTCTCCCTACATGCTGTCCGCGGGAAGCGTCATCGCGGCCAGCCTCATCACGGGTATCAATTCGGACCTGCCAGGCCTGGTCACTGCCCAGGTCACACAGAACGTGTTCGATAGCGCAACCGGTCGTTTCCTGCTGGTGCCGCAAGGGACCCGGCTGGTCGGCAAGTATGACAGCGTCGTCGCCTTCCGGCAGCGCCGCGCGCTGGTAATCTGGCAAAGGATCATCCTGCCCGACGGTAGCTCGCTGCGCCTCGACAATATGGCTGCGAAGAGCCCATCGCTGAACTGATTCCGGCGATGTTGACAGCCTTCCTCGAGAGCGACCGGGCCTTTGTCCGGACTCGCGAGGCAGCGCAGCGGGGGCGGGCATGATCGACCACATGGCCGAGCAGGCATTGCAGCCATTGACGGTCCGGGTCGCCACCGCCGTGCGCATCACGGGCCTTAGTCGCTCGCGGATCTACGAGCTGATCCAGTCCGGGGACCTCGAGACCATCAAGGTCGGGCGGGCGACGCTGATCCAGTTCCGGAGCCTGAGGAACCTGACCCAGACCTAGTCGACGGCCCAGATGGCCGCATCAAGCAAGGTGTGGCGGCAATCGCTCGCTATTCCGCACTATCCACCGGAAGCGGGGCCCAGTCCTCGAACCGGGCGGCCAGGTCATCCGGAGGGACGGTGCGGCCCTTGTCATCGACAAAGGCGACGTGGATTTCCGAACCGTCGGACTGGTGCACCAGTCTCATGGGCGGTGTCCGGCCTTGGCCGACCCAGCGATCGGACCACTCGCGCATTGCCAGGAACGGGAGGCGCAGCGCCTCGCCCATCTCTGTAAGGCAGTATTCCTTCCGGGGGCGGCTGCCGTCTGCCTTGTAGTCCTGCTGGGCCATCAGCCCCGAAGCGACGAGGCGCTTGAGCCGGTCGGCCAGGACAGTCCGCGGAATTCCGATCTCGGTGTGGAAATCGTCATATCGCCTCACCCCGAACAGGGCGCTGCGCAGGATCAGCAGGGACCAGCGATCCCCCAGGAAATCGAAGCTCGCCGCCAGCGTGCAATGGCTGATGTGGATCGGGGACTGTCGACGAAACGGAGGTGTGGCCATGCGGCCCAGAATATCTGGGTTGCAAAAACAAATCCAGCTTCTATGCCTAGGTATCAAATATGGACTCAGTTCGATGTGAGGAGGCACCGTCGTGAGCGCAATGAACCTGGCCATTCTCTGGCCAACCGTGGCCCTGGCAGGCCTGATATTCGTCGTCTGGTCCATTCTCCTGAGGAAGCGCTTCGCCCATATCGCGGCCAACCGGCCCACGGCTGCTGACTTCGCCAATGCGGAAGCCGTCGGCCGTTACTTTCGTCCGGTCGAGCGGCCCGCGCAGAACCTCGCGAACCTGTTCGAGATGCCGGTGCTCTATTTCGCGCTGGTCCCGTTGCTTGTCCTGACGGGCAGCGCCACGCCTGCGCAGGTAGTGCTGGCGTGGATCTTCGTCGCGCTCCGGGTGGTGCATTCCGCCATCCACATTGGCCCCAATACGGTTCGGACCCGCGCCCGCGTCTATATCGCCTCGAGCATCGTGCTGTTCGCGATGTGGTTGGGCTTCGTCATCGATCTCTTGGCAATCACCGGAGTTGGCGCATGAGCTTTTCCAAGGGCGACGCCCAGCAGCCCCATGTCCTCATCATCCATGAAGTGGAGGACTACGAGAAGTGGAAGGCGGTGTTCGACGATGCAGCTGCGATCCGGCGCGAGGCCGGAGAGATCGCCTATCAACTGCTGGCCTACGACACGGATGCCCGCCAGGTCGTCCACTTCTCGCAATGGACTTCGCTCGATGCGGCTCGCGCCTTCTTCGAATCCCCACAGCTCGTCGAAATCCGGCGTATCGCTGGCGTTCGGGCGCCGGAGTTCCGCTACCTCAACCAGATCGAGGCGAGGACGCTTTGATGGTTGCATCTGCTTGTCCTGCAGGAGTGAAGCCCCGTGTCCGTCCCCGTTAGGCTGAATCGTATCACCGCTCCTGACGTCCTCGGCAGGAAGGCTGGCGAGAAACTTGTCGTCCTCACCGCATACCATGCCCAGTCGGCCCGGATGGCTGATCCGCATTGCGACGTCCTGCTTGTCGGCGATTCCCTTGGCAATGTTCTCTATGGCTTCGACACGACCCTGCCGGTGACGCTCGACATGATGATTATGCACGGGCGGGCCGTGGTGGCTGCATCACGCCGGGCGCTGGTCGTGGTGGACATGCCCTTCGCATCGTATGAAGTCTCGAAAGAGCAGGCGTTCGCGTCGGCGGCACGCGTCATGCGGGAGACTGGCTGCGGAGCCGTCAAGCTCGAGGGCGGGGTCCATTTTGCCGAGACCATCGCCTTCCTCGTTGCCCGGGGCATACCGGTCATGGGGCATGTCGGCCTGACTCTACAGTCGATCCACACGATCGGATCGTTTAGATCCCAAGGAAAGGCCGAGGCCGCCGCCTTGGGAAGCTCCAATCAGCGGGGACCGATCGAGGCTAATGCCATCGCTGTCGCGGAGGCCGGTGCATTCTCGATGGTGATAGAAGCTGTGGTCGAGCCTTTGGCGCGCCATATCACCCAGACGGTCGCCATACCCACGATCGGCATCGGCGCGAGCCAGGTTTGCGATGGCAGGTTCTGGTCCTTGAGGACATGCTCGGGATGACGGAGCGTACGGCGCGCTTTGTTCGTCGGTTCGCGGATCTCGGATCAGAGGCCGATGCTGCGATCGGAGCCTTTGCCGATGCAGTCAGACAGGGAGCATTCCCCGCCCGCGAACATCTGTATGGGCTGCCCGCAGCATGACCGCTGGGTCGCGTGGGGCTGGGCGTTGTGATCAGATGTCGGGTTGACCGACATTTTGCCGACGCCGAGTTTGGTCTATCCTAGATGTATCAAATCTGAGTTTGTCGAAATCGGATTTGCACGCATTTTGAAAATTCACTATTTAGGCCGCTATGGCCGAACCAAATCGTAGTCGACTAAAATATGTCCTTGATCGGGTTCCTGCTGGCTTCCTGGTCGACTCGCAATGGTTGAGTGCCCATGACGTCACCAAGAGTTCCGCATCAAGCTACGATCGAGAAGGCTGGCTCGAGCGTGTCGCACGCGGCGTCTATCGCCGACCCTACCCGGGCAAACCACCGGGAAACGTTGTCGAATGGAAGATGGCGGTGCTCTCGGCCCAGTGGATCATGGATTATGATTTCCACGTCGGCGGCATGAGTGCGCTAAGCCTTGAAGGGCACAGCCACTATCTCGGCCTCGGCCGCAGCGCGGACGTCTATCTCTACGGCGACGTCCCGTCCTGGCTGTCTAGGCTAACTCTCGATACCCACGTGCTGATGCGGCGACGGCAGTTGTTCGGTTCGGAGTCTCTTGGAATCGAGAACAATGATTTCGACCCCGCGGCAGGCACTGGACCCAACCCCTGGGACTGGCCGTTGCGGCGCTCAACCCCAGAGCGCGCGGTGCTCGAAGCCTTGAACGAACTTCCCGACCAGGAGAGCTTCCACAACGTCGACATGCTTTTCCAGGGACTGGCGACGCTGCGCCCCGGTCGGCTGAGTGCCTTGCTGGGCGCCTGCAAGAGCATCAAGGTGAAGCGGCTGTTCTTCCTGTTTGCCGATCGCCATCGGCATCGGTGGCTGCCGCATATCGATCGTGCTGGGATCGATATGGGCAAGGGCCCGCGCATGCTGGTTGAAGGCGGTCGCTATGCGGCAGCCTATCAACTCGTCGTGCCAGAGGAGTTTGCGGCGCCCGAGCCAGCCAATGAGGTCGGCGATGGCGCGTGAACGCTATGCGGCCCAAGTCAGCCTTCTGGTGAGCGCAATCCCCATCGTGGCCGACGAGCCGGATTTCGCACTCAAGGGCGGCACGGCGATCAATCTCTTTTACCGGGATATGCCGCGGCTCTCAGTCGATATCGACCTGACCTACGTGCCGCTCCACGATCGCGAAACTGCCCTTGCCGACATCGATGTCGCCTTCGATCGCATTGTCGAGCGTGCACGGAAGAGTCTCCGCGGTGTCGATGCGCAACGGATCAGCGGCGGCGGCGATGGTGACACCCGGGTCCTCCTGCGTTCCGCCGATGCCGAAGTGAAGATCGAAGTCTCGCCCGTTCTTCGAGGCACCGTGAAGGCGCCGCACACCATGCGGGTCACGAATCCGGTGGAGGAGGCATTCGGCTTTGCAGAAATGTCGGTGCTTGCCTTCGAGGACATCTATGCCGGCAAGATCTGCGCGGCGCTTGATCGCCAGCATCCACGGGACCTCTACGACATCCATCTGCTCTACCAACACGAAGGCATCAACGACGACCTGTTCCGCACCTTCCTGGTCTATGCCGCCTGCTCGGGCCGTCCGATCCACGAACTGATCGATCCCAACGGCATCGATATCGACCGTGCCTTCGCGCAGGAATTCGACGGCATGACGATCGAGCATGTCCCGCTCGAAACGCTCCTCGCCGCCCGTGAGCGGCTGATCGAGGATATTCGGGCACGGACCAATGGCGCCGCCGCCGAATTTCTCCTTTCCCTCCACGATGCGCAGCCTGACTTCAGCCTAATTGGTTTACCGGAAGCAGCCGACCTCCCCGCAGTTCGATGGAAACTGATCAATCTCAGGAAGCTCATGGCGCAAAATCCTGAGAAGCATGCCGATCTGCGTGGCAGGTTGAATGCTGCAATCGGCAGATAATGCTGGCCTCGTAGGACTGGCAGCTATCGACCAGCTTAAGTCGTTCATGGTTGGCGTCTTAACGTCCACTTACGGCAGAACCTGCCATTCGCACGCTAACGTGGTCGGACAGCACTATGCCTTTTGCTCGCTCATCTGTCCGCCATGAAGGAGTGGTGGAACGAAGGCATGACCGTTATGCCTTACTAATGTCTTGGAACAGCGTCAGTCGCGCGACCGCTGATGCCAGGCCTTCTGACCTGACTTCGATCGTAGCGCTGGGTCCAGATCCGGTCGGCCGCAGGATCGCCAGCGCATGTCCATGCCAAGTCTTCGCCACAGGTTGCCGCAGGCTGGCGACACCGCGGGGGTTGGCGTTGCCGAACCCGGCCAATTCGACAGGTCCGCTCAGCGCAGCCTGAAGCACGCGCACTTCGTCGGGCAGGACCAACCCCTGCGCATCGACCACGCTGACCGTCACATAAGCCAGATCGTTCCGGCTGGCACGGATGCGTGGCCGATCGACGTCCAGCCGAAGCGCGGCGGCTGGCCCAGCGGTCTGTAGAACGCGCCGCCCAATGAGTTTCCTGCCTCGATAGGCGGACGCTATGAGCTTTCCGGGGGCATAGGGCAGCGTGAAACGAGCCTCCAGATTATCGGCATCGGTCAGCGACTGCTGCGCCACGATTCTCCCGTTCAGTGTCAGTTCGACCCGGTCGCCGCTGCTGAACACTCTGACGTCGATCGGCTTTCCGTCCTGCGCGGGCCATGTCCAGCTTTGGAGTTCATCGCCCCAACCCCATTTCGAATGAAACGGCGTCTTGCCCTCTGGCAAGGGACGAACCACGCTTATTTCGACCGGGCTAAGACCCCATAGAACGTCCCTCAGCAGGGATTGCGGCTTTTGCTGGCCGATAAGGTCGATGTCGCCGCAAAAGGCGTTAACCCAGGGATAGGCTGACTGGAAAGGGTCGGTTTCCTCCAGGGCGGACAAGCCAATGCCGGACTCGCCATAATAGTCCATCGCAGTCCAGACGAAGTCACCCAAGGCGTAAGGGGCGCGATTGACCGTGCGCCATATCGACGCCGCATCCTTCGGGAAGCTTTCGGTGCCCATGAAGATGCGCCGGGGATATTTGGGATGCTCCTTTTCATAGGCGGCATGATTGTAATTATACCCGGCGATGTCGAGGAACTGGGTAGCCGCCTGGTCGGGCGTTCCGTCGTTCCGCGTTGCAGCAGGGCCATTCCACCCGTTGATGCCAGCGGTTATTGGGCGGGTGGGGTCGATCTGGCGGATCTGATCGACTAGCTGGCGCGCGGTATCGACACCCAGCGGTCGATATTTCTCCGGTATCTCGTTCCCTATGCTCCAGATGATGACGCTGGGGTGATTGGCGTCGCGCTCGATGGCCGCGCTCAGGTCGCGCCGCCAATGGTCCTGAAAATAGATATGATAATCATCCGGGATCTTGGGAATATTCCAACTGTCGAAAGCTTCCTCGATCACGAACATGCCGAGGCGGTCGCATGCATCGAGGAAGCTCGTCGACGGAAAGTTGTGCGACGTCCTTACGGCATTGAACCCGCGCGCCTTGAGCAGTTCGATCTTGCGTTCTTCTGCCCTGTCGATGGCCACCGCGCCGATCAGGCCATTGTCATGATGGATGCAGCCACCGCGCAATTTGGTGGGCTTGCCATTGACCAGAAGCCCACGTTCGACGCTGATTTCGATATGGCGCACCCCAAAGGGAGTGACCATCCGGTCCACCACGCCGCCTGCGTCGTGAAGGGTGCATCCCGCTTCATATAGCGCCGGGCTGTCGGGAGACCATGTTGCGGGTTTGGCGATCTCCAGCGGCAGCATGGTTTCGGCCGATGCCGGTGCTTCGGCTCGCGCCACCACATGGCCATCCCCGTCTCGCAACGCCACCGCGACCGTCATTCCGGGCTTTATGCCTTCGACACGCGCCCGGACATGCACCAATGCGCGGGCGGGGCTCACTTCAGGCGTTGTCACCCGCACGCCCCAGCGGCTGAAGCGCGTGGCGCGCGTGACGTTCAGCCGGACGGCGCGATAGATGCCCGATCCAGAGTACCAGCGACTGTTGCTGCCCAAATTGGCCACCCGCACTGCCAGCACATTTTCCCCTGCCGAACGGATATAGGGCGTCAAATCCAGTACGATGGGTGAATAGCCATGAACGCCGGAGCCGATTTGCTCACCATTCAGCCAGAACTCCGATGTTCCATAAACACCGTCGAACACCAGTTCGACATGCGCATCTGCGGGCAGCCCGGCGAGAGAGAAACGCTTCCTGTACCAACCCACGCCACCGACCATATGGCCCGTATGCCGCCCACCCGCGCTGCGCGTGGACGCAATCAGCAGCGGTGGCGGCGCGCCTTCAAAGGGGCCAATCATGCCCGGCACGCTCTTGACCGGTGCCCATATGGGCGCCGTATCCACATCACGGATCACGGCATTTACGGAAGGCTCCTGCCTTTCCAGATCCTCGATGCTCCAGTCATGCGGCAGATCAAGCCGACGCCAGCGGGTATCGTTGAAGAGAGGCACCGAGGCATCGACCGCATCGCCCCGGAAGAAGGTCCATCCCGCGTCGAAGGATTGCCCCCGACGTCCCGCGGCCAACCGCTCCACTGCTGGCGAAGCCAAACCCACGCCCGCGACGCACAAAGCTGTTGACGCAGCCGCAAGTTGTAGCGTCGAGCGCCGGGAAATATGAAACTGGCTATACCGCACCTGATTGCTTCCCCCGTCTTTGGACCGCCTAAATTTATGCCATTATTTTCCAGGGGCGAGAAGCGTGCGCCTGGAAAAGGTAACGCTATACCGGAATCGTCGGCCTCGCTTTGCGATCCGGTTTGACATTTCGCGAAAACGGACCGGCACTTGAACAACGCCAGCGGCAGACGCATTGCCAGCGTGGAATCCCACGCGCCGCCGACGAGGTGCAGGAAAGCGCGGTGCCCTGACGGTCGGAACCGCCTGATATGATCGCGTCGTAAACGGCGGGCCTGAGATGCTGCCCGATCAACCATTGCCGAGCCATGCGTGGGGTCGCATGTGACGCTATTCAGCAACAGATCGCCGTTGCAACCATCTTGATATTTCAGTAACTCCGCCATAGTAAACTATTAGTTTAATAAAAGTGGGGAGGATTGATCTGATGAAACGCTGCGTTGTTTTTCTGTGCGGCTGCGCCAGCGCGCTCGGGGTCATGCCATTTTCATCCGCGATGGCTCAGAGTGGAAGCCAGCAGTCTGAGCCCGAAGAAATCATCGTTACCGCGCAGCGCCGCTCCGAATCGCTCAAGGACGTGCCGATGAGCGTCAATGTCGCAACGGGTACGCAAATTCAGAAGCTGAACATCTTCGACGTCAAGGACATCTCTCAGCTTGCGCCGGGCCTTGAACTGACCAACACCTTCGGTCGCAACAATACCGCTACCCTGCGCGGCATCACCTACGAACCCGATTCCGGCACGCTGCCGGCCGTCGACACCTATATCAATGACGTTCCCGTCGATGCGCAAACCGCGTTTACCGCGATCTATGATATCGACCAGATCGAAGTGCTGCGCGGACCGCAGGGTGCATTGCGTGGTCGCACGGCGCCCGCTGGCGCCATCACGATCCGCACGCGGCGCGCCGACCTCGACGCTGTCGAAGGCTATATGCAGGCCACCGGCACCGATCGGGCAGCCTATAATGTTCAGGGCGGCGTATCTTTACCGATCGTGCCGGGCCAACTCGCCATTCGCGTGGCGGCGCTGGTAGACGGGAACCGTGTCAACAATGTGCGGAACATCACCCGCGGCGACCGCTCCTATGCAACCACGGAGAGCGCTCGTGTCTCGCTCGCCTGGCGCCCTGCGGACAATCTGCGCGCGGACCTGAACTATCAGTATCTGACGTCGGACAGCCGCCAGTATCAGCAGGTCTCCGGCACCGGCAACCAGCCGACCTTGGCGTTCGGCGGCCTGGAGCGCAGCGGTCCGGCGGCATCGCCAAGGGATTATATCGGTGTTGCCGATGGAAACGCCCGGTTCCAGAACCGGACCCACATGATCAATCTCAACGCCAAATGGGACCTCGACAGAATCATGGTCGAGTTTAATGGCGCGCATCAATATACTAAACTGAATCAGTTGACGGATAGTGACAGCGCGAACGCCGTTCCCGGCCTTGCGCTCCCTCAGCAGGTGCAGATTCCTTATAATCAGAACACCGCAGAGTTGCGTGTCATGTCGCAGAATGACGGCTTTTGGAACTGGTCGATCGGCGGTTACTACAGCCATCTGAAAGGCGACATCTATGCCCAGCAATATTCGCCCACATTCTTCGTGAATGCGCCGGTCAACCTGGGCTTGTTCCAGCCGGTGTCCGTGCTCTCGCTGCTGCCGACCCAGCCGGGTCGTACCCTGGCGATCGCGGCATCGAGCCGCTTCGACTTCACCGACCGTCTGACTCTGGAAGTCGCCGCGCGCTATACGGACGACAAGTTCGGTCAATTTATTACCACCAATATTGCCCTGGTCCAGACGAGCAGCACCAATCCTGCTGATTATCCGATCGGTCCGATCCCGGTGATCGACCGCAAGGATCATGTCAAGCCGCTGACGGGCGGCGCGACGCTGCGCTACAAGATCAGCCCCGACTTGTCGGCCTATGCAGCCTATGGGCGGTCGTATCGCAGGCCGACAGCTTTGGTCGGCGCGCCTCAGGCGTTCACACCGGACCTGCTGGTGACCAGAGACGAACGATCGGACTCGGTCGAGGTCGGCCTCAAGGGATCGCTCTTCGACCGCCGATTGAACTTCGAACTGGCAGGCTTCTACCAGAAGTTCGATGGCTATATCGTTCGGTTGAACAACATCGCCTATGACAACGGCACTACGGTCAACGGGGTGGCCAATGGCATTCCCGATGGCATCGTGGATGGTGCCACGTCGATCAACTATAACGGCAAGGCGACGGTGAAGGGAATCGAAGCCACCCTTAGCGGTCGTCCCTCGGACAATTGGGACTTCTCGGTCAGCGCTTCCTATTCGCGAGCGCGCTTCGACAATGCCCGCCTGCCCTGCAATGACTTCAACGGCGACGGACGTCCTGATCCCGTGGCGACCACGCCCCAATCCATTACGGGCGGTGGCGTGGTGAGCTATTGCACGGTCAGTGGGCGGCTGGGAGATACGCCCGATTTCGGCCTTTCCGCCAACAGCGAACTGCGCTTTGGGACAGGCACGGTCCAGCCCTTCATCCGCGGGCTGTTCACCTATCGTCCGTCGTTGGCCTCAACCTTCTCCGCCTATAATTTCCAGAGCCGCGAAACGCTCAATCTCTTCGCGGGCGTGCGCGGACTGGACGCGCATTGGGAATTGACGGCCTTTGCGAAAAATCTGCTCAACCAGCAGCGGATCACCGCGATTTCGTCCACCATTGGACAAGTCGCGACGGCATCGGGTCTCGTCTATGATTCTGGCTATCGGACGATCGTCACGCAGTTCCCGCGAGAGTTCGGGCTGACCGCCTCCTACCGGTTCTGACCCATCCGGCGGCCGGCGCGCGGATACGGGCCGCCGTTCTTTTTCGAATGACTGGAAATTTGCATGAAACTTCGCGCACTGGCCATGACGCTTCTAGCCACGGGCAGCATCGTTGGATCGTCAGCGCCGGTCGATGCCCGGCCAGTGTCCGCCGTGCGACCGGACGCCGCCATGCCGGAGGCGGAGGTTGAAAGGCGCGTGGAAGCGCTGCTGGCACAAATGACCCCTGCCGAAAAAGCAGGGCAGCTTTTCATGTTCACCAGCTTCGCCCCGCCACCCGGCATCGATCCCGAAGTCGAAAAGGCGGTGACCGCCGGTCAGGTCGGCGGCTTTTTCCTGGCCAACGATCCCGAACGGGTCAATGCCTTGCAAAGGCTTGCTGTGGAGAAGAGCAGGCTCGGCATTCCGCTGCTTTTCGGCCTGGACGTGATACATGGGATGCGCACCATCTTCCCCGTGCCCATCGGTCTCGCTGCCAGTTGGGACATGCCTCTGGTCGAGCAGGTGCAGGCGCATATCGCAGCGGAGGCTCGTTCAGGCGGCATCGGCTGGATATTCGGTCCGAATGTCGATATCGCGCGTGACCCGCGCTGGGGCCGCATGGTCGAGGGACCAGGCGAAGACCCCTGGCTGGCCTCTGCGCTGGCAAGGGCGCAGGTGCGCGGTATGCAGGGTCCCTATCTCGGCGCGCCAGGGCATGTCATCAGTTCCCCGAAGCATTTTGCCGGCTATGGCGCGGCGATCGGCGGACGTGATTATGACGAGGTGGACCTGTCCGACAATCTGCTCTGGAACGTCTATCTGCCGCCTTTCAAGGCAGCGGTGGATGTCGGCGCTGGCGGGATCATGTCCGCCTATATGCCGCTCAATGGCGTGCCCGCCGCCGCCAACCGCTGGCTGCTGACCGAGGTGTTGCGCAAGCAATGGGGATTCAAGGGCTTCGTGGTCAGCGATGCTGTCTCGGTGACGAGTCTCGTGACGCAGGGTGTCGCTGCCGACAAGGCGACCGCCGCGTTGCGCGCCTTCGACGCTGGAATGACGATGGAGCTTGGCCTGCCAAATGGCGCGCTCGGTATGACAGGGCCTGCCGCGCCGGGCGGTTCGGCCTTCGCCAGCCTGCCCGCAGCCGTAGCCGACGGCAGGCTGGATTCAACAAGTCTGGACGACGCCGTTCGCAGGATATTGGCGGTAAAGGTCCGGCTGGGCCTTTTTGAAAAGCCTTATGCCGATCCTGCCGCGTTCGCCAAACAGAGCAGCGATCCGGCCGGGCGAATCCTGGCGGCAAAAGCCGCGGTAAAGTCCGCCGTGCTGCTGCGCAACGAAGGCAATATCCTGCCTCTCGATCCCGCGAAACTGACATCGCTCGCCGTGATCGGGCCTCTGGCGGATTCAGCCGTGGATACGGAAGGACCGTGGGTGTTCAAGCCCCGTGCCGAGGGCGTGACGATATTGGAAGGCTTGCGCGCCAAGCTGGGCAAGCGCGTCCGGATCGATTATGTCGAGGGCGCAAGAATGCCGCCGCGCCTGAACGCGCGGCTGATCGATCCACCGGCCAAAGCGGAAGCGCCCATCGATGAGAATGCCGAAATTGCGCGGGCTGTCGCTGCGGCGAACGCGTCGGATGCTGCTGTCATCGTGGTCGGTGAAAAGCTGGAGATGAGCGGTGAAAATGCGTCGCGCGCGACGCTGGACCTGCCCGGCCGCCAGCAAGATCTGGTGGACGCGGTGGTCGCCACCGGAAAACCCGTAATCCTGTTGCTGATGAGTGGCCGCCCGCTTGATCTCAAACAAAGCAAGGCGGCTGCCATCATGATGATCTGGTATCCCGGCACACAGGGCGGCACTGCCGTGGCGGACCTGCTGACCGGCGACGCCGCCCCCGGCGGCAAACTGCCGTTCAGCTGGCCGCGCAGCGTCGGTCAGGTGCCGGTGATCGCCAGCGCATTGCCGTCGCACGATCCCAGCGGCGCGGCCAAGCGCTACTGGGACGCTGTGGGCGGCGCATTATGGCCTTTGGGTTATGGCCTTGGCTACACGCAGTTCACCTATTCCGCACCCAGGGTCGATCTGACGTCCCTGCGACAGGGGCAGGCGATGAATATAGGCGCGACCGTACGCAACACTGGCGCACGTACAGGAGATGAGGTGGTTCAGCTTTACCTCCATCAACATGCAACCGTGTCCCGCCCCGTGCGTGAACTGAAGGGCTTTCAGCGCATCACGCTCAAACCGGGCGAAGCACGCGAAGTGAACTTCACCCTTACCCCTCAGGATCTGAGCTTCTGGAATCCGGAAACCAGGCAATGGACCGAAGGCGACGGATCGTTCGATATCTGGGTCGGCGGAGATTCTACCGCAGGTCAGGCGGGATCGTTCACAGTGGCGCCCCGCCCAATGCCGTGACCGGGCCGACGGTGGCGGGGGCGCGGTCGGCGATCTGATCGGTTACGCCATGCAGGAACAGCCCGACAACATCCTCGATCTCCAGGTGCATCTCCTGAATGGTGAGCGGCGCTGCTCCGACCATGATGCGTCGCTGCGTCTCCGTCAGCAGCATGGCAGTGAACAAGGTCGTCATGCGCGCTATTCGGTTCGACAAAACTCCAAAATGCGACAATATATTCTGAAGCGGCTGGGCGACGGCATCGAAAGCCTCGTCGTTGATGCGCATAATATCGGGAAACTGCCAGCCTTCACGCCCGAAAAGAGCGCCCAGCTTGAAGGATTGCTCGCGTGAGACACCTTTCAGAAGACTGAGCGCAAATTGTTGAAGATTTGTCCTGAAATCCTGGTCGGGATCAAGCGGCGCGATGTCCAGGCTGGGCATGTCGTCGGCAATAACAGCACTGAACAGCGCGGCCTTGTCCGCGTGCCACAAATACAGGGAACGTTTCGAAACCCCGGCGCGCCGTGCGACAGTGTCCATATGCGTAGCGCCATAGCCGTTCGCCAGAAACTCATGTCTGGCGGCGGCAATGACGGCAGCCATCTTTTCTAATGTTTCGTCGGCAGTCGGCCGGCCTCGACGCGAAGGCTTCACAGTCATATTTTTCCGATAAGTAACAAGCTTGTCCGCTCCCGCTCCATGATGAGGGCAGACTATGCGATTACGGGTCAGAATTAAACACCCTGCTGGAAGATGGCGGCACTGGTGCAAGGGATTTTCGGTTCCACATCGTTATACCGTTCTGCATATCTGCCAAAGCCCCATGCCTCATTGATGCGCCGTAACTGCAAACGCAAGACCAGTCCAAAGACCATAATTTCCAACTTAATTTCCGCCCGCACGAATTTTTATCGCGGTGGCATCCATCCGTTCGTCGATTAGCCTCCCAATCCACCCGACCGCTTCGGGCAAAAACCGTCGTCCAAGTAACAAGTCGTAGACGGCGGTTCTGTCCCACAATCAGCCGTGAGATGTAATGCTGGCCAAAGAACCCGCTGGCGGTCAACGACCGCCAGCTGGTGGGCGTGTGTGATCAGGATGCGCGTCGTGCCGCCGGGAAGCTGGGCCGGAGAATTTTGCCGCCATCGCGCAGTTCGTCGAGATAGTCCGACCAGCGCTGCATCATCTGCACACGCTCGTCCCAATATTCGCCGCGGGCGTAGGCCCGCCGAACCTGGTTGGTATCGACATGCGCGAGTTGCCGCTCGATCGCGTCGGGATTCCATTCGCCCATCTCATTGAGAAGGGTGGCGGCCATTGCCCGGAAGCCATGCGCCGTCATCTCGTTCGTGGTGTAGCCGAGCCGACGCAGACCTTGGTTCACAGCATTCTCGGACATCGCCTTTCTTGGCCTGCCCAGGCAGGGGAATAGATATCTCCACCAATGCGTGTGCTCGTGCAGTTCCTTCAGCATCGCGATCACCTGCCGCGACAGCGGCACGCGGTGGGGCCTGCGCATCTTCATCCGTTCGGCGGGGATAAACCAGATGGCTTCCTCGAAATCGATGTCGGACCATTCGGCCTGCCTGAGCTCGCCAGGGCGCAGTAGGACGTGCGGAGACAGGCGCATGGCCATTACCGTCACCTTGTGCCCGGTATATCCGTCGATGGCCCGCAGTAGGGCGCCCACTTCTGAGGGCTTGGTGATGGCGGCGAAGTGCTTGACCTTCGGCGCGGCGATTGCCCCTCGCAAATCGGCCGCGACATCCTTGTCGCATCGAACGGTCGCGACGCCATAGCGAAAGACCCGGCTCAGGACGCTGCGCATGCGCCGAGCGCTTTCATAAGCTCCTGTTGCCTCTACCTTGCGTAGGACGGCAAGCGCCTCATGGGGCGTGATTTGCGAGATGGGGATGGTTCCGATCACCGGATAGGCCTTGGCGAGCAGCCAGCGGATTTTGTCGACCGTCACCGGCGCGAGGCCATCCCGCTCGCACTTGACGAGCCATTCCTTGGCGACCGCCTCAAAGGTGTTGGCAGCAGCGTACTTGGCGGCGATCCTGGCGCGCTTTTTCTCCAGCGCTGGATCGATCCCTTCCGCGATCTTCCTTTTCGCCTCGTCACGCCGCACACGGGCGTCGGCCAAGCTCACCTGCGGCCATCCGCCAAGGTGGAGCGTCTTTTGCTTGTCGAGGAACCGATACTTGAAGCGCCAGAGCTTCGAGCCGTTGGGTTGGATCTGGAGATGGAGGCCTTGTGAATCGCTCAGGGTCCAAGCCTTCGCTCTCGGCTTGGCGGCATTGATCTGGATGTAGGTCAGCATAGTCGTTTTCCCAGCAAAGCCGGGTCGATCCGAGAGCACCAAAAAGAGCAACATTTTGTGGCTGCTGCTGGTGCTCTTAGCCGGATTTCGCCGGACGGTGTCTGGCGATTTTCGGTGAAGAAATGCTGTGAAACCAGCCGCTTACTGGACTTACCTGGACGTCGCCAGAGCCAGTAGTGGTGCCCAGAAGAGGACTCGAACCTCCACGACCTTGCGATCGCCAGCACCTGAAGCTGGTGCGTCTACCAATTCCGCCATCTGGGCACGGGGTAGGACGGCGCGATTAGCCGTTGGTCCTCACACTGTCAATTCCGCGACGGGCATTATTTTCTTCCTTTCTGGTTTTCTGCGCGTCAGCGTCTATTGCATCAGGCAGGACGCATTGATTGCCAGTGGAGACAGCCGATAGCCCCCTTCCAAGCCGCGCCGCTCGCGCTGTTCGCCCGTCCCGATGGGGTCCGGCTCGCCTACCGGCATCGGGCGGGTGCCGGGCCGACGATCGTCTTCCTGCCTGGCTACATGTCCGACATGGAAGGCGGCAAGGCGGTGGCGGTCGATGTCTGGGCGGCGGAGACGGGACGGCCCATGCTGCGGCTGGACTATGGTGGCAATGGCGCCAGTGAAGGCCGCTTTGAGGATGGCACGCTCGCCAGCTGGCGCGACGATGCGTTGCTGTTGATCGACGCGCTGACGGAAGGCCCGTTGCTGCTGGTGGGATCGTCCATGGGGGGCTGGATTGCCTTGCTGATCGCGCTGGCTCGCCCTGGCCGCGTTGCCGGGCTGGTCGGCATCGCGGCCGCGCCGGATTTCACCGAATGGGGTTTCAGCGATGAAGACAAGGCTCTGCTGGCCGAGCAAGGGCGACTGACGGAGCCCACTCCCTATGGCGATCAGCCGCTGGTGACGACACTGGCCTTCTGGCAGTCGGGCCAGGCTTCGCGTCTGCTGAATGGGCCGATCGCCATCGAATGTCCGGTGCGGCTTCTCCAGGGGCAGGAGGACAGGGACGTGCCTTGGCAGACAGCCCTGCGGCTGGCGCAGCGCCTGCATTCATATGACGTGCAGACGCTGCTGATTAAGGATGGCGATCACCGCCTGTCGCGCGACGGCGACATCGCGCTGCTGATCCGCATGATCGACAGTCTTTTGGACATTCTCTGATGACCTTTTTGCTTCCGCTGCTGCTTTTGACGCCGCAGGCCTATGATCCGGAAATCGAGGCGGTGATGAACCGGCCGAAGAAGGAGGAGGGCAGGGCGGTCGCACCTGCCCCTGCTGCTGCCGATGGGCGCATTCCTGTCCCCGAAAAATACGCTAAGCCGTTCCAGGCCTGCCTTGATGAAGCGCTTAAATCGTTAGACCAGGGTGTCGCCTTCGCGCAAAAATGGCGTTTGGAGGGCGGCAGCTTCTACGCGCGCCACTGCATGGGTTTCGCTTATGCGCGTGCGGAGCGGTGGGGGCCTGCAATCGTATCGTTCGAACAGGCCGCAGACGAGGCCGAGAGAACCGGCGAGATGGCGCAGAGCGCGCGCCTATGGGCGCAGGCGGGTAATGCGGCGCTGGCGGGCGGTGATGCTGCGAAGGCGCGCACCAGCTTCGATGCGGCACTGGCGCGCGGCCTGCCTGATGGCATGGAAAAGGGTGAGACCTATCTGGACCGCGCGCGCGCCCTGGTCACGCTCGGCGATGTCAAGGAAGCGCGCGATTCGCTTGATACGGCACTGCTTCAGGTGCCGAAGGATCCGCTCGCCTGGCTGCTTTCTGCAA
Organism: Sphingobium sp. TomTYG46; assembly: GCF_055396345.1. Lineage (NCBI taxonomy): Bacteria > Pseudomonadati > Pseudomonadota > Alphaproteobacteria > Sphingomonadales > Sphingobiaceae > Sphingobium > Sphingobium sp. TomTYG46. Next base: position 2,379,035 of record NZ_AP027324.1, read on the forward strand.
CCCTTGCCCGCCGATCGGGAGAGTTGAAGCTGGCGCAGGCGCATATCGCACGGGCGGTTCAGCTTTCTCCCGATGACGCGTCGGTGGCGTTGGAAGAGGGCAATATCGCTGTCCTGACCGACCATGCCGACATCGCCCGCTCGGCCTGGCAAAGGGCGGTCAAGCTGGCGCCACAATCACCCGCGGGCAAGGCGGCTACGGATAATCTCACCCGGCTGCCGCCCGCCTGAACCCGCCTATTTGAGGTAGAAGTCGACGGTCGTGACGACGCGGACCTTCTTGTAGGGCGTGTCGCTCGATCCGTCCGCCTCTCCATCGCGTGGATCGATGGAAAAATAGCCCTGGGTGGCGCTCTTGATGGCCCCGACGCTGGCGCCGCTGTCGCGTGCGAATTGCTCGGCTGCGGCGCGTGCATCGCGGGTCGCGGCGGCCACCATGGGCGGCTTGACGTCGTTGAGCTTTGTGAAGCTGTAACGCATCCCGGAACCTTCCTGCAGCGTGACGCCCCGGCGGACCAGGTCAAACTGCTGCGCTACGGCTCGCTGCGCGCGTGCGATGTCGGTGGTGCGCAACAACATGCGTTGAGTGATCGTAATCGTGTTGGCGCCATTATTGATATATTGATTCACGCCCGCGCCCGTGGGGGTCAGCGCCTCCGGCTTGAAGCCGAGGCTCGTGAAATAGGCTTTCAGCTCTCGTGTGTTGTTGTCGATCTCGGCGCGCACGGCGGGCAGGTCGAAACCGGTCGCGGCGTAGCTGATCGACCAGGTTGCAAGGTCGGCCGTGACATTGCGTTCCGCCAGGCCCCTCACTGTGACCGACCGGTCCGCAGCCTTCGCGCGCTTCAGCCCGTCACCCAGCAGATAGCCGCCGCTGACCAGCCCCAGCGCCAGCAACCCGGCACAGCCCAGCAGCACCTTGTCGCGATACTCGATTGCCATTCGCGTCTCCTCTTCCATCCACGCCTGCGCTGCCCTATCTTGGGATCATTCCTGCCACTGCCGAGATGAACCGTTGCTTGACAGCGACGAACGGAGCGACCGCTTGACCAAATATCTGCATACGATGATCCGCGTGACTGACGTTGACCGCACTGTCGCTTTCTTCAAGCTGTTGGGGCTGGAGGAGCAGAAACGCTTCGACAATGAAAATGGGCGCTACACGCTCGTTTTCCTGGCCGCGCCGGGGGATGAGGATGCTCAGGTGGAGCTGACCTACAATTGGCCACCGGAAGATGGCAGGCCAGCGGAAAGCTACGGCGAGGGTCGGAATTTCGGCCATCTCGCCTATCGCGTCGATAATATCTACGAGGTGTGCCAGCGACTGATGGATGCGGGCATCACCATCAACCGCCCCCCGCGCGACGGCCACATGGCCTTTGTCCGCACGCCCGACAATATTTCGATAGAGCTATTGCAGGACGGTCATCTCGATCCGGCCGAACCCTGGGCGTCCATGCCCAATACCGGCGTCTGGTAAGCCCATGCTGAGCGTTGTCCGCATACCGGTGCTGTCCGACAATTATGTCTGGCTGCTGCATGATGATGCCAGTGGCGAGACCGTGGTGATCGACCCGGCGGTGGCGGGCCCTGTGCTGGCAGAGGCGGCCAATCGGGGCTGGACCATCAGCCAGATCTGGAACACGCACTGGCATGGCGATCATGTGGGCGGCAACGCGGCGATCAAGGCGGCGACTGGCTGCCTGATCACCGGGCCGACCGCAGAGGCGGCCAAGATCGGCTCGCTTGACCGGCAAGTTGGGGAGGGCGATGAGGTCCGCATCGGCGACCATGCCGCCGCCGTGATGGAGGTGCCCGCCCACACGGCAGGTCACATCGCCTATCATCTGGCTGGCGATCACATCATTTTTGTGGGCGACACGTTGTTCGCCATGGGCTGCGGGCGGCTGTTCGAAGGGACGGCGGATCAGATGTTCGCCAACATGGCCCGGCTTGCGGCGTTGCCGGACGACACCATGGTTTATTGCGCCCATGAATATACACAGAGCAATGGCCGTTTCGCCCTGACGATAGAACCGGACAATGAAGCGCTCGCCGATCGCATGGCGCAGGTCGACGCCGCCCGCGCACGCGGCGAGGCCACCGTGCCCACCACCATAGGGCTGGAGCGCGCGACCAACATCTTCATGCGCGCGAACGACGCGGATGAGCTGGCTCGCCGCCGCACGGCCAAGGATACCGCCTGACGGTTCGGGCGTTACGCCAACGTCTCCTTTTATGGAGAGATGTGCAGGAGGATTGCCATGCGTGCATCCATATGTCTGATGCCACTGATGCTGGCAGCGTGCGCAGGCGGCAGCGAGCCCCCGCGCCTTACGGAGAAACAAGCGGCCCGGCTTGAGGCTGCATTGGAGGGCAAAGTCGCGGGCGAGCCAGTCAACTGCGTGAGCCGCTATCCGGGCTCCAGCCTCACCGCTGTCAGTGAAAGCGTGTTGCTGTACCGGGTGAGCGGCCGCCTCATCTATCGCAACGACCTGATCGGCAGTTGCACCGGGTTGGGCAGGGGCGATACGTTGATCATCAAGCCGACAGGCTCGCAATATTGTCGCGGCGACATTGCGCGGAGCGCCGATCTGGTCACCGGGTCGATCACCGGCGGTTGCGCGCTGGGGTCCTTCACGCCCTACCGCACCCCCGGCCGCTGACCGTCAGCCCTTGTAGAGCGCGTCCAGCCGCTCTTGATAGCGCGCCTTGATCACGTGGCGGCGGATCTTCATGGATGGCGTCATCTCGCCATTTTCGATGGTGAAGGGTTCGTCCGCCAGGATGATGCGCCGGACCCGCTCTGTCACGGACAGGTCTTCATTCACCCGATCGACCGCCGCCCTTAACGCTGCCTGATAGGCGGCGTTGGATGCGGCGTCGTCCGCGTCAAGGCCGTGCGCCCCCGCCCATTCGCGCGTCCACTCGGCGTCGGGCACCAGCAGCCCCACCAGATGCGGCCGCCGGTCGCCATAGACCATGGACTGGCCGATCTCAGGTTGTAGCGTCAGCATGCCTTCGACCTTTTGCGGCGACACATTGTCGCCCTTGTCATTGACGATCAGGTCCTTCTTGCGGTCGGTGATGCGGATGCGCCCCTTGCCATCGATCTCGCCAATGTCGCCGGTATGCAGCCAGCCGTCCTTCAGCGCCTTTTCGGTCTCGGCGGCATTACGCCAATAGCCCTGCATCACCAGTTCGCCGCGCACCAATATCTCGCCATCATCGGCGATCCTGACCTCCACCCCATCCAGCGGCGGCCCAACCGTGTCCATGGCGATGCCCGCGCGGGGTCGGTTGCAGCTGACCACCGGTCCCGCCTCGGTCTGGCCATAGCCCTGCAACAGCGTCAGCCCCATCGCATCGAAGAACAGGCCGACATCGGGATTGAGCGGCGCGCCGCCCGACACCAGCGCCTTCATCCGCCCGCCAAAGCGCTTGGCGATCTTCGGCTTCAGCGTCCGGTTCAGCAGCAGCTTCACCGGCAGGTCGGCGATCGATCCATCGCCCCTCTGCTCCTTCGCGGCGATCCGCAAAGCTTGCGTCAGCAGCCAAGCGGGGAATTTGCCCTGCTTCTCGATCGACTTGATGATCCGGGCGCGCAGCACCTCGAACAGGCGGGGCACGACGACCATGATCGTCGGCCGCGCTTCCTCTATGTTGCTGGCGAGCTTCTCCAGCCCTTCCGCATAATAGATCTGCCCCGCGAGCATGATCGGCAGGAACTGGCCGCCGCTATGTTCATAAGCGTGGCTGAGCGGCAGGAAAGACAGGAATACTTCATCTCCCCAGCCGAAATCCTCCGCCACCAGCCTGCCTGCGCCTTCGATATTGCACAAGATCGCGCCATGATGCTGCATGACGCCGCGTGGCGCACCACCCGTGCCGCTGGTGTAGATGATGCAGGCGAGGTCATTCCGCTTGGCGGTCTGTTCGGCGGCGCAGGCGTCGGGATCGGCGATGCGGGACGCGACCATGTCGGCCCACAGATGGCAGGACAGATCGCCCTGCGCGCCCCGGAGCGGTTCCATGCCGATGATGAAGCTCGCTTGCGATCGCAATACGGCGGGCATCAGCGTCTGGGCCAGCTTGGCCGTCGACACGATCACCGCGCGGGCGCCGCTGTCTGTCAGGATGTGCTGATGATCGCGCGTCGTATTGGTGGTGTAGGTCGGCACCGTCACGCATCCCGCCGCCATGATGGCAAGGTCGGCGATGCAAAATTCGGGGCGGTTCTCGCTTACCAGCATGACCGGGTCGCCTGGCTTCAGCCCTTGCGCCTTGAGCGCGGTGGCGAGCCCTGCCACCTGCAACGCCACCTCGGTCCAGCTGAGCGATTGCCACCCGCCAGCCGTCTTGCGCCACAGGAAGGGGAGGTCGCCCATTTCCTTTGCGCGGGCAAAGAACATGGTCACCAGATTGGGATACTGTTCGATCGCCCGCAAAGCAGCGCAACTCCTTGATTCAAGAGCGCGTCCGATGCGCGCATCCGCTCCTTGTCGACGCTATAGCCGCGCCTTGCCGTAGCGGTCACGCATTTTTCAGTCGAACAGCCCGTCCTGTAATCCGGCGGGCGGATTGAGTCCCAGATGCTTCCAGCCCGCCCCATTCAGGCAGCGGCCCCGCGCCGTGCGGGCGATAAGGCCAAGCTGGATCAGATAGGGTTCGATCACCTCTTCGATCGTATCGCGCGGCTCTGATAATCCGGCCGCTAGCGTCTCGACCCCGACCGGCCCCCCGCGATAGATGTCGGCGATCATCATCAAATAGCGCCGGTCCATCAGGTCCAAGCCCAGCTGGTCGACCTCCAACCGCCTCAGCGCCGCGTCCGCCGCCTTGGCGTCCACTGCTTCGACCCCCGCGACATTGGCAAAGTCGCGTACCCGCCGCAGCAACCGCCCGGCAATGCGGGGCGTCCCGCGCGATCGCCGGGCAATCTCGATCGCCCCATCAGAGGTGATGCCCAGGTCCAGCAACCGCGCCGCGCGCCGCACCACCAGCTCCAGTTCCTCGACCGTGTAGAATTGCAGCCGCACCGGAATGCCGAAGCGGTCACGCAGCGGCGTCGTCAGCAGTCCTTGCCGTGTTGTTGCGCCTACCAGGGTAAAGCGGGGCAGGTCTATCCGCACCGACCGCGCCGAAGGACCCTCGCCGATCATCAGGTCAAGCGCGCGGTCCTCCATTGCGGGATAGAGAACCTCCTCGACTGCGGGATTCAGCCGGTGGATCTCGTCCACGAACAGGACGTCGCCCTCATCCAGATTGGTGAGCAGCGCCGCCAGATCCCCGGATTTGGCGATCACAGGCCCTGACGTTGCGCGGAAGCCGACGCCCATTTCCTTGGCAACGATCTGCGCCAGCGTCGTCTTGCCGAGGCCCGGGGGGCCGAAAAACAGCACATGATCCAGCGCATCGCCACGCTGCTTTGCTGCCTCGATAAAGACCCGCAAATTGCCGCGCGCAGCCTCTTGCCCGATGAACTCGGTCAGGGATTTGGGCCGCAGGGCAGCATCCACATCCTCCGCCCGGCGCGTGGAGGCGATCAGCCGTTCCTCGCTCACTTGGCCGCCTTCCGCAGCGCCAGCCGCACCAGCGCGTCCAGGGTTGCGCTATCGCCCAGCTCTTCTTCCGCAGCGGCAACCGCGCTGCTCGCCTCGGCAGGCTTGAAGCCGAGATTCTGCAGGGCGGAAATCGCATCTGCTCCCAGCCCCCCGGCCATGACAGGCGCAATGCCCGCGCCCAACACGCCGCCAGCGCCCGGCGCCGCGCCGATCTTGTCCTTCAGTTCATTGACGATCCGCAGCGCCAGCTTCGGCCCTACGCCATTGGCGCGCGCGACCATTGCCTTGTCCCCGGTCGCCACCGCGCGATGCAGTTCGGCCGGTTCAAGCGCCGACAATATCGCCAGCGCCACCCGCGATCCCACGCCTTGCACGCCAATCAGCAAGCGGAACCAGTCGCGTTCTTCGCCGCGTGCAAAGCCGACCAGCCGGATCGAATCCTCCGACACCAGCATTTCGGTATGCACCGTCACCGCTTCGCCTACCGGTCCCAGCGCCGACAAGGTTCGCGAGGATGCGCCGACGAGATAGCCCACGCCCCCCACGTCGATGATCGCATGGTCGGTGCCCGTGCTATCCAGCCGCCCTTTGAGTTTCGCGATCATGCCCCGCACCCTTTGGTCATGATCTGTTCTTTACAGCCTCTCAAGGATAGCGCCAGTCAAAAGCGCGCCTGCCTTGGCACCAATTCCCGCGCCGGACGTAGTGCAGCCCGATGCCTAGTCTAACAGGAACCCATTGATGCCGACGCAAGCGCCTTTGCTTTCACCTCAGGACTTCGCCTGTCCCGCCATCCGCCTCTCCGGTCCCGTCGACCAGTCCATGTATCTGTACTTCAAGGGCGCGCTGGCGGCGGCGCCTTCCGAGGGGCTGGTGGTGACAGAAGTTTCGACACTTGGCGGGGACCCGGAAATCGCGCGGATGATGGGAGAGGATATCCGCTTTCATTCGGAACTCGGCGCCGCGCGGCGGCTGGTGTTTCTGGGGAAGACCGCCGTCTATTCGGCGGGCGCGACCTTCATGGGCTTTTTCGCCAAGGAAAACCGCTACCTCACGCGTGGCACGCGGGTGATGATCCATGAACGGCTCATCACCAAGGACATCCACCTTCAAGGCCCGCTGTCCACCTGCATCGCACCGCTAAGGGCCGCGTTGAACGAGATAGAGGCGTCCATCGCCATCCAGAATGAAGGCTTTTCCAACCTGATCCTGGGCTCCAGCATCTCGCTTGACGAAGTGCTGAAACGGGCACCGGAAAACTGGTATCTCGAAGCGAATGAAGCTGCGACGCTTGGTCTGGTGGTGGCGGTGCTCTGATCCGCTTGCCAGCTTCGTCATTTTGCGGCTTTCTGGGCGGATGAAGTCTTCCTCCACCCGCTCTCCAGTTTTTCCCTGGCGTTACGGCATGTTCCTGGTGCTGCTGGCGACCGCCCTGCCGTTCGGCTTGATGATGCCCTGGCATCAGGCGGTGATGGCAGGGTTCGACTGCGCCTCTCTCGCCTTCATCGCCGCAGCCGCGCCGCTTCTGAAAGCCGACCCCGATCGCATGCGCCGGACCGCGCAGGAAAATGATGCCAATCGCCGCCTGATGCTGCTCCTGACCGGCATTGTCTCGCTGGTGGTGCTGGTCGCGGTGGGAGCAGCCGTCAGCCAGCATGGCGGCCCCAACGCAGCGGCCGTCGCGCTGTTGCTGGTGACGCTGGCGCTTGCCTGGCTCTTTTCCAACCTCGTCTATGCGATGCATTATGCGCATCTCTTCTACCTGGCCGATCCGCGCGGGAAGGATCAGCAGGGCATCGACTTCCCGGGTACGAAGGAGCCCGGATACAGCGATTTTCTCTATTTCGCCTTCACGCTAGGCATGACCTTCCAGACGTCCGATGTCACGGTGACCGGCACATCCATGCGTCAGGTGGTCACCGCCCACTGCCTCGCGGCGTTCCTTTTCAACCTCGGCATTCTGGCCTTCACCATCAATGTGCTGGGTGGTGTCTGAGGCGGCTTCACGGCTTGCTTACCATTTCCCGGCATAAGCGGGGCATGTCTTCCGCTACCGATCCTTGTCCGCCCTCTGCCGTTAGCCATGGCGTAGGCTTCGCCGGACTGGCGGGGCTCGCACTTTGGGCAATGGTGGCGCGCCATTATGGGATGAACGGCCCCAATGCGGGTTTCGCGGCGGTGATCGCCTGCGGGCTGCCGATGATCTTGTGGTCGCTGCTGGTGGACAAGGTCCATCGCAACGCCTCGACCGGGATAGACTGGCAGACGCCGCCCCGGCCATGGCGCGCCGTTCTCGACATCAGCCTCGTCAAGATTGCTGGCCTCTGGGCGACATGGCTGGCGATCGCGATTTTCTACTGTCTCGCCCGCTGGTACTGGAGCGGGAATTATCATTATTCCATGAACCTGTTCATGGACGCGGCCCCTTGGCTTGTGTTGTTCTCCGTTCCCTATGTCGTCTGGCTGGACCGGCGACTGGTCGAACCCCGCGACGCCACCCATGCCTTCGGACAATGGGTCATTGGCGGAGCAGCGGGCGCGCACGACATGGCGCAGGTCGCCAATCATGCCCGTGCATGGGCGGTGAAGGGCTTTTTCCTTGCCTTCATGCTCTCCATCGTGCCGGGCAATTTTGCCAGCGTGGTGGACTGGCGGTTGGATCATGCCTTCTCCAATCCGGTGAACCTTGCCGCCTTCCTGATCGCGGTCATGTTCATGATCGATGTCTGCATGGCGACGGTCGGCTATTTGCTGACCTGCAAGCCGCTCGATTCCCACATACGTTCGGCCAATCCGTTGCTGACCGGTTGGGTGGCAGCGCTGATCTGCTACCCGCCCTTCGTGCTGATGGGATCAGGGGGACCGCTCGACTATCACGCAGGCGGTGCGGAATGGGACGTCTGGACGCAGGGGCATACAACCTTGCAATGGATAGTTGGCGGCTGGCTTGTCCTGCTAACCGCCATCTATGCCTGGGCGACGGTGGTGTTCGGCATCCGCTTTTCCAACCTCACCCATCGCGGCATCCTGACTCATGGGCCGTATCGCTGGACACGGCATCCCGCCTATCTGTCAAAGAACCTCTTCTGGTGGTTTTCGGCGCTGCCCTTTCTCACGATATCGGGCAGCCTCACCGACATGGTGCGCAACTGCGCGATGCTGGCGGCGACCAACGCCGTCTATTATTGGCGCGCCCGGACGGAAGAAGCCCACCTCTCGACTGATCCCGCCTATCGCGACTACAGCGAATGGATGGAGCGCAACGCGCCCGTCCCACGCTTCTTCGCCTGGGCAACGGGCCGTCGGCGCAAGGATCAACCGGCCCTGACGCCAGCGGAATAGGTTAGAAGCTTTCCTCAGCGTAGACGCGGGAAAGGTCGCCTGCCCATTCGCCATGATAGCGCGCGAGCAGATCTTCAGCATGCGTCCGCCCGGCCGCCACGATCTCGTCCAGCGGTGCCAGATAGCCCGTTTCATTGTTGCCAATATCGTTCAGCCGTGCCCGCGCCCTCAGCCCGCTGCGGCTGATATCCAGCACTTCCGCCGCGATGTCGCGCAGCTTGCGCCCGCCCGGCAATGGCGCATTCAGCGCCAGCTTCGGCGCGGCGTCGCGCAGCGTTTGGCGGTCCTCCATGGTCCAGTCCTTCACCAAATCCCAAGCGGCATCTAGCGCGCCCTGATCATAGAGCAGGCCAACCCAGAAAGCGGGGAGGGCGGTGATGCGATCCGCGCGTCCGCCATCGGCCCCGCGCATTTCAAGGAAGCTCTTCAATCGCACTTCCGGGAAGGCGGTCGAAAGATGATCTTCCCAATCCTTCTCGGTCGGCTTCTCGCCGGGCAGAATGGAAAGCTTGCCGTCCAGAAAGTCGCGGAAGCTGAGACCCGCCGCGTCGATATAGCGGCCGTCGCGATAGACGAAGTACATCGGCACATCGAGCGCATAGTCGGCGTACCGCTCATAGCCAAAGCCATCCTCGAACACGAAGGGCAGCATGCCCGTGCGGTGCGGGTCGGTGTCCGACCAGATATGGCTGCGATAGGACAGGAAGCCGTTGGGCTTGCCTTCGGTGAAGGGCGAATTGGCGAACAGCGCGGTTGCAAGAGGTTGCAGGGCCAGGCCGACGCGGAACTTCTGCACCATGTCCGCCTCGCTGCCATAGTCGAGGTTCGTCTGGATAGTGCAGGTTCGCAGCATCATGTCGAGGCCCATCGTGCCTACGCGCGGCATGTGCCGCAGCATGATATCGTAGCGCCCCTTGGGCATCACGGGCAATTCGTCGCGTGTCTTGTCCGGCCACATGCCCAGACTCAGGAAGCCGAGGCCGAGCATATCGCCGACATATTTGACCTGTTCCAGGTGCCGGTGCGTTTCCGCGCAAGTCTGGTGAAGATTTTCCAGCGGCGCCCCGGACAGTTCCAGCTGTCCCGCCGGTTCCAGGCTGACCGTTCCATCGGCTCCGGAGAGGGCGATGATGTTATCGCCCTCGAACACCGGGCTCCAGCCATAGCGGGTGAGGCCGATCAGCAGCGTGTGGATGCCGCCCTGCTCGCTGTAGGACGGCGCATGATGGTCGGCCCTCGAATAGACGAACTTCTCATGCTCGGTGCCGATGCGCCAGCGATCCTTGGGCTTGGCGCCCTTGGAAAAGGCCACGATCAGCTGGTCGCGGCTTTCGATGACGGGATCGATTCCCCCTGAGTCGGTTCTCGTGCTCATGCCCCGCCTTAGCCTGTCCCCCTTGCGCGTCAATCGACAGCGCGCGGGGGACAAATAGGTTGCGTCCATCGGGGCTGCAATCCCATTTCGGATTGCAACTGGAACAGCTATCCTATCGCCAGTCGCCGTTCAGCGTCATCCACGCCGACGTTGCGGCGATCGCCGCCGTTTCCGCCCGCAATATGCGTGGCCCCAAAGACACCGGCACCGCCTTCGTCACGGCCCGGATCGCCTCCCGCTCTGCCGGGTCAAAGCCGCCCTCCGGCCCGATCATGAATGCCGCCGCACCCTGATGCGCACGCAGCGTCTCGCTCAAAGGTTCACCACCGCTTTCATCGGCGAAAAACAGCCAGCGATCGTCCGGCCAGTCGCGCAACAGCGCGTCCAGTTTCACCATAGCGCCGAGGTCGGGCAGCGCGGTGCGGCCGCACTGTTCCGCCGCCTCGACCAGATGCGCGTGCAGTCGGTCCAGGTTGAGCTTGTCCACCACCGCCCGGCGGGTCAGCACCGGTTGCAGCTTCGCGACGCCCAGTTCGCAGGCTTTTTCCGCGATCAGGTCGATGCGGCCTTTCTTGATCGGCGCGCAACATAGCCAGAAATCCGGCACATCCTCCAAAGGCTTGGTCTGTTGGACACATTCCAGCACCAGGTCACGCTTGCGTATGTCCCGCACCCGCGCGGCCCACTCGCCCGACCTGCCGTCGAACAGCAGCACGATGTCGTCCGGCTTCACCCGCATGACGCTGATCAGATAATGGGCCGGATTGCCATCGACCGGCACGGCCACGCCGTCGCCTAACTGCGTTTCGACATGCAGGCGCGGCGCGCTCTGCGGCGGCCAGGCAGGGGTTGCGGTCATTTCGTCTCTTCCGTTCGCCCTGTTTGACTGAGCCACTTGTCTCAGCCAAATGTCGAAGGGCTTTCTTTGCTCTTTAGAGAAGAAAGGGGCTTCGACAAGCTCAGCCCGAACGGAGAAAAGGTGAGTCAGACCATAGTCCCCGATACCGAGGCCCGCGGCTTGCTCGCACGCTTGCCCGCGACGCCCCGCGCGCTCGCGTTGCTGGCCCGGCTCGATCGTCCGATCGGCTGGTGGCTGCTCTTCTGGCCCGGCGCCTGGGCCGTGGTCCTGGCAGGCGGGGCAGGGAAGCGCTGGCCGCTCATCCTCTGGCTCCTGCTCGGCAGCATCGCCATGCGCGGCGCGGGTTGCGTGTTCAACGACATCGTCGATCGCGATCTCGACCGGAAAGTCGCCCGCACCGCGGCCCGCCCGCTCGCGAGCGGGGCTCTCTCCGTGCGCACCGCCTGGGCCTGGCTCATCCTGCTTTGCCTCGTCGGCCTCATCGTCCTGCTGCAACTCCGCCCTTATGCGCAGATCGTCTCGCTGGGCAGTCTCGCGCTGGTCGCCGCCTACCCCTTCATGAAGCGGATCACCGGCTGGCCCCAACTCTGGCTCGGCCTCGTCTTCTCCTGGGCGGCGCTCGTCGGCTGGAGCGAGGTCATGGGCGCGCTCACCCCGGCCGGGTTGCTGCTCTATGCAGGCACAATCTTCTGGGTTGTTGGTTATGACACCATCTATGCATTGCAGGACCGGGAGGATGATGCGTTGATCGGTATCGGGTCGAGCGCCTTGTCGATGGGCCGCCATGTGCGCGGCGGCGTAATGCTCTGCTATCTGCTCGCCCTTTCCCTCTGGGCTGCCGCTCTTTGGCAGGTGCGGCCGCAATGGCTTGCTCTTGCCGCCTTGCTGCCGATGGCGGCTCATCTTTTCTGGCAGGTCGGGACGCTCAAGGAGGATGGCGCCGATCCGCTCACGAAGTTCCGCTCGAACCGGTTCGCCGGGCTTTTGATGTTCCTTGGCTGCCTCGTCGTGGGCAGCGCATGAGCATGCCACAAGAGGGTGAGGATTGCTGGCGCATCGCCCGCGCCGCCAAGGCCAGCGTCATCATCGACGCCGACTGTTATTTCCGCCACGCCCGTGCCGCCATGCTCAAGGCGAAGCGCCGGATCATGCTCATCGGTTGGGATTTCGACGCCGCCATCAGCCTGATCCGCGAGGATGAGGTCAAGGACGGAGCCCCGGTCATCATCGGCGACTTCATCAGCTGGCTCGTTGCGCAAAAACCAGACCTCGAAATCTTCCTTCTGCGCTGGGATGTCGGCGCGATGAAGTCGATGGTGCAGCCTGCCAACCTCTTCACCACCGTCAAATGGATGGCTCACAAACGCATACAGGTGAAGCTGGACAGCCATCACCCTCCAGCGGCCTCGCATCATCAGAAGATTGTGGTGATCGACGACTGTTTCGCCTTCTGCGGCGGCATCGACATGACCGGTGACCGATGGGACACACGCCATCATCGTGATGAGGACCCAGGCCGCCGCCATCCGGACGGTTCCGCCTATGGGCCATGGCATGACGCGACCACTGCCTTGCAGGGCGATGTCGCGATGGTGCTGGGTGACCATGCCCGCGCCCGATGGAAGGGGGCTGGCGGCGGCGATCTGGATCCGATCTTCGGCGAACATGATTGCTGGCCGGACGCGCTGCCGGTTCAGTTCGAAAATGTCGATATAGCCATTTCTCGCTCCGCGCCGGAAATGGATGACCAGCAGCCGTTGCGAGAGATTGAGCGACTCTATCTCAACCAGATCGCATCGGCAAAGCGGACCATCTACGCCGAAAGCCAGTATTTCGCCTCCCGCCGCATTGCGGAGGCAATCGCCGCGCGGCTGGGCGATCCCGGTGGGCCGGACATCGTCATCATCAATCCGGAACAGGCCGATGGCTGGCTCGAACAGCAGGCGATGGATACCGCCCGCGCGCGCCTGTTCGAAGCCCTGCGCGCCCGCGACACCCATGGCAAGCTGCGCATCTACCATCCTTTCACCATGCGCGGTGAGTCCATCTACGTCCATGCCAAGATCATGATCGTGGATGACCGAACCGTTCGCGTGGGCTCGTCCAACATGAACAACCGCTCGATGCGGCTCGATACCGAATGCGACGTGACGATCGACCTGGCCTTGCCCGCAAATGCCGGGCGGGAAGCGATGATCCTGGGCATCCGGGACGATCTGATCGCCGAACATCTGGACCTGCCGGTCGAACGGGTATCCGCCGTGATCGCCGAGCGCGGGTTGATCGCCGCGATCGAGCAACTGCGCGACAAGCCCGGCCGAACCCTGCGGCCCTATGTTACGCCCAATCTCAACGACGTGCAGGCCTGGCTGGCCGACAATGAAGTGCTGGACCCCGAAGGGCCTGAGGAGATGTTCGAGCCGGTTGCCGACCGCAGCCTGTTCCGCCGCATGCGCAAGAAGCGCTGAAGCGCCGCCACGTACCTATTCGGCCGCCAGCAACGCTTCCGCACCGCCGAGATTGACGGAAACCAAGCGGCTCACCCCGCGCTCCACCATGGTCACGCCGAACAGCCGGTGCATCCGCGCCATCGTCACCGCATTATGGCTGACGATCAGGTAACGCGTGTCCGTCTGCCCCACCATCACGTCCAGCAGATCGCAGAAACGCTCCACATTGGCATCGTCCAGCGGCGCATCGACCTCGTCCAGCACGCAGATCGGTGCCGGGTTGGTCAGGAACAGGCCAAAGATCAGCGCCACCGCCGTCAGCGCCTGCTCACCGCCGGAAAGCAACGTCAGCGCGGCGAGCTTTTTCCCCGGCGGCTGCGCCATGATCTCCAGCCCCGCCTCCAGCGGATCGTCGCTGTCGATCAACTCTAGATGCGCCTGCCCGCCGTTGAACAGCGTGGTGAACAGCCGCCGGAAATGCCCGTCCACCGCCTCGAACGCCGCGAGCAGCCGCTGCCGCCCTTCGCGATTGAGGCTGCCGATCGATCCGCGCAGCCGGTTGATCGCTTGGCTTAGCTCCTCGCTTTCGGCCCGGCTCGTTGCCTGGGTCGCTTCCAGCTCCTCCAACTCCTGCGCCGCCACCAGATTGACCGGCCCGATCCGCTCCCGCTCGGCGGAAAGGCGGTCATGTTCGCCCTGCTCACTCTGCGCGATCCGGATTTCCGCGCTGGCAAAGCCCAGCTTCTCGGGCAGCACGGGAGGCGGGCATTCAAAGCGTTCGCCCGACAGACGGTTGGTCTCGGCGCGCTTCTCGTCCGCCGCTTCGGCCCGTGCCGCAGCAGTCGCTCGCCGTTCGCGCGCCTGTGCCAGCACCTCGCCGGTCTGCGCAGCCTGTTCCTCGGCGATCCGCAGCGCGGCCTCAGCTTCGCTCTCCGCCCGCCGCGCCGCTTCGGCCGCTTCCGCGAGTCCGGCGCCCTGCTCGGACAGGGTGGCGATCGTCGCGGCCAGCATCTCGGGCTGATCCGCCAGTCCATCGCGCTCGGATGCAATCGCCTCGCCCCGTTCCACCATGGCCGCAATCCGCTTCGCCGCCTCGCCCGCCCGCGCGCGCCAGCCTTTGGCTTCCGCGTCAGCCGCCGCCATGCGTTCCCGGTCGCTTCCCAAAGCCCGATCGGCCAGCGCCTGATCCGCCTGCAACTGGCTGACCGCCATGCGCGCCTTCTCGCTCGCTTGGCTCAGCGATGCCACCAGCGTCCGCGTCCCAGTGCTATCGGGCACAGCCATGCGCGCCGCATCCGCCTTGTCATGCTCGGCCCCCGCCGTGCCCAGATCCGCGCGCGCCTCAGCCAACCGCTCCTCGATAGCCTCCCGCCGCCCGGAAAGCCGCTCCAGCGCCGTCGCCGCCTCATCCGCCGCGCGCAGCGCCGCGCGCAGCCGTTGGTCGGCCGCGCCAAGCTGCGTCCGCGCAGCCCCCAGCGCCTCGGCCGCCGCCCGTTCCCCGCTCGCGGCTTCATCCTGTGCCGCGCGTGCCGCCTCGACCTCTGCCTCCGCCGTCGGCCGCGCCGCCGCAATCGCCTCCAGCCGATTGAGCCGGATCAGCCGCTCGGCCGCCGCCGCCCCGCCTTCGGCCGCCACATAGCCGTCCCAGCGCCGCAGCTGCCCGTCCTTGGTCACCAGCCGCTGCCCGACCGTCAGCGCCTGCCCCTCATCCGTGTCGGCAACCGCCACCTGTGCCAGTCGCCGCGCCAGTTCCGAAGGCGCACGCACATGATCTGCCAGAGAGGCGCATCCGGCGGGCAGGGCCGGATCGCTCTCCAGCGCCGCCGCGCCCGCCCAGCGCCGCATGCCCTGCGCGCCGACCGGCGCTTCCAGGTCGTCCCCCAGCGCCGCCGCCAAAGCCCGCTCAAATCCTGGCGCGGCCTTCAACCGGTCCAGCGCCCGCTCGCGCCCGCTCCCGCTCTCGACCGCCCGCTTGAGCGCCGCGGTCTCGCTATCAAGTGCCGCCAGCCCCGCCCGTGCCGATGAGACCGCGGTTTCCGCCGCAGCCCGCGCCTCGGCAGCCGCCTGCCGCGCCGTTTCGGCCTGCCCGATCGCTGCCTCGGCGGCATCGCGGTCCAACCCGGCCTGCGCCTGTGCCGCCAGCGCCTCGCTTCGCTTCGCCTCCAGCGGTGCCGCATCGGGCAGGGCGCCCGCCTCCGCTTCCAGCCGCGCCGCCTCTCGTTCCGCCCGCTCCAACTGGCTCCGCGCCGCCGCCAGCGCTGCCTCGGCCACGCGCAGCTCGGCCTGCTCGCCAGCCTGCCGCGCCATCGCCTTGGCCAACTCCAGCTCGGCGTCGCGCGCCGCATCTTCCGCCCGCGCGATCCGCCCGGCAAAGTCCGGCCGCATCGCTTCGGTCTCGGCAATCCGGTTCTTCAGCGCAGAAATCTCGGCCGTAAGCCGCGCAATCGCCTCGGCCGCGTCATTGGCCAGCGTGCCTTCGCGCGCCCGGTCCTCCTCCAGCCGCTCGGCCTGCTGCGCCAGATCATGCAGCCGCCGCACCACGCCATCGCGTTCGGCCTTCAGCGCGGCGAGCCGGTGCCCGGTCTCATTCGCCTCATCCCGCGCCGCCTGCGCTGCCGCCCGCCGGGATGCCAGCGCGTCCACTGCCGCATTGGCATGCGCCGCCGCAGCTGCCTGCACCTCTTGCGCCACGCCAACCGCGCTGCCTGCCTCGACCGCTTCCTTGCGCGCCGCATCCGCACTGGCCGCCGCCTCACGCCAGCGGGCGAAAATCACGCGCCCTTCGGCCACCCTGATCTGTTCAGACAATCTGATGTAGCGCTCGGCCGCCTTGGCCTGCCGCCGCAGGCTGCTCGCCCGCGCCTCCATGTCGGTCAGGATCTCGTCCAGCCGCATCAGATTAGCCTCAGCCGCGCGCAGCTTCTGTTCGGCATCCTTGCGCCGGACATGCAGGCCAGAAATGCCCGCCGCTTCCTCCAGCATCGCGCGCCGTTCCTGTGGGCGGGCCGCGATAACGGCGGCGATCCGCCCCTGGCTCACCAGCGCCGGGCTGTGCGGCCCGGTGGCTGCATCGGCGAAGATCAGCGCGACGTCCTTCGCCCGCACATCGCGGCCGTTCGCGCGATAGGCGCTGCCCGCCCCGCGTTCGATCCGGCGGGTGACTTCCAACTCGCCATCCGCGCCCACCTCGACCGCGTTGAACAGCTCGCCCTGTTCCTGCACGGTCTGCAACGACACTTCGGCAAAGTCGCGTTGCGGCCGGGTAGACGTACCCGCGAAGATCACATCTTCCATGCCTGCGCCGCGCATGGATTTGGCGCTGGATTCGCCCATCACCCATCGGATCGCTTCCAGCAGGTTGGACTTGCCGCAGCCGTTCGGCCCGACAATCCCGGTCAGGCCGGGTTCGATGCGCAGCTCCGTCGGATCGACGAAACTTTTGAAACCGGAAAGCTTGAGGCGCTTTATCTGCATGGCCAGCCACCGGGCCAATTGCCGGGGCAGCGCCATGCCGCCCCGCCTTCAGCGGGCAAACTCATCGAAAATGTCCGCCCCCCTTGAGCCAATCAGATACCCGCTTCCTTGAGCTTGGGCTGCAAAGTCGCCCAGGTTGCGACATTGTCGATCTTCACATCATTCAGGATGAAGGTCGGCGTACCCTCGATCTTATATTGATTGTTCGCCGCCTCGACGCCCTTGGCCAGCTTTTCGGCGGCGGCGGTGTCGGCCAGGCACTGCTTGGCCTTATCCTCGGCAATCCCACGCTGCTTGGCGAAATCGATCAGCCCGACAGCGGCGGCCAGATTGCCGAAACGCTGCGCAGGCGGCGCGCTCATCAACGCCTGATATTTGGCGTCGCCCAGCGACTGCGCCTTTTCGAACATGGCATTCTGGTTGGCGAAGAACTGCTCGCTGAGCGGATAGAAGACGTCCTTGCCGCCGCAACGAGCGAGCAGCGACGTGGAAATATCGATCGGATCACGCACGAAGTTGCGGAACTCGAAACTCATCTTGCCGGTGTCGACGATCTTGCGGATCTCCTCTGAAGCCTCCGCCGAAAAATCGCGGCAATGGCTGCAGGTATAGGACCCATATTCGATCAGCTTAACCTTCGCCTGCGGGTTGCCCATGACGAACCCGCCTTCGGGGGTCTGAGTCACTGTGCCGGACCAGCTGGTTCCGGCAGGGGCAGCAACAGCAGCGACCGGTTCTGCGGACGCGTTGCTGGCCGCGTCCTTTTTCCCGCAGGCGGAAAGGGACAGCGAGAGGGCGATAAAGGCAAGTCCGGTAATGGCTTTCACGGTGTGCAGGCTCCGTTGCTCGGGCATCAGGATCAAGGGTTTAGTTTACTGTGCGGCGGCGGGCAATGCGTCGCGCAAGCTGGCCCAGCTCGATCCGTCCACGCGCGTCCCGTTGATGGTGAAGGCAGGCGTGCCGCCAATCTTCACCTTGTTCCACGCCTCGTCGGTCATCGCCAATATCTGCTTCATCCCCGCTGGATTGGCGATGCAGGCGTCAAGCTGCGCAGGCGTGAAGCCTCGCTTGCCCATCAATGTGTAAAGGCCCGTATTGCGCCCGATGTCGCGCAACAGGGCGATCTGCTCGGACGGCTTGGCCGCGCCCCGGTCATAGGCCTGCAACTGCTCCATCCAGGCATCCTGATTGGCGAACAGCGCCTCATGATTGCCAAAAAAGCGCTTCGGCCCGCCGCACCGTGCCAGCAGCGCGGCCGTCAGGTCATATTTGTCGCGCACCGCATTGCGCGCTTCCACGCTCACCTTGCCGCCCTTCACATAGTCGGCTTTCAGCGGCGCGCTCGCCTCGCCAATAAAATGAGCGCAATGCGAACAGGTATAGCTCACATATTCGACCAGCTTGGTCGGCGCGGCCGGGTTGCCCAGCACATGTCCCCCAATGGGCGACAGCGCGACCCGTGTCGTCCAGTTGACGGCGGGCGCGGCGATCAGCGTACGGGGTAGGGCGATCAATGTGAGGAGGCCAAGGATTAGCAAGCGCGATTTCGTCATGCGTTCTCCAATGAAGCGCCGCCCCTGTACGGCAATTGAACGGTTCAGCTGATCTTCGGCAAACCATTGGAATTGACAAGCCCCTGCGCGAGAGACTCCAGCACGGCCCGCAATTCCGGGTCGCCAATGTCACGCAGCGAATCGCCAAGCTCTACCGGCACCGGCCTTAAATTACGGGGCGGCGGGCGGCGTTCGGGCGTGGAACCGCGCACTTCGCCCTGCTTCATCGCGACCTTCGCCACGGCGGCATAGCCAAAGAAGCGGTTCACCCGATCGATGATGTCGGGGAGCACATGCTGGATCATCGGCGCATGGCCGCTCATCACCGTCAGTTGCAGCGTCCCGCCTGCTTTCTTGCCCACTGGAAAGCGGATCGATTCGGGCGCGGAAATCTCCGCATAATGCTGCCCCACAATCTCGGCCCAGCGCGTGACGATGCTCGACTGGACAAAGCCGAACTTGCGGAAAGCGGCAGCGCCGATCTGCGGCATCAGATCGGCAATCTGGCGCGGGCCGCCGACGCGGGGCCGCTCCGTCGCCGCTTGCGCGCGGCTTTTCAATTTGGGTGTCGCGGGCCGTTCCGTCATGCGCTGCTTAATGGCATAGGGCGACCATGGACGTCGAGCGGAACCTCATGAAAATCGCAGCAGATCTGCTCGGACATTATGACGTCCATGCCCGTCGCCTGCCCTGGCGTGCCCCACCGGGGGCCAATGCGGCCGACCCCTATCGCGTCTGGCTGTCGGAGGTCATGCTTCAGCAAACCACCGTCGCCGCCGTCGGCCCCTATTTCGCGAAGTTCACCGATCGCTGGCCGTCGGTAGAGGCACTTGCCGGGGCGGAGGATGTCGACGTCATGGCGGCGTGGGCGGGCCTTGGCTATTATGCCCGCGCCCGCAACCTGCTCGCTTGCGCCCGCGCCGTGGCGAACCAGCATGGTGGCATTTTCCCGGATAATGAGGAAGGACTGCGCGCTCTCCCCGGCGTTGGCGCCTATACCGCTGCTGCCGTCGCCTCCATCGCCTTCGGCCGCCGCGCCGTAGTGGTGGACGCCAATGTGGAGCGCGTTGTCGCCCGCCTGTTCGCCATCGACACGCCGTTGCCCGCCGCCCGTCCCGCCATCCGCGCCGCTGCGGACAGCATCACGCCCGATGCCCGCGCTGGCGATTTCGCGCAGGCGATGATGGATCTTGGCGCGACCATCTGCACATCTCGCAACCCCGCCTGCGGCATCTGCCCGTTGCGGCAGGATTGCGCCGCTTTTCGCACGGCCGATCCCGCCGCCTTCCCGGTCAAGGCCGCGAGGAAGGCGAAACCGCATCGCCTCGGCCATAGCTGGTGGATCGAGCGGGCGGACGGCCATGTCTGGTTGATCCGCCGCCCGGCCAAGGGCCTGCTCGGCGGCATGCGCGCTCTTCCTTCCTCACATTGGAGCGCGACGCCCGATGCCACCCCGCCGCTCGCCGCGACCTGGAAGGCGCTGCCGGAGCCGGTCGCCCATGTCTTCACCCATTTCTCGCTGGCCTTGACGGTTCACGTCGCCCATGTGGCAAAGGAAAGCATGCCGCCGGGTGAGGGCGAATGGTGGCCACTCCCTCGCATAGGGGAGGCGGGTCTACCCACCCTGTTCCGCCGCGCAGCTGAGGCAGCAATGAAGGCCAAGCAGCAATGAAGGAGAGCGAAACCCATGTCCCCTGACCAGCTTGGCTATGCTGGCGGCCGCCTCGATCGCGCCGATCATATCCGGATGAAGCCAGACCTTGTGACGCAGGCGCTTGCCTCGCCCGATGCCAGCTGTCTTGTCCTCGATGGCCTCGATCCGGTCACGCAGGACGGCCATCTGCTCATGGAGCCGCTGCCTGCCGATGCTAAGGTGGAGGAGTATCTGCTGCTCGGCATCGACGAAGCGCAGCGCCCGATCTTCGCCCGCCTTACCGAGGAAAGCGGCACGAACTTCGTCCCCAGCACCCGCAGCCGCGCCATCGTTACCGAAGTGTCCGCCGACGAAGTCGCGCTCTATGGCGCGGCGCGCAGCCTGGTCCACTGGCATGGCCGCCATCCCTTTTGCTCCGTCTGCGGATCGCGCACCTGTCCGGAAAAGGCGGGCTGGGCGCGCCGCTGCGGCTCTTGCGATGCCGAACATTTTCCCCGCGTCGATCCGGTCGTCATCATGCTCGCCGAACATGACGGCCGGGTGCTGGTCGGACGACAGCATAGCTGGCCGCAGGGCTTCTACTCCGCGCTCGCCGGTTTCGTGGAGCCGGGCGAAACCATCGAAGAAGCCGTGGCGCGGGAAATCAAGGAGGAGGCGGGCGTCGCCGTTCACTCCGTCCGCTACGTGATGAGCCAGCCCTGGCCCTTCCCTTCCTCGCTGATGATCGCCTGCATCGCGCAGGCTGACGACGATGCGCTGACGCTGGATGCAACAGAGATTCAGCATGCCCTCTGGTGCGACGCAGCCGAAGTGCGCGCGGCGCTGGCAGGGGATGCAGACGCGCCCTTCACGACGCCTCCGCCGATGGCCGTCGCCCACCATCTCCTCAAGCATTGGGCCGATGCGCAGGTTGCCCAGCCGGGTTCAAGCGCGTAAGGCCATGGCCTTACGCCTCACCCCCTCAGCAGGAACGCCCCGCACCCATGCTCAGCCTTGAAGAAGCCCAGTCCCGCGCGCAGGATCTGGTGACGGCGGCACGCAGGGCCGGGGCTGACGCGGCCGACGCCGTCTATGCCTGCAACGCCTCGACCACGGTCGCGGTGCGCCTTGGCGCGCTGGAGGATGTGGAGCGATCGGAAGGCGAGGAAATCGGCCTGCGTGTCTTTGTCGGCCAGCGCTCGGCCAGCATCGCCGCGTCCGACATGAATCCCGCGACCTTAAGCACGCTGGTCGATCGCTCCATCGCCATGGCGCGGGAGGCGCCGGAAGATCCCTATGCGGGCCTCGCGCCCGAAGAGCGGCTGCTACGCGGCGCTTTGCCTGCACTCGACCTCGCCGATCCGAGCGAGCCCGAACCCGCGAAACTGCGGGAGCGCGCCCTGGCTGTCGAGGAAGCCGCCCGCGCCGTCAGCGGCGTCACCAATAGCGAAGGTGGCGGCGCGTCCAACGGCCGCAGCCAGGTCGCGCTCGCCACCAGCCACGGCTTTGCCGGTGCCTATGCGGGCACCAGCCATTCGACTTGGGCCAGCGTCCTCGCAGGCACTGGGGCGGACATGCAGCGGGACCATGCCAGCCACAGCGTCCGCCATCTGGTTGATCTCGATGATGCCGCGACGATTGGCGCCCGCGCGGGGGAGCGCGCCGTTGCCCGCCTCAACCCTGCCAAACTCGAAAGCGGCGTCCTTCCCATCCTATTCGACCCGCGCATTGGCTCCAGCCTGTTCGGCCATCTGATCGGAGGCATCGTCGGCCCCGCCATCGCCCGCCGCTCCAGCTTCCTGCTCGATTCCCTTGGGGAGAAGCTGTTCGACAGCGCGATCACTATCATCGACGATCCGCTTCGTCCGCGCGGAATGCGCTCGCGCCCCTTCGACGGAGAGGGGCTGCCGGTCGCCCGCCGTGCCTTGATCGATGCGGGCGTGCTGACCGGCTGGCTGATGGAAAGCGCTTCCGCCCGCCAGCTTGGCCTCCAGCCCACCGGCCATGCCAGCCGGGGCGGCAGCGGCGCGCCTGGCGCAGGCGTGACCAATGTGCATATGGAACCGGGTGACGTCTCTCCCGCCGCCTTGATGGCGGACATAAAGCGTGGCCTCTATGTCACCGAACTGATCGGCATGGGCGTGAACGGCGTCACCGGCGATTATAGCCGCGGCGCCGCTGGCTTCCTGATCGAGGATGGCGTGATCACCCGCCCGGTATTTGAAATCACCATCGCCAGCCATTTGAAGGACATGTTCCGCGCCCTCGTCCCGGCGAACGACCTTGTATTCCGCTATGGCATGAACGTGCCCACCATCCGCATCGACGGGATGACCGTTGCCGGGGGCTGAGATCGATCTGCGCGCGCTCGTCGGCGCGGTATCGGACGCGGCCGACCGGGCGCTTACCCTCTGGGCGGGCGGCCAGACGCAGGTGCGCCAATGGGAAAAGGTCCCCGGCCACCCTGTCTGCGAGGCCGATCTCGAAATCGACGATATGCTGCGCCAGAGCCTCAGCATCATCGATCCCACGGCGGGCTGGCTGTCGGAAGAAACCGCCGACACCGTCCACCGCCTCGACCTTGCCCGCGTGTGGGTGGTCGATCCGATCGACGGCACCCGCGACTATCTGCGCGGTCGTCCGGGCTGGTCCGTGTCGGTCGCGCTGGTCGAACATGGCGCGGTAAGCATCGGCATTTTGGCCGCGCCTGCCCGCAACGAATTGTGGATCGCGCGGGCTGGCGAGGGCGCCACCCGCAACGGCCGCGTGCTTTCCGCAGGGTCCCGTATGATCCTGCCCGGCGCCCGCGTCCCCGCCGATCAACTCCCCCGCTACGACCGCGACCTCGTCACCGTTCACAAACCCAATAGCATCGCGCTGCGTATGGCGATGGTCGCCGCCGATGAGGCCGACCTTGTCGCCACCGTCCGCTGGGGCAATGAATGGGATGTCGCCGCCGCCGCCCTGATCGCGCAGGAAGCGGGGGCAACCGTCACCGACGCGCTCGGCGTCCCCCTGTCCTTCAACCGCCCGGATCCCACCGCCTTCGGCCTGCTATGCACAGCCCCCGGCATCCACGAAGCAGCGACGCAGCGCCTCGCCCCCCGCGCCCGCGAACTGCTGCGCGATCCGAGCATCGTCCGTTAAACTGCCTCCGTCCGGTCTCAGGGAGAACGGGTGTTGATAGGACCAGCTTAAAGCGGCGTTCCCGGATCGCAGCGTTTCACCACCCCTGCGGGCAACGTCTCACGCAGCCGCTGGCGCACAACCCGTGCCCAGATATGATAGCCCGCCGGGTTCATATGGACGCCATCGGGCCGGTAATTATCGCCCGTCCTGCCATTGGTCAGCAAGGGTGAGGTAATATCGACATAATAGGCTTGCTGCATCCTGGGCAGCAGCCGTTGGGCCGCTACATTATACAGTTGCTGCGCCGGGAAGTGAGTCCAGCGGCCAGGACTCGGCTTCATCGACAGCACCAGCACCGGCACATCGCCCATCATCTGGCGGCGCAGTTCCAGAAAGGCGGCCAGATTGCGCACCACTTTCCGCACTGGCACGTCGCGCGCAATGTCATTTTCGCCAGCGTAGAGGATGATAGCGGCGGGCCTTGCCTCGCCCCGTACATTGGCGAAGCGCGGTACGATTTCGCCAAAGCCCGTATCGTCAATGCCGCGATTATAGGCCACCCACGGCGCCATGTCCCGTTCCAGGCTGGTCCAGCGATGGATTGAGGAACTACCGATGAACCAGAGCGCGCAGCCTTCCGCCCGGGGTGGCGCGTCGGGCAGACCGGCGCTCGCATCGCGATAATGCTGAAAAACAGTCCAGCCACCGAAGATCAGGCAGAAGACGGCCACCGCCATCACCGCCTTTGCAGCCCGCGACTTTTCCAGCCGCTCAAGAGCGCCCATCCCCATCGAAAGTTATAGGTAGAGCATTTTTCGTCCATGAAAAGCAGGAAAACAATCGGTGTTAACTAAGCGGCAAGGCTCGTGACGGCATCGTTCCGATTGGGGCGTACGGGAAATAGCGTGACGAAGAATCCATCGATCGACCTGGCCAAGGGCGTGCTTATGTTGCTCGTCATGGCTGGTCACGCCATGGAACTGGTCGGCGCTCATGGCCTTTTTCTGTGGGTAGGGTCGGGCTTTCGTATGCCGTTGATGCTTGGCATTTCCGGCTATCTCCTGAATGTCGCCCGCATTCGCGGCGGTGGTTTTACCGAACTCCTATCCCGTTATGGACGGCGCATGCTGCTGCCCTGGCTTGTCGCGACCATTATCTATCTGATTTCCAGCCAATGGCTCATGTCATGGACCACGCCTTTCGACGTGCTGCTCCGTCCGCCTTTCCATCTTTGGTACGTCCCTGTTCTCTTCTTCCTCATCCTTATGACCTGGATGTTGCCCTTCTCGCCACTGATACTGCTCGCCCTTAGCGCGCCTTGCAGTCTGACCATCATGTATGCGTTCGGGCTGGGTCATGGTCCGATCTTCGACGGTCTCTTCGCGCCCGATAGCCGCTTTCTGCGCTACCCAGTCTATTTCTTCTTCGGGATGACGCTTGCGCAGACTGCTTTGCCGCGCCGTTTCCTGGCTCCCACCCTGCTGCTCTGCGGTCTGGGCCTCGCCTGGTGGTCCGGGCTTTATCGCAGCGGTTGGGAATTGGCCTATGTTCCCGCACGCCTGCTGATGTGCCTTGGTCTCATCGCGCTGCTGCCGCTCACGACGGCAGTCAGGCTTGAAGTGCTTCCTTTAAACGCGATTGGCCGCAACAGCCTCTTTTTCTACCTTTGGCACCCGCTGCTGATGGGATCGACGATCCTTACCGGTATCGGTCCCTTCGCAACGTTGGCGCTTTCCATCCTGCTGCTGGCGATCGGCAGCCGCTTTGCCGCGCGCAACAGGCTGACCGCGCTGTTGTTGGGAGCGAGCCCAGTGAAGCAGAGCACCTCACAAACTGCTCCCACACCGGCACTCGCAACGCCCTAAAGCTTGCCGTATTTCGCCTCGAACCCAGCAATATCGTCGGCGGCGAGATATTTCGCCTGATCAACCCACTGGTCGCGCACCGGCCGACCCTTGAAAGTACCGAGCTTCGTATCGATCGCCGCGATGTCGGCTTCGCTCCAATTGGCGATTTGCGCATAGCGGGTTACGCCAAGTTCGATCAGCAACTGGTTGAGCTTGGGGCCGACCCCCTTCAACCTCAGCAGATCGTCATGCGCATCCGATGCGGGCGCTACTGCCGGAGCAGCCGCAACTGGCGGCGCAGGCCCAATTACAGGCTGAGGCTCAGCCGCGATTGTGGTGGGTGCAACGGTCACCGGTTCCGAGGCGGCGCGCGCGACCGGAGAGTCTTGCCGTTCCACCACGGGGGCACGCTCGGCCGGGGCGTTGTCGATGGGCGTCTTGCGCCCCGCCAGCAGGAATACGACGCCGATCAGGACCAACAACCCGATCAACAGCCACAGGCCATAGTCCATGAAAAATTCCTGCATCACGCTCCCTCCCGTTTTTCAGGCTCTTATCTAAGGGCGCTGGCGCACAATGGGCAAGAGCCTGCGTCGGACGGTCTCAGCGCCCCTCACGCTCAACTTCTCGCCAGCCAATATCGCGGCGGCAAAATCCGGTCGGAAAGTCGATGGCGTCCACCGCGCGATAGGCCGCTGCCTGCGCCTCGCCCACGCTGCTGCCGCTGGCCGTGACGTTCAGCACCCGGCCGCCATTGGCGACCAGCACGCCATCCTTGTCCGCCGTTCCTGCGTGGAACACCCGCGCGCCGCCAGATTCCGCGGCTTCGATACCGCCGATCGCGCCGCCCTTTTCCGGCGTACCCGGATAGCCATTCGCCGCCATCACAACGGTCAACGCGGTGCGGTCAGCCAGCTTTACAGGCCCCTGCTCCGCCAGCCGTTCTTCCGCCACCGCCAGCAGCAGCTCGACTAGATCGCCGTCGAACCGCATCATCAGCACCTGGCATTCCGGGTCGCCGAAACGCGCATTATATTCGATTAGCTTTGGCCCCTCATCGGTCAGCATCAGTCCCGCATAAAGAACGCCGGAATAAGGCGTCCCCTCGGCAGCCAGCGTCTCGACGGTCGGTCGGATGATCTTCTCGATGACTTCCGCTTCCAGCTCGGACGTCAGCACCCGCGCGGGGCTATAAGCGCCCATGCCGCCGGTATTGGGTCCGGTATCGCCGTCACCCACCCGCTTATGGTCCTGCGCGGAGCCAAAGGGCAGGATGGCGCTCCCATCGGTGAGTGCGAAGAAGCTCGCCTCCTCGCCAGTCATAAACTCTTCCAAGACTACTTCCGCGCCTGCCGCGCCGAAAGCGCCGGAGAACATGTCCTCGATCGCTTCGACGGCCTCATCGCGCGTCTCCGCAATAATCACGCCCTTGCCAGCCGCCAGACCGTCTGCCTTGATCACCACCGGCAGGCCAAAGTCGCCAAGCGCCGCGATCGCGCCATCCTTGCTGTGGGTGCGCTCATAGGCCGCGGTCGGAATGTTCGCGCGCTTGCACAAATCCTTGGTGAAGCCCTTGGACCCTTCCAGTTGCGCCGCCTTCTTGCCCGGCCCGAACACCGGATAGCCTTTGACCCGCAGATTGTCGGCAAGCCCGTCGACCAGCGGCGCTTCCGGCCCGATCACCACCAGCCCGATCGAATGGCGCAGGCAGAAATCCACTACCGCGCGATGATCCGTGGCATCCAGGTCGACCAACGTCGCATGCTGGGCTATGCCGGGATTGCCGGGCGCTGCATAAAGGGTCGTGAGGCTGGGCGATTGCGCCAGCTTCCAGGCCAAAGCATGTTCGCGGCCACCGCTGCCCAACAGAAGGATGTTCATTTCGCCCATGTCCCCGGAATATGAAGCTGGTTTGGATGCATCGGGCCGCCTGTTAGCCGAGGAACGGGCGGGGGACAACGCGCCGCCGCTGTCGGTGAGCGAATTGTCGGCCATATTGAAGCGCACGGTCGAGGATCGCTTCGGCCATGTCCGCCTGCGCGGCGAGATTTCCGGGTTCAAGCGGGCCGCTTCGGGCCACCTCTATCTTTGCCTCAAGGATGACAATGCCGTCATCGACGGGGTGATGTGGAAGGGCGGGGCGCAGCGTCTGCCCTTCGCGCCGCAGGACGGGGTAGAGGTGATCGCCACCGGCAAGCTCACCACCTATCCCGGCCGCTCCAAATATCAGATCGTCATAGAACGGATGGAGCTTGCGGGCGAGGGCGCGCTGATGGCGCTGCTCGAAAAGCTCAAGGCAAAGCTGGCGGGCGAGGGCCTGTTCGACCGTGATCGCAAACGCCCGCTCCCCTTCATGCCGCGCACCATCGGCGTCGTCACCTCGCCGACCGGGGCCGTGATCCGCGACATCCTCCACCGCCTCGAGGATCGCTGCCCCACCAACGTCCTGCTCTGGCCGGTGCTGGTGCAGGGGCAGGGCGCCGCCGAACAGGTGGCCCGCGCGGTGCGCGGCTTTTCGGCCATGCAGGCCGGTGGCCCGCTGGCCCGTCCCGACCTCGTCATCGTCGCGCGCGGCGGCGGATCGATCGAGGATCTGTGGAGCTTCAACGAGGAAATCGTCGTTCGCGCCGTGGCGGAATCTTCGATCCCCATCATCTCCGCCGTGGGGCATGAAACCGACACCACCCTTTGCGACTATGCCGCCGACATGCGCGCGCCTACGCCGACCGCCGCTGCGGAAATGGCGGTGCCGGTGCGGGCGGACCTGATTGCGATGCTGACCGAACAGGGCTTGCGCATGAACCGTGCCGTGCGTCGCGGCGCCGCGCAGGCGCGGGAGCGGCTGGAGATGCAGGCGCGGCTCATGCCGTCGCCCGACATGCTGCTGGCCCCCCAGCGGCAGCGGCTCGACCAGTTGTCCGGCGATCTTGGCAACGGCCTGCGCCACCGGGTTGCCGATGCGCGCGCGCATCTGGGGCAAGCCGGCGGCGCCCTCCGTCCCGCGCTCCTGCACCAGCATCTGAGCCGCGCGAAGGAACGGCTCGACCGTCAGCGCCTGCGTCCCGATTATCTGACCCGTGTTTTTCACGATCGCGCCACCGCCTTCGACCGCCTGTCGCGCCTGTTCGTCTCGGTCAATCCCGACCTGCCGCTCAAGCGCGGCTTCGCCCGCGTCATGGCGGGGGACCGCCTCGTCAAGACGGTCGACGAAGCCCGTGCGGCAGGCACGGTGTCGCTCCATTTCGACGATGGCGCGGTCGCGGCGACGGTGGAAGGCGGGCCGCCATCGCCAGCCCTTGAGAAGGCGCCGTCGCAAGCTATATCCCCTACATCCCGCCCTTCCCGCAAATCGCAGGAAGGCGGAGAAATCCGCCAGCAGGACCTGTTCTCCTGATGGGCATGAATGTGAAAAAGGCCGCCTGATCCGATGCTGATGTCCAACCGCGATCGCCCGGCCCGCCTCCACTATATGGCCTACAGCTTCCGCGTCCTTCAGGCAGGCGACCATGTCGTTTGCGCCGTCACGGGCCAGCAGATTCCGCTCGACGACCTGCGTTATTGGAGCATCGCCCGGCAGGAACCCTATGCCAGCGCCGAAGCCTCGGCCCAGGCGGAGTTGAAGGCGCGCGGCCTGCGATGAAGTGCTGGGCAGCCGCGCTTCTGCTGATGACAGGCAGTGTGGGCGCGGCGAGTAACCCTGCTCCCGTCCCCGTCGCGAGCATCACCCTTCAAGGCACCGCGCAGCAGGGCGGCACGCTCACCGGCACTACGCCGCCCGCTACGGCGGAATTGCGCCTCGACAATCAACTCGTCCGCGTCGATCCCGATGGACGCTTTCTCATCGCCTTCGACCGTGACGCCGGGCCGCAAGCGCAGCTCGCCGCCCGCCTCTCCGACGGTCGCACGATCAACCAGATGATCAGCGTTGCCCCACGCGCCTGGCGGATCGAGCGTGTCAATACGCCGCTTCGCCCGGTGCGCGACAATGAAGCCTTCCTGGCCTTGCGCCGCCCGGAACTGGCGCAGATCACTGCCGCCCGCGCGCAGGAAACTGGCGCTCAAGGCTGGCGCCAGCGCTTTGTCTGGCCGCGTGTCGGCCGCATCTCCGGCTTGTTCGGATCGCAGCGCGTCTATCAGGGTGTGCCCGGCGCCTATCATGGCGGCATCGATATCGCCGGGGCGACCGGCGATCCCGTTCTGGCGCCTGCGGACGGCGTAGTGACGCTGGCGGCCGATCACCCGTTCACGCTGGAGGGCAATCTGCTGATGATCGACCACGGTCACGGCCTCAGCAGCGCTTTCCTCCATCTGTCGCGCATTGAAGTGCAGCTTGGCCAAGCCGTCCGCCAAGGTCAGCGCATCGGCGCGATCGGCGCCACCGGCCGCGCTACTGGCCCGCACCTTCACTGGGGCTTGCGCTGGAACGACGCGCGGATCGACCCGCTTCTGCTCACCGGACCAATGCCAGCAAACTGACTGAGATGCATTTGCGCAACTTAGTGTAACCCGCGGCAATGACAGAGCATCAAAGTTCCGCCTGCCATAAATGACGCCAAATAAAGTTGTTAAACGAACGTAAAACCGCACTTATCGCCTATGTGGCAAATTTACGACAGTGAAACAGCAAAGTGCGCTCCGCTCCCCAGCATTGCTTTACACGCATAAAACGACTGCGCAGACTACCCCGCAGTACGGATGAAGAGGGGTTTGCTGTCGGGCTCCAAGGCCCCCCTTCATGCGTCAAAAATCAGGGCGCAGGCTCGCTTGCGTCGCTCCAGAGCAAGGGACTGGATTGTGAAGAAAATCTCGAACAATGCGTGGCTGCGCAATAGCGCGGCGCTGCAGGCACTTGCATGCGCGGCGCGGGCTTTGCGGCGCTCGCCGCCCCTGCCTTTGCGCAGGACACTCCGGCTGGCACCGTGGCCGAAGAACCGCAGGCGACCATCGTTGTCACCGGCTCCATTTTGCGGCAGGACGTGAACAATACGCCTTCGCCGATCTCGGTCCTCACGTCCGAGTCGCTTGAACAGCGCGGCATCCAGACCACGCAGGAAGCGCTTCAGCGCATATCGTCCAACAATGGCGCGGCGCTCACCAACAGCTTCTCCGCCAATGGCGCCTTCGCGGCGGGTGCATCGGCCGTGTCGCTGCGTGGCCTCACTACCAGTTCAACCCTGGTCCTGTTCGATGGCCAGCGCGCGGCCTATTATCCGCTGGCGGATGACGCGACCCGC
The DNA here is from genome assembly GCF_055396345.1 of Sphingobium sp. TomTYG46. Classification (NCBI taxonomy): domain Bacteria; kingdom Pseudomonadati; phylum Pseudomonadota; class Alphaproteobacteria; order Sphingomonadales; family Sphingobiaceae; genus Sphingobium; species Sphingobium sp. TomTYG46. The sequence goes on from NZ_AP027324.1 coordinate 2,409,494, forward strand.
AACTTCGTCGATCTGAACACCATTCCGGACGATATTGTCGACCGCGTCGAAGTGCTGCGCGACGGTGCGTCGTCCACCTATGGCGCAGACGCCATCGCGGGCGTCATCAACGTCATCACCAAAAAGCAGTTCAAAGGCATCAGCGGCCGCATAGAAGGCGGCCTCACCGAACGCGGCGATGGCGAGAATTATCGCGCAACGCTGACCGTCGGCACCGGCGACCTTGGCCGCGACGGCTATAATATCTACGCCAGCGGCTTCTGGTATCGCCAGAACGCCCTCTATAATCGCGACCGCCCCTATCCCTATAATTCGCAGGACCAGTCCGGCATCTGCCGCGACGGCGTTTGCGGGCCGCAGGTCGGCCCTAATGGCGGCTCGATCAACCCATCCAGCACCGGCTATGTGGGCTGGGCTGACGCCACGGGAACGAGCGACCGTCGCTCCTTCGCGACCACCTTCTTCGTGGCTCCCACAGATTCGCTGAGCGCGCTCGATGATCCGCTCGGCCGTTATCAGATCCTCAACCCCGCCGCAGGCTGTATCGCGGGCGAGACGCCCTATACGCTGACCGCAGCTGAACTGGCGGATACGGATCAGAATGCCTTCGCGCCGAACACGGTTTGCCAAGGCGATCTGGTGCGCCAATATGGCGTCATCTCCCCTCGTATCGAGCGTTTCGGCGGCGCGCTGAAGGCAACAGTGGCCGTCACTGACGACATCGAAGCCTCCTTCACCGCCAATTATCTGCAGAGCAAGGTCAGTTACAGCGGCGAGCCCGCGACCATCCGCGCCAACGGCCCGGCTGGCATCAGCTTCCCGCGCTTCAGCACCTATAATAACGGCTTGCCGAATGCGCCCGGCTCCTTCGCTTTGGCGCTTCCGGTCTATGTCTGCCCGCTGGTCAACGGCCTGCCGCAGCCCAATTGCGATGTGACCAACGGCACGCTCAACCCCAATAACCCGTTCGCGGCGCAAGGGCTGCAGGCGCGCATCATGGGCCGCATCCCCAATCTCAACGAATATAATGAGACGCTTAGCCGCACCTATCGCGGCGCTTTCTCCATCGCCGGGCCGATCACCGACAACTGGAACTTCGCGGCGGACATCGTCGGCATGGTGACGGACCTCACCCGCACGTCGAAGGGCTATGTTTATATCCAGAACCTGCTGAACGTGGTCGCGGACGGCAGCTATAATTTTGTCAATCCGCTGTCGAACAGCCCGTCGGTTCTCGATTATCTGTCCCCGGACAATATCACCAAGTCCAAGTCCGAACTCTATGCCGCTCAGCTCAGCTTCAACGGCACGCTGTTCGAACTGCCTGCTGGCCCCGTCCAGCTCGGTTTCGGTGGCCAGATCCGTCTGGAATCGATCAACGCGCCGAGCGCCAATGACGACTTTGCAGGGCCGACACAGCGCTATTTCGTCCTGAACGCCTTCGGCACGAAGGGCGAGCGCGTCGTTCGGTCGGGTTTCTTCGAATTGAACGTCCCGGCGTTCGAAGGCTTCGAGGTCAACGGCTCAGGCCGCTACGACAGCTATAATAGTGGCCAGAGCGCCTTCTCGCCGAAGGTCGGGTTCCGCTACAAGCCGATCGACGCGCTGACGTTGCGCGGCACCTGGTCGCGCGGCTTCCGCATCCCCAGCTTTGCGGAATCCAATGCCTTGCCGACCACAGGCTTCGTCAACAACACGGCGTCGACCTTCCCGGAATCCTATCTCGCGCAATTTGGTTGCACGAAGGACACGTTCACAAGCTGTCCGACCTATCTCAGCTCCAGCAGCTACGGCCAGACTCAGTTGGCCAGCCCTGACCTGAAGCCTGAGAAGTCGACCAGCTGGACGGCGGGCGTCATCTTCGAACCGACCCGCAACATTCGCCTCAGCGTCGATTATTACAACATCAAGAAGAAGGGCGCGATCATCCCGGCTCCGTTCGGGCCGGCGCTGGCGGCCTATTATTCGGGCCAGGCGATTCCGGCGGGCTACAACATCATCCAGGATTCGCCCGATCCGCAACGTCCCGGTGTCCTGCCGCGCGTCGCCTATGTCCAGGCGCCGCTCATCAACGCCAACACGATCCGGTCTGAAGGTCTGGATTTCGCGGCAACTGGCCGGTTCAACTTTGGCGATGTCCGCTTCACCAGTTCGGTGGAGGCCACCTACATCATCAATCTGGACACTACCTTCGCAGACGGCAGCCGAGAAAGCTATGAAGGTACGATCGGAAATTACAGCCTGACGGCGGGTTCGGGCACGCCCGAATGGCACGGCAGCTGGACCAACACGCTGGAATGGAAAAAGTGGACGCTCTCGGCCACGGCTGAGTTCTTCGGCGGCTACAATCTGTCGGCTGAAGATGTTGAAGGTCCCGGCACGTCGGGCGACTGCGGAATGCTCTCTCCGCAGTTCGTGAAGTGCAACGTCGCTGATTATATCACCGTCGATCTCACCACCAGCTACAAGCTCAACGACAATTTCACGGTCTATCTGAACGTGTTGAATGTCTTTGACGACCTGCCGCCGATCGATCCGGTCACCTATGGCGCAAACAACTATAACCCCGTCCAGGGCGGCACCGGCATCTACGGTCGCGCCTATCGGCTGGGTGTGAAGGCCGACTTCTGATCTGAAGTCGTAACGTTAGGAAAAGGAAAGGGGCGCGTCCGAAAGGATGCGCCCCCTTTTTCGATATAAGCCTCTCCCCTGAAAGGGAGGCCGATGAACATCACCCCACATCCAACTGCAAAGCCCCATCGCCCTCATCCACACGCACCGTCGCGCCGTCCGGCACCTCGCCGCGCAGGATCAGATCCGCGAGCGGATCCTGCAAATACCGCTGCACCGCCCGCTTCAACGGCCGCGCGCCATAGACTGGGTCATAGCCTACCCGTCCCAGCCACGCCCGCGCGCCATCTGTCAGGTCCAGCTTCACCTTGCGGTCCTTCAGCAGCTTGCCGATCCGCGCCACCTGAATGTCAACGATCGGCGCCATGTGGCTCGCACCCAGCCGGTGGAACAGGATCACCTCATCCAGCCGATTCAGGAACTCCGGCCGGAAATGCCCCCGGACGATGTCCATCACCTGATCCTCGACCTTCTCCACCGGTTCGTCGTCGGCAAGGCTTGCGATGAACTGGCTGCCCAGGTTTGACGTCAGCACGATGATCGTATTGGTGAAGTCCACCGTCCGCCCCTGCCCATCGGTCAGGCGGCCGTCGTCCAGAACTTGCAACAGCACATTGAACACATCACTGTGCGCCTTCTCGACCTCATCGAACAGCACGACCTGATAGGGCCGCCGCCGCACTGCTTCGGTCAGCACGCCGCCTTCCTCATAACCGACATAGCCCGGAGGCGCGCCGATCAGCCTCGCAACGCTGTGCTTCTCCATGAACTCGCTCATGTCGATCCGCACCATCGCGCTGTCATCGTCGAACAGGAAGCCCGCGAGCGCCTTGGTTAGTTCCGTTTTGCCGACGCCCGTGGGTCCAAGGAACAGGAATGACCCAAGCGGTCGGTTCGGGTCCTGCAATCCAGCGCGGGAGCGCCGCACGGCGGTTGACACGGCCTTCACCGCGTCGGCCTGTCCGATCACCCGCTTGCCAAGCTCTTCCTCCATGGCGAGCAGCTTTTCACGCTCGCCTTCCATCATCTTGTCGACGGGGATGCCGGTCCAGCGCGACACGACCGAGGCAATGTCCTCCGGCGTCACTTCCTCGCGCAGCATCGCGCCTTCGGTCGCGCCTTCCGCCTCGGCGATCTTGCGCTCCAGATCGGGAATGCGCCCGTAAGCCAGCTCGCCCGCCTTGGCGAGGTCGCCCGCCCGTTGCGCCTGTTCCAGCTCGACCCGCGCGGCCTCCAGCTGTTCCTTCAGCTTGCTGTCGCCCGCAATCTTGTCCTTCTCGGCCTGCCAGCGCTGCGTCAGCGCCGCCGATTGCTCCTCAAGGTTCGCGAGGTCCTCCTCCAGCGCGTCCAGGCGATCCTTTGACGCCTTGTCGGTCTCCTTCTTCAGCGCCTCGCGTTCGATCTTCAACTGGATGATCCGCCGGTCGAGATTTTCAATCTCCTCGGGCTTGCTCTCCACCTCCATACGCAGGCGGCTTGCCGCCTCGTCCATCAGGTCGATGGCCTTGTCCGGCAGGAAGCGGTCGGTAATGTAGCGATTGGAAAGCATCGCCGCCGACACCAACGCGCCATCGGTGATCCGCACTCCATGATGCAGCTCATATTTCTCCTTGAGCCCCCGCAGGATGGAGATGGTGTCCTCCACCGTCGGTTCGCCTACGAAGACCGGCTGGAAGCGCCGCTGGAGCGCGGGGTCCTTCTCGACATATTTGCGATATTCGTCGAGCGTCGTCGCCCCGATGCAATGCAGTTCGCCGCGCGCCAGAGCAGGCTTCAACAGATTGCCCGCATCCATCGCGCCTTCCGACTTGCCCGCACCGATCAGCGTGTGCATCTCGTCGATGAACAGGACGACCTGCCCTTCCGCGCCCTTCACTTCGTCCAGAACGCCCTTCAGTCGCTCCTCGAACTCGCCACGATATTTCGCGCCGGCAATCAGCGATCCCATATCGAGCGCCATCAGCGTGCGGTCCTTGAGCGTATCGGGGACGTCGCCATTGGCAATGCGCAGCGCCAGGCCCTCGGCGATCGCGGTCTTGCCCACGCCCGGGTCGCCGATCAGCACGGGATTATTCTTGGTCCGCCGCGCCAGAATCTGGATCGTCCGCCGGATTTCCTCGTCCCGGCCGATCACCGGGTCCAGCTTGCCCTCGCGCGCCGCTTCGGTGAGGTCGCGGGCGAACTTCTTCAGCGCATCATAGCGATCCTCCGCGCCTGCCGTGTCGGCCGTGCGCCCGCCGCGCAGATCGTTGATCGCGCTATTCAGTGCCTCCGGCTTCAGTCCCGCCACCGCCAGAGCTTTGCCCGCCGCGCTCGTGGTTGCGAGCGTCAGGGCCAGCAGCAGCCGCTCCACCGTGACAAAGCTGTCCCCGGCCTTGGCCGCCACCTGTTCGGCACTGTCCAGCACCCGCACCGCGTCATTGTCGAGGCCCGGCGTCTGCTGCGCCCCGCTGCCCGATACCGCAGGCACCTTGGCCAGCGCCGCATCGGTTTCCCGCAGCGCGACAGCGGGATCGCCGCCCGCCGCCTTGATCAGGCCGGAAGCCATGCCCTGATTATCTTCCAGCAGCGCCTTCAGCAAATGCTCCGGACTGATCCGCTGATGGCTCATGCGGATCGCCACGGTCTGCGCCGATTGCAGGAAGCCTTTGGCGCGGTCAGTGAATTTTTCGAGGTTCATAGGAAGCCCTTCGTGAAACTAGCCACGATGTAATGTTGCATAAATGACACACAAGAGGCGCTACGCAATTATCCTTAGCATCGCTCGCCCACCCGGCGCAAACCTGCCCATATTAGAGGAAGATAAGCCTCCGATCCCGACGCGCCGTCCATCCAATGCATATTGCGCCGTCCCCATGCGCCGCTATGCTGCGGCCACCCATTGCCGCTTCCCCGGCCATGATCTCCAGCTTCGATGAGGGCGCCCATGATTTTTTCCTCCACCTCGCGTCGCCTGGCTCTGTCGCTTGGCCTGTCTTCATTAACCCTGTCGATCATCGCCTTTCCAGTCCCCGTCGCACGCGCTGCCCCAGCGATTCAGACGGCTCCAGCCCCCCTCTCCCGCCTCGTTTCCGCTGTCGATATTCCCTATGAGCAGTTCACGCTGAAAAACGGGCTGCGCGTCATCGTTCATACCGATCGCAAGGCTCCCGTGGTCGCCGTATCGGTCTGGTATCATGTGGGCTCGCGCTTCGAGCCTGCGGGCAAGACCGGCTTTGCTCATCTGTTCGAACATCTGATGTTCTATGGTTCGGAAAATGCCGATGGGCCTTTCTTCGGACGGCTGGAGGATATCGGCGCGACCGACTGGAACGGCACGACCTGGTTCGATCGCACCAATTATTTCGAAACGGTGCCGACCGGCGCGCTCGACCGGGCATTGTTTCTCGAATCCGACCGCATGGGCCATCTGCTCGGCGCGGTAACGCAGGCCAAGCTCGATGCGCAGCGCAGCGTCGTGCAGAATGAAAAGCGGATGGGCGAGAATGAGCCCTATGGTCTGGTCGAATATGCCCAGCTCGCCGCCATGCTGCCCGAAGGCCATCCCTATCGCCATTCGACCATCGGATCGATGGCGGACCTGAATGCCGCCAGCCTTGCCGACGTGCAGAACTGGTTCAAGACGCATTATGGCCCGAACAATGCCGTGCTGGTGCTGGCGGGCGATATCGATGTGCCGACCGCCAGGGCGAAGGCCGAAAAATGGTTCGGCAATATCCCGACCGGTCCCGCGCCCAAGGATGTGGACGCCACCGTGCCAACGCTCGACAGGCCAGTCGACAAGCTGATGCACGACAATGTCGCGGCGACCCGGCTCTACCGCAACTGGATCGTGCCGGGCGTCAATTCGGCCGACCTGCCTCAACTCGATCTGGCGATGTCGGTGTTCGGCGGGCTCAAATCCTCCCGCCTCGACAATATATTGGTGCGCGACGAGAAAGTGGCCGTCGGCGTCAAGGCCAGCATCCAGCCATTCGAAAAGCTGTCCATCGCGGAAATCACCGTTGACGTGAAGCCGGGGCAGGACGCCGCCGCCGTTGGCAGGCGGCTCGACCAATTGCTGGCCGACTATCTCGCCAAGGGGCCTACCGCCGACGAAGTTCAACGCGCCGCGACCCAGCAGCTGTCGGGCACTATCGGCGGTCTGGAAAAGGTCGGCGGCTTCAGCGGTAAGGCGGTGACCCTGGCGGAAGGTGCAGTTTATTCGGACGATCCGGGCAAATATAAGAAGGACCTCGCCCTCTACGCCGCCGCCACGCCGCAGTCGGTGGGCGACACTGCCCGCAAATGGCTTGGGCGTCCGGTATTCCGGCTGACCGTGGCCCCCGGAGAACGGACGGCGGAGGATAATGCGCTCGCGGGCAACGCCACGCACCACCCCGCCTATTTCCGCGATCCCAAAAAGCCCGCGCCGGTAGCCGCCACGCCACCGCCACCGACCCGCATTGCCGAACCGTCGATCGAGCCGGTCAAGGATCTGGATTTCCCCGCTGTCGAGGAAGCGCGGCTGAAGAACGGCATTCCGGTCGTATTCGCTCGGCGCGCGACCGTTCCGGTGGTGCGGGTGTCGGTATCCTTCGACGCGGGCAATGCTGCCGATGACAAGGCGAAACTCGGCACGGCCGCGCTGACGACGGCGCTGCTGGATGAAGGTACGAAAACGCGCAGTTCGGTGCAGATTGCGGAAGAACAGGAACGGCTGGGCGCCTCGATCGGCGCGAGCAACGGCATGGATGCCACCACCGTCGGCCTCTATGCGCTCAAGCCCAATCTTGATGCGTCGCTCGGCCTGCTCGCCGACGTCATTCGCAACCCGGCCTTCGCTCTGGCAGAGGTGGAGCGCATCCGAGGTCAGCTACTGACTCGCATCGCCGCCGAGAAAACGGAGCCGATGCCGATCGCGCAGCGTCTGCTGCCGCCTTTGCTTTATGGCACCGCGCATCCCTACGGCATCCCCTTCACCGGATCGGGCACGGCCAGCGGCGTCAAGGCGGCGACCCGTGCCGATCTGGCCGCCTTCCATGACAAATGGATGCGGCCTGACAATGCCACCATCTTCGTGACTGGCGATACTAGCCTGGCCGAAATCATGCCGATGCTCGAAAAGCGCTTCGGCGACTGGAAAGCGACTGCCGTGGCCAAGGGCAAGAAGCTCTTCCGCATGGACCGGATGGCGCGCCCGGCGCGGATCATCTTGGTCGACAAGCCGCAAAGCCCGCAATCGATGATCCTCGCGGGCCTGCTGACGGGCAAGCAGGGTACCGACAACCCATTGACGCTGCAGACCGCCAACGAAGTGCTGGGCGGCAGCTCTACCTCGCGGCTGATCATGGACCTGCGTGAAACGAAAGGCTGGGCCTATTCCGCTGGCACCGCGTTGCCCGGCGTCAAGGAAACCATCCCCCTGCTGGTCTATGCCCCTGTCCAGACCGACAAGACCGGCGCATCCATCGCCGCCGCGCGTCAGGACGTTGCCGATTTCCTGACCGCCAAGGGCACGACAGAGGCCGAACGCAACCAGACCATCAACAGCCAGATCCTGTCTCTGCCGGGCAGCTTTGAAACGTCGTCGGACCTGATGGGGGCGATGATGCGCAACCGCCTGCTCGGCCGCCCGGACGATTTCTACGAAACGCTGCCGGGCCTCTACCGTGCCATGACCGCCGCTGACCTCGACAAGGCCGCGCGCGAGGCGATCGATCCCACGCGACTGATCTGGGTCGTCGTGGGCGATGCAAAACTCGTCCGGCCGCAGCTTGACGCGCTTGGCCTGCCCGTCGAAATGGGAACCCTTGCCGATTGAGGCTGCTTTGAGGAGATGAAGTGATGGCGAATGTCGATGGCGCTTATGATTGCGTGGCAAAGACGCCGCTGGGCGATCAGAAGGGCGTGTTCACCGTCATCAGCAACGGCGCCAGCTTCCATGGCACCTTCGCGGGCATGATGGGGTCGCTGGATGTCGCCGAGGGTAAGGTCGATGGCGACAAGCTCAACTGGAAAATGAACATGACGATGCCGATGCCCATCACGATGGAATGCGAAGCGGTCGTGGAAGGTGATGCGATCAACGGCACCATGCAGCTGGGCGCGTTCGGGGCGGCGGGCTTTTCCGGCACGCGGCGCGTTTAAGTCGGCTTTTCCGCCAATGACCGGCCGCGCCATCCTGGGATTCACCTGATGTCTCGCTCCGCCCTGACGCAGGGGCTGGTGCAGCAGTTCCCGCTGGTCGCGCGCGGCTGGCGGCAACTGGCCGATGACGCGCTGGCGGAATTGCGGGTGTCCTCCAGCGCGGGCTGGTGCCTGGTGCATCTGGCCCGGCTGGGACCCGACGTGCGGCAGGCCGACCTTGCCGATCAGCTGGGCATTACCCAGCCCTCACTGGTGCGGACGCTGGACGGGCTGGCGGCGATGGGATTGATCGAGCGCCTGCCGCATCCGGAAGACAAGCGATCGAACCGGGTGGAGTTCACCGATGCGGGTCGCGACCTTGCCGCACGGATCGAAGCTCGACTGGATGACCTTTCGCAGCAGCTGTTCGACGGCGTCCCCGAAGCTGCCGTCGAGATCACCGTCAACATGATGCAACTCCTTACTCGCCGCATCGCTGAACGGCGCAAACAGGCTTAGGGCCGATCGACATTCGTGGGCGCTCCCAAAGCGGAGACGCTCACCCTAAGCGCCTGCCGCAAGCAGGGAGAGGAGCGGAACGCCCGTTGCCAACATCCTCACATAGAAAAACCCGCCGGTCGGAAAACCGGCGGGCTTCCTAAAAAGCCCGGTGCGACCCGAAGGCTTTATTAATATTGAACAGTCACCGTCACCGCGCGGCGGTTCTGTGCCCAGGCGGCCTCATCCGAGCCCAGCGCTGCGGGACGTTCCTTGCCGTAGCTCACCGTGTTGATGCGGCTGGGGTCGATGCCGAGCGAGGCGAGATAGTTTTTCGCGGCGTTGGCGCGGCGTTCGCCGAGCGCGATATTATAGTCGCGGGTGCCGCGTTCGTCGGCATGGCCTTCGATCGTGACGCGGACATTGGGGTTCTGCTGCAACCAGGCGGCCTGGCTTTGCAGGGTCTGCTGGTCCTGCGCATCGACGTCATATTGGTCAGTGTCGAAGAAGATGCGATCGGACGAGACAGAGGCGACGAAATCCTCCTGGCTGCCCTTCACCGCGCCGCCGGTCGTGCCTGTTCCAGTGCCGGGCTGGGCGCTGTTGTCGGTCGCGGGCGGCGGCGGCAGGTCCTTGGGCGCCTTCTTGCCACAGGCGGCGAGCGCCAGGACGGAGACGGCGATCAATAAGGGGCGGTTGAGTTTCATCAGAGGTCTCCTTGGAAGACGATATGGTCGTTACGTCTGCGCGACGATGTTGTTCCGGATCAGGGGAGCAGCGGACCCCAGGCGGGGTCAGAACCGCTGAGCGGCGTGGGGATGCGGCGTTCGTTGACGCCGGTCAGATCGACTTGCCAAACTTGGCTCGCCCCGTCACGGCCGGGCGAGGTGCGGAAATATTGCAGCACGCGGCCGTTGGGCGACCAGGTCGGCTGCTCATCCTGCCAGCCATTGGTCAGGATGCGCTCATTGCCGCCGTCGGGCGTCATGACGGCGATCTTGAAGTCGCCGCTGATCTTGGTGAAGGCGATAAGGTCGCCGCGCGGGCTCCATTCGGGCGTGGCATAGCGGCCGCCGCCATGGCTGATGCGGCGCTGGGCTGAACCATCGGCGTTCATGACATAGACCTGCTGGCTGCCGGAGCGGTCGCTTTCGAAGACGATCTTGGTGCCGTCGGGCGAATAGCTGCCGCCCACATCGATGCCCGGCGCGGTGGTCAGGCGGACGGGCTGGCCGCCTTGCGCCGACACGCGGTAGATGTCGGTATTGCCCGCGACCGCCATCGAAAAGAGGATGTTGCGGCCATCGGGCGACCAGCGCGGAGCAAAAGTGGCATTGTTGCTTTCGGTGACGAGGTGCTGACGGCCGGTGCCGATGTCATAGACATAGATGCGCACCCGGCTGCCGAGATAGCTCACATAGACGATCGACTTATAGTCGGGCGAGAAGCGCGGGGTCAGCGCGATCGACTGGCCGTTGGTGATGAAGCGGTGGTTCGCGCCATCGCTATCCATGATGGCAAGGCGTTTCGTGCGGTTCCCCTTGGGTCCGCTCTCCGCGATATAGGCGATGCGGCTGTCGAAGAAGGGACTTTCGCCCGACAGGCGCGCATAGATGGCGTCGGCGCATTTATGCGCTGCGCGGCGCCAGTCGCGCGGGGCGACGACATAGCCCTGGCGCGTCAGTTCCTGCTTGAGCGCCACGTCATAGAGATAGCAGCCAACCGTAAGGTCCGCCTCTCCGCCCGTGGTGCGTACGAAGCCCTGCACCAGTGCCTGATAGGCGCCCCATTTGTCATAGGCGGGGTTGGTGACTTCCGGGAAGGCGATCGCGGGGATGCCGCCCGGGCCGGAAGGATCGAACAGGCCCGATCCCTTGAGGTCCGATGCGATCACGTCCGCGATCTTGCGTCCGAGTTCGGAGGAGGAGCCTGCGGGTGTTGAGACTTCGGCCTGCGGGGGCAAAGCGGGGACGACGATCTTGAGATTACTGTCGATGTCGCCGGTTACGTCAACCGACAGCTGCGCCATCGCCGGGGTTGCAAAGGCTGCGCAGAGGGCAAGCAGTGCGGTTATTCCGAAGCGTTTCATCGCGCTTTCCTTGCATAGACTCTGAGGGGTTTGAGCCAGTTCCACTGGTCATAATATTCGGCCGGGAGCCCCTGGAAAGGGGAGGCCTGAAGAACAGCCTGGACGGCGCGTTCCTTGTAGATGGAAACCTGCGGCCGGTTGCTTGCGGTCTGACCCTGCACATCGAGGACTTCAGGCCTGCCGATCACGCGGCCGTTGCGGTCGAGCTTCACCTCAAGGAAGGCCACCAGCAGTTCCACGTCCGCGCCGGAGGGCAGTTTGAGGTAGCGGTAGATCTGATCGCCGATCAAGCGGTCGAGCGCCGCCTTTTGCGCGGGACCCATGGTTGCGGCCGGGGGCGGCGCTCCCTTGCGCGGGGCGTCGGCTTCGGTGTCGATGCCCTTCAGGAAATCCTTGCCGAGCAGGGAGCCTTTGGGCTTTTCCGCCTTACCCTGGCCGGAAGCGCGGGCGGGGGTGTTCGGCTTGGGCTTGGCCGCGGGCTTTTGCACGCTCTTGGTGGGGGCAGGGGCCGCGGCGGGCTTCGCCTTTGACGGTGTCGGCTTTGCGGCAGGTTTTTCGGGCGCGGGTTTAGGCTTGGGCTGGACCTTGGCCACTTCCTTCTTCGCCGGCGCGGGCTTTGGCGGCGGTGGCGCCGGGACGGGTTCCGGTTCGGGAACGGGCGCCGGTTCCGGGACAGGCGCGGGCGCGGCGTCCTCGGTCGGGCCTTGATCCGGCGCGACACTGGGCGGGGGCGGCTGGGTCGAGATTTGTGGCGCTGCGGACTGGAGCGCGGCTTCGTCCACCAGGCTGACGTCCATCGGCGGCGAGTTCAGCTTCAGCGGATTGGGCGTGGCGAGAAAGCCGACCGACAACAGGCCGAACAGCAGGACATGTCCCGCCGTCGCTACGCCAAGGCCGATCTTCTCCCCACGTTCCATCCCCGAGTCCTATGGTCCCTATTCTGAACGGCCGCTGACAGCATCAGAGACGGATGCCTCTGCGCTGCCGGTGCTCACCAGCGCAACCTTGTTGAGCCCGGCGCGATTAAGTTCACCCATGACGCGCATCACCCGGCCATAGTCGAGCCCGGTGTCGGCGCGCAGGAAAATCTGCGGCGGTTCAGCCTTGCCCGCATTGGCGGAGACGATCTCGGCAAGGCGGCCGGGCAGGTCGGCATCGCTGACCTCTGCCTCATCGATATAGAGGCCGCCGTCGCGGTCGATGGAGACCACGGTCGGCTTCTGGTCCTGATCGAGACCCTTTGCGCGGGTTTCGGGGAGGTTTACCGGCACGCCGGTGACGAGCAGGGGCGCGGTCACCATGAAGATGATGAGCAGCACCAGCATGACATCGACCAAAGGGGTGACGTTGATGTCCGCCATGGGCGCGCGATGACGGCCCCGGCGCCCGGAGGGTGGGGTGGACATGGCCATTTTACCTGCCTCCCGCCTTTTTCGTCATGCCAGCGAAAGCTGGCATCTCGTGCCTTTGGGGTCGCCCGTAGCCGACTGAGATCCCAGCTTTCGCTGGGATGACGGGGGAGGTGGGGGAAAGGGCCATCCTCACCGCTGCGCCTCCAGCTCCCGGCTGAGCGTCGAATAGAAACCGTCCGCGAAGCGTGTGAGCTTCGATTCCATGCGGTTTATGCCGTGGCTGAAGCGGTTGTAGGCGATGACGGCCGGAATCGCTGCGAACAGGCCGATTGCCGTGGCGAAGAGCGCTTCGGCGATGCCGGGTGCGACGACTGCGAGCGAGCTGTTTTGCTCTTTCGCGATCGCCGTGAAGGCGCGCATGATGCCCCAGACGGTGCCGAACAGGCCGACAAAAGGCGCGACCGAACCGATGGTGGCGAGGATGTTCAGACGGTCGGACAGGCGATCGACTTCGGCCGCGATCATGCTGGACATGGCGGTGGAAAGCCGGTCGCGGGTGCCGTCGCGATCGATAACCTTCTGCGCGGTCGACCGGCGCCATTCGGTGACGCCAGCGGCCATGACCTTGGCAGCGGGGAAATCCGATGATTTGCCGCGCGCCTCATAGAAGCGGTCGATATCTTCCGCTTTCCAGAAATCATCCTCGAACGCGCTGCTGTGGCGGCTGGCCTTGCGCAGGGTGAAGGTGAAGCCGATGATCATCGCCCAGGTCCAGATGCTGGCGAGCACGAGGCCCAGCATCACCACCTTCACGACGATGTCGGCCTGCAGGAACAGGGCGAGCGGCGAAATGGTCGCAGCTTGGGTGGCGGCGCCGACAGCGGCGCCAACGTCGGGCATCGAAAGGCTCATGGGTTGATGTCTTCCCCTCTCATCAAACGGCTGAAAATATCGATCCAGGATTTGGGTTGCCGCGTGGGACGGCCCTGGCCGGTCAGGAAGGCGACAGAGACTTCGCCGTCCGTGAGTATGTCATCGCCGCGCCTGACTGTCTGATGAATGGTGCAGGCAACCGGGCGAACGGCGGTCACGCGGCTTTCGACCAGCAGGTCGTCATCGAGCCGCGCCGGGCGCTTGTAGGCGATATTAAGGTTGGTAACAGCATAAACGCCCGTACCATCATCCTGCGCGGCGCGCTGATCGATCCCGGCGACGCGCAGCATGTCGGATCGCGCGCGCTCCATATAGCGCAGGTAATTGGCGTGGTAGACGAGCCCGGACAGGTCCGTATCCTCAAAATAGACGCGCAGGGGAAAGTGATGCACGGCGGCAATGAACCTTCCGGTTGCCGGCTCGGGCATGGACACTGAAACGGACATGCGCGGCCTTTTAACCATCAAGCAGGCGGCAGGCAAAGGCGGAAATGAACAGGGTCAATGCAGCCTGCCGGGCGACCGGGGCTATCCGTCCCATAAACGCGACGCCCAGCTCTGATTAACACAGCAGCCGTTGTGATTGATGTTCGAAAGCGCTGGCCCCCCGCTTCCCATAGCGCTAGTGGGCGGAAAATTGATTTTGCAAGGACATTAGCATGACCGACATTCAGACCGTGGGCGTCATCGGCGCTGGTCAGATGGGCGCGGGGATTGCGCAGGTCAGCGCGCAGGCTGGCTATGATGTGATCCTGTGCGACGTCGATCTGGCGCGCGCGCAAAAGGGGCTCCAGGGCATTTCAAAGCAGCTTGCCCGTGCGGTCGAAAAGGGCAAGTTGAGCCAGGAAGATTCCGAAGCTGCCTTTGCCCGCATCCAGCCGAGCGGCGACCTTGCCCCGCTGGCGGACGCGCAACTGGTGATCGAAGCCGCGACCGAGCGGGAGGAGATCAAGCGCAGCATCTTCACCAATGTCAGCGCGGCGATCACGCCCGGTACGATTCTGGCGACCAACACATCGTCCATCCCGATCACCCGGCTGGCACAGGTGGTTCCCGATCCGACGCTATTCGTAGGCATTCACTTCTTCAACCCCGTACAGGTCATGGCGCTGATCGAATTGATCCGCGGGCTGGCAACATCGGACGAAACGGTCGCGACGATCGAAGCCTATACCAAGCGACTGGGCAAGCACGTCGTGCAGGCGTTCGATTCACCCGGTTTCGTGGTCAATCGCATCCTGCTGCCGATGATCAACGAATCCATTTTCGCGCTGGGCGAAGGCGTTTCCAACATTCGCGACATCGACACGGGCGTGCGGCTGGGACTGAACCATCCCATGGGTCCGCTGACGCTGGCGGATTTCGTGGGGCTCGACACCTGCCTTGAGATTCTGAACGTGCTGCGATCGACGACAGGGGATTCCAAATATCGCCCCGCGCCGCTGCTGGTGAAATATGTCGAGGCTGGCTGGCTGGGACGCAAGACCGGCAGGGGCTTTTATGATTATTCGGGGCCGGAGCCTGTTCCAACCCGCTAAGTGAGGCGCTTCGACATGTGAACGAGACGATCGGCTCGTTCAAACAGCCCGAACGGTGGTAGCTAGAGCGGGCGATCAGCACCCAAGCCATGTTTCCTCAAACAATGGCGAAGCTGATCATAGCTTAGGCCAAGAGCCTTGGCGGTCGCGCGCTGGTTGTAGCGGTGGCGCTCCAGCACTGCCTGCACGATCGCGGCTTCATGCGCGTCCACGGCTGCGCGCAGGTCGCTGACGTGGGCGAATTCGGTTGCAGGGGCGGGCTTGGGTTCCTCTGCACTGGCGTTGGGCGTCGGAGCCTGCGGCTTCCAGGGCGAGGCGAAGGGATCGAAGATGATCCCGCCGATGGGCCCTGAGGGCTCTTCCCAGCGATAGACGGCCCGTTCCACGACATTGCGCAGCTCGCGCACATTGCCGGGCCAGGGGTGAGCTTCCAGTGCGGCGAGGCAATCGGGCGTGAAGCCACGCCATTCGGATCGTCCCAGCTCAGCGGCCATGCGGCGGCCGAAATGATAGGCAAGCACCGCCACATCGCCTTCGCGCGCGCGCAGCGGTGGCAGGGTGATGACTTCAAAACTCAGCCGATCGAGCAGATCCGCGCGAAAGCGGCCGGTTTCGGCCAGCAGGGGCAGGTCCTCATTGGTGGCAGCGACGATGCGGACATCGACGGTCATGGGACGCGAGGCGCCGATGCGGGTGACTTCGCCATATTCGATGACGCGCAGCAGCCTTTCCTGCGCGGCCATGGACAGTGTCGCCAGCTCATCAAGGAACAGCGTGCCGCCATGGGCTTCCTCGAACCGGCCGGCGCGGGCGTGGGTGGCGCCAGTGAAGGCGCCCTGCTCATGGCCGAACAGTTCGGCTTCGATCAGCGTTTCGGGCAGCGCGGCGCAGTTCATGACGATGAGCGGTTCGCCCCAGCGCGGCGAGAGGCGATGGAGGCGTTCGGCGACCAGTTCCTTGCCGGTGCCACGCTCCCCAACGACCAGGATCGGGCGGTCGAGTTCGGCTGCGCGTCCCGCCTGCTCGACCGCGTCGAGGAAGGGGAGCGACTGGCCGATGAAGTGGCTGTTTCGTTCCATTCCCAATTTATGGTGAAAATCACCACTTATTGGCAAGATTAATCGGCGTCCAAGACTGTGGAACGGCCGAAATCGGGCATTCCAGCAAGTTGGCACGGCTTCTGCAAAGAGGGGCACAGCCGATGAACGGAAGGATTGCAGTTCCGATGGGTATTTTTTCTCGCACGCGCGACATCATTGCCGCCAATGTCACCGACCTGCTCGACCGGGCGGAAGACCCGGCAAAGATGATCCGCATGATCATCCTGGAGATGGAGGAAACGCTGGTCGAGGTGCGCGCGTCCGCCGCCCGCACCATCGCCGACCAGAAGGAGATGCGCCGCCATATCGGCAAGCTGCAGGGCTTGCAGGAAAGCTGGACGGAAAAAGCGCAACTGGCGCTCAGCAAGGACCGCGAGGACCTGGCCAAGGCGGCGCTGGTGGAAAAGCAGAAGGCGTCCGACATGGCAGAGCAGCTGTCCCACGAGATCGAGGTGCTGGACGAGGCGCTGAAGGCTTCTGAGGAAGACATCGCCAAGCTGCAAGGGAAGCTGCGCGAGGCGCGGACGCGGCAGAACAGTCTGGTCACGCGGATGGAAAGCGCGCAAAATCGTATGCGCATGCGCGAAGCCTATGCTGGGGAGAAGGTGAATGAGGCCTTTGCCCGCTTCGACATATTGGAGCGCCGGGTCGACATGGCCGAGGGGCGTGCGGATGCGCTGAAGCTCGGTCAGGGTCAGAAGACTCTGGAGGAGGAAATTGCCGAGTTGCAATCGACCGAGAAGGTCGATGCCGAACTCGCCGCGATGAAAGCCAGCATGAACAGGACAGCTTGAACAGGACAGCTTGAACAGGCCAGTTTGAACAGGGAGCGTGACGCATGGAGGATGTGTTTTTACCGATCATGATCTGCGGCATGCTGTTCATCGGCATGCCCTGGCTGATCCTGCACTATACGACCAAGTGGAAGCAGGCGCCCAAGATCACCGACGAGGATGAGCGGCTGCTAGACGAACTGCACCTGCTCGCGCGACGGCTGGAGGACCGGTTGCAGACGGTCGAGCGGATCGTCGCTGCCGACAATCCCGATTTTCGCCCGGCGCGACCGGCGCCCGACGACGCCTATGATTTCGACCGCCAGAATCTTGACCGCCAAAATCTCGATCGGAGGAACTGACATGGCTGCGCGCCGCACCAAATTCTACCTCGACAAGCAGAATGGCAAATGGATGGGCGTATGCGCTGGCATCGCCGATTATACCGGCATCGACGTAACCTGGGTTCGCGTCGGCGCGGTGCTCGTGACGCTGATGGGGGCCTTTCCCTGGTCGCTGATCGCCTATTTCGCTGTTGCCTATTTTGGCGAGAATAAGCCGCTTGGCCTTTATGCCGATCGGGATGACGAGAAATTCTGGCAGGGCGTTCGGACCAATCCGGCGCGATCCGCGCGGGACGTGCGGTCGAAGTTCCGGGACATCGACCGGCGGCTGGCGGACATCGAGACATTCTACACCAGCCGCAACACCAGGCTGGCGGAAGAGATCGACAGCCTGCGCTGAGGCGTGGAGAGGGAGGCCAAGTCCATGAATCCTTTTGAAATGGTGGTGGCGATCGTTGCAATCGCCGCCGTGGCAAGCATCGTACGCGCCAAATATGGCATCGTGCGCCGCCATCGGGGCGAAGAGTTTGTCCAGCGCGGACCCGATCCCGAAGCCGAACGGCTACGGGCGGAGGTGAAGGCGCTGAAGGACCGGGTCGCGGTGCTCGAACGGCTGGCGACCGACAGCACGAGCGCGCTGGAGCGCGAGTTCGACAAGTTGCGGGAGCGCGACTGAGGAGGGACGATATGCACGAGCCCCTTTCGATTTTCATCGTCGCGTCGAGCGGTCTGCTGGGGCTGGCGATCGTCGCGGCGGCAGGACTGCGCGGGTGGAGCGGCTGGCTGGAGCTGAAGCGCGCGGAACTGGCACGGCCGGGCATCGACGCGGCGCCGCCTTTCGCCAGCGCGCGAATCGAGGTCGCGGATCTGAAAGAGCGTATCCGCAAGCTGGAGGCCATTGCGGCAGGCGTGGATCTTTAAGGAAAAGCGGCTTTCGCGCGCCGCTTTTCCCCCTATATGCGGGATATGACCGATGTGCCCGCCCTTGCCGATCTTCAGGAAGAATATGAGTTTCTGGACGCCGATGACCGCTACCGGCTGCTGATCGACCTTGGGCGCGCGCTGGAGCCGATGCCTGATGCGCTGAAGACCGATGCGACGCTGGTGCGCGGCTGTTCGGCGGCGGTTTGGGTTTATCCGACCGTGCGCGATGATGGGCGGCTGCATTTTCTGGCGGACAGCAATGCGGCGATCACCAAGGGGATCATCGCGCTGGTCCTGCTGACCGTGCAGGACCAGATGCCAGCCGGAATCGGTGCGGCTGATATCGAGGGCGCGCTGGCGCCCTTCGATCTCAAGAACCAGCTCAGCTCCAACCGGACACAGGGCATCCCCAATATGATCGCGCTCATCCGGCAGACTGCTGAGCGCTACAGCTAAGCCGGAAACCTGCGGGCGTCCGGGCGTTCTCCTTGCGTAATCGAAACGGAAGTTGAGGAGATGCGCGATGCGGAGCCTATTGGCGCTCGCGGCGATCAGCCTGCTGGCGGGCTGTTCGGGCAGTGAAAAGGAAGGACCGACCCAGCGCGAGCAGATCGGTCAGACGTGGAAATATGAGGGCGGCGAGGGCGGCAAGCCCAAGGTCGCCTATATCGGCAGCGCGAACAGCGTGCAGACCATGACGGCCGAGGACACATTTTCGGTGCTGCTGGTGCAGCCGATGCCGAAAGGCGGCGTGGATGTGACCGTGAAGCTGGTCGGCGCGCCCTTCAGCTGCGACCTGTCCGATTGCCGCGTCACGGCTGTGACCGATGATGGCAAGAGCCATGACTGGCGCGGGCGGATGACGGAGAATAAGGACGGGATAGAGGTGCTGCCCGCCGCAAAGGCCGATGAAGCAATCAAGCGGAGCAAGGTGGTGAAGGTCAATCTGGTGGTTGGCCCGAAGGAGAAGACGTTTCCGTTCACGTTCAATGTTGCTGGATTGAACCTTGGAAACTGACGTCATCCCAGCGGAAGCTGGGATCTCGGGAGGGGGCACGCGACATGGCCGGAGACCCCAGCGTTCGCTGGGGTGACGGTATTTTGGGGGCGGTTACTCCTGTAATGACACGCCGGGGCTTCGCGGATCCGCCGCGCCGCGCCAATGGCCGTCGGGGGTGCGTTCGGCGGCGTTGGCTTTGAGGCCCATGGGGGTGATCGTGACCTTGTGGCCCCAGGATTCGAGCGGGGCTTTCATCGCTTCAAGCGTCGTGCCCTTTTCGAGGATCAGGCCACTGGCGTCGAAAAATTCGAGGCCCAGCGCGATTGAGTCCTGCGCGGAGAGGCCCCAGTCGAAATGGGCGATCAGGGCCTTGGCAACCTGCATGATAATCGTCCGCCCGCCCGCCGCGCCAACGGTGAAGACCGGCGTTCCCTTGCCGTCATAGACGATCGTCGGTGCCATGGAAGACAGAGGCCGCTTGCCCGGTTCCACCCGGTTGGCCACAGGCGCGCCGTTCTTTTCCGGCGTGAAGCTGAAGTCGGTAAGCTCATTGTTGAGGATCACGCCATTGGCGATCAGCTGGCTACCGAAAAAGCTTTCGATGGTGGAGGTCCAGGCCGCTATGTCGCCGTTGCGGTCGATCGCCACAAAATGACTGGTGCCGCTTTCCGGCTGGGGCAGCGCCGTAGTCCGGGCCTCGGCACCCGGCGGGCTGCCCGAACGATAGTCGTTGAGCGTGCGGCCAAGGGCTATGAGCGCCGAACGCTTCTTGAGATAGGCCGGGTCGATCAGGCCCGCGATCGGCACGGACACGAACTCGGGATCGCCCAGCCATGTGTCGCGATCGGCATAGGCAAGACGCATGGCTTCACCGATGACATGCCAGGAACGGGGATCATCCTTCCCCCATTGGGCCAGTGGGAAGCGTTCGACCATGCCCAGGATTTGCAGGACGGTGATGCCGCCTGCCGAAACCGGACCCATGCCGCAGATGCTGTAGCCGCGATACGGGCCGCAGACCGGCTTGCGCGCCTTCACCTGATAGGAGGCGATATCGGCCTCCGTCATCGGCACGGGATTTTTGGGCGCATTGGTGACTGTGCCGGCGATCGCCCGTGCGGTCTCGCCCTTGTAGAAGGCGTCTGGCCCTTCCGCCGCAATTTGCCGAAACAGGGCAGCAAGCGGAGGGTTTTTAAGGGTCGTGCCGATGGGCGCAGGGGCGCCATCTATCCAGAAGAACTTCTGTATCTCGGGAAAGTCGGCCCATATGGGGGCGACCGCCTTCATCGCGGTATCGAGCCGCTGACGGACCTCAAAGCCATCGTCGGCTAGGCGGATCGCGGGCGCAAATAGTGCCGCCCACGGAAGCTTTCCCCATTTGCGATGGGCTTCCCAGGCGAGTCGAAGGTTGCCAGGCACGCCTACGGAATAGCCGCCGGGCCAGGCCGATCGGAAGGCGAGAGGCTGACCGTCCGCACCGATGAAACGGTCGGGCCGGGCCGCCGCAGGCGCGGTTTCGCGACCGTCGATCGACTCGAGCACCCCCGTCTCGCCATCATGATGCATCAGGAAGCCGCCGCCGCCGATGCCGCTATTATGCGGTTCGACCACGTTGAGGGCGAGCATCATGGCGATCGCGGCGTCGGTCGCGCTGCCGCCCTGTCGAAGCATCTCCTGCCCCGCCGCCGCCGCGCGCGGATCGGCTGCGGAAACCGTGGCATTGAGTGAAACAGGCTCGCGCGCCGCGACGGGGGCGGCATATAGGAACGCCAGGGTTATAGGGGCCAGCAGGCAGGTGAGGCGGGGCGTCATGCCCCGCACCCTATCGTCCGGCCGGGCCACCGCAAGTCCCTGAGATCAACCATCGAGATCAGCTGTCGATGCCGATGACCTCACCGATATGGGTGAAGCCATCCCGCGCCATCAGCTTTTTCAGCCCCGCATTGATGCGACGGGCGAGATACGGCCCTTCATAGACAAGCGCGCTGTACAGCTGAATAAGGCTCGCCCCCGCGCGGAGCCGGGCATAGGCCTGTTCCGCATCGCTGATGCCGCCAACGCCGATCAAGGGCAGGCGCGCGCCCAGTATCCGGCGGAAGTCACGCAGCCGCTGAAGCGACAGATCGGTGAGCGGCGCGCCTGACAATCCCCCGCTTTCATTGGCATGAACCGATCGGAGCGGGGGCCGCGAAATGGTGGTGTTGGACACGATCAAGGCGTCCACCCGATGGTCCAGGCAAGCGGCGGCGATGTCCTCCACATCGGCGGGCTCCAGATCGGGCGCGACCTTCAGGAAGACGGGCGGCAGATGACCCCCGTCCCGGCCTCCGTTAACGCGGCGCGCGGTCATGACGGCGCCCAGCAACTGGTCCAGCGCTGTCCTGTCCTGCAAGGCGCGCAGTCCCGGCGTGTTGGGCGATGAGATGTTGACCGTCAGATAATCGGCAAGCGGCGCCATGCAGGTCACGCCCGTCACATAGTCCGCGATGCGGTCGGCCGCGTCCTTGTTCGCGCCGATATTGATGCCGACGATCGGCGCAGCCCCATCGCCAGCAGGACGGCGGCGCTTGGCAACCCGCTCTGCCGCCGCAGCTAGCCCGCCATTGTTGAAGCCCATGCGGTTTATGACGGCGCGATCCTCGACCAGGCGGAACAGTCGAGGTTTGGCATTACCCGCCTGCGGCATCGGGGTGAGCGTTCCGAGTTCGGTGAACCCAAAGCCCAGCGCATGCATCTTGTGCGCGACCAGCCCTTCCTTGTCATAGCCGGCAGCCAGTCCGACAGGATTGGGAAAGCGGATCCCCGCCACCGTCTGTGCCAGCGCGGCATCCGGAGCGGGTGGGAGGGAAGCGGGCATCAAGCGGAGCAGCATGACCGAAAGATGATGCGCGCGCTCTGCATCGAGCGCGAAGAAAAGCGGGCGGACAAGGCGGTAAGACATGGAGCGCCTATGCCATTGCCGCACGCCGCCGTCGAGTCGCTGTGACAATAGCGCAACAGTTGATCGATAACGATAATTTCTGCTGCAAAATCATTCATATTAGTCCCGATTCAAGCCGCGACATGTCCGATTCATCCAATCAACCGAGTCCGATTCGGACTTATGAAAGTGCTGCGACCCGAAGGCTCTTGGCCATTATTGGCTGACGAGACCTTTTACTGACCCGGCGGGTAAAACCGTCGGGTCATTTTTTTCGAAGCCTTTCGGAAAAATCGTTTGTTTCCTCAGTATCGCTCTTGCGCGGGCGCGAAGAAGCATCATAGTGCGCTGGTGGGGTGAATATGGGGCCGCATCGCGACAGTGCACCCGGGGGGGTGCCAGATAAAAAGGAAAAGGACGCAGACCCGTCGCTTTCCTATATGGTGGAAGCGGCTCAGGGTCCGGTTCGTCTAAGCTATTTCGCGCCGCCTGAACATTTGCGCGCCTATTTCGGGTCAGTTTACCTCTTCACCCAAAGCGCTGACCGTTATCTGGACGTGACGCGTGCCGATGTTCCCCAGTTACGGTTCATGGCGCAAGGGACGGGCAGCTATCATTTCCATGATGGAACGGTGGAGGCCACGCCGGAAATATGCCTGCTAGGCCCGACCCTCGGCGCGACGCGGTTTGAACTGGATGGACCTGCCTGCGTCGTCGGCGTGTCGTTGCTCCCGGCCGGGTGGGTCAGTCTGGACGGTGGCGACGCCAGCGCGCTTGCCGATCGTGTACGGGACATGGCCCTTGAGAAAAAGGGAACGATGGCCGCGCTTCAGGCCAGCCTGGCGACCATGCATGACGCGGAGGCCATAGCTGCCCACTGCTGGTCGGTTCTGGGACAATTGGTCAAACCCTTGCCTATTTCGACCTGGCAATTGCTGGAATCCATAGACGCATGGCTGATGGGGGAAGGATCGCCCCGGATCGAAGCGCTGGTGGAGCGAACCGGATTGTCAGCGCGCCAGCTCGCCCGGCTCACCAACCGCTATTATGGCTGCCCGCCCAAGCTGCTGGCGCGGAAATATCGGGCGCTGCGATGCAGTGCGCGGATCGCGCTGGACCAGCATAGCTGGCAGGAATTGTGCGAGGATGGCCGCTTCTACGACCAGTCGCACTTCATTCGTGAGATCAAGCATTTCATCGGATTGACCCCGCACCAGTTGCAGACGGAACCGACGGCCGTGGCACAGCTTACCCTGCTGCGGCGCTCGCTGGGTGGGGACGTGGCGGTGCTGAACCGTTTCAGCTGAGACGAGCCGACTCATAGAAATGGCTTGATTCCAGGCGCCCGCGCGACCACATGCGCAATCGGATTGATTCGATCCGATTTGAGAATGGTTCGCAACCGGGACGCTTGGCCAGAATGAGGCTTTCTAGTTTCGCAGATTATGCCGTGGTGCTGATGTCGGCCGCTGCGCGTCATTGCGGAGCGGCAAAGATGAATGCGACCACGCTTGCCAGCGAAACCGGTATCCCGCTGCCCACCGCACAAAAGCTGGTGAGCCGTCTCTCGGCTGCGGGGCTACTGGAATCGAGCCGCGGAACGGGCGGCGGCGTGCGGCTCGCGCGACCTGCGGCGGCCATCACCTTGGTGGATGTCGTGGAAGCGGTGGAAGGGCCGATAGCCATGACCGCCTGTGCCGAACAGGGTGCCCATGATTGCACGCTGGAACATGGCTGCCGCGTGCGCCCGCACATGAATGTCGCGAACAATGCGATCCGGTCGGCCTTGGCCGGGGTGACGATCGCCAGTTTGACCCGAGAATTGGCCTGACACGAGAAATGGCATGACCGAAGAAGCTACCACCGTCCGCAATCAGGAAGCGCATGAGGCCGCCGAGCGCGCCTCTGCCTATGAGCATGGCTGGTCTTCCGCCATCGAACAGGATTTTGCGCCTAAGGGCCTGAACGAAGATACGGTCCGCTTCATTTCGGCCAAGAAGAAGGAGCCGGAATGGCTGCTGGAGTGGCGGCTGAAGGCCTTTGCCATGTGGCAGAAGATGGAATCGCCGGATTGGGCCAAGCTCAACATACCGCCGATCGACTATCAGGACGCCTATTATTACGCCGAGCCCAAGAAGAAGGCGGAGTTGGAGTCGCTGGACGAGGTCGATCCGGAGATATTGGCAACCTATCAGAAGCTGGGCATTCCCATCGCCGAGCAGGAAATGCTGGCGGGGGTGAAGGGTAGCCGCAAGATCGCGGTTGATGCCGTGTTTGATAGCGTCTCGGTCGCCACCACCTTCCGCAAGGAGCTGGAGGAAGCGGGCGTCATCTTCCGCTCGATCAGCGAGGCGGTGCGCGAATATCCGGAGCTGGTGAAGAAGTGGCTGGGCAAGGTCGTGCCGATGCACGACAATTATTTCGCCACGCTTAATTGCGCAGTCTTTTCCGACGGCACCTTCGTCTACATTCCCAAGGGCGTGCGCTGCCCGATGGAGCTTTCCACCTATTTCCGTATCAATGCGGAGAATACGGGGCAGTTCGAGCGCACGCTGATCGTGGCGGATGAGGGGAGCTATGTCTCCTATCTCGAAGGCTGCACGGCTCCGATGCGCGACGAGAATCAGCTGCACGCCGCCGTGGTCGAGCTGGTTGCGCTGGATGATGCGGAGATCAAATATTCGACCGTCCAGAACTGGTATCCCGGCGACGAGAACGGCAAGGGCGGTATCTATAATTTCGTGACCAAGCGGGCGCTCTGTCAGGGGCGGAACAGCAAGGTCAGCTGGACCCAGGTGGAAACCGGCTCCGCGATTACGTGGAAATATCCCAGCTGCGTGCTGAACGGCGAGAATAGCGTGGGTGAGTTCTACTCGGTGGCGCTGACCAACAATTTGCAGCAGGCCGACACTGGCACCAAGATGATCCACAATGGCAAGGGGTCGCGTTCGACCATCGTGTCCAAGGGGATTTCGGCCGGGCGCTCGAACAACACTTATCGCGGGCTGGTGCGTGTGGCGCCGGGCGCGGAGGGCGTGCGCAACTTCACCCAGTGCGACAGCCTGCTGCTGGGCGACCAGTGCGGCGCGCATACCGTGCCCTATATCGAGGTGCGCAACCCCAGCGCGCAGATCGAGCATGAGGCGACGACGAGCAAGATCAGCGACGACCAGCTGTTCTACGCAATGCAGCGCGGGCTGGATCAGGAAAGCGCCGTGTCGTTGATCGTGAACGGGTTCGCCAAGGAAGTGCTGCAACAACTGCCGATGGAGTTCGCCGTCGAGGCGCAGAAGTTGTTGGGGATCTCGCTGGAGGGCAGCGTCGGTTGAGGAATTTGACGCCTCTCGACCAAGCCGCACGCCTCAACTCCCCTCCCCTTCAGGGGAGGGGCCGGGGGTGGGGGCTATCGGCTGGGCGCCTTGATCAGTTGGCGGGGTTCGCGCGTGAGATGCGCCGTGAGCCGACCGAGCCGGAGAAGCGCCTGTGGGGAAAGCTCTCGCGCTCGAAACTCGGCGGATATAAATTCCGTCGCCAGTCCGTGATTGGGCCGTTCATTGTTGATTTTCTCTGCCCGCAAAAGGCGCTGGTTGTTGAGGTTGATGGCGATACCCATGTCGCAAATTCCGACGATCGGCGCGACGCAGCGCTGAGCGAGATGGGCTATCAGATCATCCACATCACCAATCAAAACGTAATGCAGAATATCGACGGGGTTTGCGAAACCATCCTTGGCGCGCTCGAACAAGCGCCGGTTCGTTGGGCCAGCCCCCACCCCAACCCAGCTCGGGGGCAGTTCTGTCCCCCGGACAGAACCAATAGCCTCCGAGCTCCTGAAGGGGAGGGGCTTTTCCACTTTCAAGGACAAACAAGTTGAGCGACGAAGACGATATCCAGGATGCCCTCGCCGATTTCGCGGAGGACGTAACCAACGGCCAGTCATGGACCGCTGCGATCCGCATCCTGACCGAGGATTATGAGCTGGAAGAGGGCGAGCTTCAGGTCCGCGCCGCCAAAGATTTCGGCGACCTTGACGCCTATCAGGCCGAATGCCGCGCCGCGCTGGAGAAGGGCGACGTTGCCTTCACCGAGAAGCTGAGGACCGACAAGGCATTCCACAAGGCGAAAGCGCCCAACCTCACCCGCATGGGACCGGTGACGGAGTTCGTGACTGGCCTGCTGGAAAAGGGTTCGCCCGAGCCTGGCGCCGACTGGTGGCCTTATATGCCGATCAAGCGCCATATCGACACGCTGTTCCCCGCGCCGGGGGACGTGCGCGACATGGCCTTCTGGACCGCGCGGACGCTTCAGCGCGCGCATAAGGGATAACCAATGCTGACGATTGAGAACCTGACCAACGAAATCGACGGCAAGGCGATCCTGAAAGGCCTCTCGCTTTCCATCAAGGCGGCGGAAATCCATGCGATCATGGGGCCGAATGGCGCGGGCAAATCCACGCTGGCCTATACGCTCGGAGGCCGTCCGAACTATGAAGTCACCGGCGGCACGGCCTCTCTGGACGGTGTGAACTTGTTCAGCATGGACCCGCATGAGCGCGCCGCGGCCGGCCTGTTCCTGGGCTTCCAGTATCCGGTCGAAATCCCCGGCGTGTCCAATCTGCAATTCCTGCGCGAAAGCCTCAATTCGCAGCGCCGCGCGCGCGGAGAGAAGGAACTGAACGGCGGCGAGTTCATCAAGCTCGCCAAAGAAAAGGCGGCGCTGCTCGGCCTCGATATGGAGATGCTGAAGCGTCCAGTGAATGTCGGCTTTTCGGGCGGCGAGAAGAAGCGTGCGGAAATGGTGCAGATGGGCATCCTCGATCCCAAGCTGGCGATCTTGGACGAGACCGACTCCGGCCTTGATATCGACGCGCTCAAGATCGTTGGCGCGGGTATCAACGCCATCATGCGCAAGCCTGACAAGGCGGTGCTGCTGATCACCCATTATCAGCGCCTGCTCGACTATGTGAAGCCGGACTATGTCCATGTGTTGGCTGGCGGCCGGATCGTGAAGTCGGGCGGCCCCGAACTCGCGCTGGAACTGGAGCGCGAAGGCTATGCGGAGGTGGTTGCGGCGTGACGACGCTCACCCTTCCCACGCGCAAGGCGGAAGAATGGCGTTACAGCGACCTTGAGGCGCTCGCGACCGTCTGGCCGACGCCCGCGCCGACGCGGATCGATGTCGCGGCCGGACAAACGTCGCGCCACCATCTGTTGCAGGATGCGGGCGAGGGCGCGGCGGCGGTGCATGATTATGTCATCACCATCGCGGACGGCGCGCGCTGCGACTTCCATGTGCTGAACATCGGCGGCAAGCTGGGCCGCGTGACCTTCGCGGTGACGCTGGGCAAGGGGAGCCATTTTGAACTCAACGGCGCGATCATCGGCAGCGGGGATCAGGTGCTGGAGATCATCACCAATGTCACCCATGCCGAGCCGGACGCGACCAGTGGGCAGACGATCCGCTCGATCCTTGGCCAGCGCGCAACGGGCAGCTATCTCGGCTCCATCAATGTCGCGCGTGATGCGCAGCGGACGGACGCTTTCCAGTCGATTAAGGCGATGCTGCTGGACCGCACCGCCACGGCCAATGCCAAGCCGGAACTCGAAATCTACGCCGACGACGTGAAATGCGCTCATGGCGCGACCGTGGGTGAACTGGACCGCCAAGCACTGTTCTACATGGCGAGCCGGGGCATGGACCCGGCGACCGCCAAGACGCTGCTGCTGAAAGCCTTCGTCGCTGGCGTGTTCGACGACGTAGCCGATGAGGCAGTTAAGGACAGCCTCGAAGCCGCTGCGCTCGCCAAGCTGGAGACGCTGGTATGACCGACCAGACCCAACAGCCGATCGAAGCGAACGGAGGTTTGCAGTTGCGGGACGACTTCCCCGGTGTCGGCAGCTGGCACTATCTCGACAGCGCCGCCACCGCGCAGAAGCCCAACGCTGTCATCGACGCCATCGCGCGCGCCTATGGCCCCGATTATGCGACCGTCCATCGCGGTGTCTATGAACGCTCCGCCAACATGACGCTTGCCTATGAAGCTGCCCGCCGCAAGGTCGCGCAGTTCATCGGCGCGGCTTCGGATAGCGAAATCGTCTACGTCCGTGGCGCGACGGAGGGGATCAACCTCGTCGCGCACAGCTGGGCCGGAACGCAGCTGAAGGCGGGCGACCGTATCCTGCTGTCGATGCTGGAGCATCATAGCAACATCGTCCCCTGGCAGATCGTGGCCGAAGGCGTGGGTGCGCAGATTGACGTCGTGCCGCTTACCGCCGACGGCCAGATCGACCTGGACGCCATGCAGGCGATGCTCACGCCCGCGCACAAGATGGTCGCGCTGGCCCATGTGTCGAACGTCCTGGGCAGCGTCCTCGACGTCCGCCGTGCGGTTGACATCGCGCACAGCGTTGGCGCCAAAATCCTGATCGACGGCTGCCAGGCCGTACCCCGCCTTGCCGTGGACGTGCAGGCGCTCGGTTGTGATTTCTACGTCTTTTCCGCGCATAAGCTCTACGGCCCAACTGGTATCGGCGTGCTGTGGGGCCGCAAGGAGTTGCTCGACGCCATGCCGCCCTATCAGGGTGGCGGATCGATGATCGACAAGGTGACGTTCGAAAAGACCACCTACGCTCCTGCACCCACCCGGTTCGAGGCGGGGACGCCGCACATCACCGGCGTTGTCGGCCTGTCCGCCGCGATCGACTATGTGCAGGCGATCGGGCTGGACGCGATCCACGCCCATGAATGCATGCTGGTGGCCAAGGCGCGCGCGGCGCTGGAGAGCCTGAACAGCGTGCGCGTCTTTGGGCCGGAAGACAGCGCGGGCATCCTCTCCTTCGAAGTCGAGGGGGTGCATCCGCACGACGTCGGCACCATATTGGACGAAACCGGTGTTGCGATCCGCGCCGGGCATCATTGTGCCCAGCCGCTGATGCGCCATCTGGGCGTCGAAGCGACGGCGCGGGCCAGTTTTGGCATTTATAGCGACGAGGGCGATGTCGACGCCCTTGTCAAAGGCTTGGAGCGAGTGAGGAAGATCTTCGCCAATGACTGAGGCAAATTCCGGGGAACGGCAGATTCTGGTGGAAGAGGTGGACGCTGTGGACGCACCGCCCAAGGCGCGCGTGGAGGAGGCAGCGGCGGATGCCGCCCCGCGCCAGCGCGACTATCTGGACGGCTTCCTTGCACAGAAGCCTGCGCAAACGCCTGTCGGCGAGCCGGGCGGCAGCCTTTATGACGGCGTCATCGACGCGCTGAAGGAAATTTACGACCCGGAAATCCCGGTGAACATCTATGACCTCGGCCTGATCTACGGCGTTGACGTTACCGAGGACGGCCATGTCGTCGTCACGATGACGCTCACCACGCCGCATTGCCCGGTGGCCGAATCCATGCCGGGTGAAGTCGAACTGCGCGTCGGTGCTGTGCCGGGCGTCGGTGATGCGCAGGTCAATCTGGTCTGGGACCCGCCATGGGACCCGCAGAAGATGAGCGACGAGGCCAAGCTCGAACTAGGGATGCTCTAACCATCTCGCCTCCCGCAGGCGGGAGGGGACCAAGGGGTGGGCGCGAGCGCAGCGAGCTTCGCGCGGAACCCTGACCCTCCCGCCAGCGGGAGGGGAGGAGAACGAAGAATGACCGAGACGACCACCAAGACCCGTGCCCGGCCCGCCGCCGTCATCCTGACGCCGAATGCGGAAGCGCGCATCGCCGACCTGATGCGCCAGGCGCCCGAGGGAGCGATCGGCGTCAAGCTGTCCACACCTCGCCGGGGCTGCTCGGGCCTCGCCTATTCGGTCGATTACGTGACTGAGGAAGCGAAGTTCGACGAAAAGATCGAAACGCCCGGCGGCACCTTCTACATTGACGGCGCGTCGGTTCTGTATCTCGTCGGATCGACGATGGACTGGGTGGAGGATGACTTCACGGCCGGGTTTGTCTTCAACAATCCCAATGCCAAGGGCAGCTGCGGCTGTGGCGAAAGCTTCACGGTCTAGTTCGGGAGGGACCCCGCCATCCCCCACATGCTGATCCTTGGCATGGGCTACACCGCCTCCCGCCTCGCCGCCCGACTGCGCGGGGAGGGATGGGAGGTGACAGGCGTTCGCCGGGTTTCCGATGGCGAGGCAATAGCCTTCGATGACGACGATGCCGTGCGCGCCAGCCTCGCCAAAGCGACTCACATCCTCTCCTCTGTTCCTCCGGAAGGGGAGGGCGACCCTGTGCTCACCCGCTATGGCATGGCCATCGCCGCCGCCCCGGCCCTCTGGAGCGGTTACCTATCCTCGACCGGCGTTTACGGTGATGCTGCGGGCGCCTGGGTGGACGAAGCGAGCCCCATCGGCTCGGGTCGCCGCGCCGCGCGGGTTCAGGCGGACAGCGACTGGCGCGCGCTTCGCGAGGACATGCGCTGTTTCCGGCTGCCCGGCATCTACGGCCCCGGCCGTTCCGCGATAGAGCGTGTGCGCGAAGGCAAGGCGCATCGGATCGACCTCCCCGATCAGATTTTCAGCCGCGCCCATGTCAATGACATCGTAAGCGGTATCATCGCCTCCTTCGACGGGCCACCGGGCACCTATAATCTGGCCGACGATCTGCCCTGCGCGCAGAATCGCTTGATCGAGGCGGCCTGCGCCATGCTGGGCGCACCGCTGCCGCCGCTGTTGACGCTGGACGAGGCCCATCTGTCGCCCATGGCGCTGTCCTTCTATGCGGAAAATCGGCGGGTTGCGAACGGCCGAGCCAAGCGCCTGCTGGGATGGGCGCCACGCTATCCCACCTATCGCGAGGGCCTGGCCGTCTGCCTCACCGGGGCGGAATGACTCAGGTCGCCGCATCGCTTACGCGGCGTTAACCAAAGCGCCCCATGGATGGTCCCACAGCTTACGCCAAGGACTTCTCGCCATGGAACGGATCGACCGCAACTTCGCCGCGCTCAGCCAGCGCATGAGCCGCCTGGCGATGCCCGAAACCGCCAATCCCGCGCCTCAATCGCTCGCCAGCCTGATCGACCGGGTAAATGCAGCGAAGCGTCATTATGAGCCGGGGGTTCGCCGGTAAGGCGTCGATCGGGAAGCAAGTCGCTTCCCTCCCATTCCCCCTGAGCCTGTCGAAAGGTTCCACTTGTTCTTGGAGAAGGGAGGGGCTTCTACAGGCTCAGCCCGAACGGCTGGGATGATAAAACGGCCCTACGCCGTCTTCGCCCGCAGCGCGATCACCATGCCAGCCACCGCCAGCAGCGCGCCCACCGCGCTCAGCGTGGACCAGCGATAATCCTCGAACAGCGTGGAAATCAGCATGGCGATAACGGGAATAAGTACGCTGCTATAGGCTGCCCGCCCCGGCCCGACCCGCTGGATCAGCTGGAAATAGAGCGGGAAGGTCACAACCGACCCCGCAATGCCCAGCCAGGCTATGCCGAACAGATAACCGGCGCGCCATTCGATCACCGGCGGACCTACGGTCGCCCAGGCATAGGCCCCATCAACTGCGCTGCCGATCAACATCCCCCAGGTGAGCACCGCCGCCATTGGCAGGCGTCGGGCGATTTGCATACCCTGCATGACATTCGCCGTGGACGCGCTAAGCAATCCCGCGACGCTGAGCGCGATGCCGACCAGCACGGCCTCGGCAGATACCGGCGCCGCGCGATATTCGCGCAGTAGCAATAGCATGATCCCCGCAATCGCCACCAGCGACCCCAGGACGAAGGCGCGGCTGACCGGCTGGCGAAAGGCGAACCAGGCAAGGATGCTGTTAGGAATCAGCAGAAGCGCATAGACCGTCGCGACCACGCCGGAGGTCAGATAATGTTCTGCCCGATAGACGAAATTGAAGTTGAGCACGAACTGCGCCACGCCCAATGCGCCCGCAAAAGCGATCCCCGCCGGTGGCAAACGCAGGGGCACTCGGCGGATCATTGCGAACAGCGCCATGCCCGCCGCGCCCAGCAGAAAGCGGTAGCAGACCGACCAGCTCGGCGGCACCGCGCCCAGCTGATCGCGAATGACGATCCAGGTCGAACTCCAGATCAGCGTGACCAGCAGGAATGGCAGGATGACGCCGCCCCGCGCCTCGGACGATCCGCTCACTCCAGAGCCTTAAGAGCGTCGGCGAGTGGCTGGACCGCTGCGGCATCCTGCGCCCAGTTGGTAACGAGACGCGCAGCCCCTTCGCCCCAGTCGTAAAAATCGAAGCCTTGCGCGCGTAAGCCTTTGGCCTCGGCAGGAGAGAGGCGGATGAACAACTCATTGGCCTCTACGGCGTGGAGCAGCCGATCCGGGACCGCCCCGGCCAGAGTGGCAGCGGCGGCATTGGCGGCGCGGGCGTTGGTCAGCCACAGGTCATCCTCCAGCATCGCCAATATTTGCGCGGCAAGATAGCGGCCTTTGGACAGCAAATGCCCGCCGCGCTTGCGCCATCGTGTCGCTTCGGCCGCACGCGCATCCGCCTGTGGCCCGAAGAAGAGCAGCGCTTCGCCCACCATACCGCCATTCTTGACGCAGCCGAAGGTCAGCACATCGACGCCAGCCCGCCAAGACACATCACCCGGATGGCAGCCCAGATGCGCCACGGCATTGGCAAAGCGGGCGCCGTCCATGTGCAGGCCAAGATCATGGCCCCGTGCCACATCCCCGATCGCGGCGACCTCTTCCGGCATATAGACGCGGCCATATTCGCTCGCCTGAGTGATGCTGATCGCACGCGCCGGAATCTGGTGCACGTCCGGGCGGATCGCCTGTAATCGTTCGATCAGCGTGTCAGGCGAAAGCTTTGCGCCATCTCCCGGCAAACTCATCAGGCTGGCGCCGTGGGTGTAGAAGCCCGGCGCCCCGCATTCATCGACCATGATGTGCGATTCTTCATGGCAGAGGATGCCGCCATAGGGTGGGCATAGGCAGGCAAGCGCGATGCTGTTCGCCGCCGTGCCGGTCGCCACCCACAGCGCCCGAACCGGGGTGCCGAACAGGTCCGAAAAGGCGCCATCCATCCGCGCGCTCCACGCGTCGCCATCATAGCCGTGGTCAGCCAGATCAGCCGCCGCCATCGCAGCCATCACCTGCGGGCAGACCGGGGTCGCATTGTCCGAAAAGAAGTGCATGGTTGAGGGCATAAGCGCGCCGCAGCCCGCCGCCAAGATGCCAGCAGATGGCGAGCGGCCCTTTCGAAACCGGAACAAATTGGTCAGTAATCATGACCCATTGTTTCGGCCAGCCGTTTGTGACATAGGCGGCCGGTCCTACTAGAGGAGCATTGATCATGGACGTCCAGCAGAAGTCGCGCTTTACCGTCAACCCGAGCAGCAAGGCTGTGGCGGCTGACCAGCGCGCGGTATTGCTGGAAGATCCCGGCTTTGGCCGCCTGTTCACCGATCATATGGTGACGATCCGCTATACCGAGGGGAAAGGATGGCACAGCCATGCCGTCGGCCCGCGCGAGCCGTTCCAGCTCGATCCTGCCTGCGCCGTTTTGCATTATGCGCAGGAAATCTTCGAAGGGATGAAGGCCTACCGGCTTGAGGATGGCAGCATCGCCATGTTCCGGCCGGAAGAAAATGCCCGCCGCTTCGCCAAATCGGCGGAACGCATGGCCATGCCCGTCCTGCCCGAAGATATCTTCATGGAAGCGGTCGAGGAATTGGTGAAGATCGACGCCGATTGGATCCCCAGCGGCGAAGGCAGCCTCTATCTGCGCCCCTTCATGTTCGCGAGCGAGAGCTTTCTGGGCGTCCGCCCAGCGGCGGAATATATCTTCTGCGTCATCGCCTCGCCCGCAGGCGCCTATTTCAAGGGCGGCAAGAAGGCCGTAACGCTCTGGGTGTCAGAACATTTTACCCGCGCGGCAAAGGGCGGCACGGGCGCTGCCAAGTGCGGCGGCAATTATGCCGCGAGCCTGGTAGCCCAGTCCGAAGCGACGAAGCATGGCTGCGATCAGGTCGTCTTCCTCGATGCTGCCGAACATAAGTGGGTCGAGGAACTGGGCGGCATGAACGTGTTCTTCGTCATGGATGACGGATCGATCGTCACCCCGCCGCTGTCGGGCACTATCCTGCCCGGCATCACCCGCAACAGCGTCATCACCCTCGCCCGCGCCAAAGGGCATGATGTGCGCGAGGAACCCTATAGCTTCGCGCAGTGGCGTGACGATGCGGCCAGCGGCAAGCTGCGCGAGGCGTTCGCCTGCGGCACGGCGGCGGTCGTGACGGCGATCGGCACGGTGAAAAGCGTCGATGGCGACTTCACCATCGGCAATGGCGACGGCGGCATCGTGACCGAAGCCCTGCGCGCCGAGCTGACCGGCATTCAGCGCGGAACGGTTGCAGACCCGGCAGGCTGGGTGCGCAAGCTTTAATTTTATGTGCTCCTGCGGAGGCAGGAGCACATCCTATAGGAGCTCCTGTGGCTTCCCAACTCCGCGCACAGCGCCTAGAAGAAGCCCATGCAACGTTTTGATGTCGTCATCTTGGGCGGGGGCCTTGTCGGGCTGACCCTGGGCATCGCACTTTCCGGTCATGGGGTCCGCTGCGCCGTCATCGATCCTGCTGATCCGGTCGAAACCAGTGCGGTGGGTTTCGACGGGCGCGTGTCGGCCATTTCCTCGACCAGCCATGCGATGCTCTCCGCGATCGGTGTGGCTGCATTGCTGGAAGGGAAGGGCTGCCCCATCGACCGCATCTGGGTCAGCGACGGGTTGGAACCCGGTGCGCTCGACTTCGCGCCCGATGCTGACGATGGGGTCATGGGGATCATGTTCCCCAATCGCGACCTGCGCGTCGCCTTGGCTCAGGCAGCGGAGAAAGCGGAAAATCTGACCCGCTTCCAGCCAGACCGCGCCATTCATGTCGATCGCAATGCCGATGGCGTCAGCCTGACGCTCGCCAGCGAGCAGGTTCTGCACGGCGCGCTTCTGGTGGCCGCCGAGGGCCGGAACAGCCCGACGCGCGAAGCTGCGGGCATCCGCACCACGCGCTGGCAGTATAAGCACACCGCCATGGTGACGGCGATCGATCATGAGGTGCCGCACGCCAACACCGCCTATGAGATTTTCTATCCCGGCGGCCCCTTTGCACTGCTGCCGATGCTGCCGGGCACGCGATCGGCAATCGTGTGGACCGTGCCGACCGATCAGGCGCCGGTGATGTTGAAATTGTCCGAGCGGGCATGGCTCGCCGAAGCGCAGAAGCGCATGGGCGGTTTTCTTGGCGAAATATCGCTCGCGGGGCCGCGCTCCAGCTATCCGCTGGGCTTCCACCATGCCGCGCGGATCACCGATACCCGGCTGGCGCTGGTCGGTGACAGTGCTCATGCGATCCATCCGATCGCCGGGCAGGGCCTCAACCTCGGCTTCCGCGACGTCGCGGCGCTGGTGGAAGTGCTGGTCGACGGCATGCGCCTTGGCCTTGATCCGGGCGACGCTCAGCTGATGGCACGCTACCAGCGTTGGCGCGGGCTGGACGCGATGTCCGTCAGTGTCGCCATGGACGGACTTGTCCGGCTGTTCGACGTTCCCGGCCGCATTCCCTCAGCCATCCGCCGCTTCGGCCTCGCCGCCGTACAGCGCACACCCATGCTCAAGAACCGCTTCATGGCGGAGGCACGCGGCGAATCCGGCGCGCTGCCAAAGTTGCTGATCGGGGAACTGGTCTAAGTTTTCCGTCATGCCAGCGAAAGCTGGCATCTCGCTTAGACCCCAGCTTTCGCTGGGGTGACGACGGAGTTTACCCCAACATCCGCCGCAGCACGTCATCCTTCAGGATGAAGTGATGGCGTAGCGCAGCCGCGACGTGCAGGACGAGGAGCGCGATCCAGGCAAAGGCGAATATCTCATGCGCCTCCGCGGAAAAGCCAACGATCGCGTCATCCTTCGTCACCGCGAACTTCGGCACATCGAACAGGAAGAACCAGTTGAGCGGCCATTTCCCCGCCGAACTCATGATCCAGCCGGTCAGCGGCACCAGCAGCATGAACGCATAGAAGGTATAATGCGTGACCTTCGCGGCCAGCCTTTCCCAGGCGGGCAAACCCTCGGGCAGGGGTGTTTGCCGGTGGGTCAGGCGCCAGCCGAGGCGAAGGATCGCCAGCGCCAGCACGGTGAGGCCAACCGACTTGTGCACCGGCATCACCTGCCAATCGCGGGGCAGGGAGTCATGCGCCAGTCCCAGCCACAGGTTGAATAGGATCAGGATCGCCATGACCCAATGCAACGTGCGGGCAACCAGGCTGTATCGTTCCACCGGGGTCTCCTGATCCTTGGGCGCTTTATCCGTGACGGTTGGCAACCAGATTATCGACGACGGAAGGATCGGCAAGGGTGCTTGTGTCGCCCAGAGCCTGCGCGGACACTTCGCCTTCCGCGATCTTGCGCAGGATGCGGCGCATGATCTTGCCGGAACGGGTCTTGGGCAGGCCGGGCGCGAACTGGATGACGTCGGGCGTGGCGATCGGGCCGATCTCGCTGCGGACCCAGGCGACCAGCGCCTTGCGCAACTCTTCGCTCGGCTCCTCGCCGCTGTTCAGCGTGACATAGGCGTAGATGCCCTGACCCTTGATGTCATGGGGCATGCCAACCACCGCCGCTTCAGCGACCGCTTCGTGCAGCACCAGCGCGCTCTCCACCTCGGCCGTGCCCATGCGGTGGCCGGACACGTTGATGACGTCATCGACGCGCCCGGTGATCCAGTAATAGCCGTCCGCATCACGGCGGGCGCCGTCGCCGGTCGTGTATTTGCCGGGGAAAGTCGTGAAATAGGTCTGGAAGAAGCGCTCATGATCGCCCCAAACGGTGCGCATCTGGCCCGGCCAGCTTCCGGCGATGACCAGATTGCCCTCCGCCGCGCCTTCCTGCACCTTGCCCTCGCTATCGACGATCTGCGGGATCACGCCCGGCATCGGCAGCGTCGCCGAACCCGGCTTCAGGTCCGTCGCACCCGGCATCGGCGCGATCATCGCCGCCCCTGTTTCGGTCTGCCACCAGGTGTCGATGATCGGGCAGCGATCCTCGCCTACGACATGATGATACCAGCGCCATGCCTCGGGATTGATCGGCTCGCCCACGGTGCCGAGCAGGCGCAGCGACTTGCGGCTGGTAGAGTGAACGAAGGCATCGCCCTCCTTCATCAGCGCGCGGAGCGCCGTGGGCGCGGTAAAGATCGTCTGAACCTGATGCCGGTCCACCACCTCCCAGATGCGGCTGGGCGTCGGATAGTTGGGAACGCCCTCATACATCAGCGTCGTCGCGCCGTTCGCCAGCGGGCCATAGACGATATAGCTGTGCCCCGTGACCCAGCCG
Source organism: Sphingobium sp. TomTYG46 (assembly GCF_055396345.1). Lineage (NCBI taxonomy): Bacteria > Pseudomonadati > Pseudomonadota > Alphaproteobacteria > Sphingomonadales > Sphingobiaceae > Sphingobium > Sphingobium sp. TomTYG46. The sequence goes on from NZ_AP027324.1 coordinate 2,446,991, forward strand.
ATGTCGGCCGCGCACCAGTATATGTCACCGGGGCGATAATCGAAGCAAAGCTCATGGGTGAGGCTCGCCCACAGCAGATAGCCGCCGGTCGTGTGCAGCACGCCCTTGGGCTTGCCGGTCGAACCCGAGGTGTAGAGGATGAACAGCGGGTCTTCCGCGTTCATCGGTTCGGGCGCGCAGTCAGCGGCAACCTTGGCGGCTTCCTCATGCAGCCACAGGTCGCGGCCTTCCTGCATGGTGACGGCGCCGCCGGTCGCCTGCACCACCACGACCTTTTTGACGCTCGGGCAATCCTTGAGAGCGGCATCGACATTGGCCTTGAGCGGCACTTGTCTACCCGCGCGGCGGCCTTCGTCGGCGGTGATGACGATGTTGGAATCGCAATCGATGATCCGCCCCGCCAGCGCCTCGGGAGAGAAGCCGCCAAAGACGACCGAATGGATCGCCCCGATCCGCGCGCACGCGAGCAGGGCGAACGCCGCTTCCGGGATCATCGGCAGATAGACGGTGACGCGGTCGCCCTTCCTCGCGCCCGCGGCTTTAAGCACATTGGCGAAGCGGCAGACTTCCTCATGCACCTGTGCATAGGTGTAGCGACGCGGCTCGGCATCCGGCGAGTCCGGTTCCCAGATGATCGCGGTCTGGTCGCCACGCTCGGACAGATGCCGGTCGATGCAGTTGGCGCTGACGTTGAGCACGCCATCGGCAAACCATTTCACGCCGAAATCCGCTTCGTTGAAGCTGCTCTCGTCGGTTTTGCTGGGGAAGGTCAGCCAATCCAGGCGCTTTGCGCGCTCCAGCCAGTAGGATTCCGGCTCGTTGATCGACCGCTGATAATCTGCCTCACGCCCATCCCGGTCGAGCAGCGCCGAAGTGGCCCATTCCTTGGATACCGGGAAAAAATCGTCAGACATCGAGTATCCTTTCCTGTGCGTTGCCTGCCCCCCTAGAGGGTAGAGGCGATCATCGGAAGCCCGGATCGTTCCGGTGCCGCCAAAGTTTCCACCATTTTCGCCGCGCATTAAAGCAGGGGCCACCCAATTTGCTGCTTTTCGCAAGCGCCGCCTCCGCTTAACAGGAAGCCATGTGGCAGCTCTTCCAATTCCCGCTTTGTCCCTTCTCCCGCAAGGTGCGCCTGCTGCTCGGCGAAAAGGGAATAGGCTATGACCTTGTGCGCGAATCGCCTTGGGAAGCGCGCGACGAATTTCTGGATCTCAACCCCGCCGGGACCACGCCGGTCATGGTGGATCAGGAAAAGGGATCGACGCTGATCGACAGCCAGGCGATCTGCGAATATTTCGAGGAGACTGTGGAGAAGTTTCCGCTGATTTCCGGCACAGCTGCGGGCAGGGCGGAGGTTCGTCGGCTCGTCGCCTTTTTCGACCAGAATTTCTACGGCGATGTCGTCGGCCCACTACTGCACGAGCGGATGAAGAAGCGGCTGATCGAACGCGCGCCACCCGATGCGCGGGTGCTGCGCGAGGCGATGAAGCGGGCCAATGTCCATATGGATTATATGGACTATCTGCTCGATCACCGCAGCTGGATGGCGGGCGGCACGATGAGCCTTGCCGACATCGCGGCGGCGGCGCATCTGTCGGTGGCCGATTATCTAGGCGGCATCGATTGGGCCGGGCATGAGACGGTGAAGCGCTGGTATGCAGGCTTCAAATCGCGCCCGTCCTTTCGGCCTCTGCTGTCGGAGCGGATGGAGGTCATCACCCCGCCGCCCCATTATGAAAAGCCGGACTTCTAGGGAATCATTCGCCCTCAACCGCGAGATAGACGCGGTTCCGGCCATGCTCCTTGGCCAGATACAACGCCCGGTCGGCCGCCTTCAGCGCCGCGCGCGGATCATCATGGGCCAGCACATTGGCAACGCCCGCCGAAAAGCTCACCCGTTCCATGCGCTCGCCATTGGTGCGGTTGACCAGGCTGCGCGTGGCAAGGTCCCGCCGGACATCGTCCACCGCCTCGCACGCTTCTGCCGCCGTTTTGCCGCGAAACAGCATGACGAATTCCTCGCCGCCGTGACGCGCGACATGGCATTGGTCGTTGCTCGCCTTGGCCAGCAGCCCCGCGACGAACTTCAGCACCCGGTCGCCCGTGTCGTGGCCGTGCGTGTCGTTGATCACCTTGAAATGATCGATGTCGCAGAAGGCGACGGCCAGCGGCTGGCTTTCCTTTCGGGCCATCGCCACCTCTTCGCGCAATGTCCCTTCAAAAGCGCGCCGGTTGGGCAGGCCCGTCAGATGGTCATGCTCGGCGGCGCGCCGCGCATTGGCAAGGCTGGAGCGCAGCGCATGATTCTGCTTCTGGTTCTGGCGTAGCTGGCCTTCGACCTGACGAGTCTTTTCGACCATGGACCGCGTAAGGGCTACCAGCCGCGCAAGGACGGGTTCATTTTTCGCGCCAGCGGTAAGGCCCTTCACCTCTTCCTGTAGCGCCGCGCCATAATCCTTCGCGGAATTGCGCGATTCGGTCATCAGGCCGGTAAATTCGGAGAGATTTTCCTCGACCTTCGCTAGCATCGTGGACAGCGCCTCGGGCGTCACCTCATCCCCGCGCTGCTCCGCCACGATTTCTTCGACCCAGCTGTTGCTGATCTTGCCACGCTCCGCCAACACCGCCCTGATCGCCTTTTCCACGCCGATCTGCGACCCGGTCAGATAATCATGCGCAACGCCGAAATTCAGCGGCGTCAGGTCAAGATCATGCGCGAACAGGAAATTGCCGATCTCGTCATAGAGCTTGCGCCGCCGATTGACTTCACGATGCGCGGTGCTGCCAGAACGGGCGCGCTGGGGTTCAGCGTCGTCCGTCTCTTCCTCTGCGTCCGGTTTGCCCGACAGGCCGCGAGCCCATCGAGTCAGACGATCGGCCAGGCCGTGCTGCGGGTTTGCGGATGATGATGCCCCAGTCATGCCGGTAATAACGGATGGAACTGACTAAGGTTAAGAGCGCGGGAGTCAAAAAAAGCGCCGCCCCCGATCCACCGACAATATTGGCGTCGATCAGATGTCCGCCGCGATCAGCCAGTCGCGGAAAATGCGCACCGCGCGCGTCTGCAAGGCGCGGGGCCGACAGACGAAATAATAGCGATAGGGGCTTTCCACCCGCGTTTCGGGGAACAGGCGAACGAGCCGTGCGTCATCCGCTTCCTTGAAGTGGCTTGCATGCATCACTGCGACGCCCAGGCCCTGCGCCGCCGCCTCCAGCATCAACTGGCCCGAATCATAATTGTCGATCGCCAGCGGTTGCAGGTCCGGCAATCCGACCGCTTCCTTCCACGCCTCGAACGAAAGGTTCATGTCGCGATGAAGCAGGATGGTGTGTTCCGCCAGGTCCGCGGGAGTCGCGATCTTCTGCGGCGATTCCAGCAGCGCCTTGCGGCCGATCAGATAAACTTCGTCATGGTCCAGCTCATGGGCATAGAGCGCCGGATCGATATCCTTCGCAAGCACGATCGCGGCGTCCAGCCCTTCGCCCAGCCGTGCGACCGCATGTGGCGTCGTTTCGATATCGATGTGCAACTGCGGATGCTTCTGCCGCAACGCGCCCAGATGGGGGAACAGCCGCTGCGTCGCGAACAACGGCATCACCGCGAGGCGCAGGCGAAGCTGGTTGCCGCCGCTCTGGATATTCTCCAGCGCCTGACTCAGCGAATCAAGCGCGGGCGCGATGTCGTCGAGCAGCTTCTGCCCATCGGCATTGATTTCCAGCGCCTGATGCTTGCGGTCGAACAGCGGGCGACCGATGAATCGTTCCAGCGCCTGAACGCGGCGGCTGAGCGCGGGCGTGGACAGTGCCAGTTCTTCAGCCGCAGCCTTAACCGAGCCAAGACGGGCTACCTGAACAAAGGCCTCTAGGGCGGTAAGGGGCGGCAGTCTGCGCATAATTGATCTGTAGCTAAGCCATAACTGTTGCGACGCGTCATCGGTACGCTTCGAAGGTTGAGCGGCCTATCCCAAGTCATCCTCTTTTCACCAGCATGAAAAAGCGTCAACCGGTAAGATGCAAATTTTGCAACTGTCTCGTTCTTTTCGCAATTGCAAAATACCATGCTGCACCGCACATAGGAAAGGCCTTTCAGGCATCCTCTCCTAAAACTTTTCGGGCTGGCCTTCGGGTCGGCCCTTTTTTTGTCCCGGCCCGTCATGATCGATGGCCCCTTTCCTTAGCGACCGGCGTTTCCTATCTCGTTACGCAGTGACAAGAATGGGGATGGCAATGGCCGAACAGGAAAGCGCGGAACGCCGAATTCAGGTAGCGAATGCGCGACCCGAAGACGCAGGACGCGGGCTTGCGCGCATTCCGCTGGCGGTAATGGCGGAACTTCATCTGGCCGAGGGGGATGTGATCGAGATCGCGGGGAAGCGGTCGACGCCTGCTCGTGTGGTCCGCCCTTATAAGGAAGATGAAGGACTCGATGTCCTTCGTCTCGACGGGTTGCAGCGCGCCAATGCCGGGGTCGGATCGGGCGATTTCGTGCACATCAGCAAGATCGAACCACGCCCGGCCCAGCGGGTTGTGTTCGCGCCTGCACAAAATAATCTGCGACTTCAGGGCAATCCGGAAGCGCTGAAGCGTGTTTTCTTCCAGCGTCCGCTCGCGGCTGGCGACATTGTTGCAACGGCAGGCCAACAGCAGGTCCCGCCAAACGACATGCCCCCGCAATTGCGCCAGATGCTCGCCGCGCCCGCCTATGCGCTTCAGGAAATCAGGCTGGTGGTGGTGTCCACGACGCCCAAGGGGTACGTGCAGATCGATGCCGATACCGAGATCGATCTGCGCGCCGAATATGAGGAGCCCAAGGAGTCCCGGCGCGCCGATGTCACCTATGACGATGTCGGCGGCATGGCTGAAGCGATCGACCAACTGCGCGAAATGGTAGAGCTGCCGCTGCGCTACCCCGAATTGTTCGAACGGCTGGGCGTCGACCCGCCAAAGGGCGTGTTGCTCCATGGCCCGCCGGGTACGGGCAAGACGCGCCTCGCTCGCGCCGTCGCCAATGAATCGGAGGCTGAGTTCTTCCTGATCAATGGGCCGGAGATCATGGGATCGGCCTATGGCGAGTCGGAAAAGCAGCTGCGCGAGATATTCGAGGCAGCGGCCAAGTCCTCCCCCTCGATCCTGTTCATAGACGAGATCGATTCGATCGCGCCCAAGCGCGGCAGCGTGACCGGCGAGACGGAGAAGCGGCTCGTCGCGCAGTTGCTGACGTTGATGGACGGGCTGGAGCCGCGCACCAATCTGGTGGTGATCGCAGCCACCAACCGGCCAGAGGCGATCGACGAGGCGCTTCGGCGGCCGGGTCGCTTCGACCGTGAGATCATCGTCGGCGTTCCGGACGAACGGGGACGGCGGGAGATCATGGGCATCCATACCCGCGGCATGCCGCTGGCGGATGGCGTGGATCTGGGCGAACTGGCGCGGATGACCTATGGCTTTGTCGGCGCTGATCTGGCGGCGCTCACGCGGGAGGCGGCGATCGAGACGGTGCGCCGTTTCATGCCGCGCCTCAACCTTGAGGAAGGGACCATCCCGCAAGACGTGCTGGAGGAACTGTCCGTCACGCGCGACGACTTCATGGCCGCGATCAAGCGCGTCCAGCCTTCAGCCATGCGCGAGGTGATGGTGCAGGCGCCCAATATCGGCTGGTCCGATATTGGCGGCTTGGATGATGCGCAAATGAGGCTCAAGGAAGGGGTCGAGCTGCCGCTCAAGGACCCGGACGCCTTCCGCCGCATCGGCATCCGGCCTGCCAAGGGCTTCCTCCTCTATGGCCCGCCCGGCACCGGCAAGACGCTGTTGGCCAAGGCGGTCGCGCGAGAGGCGCAGGCGAACTTCATCGCGACCAAGTCCAGCGACCTGCTGTCCAAATGGTATGGCGAAAGCGAGCAGCAGATCGCACGCCTGTTCGCCCGCGCGCGGCAGGTGGCGCCCACGGTCATCTTCATCGATGAGCTGGACAGCCTCGTCCCCGCGCGTGGCGGCGGGCTGGGCGAACCGGCGGTGACGGAGCGGGTGGTGAACACCATCCTTGCCGAAATGGATGGGCTGGAGGAACTGCAATCGGTCGTCGTCATCGGCGCAACCAACCGGCCGACACTGATCGACCCGGCGCTGCTGCGGCCGGGCCGTTTCGACGAGCTCATCTACGTCCCAGTGCCCGACAAGGCAGGGCGCAGGCGCATCCTCACGATCCATACCGGCAAGATGCCGCTGGGTGAGAATGTCGATCTGGATGATTTGGCGGAACGGACAGAGCGGTTCACCGGTGCGGACCTGGAAGATCTGGTCCGCCGCGCCGGTCTGATCGCGCTGCGCCAATCCCTGTCGGTGGAGCGGGTCGAGCAGGCGCATTTCAACGAGGCGCTTGAGGAGACCCGCGCGTCGGTGACGCCGGAAATGGAGCATGAATATGAAAAGATTCAATCCCAGCTGAAGCAGAGCGCCATGCGGGTAGACCCCATCGGCTTTGTAACGCCGGGGATGCTCCGATCCCGTGAATCGCAATCTTAACAAGGGCTAGCGGATTGCGGATTGAACCCATCCGCAGTCCGCGCGTTCGCTTACCCATGGCCGGGCAATATGTCCGCCACCATGCAAAGCGGCTTGCCAGGCTTGCCGATATTTGCAAGGCCCAGACGTGAAGGCAGACAGGCGAGTATTGATGGCCTCCATTCCCTTGAAGAAAAAAGCAGATCCGGCGTCATTCCTGGGTCAGTGGAGCATGTTTTTCCGCCAGTTCGTGAAGCATCCCGGGATGATCGGTTCCGTGATCCCATCTTCGGCTGCGCTGGTGGACAGCATGCTGGACCGGGTGGATTGGCAGCGCACGCGCCTGTTCGTGGAATATGGGCCGGGCGTCGGCACCTTCACCCGCCCTATCCTGGAGCGCATGCACCCGGACGCGAAGCTGGTGGCGATCGATCTTAACCTCGACTTCGTCGCATGGCTTGAAGCGCAGATCGACGATCCCCGGCTGCGGGTCGTGCATGGATCGGCGGCAGACGTTCGCCGCTTCATTGTTGAAGCCGGGCATCGGCAGGCTGATTATATCCTCTCGGGCATTCCCTTCTCCACCCTGCCGGATGGGGTAGGCGAACTAATCTGCGCGGAAACGCAGCGCGCGCTGCGACCCGGCGGCGAATTTCTGGTCTATCAATATTCGGCATATGTCCGTCGGCTGCTAGCCGGGCAGTTCAACGAGATCGCCGAGCGGGTCGAATGGCGCAACATTCCGCCATGCCGTACCTTCCGCGCGCTGAAGGCGGAAAGTCTGGCGCAGGCCGCCTGAAATATCATCCCGTTGGTCGAAGGGCCTTATCTCTCTTTCAAGCGGGTGTCGGCTTCAACAAGCTCAACCGGCATATTGGTTGGATCGAGAAAGCTCCATAATGCTATAGCGGAGCCAAAGGCCACCCAGTGCATTTCGTCCTGCGACGCTTTCATGCTAAGGGCGCGGGCGAAAGGCTCGACCAGATGAATGACCTGACCCAGACTCCCGAAATGCTGATTGCGGCGATGGGCGCGCGCGCCCGTGCCGCTGCCGTGACGCTGGCCAGCGCAAGTGACGCGCAGAAGATCGACGCCCTGCGCCGCGCCGCGCAGGCGCTTCGGGATCAGGCGCCGCAAATCCTTGCCGCAAACGCGCAGGATGTGGAAAACGCCGCCGCCAATGGCCTCTCGCCAGCCATGCTCGATCGTCTGCGTCTCGATGAAAGCCGCGTGGCGGCAACGGCTGCTGGCGTCGATCAGGTCGCCAGCCTCGACAATCCGCTTGGGCGCATCATCGACAAACAGGTCCGGCCCAACGGCATGGAACTGTCCCGCGTCCGCGTGCCCTTGGGCGTGATCGGCATCATCTATGAAAGCCGCCCCAATGTGACCGCCGACGCCGCCGCCCTGTGCCTGCGCGCGGGCAACGCCGTCATCCTGCGCGGCGGCAGCGAGGCGAAGGAAAGCAACCGCGCCATCCACGCCGCCATGGCGGAAGGCATCGCCGCTGCGGGCCTGCCTGCCGACGCGGTGCAGTTGGTGCCGACGACGGATCGCGCCGCCGTGGGCGCATTGCTCAAGGCGTCGGACTTCATCGACCTCATCGTCCCGCGCGGAGGCAAGAGCCTCGTCGCCCGCGTGCAGGAAGAGGCGCGCGTGCCCGTGCTCGCGCATCTCGACGGCATCAACCACAGCTATGTCGATGGCGCGGCCGATCCGGACATGGCCGCTAAGCTGATCGTCAACGCCAAGATGCGCCGCACCGGCATTTGCGGCGCGACCGAGACGGTGCTGATCGACAAGGCTTTTCCCGCGGCCCCCGCCATCGTGGCAGCGCTGCTCGACGCCAAGTGCGAAGTGCGCGGCGATGAAGCGGTGCAGGCGATGGACAGCCGTGTGGTTGCTGCTTCGGACGAGGATTGGGATACAGAATATCTCGACGCGATCGTGTCGGTGCGCTTGGTCGATGGGCTTGACGAAGCGCTAGCCCATATCGCTACTCACGCGAGTCATCACACCGACGCGATCATCACCGAGGACGCGGAGAAAGCCGAGCGCTTTCTCAACGCCGTCGACAGCGCGATCGTCATGTGGAACGCCTCCACTCAATTCGCCGACGGCGGCGAGTTCGGGCTGGGCGCGGAGATCGGCATCTCAACCGGCCGCCTCCACGCGCGCGGCCCGGTGGCGCTGGAAGGCCTGACAACCTACAAATGGCTGGTACGCGGAACAGGCCAGACGCGGCCCTAAGAAGCCCGTGCTCCTGCGCAGGCAGGAGCCCAGCTCACACGTCTGGACTGGGCTCCTGCCTGCGCAGGAGCACGGTGGTTTGTTGGGTTAGCCCTTCACCGCCTCGTCTATAGCCTTCAACTTCTCCAGCAGCGGCCCCATCCATCCCAAGGGCAGCATGACCGGCCCATCCGAAGGCGCTCGATCCGGATCATCATGAGCCTCGGCAAACACCGCCGCAACGCCCGCCGCGACTGCACTGCGCGCCAGAACCGGCGCAAATTCCCGCTGGCCACCCGAAGCTGACCCCAGCCCACCCGGCTGCTGCACCGAATGGGTGGCGTCGAACACCACCGGATAACCAGTTGCCCCCATCACCGGCAGCGACCGCATGTCGCTGACCAGCGTGTTGTAGCCAAAACTCGCGCCCCGCTCGGTCAGCAATATCCGCTCATTGCCTGTCGAAGCGACCTTCTGCGCCACTGCAGCCATGTCCCAGGGAGCAAGGAACTGCCCCTTCTTCACATTCACCACAGCGCCTGTCCGCCCCGCCGCCAGCAAAAGGTCGGTCTGGCGACACATGAATGCCGGGATTTGCAAAATATCCACCGCCTGCGCCGCCGCGTCCACTTGCCCCGCCTCATGCACATCGGTCAGTATCGGACAGCCCAACTGCCTCTTCACCTCAGCCAGTATCGCCAGCCCCGCATCGATGCCCACGCCACGCTGGCCCGACACTGAAGTCCGGTTCGCCTTGTCGAACGAGGATTTGAAGATGAACGGCACGCCTGCCTTTTCCGCCACCTCCGCCAGCTTTTCCGCCATCATCATCGCATGATCGCGGCTCTCAATCTGGCAGGGGCCGGAAATCAGCACGAAGGGCAAATCGTTGCCGATCGTCACCGACCCGATCGAAACATGGCGTTGCTGTGTCATGCCGCTCACTTCGGCGCTTTCGCAAAACGGCGCAAGAGCTGTCCCCGCCACAGCCCCTTGCCCGGATGATAGTTCCAGCAGAACCAGCCGCACACCAGGCAGGCAAGCAGCGCAGGCAGCGCCATCGGATCGCCATTGTCGCGCATGTGCCGGTAAAAGGCAAAGTCCGCCCGCCACCGGTCCCGCTCGCTGCCGCCGCCATTGATGCCATAGGCATTGTCATGTTTCCGGCAGCCGATGTTTCGGTTGTATTTGCGGTGATCTATGAAATAGCAGTAATCGCGTTCGGGTGTCGTCATGGCCCGATGTGGAACAGGGCCGTGCAAAAGTTCAAGCGTAAAGTCTTCTACCTTGGCGGTTTCGATCCGCGCGGGGTGCGTTTTTATCACCAACTCTATCGTGAGCAGGCGGAGCGCTACGCGCGCCTCTCGGGCGAGCAGGTGGAGGTAAGCGCGCGCCGATCAGGCCCGGTATCCTCCGCAATCTGGACCGTCACCAACCACAGCGCCGGCGTCGAAACCGACTATGAATTTCTCCGCTGGGAGGATCTGGTCGGCAAGGTGTGGATCCGCAACCCGCTGCTGCTCGCCTGGCGCTCCATCGCCACCTACGCCGCTCACGCCCGCCACATGCAGTTCCTGCGTATGCGCAAGCTGCGCCCCGGCCCGGTCATCACCATCCTCTACCCGCCGCTGCTCGCGATCCTGATCCCGCTCGCGCTGGCACTGATCCCCGCTTCGCTGTTGTCGCTGCTGATGCCTTTCTGGGGCTCGGTGCTGATCGGCATCGGGATCAGCGCGCTGCTGTCCGGCCGGTTGCTTAACAAACTAATTGTGCCATGGCTGCTGCGCTTCATGTATTATAACCACACGGTCGCCACCGGAGGGCCGGGACAGGAGATGAACGCCCGCCTCGACCAGTTCGCCGCCCGCATCGCGCAGGAGATGGAGGGGCCGTGGGATGAGGTGATCTTCGCCTCGCACAGCAACGGCACCATCTATGCTATGAGCGTCCTTCGCCGTATTCTCGAGCTGCGCGAGGGCAGGTCGCTACCGGACAACTTCACCGCCCTGACGTTGGGCCAAGTCGTCCCGGTCATCGCCCTGCGCAAAGACGCGCGCTGGTATCATGCCGACCTGAAAGCGCTGGACGAGGGGCAGTTCCGCCTTGTCGATTTCTCCGCACCCCCCGATGGCGCGGCCTATCATGACGTCCACCCCATTCGCCTCGTATCGGATCGCTGCGCCGCCCGCGTCGATCTGCTCTCGCCGCGTTTCCACCTCTTCTACGACCCGGAAAATTATCACAGCGGCTGGTCGAACAAATATGAGGCGCATTTCGACTATCTGCGCGTCGGGGACCGCGTCTCGCCGGTCGATTATGTCAGCCTGACCGCAGGCCGCCGCACGATCGATCAAGCCATCGCCGCATTCAGGGCCATCCCGTGACCGAACCCTTCACACCTCCCTATCCACAGCCGCCCCGGACCAAGCGCGGCCTGATGAAGCGCTTCCTGCGCGGCTGGCACAGCTGGATTCATGTGCTGTTCGAAAAAAGCTATACGATGAAACTGGGCGAAATCCGCATGCCCGGCCAGACCATGTATATCGCCAACGAACTGCCGTTGGTGGACAAGATACTGCGCGGCGGCACCGCCTTTCCCAAGCACCGCGAACTGGTCCGCAACCTGTCGCCCCTGATCGGCAACAGCGTCTTTTCCGCCAATGGCGAGGATTGGGAAAGCCAGCGCGCCATGGTGAACCCGGCCTTTGCGCATACCGCGCTGCATCGCTCCATGCCCCTGATGGTCGCAGCCGCCGACGATCTGCTCGCCCGCATCGATGCTGCCGACCGCACAAAGCCCGTCGATATCGACCCGATGATGACCCATGTCGCGGCCGACATCATCTTCCGCACGCTCTTTTCAGAGGCGCTGGATGAGCATCGATCCAACATCATCCACAACGCCTTCGGCAAGTTCCAGCGCTACGCCCACAGCGCATCGATGCTGCGTCTCTACGGCTTCCCCGCGCGCTGGTTCGAAAAGCGATCGCTCAAGCCCGCCAAAGCGATCCACGATGTGTTCCGCCCGATTGTCGAAGCCCGCTATCAGGGCTTCCATGAACGCGGAGAGTCCCCGCACAAGGACATCCTCCAGTCGCTGATCGAAGCGAAGCATCCCGAAACCGGCGATCCCTTCACCCTGCAGCAGGTGATGGATCAGGTCTCCACCGTCTTCCTCGCGGGCCATGAAACATCGGCCAGCACCATGACATGGGCGCTCTACATGCTGGCCGAATGCGCCCATATCCAAGGTGCCGCACGGGCGGAGGTGTCGGCGCTGGCGGGCGAGGAGGCGCTCACCGCCGCAATGCTCAAGGACATGGGCCACGTCCGCAACATCTTCCGCGAAACGCTGCGCCTCTATCCGCCGGTGGCTTTCTTCCCGCGCGAGGTGCCCTGCCCGATGCCGATGCGCGACAAGCAATTGGAGGAAGGCGCGATGCTGGTCGTCGCGCCTTGGCTCACCCAGCGCAACAAGGATAATTGGGGCTGCCCGCACAGCTTCGATCCCGATCGCTTCGACGATCCCGCCAATGCCGAAATGGTGAAGCAGGCCTGGTTTCCCTTCGGTCGAGGCCCCCGCGTCTGCGTCGGCGCAGGCTTTGCCCAGCTGGAGGTGATGACCGTCATCGCCAGCGTCCTGCGCCGCTACCGCCTGTCCGTGCCGGAAGGGTTCAAGCCGGAGCCGATCAGCCGCCTGACGATCAGGCCCAGGACGGGCATGAAGTTGATGTTCAGGACCTGATTATTCCCCTCCCGCAGGCGGGAGGGGTTAGGGGTGGGCGCGAGCGAAGCGAGCTTCGTCGCCAGCGCCCTAAAGTAAGCGGATGTTGCGCAGGCCCACCCCCGGCCCCTCCCGCTTGCGGGAGGGGAGCAGAAACCAGCCTCAACCCCTAATCCGCCCCACCATCACCTGTCCCGCCGCACGCTCCCGCACATAGCGCCGCTTCAACACCACGCTCGCCACCAGCAACGGCACGCCGATCATCACGCAAATCGCCCCCAACATCGGCGGCCACAGCCCGAACAGGCTGTGCACATCCAGCGCGGACGGCGTCAGCACCAGCAGATACCCCGCCGTCAGCAGCCACAGCCCCCAACGCCTGGGCCGCACAGCCACCATGCGCATTTCATGCCGGTGCGCCTTGCGCCCTTCCTTGGTGGACAGATCATGATGCTTCATCGCTGCCATAAAAGCGGCAAAGCGCCCCTTATGTCCAGCGCAATGGGCTGGCGTCGCCTGCACATTTCGGCTATCGCCACCCAATCCCCGGGGGACCGCTCACAAGCGGTTGAGAGGCGGCTGATGTGGCTGCGACCCGTTGAACCTGATCCGGATGAGACCGGCGTAGGGAGGGAGGGCTTGTCACCGGCATGTCCGCATCCTCCTTCCGCCCAGCGAAGAAGAAGAGGAGGATGGAACTGCCATGGACACAATCTCCATCCTCACCCTGCGTCTTTCCGAAGTGATCGGCCTGTACATGATCGTCGTCGGTATCGGCGGCCTGATCGCACCGTCCCGCTGGCGCGCGATGATGGACGATCTGGAACGCTCGCCCGGCCTCGTCATGGCGCTCGGCTTCCCCGTCTTCGTCGTCGGCACGGCTCTCGTCCTCATCCACAGCATCTGGACCGATCCGCTGGCCGTCATCGTCAGCCTGATCGGCTATGTTGCACTGATAGAGGGCGCTCTGCTGCTCGCTATCCCCGCGCCGCTCATCAGGATCGGCCGCTGGTCACTAAACTTCACCCGCGCCTGGGCAGCCCTCAGCATCGTCCTGGGCATCCTCCTCTTCCTCGCGGGCCTCACCGGCCGCGCAACCGTCATCGCCTGAAAGGAACCACCACCATGGCCGACATCCCCGCCCGCACCGAAATGCGCGTCACCACCGGGCCTATTCGCGGCTCGCGTAAAATCCATGTCGGCCCGCTCAAGGTCGCCATGCGCGAGATTGACCTCGAACCCGGCAGCGGCGAGCCGCCCGTCCGCGTCTACGACACCTCTGGCCCCTATACCGATCCGAACGCGCGCATCGACATCATGGCGGGCCTGCCCACGCTGCGCCGCGACTGGATCATCGGCCGGGGCGATGTCGAAGAATATGATGCCCGCGCCATCCAGCCGGAAGACAACGGCCTCAAAGGCCCCGACCGCAGCGGCGGGGTCCAGCCTTTCCCCCATGTCGTGAAGCGCCCCCTGCGCGCCAAGCCTGGCATGAACGTCTCCCAGATGCACTATGCCCGTCGCGGCATCATTACGCCGGAGATGGAATATGTCGCCGAGCGGGAGAATCTGGGCCGTGCCCGCCTCGCCGAATATGTGCGCGACGGACAGGATTGGGGCGCGGAAATCCCCGATTATGTGACGCCGGAGTTCGTCCGTGACGAAGTCGCCCGTGGCCGCGCCATCATCCCCAACAACATCAACCACCCTGAAACCGAGCCGATGGCGATCGGCCGCAACTTCCTGGTGAAGATCAACGCCAATATCGGCAACTCGGCGGTCGCCTCCGACGTGGCGAGCGAAGTCGACAAGCTGGTCTGGTCGATCCGCTGGGGCGCCGACACGGTCATGGACCTGTCGACCGGCCGCAACATCCACGACACCCGCGAATGGATCATGCGCAACTCGCCGGTCCCGATCGGCACCGTTCCCATCTATCAGGCGCTGGAAAAGGTCGGGGGCATTGCCGAAGAACTGACCTGGGACATCTTCCGCGACACGCTGATCGAACAGGCCGAGCAGGGGGTCGACTATTTCACCATCCATGCCGGCGTCCGCCTGCCCTATATCCCCATGACCGCCAAGCGCGTCACCGGCATCGTCAGCCGCGGCGGGTCGATCATGGCGAAATGGTGCCTCGCCCATCACAAGGAAAGCTTCCTCTACGAGCATTTCGACGAGATTACCGAGATCATGAAGGCGTACGACATCGCCTATTCGCTGGGCGACGGCCTGCGCCCCGGTTCGATCGCCGACGCCAATGACGAAGCGCAGTTCGCCGAACTCTACACGCTGGGCGAACTCACCAAGCGCGCCTGGGAACAGGATGTGCAGGTGATGATCGAGGGGCCGGGCCATGTGCCCATGCACAAGATCAAGCAGAATATGGAAAAGCAGCTTGAGGCGTGCGGCGAAGCGCCCTTCTACACGCTTGGGCCGCTCACCACCGACATCGCGCCGGGGTACGACCATATCACCAGCGGCATCGGCGCGGCCATGATCGGCTGGTATGGCACGGCGATGCTCTGCTATGTCACGCCCAAGGAGCATCTGGGCCTGCCCGACCGCGATGACGTGAAGGTCGGCGTTGTCACCTACAAGCTCGCCGCCCATGCCGCCGACCTTGCCAAGGGCCACCCCGCCGCCAAGGTCCGCGACGACGCGCTCTCCCGCGCCCGCTTCGAATTCCGCTGGCGCGACCAGTTCAACCTGTCGCTCGACCCCGACACGGCGGAGAAATATCACGACCAGACCCTGCCCGCCGAGGGCGCGAAGACCGCGCATTTCTGCTCCATGTGTGGCCCCAAATTCTGTTCGATGAAGATCACGCAGGAGGTCCGGGACTTCGCAGCGAAGCAGAACCAACCCGCCGACTCATTCATCGCAGCCGAAGATGCGGAAAAAGGCATGGCCGAAATGAGCGAGACTTTTAAGAACAAGGGGGGCGAGATTTACCTGCCAGCTTCGGAATAATCCAACCAAGCCCATGAAATATCATAGGCTGTAGATGGCGGGCGGGGTTATACCTTCTGATATACCCCGCCATAGCAGTGCGGTCGGTTCGGCCTAGGTGGTAGCCTCCCTCAACCCTGAAAAAGAGGAGGCTAGCCTTGGCTGAGGAACCCACCATTTTGGCTGCGACCGAAGACCGGCGCCGCTTTCTGAAAACCTGCGGTCGCTTCGTTGCGACTGTTCCCCCGGCAATGACGATCATGTTGTCGACCTCCCTGTCGTCACAGGCAATCGCGGCATCGGGCGGCGGTGGCGGCGGCGGCCCCAAGGGCAATAATGGTGTCGGCAACGGCCCCGATCCCCAGCCTCCGGGCAACCCGCCGATCAATGACGGCCCCGGCACTGGCCCCGGCAATCCGGGCAACAAGGGCGGCAAACACTGAACGCCAAGGTTCAGCTGATTGATGGCGAATGGGCGGAGCGCCCTGACGGGGCGGAATTGATGCTGCGCCTTACACCCGGGACTTCGATGACCTTCATCGGCGATCAGCCGGTGATCGTTTCGCAGTCCCGGCACGCCATTTATGAACTGAACCAGATAGCAGGCTATATCGGATGCCGCCTTGAGGACGGCGTGTCCCTGTCGCAACTCGCGCAGGAAGTTGCCGACCGGGGCGTCGATCATGCCGCGTCCATGCTCGACACGGTACTGGCGGAATGGTCCCACTCCGGGCTGGTCCACGCCACTGTTAGACCGCCCGCATCCGCGCCCATCCTGACGCAATCCATTTCGCTCGGAGGTCGCGCGCTCACGCTGCGCTATCATGACGAGGCGCTGGTACGGCATGTGGCGCCGCTTTTCGTTCATCTCCAAACGGACGCGGCCCCACCGCCGCCCTGCACCCTCTATCATCTCTGGCAAAGCAATGGGCTTTGCCTCTTCAGCCGTGATGCGGGCGATGCCTCCGTCCTGCAACTCCATCAGGCCGCCACCCTGGTCAAGGCTCAGATCATCCAGGACATCATCGATGACCCCCACTGGAACCTGGCGCTGCATGCGGGCTGCGTCAGCCGCAATGGAAAGGCGCTCCTCCTGACCGGACCCCCGGGGGCGGGGAAGACGACCCTGACCTCGTGGCTTGTCGGCAGCGGCTTTGCCTATCACGGCGATGACATCAGCATGCTGGGACCAGACGGCCAAGTGCTCGGCCTTCCCTTTCTGCCAACCGTGAAATCGGGCGCCTGGCCGATGATGGCCGCACGTTACCCGGGGCAACTTCAGCCGCTGATCCATTGGCGGCCCGATGGGCGGCGGGTGCGTTACCTCGCCTTGTCGCGGCCTTCGGGGCAAGCCCCCCTGCCGGTTGGCTGGATATTGAAGCTGCGGCGGACGAAGGGCGCGCCCGCGCGCCTGATCCCGCAACATCCCACGACACTGGTCAAGCATCTGCTCTCCGAAGCCGCCTCATGCAGCGGAGAGGCCAGCCGTCCCGCGATCGACAGCCTGATCCGCGCCGTCGGCGGCGCCCGGACCTGCGAACTGGAATATGACGATCTGGATGAAGCGGCCGCGCTGCTGGGAGCATTTTGTGATCCGGCTTGATCATCTCCATGGCCTGTTGTCCTGCCTGCGCGGCCAAACACCCTCGCATGCCGATTGGCCCCGTATCATTGCCCTCGCCAACAAAACCTTGTGCAGCCCCGCCGTGGCCGCGCGGCTTAGAAAAGCCGGACGCTTTCCCACACTGCCATCGGACGTCGCGACATTTTTCGCCGAGATGGAAAGACGTAATGGCGACCGTAACGATCGCATCATGGCGCAACTGGACGAAGCCGCCGCGACCATGAACGCGGCCGGTGTGTCGCCGATCCTGCTGAAGGGCACGGCATGGCTGGCCCATGCGCCACCGGACGAACGTGCTGCCCGTATGCTGGCGGACATCGACCTAATGGTGCCCGCCGATCGTTTCCTGCCCATGATCGATCAGCTGCGCGGCATCGGCTACTGCCCTGACACGTCCGATCCCCAACCCGGAGTGCCCGCTGTCCTCTCGCGCCCGCAGGATACGGCGACGATCGACCTTCACTCCGATTATGGCAGCATCAACACGCTCTCCTATAGCTTTGACGATCTCGCGCAAAATGCCGCCCTGCTGGAACTGGCGGGCGGCATAGTCCTGCTGCCATCGCCGGTTGCATGCACCGCGATATTGTTGCTGCATGACCAGTTGAAGGGCAGAGACTATTTGCGCGGCCGGATCGACCTGCGCCACCTGCTGGACATGCAGTCCTTCGCCCGCCGTTTCCAGCAGGATGATTGGGATGAGCTGAACCGGCATTTCCCATCCGGCTATGCGCGCAACGCGATGCGCACCCAATTGCTCACGGCGCGCAAGTTGCTCGGCATGGAAGTGCCACGCGCCCTGACGCGGGGAATCCGCGCGCGGCTCCAATATATACGGCGCCTGGCCCAGTTGCGCTGGCCGGGTCTGGCGCCCTTTCTGACCTTCCTGTCCCTCCTCGATCCCAGCTATATATTCGCCCGCCGCGCCGCCCGAAGGACGCTGCTGGACGGCGAGCCGATCGCAGCCTCCGGACTGCCGCGGCGTGAAAGCCTGGAACGGCTGTTCATCCGCAACGAATTGGGGAAAATATAGGAAAGGCCCTGCCGTCCTTTCACCATTTGGACGTACTCCCTCCGCCACCGCCCCCAGGAACCGTCAATTGGACTAAGAGGGGGGCACCCTGATCAGAAGGGAGGAGGGCTGCCAATGGGACAAGCCATTTCACGCAGGACATTTTCCTTCGGATCGGCAGCAGCCCTGCTTTCGGCGCAAACCATGGGCCAAGGCCAGGCGGCATCCCCATCCAGCGTAGCCCTGATTGAGGGCGGCACCCCCCGCCCGCTGGTCATACCGGATCAGCCGCAAGATTGCGTCGTCTATGCCGCGCGGGAACTCGCCGCGCATCTCGCGAAGGCCACCGGCACGCTGCCCCAGATCATTCCGGAACACGTAGCGTCGGGGCAAAGCACGTCAGGAGGTTTCTTCTTTCTGGGTGATACCGCCATTGCACGCGCATCGATCGACCTGAGCAGCCTCGCCCCTGAAGCCTGCGTCCTTCGCACCATCGGAGGAAATTTCTGTATCGCGGGGCGCGATGGCCCCGGCGACCCCCTGGACCCCGATGTTACCGCAGGGACGCTGTTTGGCGTTTATCATTTTCTGCAAAGCTACATGAAGGTCCGCTGGCTTTGGCCCGGAGATCTGGGAACCATGGTGCCGAAAACGGCATCCCTCATCGTGCCGAGCCTGGACGAGGTCGTCGCTCCCCATTTGATGCAGCGGCATGTTCGCCTGTTCAAACCGGGCAGGATCGATCGTCCGGAACTCGGCTTTTCCACCACGGCGGCGGCGGACTACCGTGCGGAGGAGCGCATATTCCTCAGACGTCACCGAATGGGCCGCCGCCAGCACATCGGCTATGGCCATGCCTTTGGCGACTGGTGGGCCAGATATGGGGATCAGCATCCCGAATGGTTCCAGCTCGTCGATGGACGGCGCGGGCCGGTAAAGCCGGGCGCCCGCTTTTCGATGTCGATCGCCGACCCCGGTCTGCACCAACAGATCGTCACCCTCTGGCGCGAGAAGGGTGGCGCCAGACGAGGGGCAAGCTTCATCAATGCGGTCGAAAACGACATGCCCGGGCTCTGCGAATGCGCGCTTTGTCGCGCTCTCGATAGCCCTCCACCGTCCGACTATCTGACATTCATTCCGCCCCAATCGAAGATGGCCCGCCATCCTTTCGTGACGGATCGATATGCGCGCTCCTGGCTCGAAATCCAGCGCCTCGCAGCGCGGGATAATCCGGACGTCACGGTCGTGGGCTACGCCTATTTCAACTATTTCGCGCCGCCGACCTCTGGCGTGCGGCTCAACAAGAATATCCTCGTCGGCTTTTGTCCCTCGTCTTGGTTCTATCCTCGCACGGCCGCGGTGCAGGAGTGGGTGAAGAAGCAGTGGTGCGGCTGGGCAAACACCGGCGCGCGCATCTTCCTGCGCACGAACCATTTCCTCGATGGCTATTGCATGCCGTTCATCTTCGCCCACCAGTTTGCGGACGAGTTCCGGAACGCGGCCACGAACGGCTTGGTGGGCACCGATTTCGATTCCCTCACCGGGCAATGGGCGACCCAAGGCCCGACGCTCTACCTGCTGATGCGTCTTCAGTCTCAGCCGGACGCAGATGCCAATGCGTTGCTGGAGGAATATTATGCCTGCTTCGGCCCCGCCGCTGCGGAGGTGAGGACCTATTTCGAGCATTGGGAAAACTACACGATGAACCTCAGCGGAAGGCTGGAGCAGACCTTCGTCGAATTGAAGGCGTCGCGCTGGAAAAGTTGGGCCAGGGCGGCGGCCGTCGTCTATCCGGAAGGAAGCTTTGCAGCAGGTCAAAAACTTCTGTCCAGAGCCGCGCAATCTGCGGCGCAGGATCCGCAAGCGGCTGAGCGGGTGAACTTCCTGCAACTCGGGCTGGAACATGCGCGGCTCTGCTGCCGGGCGGCCAGTGAGCGCAGTGCGGGCGGGGTGCAGAAGTCCAAAGCGGCCGGGCAGGCGGCCGATGCCCTTATCCAGTTCCGGCGGGCGCACGAACGCACCTGGATCGCAAATTTCGATCATTGCGCCTGGGTCGAGGGTGAGAGCTGGAACTGACCTGCGCGAATGCGCGTGAAGGCGCTGCTTTACAATGGATGCGGCGGCAATTAGCGCAGAGCCGTGATGAAGCTCTTCGTGCCCGTCGCTGCCCTTTTCACGCTTTTGGCGAATGGGGCGGCGGCGCGGGACTATTGTCCCGATCGCCCCGGCTTGGACACGCCGCCCTGCACCCTTGAACCGGGGGCGTCATCGGTGGAAACATCGGCCGTCGACTGGACGCACGACACATCGCCGGACTCGGTAAGTGATACCATTTTGCTGGGCGATGTCGCACTGCGCTATGGCATCGCGGAGCATGCCGAGCTGCGCCTGGGCTGGACCGCTTCCGGCATCGTCCGTACCCGCGATCGCCGAACCGGCGACGTCCAACGGCAATCAGGCTCAGGCGACGTCAGCATCGGGATCAAGCGCAACCTGATCGACCCCGATGGACACGATCTGTCGGCCGCTCTTCTGCCCTGGATCAGCGTGCCGACGGGCGGCAGTGCCATTGGCGCCGGTGATTGGGGCGGCGGCGTACAGCTTCCCATCAACGTGCCCGTGGCGGAAAAGCTTTCCCTGCTGCTCACGCCGGAGATAGACGCAGCCGTGGACCGCGACCGCAAGGGGCGGCATCTGGCATATGGCTCGGCGGGCGGTATCAACTTCTCCGCAAGTCCGGTGTTCAACCTTGCTCTCGAAGGCGCCGTGATGCGCGACAATGATGCGGGCAGAGCGAGCACGCAGGCTGTTGCGGGCCTCTCCGCCGCACTGATGGTTGGCAAGGCCGCGCAGGTCGATATCGGCTCCGAATTCGGCCTCAACCACGACACGCCTGAAAGGCGCATCTATGTCGGTCTCGCCCGGCGCTTTTGATAGAGGACGCCATGGAAGTCGAACTGAATGCAGAGGCGAAGGACAAGCGGCTTAATCGCATGGTCGCGATCACGGTCGTCATCCTCTCCATCTTCACTGGCCTGTGCAACATCAAGGATGGCAACATAGTTCAGGCCATGCAGCAGGCACAGTCCAACGCGGTAGACAGCTGGAATGAATATCAGGCGGCCAAGACCAAGCTGCATATAAGCCAGACCAGCCGCAGTCAGATTGTCCTTCTGGCCGACACGCCTCATCGGCAGGCGCTGTCGAAACTCACCGTCGATGCGCTCGATGCCAGCATCGCGAAATATATCCGGGAAGTGCCTGCTCTGGCTCGGCAAGCAAGGGCCGATTCCGCCCTCTATGATGCCCTCAACGTCCATGACGACCAATTCGACGCGAGCGAGGCAATGATTTCCACCGCCATATCAATCGCCGCCGTCGCCGCGCTGGTGGAAAGCGCCTGGCTGCTCGGCGTCGGCTGGATGTTCGGTGCGTTCGGAATGTTCCTGGGCCTATGCGGCTTTGCCGGTTGGGCGTTCCACCCCGATATACTCAGCCATTTCCTTGGCTGATCCTGCGCCGATCCACGCCCTAGTTCATCAGGCTGGCATAGCGCGCGGGTGGGGTCGGCAAGGTGAAGCGGGCGACAGTGCCCGACAGAATCACCAGCGCAATCACCAGCGCGGCCAACCTTTTCCCGCGAACGGCTTCGTCGCGTTGCCACAGGATGATCCAGCCCAGCGCCGTCGCCAGCATCGCCCAGAGATGATAGCGAAGGTCGGACGATATGCTGAGCAGGATGAAGCTCGCTTCCTGAAAGAGCGTCGAAACGAACAGGGCCGTTGCGAGCTCGCGCTGCGCTCCCTCGGGCCGACACCAGCAGTTCCACAACCCCCACGACGCCGCGACGACCCAGAAGATCGGCCATGCCACGGGCGCTTCGGTCAGCAATCCAGCCATCCCCTGCCACCGCATCGCCATGAAGGAGGGATTGGGGAAACCCAGGTCATTGGGCTCTGATCGGGCGGGCGGTGCGGCCAGCGGCCAATGCGAGGGCACCAGCCAGCGCTCGGTCGAATTCAGATGGCCAAGCCGGTGCGCGAGATAGGCATAGGGATGCGCAATGACAGCCTTGGCAAACAGCCCATAAAGCTGACCGAGGGGCATCTTGTCCCATGGTCGGATTGCGGACGCGCAGAAGGCGTTTTCACCCAGCGGATCCCAGAACAGGGGCTTGACGCAATGATGCGCCGCGAGCGTCCGGCTCGCTTGAGCAGAGATGCCTGTTGCCGGGTCGCCCGTCCGAACGGCAATAGCTGCAAGATCATATATAGGTTGGCTGCTGCGCACTCCACTGTCCCGCGCACCCAGCAGGCTGTGGTTGATCGGTTGGGAAAGGAGCAGGACCACGGGGATGGCGGCGATCATCGCGGCGAGGCGGAGAATTTCGTTCCGGGGACGCGGCACCAGCAGAAACGCCAGCGGGACGGTCGAGAATGCTCCGTTCGCGCGAACCAGCGTGGCATAGATCAGGCACAGGATGACGATGACGAAGGCAAATGGCGGGATGGGCCGTTCGCGCAGGCGGAACGTGGCAATCAGGCCAATGGCAAGGGTGAGCGCGCCCAAGAGCTGACTGTCCTTGACCACGATGGCGAGCCAGCCGAGCAGAAGCGGTGTCGCGCCCAGGGCGAGCAGGACAACGGTCCTTCGCGGGCCAAGTGCCCGGCCGAGCAGCCCGATCCCGATCCAGTAACCGGCCATCTGAATCATGAACATCGGCGCGATGCTTGGCCGGGCGAAGGACAGTATGGCCCAGAGGCGAGCCATGATGGGAGGATGCCAGTCGTCGTAACTCTGGCTCAAAACCTGCCGATATTGAACGATCGAGTCATATTCGGCGATCCCTGGCCAGAAAAGCAGCAGGGACGCAAGCAGTAGGGCGCCGGCGGCGAGGATCGGCCAATGGGATGAGGCCGAAGTCGCCTGCTGCGACCCTGCGGTGGTGGGCATGTCCTGCGCTTCCATCATCTGGGCATGTGCCGGAGGATCTGCGCCACCAGAAATGGTGCGTTGCGTTCGAAATGATGCCCGCCCGGCACCGTGACGACCGTTGCTATGCCCCGGGGGATGTCAGGACAGGCGCTGTCGGTTTCCAGATTGCCCCGGATGCACAGCATAGGCACGCCGCGCAGCCGCGCTATGGCGGGAATGGTCGGGTAGGCGCCTGTCGAACTCATGTTCAGCCAGTTGCTTAGATGGAACTGGAAATCCGCCGTTCCGCTGAGGCCCAGCAGCGCCATGCCCCTCACTTGCGATCGCACGGGCCGGACCAGATGCCCCGCAATATAGGGCAATACATCCGCACCAAAGCTGTAGCCGACCAGCAAGACCTTGGGGCGACCCCAATGTTGCGAATAGCTCCGGATGATGGAGGCAAGATCGGCGGCGGCACCGGCCGGGGTGCGTTCGCTCCAGAAATAGGACAGGCTATCCACTCCCACGACCCGAATGCCTGCCTTTGCGAGTTCCGTGGCGACGCCTTTGTCCAGGCCGACCCATCCGCCATCCCCGGAATAGATCACCGCCATCCTGTCGGTGCGCCGCGCGGCCGGATCGTCAACGATGGTGATCGGCAGGTTCGCAGGCATTGGCACAAGATTTTGCGAAGATCCGGGCGCGGCATACCGGGCTGCAAGGAATGGCTTCACTTGCGCCGCGAGCTGAGCGTCGGGACTGAAATGCGGATCAAGCCCGACCGCCGTGGCGCCACGGTATCGCGCGAAGTCAGCGGCCTGCGTATCTGCACCTTCCCTATTCAAACTGATCCAGGGGGAAGCCAGACGGGCAGCGGGGGCGATCTTCCGGCCAGCATGAGGATATGGACGGGCCGTTAGCGAGAGCATGGCCGATTTGCACCAATGGGTCCGGCCCGGCAGAAATGGACGAAACCCAGCCGTGACCACCGCGCGATAGGCCCCATCCGGTCCCGTGACGAGCGTGGCATAGGCGAACGTGGCTCCCAGCCCTCGCCCCACCAGCACTGGTTTCATATACATGGGTACGCCGAGCCGGTGCTGAATTTCACGCGCCAGCGGAACGATGGCATAGTTCGGATTGATGCAGGTCTTCTGCGAACCGAGCGCGTGCAGGAAGACCGGGGTCGAAATGCCGGTGACCAGCGCGCCCTGGGCCGTCAGCCGATCGGCGAGCGCGCGGTCATCCTTCGTCCAACCCTTCGCATCAGATAGCAGGATGACCAGCCCTCGCGGCGAGGTCTTGCTCCGGAACACTGCCACCCTTCCCAACAGGGACGAGAAATGAGCCCAGTCCGATCGAACCGGCGTCGTCGGCGAAGGCCGATGGACCACGGCCGCCGCTGGACCGAAATCCGTCAGGAACGGCAGTAACGGGACCAGAAGTAACAAGGGTCGGCCAGCGCCCGATCGGCTAATCTTTTCTGACCGCGTTTCCATCTTATCGCCATCCAGCCGCCCGCCACCATGGGTAGCGCGTCGCCGCAGCCTGAGCAATGTGGCGACTGTCCAATCCATAGCCCTCGCTACGCCCATTGCCAAAGCCCGCTTGAGGCCCACGCTGTGATCCCAGGAATCTCAGCGCGGGGAATAGACCGGAAAGAAGCACGCCGATCTGCTGTTCAATCCTGCCTCAGACCTCGCGGCGGGATCATTGATCCGCAAACGGCGCACGGCATCACGCTGGATGCCCCCAAGGGGGTGAATTCTGCTTGCTGTGAAGATTGAATGGTGCGGTCGAGAAGACTCGAACTTCCACGGCCTTTCGGCCACAACGACCTCAACGTTGCGCGTCTACCAATTCCGCCACGACCGCACATCTGAAGGGAAACCGGCGGCGCCGGTGCCTTGGTAGGAGGCGGCCCTTAGCAAAGGCCTTGGACCCATGCAACAACCGATCTTCATGTGCGTTTCTTTTGCCGGGTGCTGGCGGTGATGCAGGCAAGCGCGGAAGAGGAGAAGGTCGCATGTCCCCCCGTTTCTGGTTGTTCAGCCTGGCGAGCGCCGGGGCCGCGTTGGCCAGCGGGCTAGGCCTTGGCCTCTACGCGACGACGCCGCCACGGCTATCCTTCACCGACGCACAATCCTCCTCCTATTCCCCGTCGCCGGTAACGACGGCGCAGGCAGAAAGCAGCCCCAATCTGACCGGGCCTGAGGAGATCAACTGCAAGGGGTGCGGCCCGACCCTCGCGGATCGGCAAATGGCAAGCATGACGGCGGGCTGGAGCGGCTATGACGATCCGGACGTACAGCGTTACGAGGCGCAGGATCAGCAAGCCGGCGATTGGCAACCGCTTGAAGATGCCCCGCCATCGCCGATGCACAGGCTGCCTGCCAACGTAGAACGGTTCGCGAACGGCGATGACGCACCGCCGCAGCCGACGCAACTGGCGCAGGGCAATGGCGCGAAATTCGAATCTGCGCCTGCCGTTTCACCCGTTTCCTATTAGGCAAGGCGGCGCAGCCACCCCACGCACGGACTTACCCAATAAAAAGGGGAGGAAAGTCCTCTGCCTTTCCTCCCCTTCATCCTATTCCGCAGCCACCACCTCGGTGCTTGCATCGCTCAACGGATGGGTCAGCCGATGCACCATCTCCTTGGGGCAAACCTGCCAGAAATGACGCCGCCAGCGATCCCAATCGTCCAGGATCGTGTTCGACCACTTGCTGTCGGTCGTCACCGCATGTTCGGCGATCAAGGCCTTTAGCTGCGCTTCCCAATGGGCGCTTTCCAGGCGCTGCCAAACGATATTTTCCGGATTGGCGCGCCGTTCGAAGCTGCCATCCTCGTCCAGGATGAAGGCCATGCCGCCCGTCATCCCCGCGCCGAAGTTCGCGCCGGTCTTGCCCAGGATCACCGCCGTGCCGCCGGTCATATATTCGCAGCCATTGGCACCGCAGCCTTCGACAACCACCTGCGCGCCCGAATTACGGACAGCAAAGCGCTCGCCCGCCTGACCCGCCGCGAACAGCTTTCCGGCCGTCGCGCCGTACAGGACGGTGTTGCCGATGATCGTGTTGTCCTTGCTCGTCAGCGGCGAGGACACGGTGGTGCGCACGACGATGGTGCCGCCCGACAGGCCCTTGCCCACATAGTCGTTGGCGTCACCAAAGACCTCCAGCGTGATGCCCTTGCACAGGAACGCGCCCAGCGACTGGCCAGCCGACCCGCGCAGGCGCACGGTCAGATGCCCGTCCGCCAGGGCAGACATGCCGAACCGCTCGGTCACGGCAGCCGACAGCCGCGTACCAACCGCGCGATGCGTGTTGCGCACCGTATAGGTCAGTTGCATCTTCTCGCCACGCTCGAACACCGCCTTGGCGTCGCGCATCATCTGCGCGTCCAGGCTGTCAGGCACCTCGTTGCGCCATTGCGTCAGGCTGAAGCGCCGCTGATCGTCAGGCGCATCCACCTTGGCGAGGATGGGGTTCAAGTCGAGGTCGTCGAGATGCTCGGCACCGCGGTTGACCTGCTTCAGCAGCTCCGTGCGCCCGATCACCTCATCCAGGCTTCGATAGCCCAGCCGCGCCAGCACTTCGCGCACTTCCTCCGCGATGAAGGTCATAAGGTTGATGACCTTCTCCGGCGTGCCGGTGAACTTCTCGCGCAGCTTCTCATCCTGCACGCACACGCCCACGGGGCAGGTGTTCGAGTGGCACTGGCGCACCATGATGCAGCCCATGGCTACGAGGCTCAGCGTACCAATGCCGAACTCCTCCGCGCCCAGGATCGCCGCGATCACGATATCGCGGCCGGTCTTCAGGCCGCCGTCCGTGCGCAGCTTCACCCGATGGCGCAAGCCATTGAGCGTTAGCACCTGATTGGCTTCGGAAAGCCCCATTTCCCAAGGCGTGCCCGCATATTTGATCGACGTCTGCGGCGAAGCGCCGGTCCCGCCGACATGGCCCGCGATCAGAATGACGTCCGCATGCGCCTTCGCAACACCAGCGGCAACCGTACCGATGCCCGCCTGACTGACCAGCTTCACGCACACCCGCGCGCGCGGGTTTATCTGCTTGCAGTCGTAGATGAGCTGCGCGAGATCCTCGATCGAGTAGATGTCATGATGCGGCGGCGGCGAGATCAGCGTCACGCCGGGCGTTGAATGGCGCAGCCTGGCGATGAATTCGGTCACCTTGAAGCCGGGCAGCTGACCGCCTTCGCCGGGCTTGGCGCCCTGTGCGACCTTGATCTCGATCTCCTCGGCGCTGCCCAGATATTCGGCATGCACGCCGAAGCGGCCCGACGCGATCTGCTTGATCACGCTGTTGGCATTGTCGCCATTCTCATAGGGCTTGAAGCGGGTTGCATCCTCGCCGCCTTCGCCCGACACGGCCTTCGCGCCGATGCGGTTCATCGCAATCGCCAGCGTTTCATGCGCCTCCGGAGAGAGCGCGCCCAGCGACATGCCCGGCGTCACGAAGCGCTTGCGGATTTCCGTGGTCGCCTCGACCTCGTCGATCGGCACAGCCTCCCGCGCGAAGTTGAACTCCAGCAGGTCGCGCAGATAGACCGGCGGCAGATCCCGCACGCCGCGTGAGAATTGCAGATAGGTCGAATAGCTGTCCGTCCCGACCGCCGTCTGCAACAGATGCATCAACTGCGCGGAATAGGCGTGGCTCTCGCCCCCATTGCGCTGGCGGTAGAAGCCGCCCACCGGCAGGCGCACCACCGCGCTGTCATAGGCCGCCTCATGCCGCAGCACCGCATTATGATGCAGCGACGCATAGCCCTCGCCCGAAATCTTCGCGGGCATGCCGGGGAACAGGTCGTTGACCAGCGCGCGGCTCAGGCCGACCGCCTCGAAATTATAGCCGCCGCGATAGCTGCTGATGACCGCAATGCCCATCTTGGACATGATCTTCAGCAGGCCTTCGTTGATGGCGACGCGGAACCGTTCGAAGCAGGCTTCCAGCGTCAGGTCGCCGAACAGGCCCCGCGCATGGCGGTCGGCAATGCTGGCCTCGGCGAGATAAGCGTTCACCGTGGTTGCGCCGACGCCGATCAGCACCGCAAAATAATGGGTGTCGAGCGCTTCGGCGCACCGCACGTTGATCGACGCGTAGCTGCGCAGCCCCTTGCGGACGAGATGCGTATGCACCGCCGCCGCCGCCAGTACGCCTGCAATGGCGACCCGATCGGCGTTGATATGCTCGTCGGTCAGGAAGATTTCCGTCCGCCCTTCACGAACCGCCTGCTCGGCTTCCTCGCGGATGCGGGCAATTGCAGAGCGCAGCTGCTCCTGCCCGCCTTCCGCCGGGAAGGTGCAGTCGATCTCCGCCACCGCCGGGCCGAAATGCGCCTTCAGCCGCGCCCATTCAGACGAGATCAGCACCGGCGATTCCAGCACCAGCACATGACTGTTCTGCGCTTCCTGCTCCAATATATTGTGCAGGTTGGAAAAGCGTGTGCGCAGGCTCATCACATGCCGTTCGCGCAGGGAGTCGATCGGCGGGTTGGTGACCTGGCTAAAATTCTGGCGGAAGAAATGGCTAACGGTGCGCGGCTTGTCGGAAATGACCGCCAGCGGCGTGTCATCGCCCATCGATCCGACCGCTTCCTTCGCATCCTCGACCATGGGGGCCAGGATCAGCTCCATGTCCTCCAGCGTCAGGTTGGCGGCAACCTGACGGCGCGTCAGCTCGGCCTTGTCCCATGAGGGCAGGGCGCTGGCGGTCTGTGGCAGATCACTGACCTTCATGAAGTCCTTGATCAGCTCGGCGTAGGGCCGTTCACTCGCGATCTGGTCCTTGATCGCGCGGTCGTCGTAGATTGCGCCTTCCTGCAAATCGACGGCGATCATCTGGCCGGGACCCATGCGGCCCTTCTTGACGATGGTGGTTTCGGGCACGACGACCATGCCGGTTTCCGAACCCACGATCAGCAGATTATCGCCGGTCAGCGTGTAGCGCAGCGGACGCAGCGCGTTGCGATCGACGCCCGCCACGACCCAGCGGCCATCGGTCATCGCCAGCGCGGCCGGGCCGTCCCACGGCTCCATCACGGAGGCGAGATATTCATACATGTCGATGTGCGACTGCGGCGTTTCGCCAGCGGCAGCCTGCCACGCCTCGGGCACCAGCATCAGCTTGGCAGTCGGCGCGTCACGGCCCGAACGGCAGATCGCCTCGAACACGGCGTCCAGCGCGGCGGTATCCGAAGCACCGGCCGGGATCACGGGCTTGATGTCCTCGCTATGATCCCCAAAGGCCAGCGAAGCCATCTTGATCTCGTGGCTCTTCATCCAGTTCTTGTTGCCGCGAATGGTGTTGATTTCACCATTATGCGCGAGCGTGCGGAACGGCTGGGCCAGCCACCATTGCGGGAAGGTGTTGGTCGAATAGCGCTGGTGGAATATCGCGACCCGGCTCTCGAACCGCTCATCCCGAAGGTCTGGGTAGAAGACCGACAGCGATTCCGCGAGGAACAGCCCCTTGTAGATGATCGACCGGCACGACAGGCTACAGATGTAGAAATCCTGGATCTGCGCCGCGATCACCTTCTTCTCGATCCGGCGGCGGATGAGGTAGAGGTCCTTTTCAAACTCGACCTGATCGCGTTCTTCCGGCATCGGCCCGGCGATCATGATCTGCTCGATCTCGGGCCGCGTGCGCTGCGCCTTCTCGCCGATGACGGACACATCGACGGGCACCTGCCGCCAGCCATAAATGGTATAGCCCGCGTCGATGATCTCGCTTTCGACGATCGTGCGGCAAGTCTCCTGCGCGCTCAAATCCGTGCGCGGCAGGAAGATCATGCCCACGGCCAAACGATTGGGCAGCGGCTTATGCCCCGAATCCGCAATCGCATCGTCAAAGAAGCGCACTGGCAGATCGACATGGAGGCCCGCACCATCACCCGTCTTGCCATCCGCATCGACCGCGCCACGGTGCCACACGGCTTTCAGGGCATCGATCGCCGAAGCGACCACGCGGCGGCTCGCACGGCCATCCGTCGCGGCGACCAGGCCAACGCCACAGGCATCGCCTTCCATCTCCGGATGATACATGCCCTCGGCAGCCAGGCGCGCGCGCTCTTCGGGGCTCGCCATATAGGGGGTCTGGTCGCTCATCACTTCGTTCCTTCGTCACTCGTGGCGGCGCCGTCCTTCAGGTCGCTCGCCTTGACACCCAACAGCTTCGCCAGCTTGCCGCGCTCCTCCTGCGACAGGTCGGCGATCTTGCGTGGCGGCGGCAGGCTCTTGGTCGCCGCCTCCGCCTTCGCCGCCATTTCGGGCATCTTCTTCATCATTTCAGGCATCAAAGCCTGCATCTCGCCCATGATCTCCGAGTCCATGAACATCATCATGGATTCGCGGGCATAGAGGTCGCCGGTTGGCGTCTTGAAGAAGGCCGCCAGCTCACCCAGCTGTTTACCGTCGAACTTGCGCGCATAGGCGCGGGTCAGCGCATCCCGAACCTTGGGCTCGAAGCCGTCCATCAGATCGACCATCGACGCCATCATCGCGTCCATGCCGCGCTTCGTGCGCTCCCGGAGATGCGGATCGATGATGGCGCTGATCTGCTCCATCGAGGATTGATCCAGCCCAGCCAGCTTATCTTCCGGCACACCGCCAATTCGAGCGAACTGCGCGATCGGCATTTTCATGACGCCGTCCATCATGCTGTCCATCGTCTTGGACAGGGTGCCGTCCATCATCCGGCGATAAGTGCCGACAGGAAAAATCTTGTCCACGACCGGACGCGCCGCCGCCACCCGCATGGCGTCGGGCGCACCCTGCGCATGGACCACTGGCGCGCCCAGCAATGCCAACCCAATCACGGATGAACGGAAAACCTGCCTCATGCCGCCTGCCTTTCCCCCGCCGCCACCTTGGCCTTCGTCTTCAGATAGCGGTGCATATGCTCGGTCACATCGCGGCCGTCGCGAATCGCCCAGACCACCAGCGAAGCGCCACGCACGATGTCGCCAGCGGCGAATACGCCGTCCATCGACGTCATCATCGTCTTGTGATCGACGCGCAGCGTGCCCCAGCGGGTGACGGACAGGTCCTCCGCGCCAAACAGCTTGGGCAGTTCTTCGGGATCATAGCCCAGCGCCTTGATGACAAGATCGGCGTCCAGCGTGTGTTCGGTGCCCGGATCGGCCTCCGGCGCGCGGCGTCCCGAAGCGTCGGGCTGGCCAAGGCGCATCTTCGTCACCTTGACGCCCGTCACATGTTCCGTACCCTCGAAAGCGATCGGGGCGGAAAGCCAAACGAACTCGACGCCTTCCTCCTCCGCATTCTGCACTTCGCGCTGCGATCCCGGCATATTCTCCCGGTCGCGACGATAGAGGCACTTCACCGAAGTCGCGCCCTGACGCACGGCCGTGCGGACGCAGTCCATCGCCGTGTCGCCGCCGCCGATGACGACGACCTTCTTGCCATTGGCGTGCAGCGAGCCGTCTTCATGCTCCGGCACTGCGTCACCGAACCCGGCCTTGTTGGAAGCGATGAGGAAATCGAGCGCCTTGACCACGCCCGGCGCGCCGACGCCCGGCGCCTTGATGTCGCGCGGCTTGTAGACGCCGGTCGCGATCAGGATGGCGTCATGGCGGCTGCGCAGTTCCTCCATCGACGCATCGCGGCCGACCTCGAAGCCTTCATGGAATGTGATGCCGCCGTCCTTCAGCCGCTGGACCCGGCGCATGACGACGTCCTTCTCCAGCTTGAAGCCGGGAATGCCATAGGTCAGCAGTCCGCCCGCGCGATCGTGCCGGTCGTAAACATGCACCTCATAACCCGCGACACGCAGATATTCGGCGGTGGTAAGGCCCGCCGGACCCGCGCCGATGACGCCCACCGACTGGCCGATCGGCTTGCCGGGCACCAGCGGCTCGACCCAGCCTTCCTTCCACGCGGTGTCGGTGATGAACTTTTCCACCGACCCGATCGTCACCGCGCCATGGCCTGAAAACTCAATGACGCAATTGCCCTCGCACAGGCGGTCCTGCGGGCAGATGCGGCCGCAAATCTCCGGCATCGTGCTGGTAAGGTTCGACAGCTCATAGGCCTCGCGCAGCCGTCCCTCGGCTGTCAGGCGTAGCCAGTCGGGGATATGGTTGTGCAGCGGGCAATGCGTAGCGCAATAAGGCACGCCACATTGCGAGCAACGCGCCGCCTGTTCTTCGGCTCTTTCCAGCAGGAAACTGCTACTGATCTCCAGGAAATCGTCGGCCCGATCATCGGCCGAGCGCTTCTCGGGATAGGCTTGGCCCGTTCCCACGAATTTCAGCATCGGATTGTCAGCCATGGTGAGTCCCTAAATCTGTTCAGGGCTCACATAGCAGAAAAACCGCCAAAGTCACGCGGATTCGAGCATAAAGGTCATATGAACTGACCTAAACTGAGACTATTTCCAACACGCTTGATCGAACACGTGATCAGCAAGGCTAATCTAGGACCGATATGGACCTACCTTAGCCACAGCCATATGAGCGCGCCCGTCCCGGCGATGATCCGATACCAGGCAAAGGGGACAAAACCCTGCCGCGAAACCAGGCCCACAAACCAACGAATTACCAGCAGCGCGACGATGAACGACACGACAAAGCCCAGGGCGATGCTGCCCCAACCGACCGTGGCTGACGTAATGCCGCTACCCTTTTTCAGCAGTTCCAGCGTCGAGGCACCCAGCATCGTCGGGATAGCCAGAAAGAAGCTGAACTCCGCCGCCGTCCGCCGCTCGACCCCCAGCGCCAGCGCGCCCATGATCGTCGCGCCCGACCGGCTGACCCCCGGGATCATGGAGATGCACTGGATGAACCCGATGCCGATCACCCGCGCCAACGGGATGTCGGCAATGCCATGAAAGCGGTTCTCCTTCGCCATCCGTTCGATCGCGAGGATGGCGATGCCCCCGATAATCAGCGCCCAGGCGACCACCTGCGGCGCGCCCAGCAGCACCTCGATATAATCATGCATCGCCAGCCCGATGACGACGGACGGGAGGAAAGCGACCAGCAGGTTGCGCAGAAAGCGCCAGCTCATCGGTTCCTTGCGCAGCAGCCCCATCGCCACCGCCCAGAATGTCCGCCAGTACAGCACGACCACCGCCAGGATCGCGCCCAGCTGGATGATGACGTTGAACATCGCCCAGGTCGCCGCGTCATAACCCAGCAACTCGCTCGCCAATATCAGATGCCCGGTGGAGGACACGGGCAGGAACTCGGTCAGCCCCTCGACGATGCCAAGCAGGATGACCGTCAGATAATGGAGGTCCATGGGCGACTCTGGTCCTTGAACTGGAAGGGGAAATCCGCGCGGAATACGGCGGAGGAAAGATCGCGCTTATTGTGCAGATGCGGGACGCGCGCGCAATGCACGGCGACGCTCATCGCCGCGCCATCCCGTCATTCCATCGACAGTTGGACAGGCGGCGATGGCTCGCGCCCTCGGGTCAGGCCTTGACGCGTCCGGCGAAGCGGCCATGGCGGCGGTAGCGGATCAGCCAGCTGTCGGCGATCGCTTCCATCGGCGTGGGCGATACGCCCAGTTCAGCAAGCCCCGGCATGCCCGCCGACACGACATTGTCCTTCTGCAACATCGCATATTGATCCCGCGTGATCGGCGCGCCCGGCAGCCAGCCAAAGCTCGCGATGGTCGATGCGATCGGCGCAGGCACCGCGATCAGGCTGCGATTGCGGCCAATGGCCTTGGCGATCCAGCTGTTCAGCTCCATCATGCTGAGCTGCCTCGGCCCGCCCAGTTCGAATGTCTTGCCGCCATGAAGGCCGGGGTCCGCCGCCGCATTGACGATCGCCTGCGCGACGTCGGCGACATAGACGGGCTGGAATTTCGTATCGGCGCCGATGACCGGAACCACCGGCAGGCGGCTGATCAGGTCGGCGAAACGGTTGAGGAATTGATCTTCCGGCCCGAAGATGATTGACGGACGGATGATGGTCGCGGCAGGGAAAGCTGCCCGAACCGCCGCCTCGCCCGCTGCCTTGGACCGACCGTAGGCGGAAGGGCTCTCCGCATCGGCGCCGATGGCCGACACATGGACCAGCGCCTTGACCCCGGCTTCCGCCGCAGCCTGCGCCACATTGGCCGCGCCGTCATGATGCGATCCTTCCAGGTCGCCGCTCAGCACGCCCACCAGATTGATGACGATATCGCTGCCCGCAATCGCCCGCGCGACGCTCTGTGCATTCCGGATATCGGCCGCGACAAGTTGCTTCTGCCCCAGCGCACCCAAAGGCTGGATGCGAAAGGCGCTCGCCAGATCGCGCTGGGCTATGCGCACCCGCGCGCCGCGTTCCATCAGGGCCTGGGCGACCTGTCGGCCAAGGAAGCCGCCGCCGCCGAACACCGTAACCAGATTGTCCTTCATCACGCGTTCCATGCCTGTCCTGCTTGGGGAAAATGACTTAGCTCCCCTTGCAACAGCCGCCGCCCGCTGACAACAGCCGGGCGGCAGCCCCTGTTCCTTTTTTAACCGATCCAGCCCTGCAAGTCCGCTATCATCCACAGCCCAAGGCCCAGGA
Organism: Sphingobium sp. TomTYG46; assembly: GCF_055396345.1. NCBI lineage: Bacteria > Pseudomonadati > Pseudomonadota > Alphaproteobacteria > Sphingomonadales > Sphingobiaceae > Sphingobium > Sphingobium sp. TomTYG46. The sequence goes on from NZ_AP027324.1 coordinate 2,481,503, forward strand.
ACAGCAGCGCCGCGCCGATCTGCAACGCGCGCATCGGCACTTTCTTAGCCAGCGCCTCGCCAAACAGCACCGCGGGCACATTGGCGATCATCATGCCCAGCGTCGTGCCCGCCGTCACCGCCAGCACATTGTCGAACTGCGCGCCCAGCGCCACCGTCGCGACCTGCGTCTTGTCGCCCATCTCCACTAGGAAGAAGGCAATCAGCGTCGTCACGAACACCCCTGCCTTCGACGGCGCCTTCAGTGGCTCATTCTCATCGAACGTGTCGGGGATCAGCGTCCATCCCGCCATCGCGATGAAGCTGGCCGCCACGGCATAGCGGAACCAGGGCTGCGTCAGCACGCCCGCGATCGAATGACCGACCAGCGCCGCCAGGAAATGATTGGCCATGGTGGCGAAAAGGATGCCGAAAATAATCGGCACCGGCTTTCGAAAGCGGGTAGCGAGCAGCATGGCCAGCAACTGCGTCTTGTCGCCCATCTCGGCGAGCGCGACCAATGCGGTAGAGGTGAAGAGAGCGTCCATCGATACCATATCCGGGGCCGGGCGAAGGGTTGAAGACGCAATGCCACCGCCTCTTCTCGCCCGGCCGGACAGAGAAGAGCCGATGCCATTGGTCTCGCCCGATACGGCCGCTCAAGGCACTCGCCTTGGCTTCCCATATCCCGCATGCCACGGCCTCTCGGCCAAATATGTTGACATACGGCCCGTTCGACCAAGCGAACGGCTGGCTACTCCCCAGATGACCGCTCGTCTTTAGGAGGGATTGGTGGTGTATGCAATGGAGCGAAGGGCAGGGGAGGGCTTCACATCATCGCCGCTCTCAAAAGGCCCCCCAGCCCAGCGAGCGCGGCGACGGTCAGAGCGGCCGCCCACGCCGTGACAGTCCGGGGTTTGTCCTGATCTTCCTGCGTTTCCGCGAGGCTGGAGCCCGCCAGCAGCTGGCGATGCGCATAATCCAGAAATTCATCGAGATTGCTCCACCCGTCGCGATCCGCATCTTCCCAGGCGTCGTTTCTGGTCGCGTCGGTGCCGTTCGCCTTCTCCCATTGGTCGGACATGCCGTCTCCGTCGGAATCCGCATAAGGCGTTCCGTCGGCTATCTCGGGAAGGATGCCGGGCTCACGGCGGATCTTGCCGGTTCCCTGCTTCACTTCCTTCACGATCCGTGCGTCCACCGTATCGCGGGGAAAGGCGCCGGCCGTTGTCAGCGCACGATCATAGGCCTGCCTGGCATCGATGACCGGGGCGCCGATGGAACAGGAAGGTGTCTGCACCATCGCCTCGCGGACATAGGGCGGCGGCTCCCGGTCGATCATCCCCTCAATGTGGTTACCGGCCTCATATATACGCGCGCGGCCGGTCGAATTCACCGACTGGCGAGCGATGATATATCGCCCGGGCACCATATTGGGTCCGGCCTTGAAATAGTTTCCCACGATATTGACCGGGCTTCCGCCATGCTGTTCCCAAACTTCGACGAAATCGGAACGCGCATTGTAGATCAGGTTGTTGACGACATCGACGCAGGAGCCGGGGAAGAAGTTGACGTCGGGATTCCTGTCGCCGTTATGGGCGCAGATATTGCCGAGGAACGTCAATTTCTGACTGCCTGTGGCATCGCTGCTCAAAAGCGCGCATTTGTCATGCCTGCGCAGACCTTCGGCAAGGATGGAATTGGATATCGTTATATTGTTATTCTGCCCCTGACCGCCGACGGTTTCATCCTCCGACCATGACACGCTGACATGGTCGATGATGACGTTGCTGCTTTTTTCGAAGATAATCCCGCTGTCGGAAGCGCGCGTGTCTCCCCGGTTGTCCAGCCGCACCCTTATGTGGCGAATTATGACATCATGCGTGTTTTTGGCGACAAGGGGCGTCAGGCCGTAACGCCCGCCCGCATGCGTGATCAATATCCCGCCGCCGGGCGCCGTCTGTCCCGCGATGGTGATATAGGGATTGCGGATCACCGGACGCTCGGTCGTCCAGCGGATGACGCCGCCGACCCGGAAAACGCATGTGCGCGGCCCCCGCGCGTCGATACAGGCGCGCAGGGTTCCCGGCCCGCTGTCGGCCAGGCTCGTCACCGCTATGATCGCGCCGCCGCGTCCGCCCTGGGTGAACCGACCATAGCCAACCGCTCCGGGAAAGGCCTCCAGGGTCCTGGCCTCGGCGGCAACGGGCATGATCGCCAGCAATAAGGCGACCGCTTTCGGCAGGCCCCAGACGCGCATCGACGGCTCCCCGCCCGCGGGCAAGGAATGCCGCCCTATGTGCCCGGCGGGGACTATTTCCCCGGCCATGCCTGTTTCTCGCGCCGATTTCATGCCCCGATGATCACCAAAGCGCCGCAAATCGAAACAACTATTCCGGACCTATCCGGGGAGTAAAAGCGATCCCCCCAAGGAGTGGCCCTTGTCCGAAATCGCAAGTGTGGACCCTGTGGGGCTCCTGTAGAAAATCGGGATGGATCAAAGCCATGGGAAAGTTTCGTGACCGTCCGCCATGCTCTGCGCGCCATCACGATCAACCTGTCCCGGCCGATGATGTCCACGGCGGCGCTGAACTGAGGGAAGGTGGGGGATGGCCTTGGAAATGCACTCGAAGGAACTGCGCGGCGGAACCTACCTCGCGCCGATCTTCATGGCCACCATGCTCGTGGCGCTCGTCCTGCCGATGTTCTTCGAAGTCTACCGAACCGTCTATTATGGCACCATGTCCTATGATGACTATTCGCGCTATCTGCTGTGGGTGCTGGGCGAACCGGGCGGAAAGATTCCACCCAGTCCGCACGTATATCGTATCGGTTCGGTAATCCTCGCCGCACCCTTCTATCAGCTGCCGGTCATCCTGTTTTCGGGGCAGGGCATTCATCACGCGCCCGTCGTGATGCAGCCGGAATATGTAAGGGCCTTGCAGGCGATGTGCGCGGCCAACGCCGCCTATGCGGCGATATCCGCCTGCCTTGTCGGCCTTTATCTCGCCTTCTGGCGCAATGTTTCGCTCGGCTGGGCCTTTTCCGCCACCCTCATCTTCCTCTTGCTGACGCGCTATCTCGGCATGGGCTCCGCCGACGGCGTGGCGACGCTGCCGCTCGTAATCGCGGCCATTGCGATGATAGAGCGCAGGATCGCCATCTTCGCCGCCGCCGTCATTCTCGGGACCATAGTCAATGAGAAAGTGGCGCTGATCGCCTTCTTTGGCGCGAGCCTCCGCATGCTGTTCGTGGTGGACCATCGCCGGACCTATTTCGTCATGGCATGCGTCGCCGCCGTCGCGCTGGCAGCCTATGCGGCGACGGTCCTCACCCTCGCCATGCCCGGCCTCGATAATCAACGGGACCCCGGCACCTATGTTTCGGGGATGATCGGTTCGATCCGCCATCTTTTCGGCCTGAAGGGTGCCTATCAAAATCTGTGGCCAGTGATCGTCGTGATCATCCTGTGGTGGACCGCGATTAGGCAGAGCCGCGACCCCATGGTCTATCTTTGCGACATCGGCGGCGTCATCGCCTTGTTCCTGTTCGCGCTGGCGCTGGACGTCCAATATAATGTCGGCCGGATAGTGATGTTCTCCATGCCGTTGTTTCTGCTGGGCGCTGTGGAGAGCATGGCGCGGTCGCGACTGGGCGCGGCATCGGATACCTCGAACCGTCCGGTGCGTGGTGCGGCAAAATCCTCAGCCCCGATCGCGGCATTTCCCGAACATTCGTAAGGCATCAGCAGCGGCGAAAAGGAAAGGCGATTTATGGCAAAGGCAATGCTCCTCGGACTGGTTCTGGCTAGCGTCTTCCTGTCTGCGGCAGCGCAGTTGATCTTGAAGCTCGGCATGTCGAGCGCGGCGGTGCAAAGCGCTCTGGCCCAGCCGGACCAATCGCTGTTCCGCACGGCGATGGTGATCGCGACCTCGCGTCTGGTCATCCTCGGGCTCAGCTGCTTTGTACTAAGCGCGCTCATATGGTTGCTGGTTCTGGCGCGCGTCGATCTCTCCACCGCCTACCCCTTCATCGGGCTGGGCCTCGTCATCACGGTGGCGTCGAGCTATTTCATCCTGGGCGAGCCGATATCGACCACCAAGCTTGTCGGCGTTGCGTCCATTGTCTTCGGCGTGGTGCTGATGGGCCTTTCCGTCTCCCCGACGGACAAGCCGGAACAGCTTTCCGGAACACTCGAACAGGCGCCCCGTCTCTGATTCCCGGTGCCCGTGAGGGGCCGATCATCACGCCATTTTCATGAGCAGCGGCTGGAACAGCGCGTCGCCGAACGAACGGAAGCGTTCGACCTCGCCTGATGCGCCCCGCGACAGGATCAGCGCGCGCATGTTCAACCGCGCCGCCACGGCCCAATCCCGCTCCACCCGATCGCCGATCAGCACCGCACGATCGGGCGTGACACCCGACAAGCGCAACAGCTTCTCAAGACCTGCCGGGTCGGGCTTGGGACGGCCGACGTCGGGGTCAGTGGCCGCGACGATATAGTCGGCGGTCAGGTCCAGCGCCGCGAGTTTCGCAACCGCCGGATAATCCGAAAAGATCGCGATCCGCTTGCCTTCGCGCGCTATCGCCTTGAACAGTTGCTGGATCCCCGGACGGCGGCAGGCGGCAAGCATGGACAGCGGCCGCTCTTCCATCCATTCGGCGACCAGCCTGCGCACCTCATCGGGGGTGCATCCGCGCTCGAGCGCCGGAATGCTGTACTGATCGGCCAGGAAATCCTGCGCCGGACCTTCGGCCAGCGCCTCCCGGCAACGGCGAAAGGAACGCAGCGTCAGCAGCGTGTCCAGACTTCGCCGCGCGACGGCGTCCCGCAGCAGTGCCGCCAGCATCCGCGCCCGAAGCCACTTTTGATCGTAGAGCGTCCCATCCATGTCGAAGATGACGAGGTCGATCGCGCTCCAATCGATCGGGATGGACTGCGCCGCCATGCCGCGCCCGATCAGCCAACCTTGATGAGATAGGGCTGCGAAAGCGAGCTCAGCCACGGCAGGTCGACAAAGGTGGCGACCACCACCGCAAGCACGGCAAGGCCGGTCGCAGCCAGCAGGCGGCGCGAACGGAACAGCCGTTCCGGCCGCTGCGCCACCGATCCCTGCCGCAATGCCAGCCACATATAGATGGCGAACAACCCCCCGATGAAGGGAAAGGCGATGATATATTCAAGGCGATATTTGATCAGGAACACCGCGATGAAAAAGGCCGACAGCATCGCGTAGAGGAAGCAGGATACGGTGAGGTTCTCACTCGAATAGCTGCGGAACGACTTGCGATAGCGGTGCAGCATCTCGACGCCCTGATCCGCGACGACGTCGCGATATTCGCTCAGCCGCTTGGCGCCCATCAGGAACGCGCCGCCTGCCCAATAGGCGATGAAAAGGCTGGCCGGGGGCAGGGCGGTCGGGTCCACCATGGCCCAGCCGAGCAACAGGCGGATCGGATTGTTCACCGACTCGCTGATGACATCCAGATAGACCTTGTCCTTCGTCCGGATCGGCTCGACATTATAGGTGATGCCCGACAGCCCGAACGCCACCGAAGCAACGAAGAACAGCTGCCCCAACTGGTAGCCGAGCAACAGCCCGAGCAGCAGCAAGGCGAGATATTCAGCATAGACCAGCGTCGGCGAAAGTGCCTGATGAACCGCCGTGCGCTGCGACTTGACCGGATGAAAGGCGTCAAAGTCCCGATCCAGCCATTCGTTGATCACATAATTGGCCGACGCGATCAGGATGGCGCTTGCAAACCCCAATAGCAGCCGATCGACCGATAGATGCGCCGCGCCATGGTGGACAGCATAGGCCAGCACGATGCCGGGGATGATAAAGACATGCTTCGTCATGTGGTCGAAGCGCGCGATCGAAAGATAATCGCGCAGCGACGCCTGGGATGTAATGGCGCCACGGGCGGCGGCGTCAGACTGGTTGATCATCACTTACTGCTCCTTCGGGGCATGCAGATAAGCTCATCCCGTTCGCGGCATTGGGCGGCGAAACGGGCGTTACTTGCTGTCCATTATCGTCCACGATGTTGCCGATATTATTGCCATAGGGACCTGGGTCAGGCCAGTGGCGCCCCCGGTTCAAAGGGGGCAGAAGCGCGACGCATTTGGATACGGATCAGAGGCATTCTGCCCCGAAAGAGCTTTGACCGACATGGCAATTCCGGGTGGCAGGATGGCCGACCCCTAGCTCCGCAAGTGGGCGATCACGGCGCAATCCGGATCTGCGGCGAGCCGTCAAGCGGGCGTTGACCGCAGGGCACATTCCTGTGGGCTTATCAATCCATCAGGAACGATAGCAAAGGCGCCTAATCGAGCTGGATAGCTTGCCACGCCGTCGTCAGCCGGTGGCGGCCATTTGTTCACGATAACCGGAACCGATAGCCCCGGCCGACAAGCCTCATTCCGCCGCGTCGGCTACGGCCTCGGGCAATGCCCGTACCGCCTCGGGCGAAGAAGGCTCACGCACCAGCGCCTCGACCGGCTCCAGAGCCTCCAGTTCGCGCCCGCCTGTCTCAATATTGAGGTCACGCAGCTTTCGCCCGGTCACCAGCACCCGCCCCTCGAAGCTGCCAACGAAGCTGTTATAATCGCTCACCGCTCCGGTCAGCCGATTGCCGAGCTTCTTGAGCGACCCCGCCGCAGCTGCCAGTCGCTCATATAATTCCTTGCCCAGCGCGCCGATCCGCTTGGCTTCGTCGGCCATCTTCTCCTGCCGCCACACCGCCGCCACGGTGCGCGCGATGGCGATGAGGTTGGTCGGCGTCGCCAGCAGCACCCGCTTGCCAAAGGCGTGATCCCAAAGCTGCGGATCATGCTCCAGCGCCGCCGACAGGAAATGCTCGCCGGGCACGAACATGATGACATAGTCCGGCGCTTCGTCGAACTGGTCGGCATAGCTTTTCCGCCCCAGCGTCTCGACATGTGCGCGCATCGCGGCGGCATGGGCGGACAGCAGCCGCTTGCGCTCCTCCTCGCCATCCGCGCCATAGGCATCCTGATAGGCGTTCAAAGACACCTTCGCGTCGATCACCAGAGCGCGGCCGCCCGGAATCCGCACGATCGCGTCTGGCCGCAACCGCCCATCCTCACCCTCGACGCTCACCTCGGTGCGGAAATCGACATGTTCGGACAGCCCGCACGTCTCCAGCACATTGCGCAACTGCTGTTCGCCCCAACGGCCGCGCGCCTTGGGCGCATGGCGCAGCGAATCGACCAGCCGCTGCGCTTCCGCGCGCACGGCTTCCTGCCCCGACTTCATCGATTCGATCTCGCCGCGCAATATGCCGTAAGCTTCGGTGCGCTGCTGCTCGATCTGGCTGATCTTCTGGTCGTAACGCTGGATCGTCTCATTGACCGGATGCAGCAATTGCTTGAGCTGCGCCTCGCTCTTCTCATGCGCCTGCGCGAGCCGCTGGTCTGCGCGCTCCAGGAAATGGCTCTGCGCCTGATGCAGCAGCTTGCCGCCAATCTCACTGAACTGCGCCGACAACTGCTCCTTCGCATCCTTCAGCGCGACGATCTGCGCCTCGAAAGCCTCGGCCCGTGCCTGCGTGTCGGATTGCAACGCCGCCAGTTCCCGCTCGGCAAGGCCCCGCGCCGCCCGCTCATCCTCCAGTCGCTGCGCCAGCACGCCCGCCTGCGCCGCCCGCTCCTGCGCCACGACAAGTTCCTGCAAGGCGCCATTGCGCTGCGCTTCCGCCTGGGCCAGCTTCGCAACAAGCTCGGCCTTTTCCGCCACCAGCGGTGCCACCGCCTTGCCACGCAACAGCCAGCCCAACGCCAACCCTGCGATCAGGGCGGCCAGACTGAGGATGATGGCAAGACTGTCCATTAATGATCCCCCGGTGGAACGAAAGGTGAACTTAGCGATCGCCGCGTGGCGCCGCAAGCGCTAGTTGCGCCTCACCCGAGCATAAGGCGAAAACGGCCAAGCCGCGCGACCGCCTCATCGATCACCGCATCGCTCTTGGAAAAGCAAAGCCGCACCAGATGCGTGACCGCCGCATCGGGATAAAATGCCGATATCGGAATGGCCGCCACGCCCGCTTCCTCGATGATCCGCTCGCAAAAGCCGACATCGTCCAGCCCAATTCCGGAAGCAGCCAGATCGACCGTCACGAACCAGGTGCCCGCACTCGCCTGCACATCATAGCCGACCAGCCGCAATCCCTCGACCAGCCGATCGCGCGACGCCTGATAACCCGCCCGCATGTTCGTAAACCACGCTTCCGGCTTGGCCAGCGCCTCTGCCACCGCCCGTTGCAGATTGGGCGGGCTGGTAAAGGTCAGAAACTGATGCGCTCGCCCCAACAGCCTCGCCACCGGCGCCGCCGCGCACATCCAGCCGATCTTCCAGCCGGTGACCGAAAAGATCTTGCCCGCCGATCCGATCTTCACCGTGCGTTCGGCCATGCCGGGAAACCGCATCAACGGCTGATGGAGGCGGCCGTCGAACGTCACATGCTCCCACACCTCGTCGCAAATGGCGATCAGGTCATGCTCCACGCAAAAGGCCGCCAGCATGGCCAACGCCGCCTCGTCCATCACACTGCCGCTGGGATTGAGCGGGTTGTTGAGGATGAGCAGGCGCGTGCGTGGACCCACCGCCGCCTCCAGCGCCTCCCGCGTCACCCGCCAGTCAGGCGGCGTCAGCCTGATCACCCGCGCCACCCCGCCCGCGCGCTCCACCAAAGGCAGGTAGGCGTCGTAAAGCGGCGCCAGCAACAGCACCTCGTCCCCCGGCTGCACCAGCGCGAACAGGCTGGCGGCAATCGCCTCGGTCGCGCCGGATGTCACGATCACCTCGTCGGCTTCCAGCGCCAGCCCCTGATGCCGCCCATAATGTGCGGCCACCGCCGCCCGCAATTCGGGCAGGCCGCCACTCGGCGGATATTGGTTGGATCGGGTCATCAGCGCGTCGGCGGCGGCGCGCAAAATATCCTCCGGCCCCTGCGCGTCGGGAAAGCCCTGGCCGAGGTTGATCGCACCCGTTTCCCGCGCGCGCGCTGACATTTTCTCGAAGATCGTGGCGGGCATGTCCCGATAGACGGGATGGCCAAGAGGCACGCTGGTCATGGCGCGAGACTATCGCGCGCAACTGTCGGAGTATAGCGCCAGCAAAGGCCTTAGCGGACGCTGGCGTTCGCAGGCGTGCCACCACTCCCTCTCCCCTTCAGGGGTCGATGAGAGGCGCGTGACTCTCATCGAGGCCGGGGAGAGGGGAGCAACGCTGCCCGTATACTCTCCCTCTCCCGCCATCGCTTCGCTCGGCACCTCGGCCAGAGTCACGTGCCTCTGGCAGACCCCTGAAGGGGAGAGGGGAAGTCCATCAATCACTCACGGCACCTTGCGGTGCCGAGTAAACCGGATGACCGTCCCCCCGGACGGTCATCTGATCCGGTTTATTCCCATTCGATCGTGCCCGGCGGCTTCGACGTGAAGTCATAGCATACCCGGTTGATGCCCTTGACCTCATTGATGATCCGCGTCGAAACGCGGCTGAGGAAGGCAGCATCGAACGGATAGATGTCCGCCGTCATGCCGTCGGTCGATGTCACCGCGCGCAGGGCGCAGACGCTGTCATAGGTGCGGTGGTCACCCATCACGCCCACAGTGCGCACCGGCAGCAGCACGGCAAAGGCCTGCCAGATCGCGTCATAAAGGCCCGCATTGCGGATTTCCTCCAGATAGACGGCATCGGCCTTGCGCAAAATGTCGCAACGTTCCTTGGTCACTTCGCCGGGAATACGGATGGCGAGGCCGGGGCCGGGGAAGGGGTGGCGGCCAACGAAGATCTCCGGCAGCCCCAGTTCGCGGCCCAGCGCCCGCACCTCATCCTTGAACAGTTCGCGCAAGGGTTCGACCAGCTTCATGTTCATGCGATCGGGCAGGCCGCCGACATTGTGATGGCTCTTGATCGTGACCGAAGGCCCGCCGGTGAAACTCACGGACTCAATCACGTCGGGATAGAGCGTCCCTTGCGCCAGGAAAGCCGCGCCGCCGATCTTCTTCGCCTCATCCTCGAACACGTCGATGAAGGTCTTGCCGATGAACTTGCGCTTGGCCTCGGGGTCGGTGACGCCCTCCAGCCCCTTCATGAACAGCGTTTCCGCGTTCACATGAACCAGCGGAATATTATAGCTGCCCCGGAACAGGCTCACCACCTGCTCCGCTTCGCCGCTGCGCATCAGGCCATGATCGACGAAGACGCAGGTCAGCTGGTCGCCGATCGCCTCATGGATCAGCACGGCGGCCACCGCGCTATCAACGCCGCCCGACAGGCCGCAGATCACCTTGCCATCGCCCACCTGCTCGCGAATCTCGGCGATCTTGGTCGCGCGGAATTCCGCCATGGTCCAATCGCCCTTCAGGCCGCAGACATGGCGCGCGAAATTGGCGATCAGCTTGCCGCCATCGGGCGTATGCACGACTTCCGGGTGGAATTGGGTGGCGTAGAAGCGCTTTTCCTCATTCGCCGTCATGGCAAAGGGCGCGCCCTCGCTCACCGCCACGACTTCAAAGCCGGGCGCGAGCTGCGTCACCTTGTCGCCATGGCTCATCCACACCTGATGCCGCTCGCCTTCGGCCCACAGGCCGTCGAACAGGGCGCAGCGCTTCTTGATCTCGATGAAGGCGCGGCCAAACTCGCCACTTTCGCCGCCTTCGACATTGCCGCCCATCTGCTGCATCATCGTCTGCTGACCATAGCAGATGCCCAGGATCGGGATGCCCGCGTCGAAGAAGGATTGCGGTGCGCGCGGGCTGTCTTCCCACATCACCGACGAAGGGCCGCCCGAGAGGATGATGCCCTTGGGCTTCATCCGCTGAAACGCGGCATCGGCGCTGTTGAAGGGGGCGATTTCCGAATAGACGCCCGCCTCGCGCACGCGGCGCGCGATCAACTGCGTCACCTGGCTGCCGAAGTCCACGATAAGGATGGAATCCTGAAGGGGCAGCGTCATCGAATCGCCTTTATGAGCCGAGAGAAATGGGATGGGGCGCGGTTAGTGCGCTTGGCCTCGCTTGTCCAGCGAAGGGACGTCCTGCGCCCGCCCCGCCGCCCATCCCAGCAGCGCCGCGCCAGCCAGAACCGCTCCGGCGATCAGGAACGGGCTGCCGATGAAGGGCAACACCGGCCGCTCGCCGACCGACAAGCTATAGACAGTGCCAAAGAAAATGGGCGAGAGAACCCCGGCGATCGACCCAACGCTGTTGTTCGCGCCCTGCAACTGCCCTTGCTCAGACTCCGAAACGCGTTGCGTCATCAGCGACTGAATCGTGGGCATGGCAAGCCCCCACAGCGCATTGGGGAACACGGCCGCGATAAACAATGCTTCCGTGGACGCCAGGCCCATCGCCGCCAACCCCAGCGCGCCAAAGGAAAGTCCGATAATCATCGTCCGCCGGTCGCCCAGCCGCTTGGCCATTGGCCCGACGATCAGACCCTGCACGCTCATGTCCAGCACCCCGACCAGCGCGAACAATGTGCCGACCTGCCAAGGACCCCAGCCATAGCGGTCGCCCGCATAGAGCACGAACACCGCCGAAAACAGATGATGTGCGAAATGGAGCAGGAAGTTGACCGTGGCGAGGCTCGACAGCTCCGGATGCGACCGTAACAGCCTCAGCGCGCCGAATGGATTGGCCCGCTTCCATGAAAAGGCCATGCGCTTCTCAGGCGCCAGCGACTCAGGCAATATGACGAGGCCATAGAGGAAGGCGAGAGCGGAAAAACCCGCCGCCGCCCAGAAAGGAGCCCGCACCGAAATCTCGCCCAGCATGCCGCCCAGCAGCGGCCCGGCGACGAACCCGCCACTGAACGCTGCGCCGATCAGCCCATAGCCCCGCGCGCGTTTCTCCGGCGGCATGATGTCCGCCATATAGGCAAAGGTCGACGTGAAGCTGGAAGACGTAACCCCCGCCAATATCCGCCCCAGCGCCAGCCACCACAGATTGGGCGCGAGCGCCATCAGCAGGAAATCAAGCGCCAGCCCAGCGACGGAAATCAGGATCACCGGCCGCCGCCCGAAGCGGTCCGACAGCGATCCAATGATCGGCGAACACAGGAACTGCATCACCGCCCACAGCGCGACGAGCAGGCCGTTCCACAAGCCCGTGCCCGTGGTTGATCCGGTCAGCTCCTCGATCAGCTGCGGCACGACCGGGATGACGATCCCCATCGACATGACATCGAGCATCGCCGTCAGGAGGATGAACGCGATGGCGGCGCTACGGGGCGGGACGGGCGGCGGGGACATGATGGCTCCTCGCGCTACGACGGCGTTAAGCCTTCAAAAGCAGATGACATCATCTGCTCAGCGCATGCATTAGATCGGGGACGTTCCTGACGCGGCTCGGTTCAATCACGCCATGACGAAGCCCGACCCCTAGCGGCTTTACGGCCTGAAAAAAAGAGGTTCGCTCCCGCCCCGGTTATCGCGCCGCCGGGTTGCGGGGAAACTGGAGATTGGCGATCCGGCCATTCTGCACCGAGCAGGTGAAATGGAGTGTCCGGCTGTCCTCCGACCGCCAGCTGGAACGGGCATCGATGTCACCCTCGACCTGATAGTTTCCGCGCGTCTCCACCGGCTCCTGCACCTGCCGTACCTCGGCAAAACCGCCGTCCCGTTCTGCCTCGTCACGGGCCGCGACCGCGCATTCGGTGATCGCCTCCTCGCGTTCCCGGTCGATCCGCGCGTCTTCAGCCCGCTCGCCCGGACGGGCATAAGCCTGATTGCGCGGAGGGGAACCGGCCTGCTCGTCCACTCCGCCCGTCACATCGGAAAAATCATCGTCGGCCCGCTGCTGCGCCTGCGCCTGACTGCCCCGCTCCTCGCCGCCGGTCACATCGTCATCCGCATAAGGATCATCCTGCGCTTGCCGGTCGCTCGCGCTAGGATAGCCGTAATCCGGTTGCGTCTGTGCATGGACCATGCTGCCGGGCACCAGCGCCGCCACGCCCAGCATCGCTCCTGTCATCCAACCCGCCTTGCCGGTCATCCCATCACTCCTTGTCAGCTGCGGAACGTGTCTAGGCTTGACCGGCTGTCGCACGGCTGAACGTGGCTGGGGCATCGTCGAGGCGGAGGTGGGCAGCGCAAAAACAAAACAGGCCGCAGCTCTATCGAGCCGCAGCCTGTTTCGATTTATCCGGCTGCCCCTAAGGAGCGCGCCTTGCCCTTGATCAGGCCGCTTCCAGCTCGTCCGCGTCAGCGTTCTGGACCGGACCTGAATCCTTGCCCTTCGCATCAACGTCGCGGTCGACCAGCTCGATGATCGAGATCGGCGCAGCGTCCGAAGCGCGGATACCGGCCTTGATCACGCGAGTGTAACCACCGTTGCGGTCCTTGTAACGCTCGGCCAGAACTTCGAACAGCTTGGTCAGCTGCGTGTCGTCCTGCAGGCGCGAATGCGCCAGACGGCGGTTCGACAGGCCACCCTTCTTGGCGAGGGTGATCAGCTTTTCGACGTAGGGACGCAGTTCCTTCGCCTTGGGCGTGGTCGTCAGGATCTGCTCATGCTTGATGAGCGAAGCGGCGAGGTTGCGGAGCAGCGAGTTACGATGCCCGGTGCTGCGCTGCAGCTTACGATGACCAACCTTGTGACGCATGATATCTTCCTTCGTTCGTTAAGAGCCCGTGTGAGGTAGCTCAGACCAGGCACAGTCGAGGTCGTGCCCATTCACCTTGTAATCGTCATCCCACCGAATGCTGGGATCTCATGCCTCCAGGTCGCCCGTAGGGGCCTGAGGCCCCAGCCTGCGCTGGGGCGACGGGTCGGATTTAGCCCAGCAGCTCCTGTTCGAGCTTCTTGGCCATTTCCTCGATATTTTCCGGCGGCCAGCCGGGGATGTCCATGCCCAGACGCAGGCCCATGGACGACAGCACTTCCTTGATTTCGTTCAGCGACTTGCGGCCGAAATTGGGGGTGCGCAGCATCTCGGCTTCGGTCTTCTGGACCAGATCGCCGATATAGATGATGTTGTCGTTCTTGAGGCAGTTCGCGCTGCGAACCGACAGTTCCAGTTCGTCCACCTTCTTGAGCAGGTAGCGGTTGATCTGGTTCGTGTCGCTCTCGCCCTCGGCGGCAGCAGCCGCAGCGGTGCCAGCAGCCGGAGCGGCCACGGGCAGCGCGTCTTCGAAGTGAACGAACAGCTGCAACTGGTCCTGCAGGATGCGGGCGGCATAGGCCACCGCGTCTTCCGGCGTGACGGTGCCATCGGTTTCGATGGTCAGCGACAGCTTGTCATAGTCCAGTTCCTGGCCGACGCGGGTATTGTCGACCTTATAGGCGACCTGCCGCACGGGCGAGTAGAGCGCGTCGATCGGGATCAGGCCGATCGGCGCGTCGGCCGGACGGTTGGCGACGGCGGGGACATAGCCCTTGCCGATGTCAGCCGTCAGTTCCATGTTCAGCGTCGCACCCTGGTCCAGATGGCAGATCACCAGGTCGGGGTTCATCACTTCGATGTCGCCCACGGTGGTGATGTCACCGGCGCGCACTTCGCCCGGGCCAGTCGCGGACAGCTGCAGGCGGCGGGGACCGTCGCCTTCCATACGGAGCGCAACCTGCTTGATGTTGAGGACGATGTCCGTCACATCTTCACGCACGCCGGCCAGCGACGAGAATTCGTGGAGCACGTTCTCGATCTTGATCGAGGTGACCGCCGCGCCCTGGAGCGAGGACAGAAGAACCCGGCGCAGCGCGTTGCCAAGCGTCAGGCCGAAACCGCGCTCCAGCGGTTCGGCAACGAAAGTCGCCTTCCGCTTGCCGTCGCCCGCTGCCTTGATCTCAAGGCTGTTGGGCTTCTTCAATTCCTGCCAGTTCTTCATGTTGACAGTCATGTATTTCCCCTGGGGATAGGCCGGAACGTTTGAAATCCTGAACCCGACAGGACCGCTCGGCGATGTAGATGGGTTAGCGGGCGGCGCGTCCGCCGCCCGGAAAACTCAAGCGCAGCGGTTAGACGCGGCGGCGCTTGGAAGGACGTACGCCATTGTGCGGAATCGGCGTCACGTCGCGGATCGAGGTGATGTGGAAACCGACGGCCTGCAAAGCGCGCAGAGCCGATTCACGGCCCGAACCCGGACCCTTCACTTCGACTTCCAGGGTGCGCACGCCATGTTCGGCGGCCTTGCGGCCCGCGTCTTCGGCGCAAACCTGCGCGGCGTACGGGGTCGACTTGCGGCTGCCCTTGAAGCCCATCATGCCGGCCGAGGACCAGCTGATCGCATTGCCCTGGGCATCGGTGATGGTGACCATCGTGTTGTTGAAGCTGGCGTTGACGTGCGCGACGCCGGCCGAGATGTTCTTGCGCTCGCGCCGCTTAATGCGCTGGGGTTCGCGTGCCATGTTGCTCTATCCTACTGAAATCGTTGAAAGCGGAAGTCACCGGAGGGCCATGCCGAAAGGCTGGCCCTCAACGATTACTTCTTCTTGCCGGCAATCGGCTTAGCCTTGCCCTTGCGAGTGCGCGCATTGGTGTGCGTGCGCTGGCCACGAACCGGCAGGCCCTTGCGATGACGCAGGCCGCGATAGCAGGCCAGATCCATCAGGCGCTTGATGTTCATCGCGGTTTCACGACGCAGGTCACCTTCAACGGTGAGGTCGGCGTCAATGGCTTCGCGGATCTGCAGGACTTCGGCGTCCGACAGGTCCTGAACGCGGCGGCTGTGGTCGATGCCCAGCTTGTCGGCGAGGTCGACGGCGGTCTTGCGGCCGATGCCGTGGATGTAGGTGAGCGCGATGATCACGCGCTTGTTGGTCGGGATGTTAACACCCGCAATACGTGCCATGGTAATCTGTACTCCTGCTCCACGGGGCGGTTGGCGCCACCCCATCTCAAAGCGTCCGGGCCGAGCCCTAGAAGGACTTCGGCCGATTCGATAGCCCCCGAGACGC
Source organism: Sphingobium sp. TomTYG46 (assembly GCF_055396345.1). Lineage (NCBI taxonomy): Bacteria > Pseudomonadati > Pseudomonadota > Alphaproteobacteria > Sphingomonadales > Sphingobiaceae > Sphingobium > Sphingobium sp. TomTYG46. The sequence continues at coordinate 2,497,403 of NZ_AP027324.1, forward strand.
AAAAAAGACGGCCAGTGCCATGCACTGCCGCTCACCAGCGTGTCCGGGATGCGTCCGCCCCTAGCGATTCGGCGGGAAACTGTCAATCGGCGAGGGGTGTTTGGGACTGCGTTTTAGAGATGGCACATTCCTGCTCCCTCTCCCACAGGCGGGAGGGGCAGGGGGTGTGCCAGCGCAACGTCGATACGATATCGCAACCCGCCAGCCCAAAAAATCCTTTTCCAGTTGAACCCGGTCTGCCCCCTCGGGCATTGAGTGGCGCATGCGCATATTTCCCGCCTCCACCGTCCTCGCGTCCCTGCTCCTCCTTCCCGCCTGCGTCGGCGCGCCAGAAGTGCCCCCGTCGCCAGCTCCGCGCCCGGCGCCCGCGTCCTCGGCAAAGCCATCTCTGCCCGCTCCCGGGCCGGTCGAATGGCAATATCGTCCCGCGGCGCCCGGCAACTGGAGCTACCGCGCGGAAGGATCGGGATCCGTCGCGACCTTCGCCAGCCCCGCGTCCGCCACGCTGCTTTCCTTGCGATGCGATTCCGCCGCAGGACGGATCAGTCTTCTGCGCACCGGGGCAGGGCACGGAAACGTCACGCTCCGCACCAGCTATGGCGCGGTCAGTTGGCCCGGCACGCCGAACGGTTCGGGAACCCTCGCAGTCCGCGCCGCCAGCGACACAGTGCTGGATCAGATTGCCTACAGCCGTGGCCATTTCGCCGTGGAGGTGCAGGGGCTAGAAACCCTGATCCTGCCCGCCTGGGCAGAGGTTGGCCGGGTCATCGAGGACTGCCGCCGCTAAAGGGGCGGTTTCCGGCCACTTGCCGCATATCTTGTGGGGGGATCGCTTGAAAAGCACCAGATCGGCTTTTCAAGCGGACGCGCCATTATGATTCGAAAAAAGAATTTTACAAGTCTTGATCATGCTTCCCGTCTGATTCACAGTCCATGTCGTGGCCAGGTCAAAAACGGTTTTCCAGGGCGGGCTGCGCGGGCTTTAACAAGCGAAAGGAGGTGATCCGATGTCTCATGGTTCAGCAGTGAGGTCGGTCAAGTCCATTCGGGAAACGCGCCGCTGAGCGACGTCATAACGTCGGTTTTTGCAGACATTGAAGCAGCCTCTGCCGCGACAAGTCGCGAACGGGCTTCCTTTGTCTGGAAAGATAGCGCGATCAACGTTTCCGTTTGGCGGCACTTCCGGCCGCTGTGACCATGTCAATGATGGGCCGCTGGGACTTATCTACCCAGCGGCCCCTCTCATTTTTGTGGGTTTGAGCGCAAACCGATATGGGGCTGAAGTGCAACCCAGTTCCCTCTCTCCTTTAGGGGAGAGGGTTAGGGAGAGGGTATCGCGCAACGCCTGATCCGAAGCGCAATCCCCTCCTACCGCTCCGCCCCCTTCACCTTCCCCCAGGTCCGCGCCGCCGTATATCCAAGATATCCCGTGCCAAACAGCGCATAGAGCGGCTCCGGCAGCGCCGCGAAATAGTCCCGCATCGCCCGGACGATGGCCGCCGCGCCCTCCGGCCACATACCCCCGATCAGCCCCACCGGCACCGACCACAGCAGCAGGGCGTACATGACGTACAGAAAGGCTGGCCGCGCCCGCAGCGTCCAGCGATCGGCGCGCCTCAGATTGCCCGCAGCCGTCCTGTCTCTAACCAACACGGTTCGCCAACCAGCCGTAGAGGAACGCCTCATTGGCGGGCCTGCTTTCCGCCAGCGCCAGATAACGTTCCCCTTGCAGGGCCTCGATCGCCTTCAACAGCACCTTCTCCCCCGCTTTCCCGCGCAGCGCCATGAATGCGCTCAGCGCCGACAGGGTCTTGGCGCCGATCGTGCGATCGACCTTCAGGTCGGGATAGTCCTTCTGATTGCGATTAAGCGCGTTGAGCGCCCGTTGCAGGAATCCGGTGGCCGTGCCCGGCCCCATATTCACCGCGCTGTCGAACAATTCGGCGGCGATATCCGGCGTGGCCTCCGCGACAAAGGCATAGCCCGGCCGTTCCCAGTAAAGCCTGCGGTAGATCGTCACGGCCAGCGCTCGCGGCAATTTCCGCATGTCGCCCGCATAGCCATTGGCCCGTGCGACGGCCTGGGTGATTCCGAAATTCGTAGGCCCGCCCCGATCCGCCGGATGATGGCCATAGCCGCCTTCGCGCGCGATCACCTCGTCAATCAGTGCCGAAATATCCATGAACCCGCCTCCCTCGTCGAATGAGGCGGGGCATTTATCCCATTTGGTTAGCTGTAGGACAGCAATATTTCGCCTCTGGCGCAAAAATAGGAAAAATAGGATTTTAGGGGAGGGGAAGGGCAGTTCCGCAAAAACGCGTTCTTCTCGCCACTTCCTTCATGAATTTGGTCGGGACGAGAGGATTCGAACCTCCGACCCCCACACCCCCAGTGTGATGCGCTACCAGGCTGCGCTACGTCCCGACCGGAGCGGCGGCACATAGAAGCATGTTTGAGAACATGCAAGCGTTTCGGCGCGCGCTTTTTGCCGCTTTCTTCCTTCCCTAATCATGTTGCCTCCCTATCCCGATCTGTGTTAGCCGCGCGCCTTTGATCCGCAGGCATTTGCCTGTCTGCGGCTGGACAAGAGATAAGGCGAAAGTCCCACCATGTTCATTACCCCAGCCTTTGCCCAGACCGCGGGCGAACAGTCGTCCGGTGCCTCCATGCTGGTGCAGATGGCGCCGCTCGTCCTCATCTTCGTTGTTTTCTATTTCCTTTTGATCCGTCCCCAGCAGAAGCGGATGAAGGACCACAAGGCGAAGATTGGCGCGGTTAAAAAGGGCGATCAGGTCGTGACCGGCGGGGGTCTTGTCGGCAAGGTAGCCCGCGTCGATGAATTCTACGTCGATGTCGAACTCGCGCCGGGCATGAAGGTGAAGGCGGTCAAATCGACGCTCACTGATGTCATCGATCCGGCGACCGCCAAGCCTGCGAACGACTGATCGGCCGATGCTGAACTTCTCGCGTTGGACTATCGCAGCGATCCTGCTGCCCCTGCTGATCGGCATCACCTGCGCCATTCCCAGCTTCCTGCCGGACTCTGCGGTTCAGCGGCTGCCTGGGTTCATGCAGACCCGGGTGAACCTTGGCCTTGACCTTTCCGGCGGTAGCCATCTTCTGCTCGAAGCGTCGACGCAGGACGTGGCTAAGCAGCGCCTCACCAACATGGAGGAGCAGGTCCGCACCGAGCTTCGGCGCGGCAGCCCGCGCATCTCGGTTGGTGATATTTCCAGCCGCGATGGGAAGCTCAGCTTCATGGTCCGCGATCCCTCGCAGGTCGATGCTGCGGTCGAGCGAATCCGTCCGCTGACACAGGGCGCCGGCCTCACAGGGCAGCGCGACTTCAATGTCGAGGTGGTCAACAGTTCGACGATCGTGATCACGCCGACCGAGGCGGGGATCGACAATGCGGTCAAGAGCGCGATGGAGGTGGCAACCGAAGTCATCCGCAAGCGCATCGACGAAATGGGCACGCGCGAGCCGACCATCCAGCAGCAGGGCGGCAATCGCATTGTCGTGCAGGTGCCCGGCCTTCAGAATCCGAAGGCCTTGAAGGACCTGCTCGGCCAGACCGCCAAGCTGGAATTCAAGCTGGTCGATACCAGTGCCAATCCGTCGGAAGTTGCTCAGGGCCGAGCGCCGGTCGGCAGCGAAGTACTGCCTTATCCGGGCAACCCATCCGGCATTCCGGCGATCGCGGTCAAGCGCCAGGTCATGGTGTCCGGCGAAGACCTGACCGACGCGACGCAGGGCTACGACCAGAACAACCAGGCGATCGTCAACATCCGTTTCAACGGGTCAGGTGGGCGCAAGTTCGGCCAGGTGACGTCTCAGAATGTCAACCGGCCCTTCGCTATCATCCTGGACGGCCAGGTCCTGTCGGCGCCGAACATCAATGAACCGATCCTCGGTGGCTCCGCCCAGATCAGCGGCAATTTCACCGTTGAAAGCGCCAACCAGCTCGCCATTGCCCTGCGATCGGGCAAGCTGCCCGTCGCCCTGACCGTGGTGGAAGAGCGCACCGTTGGCCCGCAGCTCGGCGCTGATTCAATCCGCGCCGGATTGTTGGCTTCGGTGATCGCGGTAGCGGCGGTCGCCATCTTCATGTTCGCCAGCTACGGCCGCTTCGGCATGTATGCGAACCTGGCGGTCGCCATCAACGTGTTTGTTATCCTTGGCGTCATGGGGATGTTGGGGGCGACCTTGACACTTCCGGGGATCGCGGGCTTCGTCCTGACCATCGGCACGGCCGTCGATGCCAACGTTCTCATATATGAGCGCATCCGCGAAGAACGGCGGCGCGGGCGCGGCGTGGTCCAGGCGATCGAGTTCGGTTACAAGGAAGCAAGCCGGACGATCTTCGAGGCGAATGTGACCCATGCGATCGCTGGCGGCATCATGCTTGCGCTGGGCTCCGGCCCGGTCAAGGGCTTCGCGATCGTGCTATTGATCGGCATCGCGACGAGCGTGTTCACCGCCGTCACCTTCACCCGCCTGCTTGCGTCTCGCTGGCTTCGTGCCAAGCGTCCGACCGAGATTCACATTTAAGGGGCCGGGAGAAAACCCATGAAACTTCTTAAGCTCGTCCCCGACAATACCAACATCGGCTTCGTGAAGCTGCGCCATTGGGCGTTCGCCCTTACCGCGCTGCTGACCGTGCTCGCCGTGGGCGCGACGATCCATCGCGGCCTCAACCTTGGCGTCGATTTCGTCGGCGGCCTTATGATAGAGGCCCGGTTCCAGCAACCTGCGCAGCTCGATCGGGTGCGCACGACGATTGACCGGCTCGGCGTGGGCGATGGATCGCTGCAACAGTTCGGCGATCCCAAGACCGTACAGATCCGTCTGCCGCTACCAGAGCAGGGCGGGGCAGGCGCGGCCAATGCGATCGTGGAAAAGGCGCGCAAGGCGCTGACCGCTGAATTTCCCGGCGTTACCTTTTCCCGCTACGACACTGTGTCGGGCAAGGTCTCTGGCGAATTGATCCAGAATGGCGTGCTGGCAGTGATGCTGGCGGTGATCGGCATCGCCATCTTTTCCTGGTTCCGCTATGAATGGCAGTTCGGCGTATCGACCTTCGTGGCGATCATGCACGACGTCCTGATGACGCTCGGCTTCTTCGCGATCACCCAGCTGGAATTCGACCTGAACATCGTCGCCGCCGTTCTCACGATCGTCGGCTACTCGATCAATGACAAGATGGTGATCGACGATCGTATCCGCGAAAATATGCGGAAATATCGTAAGATGGATATGAAGGCGCTCATCGACCTTTCCGTCAACGAAACGCTGCCGCGAACCGTGATGACTTCGGTTACGATCATGCTCGCCCTGGGCGCGCTGTTGCTATTCGGTGGCCATGTGTTGCGTGGCTTCACCGCCGCCATGATGCTGGGCATCGTCGTCGGCACTTATTCGTCGGTATATGTTTCGTCGTCGTTGCTGATCACGCTAGGGCTCTCGCCGCAGCTGACGGAACGGAAGGCGGGCAAGCCGAACATCGCCGCCCAGGCAGAACGCATGGGTCCGCGTGATGACGGGGCGCGGCCCTGACCGACAGGCGCACTGGTATCGAGTTCCGCCGTGATGAGACGGGGCAGGGGCCGATCGTAACCGGTTTTTCGGGGAGAGGCTTTCGCGTCAGGGATGACGTCTTCCCCGAAGGGTTGCTGCTCACCCCGATCCGCGCGTCGAAGTGGAGCGACGCGCCTTCTTCTGAGAAGCTAACGCTTGCCTCCCTGGGTGATCTGCTGACGATCGACCCCTTGCCCGAATTTCTCTTGCTTGGCACCGGGGGAGGTTTGCGGCAGCCGCCTCGTGTTTTCGTTCGTGAACTCGAAAATATGGGAATCGGCGTGGAAGTGATGGATAGCCGTGCCGCAGCCCGCGCCTGGGGCGTGTTGCGGGCAGAAGAACGCTGGATCGTGGCGGCCTTGCTCCCGCTTTGACAGGTGCGGCGCTTGCCAGCGCACTATGTCATTGGCTTTTCTGGCGCCGTCTTGCGCTTTGCGCGGCATCCGCATAGTTTGGCATCAAGTTCCGCCACCTGTCGGTGTCGGCGAAGAAGAAAAGTGATCCGGCCATGGTGCAGCAAAGCCGCCCATCGCCGCAGAGTTCCGGTCCCGCCGGGGGTGTTTCGGGCAAATCTGCCCGCTCCGGCCAGGGTAATGGGAGCACGGCTGCGGCCATACCTCCCCCGTCGAAGCAGCGGGGCTCATTGCCTCATCCGCCGCGTGGCAGGCGGTCTTATGCTGCGATAGATTTGGGCACCAACAATTGCCGATTGCTGATTGCCAAGCCATCGGCTGACGGCTTCATCGTCGTCGATGCCTTTTCTCGTATCGTACGATTGGGTGAAGGCCTGGCTGCGACAGGACGGATCAGCGATGCCGCGATCGACCGAGCGATTGCCGCGCTTTCCGTATGCGCTGACAAGCTGCGGCGGAGGCATGTGACCCTGGCACGGTCCGTCGCGACCGAAGCATGCCGCCGTGCTGTTAATGGCGCGGAATTTATCCAGCGCGTCTATCGGGAAACCGGCATCGCCCTCGACATCATCAGTGCGCAAGAAGAAGCGCGGCTTGCCGTAATGGGCTGTCACGCGCTGCTGGAGCCTGGCGACGGTCCTGCATTGATCTTCGACATAGGCGGCGGATCGACCGAACTCGTGTTGGTCGATGCAAACCGGGCGGGTGCGCCGCACATCGTGGATTGGGTCAGCGCGCCATGGGGCGTGGTGTCGCTTACCGAAAGTGAGTTGTTCGATCATGCCGATCAGAATGAGCGTCTGGCTGCCTACGGCCGAATGCGGTCGCGGGTGGCGGATGCTTTTGCGCCACTCGCCCGCCGCTTGCCGCGACAAACATCCTCGATACGTTTGCTGGGTACATCGGGCACGGTGACGACACTCGCCAGCGTGCATCTCAATCTGCCGCGCTACGACCGGCAGGCGATCGACGGCCTGATTGTGCCCTCGACATCGATGCGATCGATTTCCGGCAGGCTGTCCACCATGTCGTTGGCCGAACGGCAGAAATTACCATGTATTGGTTCTGAGCGAGCCGATCTGGTAGTGGCCGGATGCGCCATCCTGGAATCGATCCTGGACATCTGGCCCGCCGAGCGGTTGGGCGTGGCTGATCGCGGCATTCGCGAGGGTATATTGCGCGGCCTTATGGATCGCGATGGAGCAATGATGTGAGAGGCGCGGGCGCCGGCAAGGTTCGGGTCAAATCGGCAAAAGGGCGGACGGCGCAATCCACCCGCTGGCTGGAGCGTCAGCTGAACGACCCCTATGTTCGCAAGGCAAAGGCGGAGGGTTGGAGAAGCCGGGCCGCGTTCAAGCTGATCGAACTGGATGAGAAGTTCCATTTCGTGAAGGGCTCACGCGCCGTCGTCGATCTGGGCGTCGCGCCCGGTGGCTGGGCTCAGGTGGTGCGCAAGCTCTCGCCCAGGGCGAAGGTCGTGGGCATAGATTTGCTGCCGACGGACTCCATCCCCGGCGTCGTGCTGTTCCAGATGGATTTCATGGATGATAAGGCGCCTGCTGTTCTCGCCGAAGCCCTGGGCGATGCGCCTGATCTTGTGATTTCCGACATGGCCGCGAACACAGTTGGCCATCCGCAGACCGATCACCTGCGCACCATGGCGTTGGTCGAGGCAGCGGCCTGGTTTGCAGTGGAAAATCTGCGCAAAGGTGGAACGTTCGTGGCCAAGGTGTTCGCGGGCGGTACTGACGCCGATCTGCTTGCGGTGTTGAAAAAGCATTTTACGACGATCAAGCACGCGAAGCCTCCCGCCAGTCGCAAAGGCAGCGTGGAATGGTATGTCGTGGCGCAGGGTTTCAAGGGACGGCCCGACGAACAGGGCTGACGCAGCCACGCGCAGCGTTTTTCAGAAAATGGGGGCACATTGGTTTCGACGGTATCGACGGTCGCCTATTTCGGGCTGGACGCGCGCAGCGTGGAGGTGCAGTGCCAGCTCGTTCCGGGCCTCCCCAACTTCATCCTTGTCGGCTTGCCGGACAAGGCCGTGGCGGAAAGCCGTGAGCGAGTGCGCAATGCCATCGCCGCGATCGGCCTGTCGCTTCCGCCCAAGCGGATCACGGTAAATCTTTCACCTGCGGACCTCCCCAAGGAAGGGTCGCATTTCGATCTCCCCATTGCGCTTGCGCTGCTCGGCGCGATGGGCGTGATCGATGCCGAGACGCTGTCGGGCTATGTCGTCGTGGGAGAATTGGGGCTTGATGGCCGCATCGCTTCGACCCCCGGCGTGCTGCTCGCCGCATTGCATGCTGGCGAAAAGGAGTTGGGCCTTATCTGTCCTGTCGCTCAGGGGCCGGAAGCAGCCTGGGCGGGGCAGGTGGAGGTCATCGCCGCCCCCGATCTGCTGAGTTTGCTCAACCACTTCAAAGGTAATGCCGCGCTTTCCCCGCCACAGCCGGGCACCGTTGAGGTTCCGCATCGCACGGCAGATCTGCGCCAGGTGAAGGGGCAGGAAACGGCAAAGCGCGCGCTGGAGATAGCCGCAGCCGGAGGCCATAATCTGTTGATGGTTGGGCCACCGGGTGCAGGCAAGTCGCTGATGGCAAGTTGCCTGCCCGGTATCCTGCCGCAACTCACTCCCGCCGAAGCGCTGGAAACGTCCATGGTGGCAAGCGTTGCGGGATCACTGGAAGGCGGTCGCATCAGCCGGGCACGGCCATTTCGTAGCCCACATCATAGTGCGTCGATGGCGGCGCTGGTCGGCGGTGGACACAAGGCGCGGCCGGGCGAGGTCAGCATGGCGCACCTTGGCGTCCTCTTCCTCGATGAGCTGCCCGAGTTCCAGCGCACCGTGCTCGACTCTCTGCGTCAGCCGCTGGAAACAGGCGAGGTTACGGTCGCTCGCGCCAATGCCCATGTCACCTTCCCGGCCCGGGTCCAGCTCGTCGCCGCAATGAACCCTTGCCGCTGCGGCCATCTTGCCGATCCAGCCCTTGCCTGCTCACGCGCGCCGCGCTGTGCCGCGGATTATCAGGCCAAGGTTTCGGGGCCACTGCTTGACCGTATCGATCTGCATGTCGATGTTCAGGCCGTGACGGCGGCAGATCTCGTCCTCCCTCCTCCAACTGAAGGTTCGGTGGAAGTGGCGGGCAGAGTGGCGGCCGCGCGCGATCGCCAGACGCAGCGCTATGCCGGAACCCGCGTGCGAACCAATGCGGAAGTCGATGGTGAGCGGCTCGAGGAAGTTGCCGGTCCTGATGCCGCTGGGCGTGAACTGCTGGCGCAGGCGGCGGCGGCGATGAAGCTTTCTGCCCGGGGCTATACCCGGGTATTGCGCGTAGCCCGGACGATCGCCGACCTCGCTGGAGCGGAACAGGTCGGCCGCGTACATGTGGCCGAAGCGCTCAGCTACAGGCGGCGGGCGCCAGTCAACTGACCCGAAAGTCTCGGCTGGCTTGACGCTTATGGGTGAAACCGCCGGAATATCAACCGTTGAAGTCGCGGAGATTCAGCCGCGGTTTCGGATGTCAGCGTTCCGGGCAGCGGCGACTTGCTGGACGTTTCGGGCGGCTTCCAGGAAAGGTCGCGGATTGACGGGCTCCCCCCTCAAGCGCACTTCGAAATGAAGGTGGTCACCCGTCGAACGGCCGGTTGAACCCATGCGCGCGATCTGATGTCCACGGATGACCTGTTGCCCAACACGGGCATTGAAGCCGGATAGATGGGCATATCGCGTCATCAACCCGTTACCATGGGTGATCTCCACCACATTGCCATAGCCGCTCCGCTGACCAACGAAGCTGACCCTGCCTGTCGCGGCGGCCAATATGGGTTCGCCGTGGCGGCCGGGAAAGTCGATGCCCGCATGGAATGCGGCATGGCCATTGAACGGATCGCGGCGATAGCCATAGGAACTGGATTGCATCGGGGCCATCGTCGGGAGGCCAGACGGAATGGTCCTCAGATTGATCTCCAAGGATTCCATCCGGGAAAGAGCGTCGGCAAGACGCTCGAATTCCCGGGGCATCGGCCTCTGCCCATCACGCCAAGGCACGAAGGGACCACCTTGCGCACGGGGAGCGGCACGCGCCAACAGGTCGGGATTAAGGCCCAGGCGGCGAATTGCATGCGCCGTTTCGTCCGCCCGGCGCTTGACCGCATGAGTAAGGAGCGCGGCGAACCGGCGCTGTCTCGCGTCGATCGCTCCCAGAGGATGAATGTCTTGCGCGGCACTGATGCGCACCTTTGATGAACCGGCCCCGCCTTGCGTGGAAGCTTGTTCAGACAGGTCTTTCGGTGCCCCGTCAGTTTGGGAAGCATCCTCGCCAAAATGAGCGCGATAAAGATCGTCTATGAAGTCTTGCCGGGCTTCGAGGTCGCGCGCCCGTTGTTCAAAGGATTTCCTGTAGCTTTCCATTTTGCCCGCGGCCTTAGCTATCGCCCTGGTTTTCGCATTGATCGCGGCGCTTCCCCTCTCCATTTCAGATCGGTTCCAGGAAAACGACAGAGCCAGCGAAGCCGCGCCGATCAGCAGCGCTGCGGATAGCAGAAGCGTTGATACCTGGGCTCGGCTCGAGATGCGGACACGCTGCAGCTTTCCGCCAGACTGGAAGATGAATTGCCGCTCCGGGCACAAAGCGGCAATCCTCGCCCATAGGCTGAAAATGCCTAATCTACACCGCTGCAACAATGACGACCCCGTGCTCAATTCTTAGAGAATCGGCCCGTTAGCAAGGGGAAGAGCAGCACGCGAATCCACCAACGCGGACTCGTGACGAGTCGAAATCAGATCGGGGCGAAACGTGCTTCGGCCGTTCCGGTTCCTGACGAAAAGCAAAAATTATGCCTCGGTGGGACGGGCTGCGACATGCAACCCCAGTAGAGCGGGAATTTCGCTGGCCGGGACGGCTGCTCCGAAATGAAAGCCCTGTGCATAATGGCACCCACCAGCACGCAGATAATCAACCTGATGGACGTTCTCGACGCCCTCGGCGACCGTTCGAATGCCAAGGCTGTAGGCAAGGTTCAGCAATGTTCGCACAATGGCGGCGTCATCCGGATCGGTTTCCAGGTCCCGGACGAAACGCTGATCTATCTTGATGATATCTATTGGAAACTGCTTCAGATGCGAGAGTGACGCATAGCCGGTACCGAAATCATCCAGCGCGATGGACAGACCCGCTGTACTCAATTGATGAAGACTGCGTTCCACGACCTCCGCATTCCGGCCAAGAAAAACCGACTCCGTCACCTCCAATTCGATCCTTGCAGTGGATACACCCGTGGCGGCGAGTCGGGAGAGCAAACGATCAGGGAAACTGCCATCGTGAAGCTCAATCCCTGGCACATTGATGGCGACATGGCCGAAATCCAGTCCCTGATCCTGCCAGCGTCGACAGTCGGCCAAAATCCGATCCAGCATCCGCTCGTTAATTGTCCGTCCTAGCTCGGAATGTTCGAACGCAGCAGCAACCTCGGACGGCATGATGACTGAGCCGTCAGTACGGACGCATCTAAGTAGCGCCTCGAAGCCGATAATGGCGCCCGTCGATAGATCGATCTTGGGCTGATACCATGGGACGGGCGGGGCATGGACCAAGGCGTGGCGTGCGCGATCCAGCATTCGGGCTTCCTGCTGCCAGCGTTCGAGCAGCGAGGGCTCGAACAGGCACGCGCGACCTCGTCCGCCATTTTTTGCTTCATACAGGGCAATGTCTGCAAATTTTATAAGGTCCGCAATGTCCCCGGCATGTTCCGGAAAAAGTGCGACGCCCATGCTGACGCGGCAATCGACGTCACGATGGCCGTAGGCGAGTGGCTGATGAAGTTGAGCCATCATGCGCGCCAGGAGCGCTTCCAGATCCGGTCCATTGCGCAGACGTGTCAAAAGAACGGCAAATTCATCGCCCCCCATGCGCGCAACCAGATCTCCCGGCCGCACCGCGCGCCGCAGGCGCTCGGCTACAGCGCAAAGCAGCGCGTCGCCCACCGCATGCCCGGCGCTGTCGTTGATCCGTTTGAACTCATCGACGTCGATCAGCACAACTGCCATCTGCCCGCCCGCATGGCCTGTCGCGCTTGCCGCCTGCGCTAACGTCGCCATGAAATGCGAGCGATTTGCCAAACCCGTGAGCGCGTCGGTCATGGCAAGATGGGCCAGGTGCCGCTCAGCATCCTTGCGGTCTGTGATGTCGACGATACTCGAAAGAATGCAGTCTTCGTCGTCTATCTGAATCGAGCGCGTGGCGAGCAGCACGTCGTGGACCACCGCATCTTTTCCGACGATTCGGCATTCCTGATTGTTAAGCGCATCGCCGCTTGCAATCTGGTCCCGCAGGCTCGCCTGCGAGGCGGACCCCTCTCCAAGCAGGTGAACGCGCGAAATGTCGCCGTCTGATCCGAAGGTCTGAGCAGCAGCATTGTTGAAGCGGATTACCGTGCCGTCCTGACGCGTGACCAGCAGCGGGATGGGTACGCTCATGAACATGCGCTCCAGTGTTTCGCTGTTGCGCGCCAACGCGGCTCGCGCCGCACCGGCCGCCTGGCTCGCCATCCACTCCAGACGTTGGAGGCGGTTGGTTCGCATGATCGTGATCCACATGCCGCAATGAAGGATCAGCACGGCCATGATCATGCCGGGGGCGGTGCGGGATAAGGGCGCAGGCGCCAGATAGCCGATGAGTAGCGCAACTCCACATCCAAGCCCGCCGCCGAAATTGCCCCGGAAGCTGGTAGGCACGCCCAGGTAAAAGATCAGCGGCAGCATCACGAGCACGAAAATCGCGATATCACTGCGGGAACTGACCAGGAACGCCACGCCGATTGCGGTTACGATTTGCCAGGCGAAGCAGAGTCGCTCGACCTTTTGGAAAGAGTCCAGCGTCCGGCTGAAATACAGGCATCCAAGTGACCATAGCACCACAATGAGGCGCGCCGGTACTGCGATCCAGAAATGGGGCGTGCCGAAAAAGCGCCAATCACTCAGCAGGAAAAGCGCGTTCAGGGCGGCCGAGCAGATGAAGAGCATGCGGGCGTGCCGACGCGACTCGGTGAGGCGCTCCGCTTGAAAAGCGGCTTCCTGTGTCCGGCTGAGAAACTCACCCGTGAAGAGAGAAAGATGGGTCACGGCCAATCCACGTAGGCGCTCCCGGTGGCGCCACTGGCAATCAATAGAATATTGTCGGTTATCAATCTGCTAATGAAGGCTTCACCATCTTGGAACGAAGCCGAAACAGGGTGGCGCGCCGCCGTTCTTGACCGGATTACCGTGCCTCGCTATAGGCGCGCCTGCCTAGCGGCGATCCACCTCGAAAGATTCGGTCTTTCTGGTCGATGACATGCCAGGCGACATAGAGCTGAACATTGCCGGTGCTCTTGCGGCTCCAGGCGGGTTGTTGCCCGCCGGGGCCTTTGCTGTTTGAAAGGTCATCCTTTTCAGGCCGTGAAGAACGCGGGAATGCTTGCGGTAAAGTAACTGAAAAGGTGAAGGGCTTCATGCCAACAATCAACCAGCTGGTCCGCAAGGGCCGCGAACTGCAGAAGACCAAGTCGAAGGTCCCTGCAATGGAAGCGAACCCGCAGAAGCGCGGCGTTTGCACCCGTGTTTACACGACGACCCCGAAGAAGCCGAACTCGGCTCTCCGTAAGGTGGCGAAGGTGCGTCTGGTCAACCAGCGCGAAGTCATCACCTACATTCCGGGTGAAGGCCACAACCTTCAGGAGCACAGCGTCGTTCTGATCCGTGGCGGCCGCGTACGCGATCTTCCCGGTGTGCGTTACCATGTGCTGCGCGGCGTTCTGGATACCCAGGGCGTCAAGGACCGTAAGCAGAGCCGTTCGAAGTACGGCGCGAAGCGTCCGAAGTAAGGGAGACTAGAATATGTCACGTCGTCGTCGCCCCGAAAAGCGCGTTATCCTGCCCGATCCCAAGTTCGGTGATATCGTGCTGTCGAAGTTCATGAACAGCATCATGCAGGACGGCAAGAAAGCCGTCGCCGAGTCCATCGTTTACGGTGCGCTCGAAACTGTCGAAACGAAGTCCAAGAAGGACCCGATCGGCATGTTCCATGACGCGCTGAACAATGTGAAGCCCGGCATCGAAGTCCGCAGCCGCCGCGTCGGCGGTGCGACCTATCAGGTCCCCGTCGAAGTGCGCCCCGAGCGCGCCCAGGCGCTGGCGATCCGCTGGCTGATCACGGCTTCGCGCAACCGCAGCGAAACCACCATGGCCGCCCGCCTGTCGGGTGAGCTGCTGGACGCTGCCAACAACCGTGGTAACGCGGTCAAGAAGCGCGAAGACACGCACCGCATGGCGGAAGCGAACCGCGCCTTCTCGCACTACCGCTGGTAAGACCTTGCGGGCGTTCCGGCGCCCGCTTCGTCATCTGGTTTTGAAGATCGTCCGTTCGCCGTGGGCTACCCATGGCGAACGGATTGGTTTAGGGGCCAGCCGCAAGACTCATTCACTTGACCGCCGGCGCACCGGCAACGGAGAAGCATCATGGCCCGCAGCCATCCGCTCGAACGCTATCGCAATTTCGGTATCATGGCGCATATCGACGCCGGCAAGACCACCACGACCGAGCGTATCCTTTATTACACCGGCAAGTCCTACAAGATCGGCGAAGTCCATGACGGCGCCGCCACCATGGACTGGATGGAGCAGGAGCAGGAGCGTGGTATCACCATCACCTCGGCCGCGACCACCTGCGTGTGGAAGGCCGAAGAGGGCAAGGGGCCCGAGCATCGCCTGAACATCATCGACACCCCCGGTCACGTCGACTTCACCATCGAAGTTGAACGTTCGTTGCGCGTGCTCGACGGTGCGGTCGCTGCATTCGACGGCGTTGCTGGCGTTGAGCCGCAGTCGGAAACCGTGTGGCGCCAGGCCGACAAGTATCGCGTACCGCGCATGTGCTTCATCAACAAGCTCGACCGTACCGGCGCCAACTTCTATTATTGCGTGCAGACGATCATTGATCGCCTGGGCGCCACCCCGGCCGTCCTCTATCTGCCCATCGGTGCGGAATCGGACTTCAGGGGTCTGGTCGATCTGGTCGAGAACCGCGCGATCATCTGGAAGGATGAAAATCTGGGCGCAGAATTCTCCTATGAAGAGATTCCCGCCGACCTCGCCGACAAGGCAGCGGAATATCGCGAAAAGCTGATCGAACTTGCCGTCGAGCAGGACGATGCCGCGATGGAAGCCTATCTGGAAGGCAACCTGCCAGACGTTGCGACCCTGAAGGCGCTGATCCGCAAGGGTACGCTGGGCCAGGCGTTTACCCCGGTGCTGTGCGGCTCGGCGTTCAAGAACAAAGGCGTTCAGCCGTTGCTCGACGCGGTCGTCGACTATCTGCCTTCGCCGCTCGACATTGAGGACGTGCAGGGCATCAACCCCGCGAACGATCAGCCCGACAGCCGTGCCACCGCTGACGACGCGCCTTTCTCGGGCCTGGCGTTCAAGATCATGAACGACCCGTTCGTCGGCTCGCTCACCTTCCTGCGCGTCTATTCGGGCACCCTGACCAAGGGCACCTATCTGAACTCGGTCAAGGACAAGAAGGAAAAGATCGGCCGCATGCTGCTGATGCATGCCAACAGCCGTGAAGATATCGACACCGCCTATGCGGGCGACATCGTCGCGCTGGCTGGCATGAAGGAAACCACCACCGGTGATACGCTGTGCGCTGAGCGCCAGCCGATCATTCTGGAGCGGATGGAATTCCCCGAGCCGGTCATTGAACTGTCGGTGGAACCCAAGACCAAGGCTGACCAGGAAAAGATGGGCGTCGCGCTCAACCGCCTCGCTGCTGAGGATCCTTCTTTCCGCGTCACGACCGATCACGAATCGGGCCAGACGATCATCAAGGGCATGGGGGAACTTCACCTCGAAATCTTGGTCGATCGCATGAAGCGCGAATTCAAGGTCGAGGCAAACGTCGGTGCGCCGCAGGTGGCTTATCGCGAGTATCTCAAGAAGCCGGTCGATATCGACTACACCCACAAGAAGCAGTCGGGCGGCACCGGCCAGTTCGGCCGCGTCAAGGTGAAGCTGACGCCGGGCGAGCGTGGTGCGGGCATCCTGTTCAAGGACGAGATCAAGGGCGGCAATATTCCCAAGGAATATATCCCGGCGATCGAAAAGGGCTTCCGGGAGACTGCGGCCACCGGTTCGCTGATCGGCTTCCCGATCATCGACTTCGAAATCGTGCTCTATGACGGCGCTTACCACGATGTCGACTCGTCGGCTCTGGCGTTCGAAATCTGTGCCCGTGGCGCGATGCGCGAAGCGGCTCAGAAGTCGGGCATCACGCTGCTCGAACCGGTCATGAAAGTCGAAGTCGTGACCCCGGAAGAATATCTGGGCGACGTCATCGGCGACATGAACAGCCGTCGTGGTCAGATCCAGGGCACCGACACGCGCGGCAATGCCCAGGTGGTCGAAGCCATGGTGCCGCTGGCCAACATGTTCGGCTATGTGAACTCGCTGCGTTCCTTCACCCAGGGCCGCGCGAACTACTCGATGATCTTCTCCCATTATGACGAAGTGCCGCAGAATGTGGCGGACGAAGTCAAGGCGAAGATGGCCTGATGATTTTCCTTAACCGAGCCGTGCAAACGGCTCGGTTAGGGGCTGGTAATCTGTGAATTTGCTGCTATGGACGCGCCTTCGCGAGGCGCGGCCGAGCGGTCAGACCAAAGCTGATTTTGATTAGAAGGTAGGAAAAAATGGCTAAGGCTAAGTTTGAGCGGAACAAGCCGCACTGCAACATCGGCACCATCGGTCACGTTGACCATGGCAAGACCTCGCTGACCGCGGCGATCACCAAGGTGCTGGCCGAAACCGGCGGCGCAACCTTCGTTGACTACGCGAACATCGACAAGGCTCCCGAAGAGCGCGAGCGCGGCATCACCATTTCGACGGCGCACGTTGAATATGAGACCGAAGCCCGTCACTACGCGCACGTCGACTGCCCGGGTCACGCTGACTACGTCAAGAACATGATCACCGGTGCGGCCCAGATGGACGGCGCGATTCTCGTCGTTTCGGCTACCGACGGCCCGATGCCGCAGACCCGTGAGCACATCCTGCTCGCCAAGCAGGTCGGCGTTCCCCAGCTTGTCGTGTTCATGAACAAGGTCGATCTGGTCGATGATCCGGAAATCCTCGAGCTGGTCGAGCTGGAAATCCGCGAGCTGCTGAGTTCGTACGATTTCGACGGCGACAACATCCCCGTCATCCCCGGCTCGGCCGTGAAGGCGCTGGACGGTTCCAACGACGAAATCGGTCGCAGTGCCGTTCTTAAGCTGATGGAAGCTGTCGATAGCTTCATCCCGCAGCCGGAGCGCCCGGTTGACAAGCCGTTCCTGATGCCGATCGAAGACGTGTTCTCGATCTCTGGTCGCGGCACCGTCGTGACCGGCCGCGTCGAGACCGGCATCGTCAAGGTTGGCGAAGAAGTCGAAATCGTCGGCATCCGCGACACCCGCAAGACCACCGTGACCGGCGTCGAAATGTTCCGCAAGCTGCTCGATCAGGGTGAAGCTGGCGACAACATCGGCGCGCTGGTTCGTGGCGTCGGTCGTGAAGACGTTGAGCGTGGTCAGGTTCTGGCCAAGCCCGGTTCGGTTACGCCGCACACCGAGTTCGACGCCGAAGTGTACGTTCTGTCGAAGGAAGAAGGCGGCCGTCACACCCCGTTCTTCGCGAACTATCGCCCGCAGTTCTACTTCCGCACCACGGACGTCACCGGCGAAGTGATTCTTCCCGAGGGCACCGAGATGGTCATGCCCGGCGACAATGTGAAGCTGAACATCAAGCTCATCGCGCCCATCGCGATGGACTCGGGCCTGCGCTTCGCTATCCGTGAAGGCGGCCGCACGGTCGGCGCCGGGGTTGTCGGCACGATCTCGAAGTAATATAGGACCGCAGCGGCGCGAATCGCCTGATTCGCGCCGCTGAGGATTTTAACCGCCCCGGATTGCCTTTCTCCGGCTCGATTGAGCTAGAAGGGCCGGAAACGGGGCGGATATTTTTTGGTGGTGCGTTCTCACAAGTCATCGGCTGCTCCAGCTGATTTCTGAAAATGCTCCAGGTTTTTGGCTCTTTCGCATCGGTACAGGAACAATGGACAGCAACATCCGCATTCGCCTCAAGGCGTTCGATCATCGCGTGCTTGATCAGGCGACCGGCGACATCGCCGAAACCGCTCGCCGCACCGGCGCCCTTATTCGCGGTCCGATTCCCCTTCCGACGCGCATCGAAAAGTTCACGGTCAACCGTGGTCCGCACATCGACAAGAAGTCGCGCGAGCAGTTCGAGGTCCGCACCTACAAGCGTATGCTTGACATTGTGCAGCCGACGCCGCAGACGGTCGATGCGCTGATGAAGCTGGACCTGGCTGCCGGCGTGAACGTGGAAATCAAGCTAGCTTAATAAGCTGGCAAGCCCCTGCTTTCCGCAAGGATGGCAGGGTATCGGGCATTCCGGGAGGCCGGAAGCTCAAACGGCACAAGGGATACCGCACGGCCTCTCCGGTGAACCGGAAATGGCTCGTGGTCCTGGTCCCCCGTCGCTGTTCCCGAGTAGGGAGTGGCAACCAACCCGGACGGGGTGATTGTTATTTGGGTTGGCCGCGAAGGAGGGATTCTGAGCGGTTTTTTTCGTTGGATACGCCCGCTGCTAAGGCGGGCCTCTATGGGAGTAATCAGTGATGCGCACAGGCGTGATCGCTAAGAAAGTCGGGATGACCCGTCTGTTCCAGGAGGACGGACGGCATGTACCGGTTACGGTTCTGGCCCTTGAGGGCAACCAGGTCGTAGCTCGCAAGGAAGTTGATCGTGACGGTTATGTCGCGGTTCAGCTTGGCGCGGGCGTCGCGAAGGTCAAGAATGTCGCCAAGCCGCAGCGCGGCCATTTCGCCAAGGCGGAAGTGGAGCCGAAGGCGCGTTTGGTCGAATTCCGTGTCGCCGAGGACGCGCTCCTTGATGTCGGCGCCGAAATCGCGGCCGATCACTTCATCGCCGGTCAGCTAGTCGATGTCGCCGGTCACACCCAAGGTAAGGGTTTTGCCGGCGCCATGAAGCGCTGGGGCTTCGGCGGCATGCGCGCCACCCATGGCGTTTCCATCAGTCACCGTGCCCATGGTTCGACGGGTAACCGTCAGGATCCGGGCCGCGTCTTCAAGAACAAGAAGATGGCGGGCCATATGGGTGACCGTGAGCGGACCCAGCAGAACCTCGAGATCGTACGCACCGACGTCGAGCGCGGCCTGCTGTTCGTTAAGGGCAGCGTTCCGGGTGCCAAGGGCACCTGGCTGACCGTCAGCGACGCCGTCAAGGTGAAGCGTCCGGCGGATGCGCCTTATCCGGCAAGCCTGAAGCAGGCTGCCAACAGCAACAACGCTCCGGCCGAGACGCCCGCTGAAGAAGCGGCTGCTCCCGAAGCGACCGAAGGCCAGGAGGGCTAATCATGAAGGTCAATGTACAGACCCTCGACGCGCAGGCTGCTGGTGACGTGGAGCTGAACGATGCCGTGTTCGGTATCGAGCCCCGCACCGACATCCTGCACCGCGTCGTCCTCTGGCAGCTCGAGAAGCGTCGTGCTCCGACCCGTGCTACCCGTGAGCGTTCGGACGTTGCCCGCACCGGCAAGAAGTTCGGCCGCCAGAAGGGTGGCGGCACGGCTCGTCACGGCGACCGTAAGGCACCCGTCTTCATCGGCGGTGGTAAGGCGCACGGTGCCCGTGCCCGCACCTTCGGTCACGACCTCAACAAGAAGGTTCGCGCACTGGGCCTGAAAATGGCTCTGTCGACGAAGGCCAAGAACGGTTCGCTGATCGTTCTCGACAATCTCGATGTGGCGGAAGGCAAGACCAAGGCTTTGGTCGCGCACCTCGCCAAGCTGAACCTCAACAAGGCGCTGTTCATTGACGGCGACGCGGTGAACGTCAGCTTTGCAAAGGCTTCGGCGAACATCGTCGGCGTGGACTTGCTGCCGGCCGTCGGCGCCAATGTCTACGACATCCTTAGGGCGGATTCGCTGGTGCTGACGCGTGCCGCGGTCGAAAAGCTGGAGGCGCGTTTCAATGGCTAAGAAAGAAGCCGCGAAGGTCGATAACCGTCATTATGACGTCGTTGTCGCTCCGGTCATCACCGAGAAGTCGACCCTTCTCTCCGAAAACAACGCCGTAGTCTTCAAGGTTGCCAATGATGCGACCAAGCCGGAGATCAAGGCGGCCGTCGAAGCGCTCTGGGGCGTGACCGTCAAGAGCGTGAACACGCTGGTCGCCAAGGGCAAGACGAAGAAGTGGAAGGGCAAGCCCTACACTCGTTCGGACGTGAAGAAGGCGATCGTTCGCCTGGCTGACGGCCAGTCGATCGACATCACCGAAGGAGTGCGCTGATCATGGCGCTTAAGAGCTACAACCCGACCAGCCCCGCGCAGCGTGGCCTGATCCTGGTCGACAAGTCCAGCCTGCACAAGGGCAAGCCCGTCAAGGCGCTGACCGAAGGCAAGCGCAAGACTGGTGGTCGTAACAACAAGGGTCATGTGACTTCGCGCGGTATCGGCGGCGGTCACAAGCAGCGCTATCGCATCATCGACTTCAAGCGCCGCTTGTGGGATGTCGAAGGTACGGTCGAGCGTCTGGAATATGACCCCAATCGTACAGCTTTCATCGCTCTGGTGAACTATCCCGACGGGACCCAGGCCTATATTCTGGCACCGCAGCGGCTTGCGCCGGGTGACAAGGTCATCGCGGGCAAGAAGACCGACGTGAAGCCGGGCAATGCGATGGAACTGGGTCAGATGCCGGTCGGCACGATCATCCACAACATCGAGATGAAGCCGGGCAAGGGCGGTCAGCTTTGCCGGTCGGCGGGCACCTACGCCCAGCTGGTCGGCCGCGATCGCGGCATGGTGATGGTGCGCTTGTCCTCGGGCGAGCAGCGCTACATCCGTTCCGATTGCATGGGCACCATCGGTGCCGTGTCCAACCCGGACAATGGCAACACCAACCTCGCCAAGGCAGGCCGCAACCGTTGGAACGGCATCCGTCCGCTGACGCGCGGTGTGGCGAAGAACCCGGTCGATCACCCGCATGGCGGTGGTGAAGGCCGGACCTCGGGTGGCCGTCATCCGGTTACGCCCTGGGGCAAGCCGACCAAGGGTGCGCGCACCCGCCACAACAAGGCGACGGACAAGTTCATCATCCGTAGCCGCCACGCGAAGAAGAAGAGGTAAGCGAGATGGCTCGTTCCGTCTGGAAAGGTCCTTTCGTGGACCTCAGCCTTCTGAAGAAGGCGGAAGTGGCGCAGGACGCCGGTGGCCGTTCGGGTCCGATCAAGACCTGGTCGCGCCGTTCCACCATCCTGCCGCAGTTCGTTGGCCTGACGTTCAACGTCTATAATGGCCGCAAGCATGTGCCGGTCTCGGTGAACGAGGACATGGTGGGTCACAAGCTGGGCGAATTCGCCCCGACCCGCTACTTCCCCGGCCACGCTGCCGACAAGAAGGGCAAGCGCTAATGAGCAAGGAAAAGGCTCCCCGTCGCGTCGCCGACAATGAGGCGCTGGCCGTTGGCACTCAGATCCGTGGTTCGGCCCAGAAGCTGAACCTGGTCGCCACGCTCATCCGCGGCCGTAAGGTCGAAGAGGCGCTGAACATCCTGGCCTTCTCGAAGAAGGCGATGGCTGTCGACGTGCGCAAGGTGTTGGCTTCGGCCATCGCCAATGCGGAGAACAATCACAATCTGGACGTCGACTCGCTGGTCGTCGCGGAAGCGTCGGTGGGCAAGAGCTTCACCCTGAAGCGCTTCCACGCCCGCGGCCGCGGCAAGTCGACCCGGATCCTGAAGCCCTTCAGCCGCGTGCGCATCGTCGTTCGCGAAGCAGCTGAAGAAGCGGAGGCGTAAGACTATGGGTCACAAGAGCAATCCGATCGGTCTGCGCCTGCAGATCAACCGCACCTGGGATAGCCGCTGGTACGCGGAAGGCGCCGATTATGGTCGCCTGCTGCTGGAGGATCTGAAGATCCGCCAGTATATCATGAAGAACCTGCCGCAGGCCGCGATCTCCAAGGTCGTGATCGAGCGTCCGGCCAAGCTGTGCCGCGTGTCGGTATATGCCGCTCGT
This sequence comes from Sphingobium sp. TomTYG46, assembly GCF_055396345.1. NCBI lineage: Bacteria > Pseudomonadati > Pseudomonadota > Alphaproteobacteria > Sphingomonadales > Sphingobiaceae > Sphingobium > Sphingobium sp. TomTYG46. The sequence goes on from NZ_AP027324.1 coordinate 2,519,527, forward strand.
CCCGGTGTGATCATCGGTAAGAAGGGCGCAGACATTGAGAAGCTGCGCAAGAAGCTGGGCAGCCTGACCTCTTCGGATGTCAGCCTGAACATCGTCGAGATTCGCAAGCCGGAAGTCGACTCCAAGCTCGTTGCACAGGGCATCGCCGACCAGCTGGAACGCCGCGTCGCGTTCCGCCGGGCGATGAAGCGCGCGGTTCAGTCGGCCCTGCGTCTGGGCGCCGAGGGCATCAAGATCACCTGCGGCGGCCGTCTGGGCGGCGCGGAGATCGCACGTGTGGAATGGTATCGCGAAGGCCGCGTTCCGCTGCACACGCTCCGTGCGAACGTCGACTATGCTGAAGCCACGGCACACACCGCCTATGGCGTTTGCGGCATCAAGGTCTGGATCTTCAAGGGCGAAATCCTTGGTCATGATCCGATGGCTACCGACCGGCTGATGCTGGAGGCTCAGACCTCCGGCGTCCGCCCGGCGCGCTGAGAATAAGGTAGGTATAGCGTCATGCTGCAACCGAAAAAAATGAAGTTCCGCAAGACCTTCAAGGGCCGGATCAAGGGCGACGCCAAGGGCGGTTCGGACCTGAACTTCGGCTCCTATGGCCTGAAGGCTCTGGAACCCGAGCGTGTTACCGCGCGTCAGATCGAAGCGGCCCGCCGCGCGATCACCCGGCACATCCGCCGTCAGGGTCGTTTGTGGATTCGCGTGTTCCCCGACGTTCCGGTATCGAAGAAGCCGGCCGAAGTCCGTCAGGGTAAGGGTAAGGGTTCGGTCGAATATTGGGCGGCTCGCGTCAAGCCGGGTCGTATCCTGTTCGAACTCGACGGCGTTCCCGGCCCGCTCGCAGCAGAGGCATTCTCGCGCGCCGCGATGAAGCTGCCCATCAAGACCAAGGTTGTTGCCCGCCTCGGCGACACCTCGCACCTGGAGGGTTAAGCTGTGGCGAACGTTGCCGACCTCAAGACCAAGACGGACGACGAACTGTCGACCGAACTCAACAACCTGAAGCGCGAGCAGTTCAACCTGCGTTTCCAGGCGGCCACCAACCAGCTGGAAAAGCCCAGCCGCGTGAAGGAAGTCCGCCGTTCGATCGCGCAGATCAAGACCCTGCAGACGGAGCGTAGCAGCTCCGCCGCGAAGTAAAGGAAACACACGATGCCCAAGCGCGTGCTGACGGGAACGGTGGTTTCCGACAAGACCGACAAGACGGTGGTGGTTCGCGTAGAGCGCAAGGTTAAGCATGCGCTCTACGGCAAGATCATCCGCCGATCGAAGAAGTACCATGCCCATGACGAGGGCAATGTTTACAAGGAAGGCGAAACGGTTCGTATCGAAGAGACCGCTCCGATTTCCAAGCTCAAGACCTGGAAGGTCATTGAGCGCGTGGACACCCACAAGTCGCCTGAAACGGCGGCCTGAGGTTAGTCACCGGCCTTAAGGGTCGAAATTTCGGACGCGGGGCTGGCCTTTTCTTTTCGGAGGGGTTACAGGCCCGCGCTTCGTGTTTCGAATCTTCCGGTCGAAACCCGAATTCGGAACCGCCGGGACAGTCTCGGTAGGCCAGACAAGAAGGAACCGGATCAATGATCCAGATGCAATCCAATCTTGACGTCGCTGACAATAGCGGCGCCAAGCGCGTCCAGTGCATCAAGGTGCTGGGCGGCTCGAAGCGTCGCTTTGCGAGCGTAGGCGACATCATCGTCGTCTCGATCAAGGAAGCCGCGCCTCGTGGCAAGGTGAAGAAGGGTGACGTGCATCGCGCCGTCATTGTGCGCACCGCCAAGGACGTGCGTCGCGCTGATGGCAGCGTGATTCGCTTTGACGGCAACGCTGCTGTGCTCATCAACAAGAACGAGGAGCCGATCGGCACCCGTATCTTTGGCCCCGTCGTTCGCGAACTGCGCGCCAAGAAGCACATGAAGATCATCAGCCTTGCTCCTGAGGTGCTGTAATGAGCGCTGCTAGAATCAAGAAGGGCGACAAGGTCGTCGTGCTGGCTGGCAAGGACAAGGGCCGCACCGGCGCCGTCTTGGCTGTGCTGCCCAAGGACGACAAGGTCCTGGTGGAGGGCATCAACGTGCATGCGCGTCACCGCAAGGCCGACCAGGCGAACCCGCAGGGTGGCATTGAGCGCAAGCCCGCGCCGCTCCACATTTCGAACGTCGCTGTCGCCGACAAGGATGGCAAGCCGACCCGCGTCCGTTTCGAGGACCGTGACGGCAAGAAGGTCCGCGTTGCCGTCAAGTCCGGTGAGGTGCTGTAATGAGCGACAAATATACTCCGCGCTCGAAGGCGCAGTATGACGCCGAAATCGTCAAGGCGATGACGGAAAAGTTCGGCTACACGAACGTCATGCAGATCCCCCGGATCGACAAGATCACGCTCAACATGGGCGTGGGCGAAGCGACCCAGGACAAGAAGAAGGTCACTTCGGCCGCCGAGGAAATGGAACTGATCGCTGGCCAGAAGCCCGTGATCACCAAGGCCCGCAAGTCGATCGCGCAGTTCAAGCTGCGTGAAGGCATGCCCATCGGGGCCAAGGTCACGCTGCGTCGTGAGCGCATGTATGAGTTTCTTGATCGCCTGATCAACGTTGCTCTGCCCCGCGTGCGCGACTTCCGTGGTCTCAATCCGAAGAGCTTCGACGGCCGTGGCAACTATGCCTTCGGCATCAAGGAGCAGATCATCTTCCCGGAGATCAACTATGACCGCATCGACAAAGTGCGCGGCATGGACATCATCGTGACCACCACGGCGAAGACGGACGAGGAAGCGCGCGAACTGCTGCGTCTCTTCGGCTTCCCCTTCCCGATCGAAGAGAAGCAGGCGGCCTGAACCAGGTCCCGCTTCTCTTTCCAAAGATACCCAAGGAAAGAGAACTTAAGTCATGGCGAAACTGAGTTCGATCAACAAGAATGAGCGCCGCAAGAAGCTGGTTAAGAAATATGCCGGCCGCTATGCGAAGCTCAAGGCGATCGCGAATGATACCGCGGCCGACGACAGCGATCGTCTGATCGCGCGTCTGAAGATGGCGGAGATTCCCCGCAACGGCAACCCGACGCGCGTTCGGAACCGCTGCGAACTGACGGGGCGTCCCCGCGCTTACTACCGCAAATTCCGCCTCTGCCGCGTGCAGCTGCGTGATCTGGCCAACAAGGGCCTGATCCCCGGCGTCACCAAGTCGAGCTGGTAAGGATCATTTGAGATGGCATTGACCGATCCCCTGGGTGATATGCTCACCCGCATCCGCAACGGGCAGCAGGCGAAGAAGGACAGTGTTGTGTCCCCCGCTTCGAAGCTGCGCGCCCGCGTGCTCGACGTGCTGCAGCGCGAAGGCTATATCCGTGGTTATTCCGAGGAAGCTCTCGGCAAGCACCCGGGCCTGCGCATCGAGCTGAAATATTTCGAGGGCCAGCCCGCGATCAAGCATGTCGCCCGCGTGTCCAAGCCTGGCCGCCGCGTCTATTCGGGTTCCAAGGAACTACCGGTGGTCCGCAATGGTCTGGGCATCACCATTGTCTCGACGCCTCGCGGCGTTCTGTCCGATGCTGAAGCGCGTGAGCAGAATGTCGGCGGCGAAGTGCTGGCGGAGGTGTTCTGATGAGCCGCACTGGTAAGAAACCGGTTGCCGTCCCTGCGGGCGTCACCGCCGCCATCGAAGGCGGCCAGCTGTCGGTGAAGGGTCCCAAGGGTACCCTCGCCATTCCGCTGGCCGACGAAGTCACCTACAGCATCGAGGACGGATCGATCGCCGTGAAGCCTGCCAATGACAGCAAGCGCGCCCGCGCTTTCTGGGGCATGCAGCGCACGCTGATCGCTAACCTGATCACCGGTGTGACCGAGGGCTTCTCGAAGAAGCTGCTCATCACCGGTGTCGGCTATCGCGCCAACTCGCAGGGCAAGACCCTGAAGCTGCAGCTCGGCTATTCGCACGACGTCGATTTCGCGATCCCGGAAGGCATCGAAATCAAGACCCCGGATAACACCACGGTCGAGATCAGCGGCATTGACAAGCAGAAGGTGGGTCAGGTTGCGGCCGAGATCCGCCGCTGGCGCAAGCCCGAACCCTATAAGGGCAAGGGTATCAAGTACGCCGGCGAGTTCATCTTCCGCAAGGAAGGGAAGAAGAAGTAAGATGGCAAAGCTTTCCCTCTTCGCGCGGCGTCGTCGCCGCGTCCGCACCGCGCTCAAGGCAGTTTCGGGCCACAAGCCCCGCCTCAGCGTCCACCGTTCGGGCCGTCACATCTATGCCCAGGTCATTGACGATGCGCAGGGCAAGACCCTGGCCGCCGCGTCGACCCTGGACAAGGACGTCGGGTCGAAGGCTCTGGGTAAAACTGGCGCCTCTTCCGAAGCCGCTGCCGAAGTCGGCAAGCGCGTTGCCGCTGCGGCGACTGCTGCCGGCGTCACCAAGGTCGTATTCGATCGCGGTGGCTTCCTGTTCCATGGCCGCGTCAAGGCGCTGGCCGATGCCGCCCGCGAAGGCGGGCTGGAGTTCTGATCATGGCTGACGAAAACGAAATCCAGGCCCAGGCGGGCGCACCTGCTGCTGTCGAAGGCGGCGAGAATGCACCGACCGAGGGCCGTGGTCCCGGTCGCGGCCGTGGTCGCGGCGGTGACCGCAACCGTGGTGAGCGGGGCGGCCGTGGCCGTCGTGACGATCGCCGCGGTGGTAACCGTGACGAGGAACAGGGCGAAGAGCTGATTGAGAAGCTGGTTCACATCAACCGCGTCTCGAAGACCGTCAAGGGCGGTAAGCGCTTCGGCTTTGCTGCTTTGGTGGTTGTCGGCGACGGCAAGGGTCGTGCGGGCTTCGGCCATGGCAAGGCGCGTGAAGTGCCCGAAGCCATCAGCAAGGCGACCGCTTCGGCCAAGAAGGCGATGGTTCGCGTTCCGCTGAAGGAAGGCCGCACGCTGCACCATGATGGCCTCGGCCATTTCGGTGCTGGCAAGGTGACGGTTCGTTCGGCTCCGGCCGGTACGGGTATCATCGCCGGTGGTCCGATGCGCGCCGTGTTCGAAAGCCTCGGCGTTGCAGACGTCGTGACGAAGTCGAACGGCACGTCGAACCCGTACAACATGATTCGTGCGACCTTCTCGGCGCTGGGCGAGCAGACCAGTCCGAAGTCGGTGGCGCAGCGTCGCGGCAAGAAGGTCGCTGACCTGCTTCGTCGCGGTGGTGCCTCGGCAGAAGTCGCCCAGGCCGACGCCGAAGCGATCGTGGAGTAACGGATATGGCGAAGATCAAGATCAAGCAGATCGGCTCACCGATCCGCCGTCCTGCCGACCAGAAGAAGATTCTGATCGGCCTCGGCCTTGGCAAGATGCACCGCGTGGTTGAACTGGAAGACACAGCGGAAGTCCGCGGTGCCATTGCCAAGCTTCCCCACATGGTTGCAGTGGTGGAGGGCTGAGCCTTCCGATCACAAGGGAATGAAGCGGGAGAGGGGGAAACCCCTCTTTCGTTTTTTTGGAAGACGCGCTAAAGGCGCGACTTCCGAATCCCTGCCTAGGCAGGGATCTCATGCCGGATGGCGAGTCCTCTTGTGAGGAGACCCCCGGTTTCATTTGGCTAGGCGCGACCCGAGAAGTCGCGTTCAGCCGCCAGCGGTCCCAGCCTTCGCTGGGACTTCGGCATGACTGCTCAAAGAGCAACCATGCCTCGCGCGAACATAGCGAAAGCGAGTGCACAATGACGAAGCTTAACGAACTTAATGACAATGCTGGTGCCCGCAAGGGCCGGATGCGCGTCGGCCGTGGTATCGGCTCGGGTAAGGGCAAGACCGCTGGTCGCGGCCAGAAGGGTGCGAAGGCACGCTCGGGCGTTGCGATCAACGGCTTCGAAGGCGGCCAGATGCCGCTCCATATGCGTCTGCCGAAGCGCGGCTTCAACAACATCTTCGCCAAGGATTACGCGATCGTGAACCTGGGCGCGCTGCAGAAGGCGGTCGACGCTGGTAAGCTCGACGCGAACGCCACCATCGACCATGCGGCGCTGAAGGCTGCCGCACTGGCTCGTGGTGGCAAGGACGGCGTGCGCCTGCTCGGTAAAGGCGAACTGACCGCCAAGCTCAGCCTGCTTGTTGCCGGTGCGTCGAAGGGCGCGGTGGAAGCGGTCGAGAAGGCTGGCGGCAAGGTTGAAGTGATTGCTGTCGTTCCGGCTGCCGAAAAGGCCGCTGCCAAGAAGGGCAGCGCCAAGGCCGCCAAGAAGGCATAACAAGCCGCCAAGGCTTGCAAGCATGGCCCCGCTGCCCGATATGGGTGAGCGGGGCCTTGTGTGTTTTTAGGCTCAGGTGCCTTTATCGCTGGCTCTGGCCTGGTTCAGAATGAACGGTGTGAATTTCCGAGTTCGACAGGGCGCGATCACGCCGCTAAGGGGTTAGCGATTCCGCGCCGGGTATCTGACCGGCAAGATGTTTTGAAGGGCAGCCAAGATGGCATCGAGAGCCGACCAGCTCGCATCCAATCTCAGCCTGGCGAAGTTCAGCCAGGCGACCGACCTCAAGAAGCGCCTATGGTTCACATTGGGCGCCTTGATCGTGTTTCGCTTCCTGAGCTTCGTGCCGCTACCGGGCGTCGACCCGACCGCGCTGTCTCAGCTTTATAAGCAGACGAACGGTGGTGTCCTGGACATCTTCAACACCTTTTCGGGTGGTTCTCTGTCACGCATGAGCCTGATCGCGCTCGGGGTGATGCCATATATCACTGCCTCGATCGTCGTACAGCTCGCCGCCAGCCTTTCGCCGCAGCTCGCCGCGATCAAGAAGGAAGGCGAGAGCGGTCGCAAAAAGCTCAACCAATATACGCGTTACGGCACGGTTGGCCTGACTGCGGTGCAGGGGTATTTCATCGCGGTCGGCCTCGAAAGCTTCGGCGCGCAATCGGGCGTGCAAGCAGTGGTCGATCCCGGTTTTCTGTTCCGGATCGCAGCGGTCGTTTCGCTGATCGGGGGCACGATGTTCCTGATGTGGCTGGGCGAACAGATCACGTCGCGCGGTATCGGCAACGGCGTCAGCCTCATAATCATGGCTGGTATCGTTGCTCAGCTTCCGGTCACCCTAAGCAATCTTTTCAAATCGGGCAGCGAGGGATCGATTTCGGGCCTGCTGATCGTGATGGTCATCGCGTTGGCGGTGGGCTTGATCCTGCTGATCTGTTTCATGGAGCGCGCGCAGCGCCGTGTTCTGATCCAGTATCCCAAGCGTCAGACTCGTCAGGGATTGATGCAGGCGGATCGCAGCCATCTGCCGCTCAAGGTAAATACCGCCGGCGTTATCCCGCCGATCTTCGCCAGTTCGCTTCTGCTGATGCCACTCACGATTTCCCAGTTCGCGGGTAGAACCATTGCCGGTGAGAGCAGGCTTGGGGATTTCGTACTGACGCTGAATCAATATCTGTCGCACGGCAGCCCGGTTTATATGGGCCTTTACGGCCTGGGTATCGTGTTCTTCTGCTTCTTCTACACCGCGGTCGTGTTCAATCCTGAGGAGACGGCGGATAATCTCAAGCGGAATGGCGGGTTTATCCCCGGCATCCGTCCCGGCAAGAATACCGAAAATTATCTGGACTATGTGCTGACCCGGATCACGGTGATTGGTGCTGCCTATCTGGCCATCATATGCCTGGTGCCGGAATTTGCCATCGCCCGGGCGGGTATTCCCTTCTATCTGGGCGGGACAAGTCTGCTGATCGTCGTCAATGTTACGGTAGATACCGTGACGCAGATCCAGAGCCATTTGCTGGCTCACCAATATGGGGATCTGATAAAGAAGGCCAAGCTCAAGGGACGCCTTCGCTAATAAGCATCAGGCGCAGCGCAAGAACAGGGGAGTATGCGCAAAATGAATATCATTCTGCTGGGTCCTCCAGGAGCAGGGAAGGGCACGCAGGCGAGCCGCCTGGTCGAAACCCGTGGCATGGTTCAGCTGTCGACGGGTGACATGCTTCGGGCGGCGGTAAAGGCGCAGACGCCGATTGGCCTCAAGGCCAAGGCGGTGATGGAAGCGGGTGAACTGGTTTCGGATGAAATCGTTTCCGGTATCATCGGCGAAGCATTGGATGGGTTGGCCGACAGCACTGGTGTGATCTTCGACGGCTATCCGCGCACCGAAGCTCAGGCCCATTCGCTCGACGCCATTCTTGCTGATCGTGGCCGTACATTGGACCATGTCATCGAACTCGACGTCGATGAGGACGCTCTGGTTGAGCGCATCACGGGCCGCTTCACCTGCGCGACCTGTGGTGAGGGCTATCACGACAGCTTCAAGCAGCCCAAGGTCGCTGATGAGTGCGACAAATGCCATGGGCATGAGTTCAAGCGTCGTCCCGACGACAATGAAGATACGGTTCGCACCCGGATGGCGGAATATCGTGCTAAGACCGCCCCCATCCTTCCAATCTATGAGGCGCGAGGGATCGTGTCTCGTGTGGACGGCATGGCTGACATGGACGATGTGACTGCGGCAATCGCGGGTATATTGGATCATGCTAAAGGCTAAGGCAATTTCTCCCGTCTTTCAGAGGCGGGAGGAAAGCATGGGCAGCTTCCCGGCCCACGCGGTTCGGCAGGCAGTGTCGAACATGCTCGCATGATTTTTGCCGCACCATATAGGCATTTAAGGCTTTCCGGGGTCTTGGGGCCTCTGCAAGTCGAGGCGGTCACTGGTATGCTCGACATCGCCCTCTCTCCGGCGGGCAAGGATGTTCGTGTAGGCATGTCGCGAGAGGCTATATGCGAATGGGTCTGGTGCAGATTGCGCCCATTGTAGCCAAGGTGCTGGCCGAGCTTGCACGGCTGAAGCCCCAGCGGAGTAGGGCGACTGACCTTCCAAGCTGGACTCCGCATGGAGGCGCCAGCAACAATGTGTATCCGACCCCAATATCTTAACCGATTGATTGCTGTTTCATTGCTAATGCATTCGAGTGACTGCATTGCCAACTCGGAACCGCTTGGCGGAATTGGATGCCTTAAGAGGCATCGGTGCACTGTGTGTGCTGGTTTTTCATTATTCCACGCGTTTCCACGAGCTTTTTCCCCAAGCGGCGCATGTGCCGTTCAGTTTCCCCGGGGGCAATTATCGCGTCCTGCTGTTTTTCACGATCTCAGGCTTCGCTATATTCTTCACGCTGGATCGGATCGTTAGCGTCGCCGACTTTGCGGTAAACCGGATCGCCCGGCTTTATCCGGCTTATATCGTCGCGATGTTGCTGACCGTGTCGATCGAATATGCGGCAAAGGCGTCCCAATTGCTGGTGGGTCCCAGTGCGATCCTGGCTAACTTCACGATGCTGCAGGGGTTCGCGTTTCTTCCTGAAGTAGACGGCGCTTATTGGACATTGACCGTCGAAATCGCCTTTTACTTCTGCATGATATCGATTTGGAAATGGGCTGGATTGAAACGGCTCGAACCGATGCTGGCATTGTGGCTCGCGGTTCGCGCGATTTATGGGTTATGGCCCGACATGCCAGAACGCATCGTCATGCTCTTCGTACTGCGCTATCTCCCCTTCTTCATCATCGGGATGTTGTCGTACCGTGTCTGGTCTGGTCAGCGGAGCTGGCGCCAGCAATCTCCCTACGCCGCGCTTGCGCTGTTGTCGGTCGCCTTCATGGAAAGCTGGGACGTCACGCTGATGGCGTGCATTCTGCTTGCAGGCTTTGCAGCGCTGATCCGAGGGCATTTGCGGTGGATCGCGTCACGTCCACTGCTCTGGATGGGTGGGATCAGCTATTCCTTCTACCTCATCCATCAGCATGTGGGTTTCGTCGTGATGCTGAAAATGGCGGAGCAGGGCTACAGCCCGTGGCTCGCCTTCTTCTCCGCGTTTCTTGTCGCGTTAACTTTGGGCACGGGCATCAACAGGTTGGTGGAGCGCCCCGCAGGCGAGGCCATAATATCATGGTGGCGACGGCGGCGTGGAAATAGGTTGATGCACGCGGAAGCCTCGTCCCGGCCTATTTAATGAAGATGTCTACTCCGTCGCACCGACGGCGGTGGTGAGCGGAAGGAGAAGAACAGGGGCTCGGCATTGCTGCCAAGCCCCTGCATTAAGACTTTACTGCGCGCGAGGGGCGGCTGCTGCCGCGTTGGCAGGCAACCCGCCCATCTGCGTGACCAGCTTGGTATAGGCGTCCAGATAGGCCAGAACGATCACCTGACCGATCTCGGTATTCTGGTAGCCGCTGGCACCGGCAGCAGCGAAGCCGCCCCACCAACCGGCACCGCCGCCGCCACCAAAGCCGATGTCGGTCTTGCGCGCATAGCCTTCGGTCAGCGCCTCTTCTTCCGTCGTGCGGGCGTTGACGATGGAAAGCGTGACGTTCGCTTCCTTCTTCTTGATGTTGAGGCCGCCGGCAAGTGCCCCGAATGTGCCGCCCATCAGGCCGCCGAGCGCAGCGCCGAAGCCGCCGCCGCCAGAGTTGCGGTTGGACGAGACGATATCAGGCTCCAGATAATAGTCGGCTGCCTTGACCTGGCCCCGGCCCAGGTTCGATCCAGCCTGCAATTCGCCCGAGTCCGCCATGGCGCGTTCCATCGCCCGGCTCTGCATGGCGCGGCCGCGGTTGACGATGCCGAAGCAGCCGGACTGCTGGATGAACACCTTGAGGATCGCTTCCGGGCTCCCCAGGTTCAACTCGCGCCACCACTGGTTGTCGGGTTCGACGATCGCGACAGTGCCGAGGCGGCGGGTACAGCGAGGAATCTCCTGCTGAGCGCGCTCCTGCGACCTGCGACCCGAGGATGCGCCTTTGGTGGTGCCATCCTTATAGGTCTTGCCAGAAGAACTCATATTCGTCTGCGCCATCGCAGACATCGGCGTAGCAAGCATCGATGCTGTCGCGACGAGCGCGGAAACCGTCTTGAACATTGCCCCAAATCCCTTTCGAGCGGTTAATTATGGAATTTTTATTATGGTACGACCCGTTTAAGGCTCGCGTCAATTACCATAGCTCGGGGGCTTTTCCTACTGATGGTCAGGCTGTTTGTAAGCTCTGCTGACAGGCCCGCAAATGGCTGCTATCGGCGCGGTCCATGACCAACCTTTCGCACATCCGTAATTTCTCGATCATCGCGCATATCGACCATGGCAAGTCGACGCTGGCCGACCGGCTGATCCAGCGCACCGGGGGGCTGACCGACCGGGAGATGTCGGCCCAGGTCCTCGACAATATGGATATTGAGAAGGAACGCGGCATCACGATCAAGGCGCAAACCGTGCGCCTCGACTATGTCGCGAAAAATGGTGAGACATATGAGCTCAACCTCATGGACACGCCAGGCCATGTCGACTTCGCCTATGAAGTGAGCCGGAGCCTCGCTGCGTGCGAAGGCGCGCTGCTGGTCGTGGACGCGGCGCAGGGCGTGGAAGCGCAGACGCTGGCCAATGTCTATCAGTCGATCGAGCATGACCATGAGATCGTGCCGGTGCTGAACAAGATCGACCTGCCCGCCGCCGAACCGGAGAAAGTGCGGGCGGAAATCGAGGAAGTGATCGGCCTGGACGCGTCCGAAGCGGTGCTGGCGAGTGCCAAGTCGGGCATCGGCATCGACGACATCCTTGAAGCGATCGTTGCGAAAATCCCGCCGCCCAAGGGCGATCGCAACGTGCCGCTGGAAGCGATGCTGGTCGATAGCTGGTACGACCCTTATCTGGGCGTCGTCATTCTGGTGCGCGTCGTAAATGGCGTGATCAAGAAGGGGCAGCAGATCAAGTTCATGATCGGCGAGACCGAGCATCTTATCGACCGCGTGGGCTGCATGCGGCCCAAGATCGAGCAATTGCCGGAACTCGGCCCGGGCGAGATCGGCTTCATCACCGCGCAGATCAAGGACATCAGCCAGACCCGCGTGGGCGACACCATCACCACGGTCAAGAACCCTGCCGCCAATCCGCTGCCGGGTTTCAAGGAAGTGCAGCCGGTGGTCTTCTGCGGGCTGTTCCCGGTCGATGCCAATGATTTTGAGAAGCTGCGCGATTCGATTTCGAAGCTGCGGCTGAACGACGCGTCCTTCTCCTTCGAAATGGAGACGTCGGCGGCGCTCGGCTTTGGCTTCCGTTGCGGCTTCCTGGGGCTGCTCCATCTGGAGATCATTCAGGAGCGGCTGACGCGCGAATATGATCTCGACCTCATCACCACCGCGCCGTCGGTGGTCTATGAGATGCACATGAAGGATGGGGAGGTGCGCCATCTGCACAACCCGGCCGACATGCCCGATCCCAACCATGTCGAGATGATCGAGGAACCTTGGATCGAGGCGGTGATTTACTGCCCCGACGAATATCTGGGGTCGATCCTGAAGCTCTGCCAGGACCGGCGCGGCATCCAGAAGAACCTGACCTATGTCGGCGGACGCGCTCAGGTTACCTATGAGCTGCCGCTCAACGAAGTGGTGTTCGACTTTTACGATCGCTTGAAGTCGATTTCGCGTGGTTATGCGAGCTTCGACTATCATCAGATCGGCACGCGCGAGGGCGACCTCGTCAAGATGAGCATCCTCGTCAACAACGAGCCGGTCGATGCGCTTTCGATGATCGTGCACCGCAGCGCGGCCGAGGCGCGCGGGCGGCACATGTGCGAGCGGCTGAAGGACCTGATCCCTCGCCACCTGTTCAAGATTCCGATCCAGGCGGCGATCGGCGGCAAGGTGATTGCGCGTGAGACGATTGCGGCGATGCGCAAGGACGTCACGGCGAAATGCTATGGCGGCGACATAACGCGTAAGAAGAAGCTGCTGGAGAAGCAGAAAGAGGGCAAGAAGCGGATGCGGGAATATGGGTCTGTACAGATCCCGCAGGAGGCCTTCATTGCGGCGCTGCGGATGGGGGATGAGAGCTAAACACTCTTTCGTTCGGGGTGACCTTCTCGAGGCGTCCTCCTTTCGTTGGAAAAGGGTAAGAGGGTCGCGCTGAGCAAGGATTGACGCGGGCGGGGCATCCATGATCATGTCCGTGCGCACTTCTTGATGGGACGAATGATGAGCGAAGCCTGGTTGTATGACGAGCATCCTGCGATGTTTCGCGCGCATCCGTTCCTGTTCGTCCTGCTGCTGATTTCTGTCGTCGGGCTGCTGGCGATTGGGGTTTGGTGGCTGCGGACGAAGGGGGAACGGTTGGCATTGTCCGACCGGGAGGTGCTGATGGAGCGCGGGCTGCTGGCCAAGCAGCGTACGGAGATTGCCCTATCCAGCATTCGCAGCGTGCGCATCACGCAGACATTCGGGCAGCGCATCTTCGATGTCGGCAATGTCGAACTGTTCAGCGCGGGCGACATCGCGGAAATCGCGGTCAAGTCCATGCCTCGGCCGGGCCGCATCCGGAACATCGCGGCGTCGCGCAATCTGGATTTGCTGCCACAGCGTTGACGGGCGTTCGCGCCCTCTTGACCTGACGCCAATTTATTTCGACCATATGTCCTGACTGAAGGGACAGTGAAAAGCCTGTATCCGGGGAAGGATGCCGCTGGGTAACGCTGCTTCGCAATGGCGCGGGGCGCGGTTGCAAAGGGTGTCCTTCATGGCCTTGCCGGTGATGCTTTCGCTGCCTGAATTAACTGAGCCGCAGCGTGAGGCCGTTCGCGAGGCCTGCGGCTTTGCCTGCGTCCGATGCGGCGTCACCATCTATCGCTATCTTCGCCTGCCCGATTCGCCCCAGGCGACATTGCTCTGCCCGACTTGCCACGCGCTGGTGGAGGAAGGGCGGCTGACCACGGCGCAGGTGCAGGGATTTCATACCAATCCGGTTGTCCGTCAGCGGCACTTCGCCCGGGACCGCATGCCATTTTCTTCGGAGTTGCCGACTTTGATCCTCGCGGGCTCACGGCCGCTGCGCGATACGCCGATTCCGCTGGTGCTGGATGGCGAGCCGATCCTGATGTTCGCGCCGCCGCGCCGCAGCCGGGGCGCGACGCGGATCAGCCTGCGGCTCGGTGATCCGGACGGCAACCCGGTGCAGGTGATCCAGGGCAATGAATGGCTGGCCGCCAATGGTAGCTGGCGGTTTCTGCTGCGTGGCGATCGCTACAGCGTCATGGCGGCGCGCGGCGAGGGGCTAGCCATTTTGCGGATCGTGGCGCGTAACCGGATCGCCGTGGAGCATCTGCGCACGACGATCCGGGGGCGGCGATTGGAGGTGACGCCGGATTGGCTGGAGATCGACGGCAAGCGCCATGTGAACCGTATCGGTAGCGGCGCGCTTGTAGGACTGGAATGTTGAGGCGATGCGCTAAAAATGGCGGATTTCCGTCGAAGTTCACAGTGTATGCGCGCGCGAGGGCAGGCGCGCGTGGGCGCGAGGGGGTGATGTGGGCCGTTTCAAAGAGAGGGACGGGATAGGGTTGTTTTGGGGGAATAGGACAGGCGGAATTTTGGACTGCTGCTGGGAATAGGATGGTTTTTGAGGGGGGTGTGGCGTTTGGGAGACGGATAGCTTGGGTAGTATTCCCCCTCCCGCTTGCGGGGGGCTAGAGTCTTTCCGATGTTGAATGAATCGTTGGGGATTTCCAGACGGTTGGAAGTGTGATTCAAGGTGGCCACTGGTGAGGAGGCCAGCATGGATGAGGCCATTATCACAGGATTTGCGGGTTCGGTTTTGTCGGGCTCTGGATCGAGGCATGTCGGCGCGGGGGGCTGCGCGGTTGCTGGAGGTGAGCCCGGCCACGGGGGTTCGCTGGGCGCAGTCATGGCGAACGCGCGGGTCTGTTGAGCCGGGCAAGGTCGGCGGTCACATGCTCCCGTTGCTGGCGCGTGAGCGCGAGTGGTTGCTTGCGCGGATCGAGCAGAAGAAGGACCTGACGCTGCACGAGTTGCTGGCCCAGCTGCGTGAAGAGCGTGGTGTGGTGGTCTGCTGCGACACGCTGTGGCGGTTCATGGGCCGCTTGGGCAAGACGTTTAAAAAAAGACGCTCTTCGCCAAGGAACAGGACCGGCCCGACGTCATCCGACGCCGCAACCGCTGGCGCTGGGTCCAGCGCTGGGTAGATCCCAAGCGCATGGTCTTCATCGACGAGACCTGGGCGAAGACCAACATGACCCGCACCCATGGCTGGCATCACCGGGGCGAGCCGCTGATCGACAAGGTGCCGCATGGCCACTGGAAGACGCTGACCTTCATCGCTGGCCTCAGGCATGATGGCATCGTGGCCCCTTGCGTCCTCGATGGCCCGATAAACGGCGAGAGCTTCACCGCGTGGGTCGAGCAGTTCCTGATCCCCGCGCTGGAACCCGGCAGCATCATCGTGGTCGACAATCTCGGCAGCCACAAAGGCAGCCGCGTGCGCAAATTGCTCAAGGCGGCGGGCATCAGGCTGTTCTTCCTGCCGCCCTACTCGCCCGACCTGAACCCCATCGAGGAGATGTTCTCCAAGCTCAAGCGTCTGCTCCGCAAGGCCAACGAACGCACCGTCGAGGCAACATGGCGACGCATCGGAAAACTGCTCGACCACTTCCCGCCCGCAGAATGCGCCAATTACATCCGTGGAGCCGGATATGCCTCAATCTAAGTCAGAAAGACTCTAGGGGTGGGTGCGAGCGAAGCGAGCTTCTTCTATGAGGCCGGCGTTGCGCTGGCCCACCCCCCGGCCCCCTCCCGCCTGCGGGAGGGGTAGCAGTGTGCCTAACCGCACCTTGCGGAAGTGATCACCATCTTCTCGTCGTAGCTGACGGTTAGGCGATCGGGGCGGAAGTCCATGGTCATGGCCATGCCTGGGGCGCCCCAGCGTAGGGTTCGGGCGCCAGATACTTGTAACAGTTGTGCGCCGATGTCGGCGCTTGCGGTCTGGCCGACGAAGCGATCAAGGCCGTCGTTGCGGCAAGGCCCCTCGGCTGTCGCTGGCGTGGTGCCGGGGGCTTGTCCGTCAGCTGTGGTACAGGCCGCCAATAGAAGGGGAATCATCAGCGCCGCCGCCCGCATCATATTTGCTCCTATTCGGTGCGCGTCATCTTGAGGCGACCGCCCTTCACCGCGAAGGCCAGGCGTCCTTCGACAAGGTCAACGGCATCGCGGCCGAATTGTTCATAGCGCCAGCCTTCCAGGATCGACAGGTCTTCGCGGACACCTGCGGCCAGCGCGTCCAGATCGTCGCTGCGGGCCAAGAGGCGGGCGGCGACGTTGATGTCGCGCGAACGGATCTTGAGGAGGAGCTTGAGCAAGTCCGCGACCAGTGCGCCGTCCTTGCCAAGGCCAGGCCGCTTGGGATCGCGTTCGGGCATCTCATCCTTGTCGAGCGGCTTCTGGCTGCCGAGCGCCGCTATCAGACGCGCACCGATGTCGTTGGTCTTCCAGGTGGCGGACAGGCCGCGCACCTTGCCAAGGTCTTCCTGAGACCGGGGCGGATGGCTGGCGATATCGGCCAGCGTCTCATCCTTGACGATGCGGCCACGGGGGAGGTTCTTGTCCTGCGCTTCGATTTCGCGCCAGGCGGCCAGCGCCTTCAGGCGGCCGAGCACATCGGCCTTGCGGCTGGCGATGCGAACACGCTTCCAGGCATCCTGCGGTTCGTTCACATAGTTGGAGGGATCGCAGACGCGTTCCATTTCCTGATCCAGCCAGTCGCCCCGGCCGGTCTTGCGCAGTTCCTCCAGCATCATCGGGAAAATCTGGATGAGGTAGGTGACGTCGCCGATCGCATAGTCGATCTGCCGCTTGTCGAGCGGGCGGCGCGCCCAATCGGTGAAGCGCGCGCCCTTGTCGAGCTGAACGCCGAGCCATGCGTCCACCAGGTTGCCGTAGCCGATCTGCTCGCCGAGGCCGAGCGCCATGGCGGCAATCTGCGTGTCGAATAGCGGATGGGGCGTCTTGCCGGTGAGATTATAGATGATCTCAAGATCCTGCCCGCCCGCGTGGAAGACCTTCAGCACATCCTCATTGTCGACCAGCAGGTCGAGCAGGGGGCTAAGGTCGAGCCCCGGGGCCTTGGGATCGATCGCGGCGGCTTCGTTGCTGTCGGCCACCTGGACCAGGCAGAGGTCGGGCCAATAGCTGTTTTCGCGCATGAACTCGGTATCGACCGCGATGTAGGGCGATTTGGCGATACGGGCGCAGAATTGGGCGAGTGTCTTGCTGTCGGTGATCAGCGGATGGATTTGCATATGGTCTTCGATCTTATTATGGGCTGGCCCGTCGCTCACGGGCTCGTCAATGCTTGACAAGACCGCCCATAGCGGGGCTGCGACACTTTGTCATTTCCGTAAAACGAAGCTGAAAGACCAAAACGCCATGCACGCCTATCGCACTCATACTTGCGGCGCCCTCACTTCGGCCGAAGTTGGCAATGAAGTGCGCGTGTCCGGATGGGTGCATCGCAAGCGCGATCATGGCGACCTCGTCTTCATCGACCTGCGCGATCATTATGGCATGGTGCAGATCGTCACCGAGGTGGACGGCCCCGTCTTCAAGGTGATCGAATCGCTGCGCGCCGAAAGCGTCGTGACGGTGACCGGCAAGGTGGTGGCGCGCGCGCCCGAAGCCGTGAACCCGAACCTGCCGACGGGCGAGATCGAAATTCGGGCGCTCGATGCGGTGCTGCTGTCGGCTGCCGCCGACCTGCCGCTGCCGGTTGCGGGCGAGCAGGAATATCCCGAGGATATTCGCCTGCGCTACCGCTTCCTCGACCTGCGGCGCGAGACGCTGCACGGCAATATCGTCAAGCGGACGAAGATCATTTCCGACATGCGCCGCCGCATGGAAGGGGCGGGCTTTACCGAATATTCGACGCCGATCCTGACCGCGAGCAGCCCGGAAGGCGCGCGCGACTTTCTGGTGCCGAGCCGTATCCATCCGGGGAAGTTCTACGCCCTGCCGCAGGCGCCGCAGCAATATAAGCAGCTGCTGATGGTCGCGGGCTTCGACCGTTATTTCCAAATCGCGCCCTGCTTCCGCGACGAAGACCCGCGCGCCGATCGCCTGCCCGGCGAGTTCTACCAGCTTGACCTGGAAATGAGCTTCGTCACGCAGGAAGACGTGTGGAACACGATGGAGCCGGTGATCGCGCACGTATTCGAGCAGTTCGCTGAGGGCAAGCCGGTGACGCCGTCGGGGAGCTTCCCACGTATTCCTTATGATGAGGCGATCCTGAAATATGGGTCGGACAAGCCGGACCTGCGCAACCCGATCCTGATCCAGGACGTGACCGAGCATTTTCATGGGTCCGGCTTCGGCATCTTTGCGTCACTCGTGGAAAGCGGCAGCGTCATTCGCGCGATCCCGGCGCCGGGTGCGGGCGCGGGCAGCCGTAAATTCTTCGACGACATGAATAATTGGGCGCGGGGCGAGGGCTATTCGGGTCTTGGCTATATCAACATCAAGGATGGCGTGCCCGGTGGCCCGATCGCCAAGAACCATGGCGAGGAGCGGACGGCCAAGCTGATCGACGCGCTGGGCCTTGGTCCCAATGACGGCGTGTTCTTCGCGGCGGGTAGGGAATCGCAGGCTGCGAAGCTGGCGGGTCTGGCGCGTATTCGTGTCGGCGAGCAGTTGGACCTCATTGACAAGGACCGGTTCGAACTGTGCTGGATCGTCGATTTCCCCTTCTACGAATATGATGAGGAATCTAAGTCGGTTGATTTTGCCCACAACCCGTTCTCCATGCCACAGGGCGGGATGGATGCGCTGGAGCATCAGGACCCGCTGACGATCAAGGCGTATCAGTATGACATGGTCTGCAACGGCTTTGAGATTGCGTCGGGTTCGATCCGTAACCAGTCGCCTGAGCTGATGGTGAAGGCGTTTGAGAAGGTCGGCCTTAGCCAGCAGGATGTGGAGGAGCGCTTTGGTGGCCTCTACCGCGCGTTCCAATATGGCGCGCCGCCGCATGGTGGCATGGCGGCTGGTGTCGATCGCATTGTGATGCTGCTCTGTGGGGCGCAGAATCTGCGTGAAGTGACGCTGTTCCCGATGAACCAGCGTGCCGAAGATCTGCTGATGGGAGCGCCGAGCGCGGCCGAGTTCAAGCAGTTGCGTGAACTGCATGTCCGGGTCGTGGAGCCGCAAGCCAAGGCCTAATCACCTTACCGTCATGAGCCGGATTTGACTTTTCGCCGCATCGGGCGTTGCTTCCTGATCTGAACAGGAAGGATGACGCGCATGGCGATAGACCTTGCCGATTATGAGAAGGGCAAGCCTCTCAAAGGCGACTATGAGGCGGAGCTCGACAAGCTGCAGGAGCGGCTGGCGAAGATTCAGGTTGCCCATGTGATCCATGACCGGCGGTCGGTCATCCTGTTCGAAGGTTGGGATGCGGCGGGGAAGGGCGGCATCATCAAGCGCATGACGGCGCAATGGGACCCGCGCTATTATCGCGTCTGGCCCATCGCTGCGCCGTCCGCCGAAGAGTGCGATCATCATTTCCTCTGGCGCTTTTGGACGCGGCTGCCCGCGGGCCGCAACATCGCGGTGTTCGACCGCAGCTGGTACGGGCGCGTGCTGGTCGAGCGGGTGGAAGGGCTCTGCTCCAAGGGCGAGTGGAAGCGCGCCTATGACGAGATCAACGCCTTCGAAAAGCAGCAGGCGGATGCGGGGACGAACATCATCAAGCTGTTCGTCCACATTACCCAGGAAACGCAGGACAAGCAGCTGGCTCAGCGGCTCGATACGCCGTGGAAGCGGTGGAAGACGGGCAAGGAGGATTATCGCAACCGGGCGCGGCGCGACGATTATCTCGACGCGATGCACGACATGTTCAAGAAGACGGACAGCAAATATGCGCCATGGCAGGTGATCGACAATAACCACCGTGCGGCCGGGCGGATCGCCGCGCTGAAATATGTGGCCAAGTCATTGGAAAAGCTGGTGCCGATGGATTTTCCTGAAGCCGACCCGGAGGTGGTCAAGCTCGCCAAAGAAGCATTCGACTATCAACTTCTATAAAAACCAAGACAAAACAGTGCGTTGTCATAAATCTGTCATCAAAACCTAACTGCTCATTTACCATTCGGGCGCTACCAGCGGCTCATGTACGCGCCCATGATGCTCGATCCTTCGCCGTCACTGCCTCGCTGGCAGGGCTTGCCCTTCGTCTCTACCAGCCCGGCGATCCGGGCCGGACGGCCGTTGAGCGAAGCGGTGGAGCAATTTCAGCAAAATCCTTCGCTGCGGCTGCTGCCCGTGCTGGACGAAGCGGATCGGCCCAAGGGCGCGATCTACGAGCGGGACATGCGGCGGATTTTGTTCAATCCGTTCGGTCATGCGCTGCTGCGCAACCCCAGCTTTGGCGGGCGGCTGGATGATCATATCCGGCCCTGTGCCTCGGTCGAGCGGAGCGCGACGATCGAGATGTTGATCGACCTCTACGCGGCGCAGGGCCAGAAATGCGAAGGGCTGATCGTCATAGAAGGCGGCCGTTATGCCGGGATGGTCGGCGGGCAGTTGTTGCTGAAGCTGGCGGCGGAGCGGGATGCGCGCGTGGCGATCGCGCGGGCCGAGCGGCTGGAGCGCGTGACGCGGGAGAGCGGCAGCTTTCGCGACGATATCGCGACGCTGATCGCTGATCTGGTGGGGATGGCCGACATGCTGTCCCGGCTGGCGAGCGACGCGGCGGAAAGGGCGGCCCATAATGGGCAGGCGGCAGCAGGCATGGCGGTGGCCGCCGCGCAAACCGCTGACAATCTGTCCGGTATCGCTCGGTCGGCCAACGACCTTGGCCTGCTGTTCCAATCGATCGAGGATGAGGTGCGTCAGGCTGGCGCCGCGATCAGGGCCGCGGTCGAACAGACGCGACTGGGATCAGCCCAGACCCAACAGTTGCGCGTTCAGGCTGATGGCATCGGAGAGGTGACGGCGTTGATCGACGCGGTGGCGCGGGCGACGGCGACGCTGGCCCTGAACGCGGGCATAGAGGCCGCGCGAGCCGGGGAGTCGGGGCAAGGCTTTGCCGTTGTGGCGCGCGAGGTGAAGCTGCTCGCGGGGCAAACCCGCGAAGCCGCGACGGAAATTGCCGACCGGATAGACCATATCCGCGCGACTGTCGGTCATGTGGCGCAGGGCCATGCGTTGATGGGGTCGGCAATTGAGACGGCGGATCAGCTGTCGGCTTCCGTGTTCGACGCGGTGGCGCGCCATGGCGCCTTCAGCCGGGGCATCGCCGCCAGCATGGCCGAAGCGGGCGAGTCCAGCGATCATGTCCGGTCGAGCGCCAGCCAGATCAGCGGCAATGCCGACGCGGCGGTCGATGGCGCGCGCAACATCCGTCATGCGGCAAGCCAACTGGCGGGCGAAGCGCAACGGCTGGACGCGCGGGCCAGCCTCTTTATCGAGGCTATTCGATTGGATTGACGCCGACTTCAGGGAAAAATGGCTGGCGCCATGCGCAAATGCGGCTAACCTCTCCATCCAACAAGAAGGAGAGGAAAGCCATGCTCGTGATGTTCGTGGGCGCCGACCGGACCGAAACCGCCATCAATGCCGCGCAGGTCACCTTCGTATCTTCCGTCACGGACGGCACCCGCATCCGCTTTGGCGAAGGCCGCAGCGTAACCGTGGTGGAACCGATCGCCCAGGTGATGGAGGATCTCAATCAGGCATTGCGACCGCACGAATAGCGCCGCGTCTGGCGCTACGCCGTCACCGATGCTTTGCGTATGCCTGAGAAGCATCCTATACTGATGGCTTGATGCCAGGACTCAGGACAGCAATGAAATCCAATTTCTTCCGGGGCGCCGTTGCCCTTGGCGCACTCGCGCTCATCCCCGCCACCACGGCCGCGCTCGCGGACGGGGAAGCGAGCAGCTACAAGGCGCTCGACGAGTTCATGGACGTCTTTCAGAAAGTCCGCAGCGACTATGTCGAGAAAGTGGATGACGAAAAGCTGATCAAGGGCGCGATCGACGGCATGCTCGCCAGCCTCGATCCGCATTCCAGCTTCCTCGACGCACGCGACTTCGCGAATCTGCGCACTCAGACGGAGGGCAGCTATGGCGGCCTTGGCCTGTCGGTCACGCAGGAGGATGGTGCGGTCAAGGTGATCGCGCCGACGCAGGACACCCCGGCCTGGCGCGCGGGGATCAAGGCGGGCGATTATATCACCCATCTCGACGGGCAGCTTATCTATGGCGGCACGCTGGATGAAGCGGTCGACAAGATGCGCGGCGCGCCGGGCACGTCGATCAAGCTGACCATCGTGCGCGCGGGCCGTGACAAGCCGATCGAAGTGACGCTGACGCGCGAGATCATCCAGCTAAAGCCGGTGAAGTGGGAAGTGAAGAACGGCGTTGGCGTGATCAATATCGTCAGCTTCTCCGCCAATACCGGCGCTGACCTGCGACAGGCGATCCGCAGCATCGACAAGAGCCTTGGCCATAAGCCGACCGGCTATATCCTCGACCTGCGCTCCAATCCGGGCGGGTTGCTGGATGAAGCGGTGTCCGTGAGCGACGCGTTCCTGGAGCGCGGTGAGATTGTGTCGCAGCGCGGCCGCAACAAGGGCGATGTCGAGCGTTATTATGCCAAGCCCGGCGACGATGCGAAGGGGCTGCCGGTCGTTGTTCTGGTCGATGCGGGGTCTGCTTCGGCGTCCGAGATCGTCGCGGGCGCGCTTCAGGACCAGCATCGGGCATTGGTGATGGGTGAGCGCAGCTTCGGCAAGGGGAGCGTGCAGACGATGCTGCCGCTGACTAATACGACGGCGCTCAAGCTGACGACCGCGCGTTACTATACCCCGTCCGGGCGTTCGGTGCAGGAAGGCGGGATCGAGCCTGACGTGCGCGTGCCGCAGTTGTCGGACCCCGACTATAAGAACCGGCCGAAATTCCGCGAAAGCGACCTGCGTCGTCACCTGATCAATGAGATCAAGACGGACAATGCTGCGCTGGAAGAAGACACCAAGGAAGATCCCCGTTTCGCCATGTCGGCCGAGGAACTGAAGAAGAAGGGGATTGAGGATTTCCAGCTGGATTATGCGCTGAAAACGATCACGCGGCTGGCTGCTAAGCCGGGAGCGGTGGTGGCGCAGGCGCAGCCAATGGGGAAGAAGGTCGCGCGGTGAGCGAGCGGGGCTGAGGACGGTTTTTGGTGACCCCAGGCCTTCATCCCTTCGTCATGCCAGCACGAGCTGGCATCTCTCTCGATTGGGCAGAAGCCCTCCTGAGATCCCAGCTTTCGCTGGGATGACGGGAATGGGTGGATTGCGGACTGACGGCTTACGGGCGACGAATTTTGAACAGCGGCCCCCTGCTCACACTGCCGCGAAGTCATCGAGCGCGGCGTTCAGGCGTTGCATATCGGCCCTCGACAGCACTTCTCCACTCGCGAGTTTATCGCGAGCAGTATGAAGCAAGCCCTCAAGTCTCTGCAGCCTGACAAATCCGCTTATCGATACGGGCGATGCCGCAGCGGCCAAACTCAACCCACTTCGTGTAACGTTCATCATTTGGTCCATTCTGATTTGAAGTGCTGAGGGCTTGGGCCTCAATCGTTCAGCAAAACGGCCAATCCTGTTCCCGCAATCAGAAGGAGCACGCCATTCAGAATGATCGCACGGAAAAAGGTGTCGTCCCGAAACAGGTCGGCAGATAGTTGCAACGTGCTCAGCTTTCGTAGAGCGTTGACCCTTGATGCCGGGTGGACTCCGGCGGCTGCGCCACCTTCGTTTTCCCAATCACCGATCGCTGCCTCCAGCCTTCGCTCCCGCTCCCGCAAAACGGAAGCCGCGCAACGTGTACGCTCCCGTGCCGCGCCCAAGGCAAGCCCCTGTCGCTCGACGTTGATATGCAAATCACGCTCTCGCAATGATGAAGATGGAGAATTTATTGAGATGGACATGTCGCTCTCCTCGCCAAACGGGAGCACAAGTCTCTCTCAGTCACGGCATGTCTGGAATATCAGAGCCGGGATGCGTCAATATACCACATAGTGCTTCGGGGACCTAACGAACACTAAATCGCTCGACGGCATGACCGCTTCGGAGAAGGGCATTCCTCGCTTTAAACGGCAAGAACTGGTCGCTTTCAGACGCTCTTGAGATCATAAGTGAAGGAACGGCCGCAGCGACGCTGGGGTTTCCGGGTTGACGTTCTGCCATTGCATGCGATCCCAGCTTTTGCTGGGATGACGGTGGATGATGGCGGGGCCTTATTTCGGGTAGCTGATCTCCATCACCTCATATTCCTTCTCCCCGGCGGGCAGCGTGACCCGGCGGAGGTCGCCTACAGCCGCGTTGCGCAGGGCGCGCGCGATGGGGGAGCTCCAGCCGATCCGGCCCGCGCTGGCGTCGGTCTCGTCATTGCCGACGATGGTGACGGTGCGGTGATTGTCGTCTTCGTCGGCGATCGTCACGGTCGCGCCGAAGAAGACGCGGGTCTTGTCGGGTTGCTGACGGGGATCGACGACTTTGGCGTCTTTCATCTTCTTTGACAGGCGGCGGAGTTGGCCGTCGATTTCGCGCATGCGCTTGCGGCCATAGAGATAGTCGCCATTCTCGCTGCGGTCGCCATTGCCCGCCGCCCAGCTGACGATCTCCACGATGCGTGGCCGCTCCTGCCCAAGCAACTGGTCATATTCGGCGCGTAGCTTCGCGAAGCCTTCCGGGCTGATGTAGTTGGGGTGAGGGGTCATGACCGGACTCCCTATCCCTTCGAATGCAGCTTGTCGAAGTCCTCATCTCAACGAAGAGAAGTGAAGGGCTTCGACAGGCTCAGCCCGAACGAAGAATAAGGGCGGTCAGCCTGGAGTTTGCTTGCCCAGATATTTGGAGAGTGGGGTATTGGAACCCCGGAAGCGTGCGCGTTCGGGGTTCATGGCTTCATAGACGACCGCATTTTCCAGCACGCGCTGTACATAGTTGCGCGTTTCGAAAAGCGGGATCTGCTCGATCCAGCGCAACATGTCGGCGCCCGGCATGCGCGGATCGCCAATGGTCGTGATCCAGCGGTTCACATTGCCCGGCCCCGCATTATAGGCCGCGACCGCCAGTGGATAGCTGCCGCCATAATAGTCGAGCATGCGCTGGAAATAGGATGAACCGAGCATGATGTTGTAGCTCGGGTCGTTGAGCGAGCCGGGGTCGTAGCCAAGGCCAAGCTTGCCCGCCTGTTCCCGCGCGGTGCCGGGCATAAGCTGCATCAGGCCGCGCGCGCCAGCGTGGCTGACGATCTGGCGGTCGAACTGGCTTTCCTGCCGCGCAATGGCATGCACCATCGTCCAGTTGGATTGGGCCGTCGGCGGCACGGGCACGCGGGGGAAGGCGCTTTCGCCATAGCCGGTGAGGCCGCTGGACACGGCGCGGCGGCCGACCATGACGCCCATGTCGGGCCTGCCGATGCTCTTGGCGAGTTCGGCGGCGAGATAATGGTCGCTGTCGCTGTCGGCATTATTGGCGATGGCGCGGGCGAATTTGCTCTGATCCTCCCAATAGCCCATCTGCCCCAGCGCCTTCACCGCGCGGACGACGGAGCGACTGGCGAAGGCGGTGCGATCGGCGGCGGAAATCTCCACGGCCCGTTCCACGCGGGCAGGCGCGGGCACCGGCTTTCCGACGCGTTCCAGGGCAAGTTGGCCATAGAACTGATCCGGGAACACCGAAGCCTGGGCGAAATAGCTGGTCGCGGTAGCCGTATCACCGGCTGCCAGCGCTGCGCGGCCTGCCCAATAATAGCCCTTCGACTGGGTCTGGGGGGATTTGGCAGCCATTGCGTAGCGCCGGAACATTGCCGCCGCGTCCGATGGGCGGTTCAGATTGTAGAAGGCGGTCGACCCTGCCAGCCAGGCGAGGCTGGTATAGTCATCACGCTCGCCAATTGGGCGGCTGGAAACGTCGGTGCCGGGCGCATAGGCGTCGTCGAGCTTGCTGGCGATGCCATAGGCGAAGCTCCACTGGCTGTCGTTGGCGGCGGCGCGCGCCTGGCCGAGCAATGTCTCATACCATTTTTCCGCATTGCCCGGGCGGAAGGTCAGCTGGGGACGGTTGGCAAGATATTGCCGCGCGGCGATCCAATTGCCCGTGTTCAACAGCCAGGTCGCCTTGTCCGCGACAAAGCCGGCGTCGGATATGCCGACCGGTTCCGCGGCTTGCATCCGGGCGGCGGCGTCCGGAGCCTTCTGGCGGAAGGCGATGCGCGCTTCGTAGGCCGGCCGCCGCGTGGGCGTCACATAAGCGAGCATCCGTTGCGCTCCGGCGATGTCGCCGCCCCACAGCAGCACGTCGGCGCGCTGGTCATGCTCAGCGCTGGTCCAGCTGCTGCCGAAGAGCGAGAGCAGCCGAGCCTCGTCGTCCGGCGAAAGCGTGCCGCCGACCCATGCGCTGCGTGCGGCGATGCGCGCTTCGGACATGCGGCCCATTTGCATCAGCGCCAGCGCGTTGCGCGCATGGCCGGTCGCGGTGCGCGCGGGGAAGCGGGCGAAGAAGGCCGTAACCTGACGCGGATCATAGCTGTTGGGATTGATCCCGGTTTCCGCCAGCCGCCGCATCCGGTCCTCCCCCGGCCAACCGGGATTGGCGAGGATGAAGCTGGCATAGGAGGAAAAGCCCAAGCCATCGCTCTGCTGCAATGCGCGCCACTGGCTGATCGTCGCGGAGATGGACGGATCGGACGCGACGCCGATTCGGCTGCTCACCTGATTCCAGGGCGATGGCTGAGGCGATGACTGAGTCGTGGCGGGCGGTTGCTGGACCACCGCGCCAGCCGGATAGGGCGTGGCAACGGGGGCTTCGGTCTGGGCGCTGGCGCCAGCGGTAAAAAGAAGAAGAGCGATCAAGGGCATGCGGACCAATGCTGTTTCGGGGCGGCGAGCTGACAGCCTACTGGACATCATCGCAATTCCATCCTTATCAGGCCCTGAATGACGCGCTATAGCGCGCCGAGGCCTACACTCGACAGTGTGCCCCGGAATGCCGGTGAATTGAAGGAGTTTGTTGATGTTTTCCGGGTCGATTCCGGCACTGGTCACCCCATTTCGCGACGGAAGCGTGGACGAGGCCGCGTTTCGCGCCCTTGTGGACTGGCAGATCGAGGAGGGAAGCAGCGCTTTGGTGCCATGCGGCACCACCGGCGAAAGCGCGACTATGACGGTCGAGGAGCATAATCGCGTCGTCGCCATCTGCGTCGATCAGGCCGCGGGCCGCGTGCCGGTGATCGCGGGTTGCGGGTCCAACGACACGCGAATCGCTCTGGAGCATATGTTCGCGGCGCAGGCTTCTGGCGCGGACGCGGCG
This sequence comes from Sphingobium sp. TomTYG46, assembly GCF_055396345.1. Taxonomy (NCBI): domain Bacteria; kingdom Pseudomonadati; phylum Pseudomonadota; class Alphaproteobacteria; order Sphingomonadales; family Sphingobiaceae; genus Sphingobium; species Sphingobium sp. TomTYG46. Next base: position 2,546,662 of record NZ_AP027324.1, read on the forward strand.
CTGGTGGTCGCGCCTTATTATAACAAGCCCAACCAGGAAGGCGTCTATCAGCATTTCGCCTATCTGGCCGAGCGCTGCCAGCTGCCGATCGTCCTGTATAATGTGCCGAGCCGCACGATCACTGACATTGGCGTGCCGGTGATCCATCGCCTGACCGAAGAATATCAGACGATCGTTGGCATCAAGGACGCCACCGGGAATCTGGGGCGGGTCACCGCGCAGCGCCTCGCCTGCCGCGATGATTTCTGCCAGCTGTCCGGCAATGACGAAACCGCGCTGGGATTTAATGCCATGGGGGGCAAGGGTTGCATCTCCGTCACGGCCAATGTCGCGCCGCGTCTCTGTGCGGAGTTCCAGGCGGCCTGCGCATGGGGTGACTGGGCTGGTGCACTGGCGTTGCAGGATCGGCTCTACCCATTGCACGACGCGCTGTTCAGCGATTCTTCACCTGGGCCGGTTAAATATGCGCTCAGCCGGGTGCGATCCGACATGCCCGGTGAGTTGCGCCTGCCGATCACCTGGCCCTCGGAATCGAGCCGCGCCGCTGTCGATCGGGCTTTGGAAATTGCGGGTCTCGTCTAAATGGGCTGCGGCCTTATATGGTGAAGTGAGTTAGTTAAGAGTCCCATGGCCCGCCCCCGTCCCGAACTGTTCGATAAGAAGAAGATCGTCGCCGAGAACCGGCGTGCGCGTTTTGAATATTTCCTTGAGGATGTGTTCGAAGCGGGCATCGCGTTGCAGGGCACGGAGGTGAAATCGCTCCGTTTCGGCGAGGGCAACATCGCCGAAAGCTATGCCGAGGTGAAGGGCGATCAGGTGTGGCTGGTCAACAGCAACATCCCCGAATTCAGCCACGGCAATCGCTATAATCATGAGCCCAAGCGGCCCCGCAAGCTGCTGCTGCACGAGCGGGAGATCGCGCGCATGCACGGCGCGGTGGAGCGCAAGGGCATGACGCTTGTCCCCTTGAGCGTCTATTTCAACAGCCGGGGCAAGGCGAAGGTTGAGCTGGCGCTGGCCAAGGGCAAGAAGACGCACGACAAGCGCGAAACGATCAAGGAACGCGATTGGAAGCGCGATCAGCAGCGTATCATGAAGGACCATCGCTGATGGGGCCGAGAGCGAGCATGGGCCGCCTGTCGCGGTGGTGGCACGCCAATGCCCCGACCCGTGAATCGCTGGAAGACAATCGCTTCATCGCCCCCGTGGCGCATCGTGTTCTGGAACCCTCGCTGTGGCGCTTCACCCGCCGTTCTGTGCCGCGAGGCGTGGCGTTGGGGCTGCTAGTGGGGATATTCCTGCTGATCCCCGGCGTGCAGATTGCAGGGGCTGCGCTGCTGGCGCTGCCTTTCCGGGCCAATATTCCGTTGGCGGCGGCGATGACTTTTCTTTCCAACCCCGCGACGACACCGCTGTTCCTGATGGCGTCCGTCTATGTCGGCAACTGGTTTCTGGGCCGCAGCGCGGACGCTTCCGGTTTCATGGCGTTGGTCGATAAACATGCGTCGATCCGCGAATGGTGCGGCTGGCTCTTTTCCGAAGCGGCGCCCGCCATGCTGTTCGGGCTGGCGCTGATTTCGATCGCGTTCGCGGTGGTCGGTTACTTCCTTGCCGACTGGATCTGGCGCCATCGGATGGGCCGGAAATGGCATGCGCGTAAATTGAGGATTGGCAAGGCACCCGAAAGCAGCGCATTGGAAGAAGTCGCCCGCGTCTGACGCGGGGCGGATAGTCCAGGCGTTTTCAGGGGGAAGGCCGGCCGATGGCCTCGCGCGTCAAAAGGGATGAGGAAGCGTGGACGGGCGATCGCCCTTCCCGGCTATCCCTGCCGCTGCTGATCCTGGCGGCGCTGCTTTCGGCGGTTCTCGTCATCTATGCGACCGGCAACCCCGCTATGGCCACGGGGTTCGGCGCCATGATCCTTGCCATTGCCGCGCTGCTCAGCTGGTATCGGCGTATTTTCCCGGAAGAGGCGGCAGACGGCGAGGCGGTGCCGGATTGGACGGTAGCGCGCGCCGCAGCGGATGCGTCCAACATGGCGATTGCCGTGACCGACCGGGCAGGGCGGCTTGTCTGCGCCAGTGACCTGTTCGGCGAATGGTTTCCCGGATTTCCGACGCCCCCCAATGTGACTGCTGAGCCAGGCCTGACGGAAAGCCTGAGCGCGGCCGCCCGCGCGGCCTGGCGCGATGGAGAGGCGCGGGTCGAAGGTGTTGCGCAGGGCGCTCTCCGGCTGGATGTCGATCTGTGCCGCACGGGCCGGTCGGAAGATTATCTGCTGTGGCGCTTTACCCCGGTTCGCCAGCCAAACGCGCTGGATGATGTGCACCGCCTGCTGACTGGAGACGCCGGGCGCCAGATGGGCGAGGCCGGGATCATGGCGGTGATGATAGGCGGTGAAGGGCGTATCCGCGCGGCGAATGGAGCTTTCCTGCTGCGTGCCGCTGGCCGGATCGACGCCAATATCACCGGCCGGGACTTTGCCGCCCATATGCGCGTCGATGACAAGGGGCGGCTGTTTCTGGCACGTGAGGAGTCGGGCGGGCTGCCGCTTCGGTTGTTGCAGGTCCCTTTGCGCCGGGCGGCTCAGCCTGCTGGTAGCCAAGTGGGGCAGGATGGTCCGATGCTGCTGCTGCTGATCGATGAGCCAGCGGGCAGCGCGGGCGGCACATCGGCGCTTTCTTATATCGAAACGCTGCTGTCCCTGCTGCCCTTCGGCCTTGCCATGGCGGATCGCGATGGGCGGGTCCTGTTCCTCAACAATGCCTTTTCCCGTGCGGCGGGACTCAAGCGTGCCGAGCGGCCGAGTTATCCCGGTGACTTGGTGGTGCGGGAGGATCAGGCGGCGGTCGCCGACGCGGTGCGCCGCTTTGCGGTGGGGCCTCAGATGTCAGGCGATATCGCGATCAGGTTGCGCAACGAGCCGGAGGAACCGACGGCACTGAGTCTGGCGGGCGTTCGCGGATTGGGCGAGGCGGCGGTGCTGCTCAGCCTCAAGGACAATAGCGAGGAAAGCAAGCTCAAGCGGCAGGTGGCGCAGGCGACCAAGATGCAGGCGATCGGCCAGCTCGCGGGCGGTGTGGCGCATGACTTCAACAATATCCTGACCGCGATCATCGGCCATTGCGACCTGATGTTGATGCGCCACACGCCCGGTGACAGCGACTATGACGATATTCAGCAGATCAAGTCGAACAGCAATCGCGCGGCGGGGCTGACGCGTCAGCTGCTCGCCTTCTCGCGTCAGCAGACGCTGCGTCCGCAGGTGCTGCAATTGCCGGACATTGTTGCTGACGTTTCCAACCTGCTGAAGCGCCTGCTGGGTGAGAGCGTGAAGCTGGAGGTCAGCCATGGCCGCAATCTGGGGGCGGTGCGGGCCGACCCGGGGCAGCTGGAGCAGGTGATCGTCAACCTGGCGGTCAATGCGCGCGATGCCATGCCGGAGGGCGGCATCCTCAATATCCAGACCTATGCGGTTCCGGCCGGCAAGGTGCGCGAAATGCGGCAGGAGATATTGCCCGCCGCCGATTATACCGCGCTGCGCGTGTCAGATACCGGCCTTGGCATTCCGCCCGACATTCTTTCGAAGATATTCGAGCCCTTCTTCACGACCAAGGAATTGGGCAAGGGCACGGGGCTCGGCCTCTCCACCGTCTATGGCATCGTCAAGCAATCGGGCGGCTATATCTTCGCCGAATCTGAAATTGGCCGGGGGGCGAGCTTCGTCATCTACCTGCCCGTCTATCAGGGCGCGGACATGGAGCAGGCAATTCCCGTCAAGCTGCCGATCAAACGCAGCGAGACCTGGGGCACGGGCACGGTGCTGGTGGTCGAGGACGAGGATATGGTCCGCGCCGTCGCCGAAAGGGCGCTTTCGCGGCAGGGTTACAAGGTGCTGACCGCCAATGATGGCGAGCAGGGGCTTGAGGTACTGGCGAGCGGCGAGAAGATCGACCTGCTGATCTCCGACGTGGTCATGCCCAATATGGATGGCCCATCCATGGTCGCGCGGGCACGGGATACGCATCCCGACCTTCCCGTGCTGTTCATGTCGGGCTATGCCGAGGAGCAGCTGCGCAAGTCGATCGACCTTGCCAATGTCGCCTTCCTGCCCAAGCCATTTTCCGTCAGCCAGCTGGCTGAGGCCGCCCGGGACGCACTGGCAATGGGTGCAGGGGTGGAATGAACTTCTTGAACGATCAGGCGTTTATGCTGGTCCGCGCGCCGATGATAAGATAGCGAGCGTAACGAAATAGGGGATCGCACATGTCGGACGGCAAGACCATCCTGGTGGTCGAGGATGAAGCGATGATCGGCATGATGCTGGAAGATTATCTCGAAACATTGGGATATCGCCTGCATGCCATTGCCGTGTCGGTGGACGAGGCGTGCGACCATGCGCGCAAGGGCGGCTTCGACGCCGCGTTGGTGGACTGCAATCTGCAGGGTGAGAAAAGCTGGCCGGTCGCGGACCTGCTGGCACAAAGCGGCATCCCCTTTATTTTCGCGACAGGGGGCATGGCTGATGACGTGCCGTCAGGGCATTCGGATCGGCCGACTTTGGCAAAACCTTATACGATTGGCGCCGTTGAGCGGGCGCTGACGAAGGTTCTTTCAGCCTAAATAGGAAATTTCCGTTCCCCTCTTGTTCTTTGAGAACAAAGGGGATACATGGTGGCCAAGGCGCCACTTAATCGGCGCTTCCGCTTGACAGGGGATAGGCCGATGACAGCAATGCTCTCACTCATCGATTCCAAGAAGACAGGGACAATGGACAGACAGAAAGCATTGGAAGCGGCCCTTTCCCAGATTGACCGCGCCTTCGGTAAAGGTTCGGCCATGAAGCTGGGCAGCCGCGAGAAGATTGAGATCGAGGCGGTTTCGACGGGATCGCTGGGGCTCGACATCGCGCTGGGTATCGGCGGCCTGCCGCGCGGCCGTATCATCGAAATCTATGGCCCTGAAAGCTCGGGCAAGACCACGCTGGCGCTGCACGCCATTGCAGAGGCGCAGAAGACCGGCGGCATTGCGGCCTTTGTGGACGCGGAACATGCGCTCGATCCGGCCTATGCCAAGAAGCTGGGTGTCGACATCGACGAACTTATCGTGTCGCAGCCGGATACCGGCGAACAGGCGTTGGAGATCGTCGATACGCTGGTGCGCTCTAATGCCATCGACGTGTTGGTGGTGGACTCGGTCGCCGCGCTGGTGCCGCGCGCTGAAATCGAAGGCGAAATGGGCGATAGCCATGTCGGCCTTCAGGCGCGTCTGATGAGCCAGGCGCTCCGCAAGCTCACCGGTTCGATCTCGCGTTCAAAGTGCCTGGTGATTTTCATCAATCAGGTGCGCATGAAGATCGGCGTCATGTACGGCAATCCGGAAACGACGACAGGCGGCAACGCGCTCAAATTCTATGCGTCGGTTCGCCTCGACATCCGCCGCACCGGCCAGATCAAGGATCGCGACGATATTGTCGGCAACGCAACCCGCGTGAAGGTGGTGAAGAACAAGGTCGCCCCACCCTTCAAGCAGGTCGAATTCGACATCATGTATGGCGAGGGGATTTCGAAGATCGGCGAGATACTTGACCTTGGCGTTAAGGCGGGCGTGGTCGAAAAGTCGGGCGCCTGGTTCTCCTACGACTCCGTCCGCATCGGCCAGGGTCGTGAAAATGCCAAGACCTTCCTCAAGGAAAATCCCGAAATGGCGGAGCGCCTGGAAAAGGTGATCCGGGGCAAGACCGAAGAGGTCGCCGAAGGGATGATGACCGGACCCGAAGCGGAGGATGATGGCGAATAAGCACGGCTAACGCCTGCGGCCGGATCAGCCGCAGGATAGCCGCGCGGCTCTGCCCGCCTTTCGTTTCACGCACTGAAAAGGCCCGCTCGCGCATTTTCGCGGGGCGGGCCTTTTACCGTTATAAAGCGCGACTGGGCGTGGCTTGCTCAACAGGGCCAGATGAACATTGATCAGCGGCTGGGACTCACCATTCCTGTCGGTTTGAGGTCAGAGGGCGGATTTTTGGCGTGGCTCCGCTGGCGCCTTTTGCTCTGCTCGACGGCGAGCTTTTTCTTGAGCCGCACACCCTGAAGGCCCCAGTCTCCAAAATGTACGGCAGCCAGGAATATGAGGAGGCCGTTCATGAACAAAGCGATTGTGAGAGGCAGCGCGAGAAAGACGTCGAGTATTTGTTCGGTCGGCGTTTCCACAGGCCCGACCCGGTCGATCCCGAACAAGGCGAGGCCATCTTCCAGGGAATGACCATCCCATTCCCGCCGGGAAAACCATTCGCCTACTTCTATCGCCAGAATGGTCGGGGCGATGAGCATGGCGGCGAGGCCGATTATGACCATCGCTTCGCTCAAGAGTTGCACGCCAAGAGAGGGAAGGCGGCGCTTGGTTACAGGATCATGCACTTGTCTTTCGGGCACCGCGGATTGCGATATCCCTATCGGTTTCAAGGTGGATGACGAAGGCGGGTCCGAAAAGCCGTATCGATCCAGCTTGGCCAGCATCCGGGGGTGCAACTGAGATTTGCAGCCATCCTCGATCAATTTTTGTTGCTCGATCGTCAGTTCCTGGCGGAAGCTGTCGGACTGTCCCTTTCTGATCCGCAGGGCATCTGAATCCGATCTGTCATATTCATGGCCGGGAATGCCCTGGGCGAGTTCCAATGCCTTGAGCTTTTCAAAGGATGAGTTGTCCACCGCAAATCCAAGAGCACGGCTATTGACTGGCTCATCCAGGAAATTGAGCATATTTTCGACTTCTGCCTCCGTTTGAAGCAGTAGATCCTCATAATATATGATGTGATGATCATGCCGTTCGAGGCCATTGGCCCAGCTGTTCATATATTTGATATAGTGGGGCAGGCCTCTATTCTCATCCCTGAGAAAATCATCAACGCTGCCTTGAAACGACATCTTGTGCCGGGTCACATGGTGATAGTCGGAAATGAGCACGGCCCGCGGATCCCGGATCAGGAATATGATCGGAAGCCGACCGGGCAGGGTCGGCTTGAAGCGCAGATGAGTGGAAGGGATCAGGGGGAAAGAGGCCTCCTCCGATCTGCGGACAAAGGCCGGTATGCCGCGCACCGGATCCAAGTCGAAGTTGGGAGCAAAGGTGAACATGCTCTGGGTCGTAATGGGCGGATATGCACGCGACGCGAGGAAATATTGCGCCAGGATAAACCTGAGCCAGGTCCTGCCCGACTTCGGGTAGGAGGCAAGGAGCGCAGTCGCAGCGCTGGAAACAAGACGCAGGCTGCGAGCCGAAGCGATGCGGCGCGCCAGAATGAAAGGCGCATGAGCCAGCGAGGCAATGTGGGGCGTGTCCATCAACACAGATTAGCTTGGCAGAAAGCCGGGTGTGAAACTTTTCCGGATGATGGCCAATGTGTGTAAGAAGCTGAAACCATCCTCCCTTTTTTCTGATGGCAGCCAAGTTGATTGACAGGGGATGTACTATCGCCGAAAAGAACATATAGAGAACATTCTATGGTGGATTCGGTGGACAGGCTTGCAGCCCTCAGGCGGCACATTGCATCACTGGAAGGGATTCCGGCCGTCAAAGCAGATGCGCGTATCGCGACCGGACATGCGGCTTTTGATCAGGCATTGCAGGGCGGCCTTGCCAGGGGCCGGGTGCATGAATTGTTCGGAAATGCTGAAGACGAGGGCGCCACTGCCGGTCTTTCCCTGATCCTTGCCCATCTTGCGGCGCGTGAAGCTCCTCTGTTCTGGTTGCGCCTTTCAAATGGAACGGCGGGTCAACCTTATGGCCCGGGGCTCTCCGCGCTTGGAATAGATCCAGCCCATTTGCTGATCGGCGTCATGAAGGATGAGGCGCTGCTGCTGCGCGCGGCGGTTGATGCGCTGCGCTGCCCGGCGCTGGGCGCGCTGGTCATCGAACTGCGCGGGCGCGCGCCGCTGCTGGACCTGACTGCCAGCCGCCGTCTGGCGCTGGCGGCGGAGACGTCGGGGGTTACCGCCTTCGTGCTGCGGATCGGCGGCGATCCGGTGCCGAGCGCGGCGGAGACACGGTGGCGGGTGGAGGCTGCGCCATCCGTGCCGTTGCCGGGCAATGCGCCGGGCATGAGCGCTTTCTCGCTCCACCTGTTGCGCTGCCGTTCGGGGGCAGACGGCATGACGTGGCGGATGGTGTGGAATGCCGAGCGGGGAGATTTTGGAGAAGAGTGCGATGAACGCCATGAGCATGGATGGGCAAGCGGAGGACACGCTGACGAGGCGGCGCTACCTGGCGCTGTGGTTCCCCTTCCTGCCGGTCGATCGGCTGCGCATCGCGCGGCCTGACCTGTGGCAAGCGCAGGCCGGTGCCGGGCCGGTCGTCATTGTGGAGGCTGTGCGCGGGGCCATGCGCCTTGTGACGCCGGATGCCGATGCGCTGGCGTTGGGCTTAAGCGCAGGCATGACGCTGGCCGATGCGCGGGCGCAGGAGCCGGATCTGGTCAGCTTCGAAGCGGATCATCATGCCGATCAGGATTGGCTGGAGCGGCTGTGCGACGGGTGCGCCCGCTATACGCCTGCGGCCGCGATCGATCCGCCGCATGGGCTGATGCTGGACATCACCGGCTGCGCGCATCTGTGGGGCGGTGAGGAAGCGTTGGCGCGCGAGGCGGTGGACCGGTTTGAACGGCACGGCATGGAGGTGCGTCATGCAGTAGCGGGGACGCCGGAGGGCGCGCATGCGCTGTGCCGCTTCTCGGCAGGGCCAGCGCCCGATGAGGACGCCGCCTTGCGTCGCTTGCCGGTCGAGGCGCTGGAGTTGGAGCAGGAGAGCGGCGTAGCGCTGCGGCGCGCGGGGTTGCGCACCATCGGCGATCTTGCCGCCCGGCCCGCAGCGACGTTGGCCGCGCGCTTTGGCGAGGAAGCGGTCGATGCGCTGCACCGCCTGCTGGGTCTGGGGCATCGCCCCCTTACCCCCCGCCGCCCGCGTCCTGTCCTCCGTATCGAGCGCCGTTTCGCAGAGCCGGTGGGCAGCACCGCCTATGCCTTGCAGCGGGTTGAGGAGATGGCGGCCGAAGCGGGCGAACGGCTGACTGAGCGGGGCGAGGGCGGGCGGCGGTTCGAGTTGTTGTTCTTCCGCACCGATGGCCTTGCCTTTCCGCTGCGGGTGGAAACTGGCTTGCCGGTGCGGGATGCGCCCGCGATCATGCGGCTGGTGCGGGAGCGGATCGACAGCCTGTCCGATCCGCTGGACCCCGGTTTCGGCTTCGACATGCTGCGCCTTACCGTGCCGCAGACCGAGCCGATGGCGGCGACCCAATTGGCGCTGGAGGGGGGCGAGGCAAAGCGCGAGGAGGCGGTCGCGGCGCTGGTCGATCGGCTGTCCGTCCGCGCTGGCCGCAACCGCATCCAGCGGTTGGAACCGCGCGACAGCCATATTCCCGAGCAGGCGCAGCTTGCGCTGCCTGCGATCGAAAGCCGGACGCCGTCCAGCTGGCCACGTCAGGGAGAACCCGGCGACCCGCCGATGCGCCCCATCCACCTGTTCGACCCGCCCCAACCGATCGAGGTGGTGGCGGAGGTTCCCGACGGTCCGCCGCATCATTTCCGCTGGCGGCGGACAGCCCATGAAGTGACCCGCTATGAAGGGCCGGAACGGATCGCGCCCGAATGGTGGAAGGCGAAGGACGGTGCGCTGGCGGGCGAAGGTGCGGGCATGACGCGCGACTATTACCGGATCGAGGATGCGCGCGGTCGCCGCTACTGGATCTTCCGCCATGGCCTCTATGGCGCGGAGGCGCGGCACCCCGGCTGGTACATCCACGGCCTGTTCGCATGAAACGCGGCAAGGGGCCTGATCCGTCGAAGCCCAAGTCCCCCGACCGGCGGGAGTTGGACATGATTGAGGGAAGGGAGAAGAAGCGGCAAGAGCAGCCTGTAAGACCGCTGGCGTCAAGAGAAGGCCCAGCCTTCGCCGAACTGGGCGTCATGTCCAATTACAGCTTCCTGCACGGCGCCTCACACCCCTCAGATATTGTCGCGCAAGCCAATCATCTGGGGCTTCGCGCCATTGGTATTGCCGACAGGAACAGCGTGGCTGGCGTGGTGCGCGCCTATGTCGCTCTGCGTGACGCGCCGGACAAGGCGCGCGCCGCTAGGATCAAAGAAAAGAAGGAGAGGGGTGAAGCGGCCGAGCTGACTGCCGAGGAAGAGGCGGCCTGTCACACCGATCTGCGTCTGGTGGTGGGCGCTCGTCTGGTCTTTGTCGATGGCACGCCTGACATTCTGGCCTATCCCAAAAGCCGCCTTGGCTGGGGACGGCTCACCCGTCTGTTGACCAAAGGCAATATGGAGGCGGTGAAGGGAGATTGCATTCTTACCTTTGGTGATCTGATCGATCATCTTGACGATCTTCTGCTGATCATCCTGCCGTTTTCCACCGCCCGGCCACAAGAGGCGCACAAGGCTCCCCCTGATTATCCTTTCGAGAAAGAAGAGGAGCCCTCTTCGCACCTGAGGCTTGTCCCCCCCTCTTCCCCTTCCACATGGGCCGATGCGCTGCGCCGGTTGCAGGACAAAGCGCCGGGACGCGTGTGGCTTGGCCTCACCATGCGCTATCAGGGGCGCGACCGCCGCCATGCCGCCGCCATGCAGCGTGCCGCCGAGAAAATGGGTGTTCCCCTCATCGCGACCAATGATGTGCTGTATGCCGAAGCGACATCGCGGCCATTGCAGGACGTGCTTAGCTGCATTCGCGATGGCGTGACGCTCAAGCAAGCGGGGCGGCGGCTGGAAGCGCATGCTGAGCGGCATCTCAAATCTCCGCGGGAAATGGCCCGCCTTTATGCTGCCTATCCGCAAGCGCTGGCTGAAACGATCCGCTTCGTTGATGAGATCGACTTCGTCCTCACCGACCTAAAATATGAATATCCTCATGAGCCGGTGCCGTCCGGCTGGTCACCCGATAGCTGGCTGGAGGATTTGGTGCGTCGCCGGGCAAAGCGCCGTTACGGACGCCGATTGCCTCCCAAGGTAAGAGCGCTGATCGGACAGGAGCTGCGCCTTATCCGCATGCAGCGCTATGCTTATTACTTCCTGACCGTTCACGATCTTGTCCGCTTCGCCCGCGGACAAAAGCCGCCTATCCTCTGCCAAGGGCGGGGGTCCGCCGCCAATTCCATCGTCTGCTTCCTGCTGGGCGTTACTTCCGTCGATCCTATGAAGCACGACCTGCTCTTTTCCCGTTTCGTGTCGGAAGAGCGCAACGAACCGCCCGACATCGACGTCGATTTCGAACATGAGCGGCGTGAGGAGGTGATGCAATATATCTACCGCCGCTACGGGCGCGAGCGGGCGGGGATCGCTGCGACCGTCATCCATTACCGGTCGCGCAGCGCTTTGCGCGAAGTGACGAAGGTGCTGGGCCTTAGCGAAGATATCGCGGCGCGCCTGTCGAGTACCGTCTGGGGCAGCTACTCAAGCGATCTGGGGGATGGGCGTTTCATCGATGCGGGCTTTTCCCTCGACAATGCGGAGATCGTGCGGTTGCGTTCGCTGGTTCAGCAGTTGATCCGTGCGCCTTTTGCCCGGCATCTGTCCCAGCATGTCGGTGGCTTTGTTCTGACCCAGAACCGGCTGGATGAAACGGTGCCCATTCACAATGCCGCGATGCCTGATCGTAGCTTCATTGAATGGGACAAGGACGATATCGATGCGCTTGGGCTGATGAAGGTCGATGTGCTCGCGCTCGGCATGTTGAGCTGCATTCGCAGGGCCTATGAATTGATGCGGCGTCATGGTCTGGGGGATCATGACCTGACCGTCGATCTCGATTCCGAAGACCCTGCTGTTTACGCCATGCTGCAGAAGGGGGACAGCATCGGTGTGTTTCAGGTGGAAAGCCGGGCGCAGATCAACATGCTGCCGCGCTTGAAACCAAAGAACCTGTACGACCTGACGGTGCAGGTTGCGATCGTTCGGCCTGGGCCGATCGAAGGCGACATGGTGCATCCCTATTTGCGGCGGCGGGCAGGCCTTGAAGAGCCGGAATTTCCGAAGCCCGATCCTCCTCACAATCCTAACGAGTTGCGAGAGTTGTTGAAGTACACCTATGGCGTCCCCCTGTTCCAGGAGCAGGCGATGAAGCTCGCCATTGTCGCGGCGGAATTTACGCCTTCGGAAGCCAATCAACTGCGGCGATCGATGGCGACTTTCCGGCAGGTGGGGGGCATGGACAAGTTCAAGGAGAAAATGATCCGCGGCATGGTGCGGCGCGGCTACGAGCAGGATTTTGCCGAGCGTTGCTATAGCCAGATCGAGGGGTTCGGCAGCTATGGCTTTCCTGAAAGCCACGCTTTGTCCTTTGCCCGGCTGGTCTATGTGTCGGCGTGGATCAAATGCCATCAGCCTGCCGTCTTTGCCTGCGCGCTGCTCAATTCTCAGCCGATGGGCTTTTATGCTCCGGCGCAGATCGTGCGGGATGCGCGCGAGCATGGCGTTGCCGTGCATGATGTGGATGTGAATATGAGCGGGTGGGACAATGCGCTCGAACCGCTGCTACGGTCGCGGAACGCGGGGCGGGGTGAAGGAGAAGGGCGGGCGTTGGCGCTGCGGCTGGGTCTTCGTCAAATCGATGGTTTTCGCGAGGCTTGGGCTGCGCAGATGGTCGAGGCGCGGGAGCCGGGTCTGTTTACAAGCCTGGAGGATTTGGCGCGGCGGGCTGGGTTGCCTGCGCGGGCGTTGCGGCTATTGGCGGATGCGGACGCTTGCCGGTCTCTGGGACAGGACCGGCGGGCGGCGTTGTGGGAAGCGCGGCGGACGCCATCCAATGAATTGCCGCTGTTCGCCGCTGCGCGAAGGCGGGACCAGAAGGCGGCGGGAGAATTGGGGCAGGAGCCGGACGCGATGTTGCCCGCCATGCCGATCGCCGAACAGGTCGCCGCCGATTACCAGACGACGCGCCTGTCTCTCAAAGGGCATCCGATGCAGTTCCTGCGGCCGGTTTTTGCCGCCGAGGGGGTGCTGAGCTCCGCCCAGACATCGGCCGCGAAAAACGGGACGAAGGTGCGGACGGCGGGCGTGGTGCTGGTGCGACAGCGGCCGGGTAAGGGCAATGCCGTCTTCATCACGATCGAGGATGAGACCGGGATCACCAACATTTTGCTTTGGGCGCGGCTGTTTGAAATGCAGCGGCGGCCGGTGATGGCGTCGCGGCTGATGCTGGTTGAAGGCGAGGTGCAGCGGAGCAAGGAGGGCGTCGTGCACCTGATGGCGAGCCGGGTGCATGATCGCACCGCGGAGCTGTCGCGTCTGTCGGATACGCATAGGCCACAGATCGCCTTGTCGCGGGCGGATGAGTTTGTTCACCCTCAGCATCCGCGCACGTCCAGCCATCCGCGCAATGTGCGGATATTGCCGAGGTCTCGGGACTTTCATTGAGGGACTGGAAAATCCTCCCTGCGCAGAGCGTGAGGAGGGGGACCGCCGCGCGGCGGTGGTGGAGGGGAGCTGGCACGACCTACGGGCGCTCCCCTCCACCAGCCTGCGGCTGGTCCCCCTCCCCATCTTCCGATGGGGAGGATAAACTCTCATCCCGAAGCCAAGGAGAATCCCATGTCCATTCCCGATCTCCCCATCGACGGCGGTTGCCGGTGCGGACGTGTGCGTTTCCGGTTGAGCGAAGCGCCTTGGGGTGAGGCGGCTTGTCATTGCATCGGGTGCCAGAAGATGACGGGCAGCGCTTTTTCCACCACGATCATCATGCCGTCGGGCGGCTTTGAACTGATCGCGGGCGACCCGGTGATCGGCGGGCTGCATGGCGAGGATGTGCACCATCATCATTGCGACTGGTGCAAGAGCTGGGTCTTCACCAGGCCTGCCGCCGACATGGGCTTCGTCAATGTCCGCGCGACGATGCTGGACGATGCCAGCTGGTTCGCGCCCTGGATGGAAACGCAGACGGCGGAGAAGCTGCCTTGGGCGCAGACCGGGGCGGTCGTCAGCTTTGAACGCTTCCCCGCTATGGATGAATATGAGGGGCTGATCGCCCGCTACCGCGCCGAGCGGCTTCAATAATCCTTCGAATAACGCAGATTTGCTGATGATCCGGCGTTGGTGCCGGTCTTTGACAGCAGGCTGAGCGTCTTTGACAGCGAGATTTCCAGCTGCGTGGCGGTGAAGCCCTTGGGGTCGGTAATCACCTCCACATAGATATTGTTGGAGATGTGTTGACCCACAGCCAGCGATGCGCCGCGCCCCGTTTCCTTGTCGCCGCTGACGATGCCGATGCGATCGACCCCTGACGCATTCTGCAACTTGCCCATTGGATTGAGCCCGCCGCCACCACCGCGCAACCCGTTGAGCGCGGCGGCCAGTTGGATCGCCTGCGTGGCGGACAGGTTCGCGACATTGTCGCCGAACAGGATGCGCGCCAATATCTCGTCCTGCGGCAGGGTAGGTGTCGAGATGAAGCTGATGTCCGGCTTCTGCGCCGTGCCGCCGACGGCGATGCCTGCCGCCACCGTGTTTATCCGGGTTTCGGCGCGGATCGCCAGCACGGGGTTCATCATCGGCCCGTTGAAGGTGATGATCCCCTGTTCAAGGTCGAACTGGTGGCCTGAGAAGCTGTAGCGGCCGCGTATCACCTCGATCTTGCCGACCACGCGCGGAGCCTTTGTAGTGCCGGTGACCCGCATGTTGGTCTTCCATTCGGAATCGAGGCCCATGCCGGTCAGGTAGATTTCATTGTCGGCGCGCACCCGGATGTCGAGCTTCCAGTCGGTCGGCTTGGCAGCGGCCTGCCGGGACGCGACGCGCTGGTCGAGCAGGTCGGTGCCTTCGCCCTTGCGCCGGACACCCTGAAGCTGGCGGATGTCGGCGCCGCCCTGCCATGCGATTCGGTAGCGGGTTTCGGGAAGCGACAGGTCGCCCTTGATCAGTCCGCCGTCTGCCGCGCTGTTGGTCACGTTGATCATGCCGGTGACGACGCTGGTGATCGCCTCGCTGCGGGCGATGCGGGCGCGGTCCAGCTTGACGGCGATGTTCATGGGGTAGCCGCTTTCGGCTGCGAGGCCGACCGTGCCGCTCGCCTGCACGGTGCCGTCGCCAGCGCGACCGGAAAAGTCGCGTATCTCCAGCCGGTCATTGGTGAAGCGGCCATCAAGGCGCATCTGGGTCAGACGCGTGCCGAAGGTCTCATTTTCGTAGGTCAGCGCGTTGGCACGGACGAGGCCGTTGAGGCGCGGCGCGGTGAGGCGGCCGCTGAAGTCCGCCGCCACGGCGATGGGGCCGGTGAGTTGCTGGTCAGCGAGACCAGAGAAGGAGAAGAGCACATCGGCAGGCCCGGCATAGCGGATGCCGCCGCCGAGGGGGGCGGATTGGAGCTCCTCTGTCCAGCTTGATCCAGAGCCGGGAGGCGCGAGCGTGGCGATAAAGCGGCCGAGCGATGCATTGCCGCGCCGGATGAGTCCACGCAGGTCGCCGCCCCGGTTCGAGAGGCGGCCTTCGATCGCCATGGAGACGGGATCGGAGACGGCGGACAGGCTGGAGCGGCGGAAATCATTGATCGCGATGCGTGTGGTGGCGGTGGGGAAGGCGTTGCCGCTCTGGTTGAAGTCGATCGCGCCCGTTGCCTTGCCACTGATGCCGAGGCCGGGGTTGGCGATGTTCATGATGGCGAGGTCGAAATCCTTGAACCGCGCCTGGAGGGCGGTCTGGTTGCCAAAGCGTCCGGCGAGATCGACCCGACCTTGAGGCAGGGTGAGCGTCGCTGGCTCCAGCCGATAGCCCTGCGGTTCGATGCGGATGATCGCGGGTTGGGCGAAGCGGAAGGGGACGTTGCTCGCCTTGCCTTCCAGCGCGACGGCGTAGAGGTTGGGGCGAAGTGCTGCATTCACCGCGATCGAGAAGGGGACGCCGGTCGATCCGTCGGCGACCAGTTGCGCGCGGCCCCGGCCGCCTTGATAATTGATCCGGGCGCGGCTTTTTCGCACGACATAGTCGCCATAGGCGGCGTTCGCCATCTGGACATCGGCGGTAATGCGGGGCTGGTCGGTGAGTATGATGTCCGCTGTCGCGATCGCTCGGCCGATCACCACATCGGCTTCGCCCGGCAGCCGGGCGTTGCTGGCCGTGGCGTTCACCGCGATGCCCTGCGCCTTGCCTACAGCTGAAAGTCGTGCGGCGCCGGTGATGCCTGAGCCGTTCATGACAAGCTGTCCGGCAAAAGGTCCAGCGGCGGTCTGCTGGAGGCGGCCGTTCATATCGACGCCAGCGAAGCGCGCGCGCGTGATGTCGATGGTGAGCGGACCCTTGGCCGTGCGGATCAGCACATTGGCGAAGAAGGGGCCATAGGCAGAGCCGCCTGTCGCCTCCAGCCGATAGCCGCCCACCTCGCCATTCAGCTTCGCGACGACATTGGAGAGCTGCACGCCGACATTGGGCCGGGCCGCGCGCAGGACTCCCTGGGGCCGTTCCATCGTACCGCGAACATTGAGCGCCAGCGGGCCATATTGATTTGACGTGGCGGAGGCGTCGAAGGTGATCGCGCCATTCGTGTCGTAGCTGCCCGATCCGGAATGGATGCGGAAATTGGGTGCCGCGCCCTTCAGGTCGGCAAGGGTGAATTTCCCTTCCGGCGTCATGCCGATGCGGCCCGAGGCGACGGCATTTCCGCCCAGAAAATCGCGGACGGAGGCGTTTTCCCAGCGGGCCGTGCGGACGCCGAACTTGCCTGAAAGGCCCCAGCCTCCCTTGGGTCCGGGCACCAGCTTCACATCGGTGTTGAGGTTGACGATGCCGACGCCATCAATCTTGTAATCGTTCACACGCCCCTTGAGTGCGCCCCGGTAAATGGCGTTGTCGAGGTCGGCGAGGACGATGGCGGTGGCGTCGACCCGGTCGCTGTCGATCTTGAGGTTGTCGCTGATCAGCTTGCCAGAAGCATAAGCGAAATCGCCTTTGACCCGCAGATTCTGAAGCAGCCCGCCCGCTGCGGCATTGAGGCCGGTCACGCGTCGTGCAGTCGCGTTGACGGGAATGCGGATGCGATCGGCGTCAATCACCGCCCGGCCGCTGGCCTTCAGCCCCTCGATGCCGGTCTGGTCGAAGGCAAGCATTGCGGCGCTCAGACCATAATCGATGAAGGGCGTCGCCATCGGGCCGTCGAGGACGATCGAGGTGCGCACATCCTTGCCCCGCACCTTTTCCATGATCGCGCCGGGCGTCAGCAGCGCGGCGTCGATCTTGAGGCCGCTGAACTGGCTTTTGCCAAGATCGATGAGGCCCTGCGCTGTGGCGGCGAGTGCGGTTGAACGCAGTGACCCCTTGATGTTCACGCGCCGCTCGTTGAGCCCGGCGAAGAGATCGAGATTAAGGGCGGGTGCGGTCAGCCGGTCCACGGTTCCGGCAAAGACGAGGCCCGGCCGCACCGGCCCCTTGGCCGTGAAATTACCGTCTCGCGCGGCGAGGGCGATGTTTGCAAGCTCGCCCTTGGGGGAAATGGCGACGATCCGCCCATGCCACGCCTGCCATGTGCCGCGCCCGTCCAGTGTCGCGGTCAGGCCATCTGTAAGGCCGCTCATCTTTGCGATGACGCCGCCCTTGGGTGCGGTCAGCGTGCCCTTCATGGCGAGGCGGTTCTGTTCGGGCACAGCGTCCAGCCAAGCCTGAAGGCGGTCGCCGCTATCGACGACGGCATTGGCGCTAAGCTGCGCGCGGCCATCGGCTATGTGGGTGACGCCATCGATGGCAATCTCGCGCTTCTGGCCGATCACGGGTTTCGCCAGCACGAACCTGGCGATCTTCAGCCGATCGACATCGATGTCGAGGTCGGGAAGGATCGGTGCGTTGGGGTCGCTTTTCGTGACGTTGAACTGCGGGCTGCGCGCCAGCACGACCAGCGGGCTTTCCAGCAGGCGGACGGAGATATGATTGTTGAGGTAGCGGAAGGGGCTCCACACGACATGGACGCGTGGGGACGCCGCGAACGGGCCTTTGGGGTCGCGCAGGACGAGGTCATGGATGACCATGTCGCTATAGACTGACCCCTCGATACGGCCGACTTCGATCGCCATTCCGGATTCCAGCTTCAGCGCCGCGATCTGGCGGATCAGGAATTTCTTGCCCGGCTGGGTGTTCAGGGAAAGCAGCAATCCAGCGCCTAGCACGACGATGCCGAGGATCAGGGCGGTGATACCCAGCACGATCTTTTGCCAGAGCGGCCGCCTTTCCCGGATGACCATGGTCTGGCTTTCGGGATCGGGAGTAGGCATGTCTTCGGCCATCAGAAAGCCTGACCAATGCCGATATAGAGAGTGAATTTGGACTCGCCGGGCTGCCGGTTGATCGGCATGGCTATGTCCGCCCGGAAGGGGCCGAAGTCGGTATAGAAGCGGCCGCCCAAGCCTACGCCATAGCGAATGTCAGAGAATTTCGGGATGGCGCTTTCATAGACCTGACCCGCATCGACAAAGCCGACGATGCCATAGTTTCCAAAGCGGTAGCGGCCCTCGACGGCGAACTCGTTGACGGATCGGCCGCCGATCGGGTCGTCATTGACGTCCTTTGGCCCCAATTCCTGATAGCCAAAGCCGCGCACCGACCCGCCGCCGCCTGCGTAGACGCGGCGGGAGGGTGCGATCTGGTCGCGCGCAGCGCCGCTGATCGTGCCAAGCCGGGTTCGCGCCGCGATCACCAGCGCATCGGAGACGGGATAATAGCCGCTAAGGTCGAATGTCCCGCGCATATATGGTGACAGATTGCCTTGTAGCGATGCTTCGGGCGACAGGCGCAAATTGGCGCGGAAGCCTTTGGTTGGGTTGAGCAGATCGTCCGACCGGTCATAGCCGATCTGCACTGGCAGCGCGCCGATGAAATAGGTCAGGCGCCGCTTTTCCGCCGTTGCCGGATCGATCGTCGTCTGCTCGTTTGAGAGCAGGATTTCCGCGCCATAGGTGTAGGTCCAGCGCTTCTGGAAAATCGGCGTCGATTGGCGCGACCAGCTGATATTGAGGCCTGCGGTGAAGGCTTCATAGGCATCATAATTTTGATGGTTGAGCAGGGCGCCAGCCTGGAAGGTCTTGTCCCGCTTGCCCGCATTGGAGCGGCGGAAGGTGCCGGAGACGCCCTGTTCCTGCGTGCCCGCGATAACCTTCGCGATCAGCGCGCCTTCTGGCGGGAAGAGGTTGCGGTGCGTCCATGTGCCCTCGGCGCGGAAGCCCTGTCCCGTGCCGTAGCCAAGCTCGCCCGCCAGGGTGCGGGGCGGACCCGCTTCCTGATCGACATGCAGGTCGACATATTCGGTGCCATTGGGGCCGGGCTCGTTCGTGCGCACCGGATCGACCGCGACGCTGGAGAAGAGGCCCGTCGCGACAAGGGCGCGGCGCAGGTCATCCACCTTGCGGCTGTCATATAGTTCGCTGGGTTTGAAGCGGCTGATGACCTTCATATGGTCAGCGCCGAAGGCTTGCTTGCGGCCAGAGGTGGTGATGCCTCGGAAAGACCCGCGTGGGCCGACCTCAACCGGCAGGGTGTAGTCGCCGGTGATCGTCGCGGGGTCGAGCAATATGTCCCGTTCCCCGACCTTGGCGAACGGATAGCCATTTTCGGGCAGCTTCACACCGACATTGGCCTCCGCGCTTTCCACATCGGCGGCCACAATATAGTCGCCGGTCTTGAGCGGCAGGCTATCGCGGACGAGGTCCGGCGGCTCGGTTGGCCCGGCGTTGATGACGATGTCGCCGATCTTGTACCGCTTGCCGGGGGTGACGGACAACACTGCCTTCAGCGTGCCGTTGCCCGTCTGGTCGAGCGAGGCGAGGGCGGTCGCGTCATAATAGCCTTCCGAATGGAGCAGCCGCACGGCGAGCGCTTCATCCTCATGCGCGCGCGCCTGCACCATCGCGGCAGTGTCGGCGCGCCCTTTGCCATCGATCAATGCTGACTCGCCCCGGAACTCATCTTCAAGGCCGGTCTTGCCAAAGCCGTCGATCTCGACAGCGTAACGGATTTGGGGCGTCTTTTCGTGCGGGCTGTCGCTTGCCACCTGTGTAGGCACGGTCACGCTGTCGAGCAGGGGCAGGGGTTGCGCCAGCTCTGCTTCCGCTGGAGGTTCGGTGGCGGGCGGGAGTTCGGCGGGCGCGCTGGCCTGCGGCATTTGCTGGTCGATCCAGCTGTCTATCGACGGCAGCGGAGCGGAAGGGTTGGCTGCGTCGCTTTCGCCAGCCTTGGGCAACCGCGCTTCAAATTCCTCGTCGGGCAGGATTGGCGGCTCCTGCCCTGCAGCAACCGTACCAGCGGATGTCTGCGCTTGCAGCGACAGGGGTGACGCAGCGATCATCAGAACGCCCAAGGCACGCCGGGCGCGTTTCGCCTGCCTGGAACCCATGTAAATTCAACTGCCCCTTTCCATCCGCCGTGCACGCGGGGAAGACGAATACGCGCAAGGACTTGTTTCGGTTCCGCCGTCGGCCGTGAACCGCTTCCCTCGGGCGTCGGCCCGGTTTAGGGATCAGAAATGACCATAGCGCTGAATGTATCCCGCTCTATCCTTGGACAACCGTGGCGCTGGCGGGGCGCAGGCGCGGATGCGCGGGAACCCGGCTATCTGCCCGACGACCTGGTCACGCAGTTGCTGCTGGCCCGTGGCTGTCCGCGCGAAGCCGTGGAGGCGCATCGTAATCCGACCATCCGCCACTTCATGCCCGATCCCAGCTTGTTCCGCGACATGGACAGCGCTGCCGAACGGCTGGCGGATGCGGTGCAGAGCGGTGAGCATGTCCGTATCTTCGGCGACTATGATGTTGACGGCGCAACCAGCGCGGCCTTGCTGATCCGTCTGCTGCGTGATCTTGGCCTGTCCGCTCGGCCCTACATCCCCGATCGACTGATGGAAGGCTATGGGCCGTCTGGCGAGGCACTGGTGCGGCTGGCAGGGGAAGGGGCAACGCTGATCGTTACTGTCGATTGCGGCGCGCAGGCGTTCGAGGCGTTGGCCATGGCGAAGGCTGTGGGCGTCGATGTCGTAGTGGTCGATCATCATAAATGCGCCGCCGCGCTTCCCGAAGCCTTTGCGCTCGTGAACCCCAATCGGCTTGACGAGGTGGAGGAAGCAGCCGCTCATCGCCATCTGGCGGCGGTGGGGGTCGCATTTCTCTTGGGCGCCGCGCTTATCCGCGTGTTGCGCAAGCGGGGATGGTTCGCGCAACGGGCCGAGCCTGCCCTTATGGAATTGCTCGACATCGTGGCGCTCGGCACCGTGGCGGACGTGGCGCAACTCAAGGGGCTTAACCGCGCCTTCGTTGCACAGGGCCTCAAGGTCATGGCCAAGCGCCGTAACATCGGCATCTCCGCGCTGATCGATGCCAGCCGCCTCAGCCGTGCGCCATTATGCCATGATCTGGGATTTGCGCTCGGTCCCCGCATCAATGCTGGCGGGCGGGTAGGCAAGGCTGATCTGGGCGTGCGTCTGCTGACGACGGAAGACCCGATCGAGGCCGCGAGCATCGCTGCCGAGTTGGACCAGTTCAACGAGGAACGTCGCGTGATCGAGGCGGCGGTACAGGTCGAGGCGGAGGAACTGCTGGCGGCGCAGGGCAACCGGGCCGTGGCGCTGATCGCTGGAGCTGGCTGGCATCCCGGCGTGATCGGCATCGTCGCCGGACGCATCAAGGAAAAGGCGGGGCGTCCCGCGATCGTCGTGGCGATTGATGATGCGGGTACGGGCAAGGGCTCCGGCCGTTCGATCTCCGGCGTTGATCTTGGCGCCGCCGTGCTGGCGGCCAAGGACAGCGGCTTGCTGGTTGCCGGTGGCGGCCACGCCATGGCGGCAGGGCTGACCGTCGCGGCTGACAAGCTGGACGCGCTGGCTGATTTTCTGGACGAAAGGCTTGCCCCTGCCGTCGCCCGCGCCCGCGATGACCGCGCGCTGTTGATCGACGCCGTGCTTGCCCCGGCGGGCGTCAATCCGGACTTCGTGGCCGCGATCGAGGCAGGCGGCCCCTATGGCGCTGGCTGGCCCTCTCCGCTCATCGCGGCTGGACCGATGCGCGTCATTAAGGCGGATGTTGTCGGCAATGGCCATCTGCGCGCGGTCATGGCGGGGGACGATGGCCGCTCCATCAAGACCATCGCCTTCCGCCAGGCGGAGAGTGAGTTGGGGCAAGCTATCCTCGGCGCACCGCGTGACCGTCGCCTTTGGGTCGCGGGCCGTGCAAAGATCGACGATTGGGGCAGTCGCCCCGCCGCTGAACTGCATCTGGAAGATGCCGCCTGGGCCGATTGAAAGAAGTGGTCGTTTTCCTGCCCCAAAGGGGTTGACCGCCGCAAGCTCCCCCCCTAAAGCCGCCCTCGCTTCGCAGCGCTGCCCAAGCGGTTCTGCATGTGGCCCCTTCGTCTAGCGGTTAGGACGCGGCCCTTTCACGGCTGAAACACGGGTTCGATTCCCGTAGGGGTCACCACCCTGTTTTTGCAGGGTTTTTTATTGCTCCGGTTCGGAGTTCCCCCAGTTGGCGGGGGAAAAGTTCCCCCACCTAGCTTCGCGTGGAGCTGGGCACTTGACCCAGTTAGCGGCTTTGTTACGGCTGTGCCCTTCGAACAGGGGCATGCAATGGACGACAAAAAGCCGGAGATCGTGATTGGACTGGCGGGGCCTGCAGGGACTGATCTGCATGCGCTCGCTCAGACATTTGCTGAAAAGATGAGCCCGTTCGGCTACCGCTGCCAACAGATCAGGGTCAGTCAGCTGATCCAAGAATTCTGTGACGATGCCCTAACTTCGAAGATCGCCAGCGCCAAGCACGGCGAAAGGGTCCGCCTGCTAATGGGTGCAGGGGACGCTCTGCGCAAACAAATCGGTAGGGGAAGCGCTCTAATCCCCTTGGTCGTCGCGTCGATTAGAAAAGCAAGGGGCGGTTTTTTGACGATTGAACCGTCGGCCCCCGCAGCTGATGATCAGGCCGACGGCAAGCCGACCGAAGAGCCGCCGATCGATGTGCCTGCGGACCAGGCTTGCTACATCGTCAACTCGCTCAAACACCCGGAAGAAGTGCGCGAGTTACGGCGCATATACGGTGAGAATTTCATCTTAGTTTCCGGGTTTGCGTCTCATGACGAACGAAAGAACAAGCTTTGTGAGCTGATAGCTAAAACCTACACTTCAACTCAGAACGACAAATATAAAGATGAAGCTCAAACCCTCATTGATTTGGACGCTCAGAGGCCAGGTGAAAAGCTAGGGCAAAATCTCAGAGATACATTCCATCTCGCGGACTTTTTTGTGAGAGTGTCCGGGGATTACGAACGCGAAGTTGAGCGATTCTTAGACCTTCTCTTCGGGAGCCCTTACATCACGCCCCGATTCGATGAGTTTCATATGTTCGAAGCCAAGGCGAAATCCTATCGTTCGGCTGATCTTTCGCGCCAAGTGGGAGCGGTGATCGTCGACCAGGCTGACACTATGGTGGCATCCGGTTGCAACGAGGTGCCAATCGCCGGAGGCGGGTCATATTGGCCGGATGAGGACAAGGTTTTTGACAACCGCGATCACACGAAGCGTCGCGATTACAATGCGGTGAAAAAGTACGAGATTATCGAAGAGCTGATAACCTTCATGTCCTCTCAGGGGGTCATGCAGCTGAATGAAGAATCCTCGCCCAGCGAAGTCGTCGAGCAGCTCTTGTTCGGTGCCAGCAGCACGAAATTCAAAGATCTTCGCGTATCGAACCTGATTGAGTTTGGTCGGGTGGTCCACGCCGAGATGAATGCTATCACCGAGGCCGCTCGCCGTGGGGTGACGATCGGAGGCGGCACGCTCTACTGCACGACCTTTCCGTGTCATATGTGTGCCCGCCACGTCATCGCTGCCGGTATCAAAAAGGTCGTGTATATTGAGCCCTATCCCAAGAGCATTACGGCTGATCTATACGACGAAAGCGTCATCATCGATGGTGATGGGGGGCATGGTCCGGAGGGTGAACGACAATCGCATCCAAAGGTAGTCTTTGACCCCTTTGAAGGCGTGGCACCGTCGATTTATACTGAGCTTTACTAGGCCGGAACGCGGAAGGGCGCTAGGGGTTATACGGTCGACTGGAACCGTGCATCAGCTCGGCCCAAGTCGATCCGCACCGGCGCAGCTCATCTCAGTTTGGAGGCACCGCTGTTCAATGAGCTTGAACAGCTGGACGTTGTCAGATTAGAAGAGGTGCAAGGCAAGTAGGGGTTAGGCCAATGTTGATAACGCGATCAGAGATTCTGCAGCAGTGTCAACGTGATAAGGCCGCTTTCGACCGAATTCCCAAGGCCATGCGCGATTTGCTGCTGCATGAAATGACGGTCGCTCGTCGTGCCGTCGAGCCTGCTGCCGACCCGGTCGACGTCGTAGCTCCGAAAATCCTAGCGGCCTGATCGCAGCTAACGACCCATTTTCAACGGGGTCACGCTGCTCATCTTTTCGGACGCACCGACAGCGATCATGTACGCCCGCACGCGCTTGCCGTAGTGGCGAACCGTCTCTGGGGTCATGCCCAGAATTGCGCCCACATCGGTGTCGCTGAGGCCTGTTTCCAAAAGATAGCAGCAGGCGTTCTTGCGTAGCCCGTGAAAGGTGTAGAGCAGCTGGTTTTCGTCATCGACATGGCCGATGTCGTGCATCAGGCGACGGATGCGCTCCTGGATGCGGTCCTCGGACGCGAAAGGCTTCCCGGAGCGGTCGTACAGCAGGGTGACCGCCTTCTTCTCGATTTTGCCGATTTCCTCCCGCCACCAAGGGTGCACTGGAACGGCAACGTCCACATCTGTCTTGACCTGTGACAGTTCCATAATGCCACCATTGAGCCAGTTATGGCGAATGCGGATCACGTCGCTGACTCGCTGCCCGGTGCACAGGCCGGTGATGATCGCCAGGCGCAGCATGGGGGAGGCGCGTTCCAGCGCTTCTGCCAGCACTTCGCGCGGCCATGGCTCATGCTCGCCGATCGGGAGCGGCGCTATGGTGTCGGCGGGATTGTCGGCTCTCCAGTCGCGCTCGCAAGCATAAACGAGCATCAGCTTCAGCACGTTGAGCCAATTGTTCGCCTTGCCGGGCTTGTCGGCCATGACATCGCGCAATTGATAGATGTGCGTAGGGCGAATGCCAGCAACTGACATGTCGCGCACCGGGCGTTCCTCGCCTGTCTTGACGCGGAATGTGAAATCATCGGCCTCGAACATCGCGACATAGCGCAAATAATTCGACATCGTGTTGGCGGAGAGTGCCTTTGAGCCCTTCTTTCGCTTTTTCCGGGTCCATCCGGAAGAGAGGGCGGCGCGAAACTCGCGAGCGAGCGCGCCGAATGATCCTGGTATTGGCACCCATCGACCGGCCTGTCGATTCGCGGCCTGCTCGGCCTCCGCATTGACGCGGGCAAGCTCGGCGGCGAAGCGCGGATCGGATGGGTCAGGAAGCCGGATATAGTGGTCTTTCCGCTTACCATCGGCATCATAGTAGCGGAATCGACGGTATCCGCACTCGCCTGCTCATCGCTGCGAGCGCCTTGCTGATCATTCTCACTATAGCCGGGTCGCACAAATATATCCCGTTTGCGCGGGTTTATCTCGATCCCGAGCGAACTAAGAAGCCATATGCGAAGGAAATGCCGAGCGCGATCATGGCCACTATCGCGACAGCTGTAGCGGCTGCCTTTGGCGCTCTCCCCGACATTCTAGACAAAGGGCGTAAAGCGGCTGAGTTGATTTTTTCATGGCTGAATTAGCGACTTCCGGACGCGCGGTTTTGCGCTGATTGTTCGTCTGGAGAGTTCATTGCCTTAGCAGGGTGGAGATAATAGGTTTGTTGAGAACTTTAGAAGCCGTCCAATATATCCGGGAAGTTGGTAGCGGACGGACGCAACCTATCGTTGTTGCTGCAGAAGCAGACGACGGCGACGTGATCGATGTCGTCCTTAAATTTGCTTCTGCGTGCGACATGGGCACTAACTCCCTTGCTGTAGAAGTTATTGCAGCATGCCTCGCGGCAGCGTTGGACTTGCCTATCCCAGAACCATTCTTGGTTTCCATCCCTTCCGATTGGCGTGACTGCCTCCCGCCTGGAATCCGAGCCCGCGTGTCTGATTTCGACAATCTGGTATTCGGCTCGAAATGGGTTGGGCCCCAGTGGCCGGCTTGGGCGGTAACCAACCGGCTGACTGCTCCTATGGTACAGGCGGCCGCCGAGATACTCGCATTTGACGGTTTTATCGAAAACTTCGACCGCAGGGATGGCAACCCCAATTGCCTCGTCAGCGGCGACAAACTCCGTATCTTCGATCACGAGTTGGCATTCCCCCGCGGCTTATTTGGCCCAAAACCTTGGACTCTCGGTGGGATGGGCTCATTCACCGAGCCAGGTAAGCATATTTTTCGCCGTGAGTTACTGGGGCAGCAAATCAATCAGGCTGCTATCCGAGCAAAATGGGCGGGGTTGCTTGACGAGGAAATTGATGGTTATGGCGCAGCCGTCCCGAACGGTTGGCGGGATGACGCGTTTATAACCGATATTTTAGGAAGAATCCGTCTAGTTCGTGATAACATCGACGGGTGCATGATTGAGTTGGATCGGATCTTGAAATGAGCCGCCGGCCTTATAGCTACAGCGTTCTGCGCTATGTGCATGACATAGTGACAGGTGAGTTCGTGAATGTCGGACTCGTCTTTTTCGCGCCCAGCCACCAAGGAGACGCTCCGGTTCTTCTGACCGAGTTCAAAGATCGAATTCAACGGCTGCGCCACCTCTTCCCCGACATTGACCGTCCAGCGTTCACAGCAGCAATCGCTTCGCTTCGGCGGGCCTCGAAGCCGATCACTAAAGAAGTAGAGGCGGAGCGTCTTTTCTCGAGCGGCGACGCTCGCGCCATCGCTGTGCGCTTGTTGCCTCACGACGGCAGTTCACTGCAATGGTCTGAGATCGGCACTGGGATCGCAAAGGACGTAAATAGGGAATTCCATCGAATCGCGGATCGCATGTTGTCCCGTTATGACCGGCATAGCCATGCTCGCCGCACCGATGACGACGTGTGGCGGCCGGTTCACCAAGCCCTTGTCGAGCGGCGGATTGCAATCGAATTCGAACCAAAGGTTATCCGCGGCACGGTGGATGCCATTGAGTTTACGCATTCATGGAAAAATGGCCAAATCCACGCATATGAGCCACTCTCGTTCGATCTCGCGGAGGCAGAGAACATCAAAAACAAGGCCCGGAAGTGGATGGGCCACCTTTCGTCAGTGAACATCGGCGCGAGCGACCAGTTCAAGGCCTATTTCATCGCTGGTAAGCCCTCGGATCCAGGCCTCATGCCCGCATATGAAACGGCGCTAGAAATCTTGAGAGCAGCTCCAAGCTCACCCGCCGTCTATGAAGAGGGTGATATAGACGAACTGATCAACGTGATTGAGGACGATTTCCGGCACCATCAAGCGACGCAGTGAATGGCCCACCCCCGCTCGAACGTTGTAGCAGTGGTCAGCTACAGCGGGCAGATGAGGTGCATAGACAATCGTATCAGGCAAGGATGCCGACGGTTTACCGCTGAGGATGCCCGACAACAATCGCTTCTCTTCTCGGACGAACTGGAGGCCACCTTGTCCAGCGCACGCCCCAGCGCCATGGCAAACGCTAGTAGGATCAGTTGATTGCGATAGGAATAATTAGCCCTTGGCGGTCAGGCAAGAGCATGCCAGAAGATCTGTGTTATCTGACACAAAAGTGGTACAGAACATCATAATAGCATGCAGTTAACGCACTGAAATTGCATAGATTGCCTTACAATTTACCCCTCCCGTAGGGGTCACCATTTTCCAAGCGCAGCCTTCATCATGAGCAGCGTTCTGCCGGGATCAAAGCAGCAGCGCGGCCGTTCTTCATGTCTTAGCAACCGGCATGAAAGGCAGCAGGACTCGTGGCGTCACTTCATTGGCCGAGCCAGCTCATCATCGTACGTCATGGCCAGAGCGCCGGAAATGTGGCGCGCGACGCCGCAACTGAAGCACAGTCCGATCGTATAGCCTTGTCCGTGCGTGATGCGGACGTTCCGTTAAGTGGATTGGGCCGTGAGCAGGCGCAGGCGTTAGGCCATTGGTTCGCCAGCGAGGAGGAAGATCACAGGCCGGAGGTTCTGTTGTCGTCCCCCTATCTGCGGGCATTTCAGACCGCGCAGATTTTCCGCGAGGTTGGCGGAGCCGCCGCCGAGGAACCGATCTGCTTCGATGAACGGCTGCGCGAAAAAGAATTCGGCATTTTGGACGGGCTGACGACGACGGGCATCCGCAATCTGGAGGCCGACCAGTATGAATTCCGCCAGATGCTCGGAAAATTCTATCATCGGCCGCCGGGCGGAGAAAGCTGGTGCGACGTCATCCTGCGGCTGCGGTCGGTGATGGATACCATATCGCTGCATTATGCCGGACGACGCGTGATGATCTTCACGCATCAGGTCGTGGTGTTGTGCCTTCGCTACATCATCGAAGGGTTGAATGAAGCGGAAATACTGGCGATCGATCGGGCTGGCGATGTCGCGAACTGCGCGATCAGTGACTATGTTTATGACCCTTCCCACGGGCGCAATGGCGGGCTGGTGCTGCGCCGTTACAATGTGACCGCGCCGATGGAGGAAGAGGCGACCCCTGTTACACGCGAACCCGATGCCATCGCCGGAGCGCGCGGATGAAGCCAGAGACTCTCGATAGCGCATGGTTGCGGACGCACCCCCTGCCGGTCCCCGACCATGACTCTGACAAGGATGGGCGGGGCCGTGTGTTGGTCGTCGGTGGCGCGGAATTCGTGCCCGGTGCGCTCCGCCTGACGGGCGAGGCAGCACTACGCGCGGGCGCTGGAAAGTTGCAGATGGCGACGGTTCGTTCCGCGGCCATGTCGTTGGGCGTGCTGGTTCCCGAAGCCGCGATGACGGCGCTGCCTGCGGAGGAAAATGGCGAGATCGCCGCTGGAGCAGCTGAGCGTCTGGCGCCGCAACTCGCCCGATGTGACGCGCTGGTTCTGGGACCGGGCATGAGCGTGAGTGCCCAGACGGACGAACTGGTCGCGGCCATATTAGCCGCCACCGATCCGCCGGTCACCATCGTCCTCGATGCGGCGGCGCTGACTACTGCGCGCGAGTTGCGATCCACCGTCGCCGGGCATGAGGGGCATATCATCCTAACGCCCCATCATGGCGAGATGGCGATCCTGACCGGGCAAAGCGTCGAGGCCGTTTCGGCCGATCCCGCGAAGATCGCGCTGCAAGTGGCCCGGGAATTTCAGGCGGTGGTCATCCTGAAGGGCGACCGCAGCGTGGTCGCGGCTCCGGATGGCGCCTGCCTGTTGTATGAGGGTGGTTGCGTCGGCCTGGCCACCGGCGGTTCGGGCGATGTGCTGGCCGGGATCGTCGGCGGTTTGGCGGCGCGCGGTGCTGACCCGTTGCGGGCGGCCGCCTGGGGCAGCTGGCTGCACGGCCGGGCAGGGCGCGAACTTGCCCGCACCATGGGGCCTGTCGGATTTCTGGCGCGCGAATTGCTGCCGCTGATTCCCGGCCTGCTGGAAGAGCCCGGCAACAGCTAACTGCATCGTTGCGCATCCGAATTCACCTTTATGCGTTTCGGGTGGATGAGCGACAATTTTTCGGTGCTGCCGCATCTGGTCCCTATCGTCATCGCCTATTGCCTGGCTTTGCCTATCGGCTGGAACCGGGAGCGAGCGGAACGCAGCGCTGGCCTGCGTACCTTTCCGCTGGTCGCTGTCGCCAGCTGTGGCTTTGTTCAGACGGTGGAAGGAATGATGGCGCAGGATCCGTCGGCGCTTGCCCGTGTGCTGGAAGGCGTGATCGCGGGCATAGGATTTCTGGGCGGCGGTGCGATCCTGCAGCAGAGACATGCTGTGAAGGGCACCGCGACCGCCGCAAGCCTCTGGATCACGGGGGCGATTGGCGTCGCAGCGGGGCTTGGCACCTATGATGTGGCGGTGGTTCTCACCGGCTTCACGCTGCTGACTTTCTGGGTCATGGCGCCGCTCAAGCCCGAGGAGAATGAACGGGACGCGGAAGAAAAGATCAGCGAGCCCGGGGCGCCGCGTTGAGGCGTGGGGTTACCCCAGCGCCGCCTGCTTTTCCGCCGCCAGCCGGTCCAGCTCCGCCCGGCTCTTCTTCTCGCTCGCCGACTTGAGCTGCCCGCAGGCGGCCATGATGTCCCGTCCGCGCGGCGTGCGCACCGGGGCGGAGATGCCGCCTTCGAACACGATTTCCGAAAAGCGCTTGATCCGCTCGGGCGTCGAACATTCATAGTCGGTGCCCGGCCACGGGTTGAAGGGGATCAGGTTGACCTTGGCAGGCAGCTTGTAGTGACGCAGCAGGCGAACCAGTTCGCGCGCGTCCTCGTCGCTGTCATTCTTGTCCTTGATCATCACATATTCGAATGTGATGCGGCGCGCATTATTCGCGTTCGGATAGTCGGCGCAGGCTTGCAGCAGCTGTTCGATCCCGAACTTCTTGTTGAGCGGCACGAGTTCGTCGCGCACGTCCTTCGTCACGGCATGGAGTGACACGGCAAGGTTTACGCCAATCTCTTCCCCCGCGCGCGCCATCATCGGCACTACGCCGGAGGTGGAGAGGGTGATCCGCCGCTTCGACAGAGCGAGGCCATCGCCGTCCATGACGACCTTCAGCGCGTCGCGCACATGATCGAAATTATAAAGCGGCTCGCCCATCCCCATCATCACGATGTTGGTGAGCATTCGCCCGTCGGGGCTATATTGCGAGCTGTCGTCCGCTTCGTCATCATTGGCGGACGCCATGCTGCCCTTCGGCCATTCGCCCAGCGCATCGCGGGCCAGCATGACCTGCCCGACAATTTCGCCCGGCGTCAGGTTGCGCACGAGGCGCATGGTGCCCGTATGACAGAAACGGCAATTGAGCGTGCAGCCCACCTGGCTCGAAACGCAGAGCGTTCCGCGATCGGCGTCCGGGATGAACACCATCTCATAATCCTGCCCGTCGTCCGACCGGAGCAGCCATTTGCGGGTGCCGTCGCTCGACACCTGCGCTTCGACGACCTCGGGACGCCCCACGATGAAGCGCTCCGCCATCCAGCCGCGCATCGGCTTGGCAAGGTCGGTCATCGCATCGAAATCGGTTTCGCCGCGATGGTAGAGCCAATGGAACAGCTGTTTCGACCGCAGCTTTGCCTGCTTGGCATCCAGCCCTGCTTCCTCCAGCGCGCTTTTGATCTGCGGGCGCGACAGGCCCATCAGGTCGGTGCGCCCATCTTCGCGAGGCGTCACCGCGCGCGGGACGGGCACAGGGTCGATAGCGCCGGGAATCGGCATCAAGGGGCTGGCGGATGAATGCATGGCAGCGCCCATAGCGGATTTTTCGAAAATTATAAAGGGAGCGTCGAGCGCCCGCCGGTCACCGCAGCCGTGCGCAGCCCAATGCCGCCGCGTCGATCGCTGTCGCGGCGCCGCGCAAGGTGTAGGTGTCCGCGAAACCGCGCCCATTTGCGCCCCGTGTCTGTACGCTCATGCTGCCTGCCGATCGCATGGCCGCAATGATGGCCGCGTCTGCGCGAGGGTCGGGCGCCCATGCATCAGCCTGTCCCGCGACCAGCGGAAAGCGCCTCTCCCCAACATTCAGGATCACGGGAGAATCGTCCGCCCGCACCCGGCTCAACCGGAAATGCACCTGTCCGCGTACGCGCTGGCGCGGCCAGTTCCCAACGGCGGCGAAACCATTGCCAGCCCGGCTCACGGGTTTGGAGATGGCATAGCAACGCGGTGCCGCCGGGTCACGGAACGCCCCCCAAGCCTCGAACATGCCGAGCGAGTCCCTTGCGAATGTCGGCGTCGCGATCAGCAGGGGCAGGAACCAGAGGTGCTTCATGACGCTGGCAAAGCTCATCATGTCCTTTTTTGCAACCCTTGCCGTCACGAAACGATCAGCAGGTGCTTGCCGCCGCCGCAACAGTGGTTATGAAGGATCATCCATCATTGTCGCCCGGATTCGACCGCATCCGGGCTTTGCGCAGAAAAGAAACGGACAAACAGGGACATGAAGGCCACCATCGAACGCGCCACGCTCCTCAAGAGCCTCAGCCACGTCCAGTCGGTGGTCGAGCGGCGCAATACGATTCCGATCCTGTCCAACGTGCTGATCGAAGCGTCTGCCGATGGCGCGATCAAGCTGATGGCTACCGATCTCGACCTCCAGATTGTCGAAAGCGTGTCCGCGCAGGTGGAACAGCCCGGCGCGACGACCATTTCGGCGCACACCCTGTTCGACATCGCCCGCAAGCTGCCCGAAGGCAGCCAGGTTTCGCTTCAGGCGGCGGAAGGCAAGATGCTGATCCAGGCGGGCCGCGCCCGCTTCAACCTGTCGACCCTGCCGCGCGATGACTTCCCGGTTATCGCGGAAGGCGACCTGCCGACCAGCTTCGAACTGCCCGCAGAGACGCTGAAGCAGATCATCGACAAGACGCGCTTTGCCATCTCGACCGAAGAGACGCGCTATTATCTGAACGGTATTTATTTCCATGTGTCGGATGATGGCCAGCCGGTCCTGAAGGCAGCGGCTACCGACGGGCACCGCCTCGCTCGCGTCACCGTGCCGCGCCCCGATGGCGCCGACGGCATGCCGGGCATCATCATCCCCCGCAAGTGCATTGGCGAACTGCGCAAGCTGCTCGACGAAGTCGACGGCTCGGTCCAGATCACCCTGTCGGCGAGCAAGATCCGGTTCGGGCTTGGCAGCGCGATCCTGACCAGCAAGCTGATTGACGGCACTTTCCCCGATTACAGCCGCGTCATTCCCACCGCGAACGACAAGCTGCTCAAGATCGACCCGCGCAGCTTCGAGGAGGGCGTGGACCGCGTCGCTACGATCGCGACGGAAAAGACCCGGGCGGTCAAGATGACGCTCGATCGCGACAAGATCACCCTGTCGGTCACCAGTCCCGAAAACGGCACGGCGGCTGAAGAAGTGCCGGGTGCGTTTCAGGGCGAGGGCTTCGATATCGGCTTCAACGCCCGCTATCTGCTCGACATTCTGGGCCAGATCGACAGCGAGACGGTCGAACTACACCTCGCCGACGCGGCAGCGCCGACGCTCATTCGGGAAAATGATCGCAGCCCTGCGCTCTATGTCCTGATGCCGATGCGCGTTTAGTCGGAAACAGGGTGAGCGGTCCTGCGGGACCGCATGCCTCATTCTGCTCAGTCTGTTTTGGCCTCTGTTGAACGAACATTGAGGCAAGTTTGGCGTCGCGAGAGGGGCGTTCCCTCTCCCGTAACGTTTTGCCAGCCGGTCGAGTAAGTTTCTTTCAACATCTGTGCGTTACGCACGTCATATGGCCCCGTCGCGTACCAAGCTGAACGATACATTGTATCGACCTGCCGATCTTGCGGTCGCGCTGGGCCTGGCTGAGGGCGGGACGCAGGCGTCGGCCTTCTGGATATCCGGAGCCTTCGCCCATATCGCCCGCCTCTGGCCGCTGGTGCTGCTGGGCAAGCTGTGCACCATCACGCTACTCCATGTGCCACTGTTCACCTTTGGCAACATTCTCCACTTCCTCACATTCCTGGCGATGTTGCTGATAGATGGCGTGCTGATCGCCGCTCCACGTGCGGAACGATTCCAGAATCTACGGCCGCATGTGCAGAAATGGCTGATGCTGCCGATGGTGCTGCTGTCGAGCATGAGCTTCAGCATGTTGCTGGGTCCGGCGCAATTTGCAGGACCATTGTCGATTTCTCTCGCGGCAGAAGTCGCGATGGCGTTGATCGCCGTGTCGATATTCGGCGACCGGCGGTTGCTGGGCGTCAGTTATTTTCTGGGCACATTGATCGTTTCGGCGTTTCAGGAAGCGGGCTTTGCGCAACTGGGTTTGTTGGTGAGTTGCATCGCGGTCATGATGATTGCCGCGGTGCGCCAGGCAACGTCTGATTTCGAACGGGCAATCGCCCAACATCAACAGGACCTTCGCGCGCAACGATCCGACCGCCTGTTGCAGGAATATGAGCAGTCGGGGCAGGGCTGGTTCTGGGAAACCGATCGCCAGGGCTGCCTTACTTATCTTTCGGAAACGCTTGCGCGGACACTGGATATTGCGGAGGACGAACTTGTCGGCCAGTTGATCACCGACATTGTCTCTGCGGGTGATCATCAAAATGGCGGGGGCGAGCGCACGCTCGGTTTCCATTTATCGACGCGCACCGGCTTTTCAGACATCCATGTTCGAGCCGCGGCGACCCGCGACGAGCGCTGGTGGTCGATATCCGGACAGCCGGTGTTCAACGAATTTGGCCAGTTCCACGGCTTTCGCGGGAGCGGCACCGACCTTACCGAAATGCGTCGAAGCCAGGCGGAGGTGAAGCGTCTTGCCCAGTTCGATTCGCTCACCGGGCTTGCTAATCGCGTGCAGATGCTGCGGTCGCTGGAAGATGCCGTGGCCGGTGCGCCCGGAAAGCCGGGCGATTGCGCGCTGCTGATGCTGGATCTGGATCGCTTCAAGACCGTCAACGATACTCTCGGCCACCCCGCCGGGGACGCGCTGCTACGGCAGGTGAGCCAGCGTCTCCAACGTGTCGCGGGCGATCGCGGGCTTGTAGGGCGGCAGGGCGGTGACGAATTCAAGGTGCTGCTGCCCGGCAGACATGATCGTGCACTGCTGTCCCAACTATCTACGATGATCATCAACACGCTGTCGCAACCTTATATGATTGAGGGGAAGGCGGTCGTCATCGGCGTGTCCATCGGGATTTCCTGTTGCCCGCATGACGGCGACACGGCCGATGCGCTGATCCGCAACGCCGATCTCGCGCTCTACGCCGCAAAAGGCGACGGGCGTGGCGTCCATCGCTTCTATTCGTCCGAAATGCACGCCGATGCCGAGGGGCGTCGGCAGCTGGAGGAGGATCTGCGCCACGCGCTGGCTTCGGACGGGCTGCACCTTGTCTATCAGCCGGTCGTGTCTTCGAGGACGGAGAGGGTCACCGGTTATGAAGCGCTGCTGCGCTGGACCCATCCCGTACGTGGCGAGATTTCGCCATCCATTTTCGTGCCCATCGCCGAGGAGACAGGGCTTATCGGCCCGATGGGTGACTGGGTTCTTCGCACC
This sequence comes from Sphingobium sp. TomTYG46, assembly GCF_055396345.1. Lineage (NCBI taxonomy): Bacteria > Pseudomonadati > Pseudomonadota > Alphaproteobacteria > Sphingomonadales > Sphingobiaceae > Sphingobium > Sphingobium sp. TomTYG46. Next base: position 2,581,758 of record NZ_AP027324.1, read on the forward strand.
GCCTGCCGCGACGCTTCGGAGTGGGACGAAGATATTCGCGTCGCCGTCAATGTTTCGCCGATCCAGTTCGCCAACCCCGGATTGCCCGCCACGGTCATGAATGCGCTTGCCGCTTCCCAACTCGCACCCCAGCGGCTGGAGCTTGAGATCACCGAAAGCGTGTTCCTGAATGACAATGACGGAACGGATTCGATGTTCGCCCGGCTTAAAGGGATTGGCGTCCGTCTGGCGCTGGACGATTTCGGCACAGGCTACTCCTCGCTTGGCTATTTGAAGAAAGCGCCCTTCGACAAGATCAAGATCGACCAGAGCTTTGTGCGCGGTGCGGTGATGACCGGCAGCCGCAACAGCGCGATCATCAAGGCAATCGTCAGCCTGGCCGAGGCGCTTGGCATGGACACCACGGCGGAGGGCGCGGAGACACAGGACGAACTGGCGCTGATCCGCGATCTGGGGTGCAGCCATATACAGGGCTATGTCTATGGCCGCCCGCTTGTTGCCAGCGACGTGCTGGCCCGGCACCGCGCGCACGGTACGGTGGCGCTGGTGGAGGGTTTCCAGTCCAGCCGCCCGGAGCGCAAGACGATGCTGCGGACGATCGCGGTGCATGCCGATGGTCACGCCTATACCGGCCGCATCCGCAACATCTCCTCCACCGGTGCCATGATCGAGGGGCTGTGGCATGTGCCCCAGGGCACCCAATTGTCGATCGAGTTCAGTGACAGCCAGAATGTGAGCGCTGTGGTTCGCTGGTCGCGCGAGGATCGGATGGGCGTTGAATTTACCAGCGCCATCGACATCGCCGCTGCCTGCGCCCTGCCTCGATCCTTGGCATCCTGACCTGACCCGGTTCGGGTGGCGACGCTCGCAGGCGCATAAAAAAGGAGCTGTCGGGTGACAGCTCCTTTTGTTGTACGTGGCGGATGTTTCAGGCGGCGATCGCTACCTGTTCGGCCTGAACAAGGCCGCGCGCGACATCCTTGACCAATGCGATGAAGCGTCCGGCTTCCCGCGCGATCATCGCCTTGTTGAAACAGGCCGCAGCACCCCGGTCCAGCGCTTCGGCCATGATCGGCGCTCCGTCGCGCATCAGGCTGGACAGCATGATGACGGGGCAGGGATCGATGTCCATGATCTCGTCAAGGATGCTGAGCCCATCCCGGCCCGGCATGGCGACGTCCATCGTCACCACATCGGGCTTTTCCATGCGGATGAGGTCGATCGCTTCTTCGCCATTGCGGGCGATGCCCACGACATCGAACCGGCAATCGCGTTCCAGCAGCGTCTCGATCATGGCGCGAATGGTCAGCGAGTCATCGACCACCACGATCCGTATCGGCTTTGCCATGCATTCCTCCGACCCTTGTTTTCAAAGATCATAACGGACGGAAATTGGAGAGTTTTAGGCAAGAGTCAGAAGAACAGCTTGCGGAATGAAATGCTGATCGTGCGGCCCAGCGGATCGAGATAGCCCTGCTGGTAGCGCAGCGGGGTGCCTCCGGTCGCGTCCGTCACGTCGCGGCGCGTATTGAAGATATTGTCGATGCCGATCGACACCCGCGATCCGCGCAGAAACGGGTGGTTCTTAACCAGCGAAGGCATCTGTCCCAGATTGGCGAACAGCCGAAGGTTAGCGGTCGCCAGACTTCCGAAATTGAGCCGGGAAGTGCCGCCCAGCGCGCCATCGACATGCGTGCCGCTTTCCCAATCGACGCTCAGCCGCGCGCCAAGCCCGTTGTTCGTGTAGCCGACGCGCGCCTCCACCTCATGCCGTGGCTGCCCGCCCGATGATCCTGTCGCATCGCCATTCAACAGATCGAGTTCCGGCACGCCCGGCGCGATCAGGATGCTCTCGGTAAAATGCCATGTGTGGTAGAGGCTGAAGCTGAGGCGCCCGCCGCCGCCTCCACGTCCGCCGCCCATGCCGCCCGGCCCGCCAAAACCGCCGCCCGGCCGTCCGCCACCTCCGGGGGCGCCAAAGCCGCCTTCTCCACGCGGCCGGTCTCCGCCGTCCTGTCCGGATGGGGGTGGCGCGCCGTCCTGGCCGCCCTGTGCTCCACGCTCTCCGCCGCGTCCGCCTCGATTGCCGAACAGGGCGCGCATATCCTGCAACTCCTTGGGGCGATCTTCCGGCTTTGCACCGGCAGCGCGCCAAGCCTCTGCCAACTTCTGGATGCGAGACTTCAGCGGGAAGGAGAGGTCGAAGCCCCAACGCAGCTGTTCGCTTTGCGAGCGCAGATAATTGATCGGCGTCGCATCGATTTCGGTCAGCGCGCCGCCAACGCGGGTGAAGCGGCCACCGAAGGCATCCTCGATCGCGGGGGTAGGTTCCGGGAAAGCCGCGATCGGATTACTCGTCCGGCTGTTGAGGTAGGTCGCGGTCAGGGTCAGGTTGGGCTTGTCGAAAGGCTTCACCGTTGCGCTCAGCCGGAACTGGTCGCGCACGCTTTCCTTCAATTGGGCGTTGCCCCCCGTCACCCGCGTGACGAAGACGGTCTGGCCGCTTTGATAATCAAAGACGGGCACATTCTCCGTCCTGACTTCAGGATCGCTGAGTTGATTGCCGGTCGGCGCAGCCCGATCCTGGTTCGCGGACACCAGCAGTTGCACCGCAGGGATCGGCCGCCAGCGGAGGCCATAACCAAGCGTGGAGAGCGTGCCGAAGTCCGAAAGCTCCTGCGCCGCCGCATTCACATTGACGCCGATATCGCCGACCGCGCCAAGGACGCCTCTCGCCTTGCTGGTGATCGGCAAGTCCAGAGTGACCTGCCCGCTTGCGATCTGCCGGTCATAATCGACGTCCTGCTCGAACCCGTTGCGGATCGACGAGCCCTCAAATCCATTGGCCGACGCCCCCACCCGGACGGAGCTTGTGACGGCGCCCGCAGGCAGGTCGAAGACAGGGCCTGACAGCAGCAGGTCGCCCGTCACGGTCTGCGATCGCGCGCTCGCCTGGTCGGTCGATGCCGATCGGTCGGTTCGCGTGCGCGTATCCGACACGTCGCCATTGCCAGTAAAGGACCATTGCCAGCCCTTTCCGAGCAGGCCGTTGAAAGTGAGGCCCAGATGACCGGTCGTTCCGCGAATCTGCTGGTCGAGCCGGTTATCGCGCAGAAATTCGGTATAGAGCGGCCCGTTGCCGACCGGCGCGGCAAGTGCGGCGGCAGACAGTCCTTGCAGCGAGTCATTGTCCGACAGCTCCACCCTGCCGTTGACGGTCATCGATACGCCGCCGAGCGCGCGCGCATAGGTGGCGTTCGCGGACACGCTCTCGGTCGCCGGGCTTAACGTGCGAAAGCGGGTGATGTCGATCAACGCCGGACTGATCGCCGTCCGTTCGATCCCGCGCTCGCTTTCCAGTAGTGAAGCAGCGGCATTATATTTGACGTTCAACGTAAAGCGATTGTCGTCCCGGATGCGCAGCAGACCTGCCTCGGCGGACCCGCTTTCTCGCCCACCATCGGTGGTCGTGGCTGCTCGCAAATCGGCCAGCTCCGCCCGGAAACGCTGGCGCAAGACGATGTTCGCCACCTTCTGCGTTGGTGCATAGCCGTAGGACAGGGCGACCTGTTCCGGCAGGATATCGACCCGCGCCACGGCCTCGGACGGGATGTCCTGGATTTCGGAAAAGCTGGAAATGCGCTTTCCGTTCAGCAGCACGACCGGGGTCCCGTTCGTCTGTACCGACAATTCGGTGATCATTTCCGAAATGGATGTGACGCCCAGAGCGCGGATGTCGGCGGAAGAAAGCTGCTGTTCGGGCTTGATATTGCCCAGCACCGCGCCCCGCTGCGGCTGGCCGGTGACGATGATTTCGTCGCCGTCCTCTATCTGCGCAGGCGGCTCCTGGGCTGAAGTCTGCGCCATCAGCGCAGCGGGCGATGCGCCCATCATGAAAAACAGCATCAGCGAAGCCGGTCGGCGCACGAACATACCCCTTTTGGAAAAAGCGAACCTTTGATGGTCCGTCACTAGGGGCGAACTGTCTCAAAATCTTGGCAAGGCCAAGGCGAATTTGTCGCAAATTGTAGCAAACGCCCTCACGCACTGCGGTTCCCTTCGTTCATCGGCTCGCCTAGGCTGAGTGCATGCGCACTTTATACCCTGCAATCGACCCCTACGCTCACGGCCACCTCGACGTCGGCGATGGTCATTCCGTCTATTGGGAGCGCGTCGGCACGCCGGGGGCAAAGCCTGCGGTCTTCCTCCACGGCGGGCCGGGAGGCGGCATCTCGCCCGATCACCGCCGCCTGTTCGATCCGGATCGCTACGACATTTTACTCTTCGACCAGCGCGGTTGCGGCCGTTCGACGCCGCATGCGGCTCTGGAAGCAAATACGACCTGGCATCTCGTGGCGGACATAGAGCGCTTGCGGGAATTGATGGGTGTTGATCAATGGCTTGTCTTCGGAGGCAGCTGGGGATCGGCGCTGGCGCTTGCCTATGCACAGAGCCATCCGTCCCATGTCAGCGAATTGATCCTGCGCGGCATCTTCACGCTGCGCCAACAGGAGATCGACTGGTATTATCAGGAAGGTGCCAGCCGCATCTATCCAGATAAGTGGGAACGCTTCCTTGCTCCCATAGCGGAGCCGGATCGTGGCGACTTGCTTCATGCCTATCACCGCATCCTGACGGGCGAAAATCGTTTGGCGCAGGTCGCGGCGGCCAAGGCGTGGAGCGTCTGGGAAGGCGAAACCATCCGTTTGCTGCCAGACGCTGCACTGTCAGCCACGCATGAGGATGATGCGTTCGCACTCGCCTTCGCGCGGATCGAAAATCATTATTTCGTCCATCGCGGTTGGCTGGAGGAAGGGCAGCTCATCCGCGATGCGGGCAAGCTCCGCGACATTCCCGGCGTGATCGTTCAGGGGCGCTATGACATGGCCTGTCCTGTCGAGACCGCCTGGGCGCTGCACAAGGCATGGCCGGAAGCGCGGTTCGAGATGATCGAGGGCGCCGGGCACGCCTATAATGAACCCGGCATCCTCGACGCCCTGATCCGGGCTACGGACAGTTTCGCAATTTGAAATTCAGATGGTGAAGGGGGATGGGTGATCGTCGAGCATCAAAAGCTCAAGGCTCGCCCTTGGACTCCTGCATCCGCCGTTCGGCAAACCATTGTTCCAGCATCTTGGCGGTGCAGCCGGTAAAGCCATTACTCCCGATCGCCGAGCAGCTGCCGGGAAGATTCTGGCGCTGTACCTCTTCCATCGTGGCCACCTGACTGCCCCAACCCGGCCCACCGGACGGGGCGGGCTTTTCGCGCAATTTCTTCGGTATGCGGTAGCGTTCGGACTCAGGCTTGCGCGCGCAAACGACGATCTCGTCGCCTTCGCCTTTGGGACAGGGGTCGTTCCCATAGACGATCAGATTGAACACGCGTTGTGGCGGCTCGGCCCTGGCTGGGGCGAGTAAGGCTATGGGTGCAAGCGCCGCCATTGCAAGGAAGGCATGAAGCGGGAAGCGCATAGGTGATATCCTCTTTTCGCCCCTGTCCACCGGCGGAGTGCCCAATTCCGCCAGCCTTACCCAGACGCCAAGCGCCCGGAGCAACCGTCAGGGCTGCGTCGGTGTAGTCGGCTGCGGCGCGGTCTGCTGTGGTTGGCTGGCCTGCGCCTTTTCCTCCGATACGGCTCGCGCTTCGATCGCCTTGCTGTCCGCATCGATGGTGGAAAGCCGCCGCGCGCGCTCTGCGGCTACCAAGTCCTTCCAGCTGGCATTGTCCGCCGCCTGCCGTTCCGCCTTGGCAAGCCGGGCGAGCTGGTTGAAGCAACCAGTAAAGCCGCCGGGGCCAGTGGCAGAGCAGCTTTCCGTGCCGGTGCGGCCGACATATTCCATGGATCGTACGCGCTCGCCCCATGCCTGATTGCTCGGCTTGTTGGGATCGCCGCGCAGCGGTTCCGGGATGCGGTAGCGTTCTTCCTCCCCCTTACGCGCGCAAACGACAATGTCGGTGCCAGCGCTTTGCGGGCAGGCGTCTTCGCCATAGACGATGACCAGGTTGACGCGCTCCGATCCCGTCGTACCGGCAGCGGCGGTGGGCGCCTGCTCCTGCGTGGGTCCAGCCTGCTGCTGCGCAATGGCGGGCAGGGTGCTCGCAGCCATCAGCAGCATGGCGGCTGTCGCGGTCTTCATCATCGTCCTTATCTCCTCAGATCCGCTTCGACAGCGCGATGGCAGCCCGGCACCCCAGGCGAATGACGCCCGAAAGCAGCGGATAGGCGGGTGCCTGCTCTGCTCCACGGGCGATCGCGGTTTCGCGATGTTCGACTTCTTCCGCCTGAAAATCCGTGATGGTGGCGGCAAGTTCCGGGTCATCACCCGCCAATTCCGCCAACTGCTCGCCATAATGGCGGTCGATCTCCGTTTCGATAGCCGCAGTGCAGGCCATTGCGGCGCGGGGACCGATCGTGGCGGTCACCGCGCCCAGCGCGAAGCCCGCGACATTCCAGATCGGTTGCAATACCGTCGGCCGCACGCCGCGCCGCGCGATCATCGCGTCGAATATCTTGCGATGCCGTTCTTCCTGCGCCGCCATGCCCGCGATGACGCGCGCGTCGGGGTGGCGATCGCCAAGGACGGCAAGCTGCCCGGCATAAATGCGCGTCGCGCCGAACTCACCCGCCTGATCGACGCGCAGCATTGCCGCGCGATCATCGGCCGTCACTTTCCGGCCGGGGCGGGGGAACTCCCTGGGCGCGTTCATGCCTGTTTCCTCGACTTGATCAGCAAGGCCAAGATGGCGAGCGCGCTGGCTCCGGACAAGAGCCCGTTGAAGCCCGCGAGCGAAATGCCGAAGAGTGTCCAGGGGGCGACATCGCAACGGGTGATCGGGGTGGCCATGATCTGGCTCAATATGTCGGCCGGGTTGCCCGCCGCCGGAGAGGTGGAGCAGGCGGTCAGCCCCTGCCACCAGCCATATTCGACCCCCGCATGGAACAGGCCGATCCCGCCGCTGATCCCGATCGCCAGCCCGGCTAGCCCCGCGAACAGCGCACTGATGCAGGGGCGCCCTTTCGCCGCATAGGCGATCAGCGCGAGCGGGATCGCTGCCATATGCGGATAGCGTTGCCACCAGCACATCTCGCACGGATGCAGACCGCCTACATATTGCGAAGCGTAGGCGCCGCCCAGCAGCAGCAGCGGCACGGCAAGGGCGATAGCGCGGGCGAGAGGCAAGTTCTTCATGATGCCCGCTTAAACGGCCCTGAACCTTTCGTCATGCTGAACTTGCGTCAGCGCCCGAACTTCCGCTGGGTCTTGCCGTACCGCAGCTTGCGGGTCCCCGGCTTGCCTTCGGTCGCCCGCCCACGCGGTGCGGCCACCTGTTCGTCGGCGGGCAGGCCCAGCTCCTCCGCCTCCAGCTTGCGGATTTCGTCGCGGATGCGGCCTGCTTCCTCGAATTCGAGGTCCGCCGCGGCGGCTCGCATCTTCTTTTCCAGATCCTCGATATAGGCGCGGAGGTTATGGCCGACGAGGTGGGGGCGGTCGTCCAGCCCTGTATCCACCGTGACCTGATCCTTGCTCGCCACATGGGCGATGATGTCGCCGATGTTGCGCTTGATCGTGGTCGGCGTGATGCCATGTTCCAGATTATAGGCTTGCTGTTTCTCGCGGCGGCGGCTGGTTTCGTTGAGCGCGCGCTCCATGCTGCCGGTGATGCGATCGGCATAGAGGATGACCCGCCCATCCACATTGCGCGCCGCGCGGCCGATGGTCTGGATCAGCGATGTTTCCGATCGCAGGAAGCCTTCCTTGTCCGCGTCGAGGATCGCGACCAGTCCGCATTCCGGGATGTCGAGACCTTCGCGCAGCAGGTTGATGCCGATCAGCACATCATAGACGCCCAGCCGCAGGTCGCGGATCAGCTCGATACGCTCCAGTGTTTCCACGTCGGAATGCATGTAGCGGACCTTGATCCCCGCCTCATGCATGAACTCCGTCAAATCCTCGGCCATCCGCTTGGTGAGTGTCGTCACCAGCGTGCGGTAGCCCTGCGCAGCGACCTTGCGGCATTCGTTGATCAGGTCGTCCACCTGATCCTCCACGGGCTTGATCTCGACCGGCGGGTCGATGAGGCCGGTGGGGCGGATGACCTGCTCGGAAAAGACGCCGCCGGTCTGCTCCATCTCCCATGGGCCAGGGGTCGCGGACACGCTGACCGTCTGCGGCCGCATCGCGTCCCATTCATTGAAGCGCAGCGGGCGGTTGTCGATGCAGCTTGGCAGGCGGAAGCCATATTCGGCGAGCGTGATCTTGCGCCGATGATCGCCGCGCGCCATCGCACCGATTTGCGGCACGGTCTGGTGGCTTTCGTCCACGAACAGCAGGGCGTTTTCTGGCAGATATTCGAACAAGGTCGGCGGCGGCTCGCCGGGCAGGCGGCCGGTGAGGAAGCGGCTGTAATTTTCGATCCCGGCGCAGCTTCCGGTCGCCGCGATCATCTCCAGATCGAAGTTGGTCCGCTGCTCCAGCCGCTGTGCCTCCAGCAGCTTGCCTTCCGCCTGCAACTCTTTCAGTCGTTCGGTCAGCTCGAAACGGATCGCCTCCATCGCCTGCTTCAGCGTCGGCCCCGGCGTGACATGGTGGCTGTTGGGAAAGACCTTCACATATTCGAGGGTCGCGATCTTCTTTCCCGTCAGCGGATCGAATTCGACGATTTCCTCAATCTCATTGCCGAAGAAGGTGATGCGCCAGGCCGTGTCCTCATAGTGGGACGGGAAAATCTCCAGATTATCCCCCTTCACCCGGAAATTCCCGCGCGCGAAGGCCGCGTCATTGCGCTTATATTGCAATGCGACCAGCTTGCGGATGATCTCGCGCTGGTCCTCGATCCCGCCCTTCTTCATCGAAAAGGTCATGGCCGAATAAGTTTCGACCGATCCGATGCCGTATAGGCAGGATACCGACGCGACGATGATCACATCGTCCCGCTCCAGCAGCGCGCGGGTGGCGGAGTGGCGCATCCGGTCGATCGCCTCGTTAACGCTCGACTCCTTCTCGATATAGGTGTCGGATCGCGCCACATAGGCTTCGGGCTGATAATAGTCGTAATAGCTGACAAAGTATTCGACGGCATTCTCCGGGAAGAAGCTCTTGAACTCCCCATAAAGCTGCGCGGCGAGAATCTTGTTGGGGGCGAGGATCAGTGCGGGGCGCTGCATCGCCTCGATCACCTTCGCCATGGTGAAGGTCTTGCCCGAACCGGTGACGCCTAGCAGCACCTGATCCTTCTCACCCGCCCTTGCCTGTTCGACCAGTTCGGCGATGGCTGTGGGCTGGTCGCCCGAGGGCTCATAGTCGGAAACAAGCTTGAATGGCCTGCCGCCCTCGCTCTTTTCCGGGCGCGCGGGACGGTGGGGGACGAAGCCTTCGCCAGTCTGAGGCTCGTCCAGCGTGGTGCGAATCTGAATGGACATGCGGGTCAATATGGGCATGGTCCCGCACCACAGCAATGTGGGGCAGGCATCCCGCATGACGATAGCGGAGGACCCGATGCGCAAGGCCATTTTCCTGTTCACCACGCTGGCCATGTTGCAGGCATGCGCGACGACGACCGGCGGGGCTGGATCGGCGCAGACGCCGCCATCGATCATGCAGGGCAAGACCCCGCTGGGCAGCGGCTATCTTGGCGGCGGTGCGCTTCCTGACAGCCTGTTGCTCTCCCCGCCACCACCAGCCGCAGGATCAGTGGCCGAGGCGCGCGACAGGGAGGGGGCGGCCGCAGCGGTTGCGATGCAGGGTAGCGCACGTTGGAATCTCGCCAAGGCCGATGCCGACTTGCGCCCCGCCCGCGCTGCGGGCGCCTTTTCCTGCACGGCAGGCTTCCTGATCGATCAGGCTCATGCCCCCGCGCTGACACGCCTCCTGACCCGCGCAATGGGGGACCTCGGCATGTCGACCGCCGACGTCAAGAAGCATTACATGCGTCCGCGCCCCTTCATGGATAATGGCAAGCCAAGCTGCACGCCGGATTGGGACAAGTTTCTGCGCCGTGATGGCTCCTATCCCTCGGGTCACAGCGCCATCGGCTACGGTTATGGCCTCATCCTCGCGGAACTCATCCCTGAACGTGCGGCAAGGCTGGTGGCGCGGGGTCGCGCCTTCGGCGACAGCCGCCGCATCTGCAATGTGCACTGGCTGAGCGATATTGAGGAAGGGCGTATTATCGCTTCCGCCACCGTGATGCGCCTCAATGCCGAGCCCGCATTCGCCGCCGATCTTGCCGCCGCGCGCAAGGAAGTCGCCGCGTTGCGCGGCAAATCCTCGGAAACCGCGCCCGATTGCGCGCAGGAAGCCGCGGCGCTGGCTCAATAGCCGCAGGATCATTTTTCATTCTATGCCTGTCCTGATATGCTGATGGTTAGACAGGCCGGGTCATTCCGGCATCAATGGGGGAAGATCATGCTTAAAGCCTTGGCCGTCATTATTCCTGCCACGCTGTTGCTCGCCAGCTGCGGCGACAAGCCTTCCGGCGAACCGCAGACGCGCGAGGAGGTGAAAGCCCAAGTTGAGAAGGTGCAACTGAAACCCGGCCAGTGGGAAGGCGCTTATACGCTCGAGGATATCGACATGCCGAACATGCCCGGCGGTGGCGATCAGATGAAAGAGCAGATGAAGAAGATGATGAGCCGCACTTCGATCAAATATTGCGTCTCACCTGAAGAAGCGGCGAACCCCAGCGGCAAGATGTTTTCGGGTCAGGAAAACAAGGATTGCACGTACAAGGGCTTCGACGTCAGCGGCGGATCGGTGAAGGGTGAGATCGCCTGCAAATCGGAACATGGCACGATGAATGCCGTCATGTCCGGCGACTATGCACCGGAAAGCTATGAAATGCACATGGACATGAAGATGAGCGGCGCCCCCAACGGCATGAACATGAGCATGAAGGCGAAAACCACGGGCAAATGGGTCGGCGCGGACTGCGCTGCCTCCTGATATGATGGAGCGCGCGGAGGGCTTTGCTGGCTCTGCGCGCGCCCTTTAAGCAAACGGGTTGAATGGCATCATCCGGTGCCGAAAAGCCGGGGCGGGCGCGGCACGGTGCCCGTCCATCCAATCTGCCATCGCGTCATCCATGCGCAGCTCAGTAATGTGGAGCTTGCCCGAACGCAGGGTGATCCCGCCGCCCTTCGCGCGCATCCCGGCCTTGCCCGCTTTCTCGGCTGGGTCGCGGCCAAGCCGCCCGACTTCCACGCGCCGACCTACAGGAAACGCTAGCGTCGCTTTTTTCTCTTGCGCTTCGCCGCGCGCCAAGCGAGCCTCTGCCTGTTCCGTAAGAGAACAGGGGAAGAGGATATGCGAAAGACGATAATAGCGGCGTTGCCGCTGGCGATGACGCTTGGCTTGGCCGGATGCGGCAATGAGGCGCCTGCACCCGAAGCGGTCGAAGCGCCGATCGTGATGAAGGGGGGCGAATGGACGATCACCCGCAAGACTACGGGCTACAACACGCCGACCGTCACGCCCGAACAATATCAGGTCGCGCTGAAACAGGTTGACGAGGAAAAGCTGTGCATCGCCGTCGATGCCAAGGGGACACCCGATGCCGATGCTTTGGCAGGGGATGAGGGCAAGGATTGCACCTATAAGGACAAGCTGCTGCGCAAGGGGCGGCTGATAGCGACTTTGGCCTGCAAGTCCGGTGGAGCGACATCGGAAATCGTGCTGGAGGGCAATTACACCGCCGATACGCTGACGCTGGGCAGCACCATGACAAAGACGGACGGGGGCAGCCCAGTATTGCGCACCACCCATGACGTAACGGGCAAACGCACAGGAGAGTGCAGCAAGGCCTGAACGGCCTGTCTTAAGAAACCCTCCGCTGCCTGTCGGCGGAGGGGCTCCTGTCCGGAATCTCCAGTGCTGGTGGCGGGATTCTGTGCCATTGTCGCGCCCGGCATCCATCAGAATGTCGGAGAGTCGAGACATGCTCTTTCATCTTTCGATTGCCGCGCATGATCCAAAGCATGTTGCGGAGGTCATCGCCGAAATGTGGCGGGGCGAGGCGCTCTATTTTCCGCCCGTGACGCCTGGCAGCTGGATTGCCATGGCTGGCGATGACCGGGGCACCGCCATAGAGGTCTATCCGATCGACACCGTCTTGCGCGAGGAGGAAGGCGACGCCGATGGCTTCGGGGAGCGGACTGGCGAAACGCGTTACACCGCGACACATGCCGCGCTGGCCACGCCCTTGTCCCGCGAAGAAATCATGGCGATCGCGGAGCGGGAAGGCTGGCCCGCCAAATATCGTAAGCGGGGCGGCGTGTTCGGCGTGATCGAATTGTGGATCGAAGGGCGGCAGATGGTGGAGATGCTGACCGCCGAGATGCAGGCCGAATATCTGACAGCGATGACGACGGATAATTGGCGCGCGATGCTGGAAGCAGGCCCTCCCGCCTGACCTATTGCAATGTCCGGATGGCGCGTTGGTCGCATCGTTTTGGACTATGCGACACGGCGGAATAGGCGGGCACCTGGATGGACTGGCCGATCCGCAACGGCGCAAAGCGCTGCCGCTCTATGCCTTCGCATTTCAGGAAAAGCTCCAGCATGCGGGGCGGTGTGTCCCATTTTTCATAAGACAGCCTGAATGTGCCCCAATGGATGGGGATGGCGGTCGATGCCTTGAGCTTTTCGAACACCTCGACCGCGCGCTGCGGCCCGATGTGGGAGTCCGCCTCCATCTGCCCCGGCCAGAAGCGGAAGGCGCCGATCGGGATCATCGCGAGGCGGATTGGGCCGAACCGCGCCGCTTCGGTGGGCCATGCCATATCGCCAGCCCCCGTGTCCCCCGCGAAGAAGATATTGCCCGCGCGCGTTTCGATGAGGAAGCTGGACCATAATGCGCGATTGCGGTCAGTGCCCCACCGGCTGCTCCAATGATGATTGCGCAGCACATGGACCCGGTAGTCTGGGCAATGTTCGTAATTTTCACACTGGATGACGGTTTGCGTCCCCAGATTGTTGAGGGCAGCGCCCGTCACTGACTGGCCCCAATCCAGCGCGATCGCCGGAATGCCATTGTCCTTCAGGATGCGCTCATTGCCCAGGCTGACGATGATCTTGGGCCGATCCCGTTCCCACAGCTTCTTGAGCGTGGGGATGTCCATATGGTCATAATGATTGTGACTGACGATGATGAGGTCGATCTTCGGCAGATCATCCATCCGGATGCCAGGCTTTGCTACCCGCTTCGGTCCTAAAGGTGGCAAGGGACTCGCATAGTCGGACCAGGTGGGGTCGGTAAGGATATTGACCCCCGCCGCCTGCACCAGCACCGTGGCATGGCCGACCCATGTCGCCACCATGCCGCGGGGCGCGGCGAAGGCTGGCGGGCGCGTGGGCTTTACTGCGACCGTCAGCGGCCATTCGGGGCGCTCGTCCTGCCCCGTCAGCCAGCGAAGGAGAAAGCCCCGGCGGTTCGTCCCCGGAGGACCGGAAAATTCGATCTCGCCATCGGAATTGAAAAAGTGCTCGCCATCATAATGGCGGCTGACCGGCCCGTCATAATAGATACGATCGAGAAAGGGCGGGATGATCGTGATCGCAAGACACAATGCGATTACCAGAAACAGCAGCCCTATGCCCGCTCCGCGAAAGACTTTTCCGATGATGCGGCCCATGCCGTCTCCTGCTTCGATCACGATGCAGGGTCATAGCCGCGATATAGCGCGGGACAAGAGTTGCTTATCCCGCGCGTCCTCAATGCCGCATATGTCGAAGCCAAGGGAGCAAGCGCCTTTGAAGATCCTGCACCTCGCTATCCTCTCCTTCCAGCAAAGGGATGGCATAGGTCTCAAGATCGTCCTTCAACAGGCTTACGCTCCGGCTGGGATGATGCAGATCCACCACCGCGCCATCGGGCATATGGGTGGCTAGAGCGGCCATGCCTTCGCTGACACTTGCATGGGGACCGTCGACTTCGTAATCCTCCGCCAGCAGCAGATCGACCATCATGCCAGCCAGCAGCGGGTCGTCCTCAACAATCAGGATGCGGCCGTTGGATCGCGCCATCATCCTTGCTCCAGACCGAAATGGCTACGGTAGCGGTTGAAGCAGCGCTCGCCGCAGCTGAGGCGCATCAATGCGCCTTCCGCGATTGCAACGGCGCGGCGAGGGTCTTCCGCCACCAGTGGCTTGATCGCCAGCTCATTCCAGTCTCGACTATGCTTGACGTCCAGCACGGCATGCAGGTCAAAATATCGTCGTTCCGACTGGCTGAGCCCAATTCGTCGCAAGGCGCGAGCCGTGTGTGCCGATCGGCCCGGAGCGGTGAGTTCGATCGCCCCCAACGCGCCGACGCTGTGCCAGGCATAGCAGCGCTGCGTCGCCATTGCGGTCATCGCGTTAGCCAGAGCCAGGCTTTCCCAGACAGTGCTCTCGATCGTCGGCGTTAGTTCCAATGTTGTTACCAGCTGCGCCAGCATCGGCCCATGCATGCCCTTTTCCTGGCCGCGCCCCATCTCATCCCAATAGTTGCGCGCAAGTTCCAGCTTGGCGGAATCGGGGAGCTTCACCTGCGTAAGGGCGACGAGATCGTCGAAGCCAGCCTCGCCCGCCGCTTCCTCCGTCAGGAACCAGCGGATTTCGTCCCGCGAGGCATGGTTGGCGAGCCAGGGAAACAGCGCGTCATGCTGGCCGGGGCCAGTCTGCTCCAGCGCCTCGAACCATTGGATGAAGCCTTCGGGATCGGTTGGTGCCCGCGCCGCTCGGTCGCGGACCATGGCGCGCAGTTCTTCCATAAAGCCATGCTCCAGCCGCAGCATGGCTTCATCCTGGCGGAACTGGCTTTCCCAATCCTCGGGATAGGATGGAGCGAGACGTTGCCGATTCCAATGACTGAGGCGTTCCTGAAAACTCTGTTGAAGAAATTGCGATGCGCATTCGGGTGCGACGAAGCGGGTGGCCACGGAAAATACTCTCCTGATTGTACCCCTGTTCAATTCGGGGGAGAGCGCGGCGTTCCCTCAAAAATGCCTAACAGGGATCAGTATGAGGGTGTTTACTTCGACAAAAGCGGGTCGATCGGGGTTTTGGCAGTTCACTCAACCGCCAAGCAATTGATCGATCTCGGCCGGGCGCAGCTCCATCTGCAACTGATCACATGTGCATTGACGCGGCGCCTTGTCGGGCCGCCAGCGTAGAAAGCGCGTGCCATGGCGAAAGCGCCCGCCGGTCACCTGATCATAGATCACTTCCACAACCAGTTCCGGAGCTAGAGGCTCCCACACGCTTTCCGCGCCCTTCTTCCAGCGGCTTGGCCCACCCGGTGCCTTGCCGGTGAAGCCGGAGCCTCCCGCAATCGGCTCAAGGCGTTGCAACAGAAGAGGTCGCTCATCCGCCTTGAACCCGGAGGTGAAGCCCACATGGTTGAGCTTGCCCGCCTCGTCATAGAGGCCCAGCAGCAAGGATGCAGCGCCACGCCCATCAGCCGTGCTGCGGAAACCACCAACCACACAGTCGGCGCTGCGATAGTTTTTCAACTTCATCATTGCGCGTTCGCCAGATCGATAGGGCAGGTCCAGTTGCTTGGCGATGATCCCGTCGAGTGCGCCGCCGCTGCCTTCCAGCCAGCGGTGGGCATCCTCGATTCGATCACTGGCAGGGGACAGGAGCAGCATCCCGGTCCCATTCTTCGCGTGAAAGCGTTCCAGCGTGTTTCGCCGTTCCCGCAACGGCGCGTCCTTGAGGTCGCTCTTGCCCAGCGCGAGACAGTCGAACAGCATAAGCTGCGCCGGGGTTTCGCGGGACAGGCGCGCTATCCTGCTCTCCGCCGGATGCAGCCGCTGCTGCAACGCATCGAAGGACAGCGCGCCGTTCAGCGGCAGGATCAACTCGCCGTCCAGCACATAGCGGCGCTCGGTCGTTGCGAGCAGTGCATCAATGATCTCCGGAAAGAAACGCGCCAGCGACTTGCCGGATTTGGATCGGATGTCGGCCTGCGGGCCGTCACAGCCCACGACTGCGCGGAAGCCGTCCCATTTGGGTTCATATTGCCATCCCGGCGGCGTGGGCAGCTCGGACACGAGCCGAGCCTCCATCGGCAGCGGCAAGGCCAGACCTTGGGGGTCGGCCGACGTCATGGCTCCGCTCCGCCCAGGTCGAGCGTGATGACGACCGGCGCATGATCGCTCGTCTTTTCCCAGGCGCGGGGCTGGGTATCCACCTCCGCGCTGACCAGCTTGGCGGCGGCAACCGGGTTCAGCAGTGCATGATCGATCCGCAGACCGGCATTGCGCTCAAAGGCGCCACGCCAATATTTCCAGAAGCTATAGATCACCTCATCGGGATGTAGCTGCCGGATTGCGTCGCTCCATCCCTGATTGAGGAGGCGCTGGTAGGCGGCGCGAACCTCCGGCGCGAACAGGGCATCGTCGCGCCACCGGTCGGGCGCATACACATCAAGGTCGGTCGGCATCACATTATAGTCGCCCGCGACGATCACCGGCGCGTCCACGTCGATGAGCGAGGCCATATGCGCGTGCAGCCGATCGAACCAGCGGAGCTTGAAGTCGAACTTGGGGCCGGGACGGGGGTTGCCGTTTGGAAGGTAGAGGCAGGCTATGAGGACCCCGTTCACCGCCGCTTCGATATAGCGGCTCTGCACATCATCCAAATCCCCGGGCAGTCCGCGCCGGGTTTCATGGATGGCGCCAACCCGGCTCAGGATCGCGACGCCATTCCATCGGCTCTGCCCGTGCCAGACTGCATCATATCCCGCTTCCCGGATGGCGCGCTCAGGAAGATTCTCCTGCGGCGCTTTCAACTCCTGCAAGCATATAATGTCGGGCCCAGCCTGCTCCAGCCACCGCAGCAGCACCGATAGGCGTCCGTTCACGCCATTCACATTATAGGTCGCGATCCTCATGTCTTTTCACAAGACGTTTCGCGGGCCGATTGGTTCGAGGGCTTGCAGAATCCCGCCCAATTCAAAAGGCCGCCCGGCTGCTTCCGGACGGCCTTTCCATTGTCAGCCGATTGGACGCGCTCAGAAGAGGCGGACCCCCGCGGCGGAGGTCAGGCTCTTCGTATTTGCCGTGATCGGCATATGACAATGAGACATCAGACCACCTCCTTTCCGTTGTTGACGATGATCGGGATATGGGTGTGTGTTTGGGGAGAACAAGGGTTAGGCGCGCCCCATTTCAGCGCCCTTGGCGGATCAGGGGCGCGTCGAACAGGCTCGGCTGGGTCATTTTCTCCGCCGGGCGAGACGTCGCCGATTGCGGCCAACGGCTTTGCGATAATGGGCGATTACCGCGCATCGCGGCATCTGGGCTGGTCCCCAGATCGCCGGTCATCGCCCTCCATTGCAATACGCCCATCGCTTCGATCTTCTCGGCGATCATGAGATGCGCTTCCCGCGCTGCGGCCGGATTGCCTGCCAGCAGCCTGGGTATCCTGAGGCCGATCACCGTCCAGGCTTCCAGCCCCAGCTGCCAGCTGTCCATGAAAAGGCTGAACGGGTTCGTCTTCTGCATGACGGCGCGCTGCACTTATTGTGCGAGGAAGCTCAGCAGATCGGCGTTCAACCGATCCGGCGCCGTTGCGAACAGGCCATGCGGTTCGCCATCATATTCGATCAATTGCGCCCCCGGGATCGCAGCGGCCGCTGCTCGCCCGGTCGGATCGATCGGCACCGTCTTGTCGCTCGTCCCGTGGATAATCAGCGTTGGTATGGTGAACGCGCCCAGGTCGGGCCGGAAATCGGTTCGGCCAAAGGCGTGGATGCAATCGATCGTCGCCTTGGGGCTTGCCATGATCGCCAGCATGAAGGTCCAATCGAGCAGCGCGCTGCTGACGGGCTTGGAAACGAGGCCAATGCCATAGAAGGTCTTGGTGAAGGTTTGCAGGAAAGCGAAACGGTCCTCGCGTACCTGCGCCTGCATCTGGTCCAGTGCAGATTCATCGACACCGTCGGGATTGCTGTCATCCTTCAGAAGATACGGCACGACAGAGCTGATTAGCGCTACCCTGTCCACCTTCGCCGAACCATGGCGCGACAGATATCGGGCGATTTCGCCGCCTCCCATGGAAAATCCGACGAGGGAGACTTTGGGCGCGCCCACCTTATCAATGACGGCGGCGAGATCGTCCGCGAACACGTCATAATTATAGCCATCGGCGGGATGACCCGATTGCCCGAAACCGCGACGATCATAGGTAATTACGCGATAGCCCGACTCCAGCAGCGCAAGCGTCTGATATTCCCACATGTCGCCGGTCAGGGGCCAGCCGTGGATCAGGATCACCGGGTGGCCCGACCCCATGTCCTTTACATGGATGACATGACCTTCGCGGGTTTCGATATGCATGGGAGCCACTCCTGATAGGGGAGTGAGGGCAACCGGTGGCGCGGCGCATCGTTCCCTTCGGTTCGATTTCCTCGTCTTCGTCTTGCGGGAACAAAGCCTATTCACCCCGGTTAACAACATTTGGCGGCGGGCGTCATAAGCGGCCTTAAAAACAGGCCAAGGAGATGTCATGGTGACGCTCACTCCGCTGGAAATCGGCCTGGGGCTGGTGGTCATTGTCCTGCTGGCCGGACTAGCTGTGCTGATCATGCGCAACCGGCAGCATGCCAATCTGCGATCGAAATTCGGGTCTGAATATGACCGCACCGTCGAGGAGACGGGTAGCTCCCGCAAAGCTGAAGCAGAATTGCAGGAACGGGAAAAGCGCGTGGCCAGCTTTTCGCTGCGCCGCCTTTCCCCGCAGCAGACCGACATGTTCACCGATGGCTGGATGAAGGTCCAGAACCAGTTCGTTGATGATCCTCAAGGTGCGGTGTCACGCGCCGACGTGCTGTTGACCGAAGTAATGGAGGCGCGTGGCTATCCCATCGTCGATTTCGACAGGCGTTCAGCCGACTTGTCCGTTTATCACCCGGAAGTTGTCCAAAATTATCGCTCTGCCCATGACATCGCCATACGCCATGCACGCGGGGAGGCCGATACCGAGGATCTGCGTCAGGCGATGATCCATTATCGCGCGCTCTTTGAAGAACTGGTGCACGAACCCGGCGAACCTGACGGCATGTCCCCCATGACGCGGTCCAGCCGCTTTGGCGACACGGATTATGGCCGCCGGGATCTTCATTGAGCTTAGATGAAATTTGGCCGCCGCAGCTTCCTCATGAAAGCTGCGGCGGCCTTGTGTTCAGGCGGTAGCGGTTAGTGCCGATCGTTGAAGATCGAACCGGTCGGCATCCATCACGTTGACCCATGCACCGACAAAGTCGTCAACGAACTTGCGCCCTGCATCGGCCGACGCATAGACCTCCGACAGCGCGCGAAGCTGTGAGTTCGATCCAAAGACCAGATCGACGCGCGTGCCCGTCCACTTCCGTTCGCCAGAGTTGCGGCAGCTGCCGACGAACAGGTCGCCCTTGTCGCTTTCCGCCTTCCACGCCGTACCCATGTCGAGCAGGTTGACGAAGAAGTCGTTGGTAAGCTGTCCTGGCCGGTCGGTGAAGACGCCATGCTTCGATCCGCCATGGTTGCCGCCCAATACCCGCAATCCGCCGACCAGCACCGTCATCTGAGGCGCACTGAGCCTCAGCAGGTTGGCGCGGTCGATCAGCAATTCCTCCACCGGCACGCGATAGCTGACTGGCAGATAGTTGCGGAACCCGTCCACCTTCGGTTCCAGCACGGCAAAGCCATCGACATCGGTCTGCTCCTGCGATGCGTCGGTGCGGCCCGGCGTGAAGGGCACGGTTACATCATGCCCCGCATCCTTCGCCGCCTTTTCTATGCCGACAGAGCCGCCCAGAACGATGAGGTCGGCGATGCTGATCTTCTTGTCGCCGGAAGCTGCGCCGTCGAACTTGGCTTTGATGCCTTCCATCACATCCAGCACGCGGGCCAACTGATCGGGCTGGTTCACCTCCCAATCCTTCTGCGGTGCAAGGCGGATGCGTCCGCCATTGGCGCCGCCGCGCTTGTCCGATCCCCGGAAAGTGGATGCCGAAGCCCATGCCGTCTGCACCAGTTCCGATACGGTTAGCCCGGACGAAGCGATCTCCTGCTTCAGCGCAGCGATGTCCGCTTCCTCGATCTGGGCATAGACCGCAGCCGGGATCGGGTCCTGCCAGATCAGATCCTCGGCAGGAACATCGCTCCCGAGGTAGCGGCTCTTTGGTCCCATGTCGCGATGGCACAGCTTGAACCAGGCGCGGGCGAACGCGTCGGCGAAGGCGTCCGGATCATTGCGGAAGCGCTCGGCGATCTTGCGATATTCCGGGTCTTCCTTGAAAGCCATGTCGGCCGTGGTCATCATCGTTGGCAGCCGCCTGTCGGGGCTGTGCGCGCCCGGCGCCATGTCTTCCGGCCTCTGGTTGATGGGCTGCCATTGATGCGCGCCCGCCGGGCTCTTCACCAGCTCATAGTCGTAGTCGAGCAGCATGTGGAAGAAGCTCATGTCCCACTGGATGGGGGTGGGCGTCCATGCGCCCTCGATGCCACTGGTGATCGTGTGATCGCCAACGCCGCTTTCATGTCCGCTCTGCCAGCCAAGGCCCTGCTGCGCGATGTCCGCGCCTTCGGGCTCCGCCCCGATCTTTGAAGCGTCGCCCGCACCATGCGCCTTGCCGAAGGTGTGGCCGCCAGCGGTCAGCGCCAGCGTCTCTTCGTCATTCATGCCCATGCGCGCGAAGGTTTCGCGGATGTCGCGCGCCGACTGCAAGGGATCGGGATTGCCGCCCGGTCCTTCCGGATTGACGTAGATGAGGCCCATCTGGATCGCCGCGAGGGGATTTTCCAGCGCCATTTCCTTGTCAGGCTGGATGCGGGTCTGGTTGTCGGGATTGCCGACCCACTGTTCTTCCGTGCCCCAGTAAATGTCCTTCTCCGGTTCCCACACATCTTCGCGCCCGCCGCCGAAGCCGAAGACGGGACCGCCCATCGACTCAATGGCGACGTTGCCGGTCAGGATCATCAGGTCCGCCCAAGACAGCTTGCGGCCATATTTCTGCTTGATCGGCCACAGCAAACGGCGCGCCTTGTCCAGATTGGCGTTGTCCGGCCAGCTGTTGAGGGGCGCGAAACGCTGCCCGCCCGACGAAGCGCCGCCGCGCCCGTCGCCTGTGCGATAGGTGCCCGCGCTATGCCAAGCCATGCGGATGAAGAAGGGGCCGTAATGTCCATAGTCAGCCGGCCACCATGGCTGGCTGTCGGTCATCAGGGCAAGAAGGTCTTTCTTGACCGCGTCAAGGTTGAGCGATGCGAATTCCTTCGCATAGTCGAAGGACTCGCCCATCGGATTGGCGTGTGCGCCATCTTGATGAAGGATTTCGAGGGACAATTGATTGGGCCACCAATCGCGGTTGGTGCGTCCGAGCAGTGACCGCAGCGCGGCTGGCTCCTTCATCGGGCAGCTCAATGGGCTTCCGCCAGTTTTCGCGTCCATGATTTTGGCTCCTTTTGAATACAGAGGGGCAGGCTAAACCCGGCCTGCTATCTAAGGAAGCGATTAAGATTGGTCATGATGATCGATAAAAGCGATCAGTGAAAGCTCGTCAGGACGGCTCCCGGGGCACGGATAGGCTGCTTTTTGGTTCCGCTCCATTACGCTTTGGTGTAATCTCCCGCTGTTGGCCATGAGGCGTCCCTCATGCCGAGACGATGCGCTGCGCAGGTCAAAAGGCCGCCCCCGTCACCGGTCCCGACTGAGGATTGAAGGTTGAGCGTCCGTCATGGTGACTTCGCGAAGGGAGAGCGACCATGGCGATTACGCATCCAGCTGATCTGGCTTCCAATCGGGACGATTATGAAATCCGCAAGATCGGCTTTGATGATCTGCGTATCTCGCTGCGGCAGGGCTGGGAAGATTTCCAAGCCAAGCGCGGCGATCTGGTGTTCATTGGACTGATCTATCCTGTGGTTGTGTTGTTTGCCATTCTGATCGCCAGCCGCGTGTCGATCCTGCCGCTGCTGTTTCCCCTGCTGGCGGGCTCCGTCCTGTTCAGCCCTGCCCTGGCCAGCGGCTTTTATGAACTTGCCCGGCGTCGGGAACATGGACTGGATTCCCGCTGGCGCCATTTCCTGGACGTGGTCCGGGGGCCGTCAGCGCCTTCGCTGTTCGACCTGACCAGCATTACCGCCTTGCTGTTCCTGGGATGGCTGGCGGCCGCCTGGTTCATCTATAATTCGACCGTGGGCCGGTTCGGACCTGAAGTCGTTTCATCCTTCGGGGCCTTTGTGAGCGCGGTGTTCGGAACCGCCGAAGGTTGGCAGATGATCATCGTCGGCAATCTTGTGGGTCTGTGTTTCGCCATCATCACGCTGGCGGTCAGTGTCGTGTCTTTCCCGATGATCATCGACAAAAAGGTCAGTTGGGGCAACGCCCTGAGGACTTCGGTTCGGGTGGCGCGGACCAGTCCCGTGACCGTAGCGGCCTGGGGGCTGATCGTGGTGGGGCTGCTGATCCTGGGCGCATTGCCGGGGCTCGTCGGACTGGCCGTCGTGCTGCCGCTGCTGGGATATTCGACCTGGCATCTCTACACGCGCGCGGTCGTGCGCTGAGGTTGCGCTGACGACACCTGCTCCACTTTTCGGGAGCAGGTGTCGGGCAGGTCATTGACCAGCTTGGGCGGCTGGTTTCGGCAGGGGTGGCGCTCCGCCTCCCAACGTCGCCAGATATTTGATGACAGCCGCCCGATCTTCCGGACGGCGGAGCCCTGCAAAGCTCATCTTCGTTCCCGGCACATCTCGCATCGGCGAGGCGAGGAACGCGAATAGCTGGTCGTAGGTCCAACTGCCCCCATGCGCTTTCATCGCAGGGGAATAGGCAAAGCCCGCATGGCTGGCGACCGGCCGCCCTACCACGCCCCACAGATTAGGCCCGATACGGTTTGGTCCTCCCTGGCCAAAGTCGTGGCAACTGGCGCAAAGCTGCGTCCTCTCCTTGCCAGCATTCGCATCCGCGCTGGCGAGCAACGTGCCAAGATCGACTGGCGCCGCCGCAGGCGCAGAACCAGCGCCGGAGGATGGCGCAGGCGCCTTGCCACGCATATCCCGGTGATAGGCGATCAGCCGGTTGCCTTCGCCCGGGTCGCCAAGGCTGGATGGCCAGTCCCGCTGCACCGACGCCATGTCCACGCGCGGCGGCATGTCGTCGGCAGGCTGGTAGGCAAGGGAGCCTGCGTCGGCATCTGGATAAAGCCGTCCGGCAAACCAGTTGAAGCTCCAGAGCGCGCCCGTGGCCCCCACGACGCACAGCCCCGTCACCAGCCAGCGCATCCGGTTCATGGCTTCATCCTCCCCCACCCATGAAGATCGCCCGCGTCCAATAGGCATAGTCCGCCTCGATCGTCATGATCCGCACCAGCACCAGCAGAAGCAGCGGCGGCACGAGGATCGCGTAGATCAGCGACAACCTTTCCCAGGCGAGATGCATGAAGATGGACAGGATCAGCCCGGCCTTGAGCAGCATGAACAGGATGATCAGCGTCCAGCGGACGATCCCCTGCACATGCATATAGTCCACCATGTAGGACATGGCGCTCAGCACGAAGAGATAGCCCCAGACCTTCAGGTAAAGGCTGATCGGATGATGCTGTCCTTCATGGACTAGCGAGGTTTCGCTGCTGGCTATCTCATGCTTCATGGACATCACCACAGGTAGAAGAAGGCGAAGATAAAGACCCAGACGAGGTCGACGAAATGCCAGTACAGTCCGGCGATCTCCACGGGGCTATAGTCGCCCGTCCTGTCATAATGCCCGCGCGCCACCTTGGACGCGATGATCAGCAGCAGGATGACGCCGCAGGTCACATGCAGGCCGTGAAAGCCGGTGATCATGAAGAAGCTGGCGCCAAATTGCGGCGCGCCCATCGGATTGCTCCAGGGGCGCACGCCTTCCTCGAAGATCAGCTTGCTCCATTCGAACGCCTGCATGGACAGGAAAGTCAGGCCGAACAACGCCGTCACCAGCATGAGGATAGCTGTCTTTCGCCGGTCGCGCCGGTAACCGAAATTGACCGCCATCGCCATGGTGCCGCTGGAACTGATAAGCGCGAAGGTCATGATTGCGATCAGGACCAGCGGAATGTCGTGCCCACCGATATTGAGCGCGAAGACTTCCGCCGTATTGGGCCAGGGCTCCACGGCCGACGCCCGCATTGTCATGTAACCTGTCAGGAAGCAGGAAAATATGAATGTGTCCGACAGCAGGAATATCCACATCATCGCCTTGCCCCAATGGGTATGGCGGAAGACTTCCTGATCAGCCGACCAGTCAGCGACAATCTCCCGCAAGGCGGGAGTGATAATCTCCTTGTCTCTTCCGTCGGGCACCGTGTGAGCCATGGCGATGGACCTCATGTCGATACGAGCAGGGCGGCAATCAAAATCCAGATGAAGAGCAGGAAATGCCAATAGACGGCGCAAAGGCGGACATGGGCGGGGTTCCGCTCCGCCAGCACCCAGGCGGCGGCTACCAGGCCTCCGACGATGTGAAGACCGTGAAGCGCCGTCAGCAGATAGAAGAAGGCGTTGGCCGGATTGGATGACAGATAATAGCCTTGCGCAAGATAGTGACGCCACAGCAGCCATTGACTGAAGAGGAATGCCAGGCCGAGCGCCGCGCCCGCGAGGGAAGCGCCTGCCGCCCGTCCTGCCGCGTGCGATCGCCGCGCGATCTCCCATGCTATGCTGCTCGCGACCAATAGCCCGCTATTGACCCAGAGCAGCGGCGGATCGGGCATGGCGACCCAGTCGTCCGCATGCCCCATGGCGGCGTGCAGCCCCATGCGCATGAAATAGGCCGCGCCCAGCAGTGAGAACATGACCATTGCGACGGCGAAATAGACGCGGAGTCCCACGCTCCCAGCGGAGGGGCGGGTCGCGGATGGAGACGCCGGGTCACGATCGCTCGCCGGTTCCCAGCTTCTTTCCGCAAGGCGCGACAGGATCGTCATGAGCGCGGCTCAGTCTGGGCAATGAAGTCGCGCGGTGCGCCGGGCACGCTATAATCATAGGGCCAGCGATAGACGGTGGGCAGCGTCGGTCCCCAATTGCCATGTGCTGGCGGCGTCTGTGGCGTCTGCCACTCCAGGCTCGCCGCGCCCCACGGGTTCGGGTCTGCGCGCGGTCCCCAAAACCGGCTCCAGATCATGTTGAAGAAGAACAGTCCTTGCGCTGCAAAGACGATCAGCGCCGCAATGCTGATCCATTCATTGGCCAGATGCACCGACGGCGGGATGAACCCGGTTTCCCCCAAAGCATAGTATCGGCGAGGCACGCCCAATATGCCCAGATAATGCATCGGCAGGAAAATCGCATAGACGCCCAGGAAGGTGATCCAGAAGTGGAGCTTGCCCAAGGTCTCGTTCCACATCCGGCCGAAGATCTTGGGATACCAATGATAGATCGCGCCAAAGATCACCAGCACTGGAGACACGCCCATGACCATGTGGAAATGGGCAACGACGAAGAAAGTGTCGGACAGCGGCACGTCCACGCTGACATTGCCGAGGAACAGTCCCGATAGCCCGCCATGGATGAAGGTGAAGATGAAGGCGATCGCGAACAGCATCGGCACGCGTAGATGAATGTCGCCGCGCCACAAGGTCAGCAGCCAGTTATAGACCTTGATCGCGGTAGGGATCGCGATGATCAGCGTCGATGTCGCGAAGAAGAACCCGAAATAGGGATTCATGCCGCTCACATACATATGGTGCGCCCATACGATGAAGCTCAAGGCGCCGATGATGACGATCGCCCACACCATCATGCGATAACCGAATATGTTGCGCCGGGCGTGGACGCTGATCAGGTCCGATACGATGCCGAAGGCGGGCAGGGCGACGATATAGACTTCGGGATGACCGAAGAACCAGAAGAGATGCTGGAAGAGGAGGGGGCTTCCTCCCTCGGTCGGGGTAATCGCGCCCATCGACTGCATCGTCGGCATGAAGAAGCTGGTGCCCGCGAAATGGTCGAACAGCATCATGATTGCCGCGACGAACAGCGCCGGGAAGGCGAGCAGGCCCATGATCGACGCGGTAAAGATGCCCCAGACCGATAGCGGCATCCGCATCAGTGTCATGCCCTTCGTGCGCGCTTGTAACACCGTCGTCACATAATTGAGTCCGCCCATGGTGAAAGCGGCCACGAAGATGGCGAGGCTCACCAGCATGGTGGCTATGCCCCACTGGTGTCCCGGTGTTCCCTCGCTGATCGCCTGCGGGGGATAAAGCGTCCAGCCCGCCCCCGTGGGTCCGCCCGGAACGAAAAAGCCGGATACCAGAACGATGACCGACAGCAGGTAAAGCCAGTAGCTCAGCATGTTGACGAAGGGGAACACCATGTCCCGCGCGCCGATCATCAACGGGATGAGATAATTGCCAAATCCCCCCAGCAGCAGCGCGGTCAGCAGATAGACAACCATGATCATGCCATGCATCGACACGAACTGGAGGTAATTGTCGGGCTGGATCGCCGGGAAGGCGCCGGGGAAGCCGAGTTGCAGCCGCATAAGCGCGGACAGCACCAGTGCCACCAGTCCGATCGCGATGGCGGTCAGGCTATATTGGATGGCAATGACCTTGTGATCCTGGCTCCAGACATATCTGGTAACCCAACTGTGGGGATGATGCAGCGGCCGCAAGTCGTCAGCCAGGGTGGTAGCCATCAACTCTTGCTCCAGGACGCAGGGACGCTGCAGGCATTCGCCTTGATCAGCAGGATGGACATGGCGGCGGGCGGCGTTTCGGCCAGGATTTGCCCAAAGCTCGTCTGTTGTGCCTGCCAGGCGGCGAACGCCTTGGGTGACTCCACCACGACGCGCCCGCGCATCTCATGATGGCCCGTGCCGCACAGTTCGGCGCAGAGGATGTCGAACGTGCCCAGCTTGGTCGGGGTCATCCAGAAATAGGTGACGATGCCGGGCACCAAATCCATCTTTGCCCGGAAATCCGGCACATAGAAGTCGTGCAGCACATCCTTTGAACGCAGCACCATCTTGACCGGCTTGCCCAGCGGCAGATGCAGATCGCCCGCCTCGACCAGCAGATCGTCGCGCCCGAACGGGTCCAGGGGATCGACGCCTAGCGCGTTGTCGGGCGTCACATATTTGACTGCCGCAGCACCCAGCACCCCATCGGGTCCGGGATAGCGGAACGACCACTGCCATTGCTGCCCCACCGCCTCGATGACCGTGGCGTCCTGCGGCACGGAAACATAGCGGCCCCATGCGGCCAGACCCGGGGCCAGCATCCCGGCGATGCCGATCGCGGTCCAGAGCGTCAGCCTTTTCTCCAATGAGGCGTTTTCCGGCTCATAATGCGCCTTGTGCCCGGTGCGGTGTCGGTAGCGAACCAGCACCCAGGCCAGGAACAGGTTGAGGATGATGAAGGCCGCCGCGCAAATCCAGAGCGTTACGTCCAGCGCGGAATCGATGGAACCCCAATTTGAAGCGATCGGCGTCCGCCACCATGGGCTGAACAGGTGAAATGCGACCGAACCAAACACCAGCATGGCGATGGCGACCGCAATCGGCACAGGCTCTCTCCCATCGATGCGGGCACGCCTCACAGCCATTGACCCGGCTTTTATTGAGTCGCCCCGGAAATAACCGCATTGGTAATCTATCGAAAAATCGCACCGGGTGGAAGTGGTTAGCCGTGATGCCGCTTTCCCGGACTGAAGGCTTCCGCGCGCGGGTGCGCGGAAGGGGGCAGGGCTGCGCCTCTTGCGTCACGCGATGCCCGAAGGGGTTAATCATTATTCCTGCGCTCTGCGACCGAAGATTGTTTGATCGGACCTGGCAAAAGCGGGAGGGTCGGCGGCCAATGAGGTCAGAATGCCGCTGTGGAGGATCTATTCATGCTATCGCAATCGGGAACGCTGAACGCGCCCCTGCTCGAGGCAATGTCTGACCGGCCGATGGAGGGGGGCTCCCGGCCCTCCAGCCTTTCGGCCCGCCAGGTCATCAAGATCATCCGGCGGCACGAACTGCTGCTCGGCGCCATTGTGTTCTTCGCGGTCCTCATCGTGCTGGTGGTTCAATTGACCTCCACGCCCATCTATCAGGCGACCGCGACGGTGCAGGTCGAACTGAATGACGACAGCGGATCGCCCGACATGGCCGCGCGCAACCAGCAGCGCGTTGCCAACGAAGCGGGCATCTACCGGTCCCGTTCCCTTGCCGAACGCGTGGTGCAGGATTTGAAGCTCGCCTCTGATCCGCGCTTCGTCGAAACGCCGCTTCCCGCCAACGCCGTCGTCGACAACCGCCGCCTGTCCCGCCTCGCGAGCAGGCTGATATCCAGCACATCGATTTCAAGCTCCAAGGATTCCGATTTCATCGACATCACCGTGCGATCCGAGTCGGCTGACCTGGCGTCGGAAATCGCCAATCAATATCCCGCCAGCCTCGCCGCCTACCGCTCCATCATGCGCGATGACCGGCAGGGCAAGATCGTCAGTCAGCTGGATGACGAGCGGGCACGGCTTGCGACCGAGGCGCATCAGGCGGAACAGGCGGTCGCCGATTTTCGCCGCCAGCATCAGATGCTTACCGGCGCTGGCGGGTCGGAAGATTATCAGCAGATCAACCGGATCGCCACCGAAGCCGCCTCCGCCGCCGCCATGCGCGCCGCGCAAAGCGCGCGGGCAGCCGGCATCGCGAGCGCGGTGAGCAACATCACGACAGCGGGCGCGACGTCCCCGCTGCTCGACCAGCAAAGGCGGCAACTGGACGATCTGAACCGCACGCGTAGCGAACTGGCCATGATGTATGGGTCCGAACATCCCAAGATGCGCGGAGTAGAAGCGCAGATCGCGGAAACCACCGGCAACATGCAGCAGGAACAGGCCAGGGTCATCGCCGCGGCAACCACGCAGGCGCAGAACTCCGCCGCCCGTGAAGCGGGCATCGCGAGAAGCGAGGCAGCCTCTGCCGCATCGCGCGCAGGCCAGCTGGAAGGAACGCTTCGTTCGATCACTGGCAAGGCATTCGCGAACACCGCCGCGACGGTCGAGCTGAACTCGCTCGAACGCAATGCGGAAGCCGCGCGCAGTGCTTTCACCGCCATGAGCACGCGTGCGCAGCAGGTGAAGGCCAGCCTCGCCGCATCGGGCATCCATTCGCGTTTGATGTCGCCCGCCGCCGTTCCGCAGGATCCGATTTCGCCCCGACCCAAGTCCGCGACGTTCGCCGCGTTCGTCGGGGCGCTGATCCTGGGACTGCTGGTGGTGTTCGGCATCGAGCTGACGGATAACCGCCTCTGGAATGCCGAGCAGATATATCATCAATTCGGCCTGCGCACTTTTGCCCTGCTGCCCGAACTGGATGGCGACGCCCTTAAGTCGGCAAAGGCGAATCCTGTGCTTCAGGACCCTCAGTCGCTCTTCGCTGAGGTGGCGCGTGGGCTGGGAAGCGAGGTCGCCGAACTGGCCCAGCCGGGAAGGGCGCAGACCGTGCTGATCACCTCGCCCATCACCGGAGACGGCAAATCGACGGTCACCCTCACCCTGTTGGCTGCGGCCGTCGCCATGGGCCGCCGCGCGATCGTGATCGACCTCGATCTGCGCCGTCCCAGTGACGTCCTGCGTCCTACCGATGATGCGGGGGGGAAGCCGGACCTCATCGATTATCTCAGCGGTGCGGTCGATGCGCGCCATATGCTTCCAACGCTCGCCCTGACACAAAGGCCAGGCGCGGAGCAGCCGTCCGAAATCACCACCTATGAACCCGTCGTCCTCAGCGCGCGTGAACCTGCGCGCAATCCGGCCGCGATCATGCGGTTGGGGAAGGTCAACGACCTGCTGGACCATCTGCGCGAACATTATGATCTGCTGATCATCAATGCCCCCCCCACGCTTGCCACGCGGGATTCACGCATGCTGATGGACGCGGCCGATCACACGCTGCTGGTCGTACGGTGGGGTCGCACCACGATCGAACAGGTGCGCGCGGCGTTGCAGGTGCTGCAAAAGCCGGTGGACGGGGTGGTCATCAATCGCGTGGATTATGCGGAACACGCCCGTCGCGGTTATGGCGATCCGGTCCAGTTCTACATGGACTCAGCGGAATATTTCACTGGCGAGATGCCGACCCGCCGCCGCTGGTATGAGCGGATGGCCCCGTCGCGCTGGCGCGATCGCACGGACCATATGGCATGACGGCCGGAAGGGTGCGCGATCCCTTCGTGCAGCCTTTCGCGGATTGGCCTGTCGCTGCGCGCGCCAGGGCAGGCGCTCCCCCCCCCCCAAAGCAGAGTGCCAAGTTGCACGCTCATCAGAAGCTGCCGACGGGAAGGGGCTGAAGCGCCCATCGTCTCAAACCAACCTCATGCGCGAGATTGCAGTGCCGATCATTGGGCCATGGCGCTGCGGACGAACGATGGACTTAACAGCCAAGCGCGCAGAGATGCCCCGCGAAATCGCAATCGCCGCTGATACCATGGCGCCCGCACATCTTGATCAAATCGATACACCCACTTGACCCTTCTGTCCGGCCTCTCGAAGGCCCTAGACGTAAGGAGGGTGAATGAAGCAAAAGGTGTGAAGCTCTAGCCATTCCATGGTGCTTAGGAGCACTAGCAAGAACAACGGTCACTGGAAGCCGGGCAGAGCCTTCAGCTTTCCAACGGGGGAAGATGGCTGCGCATGCCTCTGCGTTGCGAGGGGGAAGGCAAGAAGCGAGGGCTGATCACTCCCGGCCCGATCAGTGCGGGACTGACGGCGAGGAAGACGAACAGGAACCAGCATCGTCCATAGACGTGCGGCATTCCCATCACCGCGTTGGCGAAGGTTACGAGCGTCGTGACGATCGTCAGCAGTACCAGCTTCCCATATCGAGCTCGATATCCCACGATGCCCGCCAATATCGGAACGGTCATCAGCACCAGATAGCCCAGCAACGACAGGCCGCCACCTTCGTTCAACAGCAGCAGATAAAGGTTATGGACAGGAAGGCCATAGCGGCTTGCCTGCCGATACTGATCCGCGCCAAGGCCGATGATGAGATTCTTGTCGGCCATCTCCAACGCTTCCCTGTTCAGTTCCTGCCGGGACTCGAACGTCCCAGCGGTCGAAAGATCGCCCGAGTTCAGGGCGGAAAGGACCCTGGTCTGGAATGTCGCGGGAAGATAATTCTGCCCGAATGCGAGTACAGTCGCGCCCAGCGAAGCGACGATGATCAGGGTCTTGAAATTCCGTCTGCCGCCGAAGAAAATCAGGGCAGCGGCGATCATGCTGTAAAGTCCGGTATTCGAACTGGTCAGGATCACGCCCGTGATGAGAATGGCGAGGCAGGGCAGCGCAATCATCGGTCGCATCTGTTTGGACAGGAGCATCAGCCAGACGAGCGTCATGGCCATGACCGTCAGCACGCCCATGCCATTTGGGTTGCCCGCAAAGCCCTGTAGCCGCTTGTTGCCCGTGACCAGGGCCATCTGTTCCCTGTCGGTGCTGTAATAGCCGGCCGAGTAGACCATCGCCCCCAGCGCGCACATGACCACCATGCCCCAGATCCCGCACTTGATGAGGCGGACGACTTCCTCCTCCGGCCGACGCAACAGGACGAGCGGCACGAGCAGATAGGCGAAGGAATATTGCGTGACCAGCACCAGGCATCGGACCATATCGCCCTTGAAAACGCTGCCTATGAAAAGGCCGCCACTGAGCATCAACAGGCCCAGTACCCAGAGCCAGGTCAGACTGGCAAAGGGTGATGCGACCCTTCCTGTGGATACGCGCAGGAAGAAGGCGCCTGCGAACATCACGTCGCTCAGGGTTATGTAAAGGCTTGGATGGCGGAAGGCGTTGTAAGGCGCAAAAAACACCGCGCCTTGCAGCAGGACGAATTCCCATCTGTGGAGTTCATCTGTCCAGAATTGCGTTCGTTCCTGAGCGGGGCTGGCACGACGGCCGCCGGGCAATGGATAATGGCTTGCCTGATACTGACTGGTTTGCACGCCTGGCGCTCCGGCTATTTTGCTGCCTTGTTCCGTGAGTAGGATGCAAATCTGGCCGGACTTAGTCCATTGCACATAAAGCCTGCCAGGCGTTCAAAAGGGCAGGGACGATATCCGATTGGGTAGGGGGTCAGGCAATGAAAACGGATGGTTAGCGCCGCTCGTGAAAAAAAGCTGCCTCTGTCCTCCGGCAGTCGTCACGCACTTGCCGAACAATCGGCGGTGCCGCGCGGGGCGCCTCTCGGCGGGAAAGCGGCAGGGCTGGCCGCGGGCGGGGAGGGCGTTGCGCTGTCAGCTGCCTGACCATGCAGTCCCTGTCCTGCCGCCCATATGGCTGCCTGGGTGCGATTGGATACCCGCAGCTTGCGCAGGACCGCTTTCACATGAACCTTGACGGTGGCTTCGCTGATCGAAAGCTCGCGCGAGATGACCTTGTTGGGCAACCCTGCGATCAGGCGCCGTAATATCTCCATTTCCCGTGCCGACAGATTTGCGCAGTCGATAGACACGGCGTTGGGCGTCTCCTCGCAAACGGCGGATTGGTCGATCAGCTTCTGGGCCAGTTGCGAAGGAAAGATCTTTTCCCCCAACGCGATCAGGTCGAGATACCCTCCCAATCGTTCGCATGACAGGTCATTGATCAGATAGCCTTCGGCGCCCGATCGAAAAGCATCCAGCATTGCGTCGAAATCGAATTTGTTGGCGAGTATCGCGATCCGCGCGCTTGGATAATATTCGCGCGCTTGGGCAAGCGCCGCGCCGTTCCATTCCATGTCCTGATCTTCGATCAGTAGCAAAAGGCAGTCGGAATCGGCGATGTTGGCGGGGCAAGGCTCGTCCAGTCTGGCCCCGGTATAGAGGATCTGACGCTGTTGTGACGAAAGAAGTCGCCGGAGACCCTCTCTTACGATGGAGCTTCCGCCCACAAGCACAACATCTGAATCCATTGTCATAGTCCGCCTCCCTCAACATCACAGCAGGCCGTGATGGATTGAATGCAAAAGCACTTGCTGAAGGCGACCCCTGTCTTATCGGGTCGGAGAGTATCACAAATGCAGCGTTGAACAATAGGCGTAACATTTTGGAAAAACTTAACTTACATGAAGATCGTGCGTTGGCACGATTTCGCTAACCGATTGTCTATTCATGAATTTGTCTGAACCATCCCAAA
This sequence comes from Sphingobium sp. TomTYG46, assembly GCF_055396345.1. Lineage (NCBI taxonomy): Bacteria > Pseudomonadati > Pseudomonadota > Alphaproteobacteria > Sphingomonadales > Sphingobiaceae > Sphingobium > Sphingobium sp. TomTYG46. The sequence goes on from NZ_AP027324.1 coordinate 2,614,862, forward strand.
TAGCAAGCAAGCGTTGTCCTTTAGGATGGACTGATGGCATGTGCTGAAAAGCATGTGTGATTCGCGCGTAACCTATTGTGGAAATGATCTTCTGGCAGCGGCTTGGATTCAGCTCTTCAGTCGATGCCGTGGGCAAGGGCGGTCCGCCGCACATGTCAATTAGCCAAAAGACTTAATCCAGCTTCCTCCCGCAAATCATTCGGGGCGACGGCCTGCGGATATTCTGCTCGTTCGGCCAACGCCTGCACCGATTCCTGCCACAAGGGATGATAGCTGTCTGGTTCATTGCGGCCGGGGGCCAAGTTGTTACCGTTTTACTCGTGATCTGGACGATCGCGCTCCGCATGCTGCGACAGGCCCTCTTTGGCAGCATGCGGGGTTTGTTCGTCGAAGGTCTTTTTCTTGAACCGCAAGGGTTTTGCTATGGATGCGAGCGCGCCGCCCGCTGGATCTGACCCGCTTCTCGACGATCTCGCAGACCCGCGGGCGGAGGTTTCCGCTGGTGGGCCGGGCTGGGCGATACTACTGCATGATCTGCTGACGCGGCCAACCGGATTTCCCGGCCCGGCCCGCTTTGCGGCACTCATGCTGATCGACGCGTCGTTGATCCTGACCACCCTGCTTCTGGTCGTGATGGCCATACCGGGCAGCGTTTCGGCGGCCTTCTATGATCGTCCCAGCCTCATGATCTTCTTCACCCTGGTGGCGGTGTTCGCTCTCTGCCTGACGGGCCTTTACTGGCGAAGCTGGCGCTTCCTCTCCTTCGGCGACTGCATCGCGCTTTCGACAGGGGTCGCAGGCGGAGCGACGGCGGCATGGAGCATGTGCCTGATCATCTCGGCAAAGATACGGGCCGTGCCGCTGGAGGCGGTCGGTTTCGCGCTGTTGCATTCGGCATTGCTGTTGGTGGCGATGATCGGCGTGCGAACGGTGCGCCGGGGCCTGCGCGAATTCGCCTTGGCGCATATCGTCCCTCCCGGCGGCGGTCACAACATATTGCTGCTGGGCGAACTGGACTGGATACGGTCGCTGATGGACATGCTCCGCGCCGAACGGACCAATCGGTTCAATGTCGTCGGCGCGCTGACCTTTGACGGACGCGAGGCGCGGTTGCAGGTCGCCGGTGTACCCGTGCTGGGTTCGCCTGACAAACTGCCGCAGATCGTGGAGATGCTGGCGACGCGGGGGCTAAAGCCCGAAAGCCTCGTCATACGCGGCGACAGGACGATGCCGCGCCGGTCCTTCTCCCATTTGGTGAAGCTGGCCGATCAGTGCGACCTGACGGTTGCGCACGCCAATGACCTGCAAAAGGCGAAGGACGGCACGGCGCGCCTGGAGATCAAGCAGTTCGAGCTGGCCGACCTGCTCGGCCGACCCGAAGTCTCCCTCCAGCGCAGCATCGTGGATCGGCTGATCCGTGGCCGCCGGATATTGGTGACGGGCGCGGGCGGCACGATCGGCGGCGAACTGGTGCGCCAGATCGCCACCTTCCGCCCGGCGGAGATCGTTCTCCTCGATCATTGCGAGTTCAATCTCTACACCATCGAGATGCAGGCGCGGGACAAGTTCCCGGATGTCATCTGTCGGCCCGAACTTTGCTCGATCCGCGACCGCGCCGCGTTGAATGACGTCTTTCAGCGCCATCAGCCGGAGGTCGTCTTCCATGCTGCCGCGCTCAAGCATGTGCCCATTGTCGAGGCCAATCCGTGCGAGGGCGCTCATACCAATGTGCTCGGCACGCGAAATGTCGCGGATGCCGTCTGCGCTTATGGCTCGCTCGCGATGATCCAGGTGTCGACGGACAAGGCGGTTAATCCGGTGGGCGTCATGGGCGCCACCAAGCGCCTTGGCGAACTTTATTGCCAGGCCCTTGACCTGATCGGTCAGTGCGACCCCGACAGCCCGCGCTTCATGACGGTGCGGTTCGGCAATGTGCTGGGCTCCAGCGGGTCGCTCGTCCCCCTGCTTCAGCAGCAGATGGCCGCCGGAAAGCCGCTCACCATCACGCACCCGGACATCAAGCGCTATTTCATGACCGTGGGCGAAGCGGTGCAGCTCATCCTGCAAAGCAGCGCCCGTGCGATGGAAACAAACATCGATCGCGGCACCATCTTCGTCCTCGACATGGGCGAGCCGATCAAGATCGTCGACATCGCCCGCCGAATGATCCGCCTCGCGGGCCTGCGTCCGGACATCGACGTGCCGATCAAGTTCGTCGGCCTTCGTCCCGGCGAGAAGCTTTACGAGGAGTTGTTCGACACCACCGAGGAACAGCTTCGCTCCACCATCCCCGGCGTGATCGAAGCAAGCCCTTGCCCGGTCCCGCTCGAAAAGCTGGTGAACGCCTTCATCGAATTGGCAAACCTCATCCATACCCATGACGAGGACGGGGTGCGCGACCTGATGAAGGAATTGCTGCGCGCGCCCGCCCAATCGAACTGGGCAAAGACGCTGCGAGAATTGACTCGGGAGATCGACCTTGTCGGTAAGGCTGCGAATGAATGACCGGGTGCGCTCCTTTGCGGCAGCCGATGCCTGGAAGCCTGGGAGCGGCGATATGAATCATATTTCCCAGACGCGCGAACTAGGGGCTGCGGCCGTCGCCATCCCGCCTTTCCCGCCGTCAGACCGGCGCTGGCCCCAATATGAGCCGGACGAGATCGATGCCGTGGTCCGGGTGCTGGAAAGCGGCCGCGTCAACTCGCTGGTACATGGTGACGAGTGCCGCGCTTTCGAACGCGAGTTCGCGCTATATTGCGGCATGCCCCATGCGATCTCCCTCGCCAATGGCACGCTGGCGCTGGAGCTGGCGTTTCGTGCGCTGGGCGTCGGGCCGGGCGATGAGGTGATCGTTCCGGCCCGCAGCTTCTTCGCCAGCGCCTCTGCCGTGGCGGCGGTCGGCGCGGTGCCAATATTCGCCGACATCGACGCCAACAGCCACACGATCGATCCCGCCGCCGTCGTTCCGCTGATCAACGGAAGGACGAGAGCCATATTGTGCGTCCATCTGGCTGGCTGGCCCTGTGACATGGAAGCGCTGTCGGTCGTCGCGGATCGGCATGGCCTGTGGCTGGTGGAGGACTGTGCCCAGGCGCACGGCGCCGCCATCGATGGAAAGAAGGTCGGCTCCTTCGGCCACGCCGCCGCCTTCTCCTTCTGCACCGACAAGATCATGTCGACGGGCGGGGAAGGGGGCATGTTGCTGCTCAAGGACGAAGCGCATTGGGAACGCGCGTGGGCCTATAAGGACCACGGCAAGAACCCCGCGATGCTCTCGGCGCCTTCGGCAGGTAACGCCTTCCGCTACCTGCATGAAAGTTTCGGCACCAACTGGCGGCTGACGGAAATGCAGGCCGCGATCGGGCGGGCGCAGTTACGCAAGCTGCCGTCGTGGCTCGCGCGGCGGCGCGCCAATGCCGCCATCCTGCGCGAAGGACTGGGCGATCACCCGCTGATCCATGTGCCACAGGTGCCGCAGGGGGTGGATCACGCTTTCTACAAATTCTACCTCATGCTGGATGCGGCGGTCGCTAGACCTGCCGTCATCGCCGCGCTCGCCCGCCATGGCATACCTGCCGGGACAGGATCATGCCCGGACATGTCCCGGGAACTGGCCGTCCGGAACAGTGCCCACCCCAATCTCCATCCCCTGCCGATCGCCGCCGAAATAGGCGAACGCAGCCTCATGCTGCCGGTCGATCATCTGCTGGGCGATAAAGATATGCAAATCATCATCGATGCGCTGCTGGAGGCGCTCGAAGATGCTCGTGAAGGCGACCAGAGTTTATCCTTTGCGAACAAATAACTATCCCGAAGCAATTGACATTAATTTATTTCTGTTCTGAAACTGTAACAAAAATGGCCAGAAGTGGCCAGGAAATGGGAGGTGGTCATGCGGCTAGTTCACTCTATCGGCATTTCCCTGATGCTCGCGCTTTCGGCCTGTACCGGCTCTGTGTCCGGCTTGCCTGCCGTTTCCACCGCCAACGCCGATCAATATCGGCTTGGGCCGGGTGATGAACTTCGCATCATCGTCCCCGGCTTTACCGAAATCGACAATGGCACGGCCTTCGTCGTCAATGATCGCGGCGAACTGACATTGCCGCTGATGGGCGGGATTCCGGTCAGGGGATCGACCATCCCCGAACTGGAACAGCGCATCGCCGCCCTGCTGGTGGAAAAACGGCTGATGGTCTCGCCCGCAGTCAGTGTTCAGCCGGTGAAGCTGCGGCCCATCTATATCCTTGGCGAAGTGCGTAGCCCCGGCGAATATCCCTATCGGCCCGGCATGACCGTCGTCACCGCAGTATCGGTGGCGGGCGGGTACACATTTCGCGCCAATCGCAACACGGTTGCCATCATCCGTCAGGTGAATGGCCAGGCGTCCACCGCCAAGGCTTCCGAAAATACACCTATCCAGCCGGGTGACACCATCAAAGTCGTGGAGAAATGGTTTTGACAGCAAAGCGCCTCATCCCCTTCTGCTCATGCGTCATTTTGACGGGCATGGCCTTTCCTGCTGCCGCACAGCAGCTGGATCGAGCCACGCCGCTGCTGGAAACGCCGGAGGAGTATGAGGCGAGGGCGGTGCAGTTGGGCAGAATATCGGCCTATCTCGGCGCGGATGCCCGGCTTGAATATGATTCCAACATCTATGCCCTGTCATCAAATGAAATCGACGATGAGCGCCTGACGATCTCGCCCTGGCTCAACCTGCGGCTGAGCGATAACAAGTTCGAGCTGGCGGCGCAGGCGCGGGGGGTGATCCGGCGCTATTTCAAGAATGACAGTGAAAATTCCGAGGGAATAAATACCAGTATCGGCGGCGTATATCACCTGTCGGGCGCCGATAATATCACCGCTAGCGCGGGTTGGATGCGGCTGGTCGAGGACCGCGGCGAACCTGAATCCCGCACGGGCGTCGGCACCCCGCCGCGCAGATATGACCAGTGGCAGAGTGATCTTGGTTACACGCATCAGGGTGCCCGCTTCAATCTCGGCGTGAAAGGCACCTGGCTGAAGAACAACGCCCTGGCCGCCGTCGATGCCGAACGCGATTTCGACCAATATTCCGGCTCTGCCCGGCTGGGATACCGGGTCAGCGGCATGATGAATATCTTTGGAGAAGGCTTTGTCACCAGACGCGAGTTCCGGTTGCCGGTGGACGCGTCGGGTGTGGACCGCGATTCAAAAACCTATGGCGCACGTGCGGGGGTGGCTTTTGAACCCGGCGGCCTGATCCGTGGCGAAGCGTCCGTCGGCGTATTCCGCTTCAAACCCGACGACGCGCGATTTGACAGCAGGACCGGCCTGTCGGTTTCGGCCGGGCTGACCTATACGCCGTCGCCCAGATGGGCGGTTACGCTCGACGGGTTCCGGGGCGATGTCGCCACCGTCCGCACCGGTGCGCAGTCGCGGACTGACACGAGGTTCCGTCTGGGTGTGCAGAACGAGATTTATCACAATCTGCGCTGGCAGGCTTCCGTGCTGTACCGCCGCAGCAATTTCATCGGTTCGGGCCAGCACGAACGGACGATCGCCGGTGTGGCCGAAGTCGAATATCTGGTGAACCGCAATATTTCCTTCGCGCTCACAGGACGCATCGCCAATCGCGATAGCACAAGAGCGTTCGACGATTTTGATCGCACGATCGTCGGTGCGGAAATCCGCCTGCAATATTGATCGGATAGAGGATTAGCGTATCTGCCGCCCGGCCATGACTTCGCGATGGGCGAAATCAAGGAATTCGTCCAGATTCAGCCAATTGTCATGGTCGGCATCCTGCCAGGCATCATTACGCCGGGTGTTCATGCCATTGGCCCGCTCCCAGCTGTCGGCCATCCCGTCCTCATCCAGATCGACATAGGGCGTTCCGGGCGCGATCCGGGGTAGCGGGCGTGGTCCGCTCCGCATCTTCGGATCGCGCAGGATCGATCCCGTCCGGTTGCGAACGTCGCTGACGGTACGCAGGTCGAGCGCATCTCGCGGGAATGCCCCGGCGTTTTCCAGCACTTGGATATAGGCCTTTTCGGGTGAGGCGACTTTCATGCTGAGGGGGCAGACGGGCCGCCCCACACGTGCAGCGGCTGCGGCGCGGGTTGTCATGACCTTGACCTGATCCAGCCTGTTGTCGGCCATGAATATTTCCGATTGGCCCGCGCTGGCACCCACATCACGATCTATTGCGGCAATCTTGTCCGTCCCGTCTGGACCGTTTTTGTAATAGTTGCCGACGATGTTGACGGGTGTTCCACCATATATCTCCTGCACGCGGGTGAATTGGGACCTGGCATTATAAAGAACATTGTTGACGATCTCCACGCATGACTTGGGTGTGAAATTCACGTCCGGACTTCTGCTTCCATTATGAGCGCACAGGTTGCGGATGAAGCTGACCTTCTGCGGCTCCCGCGGGTCGAAAGCGAGCATCGCGCATTTGCTTCGCCGGGAAATGCCCTCTGTAAAGATGGAATTGGACATTGTGATATTGTCGTTCACGCCAAAGCCGCTGATGATTTGACCTAATGCCCAGGCGCCGCTGACATGATCGAAGATGATGTTGCGGCTGTTCTCAAAAAGAAATGACCCGTTGCTGGCGGCGGCATTGCCGTTGAGATCGGTTCGTACGCGGATGTGACGAATGATAACATCATGCGTATTCTTGGCAACGATCGGGGTGTGGCCGCCTTCGCCTCCTGCATGGGTGATCAATATTCCGCCGCCAGGCGCGGTCTGACCGGCGACGGTGATATAGGGGTGGCGGATCACGGGCCGATCCGTCGTGAAACGGATGACGCCAGCGACGCGGAAGATGCATATGCGGGGTTTTTTGGCGTCTATGCATGCGCGCAGGGAACCGGGGCCGTGGTCTGCCAGCGTGGTGACAGGCATGATCACGCCACCACGTCCGCCACGGGTCCGTCGGCCAAAGCCTTCGGCTCCGGGGAACGCTTCGGCACCGGGTACTTCGGGCAATACTGAAGTTCCATCGGAATCGCCGGTCCCCGTCAATTGCCGCACGATATCGGAGGGCGTGACAAACGGAGCCACCAGTAGCGCGGCGATCCCGACACCCAGGGCGGCCACCGCATTGGAACTCACCATCGCCTCCGGTTCCGGCGCGGCCCCGTCCCGAGGAGCGACTGATAGATTGCGGACACTTGCGACGCATGCTGCTCCACGCCGTAACGGCGGTTCGCCAGGATCTGCGCTTGCGCGGCGACCGCCGTCAGGTGATCGGGACAATCGAGCAACTCGACGATGGCTTGCCCCATGGCGGCGGGATCATCGGGTTCGACCAGCATGCCCGTCACGCCATGGTCGATCGCTTCGATATTGCCGCCCGACGCGGCAGCAATTACGGGCGTGCCAAGCAGCATGGCTTCGATCAGGGACCGGCCAAAGGGCTCGTTGACGGCCGTCACCACATGAATGTCGCAGCCCGCCATCAACGCGGCGGAGGGATAGCGAAAGCCCATGAGGCGCAGGCGATCGCTTACGCCCAGCGCCTTGGCTTTTTCGTTGATCTGTTCCTCTATCCCGTCCGTCAGCGGCAATCCGAACATCAGTCCCATCACGGGGAGTTCGGGCCGCGTCCGGGCAATATGTGCCAGCGTTTCCACGAACATCAGCGGCCTTTTGCGGTCGATGAAATGGCCGAAAAAGCCAAGAAGGCGGGTGTCGGGATCGACGCCCAGCTCCGATGTCAGCGCCAGGTGCGCCTGCGCCCGGTCGATCGGCTCGGCGTCCGCGTCGAAGGGGCTGTAGATGACGGAAGTCTTGCGCGCCGCGCGCTTCAGACGGCGCACCTCGGACAAGGCATAGGCTGACACGCCGACGATGCGATCCGCCGCGAAGGGGGCGACGAAGCGGACGCCTCGGGCATCATGACTGCCCCTATGGTGCCACAGCATCTTGGCGCCCGCCAGACGTGCGGGCAATGCCCAGGACATATGCATCGGCCCATCATTGGTATGGACGATCCGGACGTCGTTCAGCCTCAGAAAGCGGGCCATGCGCCACTGATCGATCAAGGCGCTCACCGTCTCCGCCCTGCCTCCCGCTTTGGGAACGCCGGGCGATTCGCCGAAGAATCGGGTATCGGGCAGCGTGACGAACTCCAACCCCTCGGATCTCAGGAAGTCGCCGAACTGTCCCGATCCATAATGCAGAACGATGAGGGGCGAGAAGCGGCTCCGATCCAGCTGATGGATGAGCTTGGTCGCGGAGATATGGCTCCCCCCCATCGCGCCCCCGGCAAAGGGGAAGCAGATGCGGACCGGGGCAGTGCTTCCAGCTTCGCGGTCCAGCGTCGCGGCGGTTCCGGACAGAGCGGGGGAGGCGAGCAAGACCTGCAACATGTTCACATCACCTGCGCGCGGCGTGGCGAGGAGGGGGCTCCCCGTTCCTGAAAGCAGGAACCGGATACATCCCGGTAGAGCTGGTGGTAGCGCGCCGCGATCTGGCCCATCGAAAACTTCTCCTGCACCCTTGCGCGAGCGATCTCGCCCAATTGGCGGCGGCCATCGGGACCCAGCCGGTCCATGGCGATGATCGCTTCGGCAAGCGCCGCCGGGTCGCGTGGTGGAACGACCATCCCGCTTTCATCGACGATCCAGCCGCTATCCCCGACATCGGTCGCGATGCAGGGCGCGCCGCATGCCATAGCCTCGCCCAGAATATTGGGGAAACCTTCACCCCAGGCCGAAGGCAGCGCGATTATGTCGAGGCCGGGCAGCAACGTCTCAAGCTTCCGGTCATGGCTCCGCAGGGTCAGGCGATCGGCAGGCATGGACGCCAGCAGACGCGCAAGCGCTCCGGTGGGTTCGTCCATGCCTTGACCCGTCAGCAGCAGGTGAACATCCGTGCCACGTTCGCGTGCACGTAGCACCGCTTCGACCAGAGTGGCCGCATCCTTCATCGGATGATTGCGCGCCGCCATCCCGACGATCAGCGCGCCCGGTGCAATCCCCAGATCGTGAATAAGCGCATCGCGAGCCTCTTCGCGCGGGCGGAAAAGGTCGCAATCGAACCCATTGGGGATGACCGCCATATCTTCCGCGTGAAAGCCCAGCCGCAGATGCTGCGCTGCCGCCGCATGGGAGTTATAGATGATCGTGCGCGGCCAGGATGAACATGCTGCGGCCAGCCGCACGATGACCCGCATCAAGGGTTTTTCCTGCGACAACTCGTCGATGCTGTGGCGCACGTTCCAGATCACCGGTACAGTGTTCGCGCTCGCCAAGGTCGCCAGCCGGGTGGCAAGATGGGCGTGATACATCCACGCCATGATGACCGCTGGCTGTTCCTGCCGAATGACGGCGCGAAGGCAGGCAAGCCCCGGCAGCAGGTCGATGGCCCTCGTCATGCCGCAATGATGAAGCGGCACGCCGCTCGCGCGGATGCGGTCTCCAGCGACACCCGGCGGCATCAGCGACACGACCGACGGCTGCATCGCGCCGCCCTGCCTGCGTTCATGATCCACCAGCTTGGCGAGCATGGTTTCCGCGCCCCCGACATTCAAAGCGGTTATGACATGGAGAATCTTCATGGGGGCTCCTGAAGCCGTGCCGATCACATTGCGATCAGCAACTTTTCTATTTCCGATCCGGCACCGATCCGTTCCACCACCTCCAGGGCGCCGCTGTCGCTCATGGCGAACAGCGTCCCATGATGGTCCCCGGACACCCGCGTGCGCACGATGAACAGCAGCGATCCGGGACCTTTGAGATAGGACCGAAGATTGTCGATCGCCTTCCGAAGGTCGGCTTCGACGAAGTAATTTTCGTTGAGGATGTTGGCGGCGCGCACCAGATCGAAACGCCGACCGAAACCGTCACGCGGGGCCAGCACATCATCCTCGACAATCGTGATGAGGTCATGGTTGCGGACGCGCGGGCTGACCAGTTCGACTTTCCTGACGCCCACACCCTCGCGCAGCCTGCGTGTCGCCAGACCGCCGACGATGCGGGACAGGATCGGCCGCACCAGCCACATGCCGGTCAGATAATCCAGACGGCGCCGCCAAGGCTGTATCGACCGGCCGAACAGATCGACCTGCAACAGCTGACCTTCGGGATTCAGCAGCGCTGCGCACCTTTTGCCCAGCGGGACGATCCAGGCATGGATGGCATAATCGGTGCCGGTGATGCGCGGCCGATATCCCTCGCGTGCAAAGGCGTCGCACAGGTCCAGCGTGGTCGTCCCCGACGATACCCCGACATCCAGCAGTTCCCGCACATCCAGCCCGCGTGCCTTGACCGCTTCCACCAGACGTCCGTCCAGCGCCCCGAACCGTCCGCCCCAAGTGCATTTGAACGTATTGTTCGGGTTCTTGATGGAACTGAAGAAGGCGTCTTCCACCTGTTGCGGAAGGGCTTCTGCCGGGTGCGAGAAAAATTGCGTTGCTGCTACTATCATAGCCGTTGAGCCTACAATGTGTGGCGGCGTCATGAAGTGGGCGCTTGGCTATGACGCAGGCCAATAGGGATTAGCCCAAATGCGAGCGGCCTGCGGTTCTGGCTAAGCCGCTTGGTCGCCGCGACCAACTGGCGATAATCCGCAAGTCCCATGGATTTGACGCGGCCAAGGCCTCACTGTGCGCGGATGACTATGCCGATCCGGACGGATGCCTCAGCCCGAGGGAAGCCGCACATCGCCTTCATTCTGCCCGGCCTGCGCGCTGGGGGATCGGAACATATCGTCAGCCTGCTGTGCAATCATTTCAGCCGGTCGGGCTGGACGGTCAGCCTGTTCGCCTTCGAAGAGCCCGGAGCGCGCCCCTATTATGCGCATGATCCGGCGGTCAGCATCACGCAGTTGGGCTTTCCCGTCGGGCGCTTGCCGGTGCTGCGATCGGCCCTCGCGATCTTCAATCGCATCGGGGCGCTCCGCAAGGCATTGGCAAGCACGCGCCCCGACCTGATCATCAGTTTCCTGACACGCACCAACGTCGTCACCGTTCTTGCCGCAAAGCCGCTCGGTATCCCGGTGATCGTGTCGGAACGCAACAATCCCGCCCAGCAACGACCCGGCGCCTTCTGGTCGGCTCTGCGCCGCTACACCTATGCGCGCGCGCACGGGCTGGTGACGATGACGCAAGGCGCGATGCAATATTTCCCCAGGGTCATGCGTCCCCGCCAGTGGGTCATTCCCAATCCCACCTATGCTCCTGTCACGATCGATGAGGCGCGCCCATGCGGCAGGCAGGTCGTCGCCGTTGGTCGGCTGGTGCCGCAAAAGGGGTTCGACCTGCTGCTGGACGCCTTCGCCCGCGCGGCCCCTCTCATCCCCGACCCCGACTGGTCGCTCACCATCTGGGGGGAGGGGCCGGAACGTGCGAAGCTCGAAGCGCAACGGGACGCGCTCGGCCTGCAAGACCGGGTGTCGATGCCGGGCGTCACACAGGATCATGGCGGCTGGCTGCGTGAAGCCGACATCTTCGTCCTCTCCTCCCGCTTTGAAGGGTGGGGGATCGTCGTGGGCGAAGCCATGGCGGCGGGCGTCCCCGTGATTTCCTTTGATTGCCACTTCGGCCCCGGCGAAATGATCGCCGACGGGATCAGCGGCCTGTTGGTCCCGGATGGCGACGTGTCCGCTCTTGGCGCGGCCATCGCCGCCTTGTGCGCCGACCCCGATCAGCGCCGCCGCCTGTCCGAAGGGGCGCGGGCCGCCTCTCAGCGTTTCACCGTCGACCGCGTCCTTGTCCAATGGGAGCGCGCAGCGATGGAGGCGATCGCCCCGCGCCAGTCCGGGGCAAGCTCAATCAGGCCTGTCGCCATCTGAACGGTGCAGCCTGTTTTTGACACTTCTAAACGACGCTGATTTCGTGTCGGCGCGCGCGCCCTGACGCGTGCGAACCGGTTTCCCGTTCGGAGAAGTCACTGCGCTAAAACGCATAATGCCGGAAGCGCGGCTCCAGTTGGGCTTTCGCGTGCTCCCGGACCCGCCGGAATCCGCGCCCGCCCGGCGGTTCCAATCAACCTATCGTTTAGATTAGCGTGAGACAGTTATGTCGGTCCCGCGCCATTTTCATGCGCGTGGGGTCTCTACTGGGAGCGGGTGAATGGCGAAGTTTTACGGGCTTGTCGGAGACGACATCATCAAGGGAACATCCCTAATCGACAGTATATTCGGTGGCGCAGGCAATGATCAGCTGTGGGGCGGATTAGGCGACGATTATATTGAGGGGAATGATGGCAACGACGTGCTTCATGGGGAAGCAGGCGCCGATTTCCTCAAGGGCGGTTTGGGCGATGACCAGCTTTGGGGCGAGGATGGCAATGACTCGCTCGACGGCGGCGCGGGACACGACCGTATTTACGGCGGCCTGGGCAACAACATCGTCACGGGCGGCGACGGCAACGATCGCATCGAAACGCTCGATGGGCACGACCAGATATTGGGGGATGCCGGGAATGACACCATCCTTGCAGGCGGGGGCCGCGACTATATTGATGGAGGCGCGGGAGATGACATCATCTACGCTGGCGCTGGCGATGACGGGTTTCTGAATGAAATCAATCCGGCCACCGGCAAGCTGACGACACAGGCCGTGGCCGGCGGCGCTGGCAATGACTGGATCTATGGCGAAGACGGCAACGACAAGCTGAAGGGGCAGTCGGGCGACGACCATGTCTACGGCGGAAACGGCAATGACAGGGTCGATGGCGGCGACGGAAACAACTATCTGTCGGGCGGCAGCGGCGACGATATTCTGGATTCCGAAGGCGGCGTGGATCAGCTCTATGGCGACGACGGCCGGGATAATATGGAATCGGGCGCGGGCAACGATTTCCTCGACGGCGGCAAGGATGCGGATTCCCTGAACGGGGAGGCTGGAAACGATATCCTCTTTGGCGGCGATGGCGACGACCTGCTCTTGGGTGGCGACGGTGCCGACGAGTTGCACGGTGATGCCGGAATCGACAAGCTGACCGGCGATCTGGGCGCGGACAGGCTATGGGGTGGCGCGGGCGCCGACTGGTTCGTCTTCAAGGGCGCGGGCGCGCTGGATGGTGGCGACCGGATAGAGGATTTTCAGGACGGTGCCGACCGCATCGTGCTGGAAAAGCTGGGAGTCACCAAATATGCTGCGGGCGGGGCGCCGGGTACGGTGTTCGCGCATGATGGAGCCTCGGGCAACGTGTTGCTGGATGTCGTCACCTCTTCCGGGGTGAAGTTCAGCATCGACATCGCCGATCCCCTGGGGACGTTGACCGCCCATAATTTCACGGCTGCGGATTTCATCTTCGCCTGATGGCGTCGCAGACCGGCTGTTTCTGAACGGAACGGGGCACCGCTCGCCTGCCAGTGAGTGCGCGGCCCCGTTTCGCAATTCTTCCCCCGCACCGGCTATTCGGAGTTAAGACGACAGAGAAGCTGCGTCTTCCCTGCTTCGGTCCCATCATAAGTCTCGAAAAACAGGACTGAAGGTGGCGTGCCGATGAATGCGGTGGGATTTCGATTGAAGATGACCTTTTCCGCGATTCGGTTGCGCGATGCGCTGACTCATCGGCGTGCGCGGGCCGTCTTCCATCTTCTATCCGGCACCGCCGCGACGCTGGCACTGACGCTTCTGTCCATTGCCCTGGTTGCGCGGCTTCTGGGGCCTGCCACCTATGGCATCTTCGCGATGATCCTGACGCTGGGTCAGGCGTGCGAGCGGCTCGTCAGCTTTCAGTCGTGGCAACCGCTGATCCGCAATGGGGCGACCGTCGATCCTCACGCGGACCCGGCCACCTATTTCGCGCTGCTCAAATTCGGCTGGCTGCTCGACATCGGCGGCAGTATCGCGGCCTGGGCGATCGCGAGCGTGCTGACGATCGCTGGACATTATCTGTTCGGCTTCTCTTTTCAGCATGTCGGCTACACGCTCCTTTTCGCCACCTCGCTACTGTTCAACTTCAACGGTGTCTCGACCGCCATATTCAGGCTCGCGGGCCAATATCGCGCGGTGGCGCAGATTCAGGTCGCGAACGCGTTCGTCCGTCTCCTCTGCGTGGCGGGGGCTTATCTGGCGGGCGCGGGCATGCTCCAGATCATCCTCATATGGACGATCACCCAAATCCTCGGCTCGATTGCCAATTTCGTTTTTGCCATGCGCTTTTTGCCCCAGCCTGGATTTCGTCAGCTGCTACGAGCAAGGGCGAAAGGGATCACCGGCCGCTTTCCCGACATCTGGCGCTTCGCGCTCGGGTCGAACCTCTCGCTCACCCTGTGGTCGAGTGTGCAGGTGGTCGATACGCTGATCGTCGGATGGCTCGCCGACCCGGCAAGCGCGGGCCTGTTCCACATCGCCAAGCGCATCAGTCGCATTCTTCTCCAGGTCGGCGCGCAGGTGCAGGCCGTGGTCTATCCCGACCTCAGCCGGTTGGTGGCGGCGGGCAAGCGCCACGCCTTCGTCCGTGTGCTGGTCCAGACCGAATTGCTGCTGGGGGCTTTCGGCGTCATCTGTTTTGTCGCCATGCTGTTAGTGGGCGGGCCGCTGATGCGCCTCGCCGTGGGGCCGCATTTTGCTGGAGCCGTCCCCTTGCTCACTGTCCAGATACTGGCGGTCACCTTCGCGATCAGCGGGTCCGCCAGCCGCGCCGGGCTGCTTGCCCTGGGTGACCAGCGCGCGCTTCTTCGCACGGTGATGGCGTGCACGCTCGCCTTCTACTGCGCCGTGTTTCCGCTGGTTCCGCTGGTCGGAGCAATGGGCGCGAACATCGCCCATCTGCTGTTCGGGGTGATTTGGCTCGGTAGCCTGACGCTGTGCCTGCGCCGGGCGATCAACGCTGCCCCATGGACGGTGGAAGACGCGCGGAAATAGCGGCGATCCTCAGAACTCTTCTAGCGTCTCGATGATCCGGTCGGCCTTCACGCCCTCATTCACGCCGAACTTGTGGATACGGTCGGGCCGGGCAATCTGCACCGTCCGCCACCCGCGTGATCGGGGCGCGGTGAAATCCTTGGAAGGGTTGTCAGCGATATAGGTCAGCGATCCGCCCGACCGACCGAAAATCTGCTCGACATGCTCGAACGCGCGCGGGTTTGGCTTCCAGCACTCCCGTCCCCATTTGTCGGTGCAGATACCAAGGTGGATGCCGCGCCCATACAGGCCCAGCGCCCTGATCTTGCGCCTCTGCGCATCAAGAAAGCCGTCGGTGATTACCGCAAAGCCCGTCCTGCCATCACGCCTCGCAAGGAACCGTTCCGCATCGGGCGCAAGGCAGATGTCGGGCCGGTGCTGCCGGTAAGTAGCCAGCATCCGCCCGATCAGAGAGGATGACGGCGTAAGCCCCATCTCCTGCAAGCTGTCGTCGAATATGTGGCTGCGCGCCCCCGCTTCGAACCGCGCGCGCATCACCTCGCCCAGACTGCCGATGCCCAACGCGTTATTCGCCCATTGCCCCACGGCCCGCAGCCCGCTCCGCACATAGTCGCGCTCCAGATAGAGCGTGTCGTCCAGATCGAACACGATGACGCGCTCGAACCGGGTGCTTTCAGATGAAAGCGGCATCATCGAAACGCAGCATCAGGACATTGTCCTGCCAGCCATCATGCGCCGTGCGCGGCAGTCCCAGCCGTTCTTCCAGCATCCACTGCGCAAACCGCGCGCCCGCCCGATGCGCCAATGGATAGCCCCCGCCGAAACGGGCGTTGATCTCGAAAATGGATGCGTTCCCGTCCGCATCCACCCGAAGCTGAAAGCACATCGCCCCGCGCGCCCCCTGAAGGGCGGAACCCAATCGCCAGGCCAAGTCCTGCATGACGGCATCCCGCACCGTGATGCCCTTCTCAACCTCCCCCGACCGCACCCGCAGCCGCTCATGGGGAACCGCGCATTGCAGCTGTCCTTCGCCATCGAAATAGAGGCTGATCGTAAATTCACGCCCCGCAAGAAACTGCTGGAGAACATAGGGCTCACTCTTGTCGAGCGCCGCCACCTCCTCGCGATCATAGACCATGCCGATGCCCCGGCTGGAGCTGCCATGCCGCGGCTTGGCCAGCAGTGGCAGCGGCAGATCGGCCGATCCCTCCAGATAGTCTTCCACCGCTATGGTGGCGGGGGAGGGCAAGCCCGCACCCGTCAGGAACCACGCCGTGGCCAGCTTGTCCCGCGCCATTTCCACCAGCGGCGCGTCCGACACCGCGACATGGCAATTGATCGCGGCGAACTGCTCGCGCGCATTGGCATAGGCGATAAGTTCGGTATCGATCGTCGGCACGATCAGCTCGATCTGCTCGCGCCTGCAAATGTCCAGCATCGCCGGAATGAACGTGTCGCTCTCCGCAGGCGGCGCGGCAAAGCTGCCGTCCGCTTCGATACAGGCCGGGCTCCAGTCCGGCTTCAGGTCGCATGCGAACATGGCAAGGTCGACGCCCAGCGCGCCCGCCGCGTCGCGAAAGCTCCGCATCAGGCCGACCCGCCGCCCGGCGGAACTCAGCATCATGCGCAGCGACCGGCCGCTGCGGTCGGGTCCTTCCCAATCCGTGCCCAAGGTTGCCGATGCTCCTCCAGTCCGGGTCGCGGGTGCGTCCATGTCAGGCTACCTCTCTTATCAGCACAAAGGCTTCCGCCGCGCTCCGGCTGACGCAACTGCCCCGCACCTGCGCCAGCGCACGCAAGGTTTCAAAGGATCGTTCATTGGGAAAAGGACGAACCTGCGATTCAAAACAGCCAAAGGCCTCGATCTTCCGATCCAGATGCTCGCTGATGTCGATGAAGACGTGCGGCTGAAACGGAGGCGTCAGGAAAGGCGCCGCCCAATTGGTTTCTGACACAGTCTCATAAGCCAATATGCGCCTTGGGTAATGCGCCCCAACCGGCCGCGCCGCCACCATCGCAGCTTCGAATATCAGGCCATGGTCGAAATGCAGGTCGCCGGGGAAGGGCAGGAACAATGTGTCGGGACGGCTCTCGGCGACCGCGGCGGCGATGCCCTCATTCAACTCCGCGCGCGGCAGGCAATCCAGCGCCGCTGCCTCAAATTCCAGGAAATGGGTCCGCCCAACGCCCAGCACCTTATGAGCCCGGCGCGCTTCGGCCTGCACCCGTTCCACCTGCGCCGCAGTGAAGCGCGGCGGCTTCCCCTGCGTCGCGATGACGACCTCGACATGGCAACGCATAGCGGCAAGGCGCGCGATCGTTCCCCCGCAGCCCAGCACTTCGTCGTCGGGATGGGGCGCGATCACCAGCGCGCGCTCTATGCTATCGATCATGGTCATGCCGCTGCCTTGGTCCGCCCCAATATGGCGTGGTTGGGCAAGGGCGCTTCCCGCGCCGTCTGCCAGCGTAGCACATGCAATCCCTGATCGTCGCCGCAGCGCACGACGAAGCCTTCCGCCATACGCTTGACAATCTGCCCCGGCATCGCAGCGGCATGATGGCGCAGCGGCACCAGCGCCGCCTCTTCGATGACGATCTTCTCGCCCGCATAGCTCGTCCAGGCGCCCGGATAGGGGTGACCGCAGGCCCTGACGCAGCGCCAGATTGCCGATCCCGGCGCCGACCAGTCGATCAGCGCATCTTCCGGTCGCCTGCGCGCGGCATAGGTGGCGCAACGGTCATCCTGTACCATGAGCGTCGGCGACCCGCCCGCAATATCCTCCAGCACGCCCGGCAGCATCGCTTCCAGCGCGGCCATGTGCTTGGCGTAGAGCGTCGCCGCCGTCTCATCCGGCGTTAAATGGAAATAGCGCTGGCCAAGCAGCGGCCCGCTATCCACCCCCGCATCGATCAGGAAGAGAGAGGAAGCGGAAATGGGCTCATCCAGCAGGATGGTCCATGGAATGACGGCGCGGCCCCGTAGGCGAGGCAGGGGCGCGGGATGATAGCCCACGACGCCCCGCCTTGCGGTGGCGCGGAATGCTTCTCCGCAAATCTGAGACCAGCCGATGACGAAGATATAATCGGGCGCCAGATCGCGGAGCGCCTGCAACGCCGCATCGGAATTGATATTGGCGGTTCGCACGATCCGTGCCCCCGCTTTTTCAGCATCGCCCGAAAGATCGACGAAATCGGAATGGCGATGGGCAAGATCGGACGGCAGGGTGAAGACTGCCGCCAGATCCCACTGGCGGGATGCGCCAAGGGCCGTCACCGCGACCCGTGTGCTTTCAACCGCGCCAACGACTATGGCCTTCATGCGCCCTCCTGATCGATGACTGGTTGGACCGTTCGCCGCGCACCGCCACGCTGATCGTTCGGGCAAGGATGGTGAGGTCGAGCCACAAGGAGCGGTTCGCAATGTACCAGAGGTCGAGCGCGATCTTGTCCCGCTCACCCAGTAGCGTGTTGCCGTTGACCTGCGCCCATCCGGTAAGGCCGGGCCTGACCGCGCACCGCTGCCGTCCCCGCTCTCCGGCTTCCTCTATGGTCGCGGGCAGCAGGGGGCGGGGGCCGATCAGGCTCATGGTCCCGGTAAGGATGTTCCACAGCTGCGGCAGTTCGTCCAACCGCGAACGCCGCAGGAACCCACCGATCCGGGTCGTCCGCATCGCATCGGGCAGCAACCGACCATCCCGGTCGTGGGCGTCGGTCATCGTCCGGAACTTGATGACGGGAAAGCGCCGCCCGCCCTTCGTCACGCGGACCTGCCTGTACAGCACCGGCGCGCCATCGGTCAGCCTTATGGTTCCAGCTATGACCGCCATGACCGGCAGCGCCAGCGGCAGGGCGGTGGCCGCGAACAGCATATCGATCAGTCGCCTCACGCCCATCAGGATTCTCCGGCAAGGATCGGCGCGTTGACCCTCTTCCGCTCGGACCGCCCGGCCACGGGGCCGTTCATCTCCATGGTCGAAAGCAACAGCGCGTTCACCATTTCGACCGAATAATGGTCTTCAACCGTCTTGCGCGCCGCCAGGCCCAATTGCGCGGGCAGGCCCGGCTGCTCGCATATCCGCACCATCGCGTCGGCCAGCGCGTTGGCATCGCGCGGCGCTACGATGAAACCGTTCACCCCCTGCCTAATCGGCTCGCGGCAACCCGGCATGTCGGTCGTGATCACGCCCCGGCCCACCGCCATTGCTTCCAATATCGTGCGCGGCAGGCCCTCCCGATACCAGCTTGGCAGCACGAAGATGCTGGCCTGCCCCAGATAGGGGCGCACGTCGCGCGTCTCGCCCAGATATTCGATAATGCCCTCATCCTGCCACTGGGCGATCATCTCGCGCGAAACGGCGGCCGGATTTTCATCGAGCGGCCCGAGCAGTTGCAGGCGCACATCGGGAAAGCGCGCCCGCACGATCCGGGCCGCCTCGACATATTCGATCAGGCCCTTGTTGCGCAGCAGCCGCGCAATCATCAGGAAGACGGGCGGTCCTTCCGGCAAAGCCGCCTGGGCATAATGGGAAAGGTCCACGCCCGACCCCGGCACCTGGACGACGCGGCTGTCGGGGCGCAGGATATGGTGGCGCAGCATCTCGCCACGGTCGTCGCTATTGAAGACGAACACTGCTTTAGCGCTACGCAGCGCCTGCCGGTACAGAATGGACACGATCGCCCGTACATAAGGCAGCAGGCGCGATTCACCGTCGCTGAACACATGACCAAGCCCGCTCACCATTGCGTAGAAGCGGATGGACGGGAAAAACCGGCTGGCGATGCCGCCATAGATGATCGGCTTCTGCGTATAGGCCATTACCGCGTCCGGCCGATGTTTCCGGAAACAACCGATCAGCCAGCTCAGCGTGCCCATATCAGCAAAGGGGTTCATCCCTGCCCGCGCCATGGGCATGGGCAGATAGGTCGCGCCCATCGCCGCCAGCTTCGCCTCAATTTCGGGATCGCGGCCGGGCGCGCAGACAATGACCTCATGCCCGTTGCCGATCATTGCGGCGATCAGCCGCCCGCGAAAATTGATCACCGAATAGGCGAGGCTGGCGATGACGATGATCTTCATGCGGTCCCGTGACTGTTCCCGGATCGCCGCGCTACAGGGGGCGGCAAGGGCAACCATAGGACAAAGCGTCCGGAAAACGCCGCACCATTCCGCACCTATACTTGAGGCCAGCTGCCCATCCTTTCGGATGACGAATGGGGATGGGGATTTGATTTCTGCTCAAAGGGATAAGACCGCTACCCATCTTCGGATCGTACCTATGCCCAACTGCCCTGCGTCCCCATTCGCCCTATCTGAAGAACATGATTGATCGCCAGCCAAGCTTCGTCGTTATCGGCGCCATGAAAGGCGCGACCACCTGGATCGCTCATCAACTCCGCAATCATCCGGGGCTGTGGCTCCCCGACGCCGAACCGCATTATTTCAGTTCGGAATATGATCGCGGCCCAGACTGGTATGCCTCCCTCTTCGATCCTGCGCCGCCCGGCCGTATTATCGGGGAAAAGTCGGCGGACTATCTGGCGCATCCGCAAGCCGCGGAGCGCATGGCGGCCATGCTTCCCGACGCCCGGCTCATCGTTCAGCTGCGCGACCCGGTTCAGCGCGCCTATTCCGATTATTGCATGCTCTTCCGACGCGGACAGGTCGGCGGCGACCCCCGCAAATATCTGGAAAGCGCGCAGCCTGAACAGTCGCGATTCCTGTCTGGTGGGCTTTATGGCGCCCATCTGCGCCGCTTCCTCCGCCATTATCCGCGCGATCAGATCCACGTGATCCTGTACGAGTCGCTGCGGGAGCAGCCCGAACAGGTCGTCGCGGACGTCTGCACTCATATCGGTGTGCCGGTGCATATCGCGGCCGAAGAGGTGGCCAGCCGGAAAAATGACAGCGCCAGCCCGATGTTGCCGTTGCCGCTGCGCCGTATGCTGCAACCGATGCGCCCGGTGCTCGACCCGCTCCGCTCCAACCCTCATCTGGCGAAGCTGCGCGCGTCGCTGGCGGCGCCGATCCGCTACCCGCCCCTCACGGATGAATTACAGCAGATGCTGCGCGATTTTTACTGCGAGGATCTCTTGATCCTGCAAGACATCCTCCAGATGGATTTGCGCCACTGGATCACTGGCGATCTCGCGTTAAGGGACGCTCACGCCGTGGCGGCGAAGTGATGCGCGCCGTCATTCTCCAGTAATGGCCACTGCTTATCTGACGCCATAGGGAGCGTCGGCCCGACCCGCATGCATGTCCGCTAACTGGTGGCGCGGGCAACTGCGGGGGTACTCCGGAAAAGTCGGCCACTGACGATCATGCATGACGTAAATTGCCGACCATAAGGGAAGTGAGGTGCGCTGATGCCGGGTTTCAGGGTGGTTCGACCTTGGCTGTTGAACCTCTATGTCCATCGATTGCCTCGCTTTCGCGGGAAGTGGCGGCTGTTGTCGCCTTTCGCCGGGGTGCTGGATGGCACACCCATTCGGTCAAGCTATGGCAATGTCCGACTCGCCTTCGATGTGCGCGACCGGACTCATCTGCTTGGGCTGACCGGGGAATATGGCGCGCGAGTCTCCGATGAGGTGGAATGCCTCCGTCCTGGCGACTGCTTCATCGATGTCGGCGCCAATTGCGGCATCTTCACCCTGCTTGCGGCAGAGCGCGTGGGGCCGGACGGGCTGGTGGTCGCCTTCGAACCTTGCTTTTCTACCTTCGCAAAGCTGGTCCGGAACATCGGCCTGAACGCGTTTAACAATGTCCTGCCCTTCAACCTGGCCCTTGCAGCCCTGACCCGCCCCGACCTGCTCGACAATCGCGCGACAGGGCATTCCGGGCGCTTCTCCATCGCCAGCGAACCTGTAGAGGAGGGGGAACGGGTCATGACATTGTCGACCGGCGACTTTCCCGGTCTCCTCAAGCTCATCGGCGAGCGATCCATCACGGTGAAGATCGATGTGGAGGGATTTGAATATGCCGTCCTTCAGGGGCTGGCGCCGATCCTTGCCCTCCCGCAAACGCGGGCAGCGGTCGTCGAAATCGATCACCGGAACCTTCACCGCTATGGCGCTGATGCAGGCGAAGTCTTCACCCTGCTAGAGCGCCATGGCTTCACCCGCGTCGATCCTGACGGAGCAGGCGATCATTTCGACGCGGTTTTCCACCGCCGGACTGACTCTGCGGTCCCCGTCGCGGCTTGTGCCAACGTCACGCCGTTTCGTCGGAGGCCTTCTCATGCTGCCTCGCTCTCGCCCGCCCGATCAACATCCCGCCTCGCGCGCGTCGCTGCGGCCTTGTTGGTGTTGGCAGGCGGCTGGTTCGCCATGGGCAAGGGCGTGTCGGTCGATCGCGGCCGAGCGGAGGAATATTTCATCAAGGAAGCCCTGCAGTCGCACAAAGTCGCGGAAATGCGGGCCGTCCTTCGACGTTCGCCTCCCACGGTGTTCAACGTCGGCGAAGTCGGCTCCTTCGCCCGCATCGCGCTTCCCATCCTGCCGCAGGGGTGGCGCATCACCGATGTACAGCTTTTCCCTTCCGACAGCGGCCCTAGCTTGCAAATGACCATCACCAACGACGTCAGCCGCCCGGTATCCCTGTTCGCCGTCCGCGACGATGGCGTGGCGCCCGCAAAACCGGCCGTGCTCACCCGCGATGGCAAGACCGTCGCCTATTGGCAGGAAGGCGAACTGGCCTACGCCCTGATCAGCAAGAAGAAGCAGCCAGCCGAACTCGATCGCCTTGCCGAGGATATCGCCGACAACGTCTCCTCCTAGGAGCGGGCTGCGTTTAATTGGACGCAGGCCGCGCGCTCCAGTTTTTGTTTTCGCATCCTTTTAGGCGCAAAACCGGTTCCCACTTTTGCGTACTAGCGGCGGTTAGTCCAACGCTCCGCGATCCGCCTCAGCGGACGGCGTGTCTTCCTGCGTCAGCGGACCTTCCAGCCCGTTGCCCGTCCGCATCCGCGTCACGATGTTCCACGTCGCGATGAACAGCGCGGCGATCACCGGCCCGATGACGATACCGTTGAAGCCGAACATGTCGATTCCGCCGAGCGTCGTGATCAACACCACATAATCGGGAATGCGCGTATCCCGCCCAACCAGCATCGGCCGCAGCAGATTGTCGATCAGGCCGATGACGAACAGGCCGCATACGATCAGGATGATCCCCTTGACCACCGCGCCCGTCGCCAGCAGGTAAATCGCCACCGGCACCCACACCAATCCCGTGCCCACCGCCGGGATCAGCGAAAAGCATCCCATCAGCACGCCCCACAGCAGCGGCCCCTGTATCCCCAGCAACCAGAATACGATGCCGCCGATCATCCCCTGCACTATGGCGACGACGACGCTGCCCTTGATCGTCGCGCGGGTGACGACGACGAACTGTTGCATCAGCGCGCGCCTGTGCGTCATGCGCAGCGGCGCCGCGCGATCCAGCCGCGCCGCCAGCGCCGGCCCGTCACGCAGCAGGAAGAAGGTAAGGTAAAGCGTGACGCTCAACGCCACGAAAAAGCTGAATGCGCTCTGCCCGATCTGGAAGACCTGCGCCGCGACGGATCGGAAGCTGTTGGCGATGCTCTGTCCCAACATGTCGCGCACCGCCGCGAAATTGGTGATGCCCACGCGCGCCAGCAGGTTCGAAGCCCAATCCGGCAGGCTCGCCTGAAATGCGTCGAACATGGCGGGGATATTGATCTGCCCCGACTGTATCTTGGCGTAGAAAAGCCCCGCTTCCTGCACCAGCGAAACAGCCAGCACGATCGCAGGCAGGATGACGACCGCTACGATCAGCAACAGCGTCAGCCCCGCCGCGCTATTGGGGCGGCCCGGCATCTGCCGCAACAGGTTCTGGTTGATGGGGCCGAACAATATAGCGGCGATCACGCCCCACAGGATGGCCGCGAAAAACGGCTCGATCACCAGCGCAAAGGCCACCGACACCAACAGGACGAAGCCCAGAAAAACACCGTCTTCGATGCGGACATTCTGTGGCTTGTCGGTCATGTTCGCGCTTTGGCAGAAATGAGGGGCAAAAGTCCATCTCCCGCGCGATGGGGGCGCCTTTGCAGCGCGACCAACATCCGCTGTGTCAAAAAGGTCGCAGTTGCGTCAATTTTCCCTGAACGATTGAATCCGCGTCGGCGAAGCGTAAGAGCTTCAGGGACAACCATCGGAAAGCAGGACATGGCAAAACCCGAATCCTGGCGCTTGAGCCCCGAAGCCTACAGCTTCATCACCAGCATCGACACGCGCTTCCAGGATATCGATACGATGGGCCACATCAACAATGTGGCCATCTCGGGCATCTTCGAAACCGCCCGCATCCGCTTCCACCATCATCTCGGCCGCCACCCGCAGGAACAGGGCGTGCGCTGGCTCGTCGCCGCCGTATCGCTGAACTTCGTCGAGGAATCGCACTTCCCCTATCCGTTCGAAGTGCATTGCGGCATTGGCCATATCGGCCGCACCAGCTGGACCGTCAGCTCCGCCGCCTTCCAGAAGGGTGTCTGCGTCGCCACCTGCGACACCACTGTCGTCACCCACGGATCGGAAGGCCGCCGCAGTATCGACGCCAGCCTGCGCGAAGCCATGGAACGCAATTTCCTCCGCCAGCCAGCTTAAACAACTCTCGTCACCCCAGCGAAAGCTGGGGTCTCGTGAGGCTTGCCCGCGCCGTCTCCCTGAACCAACCTCCCTCACCCCCGTTCGCACGGCCCGAACGGTATGGGGTAATGATGGCGGTGGAGTGTTCAGCCCGCAAACCCATCCATCCGCCGCGCCCACTGAAACGCGATCACCGCACCCTTCACCGGCTGGATCATCACCGCCGCCAGTACCACGGCCAGCCCCGGCCACAACGCCGCCTGCACCCCTAACGGAATGGCCAGCGCATGGTTCACCTCGATCATCAAGGGCACCAATATGTGCCCCAGCAGCAGGATCACGATATAGGCGGGGAAATCGTCCGCCCGTGACATATCCCACGGCTGTCCACAGGCATTGCAGGCCGGACTGGGCTTCAGGAAGCCCGCGAACATCGCGCCCTCGCCGCACGCGGGACAACGGCCGCGCAGCGCCAGCGTCAGGGCGGGGCGAAGCGGCCGCACCACGGCACCTGCGGAATGATGATCGCTCATGCGCCGTCCCTATGGCCGGGCGGCGGGCTATGCAACAACGGTTTAACCCGCTGCCTCCCTTTCGCCCGGCTAAAAGGCTGTTAAGACGGCCAGCATGCGACTACCGGGTCCTTCCGAAGCCTTTGTCCTGTTCGACGATGCGCGAGAGCGCAATGCCGCGCCCGCGCGCCTCTACCGCGATCCGGTGGATGTCATCACCGCTGATTGCCTGGAGGAGGTGCAGCCCGCCCTCGACCGCCTTGCCGAAGCGGGAGAGATGGGCCTGCATGCCGCCGGCTATATGAGTTATGAGGCCGGGCTGATGCTGGAGGACCGGCTCCAGCCGATCGCCTTGGGCCAGGCCGATCGCACGCCCGCCATGCCGCTGCTCTGGTTCGGCCTGTTCGAAGGACATCGGCTGATCGATCCCGCGCTGCTGCCCGACCTGCTGCCCGATCCCGCCACCGCCAGCATCGAACCGCCGCAGCCGCTGATAGACGAACAAACCTATCGCGCCGCGTTTGGCCGAGTGCAGGAATATATCCGGGCAGGCGACATCTATCAGGTCAATCTGACCTTCCCCTGCACGGCCCGCTTCGATGGGGACCTGATGGCGCTTTATGCCGCGATCCGCCCCCGCCAGCGCGCGGGCTATGGCGGTATCATCCGCACCGGCGCGCACAATATCCTCTCCTTCTCGCCCGAACTCTTCTTCACCAATGTGCGTGGGCAACTGACCGCCCGGCCGATGAAGGGCACCGCGCGCCGCTCGTCCGACCCGGCTCGCGACGCCGCGTTGGCACGGGAACTGGAGGAGGACATCAAGCAGCGCGCCGAAAATCTGATGATCGTCGATCTGCTGCGCAACGATCTATCCCGGGTTTCGCGCGCAGGCACGGTGATCGTCCCCGACCTCTTCCATGTCGAAACCTATCCGACGGTGCACCAGATGGTCTCGACCATCCGCGCGCGGATGCTGCCCGGTCTTTCGGCCGTCGATATCCTGCGCATCCTCTTCCCCTGCGGATCGATCACCGGCGCGCCAAAGGTGCGTGCCATGGAGATTATCGACACGGTGGAGGCCCATCCCCGCGACGTCTATACCGGCACCATGGGCTGGATCGATCCGAACGGAGACGCTGCCTTCAATGTTGCCATTCGCACGATTTGGGTTGAAGAAGGCAGCAGGGAGGGGCGCCTGGGACTGGGCTCCGGCATCGTCGCGGACTCGGATGCGGAATCCGAGTGGGCGGAATGCCTTGCCAAGGGGCGCTTCCTGACGACCGCAAGGCAGTAGGGGGCTGATTAGTTTCGATGTCATTGGCTGACGGACGGTTCGATCTGCTCGAAACCATGGCTTTCGATCCGGTCGAAGGCATCAGACTGCTGGAACTGCATCTGGAACGGCTGAAGGAGAGCGCCACGGCACTCGACTTCATCTTCGACCGCCACGATGTCCGCAACGAACTCCAGGCCGCAACCTTCCGCCTGCGCGAACGCAGCCGCCTGCGCCTTCTCGTGTCCCGCGGGGGATCGATCGCCATTGAGGTGCGCGAACATCGCACATGGCCGCAGGCGATCATGCAGGTGGCGGTCGTGCCACGGACGGCGCCCGGCGATGACCTTTGCCTCGTGCACAAGACCACAGACCGCACCGTCTATCGCGACGCCCTGAAACGCGGCGGCACCTATGAAGTGCTGATGACTGATCGCGAAGGTTTCCTCACCGAAGGCTGCTTCTCCTCCATCTTCGTCGAACGCGGCGACAAGCTGATAACGCCGCCCCTCTCACGCGGCATCCTGCCCGGCGTCCTCCGCCGCAGCCTCATCGAAATGGGCGAAGCCGTCGAAGCGGACCTGAAACCCCGCGACTTGGAAAACGGCTTCTACATCGGCAACGCCGCACGCGGCATGGTAGCGGCGTCACTGGTGAAGTAGCGGTCTTCACTTTAATCGTCATCCTGAACTTGTTTCAGGATCCATCATGCCCCACCGGCCGAAGCTCGATCCGGAGAAATGGATCCTGAAACAAGTTCAGGATGACGCCGGTGACCCGAATGCAGGTCATCCACCCCCAACTCCCGGTTGCCCCAAAAGTCATAGCGCACTAAGGAGCCCCCGTCCGCCCAGGCGGACTCAAAGCGATCCTTCAGAAAGAGTGTCACGATGAGCCAGACTTCCGCTGCCCTCGGCCGCATCCAGCCCTCCGCCACGCTGGCGATGAGCGCGCGTGTGAATGCCCTCAAAGCCGAAGGCGTCGATGTCATTGGTCTCTCGGCGGGCGAGCCCGACTTCGACACGCCCGATTTCGTCAAGGAAGCGGGCATCGCCGCCATCCGCAAGAACCTGACCCGCTACACCGACGTCGATGGCACCGCCGACCTCAAGGACGCGGTCGCATTCAAGTTCCAGCGCGACAATGGCCTGACCTACAAGCGCAGCCAGATCAGCGTGAATTCGGGCGGCAAGCACACCTTGTTCAACGCGCTGGTCGCGAGCGTCGATGTGGGCGATGAAGTCATCATCCCGGCGCCCTATTGGGTCAGCTATCCCGACATCGTGAACTTCGCGGGCGGCACTCCGGTCTTCGTCGAAGGCCCCGCGAGCCAGGGCTACAAGATCACCGCCGCTCAGCTTGATGCCGCGATCACCCCGCGCACCAAGTGGCTGATCCTGAACTCGCCCTCCAACCCCTCGGGCGCGGCCTATTCGGCCAGTGAGCTGAAGGATTTGGGCGAAGTGCTGCGTCGTCACCCACACGTCCTCATCATGACCGACGACATGTATGAGCATGTCTGGTACGCGCCGACCCCCTTCGCGACCATCGCGCAGGTGTGCCCGGATCTCTACGATCGCACCCTGACCGTGAATGGCTGCTCCAAGGCTTTCTCGATGACCGGCTGGCGCATCGGTTTTGCCGGTGGCCCCGAATGGATCATCAAGGCGATGGGCAAGCTCCAGTCGCAGTCCACGTCGAACCCCTGCTCGATCAGTCAGGCGGCCGCCGTCGCAGCGCTGACCGGCGAACAGGACTTCCTCGAAGAGCGCAACGCCGCCTTCAAGAAGCGCCGCGACATGGTCGTGTCGATGCTGAACGACGCGCCGGGCCTCGACTGCCCGACGCCCGAAGGCGCTTTCTACGTCTATCCCGACGCCAGCGGCGTGATGGGCAAGACCACGCCCAAGGGCCAGCTGATCGACAGCGACGAAAAGCTGATCGGCTATTTCCTCGATGAAGCCCGTGTCGCCGCCGTCCACGGCGCCGCCTTCGGCCTCTCACCTGCCTTCCGCATCAGCTATGCGACTTCGGAAGAGGTGCTGGCCAAGGCGTGCAAGCGTATCCAGGAAGCCTGCGCCGCCCTCAAATAAGTCCCCTTAACCCTCCCCATGCCGAGCATGGGGAGTGTCGAAAAGGGGCACGTGACTCTGTTCGACAGCGAAGCTGGTGGAGGGGAAAAAGCGCGCAACACAAGCCGTTTCCTTCATCCTCTCCGAAAAAAACGGACTCTCGTTCGGCGCACCGTCTTGCAGCCAGAACGAGGTTGCCTATATCCCATTTCAATTCGAAACTGGATGGGCCGCCTCGTTCACCAAAGGCTAACCCTCCCACTGCTAATCCCCGTCCTTCCGGGAAATGATAGAAAGGAAGAAGGCCATGCTGGCATTCCTGAGATCCGACCTGTTCCTGCGCTTTCTCGGCGGGTTTGCGATCGGGTCCGCTGGCGTCTTCGCCCTCCACCTCGCCGATCCTCCGGCCCTGACGACCCCGGCCATGGCCGCGTCCGACAGCGCTCCCGAGGCGAATTCAAATGCGGCCCTTTAACGCCTTTCTCCTTGCCCTCTCTGCGGCCGCCGCCGTCGCCTCTCCCCTGCGCGCTGAGCGCCCCGTATTGGCCCCGGCACCCGCAATAGATGCCCCGGCAACCCGAAAGCTGGAGACCGCAGTTTTTGCTGGCGGCTGCTTCTGGGGAGTCGAGGGCGTCTTTTCCCACATCAAGGGTGTGCGTCTCGTCACCTCCGGTTTTTCTGGCGGCCCTGCCAACCTCAAGATCGACTATGACCGCGTCAGCCAGGGCGACACGGGTTTCGCCGAAGCCGTCCGCGTCACCTACGATCCCCGACAGGTGAGCTACGGCACATTGCTGCGAGTATTCTTCTCGGTGATCGCGGACCCCACTACACTCAATTATCAAGGCCCCGATCGCGGCACTCAATATCGCAGCGCGCTCTTTCCCCTCACTCCGGGGCAGGACAAGGCCGCTCGCGCTTATCTGGCGCAACTGGACAAGGCGGGACTTTGGCGCGACCCGATCGTGACGAAGGTCGAGCGTTTCACCGGCTTCCAGTCCGCGGACGCCTATCATCAGGATTTCCTGACCCGTAACCCGCGCCATCCCTATATCAAGCGTTGGGACATGCCCAAGCTCGCCGCGTTCAAGGCGATGTACCCCAACCTCTACAGCGCCCGCCCCTCAGCCTAAAAGGACATAGCCATGACCCGGATCCAAGGACTGAAGCTTCTATCGACCTTGGATGCGGATGGTCGGCTGATCGTTGAACTGGCGGAGGAGGCGCTACCGCCGCCTCGGGCGGACGAGGTACTGGTCCGCGTGGAAGCTGCACCCATAAACCCATCAGACCTTGCCCTGCTTTTCGCTTCCGCCGACCTTGAAAACGC
This sequence comes from Sphingobium sp. TomTYG46, assembly GCF_055396345.1. Classification (NCBI taxonomy): domain Bacteria; kingdom Pseudomonadati; phylum Pseudomonadota; class Alphaproteobacteria; order Sphingomonadales; family Sphingobiaceae; genus Sphingobium; species Sphingobium sp. TomTYG46. The sequence goes on from NZ_AP027324.1 coordinate 2,644,473, forward strand.
GGATTACAGCGAAGGCCGGATCGTCGCCCCTATGCCCGACGCGGCCCGTCGCGCGCTGGCGGGGCGAGTGGGCCAGCCCATGACGATCGGCAATGAAGGCGCTGGCACCGTCATCGCCGCTGGCGAATCCCCGGAAGCTCAGGCCCTGCTCGGCAAACGCGTCGCCCTGATCAGCGGCGGCATGTTCGCGCAATATCGCGTCGTGAACGCCCGCGCCTGTATGGTCCTGCCCGATGAGGTGACGGCGGAACAGGGCGCTTCCGCCTTCGTGAACCCCATGACGGCGCTCGGCTTTGTGGAGACCATGAAGCGGGAAGGGCACAAGGCCATCGTCCACACCGCCGCCGCCTCCAACCTTGGCCAGATGCTGGTGCGCATCGCTCAGGAAGACGGCGTTCCGCTGGTGAACATCGTGCGCAACGACGCGCAGGTGGCTATCCTCGAAGACATTGGCGCGGAACATGTGGTCAACAGTTCGGCAGAGGGGTTCGCCGGTCAGCTTGAAGCCGCCATCGCAGCAACCGGCGCGACCATCGCCTTCGACGCGATCGGCGGCGGCAATCTGGTCAGCCAGATACTGCACGCGATGGAACAGGTCGCCAGCAAGGACGCGCCTTACAGCCGCTATGGTTCCGACAGCCCCAAGCAAGCCTATATTTACGGCGCGCTGGACCTTTCGCCCACCATCCTGACGCGTAGCTTTGGCTTCGGCTGGTCTGTTGGCGGCTGGCTGCTCTTCCCCTTCCTGCAAAAGGCGGGACCGGAAACGATTGAACGGATGAAGCGGCGCGTGATGGACAATATCACGACCACCTTCGCCAGCCACTATAAGGGCCATATCTCGCTGTCCGAAGCGCTCAGCCGTGAAGCCGTGCTCACCTACAATGCCCGGCGCACCGGCGAGAAATATCTGATCGTTCCGAACTGATTTGAAGTGCGGGAGTTCAGGAGCGCCACGCCGTGCTCCTGAAGTCTGAAACTGTCAGGCCGCCATCTGGTGCAGCACGCACAGCTTGTTGCCTGCCGGGTCGCGCAGATAGGCTAGGTACAGTTTGCCCATGCCGCCGTCACGAACACCCGGCGGATCTTCGCAAGTTGTGCCGCCTGCCGCGATCCCCGCCGCATGCCATGCATCGGCCTGCTCAGGCGAAGAGACCGAAAAGCCGATGGTTCCGCCATTGGCCGCGCAGGCCGGTTCACCGTTGAGCGGCTTGGAAATGGCAAACGCGCCGGTCGGCGTCATGTAGAAGACACGGCCCTTGTCGTCGATGAAACCCGGCGAGACGCCCAGAGCGCCCAGCGTCGCATCGTAAAATTGCTTGGATTTCTGAATGTCGTCGGCACCAACCATGATGTGGCTGAACATATGCATCCTCTCTGCCATTTTGAGCGATTGGCAACCAACCGCGCTCACTGGCTAGTTTAGGAAAGGCTTCGAATAATGGAAGCCGGAAATATCCAACGCATTGGGGAGACGCGATGAGGTCGCAGCCTATCTCCGCTGAACCACAGCAAATGGGCGGAGCCTGAACCCCAGACCCCGCCCGAAATGCATCCGCCAAAACCGGCAAGCCTTATTTCGGCGCCAGCACCATCAGCATCTGGCGGCCTTCCATGCGCGGATAGGCTTCGACCTTCGCGATCTCGCCGACATTCTCCGCCACGCGCTGGAGCAGCTGCATGCCGAGCTGCTGGTGTGACAGTTCGCGGCCACGGAAGCGCAGGGTGATCTTCACCTTGTCGCCGTCGCCGATGAAATCATGGACCTTCTTCATCTTCGTATCATAGTCATGATCGTCGATGTTCGGACGCATCTTGATCTCTTTGAGTTCCTGCGTCTTCTGGGTCTTGCGGGCAATATTGGCCTTTTTCTGGGCCTCATATTTGAACTTGCCGATGTCGAGGAACTTGCAGACCGGCGGATCGGCGGTCGGCGACACTTCGACCAGGTCCAGGCCCAGTTCGTAAGCGCGCTCCATGGCCTCCTGCGTCAACATCACGCCCAGATTTTCGCCTTCGTCGTCGATCACGCGCACCTTGGGCACGGTGATGAACTCATTGTAACGGGGACCGGACTTAGGCGGCGGCGCCATCGGGCGGCGCATCATTGGGGGACGTATAGCGGCTTCTCCTATGGTTGTTCCAAAACGGCTCTGGCGGCCTTTAGCGCAAAGCCGAAAGGGGCGGCAAGTCCGCAGTTACGGAATCACCGGCCCCATGTGGCATCGCTGCCTCACTGCATATCGGGGGCGAGTACCTCTTTTGCAAGACGGGTGATTACATCATCGACCGCAAGGACGCTTTGCCCCTCCTTGCCCAACTCACGCAGCGCCACCGTGCCTTCATCGGCCTCGCGACGGCCGACAACCAGCAAATTGGGCACTTTGGCAAGGCTATGCTCGCGCACCTTATAGTTGATCTTCTCGTTGCGAACATCGACTTCGGCGCGGATTCCGGCGGTGCGAAGCTTTTCCACCACCGCGTTCGCATAGTCATCCGCGTCCGAAACGATGGTTGCGACAACCGCCTGCACCGGCGCCAGCCAGAGCGGGAATTTGCCTGCATAATGTTCGATCAGTATGCCGATGAACCGCTCATAGGACCCGAAAATCGCCCGATGGAGCATCACCGGCCGATGCCGCTCGCCATCTTCACCCACATAGGACGCGTCGAGTCGCTCCGGCAGCACCCGGTCGGACTGGATCGTGCCCACCTGCCAGGTCCGCCCGATCGCATCGGTCAGATGCCATTCCAGCTTGGGCGCATAGAAGGCGCCTTCTCCCGGCAATTCTTCCCAGCCATATTCGGGCGTGTTCAGCCCGGCGGCAGCGACCGCGTTGCGCAGTTCCTCCTCCGCCTTGTCCCACATTTCCTCGGTGCCGAAGCGCTTCTCCGGGCGCAGCGCTAGCTTGATCGAGTAAGTGAAGCCGAAATTCTTGTAGATCCGGTCTGCCAGTTCGCAGAAGGCCCGCACCTCCGCCACGATCTGGTCCTCACGGCAGAAGATATGCGCGTCATCCTGCGTGAATTGCCGCACCCGCATCAACCCGTGCAGCGCGCCATGCGGCTCGTTGCGATGGCAGCAGCCATTCTCATAGAAACGCAACGGCAGGTCGCGATAGCTTTTGATCCCCTGCTTGAAGATCAAAATATGTGCCGGGCAATTCATGGGCTTGAGCGCCATCCAGTCGACATCGTCGGACACCAGCGGCCCTTCATCCTCGACATTCGGCACCTCGTCGGGAATCACGAACATATTTTCGCGATATTTGCCCCAATGACCGGATTGCTCCCACTGGCGCGCGTCCATCACCTGCGGCGTCTTGACTTCGCGATAGCCCGCATCGTCGATGGCGCGGCGCATATAGGCTTCCAGCTCGCGCCAGATCAAATAGCCCTTGGGATGCCAGAAGACCGAGCCATGCGCCTCCTGCTGAAGGTGGAACAGGTCCATCTCTGCGCCCAGCTTGCGATGGTCGCGCTTGCCCGCTTCTTCGAGGCGCGTGAGGTGCGCATCGAGCTGCTTCTTGTTGAGCCAGCCGGTGCCGTAAATGCGCGAGAGCATCGCATTCTTCTGATCGCCACGCCAATAAGCGCCAGAAACGCGGGTCAGCTTGAAGGCGTTGGGGTCGAGCTTGCCGGTCGAAGCCAGATGCGGCCCCCGGCACATGTCGAGCCATTGGCCACCGGACCAGTAAACCGTCAGTTCCTCACCCTCGGGCAGCTCGGCCGCCCATTCCGCCTTGAACGTCTCGCCTTCCGCCTTCCAGCGCGCGATCAGGTCCTCGCGTGTCCACACCTCGCGGCGCAGCGGTTTGTCGGCGGCGATCAGCTCCCGCATCTTCGCTTCGATCGCCGGCAGGTCCTCTTCGGTGAACGGCCGATCCTTGGGCGCGAAGTCATAGTAGAAGCCGTCGTCCGTCGCCGGGCCGAAAGTGATCTGCGTCCCCGGAAACAAAGCCTGCACGGCCTCCGCCAGCAGATGCGCAAAGTCATGTCGCGCCAGTTCCAGCGCGTCCGCCTCATCCCTGCTCGTCACCAGCGCGAGTTGCGCGTCGCCTTCCAAAGGCCGCATGATATCGCGCAGCTCGCCATCCACCCGCGCCGCGATAGCCGCCTTGGCCAGACCCGGCCCGATCGCCGCTGCAATATCCGCCGGAGTAGTGCCGGGCGCGACTTCACGCACGGAACCGTCGGGCAGGGTGATCTTGAGCATCGCGGACAAGGGACAAGTCTTTCTGTGATTGGATGGCAGCGCAAAATGCCGCGCTTTCCCCATAAATGGGCGGCCCCGTCTGTCAATAGAAGGGCTCTTGCCAAGCATCTCCGCACCAGGCAAGATGAATGTGTTGATATATCATTCAACAGGAGGGGTTCATGGCTTCAAGCTTTGCGCAATCCAACACGTCTGTGCCCGAACAACCGATGGGCGAGATGAATACCACCCCATTGATCGACGTGATGCTAGTGCTGCTGATCATGTTCATCATCACGATACCGATCCAGACCCACAGTGTCGGCGTCGACCTTCCCCAAACGCCTGACACGGTGACGCAGCCGCCGGTAAATCCAGTCAAGAACAGGCTGACGATCGATGGGGAAGGGTTGCTGCGCTGGAACGGGGCGGCAATCGATCGGCTCACTCTGCGCCAATATCTCGCCGCGTCCCTTGCGAAGCCTGTCGAACCGGAGTTGCAGTTCCAGCCCGCCGCTGACGCCCGCTATGTCGTGGTGGACGAAGTGCTCGCCGACATTCGCCGAGCGGGCGTCAAGAATATGGGCTTTGTTGGTAACGAGCGCTACGCCACCTTCTGACGGAAGGACCGCCAATATGATCCCTCTTGACCAGTCGCCCGGCTCATAGTCTTCTGCTGTCGGGGACTACAGGGGGGATCATGGATCAGGAACGCTTTTACGGCGAGAGCTTCGCCTTTGAAGGAAGCTGGCGCGAATATGCGCCCATCGCTTTTACCAACCTGCTGCTGACGATCGTCACACTGGGCATCTATCGTTTCTGGGCCACCACGCGAACGCGGCGCTACCTCTGGTCGAACACGCGCTTCATCGACGATCGGCTTGAATGGACGGGCACCGGTAAGGAGTTGTTGCTGGGATTCCTGATGGTGCTGCTGCTCATGGGCGTGCCCTTCCTGTTTCTTCAGTTCGGCGCGCAGGCGCTGGTTCTTCGGGGACATGCGGGCCTCGCGGCTGTGCTCACCATGGCGGCGGCCTTCACTATCTTTTACCTCACGGGCGTCGCCCGCTTCCGCGCGCTCCGCTATCGGTTCAGCCGCACCTGGTGGCACGGGATCAGAGGGGGCGCCGACAACAGCGGCTTCGGCTTCGGCCTGCAATATATGTGGCGCACCATAGTGTCCTACATACCCTTGGGCCTCCTCATCCCATGGTCGATGGTTTCGCTCTGGAACCGGCGCATGAACGCGATGAGCTTCGGCTCGCATCCATTCGTTGCGGTCGGTCGCGCAAGGCCGCTCATGAAGAGGTTCCTGCTTTTCTATCTTGCTCCGCTGCTTTTCGTCCTGCTCGGCGTCGCGATTGCGGGCACTTTCGGAGGAGCCATTGGCGGCGTTTGGGTGACATCCAGCTTCCCGCCGGTGCTGCGCATCCTGTCATTCATCGTCATCTTCGTGGGCGTCTATGCTTTGCTTGGCCTCATCGCGCTCGCTTATTATGCGGCCTTCCTGCGCGAAACGATCGGCAACCTGACCCTCGCTGGCCTGGAATTTTCCTTTGAGGCCAGTACGGACGATTGGCTTGCCTTGTTCTTCGGCGACATCGCGCTGGTCGTCTGCACCCTCGGTATCGGGTCGATCTTCCTCCAATATCGCCACTGGAAATTCTTTATCACCCACATGAACGCAACGGGCGAAATCTATACCGACGATCTCACCCAGTCGCAGACGAAGACCAGCCGCCATGGCGAAGGCCTGCTCGACGCGCTCGACGTAGGTGCCTTCTGACCGGCCTGCCCGATTTCCGGCTCTGGCATTATGACGGCATCACCGCGACCCGACGGAGCGTGCTTCTCCGTCCGGTCGGGGACGGTTTCGTGCTGGAGGAGCCGGAAAGCGGATGGGCTGGTGCGCCAGCCATCTGGTCCGACCTGACCGTGATCGGCGCGGACAGCGGGCGTTCTACCTATGGGCACAGCGCCATTCCCGGATGGCGCATGGGTTTTTCAGGAGAGCCGCCAGCGGGTCTGTCCGCGCATCTGCCCCGGGGCGAACGCTATGGCCGCTGGATCGACCGCTTCGGCTTCTGGCGTGCGGCCGGGCTGTTCACGGTTGTGGCGGGACTGGTTGTCTGGGGTGCACTTGAAGCCCCCGGCGCCATCGCCCCGCTGATCCCGCAATCCTGGGAAAACCGGATGGGCGATACCATGGTCGGGGATTTTGGCGGCCGCTTCTGCCACACGCCCGCCGGGGATGCCGCGTTGCGGACGTTGGCAGAGAGGATCGATCCCCATCATGAAGCGCGCGAAATCACGCTTGCCAACATCCCGATGGTCAATGCGGTAACGCTGCCCGGCGGCCGCATCATCCTGTTCGACGGCCTCATCCAGCAGGCCGGCTTGCCCGACGAGGTCGCGGGTGTCCTTGGCCATGAACTGGGCCATGTTCGTCACCGTGACACATTGACCGGCCTTGTCCGCCAACTTGGCCTTAGCGCTGTGCTCGGCGGAGCGGGGGGCGGTGCGGGCAGCTACCTGAACGGTGTGCTTGCGCTCAGCTATGGGCGGGAGGCTGAAGCGGCAGCAGACAGCGTCGCCATCGATCAGATGCGCGCCGCCAGCATTTCGCCCGCCGCGACCGCGGCCTTCTTCGAAAAGCTTGGCGGCAAGGAGGCAGATCGGGGGGAAAGGGCCATGACATGGCTCTCCTCACACCCGCTCTCCGCCGATCGTCGCCGCCGTTTCGCTGACGCGGTCAAGCCGGGTTCGGCCTATCGCCCGGCGCTCGATCGCGTTGCATGGCAGGCGCTGCGCTCCTCCTGCGCGGCCGACGCCAAGGTTGCCAAATTCTGGGGGAAAGCCTTCTGATCAGGCGAAGAGCAGCCGCGCCTGATCCCCGGTCTGCTGAAGAAAGGCTATAGGACCGCTGACGGAAATTCCATCCGGCAATTCACTGGCGACGACATCATGCAGCGCCATGCCGCTCTGGCAAGCAAGGATGGTGACATCCAGCGCCAAAGCCTCGGTGATCAATTGGCTGAGAGAAGGCAGGCCCGCCGCGAGATGTGCGGCATCCTCTGGCGCTTGAGCGGTTTGCCGCAGCAGCGCCACCGCATCCAGTTGCAGGAAGATGCTGGCCGCCCCACCTAACGCCGCCTGCGCGCTTGCCAGCACCAGTGCGCCGCGTAGCCGCTCTGCGTCAGCCGTGGCGACGACAATCCTCAGCTCGCGCATAGTTCAGCGGTACACGCCTTGCAGCCGGGGTCCTTGGCGACGCTGACCGTCCGGAACCGCATTGAGAGCAGGTCGGCGAGCAGCAGCTTGCCCGCCATGTCCGTGCCGAAGGGCACCAGCGCGCGAATGACTTCCAGCGCGGCCAGGCTTCCCATCACGCCGGTAAGAGCGCCAATCACGCCTGTCTCGGCGCAGTTCCGCTCCGGCGCATCCTGCGGATCGCCGACTAGGCAGCGATAGCAGGGCTGATCGGCGTCCCAGCCGCGATAGGTTGCGAGCTGCCCCTCGAACGGCCCGACCGCCGCCGACACCAATGGGATGCGCAACCGCTGCGCGCAGTCCGCCACTGCCAACCGCGTCGTGAAACTGTCGCACCCATCCAGAACGACATCCGCGTCCCGCAGCATGAGCGCGGCATTGTCCGCATCGATCCGCGCATTGATGGGGATCAGCTTCACATCGGGGTTGAGCCGCGCCACCGCCGCCATTGCGCCCTCGGCCTTCGCGACACCGATGTCGTCGGTGCCAAAGAGCACCTGCCGCTGCAAATTGGAAAGCGCGACATGATCATCGTCAATGACCCTGATCGTGCCAACGCCTGCCGCCGCGAGATAGAGGATAGCGGGGCTACCGATCCCGCCCGCGCCGATCACCGCGACATCGGCCGACAGCAGCCGCGCCTGACCCGCGCCGCCAATCTCCTTGAGGACGATATGGCGGGCGTAGCGCTCCAGCTGCTCATCGGAAAAGGTCATGAGCTACTCACTCCCGTCGATCCGAAACCACCCGAACCCCTGACCGTTTCGTCCAGTTCCTCGACCTCGGCAAAGCGCGCCACTTGCACCGGCGCCGCCACCAGCTGCGCGATGCGGTCACCGCGTGAAATGACGAAAGGTTCAGCGCCAAGGTTGATGAGGATGACCTTCAATTCCCCCCGATAATCGGCATCGATCGTACCAGGCGTATTGGGCAGGCTGATCCCATGCTTCAGCGCCAGCCCCGACCGTGGCCGCACCTGCACCTCATAGCCATCGGGAATCGCCATAGCGAAGCCCGTCGCCACGGCATGCCGCCCGCCCGGCACGATGATCACATCCTCGGCGGCCACCACGTCCATGCCAGCCGCATGCTCGGTGGCATAGGCAGGCACCGGTAGCCCCTCACCATGGGGCAGGCGCTTCAGACGGATTTCAATCGGAGAGAGAGGGGAGGACATGAGCAACCTTTTCGATGATTCGGGTGGCGACGGCATCCTTGGGCAAATGCTCCCAGCTTTCGATGCCGTTCGCCGTGACGATATGCACGCTGTTGCTGTCGCCGCCCATCACGTCACCTGACACGTCATTGGCGATGATCCAGTCCGCACCCTTGCGCGCCAGCTTGGCCTCAGCATGCTCGGCAACCTTCTCGGTCTCGGCAGCAAAACCGATCAGCAGGGCAGGGCGCCCCGCATGTTTGCCCAAGGTGCCCAGAACGTCAGGATTCTCCACCAGCGCGAGCGGCGCAGGCTTTCCTGACCCATCCTTCTTCAGCTTCTGTTCGCAAGCGTCAGCCGTGCGCCAGTCGGCAACCGCCGCCACCATGATCGCCACATCAGCGGGCAGCGCGCCCTCGACCGCCGCCAGCATCTCCCGCGCGGTTTCCACATCGACGCGATCCACGCCCGCAGGCGTCGGCAGATGCACCGGCCCCGCGACCAAAGTCACCCGCGCACCAGCCCGCGCCGCCGCCGCCGCGACGGCAAAGCCCTGCTTCCCCGAAGAGCGATTGGCGATGTAGCGCACCGGGTCGATCGGCTCATGCGTCGGTCCGGCGGTAACCAGAATATGCCGCCCTTTAAGCGGCAGTTCCGCGCCCTCAAAATCCGGCTGACCGGCAAGCGGATCTTTAACCGCCGGACGCTCAAGCAACCGCTCAATCTCTTCCACGATCGCTTCGGGTTCAGGTAGACGCCCCTTGCCGAACTCGCCACAGGCCATCTCGCCGCTATCCGGCTCCATCAGATGGATGCCATCGGCATGCAAGCGCGTCAAATTCCGTTGCGTCGCTGCATGATGCCACATGCGCACATTCATCGCGGGCACCGCCAGCACCGCCTTGTCGGTCGCCAGCAGCAGCGTCGTTGCCAGATCATCGGCAATGCCATTCGCCATCTTGGCGAGAATGTTCGCCGTCGCGGGCGCGACGACGACCAGATCAGCCTGACGGCTCAGCTGGATATGCCCGATCTCCCGCTCTTCTTTCAGGTCGAACATGTCACCATAGACATGATCCTCGGTCAGCACGCCCAAGGATAGCGGCGTCACGAAATTGGTGGCGCTCTCGGTCAGCACGGCGCGCACCGCCATGCCGCGCTTCCTGAGCAGCCGCACCAGCTCCAACGACTTGTAGGCGGCGATACCACCGGCGACGATCAGGAGGATGCGGCGCTGAGTCATAGTTGTAGATGTAGCAGGGCCGTAACGACCGCTCCAGTCATCGCGGCCATTCCCGCCACGGCGGCATAGCGCCATCCCCCGCCAATGCGGATCAGCCTGACTTCGGTCAGCGGCGGCGGCGGCGGCGCACCGCCCTTCTCGGGAAACGCCTCCTCGATCCGCCGCACTAGGCCGGGCAGCCGCTGGAGCGTCCGCCAATTTTCGATCAGCGCATCGGCGGCCTTGGCCTCCGGCCCCAGTTCCGCGCGCAGCCACTCCTTCACATAGGGGCCGCTCGTCTCCCACAGGTTGATGTCGGGATCGAGCGCGGTCGCCACGCCCTCCACCATCACCATGGTCTTCTGGAGCAGCAGCAGGTGCGGCTGCGTCTGCATGTCGAAATCGCGGGTGATGGCGAACAGCCCGTCCAGCATGCCCCCGACCGATAGTTCGCGCACCGGCTTGCCCCGCATCGGCTCGCCCACGGCGCGTAGCGCGGTCGCGAATTCCTCCACATTATGATGACCGGGCACATATTGCGCCTCGAAATGGATTTCGGCGACCCGCTTGTAGTTGCCGGTAATCAGGCCGTAGAGAATCTCCGCCAGCCACATGCGCGCGCGCCGGTCGATCCGCCCCATGATGCCGAAGTCGATCGCCACAATGTCGCCATTGGCGGTGACGAACAGATTTCCCTGATGCATGTCGGCGTGGAAAAATCCCTCGGCAATCGCCTGCCGCAGGAAAGCGTTGACCAGCCGCGCGCCCAGTTCCTTCACATCATGACCCGCCGCGATCAGGGCGTCTCGATCGGAAATCTTGATCCCGTCGATCCACTCCATCGTCATGACCTTGCCGGTCGTGCGATCCCAATCGATCATGGGCACGCGATAGCCCGGCATCGCCTCCATCGCCTCGGCCAATTCGGATGCCGAAGCGGCTTCGCGGCGCAAGTCCAACTCGCGCGCGGTCCAGCGCTTCATGTTGGCGATGACCAGGCGCGGCCGCAATCGCGCGACCTCGCCCCCCAACATTTCGACATGGGCAGCGGCCCATTCATAGGTCTGGATGTCGCGGTTGAACTGGTCCGTGACGCCTGGCCGGATCACCTTCACCGCGACATCACGGCCGTCGGTGGTGATGGCGCGATGCACCTGCGCGATCGATGCGGCGCCCACCGGCGCCTCGTCGAAGCTGGTATAGATGCTCTCCAGCGGACGCCCGAAACTCTGCTCTATCTGCGTGCGAATGGTCGCGAAAGGCACGGGCGGCAGCGCGTCCTGCAACCGCAAAAGGTCGTCCGCAGCCTCTTCCCCAACCAGATCAGGACGGGTCGCTAGCGTCTGTCCCAGCTTGATCGCCGCAGGCCCGATCGCCTGAAAGGCATCGGCATAGCGGGGCTGCCTGGGCACCCGCGCGCCCACCCGCGCCAACCGCACCAGCCGCCTCACGGGCGTAGGCGTCAACGGATCGCGCTCAATCCCCCGCAGCGCCCCATGCCGCGCCAGCGTCCGGCCCCATTTCAGCAGCCGCCAGATATGCGTAATGTGGGATGGCATCTACCTGCTCCCCTCCCGCAGGCGGGAGGGGCTGGGGGTGGGCGCGCCGCGGAAGCGGCGCTGCTCTGACCTCGCGTAGGCAGTCGCTCGCGTTGCTCGCCCCTCCCCTGAAGGGGAGGGGCTTATTGAGTGCCCCACCATCAAATCTTCCACCCCGAATGGATCGCCACCAACCCACCAAGGATCGGCTCGACCTTCGTCTGCACGAAGCCCGCCTCGCGGATCATCCGCTCGAATTCAGGCATCGGCGGAAAGCGCCGGATCGATTCGATCAGATACCGATAGCTGTCCTCATCATCAGCGAGCAGCTTGCCGAGTTTCGGCACCAGCCGATGTGAATAGACGTCATACACATCGGCAAAGCCCGGCCACGTTGTCGTGGAAAATTCCAGGCAAAAGAAGCGCCCGCCAAATTTCAGAACGCGATGCGCTTCCCGCAGCGCCTTGTCGATATGCGTCACATTGCGGATGCCAAAGGCGATCGTATAGGCGTCGAAGCTGCGGTCCTTGAACGTCAGTTCTTCCGCATTCTGCTCCGACCAGATCAGCCCTTCCAGGCCCTTCTTCTTCGCGCGCTCGACGCCCACCGCCAGCATTTCCGGGTTGATGTCGGACACGGTGACATGTGCACCATGTTTGGCCAAGCGAAAGGCGATGTCGCCGGTGCCGCCCGCCATATCCAGGATCGCTTCATCCTTGCGCGGCTTCACACGTCCGACAAACTGGTCCTTCCACAGCCGGTGGGCGCCGACGGACATGGCGTCGTTCATCAGGTCATATTTGGACGCGACATTGGAAAAGACCGCGCGCACCATCCCCTGTTTTTCAGAGGCATCCACGTCGCGATAGCCGAAAGAAGCAGTGTCGTTCATAGGCCAGCCTCCTAGAGCATTTGCATGTCCGGTGGAAACACCCCAGATCGGCGAAAATGTTCAGTGACTTGTCGGCATAATTCGGCCTGACGATCCGATCGCTATCCAAGAGAGATTTGAATGCCTGAACTGCCCGAAGTCGAAACCACGGTCGCTGGCCTTCGGTCGGTGCTGGAGGGCGCGGTTCTGACCCGTGTCGAACCACGCCGCGCGGATCTCCGCTTCCCCATACCTGTCGATTTGCGGCAGCGGCTGACGGGCGCGACCGTCACATCGCTGTCCCGCCGCGCCAAATATGGACTTATTGAAACCAATCGCGGCGACACGCTGATCTTTCATCTTGGCATGTCGGGGCGTTGGCGAATCGACCCGGCGGAGATCGGGGCGCACGACCATCTTCTGATCGAGACCGGAAGCGGCCACCTGCTTTCCCTTAACGATCCACGCCGCTTCGGCTCCATCGACCTCGTGCGCACCGACGGCTCACAGACTTACGGTCCCTTCACCCGCATGGGGCCGGAGCCACTCGGACCTGATTTTTCGGCTGTCTATCTGGCACAGGTGCTGAAAGGGAAGGCGACATCGATCAAGGCGGCGCTGCTCGATCAGCGAATCGTGGCAGGGCTTGGCAACATCTATGTCTGCGAAGCGCTCAACATGGCGGGTATCTCCCCAACGCGCGAGGCGGGGCGGATCAGTCGGGCGCGGCTCGGGCTGCTGGCCGACGCGATTCGGGAGGTGCTGACAGCCGCGATTGCGGCCGGAGGTTCCACCCTGCGCGATTATGCCCGGCCCGATGGGGAGCTTGGCTATTTCTCCAAACAGTGGCGCGTCTATGGCCGGGAAGGCGAAAGCTGCGCCTGTGGCGGCGTGATCCGGCGACGCGTGGACGGCGGGCGATCGACCTTCTACTGCCCGAAATGCCAGAAATAGCACGCGCCTTCCCGTTGACGCTTGGGCTTATCCCCTGTAAGGGGCGCACCTTCACGGGGGACGGCTGGCGATTCCGGCTGACCCTTTCACGAGATTTGACGAGACCGAGGACTTTAAATGGCCAATACGCCGCAAGCCAAGAAGCGCATCCGCCGCAACGCACGCCGCGCCGAAATCAACGGCGCCCGCATCAGCCGGATTCGTACCCTGGTGAAGAAGGTCGAATCCGCTCTCGCCGCTGGCGACAAGTCGGCTGCGGCCACGGCGCTTCAGTCCGTCCAGCCTGAACTGGCTCGTGGCGTCGCACGCGGCGTGCTGCACAAGAACACTGCCGCTCGTAAGTTCGGCCGTCTCACGAAGCGGGTTAGCGCGCTCGCCTGAGCCGCTTCACTCGATCGTCACGTAAAAGTCGAAAAACCCGTCCCGCTCTGGGGCGGGTTTTTTCATGATTCCGTCACGCGGCCGTAACGGACATCCGCAGTTTCCCGCGATTCCCTCACGATTCGAGCAAAAGGGCACAGAGGTGTATATTTGCTAAGTATCTGAATTTGCGTGATATTCTGTTCATTTCGCCATTTTCCCCGGTTTTCCGCGTCAACGTCTTTATTTCATATTTTTGAAGGGCCTTGCCCTTGATCAGGCGAAGATTGCCTGTCTATTTTCACCCCTCTGATCGCCACTCGAATCGATTCCGGTGATCGTCATTAGGTTGTTTTTGCGCAGACTTGTTGGGGAAGCTCCTGCTTTTCCAAATGGATTTTTGCGTCTGATGGTCCCTGCCCGGCAGGGGCACAGTTGATGGGGGTCGACTGTTT
>NZ_AP027325.1:0-712500 GCF_055396345.1 Sphingobium sp. TomTYG46
ATGACCGAGACCAGCCGGGATGTGACCAATTTGCCGGAAACGGAGGCGAAGCTACGCGAGTTCGTGGAGCAGGGCGTCATATCGGGCGGCATCCTTGCGTGGGGAACCGCGGATGGTCCGGTTCGCTACCATGGCGAAGGCGTACTGGGCTATGCGCGCAAGGACGGCGTGGACGAGCGGTCCATCTTCCGCGTCTTTTCCCAGTCGAAGCCGATCACGGGCATCGGCGCGATGATGCTGATCGAGGATGGCATTATCGGGCTGGACCAGCCGATCGGCGAAATACTCCCGGCGTTCGCCGAGATGCGCGTCATCGAGGGTGACGACCCGGAAGTGACGCGGCCTGCGGCTCGCCCGATCACTGTCCGCCACCTGCTGACCCATACGGCGGGCTTTGGCATGGACGGCATGACGCTGGGCGAGCTTTACACGAAGCATGGCGTGGCCCCGGGTTCGCGGGAGTGGGTGCCGGGTCCGGGCGATCTCCCGGTTCCGGCAACGCTCGCCGAATTGGGCGAGCGTATTGCCGCCCTGCCCTTGGCGACCGATCCCGGCACACGGTTCGATTACAGCGTCGCGCTGGACGTGCTTGGGCTGGTGATCGAAGTCGCGTCGGGCATGCCGTTCGAAACTTTCCTGAAGACACGTCTGTTCGATCCGCTGGGCATGGTGGACACTGGCTTTTCCATCACGGCCGATCAGGCCGCCCGCTTTGCCGATCTCCCCCAGCAGGAGGAGGACGGAACATGGGCATTGGCCGATGATGCGGCGGACAGTCTCTATGCGCGGCCTTATTATCCGTCGGGTGGCGGCGGCATGGTGTCGACGGCGCATGATTATTCGCGTTTTGCGGCCATGCTGCTCAACGAGGGGGAGTTGGACGGCGTACGCATTCTGAAGCCGGAAACGGTGCGGATCGCACGGTCGAACCTGCTGCCCGAAGCGGTGACGCATGTGGACGTGCCGATCGGCTATACGCTGTCGAACGTCGGCATGGGCGCGGGCATGTCCGTTTCCTTGGCGCCGAGTGAGCAGACCAACAGCTTCTTCGACTGGCCGGGTTCGGTGCCAGCGGGTGTGTTCGGTTGGCCGGGTGCTGCGGGGACGGCATGCTGGATGGACCCCGAACGCAAGTTCTTCCTCCTGTATCTCACGCAGTATTGGCCATCCTGGCTGAACGGCAGCATGCGGCCAGAGATTGTGGCTGCGGCCTATCGCGATCTGGAGAAGCAATAAGGAGGAAAGCTGCCATGCCGATACTAGACAATGACGCCGACTTCACGCCTCGCCTGGGATCGCCTGGCACTGGCGTTGTGATCACGGGCGGAGCTTCCGGTATCGGCCTGGCGGCGGCGCATGCGCTGGCTGCCGTCGGGCGGCCGGTCGCCCTGTGGGACATCAATGCGGAAGGCGCGGCCGGATCGGCGAGCATCATCGAGAGTCGCTATGGCGTGCGCGCGGAGGGTTTCAGCGTCGATCTGCGCAACCCGCAGGCCGTGACCCCCGCCGCCATCGCGACAAGGGCGGCGATCGGTGCGATCGGTGGCATCGTGCATTGTGCTGGCACGGCCGAAGCCACGGGCATCGATGGAGTGACGCCGGAAAATTGGGACGCGGGACTGGCGCTGCATGTACGGTCGATCGTCCTCATGACCCAGGCTTTTCGTGAAGACCTGCGTAAGTCGCCCGGGAGCGCCATTGTCGCATTGTCATCCATTAACGCGACGCTGGGCAACGGGATGATCCCGATCTATAGCGCGGCGAAGGGCGCGGTGATATCGCTGGTCCATTCGATGGCGGATGAACTGGCTGCTGATGGGTCCGCATCAACGCGGTGAGCCCCGGCATGATCGATACGCCGATCATTGCGGAGACCAAGGCCCATTTGCCAGGGCATTTCGAGCGGCGGATCATGCTGGGCCGCTATGGCGCGCCGGAAGAACTGGGACGCGTCATCCGTTTCCTGATGTCGGATGAAGCGAGTTACATGACGGGCGCGGAGATCGTCGTGGACGGCGGCAACATCAATTCGCAACGGCAATAGAACTGCCATCGCACCGCGCTCGGGAAGAGGGCGCTGCGGTCAGGTCAGCCGTAGCCGACCCGCAGCAGCGCCCCGGCACGCCTTAGAGTCTTTCTGACTTAGATTGAGGCATATCCGGCTCCACGGATGTAATTGGCGCATTCTGCGGGCGGGAAGTGGTCGAGCAGTTTTCCGATGCGTCGCCATGTTGCCTCGACGGTGCGTTCGTTGGCCTTGCGGAGCAGACGCTTGAGCTTGGAGAACATCTCCTCGATGGGGTTCAGGTCGGGCGAGTAGGGCGGCAGGAAGAACAGCCTGATGCCCGCCGCCTTGAGCAATTTGCGCACGCGGCTGCCTTTGTGGCTGCCGAGATTGTCGACCACGATGATGCTGCCGGGTTCCAGCGCGGGGATCAGGAACTGCTCGACCCACGCGGTGAAGCTCTCGCCGTTTATCGGGCCATCGAGGACGCAAGGGGCCACGATGCCATCATGCCTGAGGCCAGCGATGAAGGTCAGCGTCTTCCAGTGGCCATGCGGCACCTTGTCGATCAGCGGCTCGCCCCGGTGATGCCAGCCATGGGTGCGGGTCATGTTGGTCTTCGCCCAGGTCTCGTCGATGAAGACCATGCGCTTGGGATCTACCCAGCGCTGGACCCAGCGCCAGCGGTTGCGGCGTCGGATGACGTCGGGCCGGTCCTGTTCCTTGGCGAAGAGCGTCTTTTTTTAAACGTCTTGCCCAAGCGGCCCATGAACCGCCACAGCGTGTCGCAGCAGACCACCACACCACGCTCTTCACGCAGCTGGGCCAGCAACTCGTGCAGCGTCAGGTCCTTCTTCTGCTCGATCCGCGCAAGCAACCACTCGCGCTCACGCGCCAGCAACGGGAGCATGTGACCGCCGACCTTGCCCGGCTCAACAGACCCGCGCGTTCGCCATGACTGCGCCCAGCGAACCCCCGTGGCCGGGCTCACCTCCAGCAACCGCGCAGCCCCCCGCGCCGACATGCCTCGATCCAGAGCCCGACAAAACCGAACCCGCAAATCCTGTGATAATGGCCTCATCCATGCTGGCCTCCTCACCAGTGGCCACCTTGAATCACACTTCCAACCGTCTGGAAATCCCCAACGATTCATTCAACATCGGAAAGACTCTAGAGGCGGTTCACTTCCTTGGCGGTCAGGCTGGTGACCAGACCCTTTTCCGCTGCACTGAGCGTGGTTACGGGAATAACCACGAAACGGCCGCTGTAGATGATCTGGACGGCGGTCGTTTCGCCAGCGTTATTCTTCAGGAGGCGATCGATATAGCCGACCTTGCGGCCGTCGACCGTCTTCACAAGTGCATTGGCCTTGATCGCAGGCGCGTCGGCGGCGATCGCCGCAGTGGAAAGCGATAGCGACAGAGCCGCCGCGAAGGCAAAAGAAAGCTTCATGATAATCCCCTTGTGGATAGACGAGGGGCCGATAGCACGCTGTAAAACGAATAATAAGACATCCCGTGTTGCAAAAAATGCAATTTGCGTTTCGGGTTCGGAATTTGGCGGATATGGGATGGGATCGGCGGCTGTCAGCGCCTGATGAATGGAATGGGGAGGTTTCAGCCGGGATGATTGGTGTGCTCTTCCACCTTCAAGAATGTTGGTTCGCATGACCGGGCAGGCGCGTGAGTCGGGGCCGCGCCTTGCGGCATTTTCCGTGACCAGCATCGCGACCGGCGGGTTCAACATTCCGCTCCAGACCTATTTGCCTGCCTTTTACGCGACGGTGATCGGCATGGATCTGGCGACCGTGGGGCTGGTCTTCATGATCAGCCGCCTGTGGAGCGCGGCGGCCGATCCGGTGATCGGATGGGCTTCGGACCACACACGCACACGCATTGGAAGGCGGAAACCCTGGATTTTGGGCGGCGGTGTGCTGTTCCTTCTGTCCCTGCTCGCGGTCTTTTCTCCGCCTGCCGGAGCCACGCCGCTCTATCTTGGCGGATGGTTGTTGCTGCTGTGCCTGGGGTGGACTGCGACCTCCACGCCGCTTTACGCCTGGGGCGGGGAGATGGCGTCATCGCCGGTCGAGCGAGCGCGTATTCAGGCCTATATCCAGACAGGGTCGTCCATCGGCATCTTTATGGTGCTGGTTCTGCCTGCTGTGCTGGACGCGTTAGGACGGGGTAATCCTGAAGTCCGGGTCGGATCGATGGGGGCGCTGGTCGCCGCTGTCCTCGCTGTTGGCATGGTGCTCATCGCCCTTCTCTTTCGCGAGCCGTCGCTGCCGGAACGCGCGCCCGCAGGCGCGAATTGGCGGCAGGGGATGAAGGCGGTGCTGACCGATGCAGCACTTTGGCGGATCGTGGCGTCGGATTTCTTCGTCGCGCTGGGGCAGGGCTTTCGCACTGCCGTGTTCCTGTTCTTCGTGACGCGTTACATGGGCATGGCTTCACCTGCCATGCTGCTGATGCTGCAATATGCATTCGGCATGTTCGCAGCGCCGTTATGGGCGCGGATCAGTTACCGGTTCGGGAGGCTAAGAACGCTGATCATGGCCGAGGGCGCGCAGGTTGCGATCAACCTGATGGTCCTGTTCCTGACACCGGATCGCATGTGGCTGTTCATCCTGCTGATCGTCGGGCAGGGGCTGACGCAGGGATCGGGCAATCTGATGCTGCGGTCGATGATTTATGATGTGGCGGATCGTCATCGCGAGGGTAGCGGCGTGGAACGGGCCGGGCTGTTTTCATCCGTGTTCAATGTGACGACCAATGCGGCCTATGCGATCGCAGTGGGCATAGCCTTGTCCGTAGTGGGCTTGCTCGGATTTGATCCAAGGTCTTCAGGATCGGAAGGGGTCGCGGGTGTGCATTTGTTCTTTGCGATAGGCCCCGCCGTTGGACATTTGCTGTCGATCCTTGTGATCAGCTGGAACCGCGGGAGCAGAGGTGGAAGGCTGGACGCGGAAAGCCGCCTGCCTTCCGCTTGATCCTCAGATTCCGATGAATGAGGGTTGCGTCAAAGGTCGATAACCTTGTCTGGGTTCATGATGCCATCCGGGTCGAGTGCCCGTTTGATCTGGCGCATCACCTCGACAGCGGCGCCATGCTCCGTAACGAGATGGGCTTTCTTGCCAATGCCGATGCCATGCTCGCCCGTGCAGCTACCCTCCATGGCGAGAGCGATTTCGACGATCCGTTCCGACAATGCCTTCGCCTTTCGCGTCTCGTCGGCCGAGTTTGGATCGAAGACGAGGATGACATGGAAGTTTCCGTCGCCGACATGACCCACGATCGGTGCGGTAAGGCCGCTTGCCTCAATGGCGCTGCGCGTTTCCTCTATACAGTCGCAAAGCCGCGAAATCGGGACGCAGACATCTGTTGCGATCGCCTTGCACCCCGGGCGCAACGCCAGATTGGCATAATGAACCTTGTGGCGTGCTTCCCAAAGCGCGGTTCGGTCCTCTGTCTTCGTCGCCCAAGTGAATTGGCCGGCGCCATTGTCCGCCGCGATCTGGCTGAAGCTTTCCGCCTGTTCCGCGACGCCTGCCGGTGTGCCGTGAAATTCCAGGAACAGCGTCGGACGTTCGCGATAGTTTGTCCGACTGTAGGCATTTATCGCGCGGATCTGTAGCGGATCGAGCAATTCGATACGGGCGACGGGAAGGCCGATCTGGATAGTCTGGATTACTGCGTTCACCGCGCCGCGCAATGTTTCAAATTCGCAAACGGCGGCGGAGACCGCTTCTGGCTGGCCGTAGAGGCGCAAGGTGACTTCGGTGATGATGCCGAGCGTGCCTTCGGACCCGACGAACAGCCCGGTAAGGTCGTATCCGGCCGCGGATTTACGCGCCCGCCCGCCGGTGTGGATGATCCGGCCATCGGCAAGCACCACCGTCAGTCCCAGCACATTCTGCCGCATCGTGCCGTAGCGAACCGCGTTGGTGCCGGAGGCGCGTGTCGATGCCATGCCGCCGAGTGACGCGTCCGCGCCCGGATCGACGGGGAAGAACAGGCCCGTGTCGCGCAGTTCGCTGTTCAGCTGTTTTCGGGTGACGCCCGCCTGCACGGTGCAGTCCAGGTCTTCCGTGCTGACGCGCAGGACTTGATCCATGCGGGAGAGGTCGATGCAAAGACCGCCTCTTGCCGCCAGAAAATTGCCTTCAAGCGATGTGCCGGTGCCGTAAGGCGTGACGGCGATGCCCCGTTCCTTGCAGAAAGTGACCGCTGCGGCGACTTCCTCCGTGCTGAGGGGGAAGACAACCGCGTCCGGGGGCATGGCCGGATAGAAAGTCTCTGCCCGGCCATGATGATCGCGGATGGCAGCGCTATCGCTGAACCGATCGCCGAACATGACGCGCAGGGCGGACCAGTCAGCTTGCGGGACATGTACCGCTGTTGCCATTTGCATCTCTCCTGTGGGTCAGTGACCCACGTTACAACGCTCCGGCATATTCCTCCACCGTGTTAGCTGGAGCGGTTTGAGCGCCCCTGACCAGCCGCCCCGGTCGCGCGCCGGTCGCGTTGTCGGTGCGGCGGATGACTTTGCCTGATACGATGGTGGCGACGAAACCCGTTGCCTTCTGGTCCAGCCGTCGGCCGCCTCCGGGCAGATCATAACGTATATGGGGGGCGTGGAGGCGCAGGGCTTCAAGGTCGATGATGTTGATGTCCGCCTTGTAGCCGGGCGCGATCCTGCCCCGGTCGCGCAGGCCCATGGTCTCTGCCGGGCGTGAGGTGAGGGCGCGGATGGCTTGGGGGATGCTGAGCTTTGGTCCGGCTCGATCGCGGGTCCAGTAGGTCAGCAGGAAGGTGGGATAGCTCGCGTCGCAGATCGCCGCATAATGAGCGCCGCCATCCCCCAGTCCCATCACCGTGTCCGGATGCATGATCAGGTCATGCACCGTGTCGAGGCTGCCATTATAGAAGTTGCCGAGCGTGTTGTAGAGCATCCCCCTGCCATCGCCGCCGTTCATCATGAGGTCGTAGGCGACCTCCTCCGGCGTCAGGTTCAGGCTGCGCGCTTGCGCGCCTACGCTGCTTTCCGCCGGTGGTTCATAGTTGGGCGGGTCGGAGAGGGGGAAGATCCAGTCCCAGTTGCGGGTCATCATCGCCAGGGGATGGCCCTCAACCGGCTGTTCCGCGATAAGTTTTGCGCGAAATTCCGGGTCGCGCAGATGCATGAGTTGTTGATCGAGCGGCAGGGTGGCGATCGCTTCATAGCTTGGGCAGAGCGAGAAGGGGTGGCTGGACAGTTCAAAGCCGCAGACCATGCCGACGGGGCGGGGAAGTATTTGCGGGCTGATCTTCAGGCCCTCTGCATTGGCCTCCTCGCAGATGCGTAGCGCGTCCTGCCAGACGGGCTCACCCGTGTTGGAGGTGCCAAGCGTGAAGGTGGCTGGCCGGTTCGC
Organism: Sphingobium sp. TomTYG46; assembly: GCF_055396345.1. Classification (NCBI taxonomy): domain Bacteria; kingdom Pseudomonadati; phylum Pseudomonadota; class Alphaproteobacteria; order Sphingomonadales; family Sphingobiaceae; genus Sphingobium; species Sphingobium sp. TomTYG46. The sequence continues at coordinate 7,416 of NZ_AP027325.1, forward strand.
TGCCCTTGCGACGGTGAGAAGGTGGGCAAGCTCGTCAATCCAGCTGGAAAAGGGGGCGTCCAGCACCATCTGCAAGACGCCGGTGTCGGCGTCCCGCATGGCGCTCGCTATGGCTTTGAGTTCCTCGACATCGGCCTGATAGCTGGGGATATTCTCTCCAGCCTTTGTGCGGTGGATGAGCAGGCGGGAGGTTGCAAAGCCGATCGCGCCCGCATCCAGTGCTTCGCGGGTGAGGGCCTGCATCTTTTGCAGGTCGGCAGGGGTCGCGGTTTCGCGCTGCGCGCCGCGTTCGCCCATCACGAAGACGCGCAGCGGGCTGTGCGGCAGGAGCGCGGCAACGTCGATGTCGCGGGGGCGGCTTTCGAGGGCGTTCAGATAGTCTGGGAAGCTTTCCCAATCCCAGCTGAGCCCTTCGGCCATGACGACGCCGGGGATGTCCTCGACACCCTCCATCAGACGGATCAAACGGTCGTGATCAGCAGGGCGGCAAGGCGCGAAGCCCACGCCGCAATTGCCGATCACGACCGTGGTCACGCCATGGGAGGAGGAGGGGGAGAGGTCCTCCGACCAGATGGCCTGACCATCATAATGGGTATGGATATCGACGAAGCCGGGAGTGACGGTGAGGCCGGTGGCGTCGATGACTTCGTGGGCTTCGCCGGTAAAGGGGCCGACGCTGACGATCCGTCCGTCAACGATCGCGACATCGCCAACGAAGGGTTCGCCGCCGCTGCCATCGACGATGGTGCCGCCGCGGATCAGCAGGTCGCATGTGCTCATTCGGCTGCCCTCGCTACAGGTTCAAGGCTGGTTTTGCCGTCCGACGCCCAGAAGGCGCCTTCTTGTGACGTATCGACCTCTTCGACGCCGCGCACGCCCAGTGCTTCGCGCGCCTCGGTCAGCGGCAGATGGAATGCGGTTTCAAGCTTCTTCATGAAGAGGGCGTCGCTTTGCTGCCCCACCTTCATGCCGCGCTGGATCGCATTGACGGCGGTCGGCCACACTTCGGGATAATGCAGCATCGTGCGCACGGTGTAGCGGAGCGATCCAAAGATTTGGATCATGTTGACCTCCGCCGCTAGATGCGGGTTGCGCATATGTTTGGGCACGTTGGTCAGGCGATACCAGTAGGGCACCAGTTCGCCCATGAAATTGAAGCCGCCGCCGCACAGGATATGTTCGAAGTCATGCGTTTGGCCAGAGCGCAGATTATAATATTGAAGCTGCGTTTCGGGTTCTTTCCAGGGCGTGATCTGGATCTCATAATCTCCGGCAGTCATCTGCTGGTAGAAGATGCCGCCCAAAGAGCCGGGTTCATATTGTTGGAAATCTTCGATCTTGTAGGTGGAGATGAAGCCTTCGCTGAACCAGGCGTCCAGTTCGGGATTTACCTTCCTCTCCTGCGTAAACATGTCTTCGATCGCGTCAAAGTCGCGGAGTGAATCCAGGATCGGGAGGAACTCGTACATTTCCGCAGGCGGTGGCATGTCGGGACCGTTTCGCCGCAACAGGATCATCGCCAGCCATTCGCGCAGGCGCGGATTGTTCAGATATTTGGACGAGGAGATGAGTATGCTGCTGTCCGTTTCCACGGGCATCAGGCCGCGCGCGAGATAGGGAATGTCGACCATCTTTTGTCGTTCCTTCAATCAAGTATCAATTGCTTGTTGCCTGAACCCCAGGCGCTGATCCGCTCGTCCCCCACCTTGAATTGCGGCAGCAGGTCGAAGAAGCTCTTGTCCGCGACGACGATGCGCTGAAGGCGGCGGGGCGTTATGCCGGTGAGGTCGCCGCGCGCATGCTGGAGCGCGATATTGTCCCAGATGACGAGGTCGCCATTGTTCCAATGGTGGCGGTAGATGCGATCTTCGCGATAGAGTTCGGCAAACAGGGCGTTCAGCGTGGCGTCGCTTTCCGGCTGGTCCATGCCGGTGATGCGGGCGGTCTGCATGTCGCTGATATAGAGGATGGGCTCGCCGGTCCGGGGGTGGGGGATGATGACCGGGCGTATCTGATGCGGCATGTCGGTCGAACTATCGTAGCCGACCGTCCGGTGCGTCTGGATCGGCGCGATCATCGTGACGGCTTCCCGGCCTGCGACGGCAGCTTTCAGTTGGGGCGGCAGGGCGGCGGCCGCAGCCGCGCCGTTGGCGAAGTCGGTCCAGCTTTGTCCGTCATTTACGGCCACGGCATGGAGGGAGATGATCTTGAAGGGTTCTTCGGTGAAGGCCAGATCGCTGTGCCAGGTGAGCGGCCCTGAGCCGAGGGCGCCATCGCTGGATATTTCGCGATATTCACCGTGCGATCCCAGGACGCGGCCGAAGTTTTCGAGCAGCCGGACCTGATCGGCTTCGCTGAGCTTCTGATCGCGGAACAGGATGAGCTTGTGGCGATCGAATAGCTCGGTCAGGCGCTGTTCGAAGCCGTCGGGCAGCGGCCATTGCAGCCGAACGCCGATTTCGACGCCGAACGGTTCCAGCGGCCGCTCCGTCCATGGCAATGCCATTTTATCGCTCTCCATCTTTCTATATGACCGAACGGTATCGAACCGTTCGATTTTCGTCAAGAAGCATGGGTGCATCAATGTCTGAGCCTGTTATAGCCGGTCCCAATGTGCGGGGATGCTGGATGAAAGTGGTAGCGGAGGTCGGGAGCCAACTGGCGTCGCCGCGCGTCCGGCATTTGCTGTCGTCGGCGCGCGCGCAGTTTGTCGAGCGCGGTTTCGACGCGGTGAGCATCGATTCGATCGCCCGCACCGCAGGGGTCAGCAAGGAAACGATCTACCGCCACTTCCCCGATAAGGAAGCCTTGTTCCGCGCGGCGCTGGATGCGCAGGGCGCGGAGTTCGATGCTCGCGCGGCGGCGGTGCATGAAGGCGCGGCTACTGGCGGATCGGAACTGGCGGGACTTGCGCGGGCGATCCTTGATTCGGCGCTGGATCAGGGAATGTTCGGCGCGCTCTGGGTTGCCGCTGGCGTGGCGCACAAGATGCCTGATCTGGCAGCATCACTACAAAGCGGACAGGGCATGCGGCTGGAACCCGTGCGGCTGGCGCTGGAGGATTATGCGAAGGAGAAGGGCGTTGACCGCCCGGTGCCGCTGGAACTGGCGCTGGATTTCGGATCGCTGGCGGTGGAAGGCCCCGTTGTCCTCATGGGTTTTCCGCCTGCTCCGCCAGAACATCGCGAGCGGATAGCGCAGCAAGCGGTCGCGCTTTTCGTTCAGGGTATCCGGGCGGGAAAGCAGAGTGGCTTGCCTTCGCCGGAGCCGTTATTCGACGCCGAGCCGCCACTGCGTGAGGAGCCGCTTCCCCATATCCGAACCTTGCTCGATGTAGCAGGGCGCCATTTTCTGGATGAGGGGTATGAAGGCGCCAACCTGAACCTCATCGGGGAAGAGGCGCGGGTGGGGCGGGGTACGCTCTACCGGCATTTCGCAAGCAAGGCGGGGCTGTTTGCAGCTGCAATGCGCATAATGGCCGAAGATAGCGCGCCCGCGGCAAGCCCGCCAGCGTTGCCGTTAGGTGAAGCCGATCCGGCGGCATTAAGCCGCTATGTTGAAGCGGCCTTGGATAATCTGGCTTCCAGCCGTTCAATCCGGTTACACCGCGTCGTCATCAGTCAGTCCCGCCGGGACGCTGCATTGGCGCGGGACGTTTACCTAATCCTGCGAAGGCCGTGGGTGACGGGGTTGACACCCTGGCTGGAAAGCCTGGGCGTCAAAGAGAGTGCGGACTGGCATGCGCGCCAACTGTTGGTGCTTGCGATGCGTGGCAACCGTCTGCTGGCGGGCGGGCATTCCATCTCAAAGCTTGAACGGCGGCATTATGCGGAACGTGCGGCGTCGATATTCCTGCGTGGTTTCATGGCAGTGCTTTGAGCCTATCTCGAATCCGCCGAAGCTGGTGAAGAAGGTCCCCAATTCACATCCTACGGCGTGACAGGCGTTCCCGATCGGATGAATGCTGCGGTTTCGGGCTCGTCGGATTTCATCTGCTCCAGAAATTGCTGGATGCGTGGTTCCGCGACGCCAAGCCCGCGCGCGCAGAAGAGGATCGCGTCGCGCAACACGCGATCGTCCTCATAGGGTATCGCAGTTTTTTCATGGCAGCGCGCCACCAGCATCATCGTGCTGATATGTTCTATGAAAGCGCCGACATTCGTGGTCGAAAGCGCCTCTCCGGATATTCCCCCGTCGGCCCGTGCCGCCTGCAACGCCTTTTCCAGATTGGGCAGTGTCAGGCGCAAGGCCCGGCGATAGACGAGGCGAGCGTAGCCTCCGTCGCCGGCAAGGCTGCCTAAGACCATGCGCAAGCCTTCTGCATTGAGGGCGTACATCCCGGCGGTCGCATATCTGAAGGTGCGCCGCAAAATTTCGAGCAAGCCCTCTGTGCTGGCTTCGGCGTCACCGAATGATCGGAAGACCCTATTCTGGTCTGCGATCACCTCGCGCAATACGGCCCGATAGATGTGCGTCTTGGTAGGAAAATGGCGGAACAGCAGGGCTTCCGACACACCTGCGGCGCGGGCAATCTGCTGCGTCCGCGCGCCTTCCAAGCCGTGGCGCGCGAAAACCGCCCTGGCCGCCGCGATGATGGAAGCGCGGCGACCGACGCTGGAAAGACGGGTGGCGGACATCGTTTGTAATATTACTCCGGGATCAGGCTGGGCGGTCGGCGTCCCCGCCTCGGGAAATGTGAGAAAGGCAGTTTAAGGCGTTACGGATCGGAAACAAGGCAGATGCACGTTGACCCGCTATTCCGGCATGGCGCCTGCCGTGGCTTTCCCGTCAGGCCGGTCCTGTTCGATCGTCGCGATAAATCGGCTCAGCAGCGCCTTTTGCCGTTCGATCATCACTGGAGAGAGCGGGTCAATGCCTGCCAGTCCTCGGGAAAGAGGGGCGGCCCAGAAATAGCCGAACATCATGTTGAAGATGGCAACGATCTGGAGGATCAGATCCTCAGCCGGAGGCTCGACCTCGGCCGCGCGTGTGATCCGCCGTCCATAATCCATCAGCCGTTCTACCCAGGCCATGCCGATCTCGTCCCGATCCGATGGGGGCGACAGGATCGACCGGATAAGCAGCATGGACACATTGGGATGCTGCGCCAGCACATCGATCAGCCTGTCGGACAGCGTGCGAAAGGAGGCTTCTTGCGGCGACCGGCTGATGGTCTCTTCCATCTCGTCCGCCAAGGGTTGGAGCGCCCGTTGCAGAACTTGCCGGTACAGGGCGTCCTTGCTTTCGAAATGCTTGTAAAGGCCGGGCTGCTGGATGTTCGCCGCTGCGGCGATGTCGCGTAACGCCGTCGCTTCATAGCCCTTCTGCGCGAACAGCAGTTCCGCCGTGTCCAGCAAGCGGTCGGCGGTGCGCTGGCCCTTGCTGGTGCGTTGGACGACATGTTCGCTGATGGCGCGCTGAGCGGTGCTGGTCATGGGTTTGTTCGTAACGGGCCGACCGGGATTTGGCCATATGTCGCGGCTGATCTGGTCGGAAAGCACAGCCATTCCTATATGGTCAGGGCCGCCGCCACCCATGTGGCAGGTTGCGCATTGTCCTTGACAGTTGCGTGTGGGGGCGCATGAGCGCCTGCAAGTGCGGAACGGCGCATCCCATTGCTCAGAGGATCAGAGATGGAAGATATTTACATTGTCAGCGGCGTCAGGACGGCGATTGGCGATTTCGGCGGCTCGCTGAAGCCCTTCATGCCTTCGCAGCTCGGCAGCATCGTCGTGAAGGAAGCGCTGTCCCGTGCCGGTGTGTCGGCTTCCGACGTTGAGCATGTCGTGATGGGTCAGGTCATGCCGACCAGCGCCCGCGATGGCATGCTGTCGCGCACTATCGCGTTGCAGGCAGGGGTTCCGTTTGAGGTTCCGGCGCTGACACTGAACAGGCTTTGCGGATCGGGCGTGCAGGCGATCATATCGGCCGCGCAGATGATGAAGCTGGGTGAAGCGTCGATCACCGTCGCGGGTGGCGCTGAATCGATGTCCAATGTGCCTTACCATGATCATGGCGCGCGCTGGGGCCGGAAGATGGGCGACAATCCGGTAGAGGACGCGCTGGTCTGCGGGCTTCAGGATGCGAGCGGCGGATACCATATGGGCGTGACGGCGGAAAACTGCGCCGAACGGCATGGCATCACGCGCGAACAGCAGGATGCGCTGGCGGTCGAAGGGCATCAGCGCGCGGTGCGGGCCATCGCGGAAGGCCGGTTCAAGGAACAGATCGTGCCGGTCGAGGTCAAGACGCGCAAGGGCGTGACCATGTTCGACACGGACGAACATCCCCGTGCCGACACCAGCGCCGAGACGCTGGCCGCCATGCGTCCTGCGTTCAAGAAAGATGGCACGGTTACCGCAGGCAACGCGTCCGGCATCAATGATGGCGCGGCCGCCGTCGTCCTGGCGACGGCAAGCGAAGTGGAACGGCGCGCGCTGAAGCCGCTGGCGAAGATCCTTGCCTGGGGCCATGCGGGCGTGGAACCGGAATATATGGGTGAAGGCCCGATCAAGGCGGTGCCGGTTGCCCTGAAGCGGGCTGGGCTGACGCTGGATCAGATGGACGTGATCGAAGCCAACGAAGCCTTCGCGGCGCAGGCTCTTTCGGTAGCCAACGCGTTGCAGTTCGATGGGGAAAAGCTGAACCCGAACGGATCGGGCATCGCGCTTGGTCATCCTGTCGGCGCGACTGGCACGATCCTGACGATCAAGGCCGCTTATGAACTGAAGCGGATCGGCGGCCGCTATGCCCTTATCACCATGTGCATCGGCGGCGGCCAGGGCATCGCGCTGGTGATCGAGAATGTCGACTGACAATTGAATGTCACGCCGAACCCCGGACATTCGGGGTTCGGCCTGACTGTCGATGCCCGTAGGAAAGCAGCTCTGCTGCTTCCGACGGTCCTATCCTGAACATGATGCGTCATGTCCTCCCAATATTTCGAGAACTCAATCACTTGTCGTGCGTTTGGACGAGGCGGCGGTTTGACCACCCGCTGGCATGGAGTAGATCATGTCCGTTCTCGTCGAGTTTCCCGGAGGCGCATGCCGCGAAGTTCCCAGTCAGCTTCGGGCGATCGGTCCACGGCAGAATGGTGCGCCTGAATTCGAACAAGTTCCGCTCAATTGCGATCCCCAGTGGAAATTTGAACGCGAAGATGGCCGCTGGGTCGCGGTGCGTCGCCAGGGGCAGTTGTTGGCACTACGTCCCGCTACCCCTGCGTGGTGGCATTTTGTCACACTTATGATGGAGCCTGAACGGTTCTCGACCGCTGCGGGCATTGCGGATCAGGGAGTCGAGGCGGGGCTTCAATCGGCGGCCTAATGGGCAAGTGTTCGCGTCCTGATCAGGGCGCTTTGCGCCGCCGGGCCTGAATGGCCTCCAGTTGATCGATGCATCCAAATCCCGACCGATGGGATCACTGATCAATCCTGATCGGGATCATCCGATGATCCTGCGACCTACTTGTCCGAAGGTGAACTTGCGGTGGTCGGCCGGGTCGCGATAGCCTGCATCCAGCACGATCACCGGTGAACTGGCGACACAGATGCAACGGCTTCGGCTCGAGGGAAAACAAGCCTCAAGAGGAGAGAGAGATGACGGACATGTTGATCCGTGGCGGCACGGTGGTCGATGGCACAGGCGCGCCCGGCTATGCTGCTGACGTGCGCGTGGCAGGCGGCAGGATCACCGAGATCGGCGCGGGTCTGACCGCCGCCGCCGGTGAGGAAGTGGTGGATGCCAGTGGATGCTATGTGACGCCGGGCTTCATCGAAAGCCATACCCATTATGACGCGACGATGTGGTGGCAACCGGACCTTGATCCGCTGCCCGGCAACGGGGCGACCACGGTGATCCTCGGCAATTGCGGCTTTAGCGCCGCGCCGCTTTCGAAGGAAAAGGCCGCGCAGTTGGAGATGATCAAGATTTTCTCCTTCTTCGAGGATATTCCCTTGAAGCCCTTCCTCCAGAACGTCCCCTGGGACTGGGAGAAGTGGTCGGAATATAAGGCGTCGATGGCGCGCAACATCAGCCTGCCTGCCAATTACTCTGCGTTCGTCGGCCATATTGCCCTGCGTCTCGCTGCGATGGGCGTTGAAGCTTGGGATCGCGCGGCAACGGCTGAAGAGATTGCCCGCATGGCCGAATTGCTGGAGGATGCGCTGGCCGCTGGCGCTCTTGGGCTCTCGGACAATCTGCACGACCATGATGGCGACGACCGCGCCATCCCCACTTTGCTCGCCGATGATGCGGAGTTCGAAGCGCTATTTGCGGTGATGGAGCGCTATCCCGGCACCACCTATCAGGTCATCATCGACACCTTCATGCGCAAGACCGGACCGGAAAGTCTGGAGCGGCTCGGGCGGCTGACGAAAGGCCGGACGATCCGTATGCAGGTGGCGGGTGGCATTCCGACGCTGGAATTCCAGAAGGATATTCTGCCCCGATTGCAGGACACCCTTGCGAAGCTGAAGGAAGAAGGGATCGATGTCTGGCCAGGCTATGCGCATGTCTCGCCGACCAGCACGCTGAGCCTTGTCAAGTCGCTGATCTTCGCCCAGTCCAATGACTATGTCTGGCATGAGGTTGTCCTTGCCGAAACGCATGAGGAGAAGGCACGCTTGCTTGCCGATCCCGATTGGCGGGCGCGGGCGCGGGAGAGTTGGGACACCAAGGCGTGGCCGCATTCGCCGATGAACAATCCGCAGGACTTGTATCTGCTGGATAGCGAAAATGGCACCGGCCCCGTGGGCGGCACTTTGAAGGAATTTGCAGAGTCGCGTGGCCTGCACCGTTCGGACGCGATGGCGCAGTGGATTCTTGAGAATGGCACCAAATCCACCGTGCATATGGCGCCCTTCCCGAAGGATGAGGACTTGACCATCCAGCTTATGCTGGACCCGCAGACGGTTGGGAATATCTCCGACGCGGGCGCGCATCTTCAGATGCTGTGCGGTGGCGGAGAGAATATCCTGCTCTTCACCAAATATGTGCGGGAAGGCTTGCTGACGGTGGAGCAGGCGATCCATGTGAAGACGGGTAAGCTCGCCAATTTCTTTGGCCTGCATGATACGGGCGAGATCAAGGTCGGACGCCGCGCCGACATTGCCGTCTTCAACCTGAGTGAGGTCGAATATCGCAATATGGAAAAGCGGTTCGACGTGCCCGATGGCGACGGCGGTACGACATGGCGCTTCACCCGTCCGGCGGCGCCCATGCGGCTTACGCTGGTGAATGGGGTCAAGACCTTCGACGGCAACAGCTATACCGGCGCCCGTCCGGGCGAATATCTGGTGCCCACCGCTGCGGCGAATGACGCGCTGGCTTCGTTGGAAGCCGCTGAATAAAGAAACGGGTGCGGGCGGTGCATGCCGTTCGCACCCCATTCTTGCAAATGGGAATATCGATTTGGCTAAATTCGGTGCGATCGACCAGATCGGGATATTGGTGGATGATCTCGATGCCAGCATAAATCGCTGGATTGACCATTCGGGCGTGGGTCCATGGACCGTATTCCGCAATGTCGCGCTGGATGGCCAATATCGTGGCGAGCCGACGCGGGTCACAATGCATGTCGGATTGTCCTATCAGGACGGCGTGCAAATTGAACTGATAGAGGCTACGAACGACGCTCCGTCACCCTATCGAGCTGATGATGGGTCGCGCTTGCTGGGCCTTCATCACATCGCCCGCATAGTCGATGATCTGGACGCCGCCGTTGAAACGGCGGTGGCGGGGGGCATGGAAGTGCTTTTCACGGCGCATAATCCTGCCACGCGCGTCGCCTATTTGCGCGTCCCCGGCGAGCCAGGGCAATTATTCGAATTTATCTGCGGCCCTGACATGCGCGGCATGTGCGAAGCTGGGATGGCGGCGGCCCGCGACTGGGACGGCAGCGAGCCTGTAACGGTGATCGACTTCGCGGCAATGTAGTAGGCGGCTGCCCCTCATCAGAGGGGCAGTGCCAATCGTGATCTTACTCCGCCGCCATGGAGGGCATACCCTGATGGCTCGGCCTCGGGTCTTCGCTGATCGCGGTGGTCCATGCCCATTCACCGGGCTTTGGCGGATTGGTGATGCCGAATTCCTCGCGAATATCTGTCACCTGCCAGTCGAGATAGTCGCGATAGGGGATTAGGAAGAGGGGATGCTTCCAGTTACGACCCTGTGCTGCGCCAATGTCTTCAGCGTCCAGCTCTATCTTCACCGAATCAGGATAGAATAGCCCGCTCTTCATCATCGTCTTGGCGCGCAGATAGGAGCTGACGCGGTTGAAGAAGGATGCGAGTTCGGGTGTGAAATACTTATAAAGCGCTCGCATGTTCGCTGCCAGCAACGCTATTTCACCGGCATGATTGGTTTCAAAACCCGTGATCATATGTTCAATGTCATGTGTATGAGTCCGTTCCTTCATGTAGAAGTCGAAATCGGTCTCTATCTCCATTCCCTGGAAGAAATGGTCCATATTATAGCCGCTATTGACCACGAAATCGTACATTACAGCACGTAGCGTGCCGGGCTCGGCCCCTGCCAGTTCCTCATTTTTGAAGAGCGAGACCTTTTTGCCGTCCAGCCAGGTCTTGAATTCAGGAAGTCGCGCCTTTTCTTCCTCGAACAGCTGGAAGATGCGGGGCCAGTTTTCCAGTTCCATTAATATCTTCACGACGTCGGGAATATAGGCCGTGTTAGGCAGTTCAGCCCCGTTCCGCCGCAGCATCTCCTGAGCGATCAGCGCGCGCAGTTGCGGGTGGTTGAGATAGGGCGAAGAACTGATCAAGACGGAGCTTTCGGTCGTGAAGCCCGGTCCCGAGCCATTATAATATGCAAAATCCGCGCTGCTTACACGCGCTGCGATCTCGTTTTCCATCATCTCTCTCCTCTTCATTCTGTCTTTTAGAAACTCACCCCAAGTTCGACACCATAGGTCCACCCGCGTTCGTAGCTGCGGTCAACATATCTGCTTTGTAGGGAATGCCGCTCAATATCCCGCTCGTGACATTGCCGGTGGATACCTTGCCATAAGCGGTCATCCGGTTGGTTGGCCGCCAGATTACGATTGCACGTGGTGACGCGCAGCTGCCCGCTTTGCTCCGCCCGATGGCGGTCACGGCGACGGGCACCTTTTGCAGGCTTTCATCGCGCCGTTGTGCTGTCACCATGAGGTCGGCCAACTGCCCCTGAACCGCAGCCTGCGTGGCCGGGTCGGCAGTCTGCGCCAGAGCCGCTGTCGGGCCGAGCGATGATAGGCCCGCTAACGCAACGGCAATAGATGAACGCATGGCAATCCCTTCCTTTCGTCGGGCGATGCCATCCCTCGGTATAGGCCGTGCTTCGTTTAGAAGCCCGGTCCACCATCCGGGACCGAACACGCGTATGCGCATCCGAAAGCGGACGTTTGGCGGTGTTCCGCCATTATATTGTTCATGATGCAGCCTGATCTGCGACGCATGGCCGCGAGCCCTTTCTGCATCCTCTCCTGACAGCTTCGGCCACCGATCAGCTCTTCGGCCGAGCCATCTCGTTTGCATGCAGCGTGTCTTGAAATGATCCCTTCGTCAAGTATCATCCACAATCAGCGAGGTTTCAGCGGCGCCACCGGACATGCTACTGCAAGAACAGCGTGCCATTCCCCCGGCAGGGCCGAGGTGCGGCGATCCGCCTGCGCGATTTCCCGCAGTTCGGACCTGAAACGCTCGATCCTTTCCGCGACGCGCGCGACGCCCACGGGCGACAGCTTGACCGTTTCCACGCCGAAGATCGTATCGGGGTCGCCATAGTTCAAATTGAAGAACAGATGCTTCATATGCTGTTCGAAATGTCTGCGCATGGGCTCGCGTTGCCACACATGGGCCGGGTCCAGTCGCGCGCGCAGACGTCCTCCCGGCAGGCGATCGATCAGCGCCAGCCTTTCCAGTCGTTCGACATGTTGCGCGATATGTTCGGGCGGTATGCCAAAGCCTTCCTCGGCTTCGGACACCGGCCAACCCGTGACGATGATGAAGAATATGGTCGATAATTCGGGGCTTGTGGTCAGCGCCTTTTCCTGCGCCAGCGTCAGCTTGTCCGATGACCGATCGCGCACGGCGGCCTCTTCGGCGATTTCGGTGAGTGTGGTGTCGGCGAGCGCGCACAGTTGCGACAAGGTGCGCAGGCCCAGCCCGCGTCCATGCAGCCATCGTTTGACGGTAGCGGTGCCCACGCCAAGCTTTTTCGCGACGTCGGCCTGGGTCAGGCCCGCTGCTCGCAGTCTCCGTCGGAGCGCCGCCAGCAGCAGTTCATGTTCCATTCCGAAAGGGTCGTTGGACGGATGACAGGGGCTCATCAGATGATCCCTTCCCACGCTGCAAGGATGATATGGGTCGGCCACGGCGCTAGATCATATCCCGCGATGTTCGATCGTGGATGGTTCCGCGATCGATATCCATCCCTCGACTCTTCGGCTGCACGGCTTTCGTGCAGCCGAAGCTTCTTGTCTTCTCCAGTCATGGCCTCTCCAGCTTATTCTTTTAGGAAGGGTAAGTAACTCGACGCCGCTGACAAGGTCCAACTGACCCTCGCCCCACTGGAGCATTTTCCTATCGCATTCGCGCATGCTTGTGCATAGTTTCGCTCTAGGAGCAGCGTGGGGGGTGAATGGAATGAGCCAGTTTCTCGATTATCTTCAGGCGCGGGCGGACGAGGAAGACGTGTCGGACTGGTTCCTGGTCAGTCAGGATATGATCGACCAGTTCGCCGAAGCGACCAAGGATCATCAATATATCCATGTCGATCCGGAACGCGCGAAACAATCACCCTTTGGCGGGACGATCGCTCATGGTTTCCTGACGCTTTCACTCTTGCCGCACCTGTGCGCCGATGCGCGAGGCAACGTCGTTCCCGACGGCGCTACGGAGATTAATTATGGCAGCAACAAGCTCCGTTTCCTGGCGCCCGTTCGATCCGGCAAACGTGTGCGCGGAAGGTTCAAGCCGCTGGAGATCGTCGAAAAGCGGCCGGGGCAGCTTCAGCTGACTACCGAGGCGACGGTAGAGATAGAAGGTGAGAGCAAGCCCGCCCTCATCTGCGAATGGATAACCCAATTCCAGCTTTGATCCGGCAATCGTCGGAGTAAGCGGATTGGGCTATCCATTTAGGCTGCGGTGTTGGTCGCGTGGAGACCGAAGGCCATGCGCGCGGCGTTGATGGTGTATTCATACTCCTCGCCACCGGGTACGAGGTCGTGCCAGTTCTTGTTCGTGATCGCCGCGAAACTGTCCTGCCATATTTTGCAGGCGATCAGTTGTATTTCTGTTTCCTTGGGCGCGCGCTGTGCTTCCAGGCAGTCACGCAATATCGCGTGAAAAACGGCGCCCCTTAATGGTGCGTGCTTCATTGGCATCCTCTCCAGGCAACTGATTCTCTGTCCAGATTGCCGAGGGGAAAGTTGCATAGAGGAGAAAAGACGTCAACTACGTCTCAAAATTTCCACGGGTATTTAACGTGTATTATATTGTGGTTTGACTGTTGCCCTGTCCACTTTTACTTTATGAACACCGCCGTTCATTATGTAAGCCATTGATCGGGAAGGCCGCAGGTCTTTCTGGATGCGGCCTTCCCCAGCATCAGAAGCTGAACTTGATGCCGCCCCTTACCGTTCGCGGTTCGACCACGCGGCTTAGCCTCCCTTCGACAGGCTCCGCATCGGCGGCGGGAAGGTAGGATTCGTAATAATAAGCGATGTCCTTGTCCCGGCTGCCAAGGATGTTGAGCAGTTCGGCATAGACTTGCACCCGCTTTCCCTTCCACGCGGCGCGGGCGTTGACGACCGTGCTACCGGAATCGCGCACGCTATTGTCCTCGATCAGTGGCGAAGGGCCAAGGTGACGGACGCGGATGCTGGCTTCCCATGGGTCAAGCACGATGGCTGCGCCAGCGGACGCGGCATTTTTGAAGGCGTTGGGGATATGGTCGCCATTGGTGTAGCGGCTGTGGCTGGCAGTGTAGTTGCCGTCGAAAGCGAGCCAGGGGAGCGGCCGCCAGAAGGCGACAAGCTCATAGCCATGGCGGCGGCTGGCTCCGCTGGGTTCGACCGCGTTGGAGTCGCCGACGAAACGCAGTTCGCTGCCGACATTCAGCCACCAATAGGTCGCGGTGAAGGTTAAGCCGGGCAGTTGCAGGCGGCCGCCCAATTCCTTGCCGGTGCCGCGCACAAGCATGGGAACAGGCGTATCGACATTGACCGCGCCGCGCGCATCGTTGGAATGGAAGCCCCGGCCCCAATTGGCATAGAGTTCGACCTGCGGCGTGATCGCCCATGCGGCCGACGCCTTGGGCGAGATGAGCGTGTCCGAGCCGCTGCCTTCACCCAACGCGGCGGCGACGGCGTCCCGGCTGCGGACATCATAATGATAATAGTCGCCACGCAGGCCTCCCGTGATGCGCAGACCGGGGAGCGGCGTCACGGTCGCTTCGCCATAGAGCGCGGCTGACCCTTGCTTGACGCGACAGCGGCCGAGCGAGGAGAGGAAGACGCGGTTCGCGGTGCGGTTGACGCCGACATTGCCGATCGCGTCATAGCGGTTTTCCGTGCCCAGCTTCAATTGCAGCGCCGGGTCGACATCCCACCGCTTTTCGCCGGTGAAGCCGAGGACCCAGCGGCGGTCGAACTGCTCGATCTGCGCGCTGGTGCCGTCGGGATCGGTGTAGGTGGGGTTGGAGAACATCGTCCAGTTGTAGAATTGCGCGTAAAGATTGGCGCGCCATGTCGGCTGGACGGTGGCGAGATTGCCGATGATCCGCGTGGTTTCGCCGCGCGCTGACGGATCGGGCGAACAGAAGACATCGGGGCAGAGCGGCGTGCCGATGATCCGTTCGGGTATCTGCTCGGTTGGACGCCATGTCGCGCGATAGGCGTGGAGCGTGGCGTCGATCTTACCGGCTCCGGCAGGGAGGGTATATTTGGCGAAACCCGCATAGTGACGCAGATGTTCAGGCTCCTGCCATGGCCCGTCATAGGCCTTGGCCTGCGCGACCAGGGTGAGATGGCCCGCGCCCGCCTTTACCGTGCCGCCCGACGCCAGCCTGCGCCAGCCGAAGGATCCGCCCTCCGCCGCGACCCATGGTCGGTCATAGCCATCGATCGTGGTCATATAGGCGGCGCCCGCAAGCGCGAAGTCGCCGCCATCGGCGCGATAGGGACCTTTGCGAAAATCCTCCCGCGCGATGATTTCGGGGATGAGGCCGTTGAGGTCGAGATAGCCCTGACCATGGCCATGGCTGCGGAAGTTCATCTGAACCCCGTCAATATAGGTGGTGAAGTCCGACCCATGGTCGAGATTGAAACCGCGCAGGAAATATTGATTGGCCTTGCCGCTGCCCGAATGCTGGGCCGCGACCAGCCCCGGCACGGCTTCGAGCAGTTCGGCGACGCGCAGCAGCGGGCGGACGAGAAGGTCCGCGCCGCCGACGCTGCCTTCGCTGGCCGCATGGGCGGTGCCGATCTTGTCCTCTCCCCGGCCGAAGACGATGATGGTGCTGGCATCGTCGCTCGCGTCATTGGCGTCGGCGGCCAAGGCGGGGAAGGGGAGGAAAGTGGCGGTCAGCGCGCAGGCGGCGCGGTGGAAAGGATTGGGTAGTTTCACATCATGCACTCCGGGCGTCTGGCGACATCCGGCAAGAGACCTGTCGTCTGGCGACGACCGGCGCACGCAGGCGGCCGGACGCCCCCAAGGCGGCCGCCAGCGTCACCGAAGCGGCCTCTTGCCGCTCGTTCGTCGCTCAGACGGAGTTCACCGTGCCGCGGCCATCCCCTGGACCAAGGCAAGAGCGACCAGACGCTGGCAGGTATCCTGGCTCGCGGGTCATCGCTTGATGCACGGCCTTCCCAGGCCTCGCAGGATTTAGCGTCCGGCCCAGTGACTTGCCCTTCCTGCCTCTGAGGAAGGGCGATGTGCATCGCGCTCGCCGCTTACAGTTGCAGGGACAGCCTTGGCTTGGGGAGGTGGATGCCTCCTTTACCATGTTCCCTTTTAAGCCTCTTTCGAGGCACCGGCGCGATCATTTCCCCAGGGGTTGCCCGGGTGATGGGGGCGATAGCGGAGGTGTGGAGGTTGGGCAAGGGGGGGGTGATGAACGGTCTGTTCCCTCTCCCCTTCAGGGGTCGATGAGAGGCACGTGACTCTCATCGAGGTTAGGGAGAGGGGAGCGACGCTGGTTGCTTTACAGTCCCCTCTCCCGCCTTCGCTACGCTCGGCACCCTCTCCCCTGAAGGGGAGAGGGGATGAGGTGGGTATTCCTGCTCTTCACAGTTCGTCATCCCAGCGGAAGCTGGGATCTCCGGGTGAGGACGCGTGCGGTCGCTTGAGATGCCAGCTTTCGCTGGCATGACGGGAGGGGATGACGTGCGCCCGCTTGTCGCGCCAAGTCAGTTCAGGGTCGCGCCGCGCTCTCGTTGGAGGCGTAGGGCCATGGCTTGGTAGCGGACGGCGCGTTCGTTGTGGAGGGCGATGGTTGCCTGGTCGGCGCCGCGCAGGCGGGCTTCCCTGGCTTGCCGCGCTTCCTGGGCGGCGCAGGCGGAAAAATGTGACGCGTCATTGGGGCGCATGGCCCTTATCCTCTCTCAATCTCTTATGGCTCGAACGATAACATCGGCCTGTTTCCCGCCGCCATTACGCAGGTTAACTCCGGAAAGCTTCTGTTTTTTGACAGCAGGCTTGCAAATGATTTCAGAAGAGGATTTCTGCGCTTTTCAGGCAGTTAAGCGGGTGGCGCTAAGGTGCTTCTTGCTATCAGCCGCCCCGGTTCCACGATGCATCGCGGAAGGTTTCGCGCAAGAAGCCGATGAAGGCGTCCACGGCGGCGGGACGGCCTGCGGCGCGGGGGTGGACGGCGTGAACGGCGAGGTCAACGGGGCCTTCCCAGCTATCGAGGACGCGGACGAGGCTGCCTTTCGCCATCAGGTCGCCCACGTCCCAGAGCGAGCGCAAGGCGATCCCGACGCCGGTAAGGGCAAGTTCGCGCACGATTTCGCTGCTGTTGGTGCGGACATGGCTTTGGCCATCGATCAGCTTGCGTGCGCGGCCATTCACCAGCCGCCAGGGCAATTGTCCATCGGCCGCGAGCAGGCGGTGGCGGGGGAGGTCGGCGATCTTGTCCGGAATGCCATGCGCGGCGAGATAGGCTGGGCTGGCACAGAGGATGCGGCGGTTGGTGGCGAGATGATGCCCCTCCAAATGGAGAGGAATGTCGCTGGTGATGCGGATCGCCACGTCGATACGCTCGGCGAGCAGGTCTTCATAGGCGTCGGACAGGTTGAGTTCGAGGTCGACGCGCGGATGGAGGTCCAGGAAGCGGCCGACATGAGGTGCCACATGCAGGCGGCCGAAGGAGGTGGGAGCCGAAATGCGCAGCGGCCCGGACGCACTCCGGTGCCGACTGGTGACGCGTTGCTCCGCCTGCTGGATGGCGTCGAGGATGGCGACAAGGTCGCGGTGCAGGCTGGCGCCTTCCTCCGTCAGGGCAAGGCGGCGCGTGGTGCGATGGATGAGGCGGACGCCGAGGCGCGCTTCCAGCCGGGAGATGCGTTTCGACATCATGGCAGGCGAGATGTTCAATATGCGGCCTGCCGCCGAAAGGCTGCCTGCCTCCACCGCGCGGGCGAAGAGAAGATAATCGGGATCCATCGATGATCTTTTCCTGTGAGGAACAGATGCTTTGAGTTCTTGTTGTCTAGTGCGAGGATGGAGAGGGGTCTATAGGCTTTCGTCACAGTATTTTGGATGGAGAGTTGCCCATGGACGGCATGATCGAGAAATCGGGTCTTATGGTCGCCGCCGAGCTGGCGCGCTTTATCGATGGAGAAGTCCTGCCAGGGACGGGGATCGCAGCGGAAGCATTTTGGCAGGGCGTGGCTGCGATTTTCGAGCGGTTCGCGCCGCTTAATGCGGCTCTGCTGGAAAAGCGCGACGCGATTCAGGCGCAGATCGACAGCTGGCATGGCGAGCAAGCGGGGCGGCCGTTTGATGCGGAGGCTTATCGGGCTTTCCTGACCCAGATTGGCTATCTGGTGCCGGAGCCTGCGCCTTTTTCCATCGGGTCGGGCCGGGTGGATGCAGAGCTTGCGACCTTGGCGGGGCCACAGCTGGTGGTGCCGATCCTCAACGCGCGGTTCCTGTTGAACGCGGCCAATGCGCGTTGGGGCAGCCTTTACGATGCGCTGTATGGGACCGATGCGATCCCCGGCGCGGCGGCGGGCAAAGGCTATGATCCAGCGCGCGGCGCACAGGTGATTGGGTGGGCCAAGGCATTCCTGGATCGGGCGGTTCCTCTGGCGGAAGGAAGTTGGGCGGATTGGGCGGGTGGCACGCCGGTCTTGCGCGACCCCGCGCAACTTGCCGGGCGGGCAGGGGATAACATCCTGCTTCGCAACAATGGGCTGCATATTGAGCTGGTGATCGACGCAAGCCATCCGATCGGGCGGGATGACCCGGCGCATCTGGCCGATGTCGTTCTGGAATCGGCCCTGTCCACCATTTGCGATCTGGAGGATTCGGTCGCGGCGGTCGATGCGGCGGACAAGGTCGCAGCCTATGCCAACTGGCTCGGCCTGATGAAGGGCGATCTGGAGGACAGCTTCGAGAAGAATGGCGCGATGATGACGCGGCGGTTGAATGGCGACCGGGCCTATGTCGCGCCTGATGGAAGCGCGTTCACGCTGCCGGGACGGTCTTTACTGTTCGTGCGCAATGTCGGGCATTTGATGACGACGCCTGCGGTGCGGCTGCCCAATGGGAACGAGGCGCCCGAAGGGATATTGGATGGGATCGTTACCAGCCTGATTGCTTTGCATGACGTTCGGCGCGGCGGGCGGTTCGTCAACAGCCGGGCGGGCAGCATCTATATCGTGAAGCCCAAGATGCATGGGCCGGAGGAGGCCGCCTTTACCAATGACCTGTTCGACGCGATCGAGGATCTGCTGGGGCTGGAGCGGCATCAGTTGAAAGTCGGCGTGATGGACGAGGAGCGGCGGACTTCGGCCAACCTCGCCGCCTGTATCCATGCGGTGCGGGACCGGATCGTGTTCATCAACACGGGCTTCCTCGATCGTACGGGTGACGAGATTCATACGTCGATGCGGGCGGGGCCGATGATCCGCAAGGGCGAGATGAAGGGTGCGGCCTGGATCAAGGCCTATGAGGATCGCAATGTGCAGATCGGGCTTGCCTGTGGGCTTTCGGGCAAGGCGCAGATCGGGAAGGGCATGTGGGCGGCTCCGGACAGGATGGCGGACATGCTGGAGCAGAAGATTGGGCACCCGATGACGGGGGCGAATACGGCTTGGGTGCCTTCGCCGACGGCTGCGACCTTGCACGCTACGCATTATCATGAGGTTGATGTTTTTGCGCGGCAGGAGGAGCGGAAGGCTGAAGCAGTGGCGGGGTTGGACACGCTGCTGACGATCCCGCTAGCGGCCGGGGCGAACTGGTCGGCGCAAGATGTTCGCGACGAGCTGGATAATAATGCGCAGGGGATATTGGGCTATGTCGTGCGCTGGGTGGATCAGGGCGTCGGCTGCTCCAAGGTGCCGGATATTCATGACGTGGGGCTGATGGAGGACCGGGCGACGTTGCGGATTTCTTCGCAGCATATCGCCAATTGGCTGCTGCATGGGGTGTGTTCGGCTGACGAGGTTGACGCGGCGCTGCGGCGGATGGCGGCCAAGGTCGATGCGCAGAATGCGGACGATCCGCTTTACCAGCCGATGAGCGGGCGGGAGGAGGAGAGCATCGCCTTCCAGGCTGCGCGGGCGCTGGTGTTTGAGGGGGTGGCGCAGCCTAACGGTTATACCGAGCCGTTGCTGCATGCCTATCGGGCGCGGGTGAAGATGCCTGCTTGAATGGTCGTTCGGGCTTGGGTTTTCGCGCCGAGACGCGGAGAGGGTGCGTGTAAGGTGAGTGGGAGCATCTTGCTGGCTTCGCGTGGGAAGCGAGGTTTTTGAGGGATGCGCTGCGCGGGCTGGTTTGTCTCCACGGCGCCTCGTCTCCGCGTGAAAATTAGCCCTGGAGGTGTTTGATCAGGGCGCGGGCTGCTCTCGTGACGTCATCCCATGTCTCATCGAAGCCTTCGTCCTCGCCGAAATAGGGGTCGGTGACGCTGGTGCCTTCGCGGCCGGGGATCAGGTCCATGAGGAGACGGAGGTCGGCAGTGCCATTTGACGGGCGGATGCTGCGGAGGTTTTTGAGGTTTTCCGCGTCGAGGGCGAAGATATGGTCGAAGCGGTGGAAATCCTGCGGTGTGACCTGACGGCCGCGATAGGTGGATATGTCTATGCCGTTGCGCAGCGCGACGGCCTGGGCGCGGCTGTCGGGCGGGCAATCGACATGCCAGTCGCCGGTGCTTGCGGAGTCCACTTCGATGGGCAGGCCAGCGCGTTCAGCTTCGGCGCGCAGGGCGGCTTCGGCCAAGGGCGAGCGGCAGATATTGCCGAGGCAGACGAAGAGGATGGAGGTGCTCATCCTTCGGCTGCCGCCGTCGAGAGGCCGAGTTGCGGCACGCCGATCGAGCGGCGGCCGCCGAAATCGGTGCGGGCGACGATGACGCCGATCTTTTCCATATAGTCGATCAGGCGGCGGACGCGGCCCGGTGAGCTGGTGCCGTATGCGCGGGCGAGGGCGGCGTCATCCGGGCAGGGGAGGCCCTGCATCGCGGCGCGGGCGATGAGGAGGAAGGGGGCGAGCATGTCTTCGGGCAGGGGCTGGGCGGCCTTCATCGCGTCTTCCCAGCGGGGGTCAGCGGCGTCGAGCATGCCCGCCTGCGCCATGGCGAAACGCTTGCGGAAGGCGGAGAGGTCTAACGGGGGCGTGCGCAAGCCCTTCATACGGCAGCGGACGCCGAAATCCTGATAGAGGGTGGAGACGCTGGGTTGCGCATCGCCCAGGTCTGCGACGATTTCTTCAAGCACGGCGATGACCACCGGCTCATTTTGGCCGAAGTCGAGTTCGGGCGCGGTGGGCTTGGCGAGCGGCGCGGTGGCGAGCGCGCGCATCAGTTCCTCGGCAGGAAGCGGCGGCGGATCGGCGCGGGGCGGGGGAGGGGGTAGAGCGTCTTCTTCGCCTGCACCGGCGAACAGCAGTTCCTGAAAATTTTCGGTCGCGGCGACCGGCGGCGGCATCAGCTTGTGGGTGCCGCCGCGCGTGCTGGTTTTTACCGTGCCGATCTTCACCGCGACGGGTCGGCGGCAGATGGCGGGGCCAAGCGCGAGGAAACGGCCGCGTTCGAGATCGCGTATCTGTTCGGCCTGGCGGCGCTCCATGCCGAGCAGGTCGGCGGCTCGCGCCATGTCGATGTCGAGGAAGGTGCGGCCCATGAGGAAGTTGGAGGCTTCGGCCGCGACATTCTTGGCGAGCTTGGCAAGGCGCTGGGTAGCGATGACGCCCGCGAGGCCGCGCTTTCGGCCCCGGCACATGAGGTTGGTCATGGCGGCCAGCGACAGGCGGCGGGCTTCGTCGGAGACGTCTCCGGCAGCGACGGGCGCGAACATCTGGGCTTCATCCACGACGACGAGGGCGGGATACCAATGGTCGCGGGGGGCGTCGAACAGGGTCGAGAGGAAGGTGGCGGCGCATTTCATCTGCGCTTCCAGTTCCAGGCTTTCGAGGCTGAGGATCACCGAAGCGCGATGTTCGCGGATGCGCGCGGCCATCTTCACGATTTCGCGCTCATTATAGTCGCCTGCGTCGATGACCACATGGCCATATTTGTCGGCCAGTGTGACGAAGTCGCCTTCGGGGTCGATGACGACCTGTTGGACGAGGGGCGCGCTTTCTTCCAGCAGGCGGCGGAGGAGGTGCGATTTGCCGGAACCCGAATTGCCCTGAACGAGCAAGCGGGTGGCGAGCAATTCCTCGACGTCGATCGGAACGGGGTTGCCGTTGCCGTCGGTTCCTATGCTGATGGTGGCGGTCACGGACTTCCTTTGGCCCATGCGGTGGGATTCGCGCAAGGGTGGTGTGGCGAAGGGCACGCGCGAGCTTCGACAAGTTCAGCCCGAACGGGGGGAGGAGGTGTGGTGTGCTCCTGCGGAGGCAGGAGCCTTAGTCTGGCCTCTGAGCTGGGCTCCTGCCTTCGCAGGAGCACGGCGCATCAGGAGGCTTGACCGGGCGATTGTTGCGGCGCAGCATCGATCTCATGGCGACTCTTTCATCCCCTGTTCCTCCGGTCACGCAAAATCCGGACATTCGTTATCTTGGCCGACTGCTTGGCGATGTGATCCGGGCTTATGGCGGCGAGAGGCTCTATAGGCAGACGGAATATATCCGGTCGGCTTCCGTGGACCGGGCGCGGGGCATTCATGGCGCCGATGTGGTGGATACCGGGCTGGAGGCGCTGAGCTTGGACGACACATTGTCGTTCGTGCGCGGATTCATGTTGTTTTCGATGCTCGCCAATCTGGCCGAGGACCGGCAGGGGGTCGCGGCTGATCCGGACGCCGACGTGAAGTCGGCGATCGAGCGGCTCGAATCGCATGGGATTGGTCGCGATGCCGTAATGGCGCTGCTCGACCATGCGCTGATCGTGCCGGTGCTAACCGCTCACCCGACCGAGGTGCGGCGCAAGAGTATGATCGATCATAAGAACCGTATCGCCGACCTGATGCTTCTGAAGGATGCCGGGCGTGAAGAAACGGAGGATGGCGAAAATCTGGACGAGGCGATCGCGCGGCAGATCGCTCTGCTGTGGCAGACGCGACCTTTGCGGCGGCAGAAGCTGTTCGTGCAGGATGAGATAGACAATGTCCTGACCTATTTCCGCGACGTGTTCCTGCCGGTGCTGCCTGCGCTTTATGCGCGGTGGGAGCGGGTGCTGGGGGGCCGGCCGCCCAGCTTCCTGCGGGTAGGAAACTGGATCGGCGGGGACCGGGACGGCAATCCGTTCGTGCAGGCGCCGCAGTTGCGATCGGCGCTGGGGCGCGGGTGCGAGGCGGCGCTGGCCTATTATCTGGACGCGGTGCATGCGTTGGGCGCGGAACTGTCGTTATCGACGGAACTGGCGCAGGTGCCGCAGGCGGTGCTGGATCTGGCGGAAGCGAGCGGGGACAGCTCGCCGAGCCGGGGGGATGAGCCCTATCGCCGTGCGCTATCCGGTATTTATGCGCGGCTGGCGGCGACCTATCGGGCGTTGGTGGGGAAGGAACCGCCGCGTCCTTCGCGCTTGGTCGGGGAGGCCTATGCGCTGCCGGGCGATTTGCGGCGTGATCTGGTTACGGTGGCGCAGGGGCTGGCGAGTGAGGGCGATGGCGCTTTGGCGACCGGCGGGGCGCTGGGGCGGTTGATCCGGGCGGTGGAGACGTTTGGTTTTCACTTGGCTACGCTGGACATGCGGCAGAATAGCGATGTGCATCAACGCGTCGTTGCCGAGTTGCTGAAGGTCGCGGGCGTGGCGGAGGATTATGCCGCGCTGGATGAGGAGGCGCGGGTTGCCCTGCTGCGCGGCGAACTGGCGAGCAACCGGCCGTTGGGGTCGCGCTTTTCGGAATATTCGGAGGAGACGGCTTCCGAACTGGCGATCGTGCAGGCGGCGGCGGATGCGCACAAGACTTACGGGCCTGGCTGCATCAGCCATTATATCATTTCCAAGGCGGAGAGCGTTTCGGACCTGTTGGAGGTCAACCTGCTGCTGAAGGAAGCGGGGCTGTGGCGCGCGGGCAAGGATAGCGGCCCGGCGCAGGCGGCGATCATGGCGGTGCCGCTGTTCGAGACGATCGCCGACCTTGAGGCGGCTCCGGACATCATGGCGGCCTATTTTGGCCTGCCGGAGATTGCGGGTGTCGTGCGTGGGCGCGGTCATCAGGAAGTGATGATCGGCTATTCCGACAGCAACAAGGATGGCGGCTATATCACCTCCACCTGGTCGCTGTATCAGGCGAGCAAGGCGCTGGCCCCGGTGTTCGAGGATGCGGGGACGGGGATGCAGTTGTTCCATGGCCGGGGCGGTGCCGTAGGGCGTGGCGGGGGATCATCCTTCGCGGCGATACAGGCGCAGCCGCGTGGCACGGTGCAGGGGCGCATCCGGATCACGGAACAGGGCGAGGTGATCGCGGCGAAGTTCGGCACGCGTGATGTGGCGATGACCAATTTGGAGGCGATGACGAGCGCGACTTTGCTCGCCAGTCTGGAGCCGGAGGGGATTTCCGATCGGGATGCGGCGCGCTTTGCGGGGGCGATGGATGAGCTTTCGAAGACGGCTTTCGCGGCCTATCGCGAGCTGGTTTATGGAACGGGGGGGTTCAAGGAGTTTTTCCGGCAGCTGACGCCGATCCAGGAGATTTCGGGCCTGAAGATCGGATCGCGCCCTGCGAGCCGGACCAAGAGCACGCGGATCGAGGATTTGCGGGCGATACCCTGGGTGTTCAGCTGGGCGCAGGCGCGGGTGATGCTGCCGGGCTGGTATGGCATGGGGCAGGCGTTCGAGGCTTTCAAGGACAAGGCGTTGTTGGCGGACATGGCGCAAAGCTGGTCCTTCCTGCAATCAGCGCTCGCCAATCTGGAGATGGTGCTGGCGAAGTCGGATTTGGGGATTGCCGCGCATTATCTGCCGCTGGTCGAGGATCAGGCGGCGGGCGGGGCGATTTTCGAGCGTATTCGTGAGGGGTGGCAGCTGACGCATGACGGGCTGCTGGCGGCGTCGGGCCAGGCGCGGTTGCTGGAGAAGAATCCGAAGCTGGATGAATCAATCCGGCTGCGGCTGCCCTATATCGAGCCGCTGAACCTGTTGCAGGTGGAGTTGATGAAGCGCCATCGCGGCGGAGAGAATGATGCGCGCATCAAGGAAGGGATCGAGCTGTCGATCAACGCGATCGCCACGGCGTTGCGCAACAGTGGATGAGTGGGGGAATTCGGGACGGCTGCAGTCCATGCCGCCCCGAACCCCTGACCTCCCCATAAAGGGAGGCGCGAGCCGATAAGAACGGGCGCCTTGACGTGCGCCCGCTGTCCGAAATGCTAATCTATCCAATGAGATGAAGGTCGGATGAACATAATGCCGACACGCGACGAGCAGAGTCTGGCTTTCATTCACAACCAATTCAACCTGCGGGCGTTATCCTGTCTGTATTGGAGAAAAGGAGAAAGGCAATGACGTGGTCCGGACAGAAGTTTCTGGCTGCGATTAGCCTTGCCGGTGCGGTGGCACTGGGCGGCTGCGCCTATGATGACGGCTATTATGGCGGCGTGAGCGTGGGATCAGGCTATTACGGCGGTGGTTACTACGACGATTATTATGGCCCCGGCTACTACGGTTCGGGCTATTACGGTCCCGGCTATGGCTGGTACGGAGATTATTATTATCCCGGCAGTGGCTATTATGTGTTTGACCGGGGCGGACGCCGCCATCGCTGGAACGATGATCAGCGCCGGTATTGGGAAGGCCGTCGCAATGAACGAGGCGATCATTGGCGCGGCAGTTTGGCGCGACCGGAAGATGGCCAGCTCTATCGCGATGGACGCCCCGTGAGAGATGGGCGCTGGCGCGGGCGGGACCGTAATGATGCCACGACTGCTCCCCCGCCAGTTCAGAGCCAGCCGCGCGCGGGTAGTCCGCGCGGGAGTTGGGGCGGTGGACGGTCCGGGTCGGGATCAGGCTCAGGTTCGGGTTCGGGTTCCAACTCCGGTAATGGCAGTTCTGATGGGAATCACTGGCGCGGGACGTTGCGTCGCTGATGCGGGCTGGGTGGGGCGCTGTAACGCTTATCGCATGCCTCTCGCTCGCCGCCTGTGACGGGCGGGAGGAAAGTGCGATCGACAATCTCGCCAATGGCGCCAACGCGACGCAGGTGGAAAACAGCTTCCGCGCCGAGGCGCAGGCGGCGTTGGAACCGTTGAGGCCGCCGGAACCGGGCACGCCGGGTGGCCTTCCGCCGGACGCCGCGCCGATCGAGGAAGGATCGATCGATCCCAAGGGGCCGCAGGGCGCCGCGCAGGTAGTGCAGGGCTATTATGGTCTGTTGGAAGAACGCCGCTTCGACGACGCGCAAGACCTTTGGAATCAGAAGGGCGCGGTTGGTGCGGAGGATGACGAGGTCTTTGCTCGGCGCTTCCGTAATTTCAGCGAAATCCATGCGCATGTCGGGGCGCCCAGTGAGATGGAGGGCGCGGCGGGGTCGCTTTATGTGACGGTGCCGGTGCAGGTTTACGGGCGGCTCGCGGCCAATGGAAAGCCCTGGTACATGCTGCGGCAGGTGACGCTGCGCCGGGTAAACGAAGTGCCGGGGTCGAGCGAGGCTGACCGGCGGTGGCATATCGAGACGATCGGAGCTTATGTTGCGCCGGTTGAGGGTGAGGCTGAGGTCGGGAACAACGCCTCAGCGGCACGCTGATATTGGAGCGAGCGGAGATGGCTCCGCTCGCCCTTGCGCCTTATCAGGAAACGGCGGCCTTCAGAATCTTGCCCGGGGTGCGGGGCGGTTCGCCCTTGGGGAGGGCGTCTACATGTTCCATGCCGGAGGTGACTTCGCCCCAGACGGTGTACTGGCCGTCGAGGAAGGTAGCGTCGTCGAAGCAGATGAAGAACTGGCTGTTCGCGCTGTTCGGGTTCGACGAGCGGGCCATGGAGCAGACGCCGCGGACATGCGGTTCGCGGCTGAATTCCGCCTTGATGTCAGGAAGCTTCGACCCGCCCATGCCGGTGCCGGTCGGATCACCGCCCTGCGCCATGAAGCCGGGGATGACGCGGTGGAAGACGACGCCGTCGTAAAAGCCTTCCTTCGCCAGTTGAGAGATGCGTTCGACATGACCGGGCGCCAGGTCGGGACGCAGCTTGATGACGACGTCGCCGCCGCTGTCGAGGGTAAGGGTGAGCGTTTCGTCTGCCATGGAAATCTCCTCTTGAGGGGGAGTGGGGAAATGTTGGTCCATATAGAGCGTTAGGACCGGGATGGAAGCGCCTCAATCAATCTTTGGGGCATTGCTTTTAATTCATTCATGAGCAAAAGCAGCCAAATGTTACAGGAACCGGACAGTAGGGGACGCGATGAGCGAGCGAGCCGATATGGCCGAACCCCGGCCGGACGAACTGCCTGTTGACGACAAGATCGTTGAACAGCCGGAATCCCGTCATGACGAGGATGATCGGCTAAAGCCTGAATTTGTCTCCGCCGTGCTGGATGCGGTGGAGGATGAGGACCGTGATCGGGCGCGCGAACTGGTTTCGCCGCTGCATCCCGCCGACATTGCCGACCTTCTGGAGCTGACTCCGTCCGACCGGCGCGGGGAAGTGGCGGCGGCGCTGGGCGATCTGGTCGGCGCGGAGGTGCTGTCCGAGCTTAACGACTATGTCCGCGACGACCTGCTCGATGCGCTGGAGCCCAAGCAGGTTGCCGAATTCGCCGCCGAGCTGGACACCGACGACGCGGTCGCGATCATTGAGGATATGGAGGAGGCCGACCAGCAGGCCGTCCTTGATGCGATGGAGCCGGAAGATCGGGCGGCCATCGAAAACGCGCTGTCCTATCCGGAAGAATCCGCCGGTCGTTTGATGCAGCGCGACC
Source organism: Sphingobium sp. TomTYG46 (assembly GCF_055396345.1). Taxonomy (NCBI): domain Bacteria; kingdom Pseudomonadati; phylum Pseudomonadota; class Alphaproteobacteria; order Sphingomonadales; family Sphingobiaceae; genus Sphingobium; species Sphingobium sp. TomTYG46. The sequence goes on from NZ_AP027325.1 coordinate 34,939, forward strand.
TGGTCGCGGTGCCCGAGCATATGACGGTCGGGCAAGTGATCGACTATTTGCGCGACAATCGCGACCTCACTACGGATTTCTGGGAAATATTCGTGGTGGACGAGGCGCATAAGCCTATCGGCACCTGCCAGTTGAGCTGGATACTTACCTGCCCGCGTTCCATCGCGATGGCCGACGTCATGAAGCGCGAGCAGACGCTGATCCCGGTCGATATGGATCAGGAGGAAGTGGCGCTGCGCTTCCAGAAATATGCGTTGATTTCCGCCGCCGTGGTGGACGCGAGCGGGCGGCTGGTCGGCATGATCACGGTCGATGACATCGTCCACATCATTTCCGAAGAAGCGGGCGAGGATATCCTGCGCCTGTCCGGTGCGGGCGAAGGCGACATCAACCAGCCAATCCTGGAGACGGTGCGGACGCGCCTTTCCTGGCTGGTGGTAAATTTGGGCACGGCGGTGCTGGCCGCTTCGGTGGTCGGGCTGTTTCAGACCACCATTTCGAAATATGTGGTGCTGGCGGTGCTGATGCCGATCGTGTCCGGCATGGGTGGCAATGCGGGGACGCAGACCATGGCAGTGGCCGTGCGCGCGCTGGCGACCAATCAGCTGACCAGTTCGAACACGATCCGGCAGATCGCGCGTGAATTCCGCATTGCGAGCGCCAACGGTACGGCGCTGGGGATATTGATCGGCGTCGCGGTGGGGCTGATCTACGGCAATCATGACCTTGGCCTTGTCATTGCCATGGCGATGCTGATCAACAATCTGGTCGCGGGGTTGGCGGGCATATTGGTGCCGGTGACGCTCGATCGGTTCGATATCGATCCAGCGGTGTCTTCGGCGGTGTTCGTCACGACGATGACCGATGTGATGGGCTTCTTTTCCTTCCTTGGGCTGGCGACGATCTGGGGTTTGTGACGGGGCTTGACCGTTCGCGTTCAGCGCCCATCTTCTGCTGATGCCGCTCCATCTCACCAAGATCGCTTTTGGCAGTGAAAGCCCTGCGACGCTGCGTGCCTGGCTGGAAAGTCATGGCGAAGAGGCGCGATTGACCACGCGCTATTTGCCCAAGCGGGTGGCGGAGATGGAGGGTGGGTCGCTTTACTGGATACATCAGCACAGGCTGGTGGGGCGTAGTCCGTTGATCGGATTTCAGGAAACGGGGCAGGGACGTTTCTGGATCAGGCTGGAGCCCCGGTTGATCGCGGTGCGGGGTGCGGCGAAGCGGGCGCATCAGGGGTGGCGCTATCTGGAGGAGAAGGATGCGCCGCCGGATCTCGGGTCGGGCGAAGTGGATGATCTGGACGCTATGCCGCCCGCGATGCTGGGGGAGTTGGCGCGGTTGGGGTTGGTTTGAGGGCTTGGGGCGGAGATCTCCCCAAACGTCATGCTGAACTTGGTTCAGCATCCATTTCTCCCCAGGTGCCGCAGTTTTGTGGGGCAAGATGGATCCTGAAACGAGTTCAGGATGAAGCTGGGGTGGTGACATTTTTGAGCGAACGGAGGTTGAGAGCGAGGCGGGTCAGGCGGCTTTGCCCTGAAGCGCCTTCTGTCGCCGTCTTTGCACTGACGAGCCGATGCCTAGCGCCTCCCGATATTTCGCTACGGTGCGGCGCGCGAGGTCCATGCCTTTGGCGCGGAGCAGATCGACCAGAGTGTCGTCTGACAGGATCGCGTCGGGCGCTTCGGCAGCGATCAGGGCCTTGATGTGGCTTTTCACCGCTTCGGCTGAAACCGCGCCGTCGCCACTGGCCGCCGCGATGCCGCTGGTGAAGAAATATTTGAGTTCATAGACGCCGCGCGGGCAGGACAGATATTTGTTCGATGTCACGCGGCTGACGGTCGATTCATGCATGCCGATGGCTTCGGCCACCATCTTGAGCGTCAGGGGCTTTAAGTGCGCGACGCCCTTGCGGAAGAAATCTTCCTGGGAGCGGACGATTTCAGTCGCGACCTTGATGATCGTCTTTTGCCGTTGGTCGAGCGCCTTCACCAGCCAGTTGGCGCTGGCGAGACAGTCGGCGAGCCACGCCTTTGACGCGCGGTTTTGCGGGCCGGACGCGAGTTCCACATAATAGCTGCGGTTGATGAGCAGGCGGGGGAGGGTCGCGCTGTTGATTTCGATCGACCAGCCGACGCGCGCCGGATTGACGAACAGGTCGGGCGTCACCGGCGCGGCGCGATCGGTGGAATAGCGCAGGCCGGGCTTTGGGTCATAGCCGCGCAATTCGCGGATCATGTCGGCCATATCCTCTTCATCCACGCCGCAGATGCGACGCAGTTGGGGGATGGCGCCACGGGCGAGCAGGTCGAGATTAGTGAGCAGCTTCGCCATGCAGGGGTCGTATCGATCCGCCTCCTTGGCCTGAAGCGTCAGGCATTCGGCCAGCGATCGCGCGCCGACACCCGTGGGATCGAAGCTGTGGATGACGTCCAGAACTTGTTCCGCCTGCGCAAGTGGGACGCCGAGGGCGTGGGCGGTTTCGAGAAGATTGGCCTCCAGATAACCTGCCTCGTCAATCTGGCCGATCAACTGCGTGGCGATGAGCAGGTCCATGCCATCGAGCGCGCTGCGCGCCTGATCCATCAGATGTTCCTGAAGGCCGATTTCCGGATTGGCGAAGCTGTCGAAGTCGATCGCTTCGCCGCCGCCCTGACGCATGTCGGAACCACCAGACCCGATGGCGCTGACGGCGCGGTCGGACGGGCCATCGTCTATGAAGGTTTCCGCGCCATAATCGACGTCGAGCGGTGCGTCGGATTCGGCGCGGCCTTGACCGATCAGGGCGTCGATCGCGCCCGTTTCGGGGGCTAGGGCAGGAAGGTCGATCTGCGCGTCTATGCCATCGGCGGCGGGCGCGTTGTCTATGGGGGCGCCCGTCTCCAGCAACGGGTTTTTTTCAAGCTCGGCGGCGACGAAGGCGTCGATTTCGAGATTGGAAAGGGCCAGCAGTTTGATCGCCTGCTGAAGCTGCGGCGTCATTACCAGCGACTGGCTTTGCCGCAGGTCGAGACGAGGCCCGAGCGCCATCAGCCGGAGCCCTTGCCGTCATGCTGAAGGGAAGGGCTGGGGCCAGTCATTTCAGAGCGAGAAATTCTCGCCCAGATAGAGGCGGCGGACTTCGGCATTGGCGACGAGTTCGGTGGGGCTGCCGGTGAAGAGCACCTGCCCGCCATAGATGATGCAGGCGCGGTCGACGATTTCCAGCGTCTCACGCACATTATGGTCGGTGATGAGGACGCCGATTCCGCGCGTTTTGAGCTGCTTCACAAGGTCGCGAATGTCGGCGATGGACAAGGGATCAATCCCCGCGAAAGGCTCGTCGAGCAGGACGATGGACGGATTGGCAGCGAGGGCGCGCGCGATTTCGCAGCGGCGGCGTTCACCGCCGGACAGGGCCATGGCAGACGAGTTGGCGAGCCGAGTGAGGCCGAATTCGTCGAGCAATTGCGCAAGGCGAGCGTCGCGGGCGGACTTGTCAGGTTCCGCCAGTTCCAGCACGGCGCTGATATTCTGGGCGACGGTGAGGCCGCGGAAGATGGACGTTTCCTGCGGCAGATAGCCAAGGCCCAGGATAGCGCGGCGGTACATGGGCAGGCCGGTAATGTCCTCTCCGTCAAGGATGATGCGGCCATGATCGGGGCGCACCAGGCCCATGACCGAATAGAAGCAGGTCGTCTTGCCCGCGCCGTTTGGGCCGAGCAGGCCTACAACCTCACCCTTCCCGACTGTCAGCGAGACATCGGTCAGGACGGCGCGCTTGTCATAGCTTTTGGCGATGGAGACGACGGACAGTCCGTCGCTCACTTCCTGAGCGGACATGCGCGTGCTGGCGCTTTGTCTATCCTGAATCACGACGTCGTCCATTACTCACCCTTGCTGCGACATGGTTAGCGCCAAGTAAAATACCCGCGTGGCCGAGGCAATTGGCAAGCTTTGTGCATGGGATCGCCGCCGGGGCAAGGGGAAAATCGGTGATCTTGGCATCCAGGGCGTCAAAAGCTTGATTTGGTGGGCCGCAAGGGTCAGGGCGGTAAAGCTGAGCCACCCGGTTGCAGGGCCAAGCTATACGCTACTGTGCAATCGACGGGGATAATAAGAGGCGAGGAATGAGGATAGAAGCGCTGATCCGGGAGCCGGTGGAGTCGCTGATCGAGCAGGCCGAGGCGATGACCTTGGCCTCGTTCGGGGCGACCGTCACCTATTCGCGCAAGGTCTTCATCCCGCTGACGCACCTGTGCCGTGATGTTTGCCATTATTGCACCTTTGCCAAGGCGCCGCGCAATGCGGGCGCGCCCTATCTGTCGATCGAGCAGGTGCTGGAGATTGCGCGCGCGGGGGAGGCGGCGGGATGCCGAGAGGCGCTGTTCACGCTGGGGGACCGGCCGGAGGATCGCTATTCGGTGGCGCGGAATGGGCTGGCGGGGCTGGGTCATGACACGACGCTCAGCTATCTGCGTGAGGCGGCGGCTGCGGTGCTGGCGCAGACCAGCCTGCTGCCGCACCTTAACCCCGGCATTATGGGTGACGTTGATCTGGCGATGCTGCGGCCGGTCGCCGCATCCATGGGGCTGATGCTGGAAAGCACGGCGGCGCGGCTGTGCGCCAAGGGCGGGCCGCATCATGGTTCGCCCGACAAGGTTCCGGCGGTGCGGCTGGCGGCTATCGAGGCGGCGGGACGCGCGCGGGCGCCCTTTACCACCGGGCTGCTGATCGGCATCGGCGAGACGCGGATGGAGCGGATCGAGGCGCTGCTGGCGATCCGCGACGTTCATGCGCGGCATGGGCATATTCAGGAAGTTATCATCCAGAATTTCCGGGCCAAGCCGGGGACGCGGATGGCCGATCATGTCGAGCCGCCGCTGGAAGAGCATCTGTGGACGGTCGCCGCCGCGCGGTTGATCCTGGGGCCGGAGATGACGATCCAGGCGCCGCCTAATCTCCAGCCCGATGGCCTTGCGGCGCTGATGCGCGCGGGGGTCAATGACTGGGGCGGGGTGTCTCCGGTAACGCCCGATCATGTGAACCCGGAAGCACCCTGGCCGCATCTGATGGCGCTTGGCGCGGCGACGGCGGCGGCCGGGCGCGTGCTGACCGAAAGGCTGGCGGTGGGGCCGGTCTACGCCAAGGAGCCGGAGCGCTGGCTGGAGCCGGACATCGCGCTGAAGGTCCGGCGGGCGGTGGATGCGCGGGGCCTGCCTATCGTCGAGCGGTGGCGTGCGGGAGCGAGTGAGGCGCCGCCACCGTTGTCACTTTCGGGGCAGACGCTGTCGGCCAAGCGGATCGATGCGATATTGGACAAGGCGACGGCGGGCCGGGGGCTGGACGAGAGCGAGATCGTCACGCTGTTCCTGGCTACGGGTTCCGATGTGCGGCGGGTTATGGATGCCGCCGATACATTGCGGCGCGAGGCGGTGGGTGACGCGGTCACTTATGTCATCAACCGCAACATCAATTATACGAACATTTGCACCTTTAAATGTGGTTTCTGCGCCTTTTCCAAGGGGACGGCGAAGGCGCTGCGGGGACCTGCCTACCGGCTCGATCTGGACGAAGTGGGCCGCCGTGCGGCAGAGGCGCAGGCGCGGGGCGCGACCGAAATATGCCTCCAGGGCGGCATCCATCCGGACTATGACGGCCACACCTATCTGTCGATTGTGAAGGCGGTGCGGGACGCTGCACCGGGCATCCATGTCCATGCCTTTTCTCCTTTGGAGATTACGCATGGGGCATCGACGCTGGGCATGGGGCTGGAACCCTATCTGGCGATGTTGAAGGAGGCGGGGCTGTCGACCTTGCCGGGCACGGCGGCCGAAATACTACATGAGGAGGTGCGGGCGATCATCTGCCCGGACAAGCTGTCGGCGGATGAGTGGGTGGCAGTCATGCGCGCCGCACATAGGGTTGGCCTGAAAACCACCGCGACGATCATGTTCGGGCATGTCGATGATTATCGCCACTGGGCGCGGCATCTGCGGGTGGTGCGCGACCTTCAGGCAGAGACGGGCGGCTTTACCGAGTTCGTGCCGCTGCCCTTCGTCCATATGGAAGCGCCGATGTGGCGGAAGGGCAAGGCGCGGTCTGGCCCCAGCTTCCGCGAGGCGATGCTGATGCAGGCGGTGGCGCGGATCGCGCTGCATGGTGCTATTCCGAACATTCAGGCGAGTTGGGTGAAGCTGGGTGAGGAAGGCGTGATCGCGGCACTTGGCGCGGGGGTCAATGATCTGGGAGGAGTGTTGATGGACGAGTCGATCACGCGTGCGGCAGGTGGCGCGCATGGCCAATTTTTCGATGTGGAGCGTATGCACCGCACGGCCGAGGCGGCTGGCCGTTTCGCCCGCCAGCGCACGACGCTTTATGGCCTGATCAAGCAGGAGGTAGCCGCCTGATGGGCGATGAAACTGGAACCCCCCGGTCGCGGCGCTTGCGATCATTGCTATTCGTACCGGGCGATCGGCCCGAGCGGATGCGCAAGGCGTTGGGAAGCGGCGCGGATGCGCTGATCCTCGATCTTGAGGATTCCGTTGCCATCAGTGCCAAGGCGGGAGCGCGGGACGAGGTTGCGGCGTTTCTGAAGGAAGCTGCGGACAGCGAAGTCATGCTTTTCGTCCGGGTGAATCCGCTCGACGGCGGACTCACGGATGCGGACCTCGACGCGGTGATTGAGGGCCGCCCGGCCGGGATCATGTTGCCCAAGGCAGAGGGCGCGGCGTCGATCAGGGATCTGGACGAGCGATTGCGCAAGAGAGGCGATGGCCGGGCGCTAATCCTGCCTATCGCCACGGAAACGCCCAAGGCGATCTTCCGGTTGGGTGAATATGGTGATGTGCCGGAGCGGTTGGCGGGCCTTACCTGGGGTGCGGAGGATTTGCCCGCCGCGATTGGTGCCCTTTCCGCGCGGCATGCCGATGGTAGCTATACGCCGCCTTATGAGATAGCGCGCGCGCTCACGCTATTTGCCGCCTGCGCCGCTGATGTGCCGCCGATCGAGACAGTTTATCCGGCGATTCGGGATTTGGACGGACTCGCGGCCTATGCGCAGCGGGGTGCGCGCGACGGTTTTCTGGGCATGATGGCCGTGCACCCTGACCAGGTGCCCGTGATCAATGCCGCCTTTACGCCGTCGGAAGAGGAGATTGCGCGGGCGCGGGCGGTGGTCGATGCCTTTGCGGCCAATCCCGGCGCGGGGGTTCTGACATTGGATGGCAAGATGATCGACCGACCTCACCTTAAAAAAGCGCAGGCGCGGCTGGCTCGTTGTTGAGCCTGATCCGCCCGGCTTGACGGTCCCTCTCCCATATGGGAGAGGGTTGCATGGGTTCTCTCTGGGCTGATCAGAATGAGCTGTTCCTGCCTCTGGTGGACGGCATTCATGAAAGTCCGCCTTTTGGCGCCTTTATCCGCAATCTGGTGGGGCGGACCTATGCGCGGCGGGCTTTCCTGATCATCTCACTGGCCAATGCCATGCCTGAGCAGGAGCCGACCGTCATCCACATCGCTGCGCCGCGCGCGTCGCAGGAGCCGCCTTTGGACTTTCGGCGGCTGGATGCGTTGCGCCTGCACCCTTATGGATCGCTGCGTCCGGGGCGCGTCTATGCGTTGGACGAGATGCTGAATTATGATGACGCGGATGAACTGGCGCGGCAGCGCGAGGCGCTGAATGAAATGAACATCCGCTATGGCCGGTGGATGCGTGTGGCGGCGGGCGGGGTGGCTGACGCGCATTTTCTGCTGGTGAGGGAGCGGGAGGATTTTTCCGCCTCTGCCGTTGCTGTGCTGTCGAGCATTGTCCCGCATTTCGCTGCGGCCCTACGGACGCTGGTGGCATTGATCGAGGCGCGATTGCAGGTTGCCATGGCGCAGGGCGCGCTGTCGCGGTTGGGCGTTGCGCAACTGGCGTTCGATTGGGGCGGTCGGGTGATGGCCGCTGATCCTGCGGCCGAGGCGCTGCTGGCCTTCACGATGAAGCCGGGACCAAGTCCGGAGCGGCGGTTGCAATTGCTGCCCGAAGCTGCCCATGCGCTCAACCGGGCCTGCGCTGAAATGGCGTCGGCGCCGCCCGGCGCGACGCGGGTGATCCGGATCGACGATAGCAGGGATATCGACCTGCTGCTTCGCAAGTCGGACCTGGCCTTAAGCGAACCGTGCGCCTTGCCTGCGGTGATCGGCATAGTGCGCACCGCCCGCCGCGAGCCTGCGCAGGCGGCGGTGGGGACTTTGGCGGCGTTGCACGGGTTGTCGGGCAGCGAGGCGGCACTCGCTCACGCGCTGAGTCTGGGCGAAAGCATCGTTGGTGCGGGTGAGCAGCTTAATCTGACCACGGAGACGGCGCGTAATTATTCCAAGCGGATATATGAAAAGACGGGGGCGAAGGGGCAGGCGGATCTGGTTCGGCTGATTCTCACGGGGCTGGCGCCCTTTGCGTGATAGGGGGCGATCCAGCCATTTCCGCTGTTTTGAAACTGCAGATTTTTCGTTGTTCGGCTGCAAGTTTCGCGGCCTGTTGTCTGGCGCTTTGACGGAAAAGTGGATAAAGGGCCGCCCAACGCTACGCATATCAATTTGGAGGGGCAGGCGACTATGAGCAATAAGAAGGCAGCCCTCGAAGGCATCCGCGTCATCGACATGACCCGCGTGCTCGCAGGCCCCGTGGGCGCGCAGATATTGGGCGACCTGGGCGCCGACGTGATCAAGGTGGAACGTCCGGGCGTGGGAGATGATGGCCGGGTATATGGCCTTGCCGAGGTGAAGGGTAAGGACGGGATGAACGTCCGCCAAGCGGGCTTTTTCACGGCGGCTAACCGCAACAAGCGGTCGATCACGCTGAACCATAGCAAGCCCGAGGGGCAGGAAATCCTGCGCAAGCTGGTGGAGACGGCGGACGTCCTGATCGAAAATTACAAGGTGGGCGATCTGAAGCGGTTTGGCCTGGATTATGAGAGCCTGAAGGCGATCAATCCGGGCCTCATTTATTGTTCGGTTACGGGCTTTGGCCAAACGGGGCCGATGGCTGCGCGGCCGGGCTATGATGGTTTGTTTCAGGCGACGGGCGGGATGATGGCCGTCACCGGCATTCCGGATGGGCAGCCGGGAGCTGGGCCGCTCAAGGCGGGACCGAGCCTCGTTGATTTCATCACCGGCCATAATGTCGCCATTTCCATACTGGCGGCGCTCCAGCATCGTAACCAGACTGGTGAAGGACAGCATATCGATATCGCCCTTCTGGATAGTTCTGTGGCGATGGTCAGCCATATCATGCAAGATTATCTGCTGAGTGGCGTGGTCCCGCCGCGCCTTGGCAATGGCGGCAACGGCGGTGGTCCCGCCGATCTTATCCATACCAAGGACGGCATGCTGTATCTCACCGCTGGCGGTGACGAGCATTGGCGGCGCTTGACGGTGCTGATGGGCCAGCCTGAACTATATCAGGACCCCCGCTTCGATGAGAATTTCAAGCGCGGCAAGTTGAACCGCATGGAATTGATCGACATCATCAACGTTTGGAGCCGGACCTTCACCTCCGAGGAGCTTCAGGCGAAGTTCGATGAGGTGAGCATTCCCGCCGCGCGCTACAATGAGCTGCCTGAGGTTTGGGAAGATCCGCAGGTCCAGCATCGCGGCCTTCGGGTGACGACGCAGCATCCCTGGGCGGAGGCTGGTACGGTCGACCTGATCGGAAGTCCGCTGGCCAATATGTCGGAGTCTCCGGCAACGATCCGCCGCGCGCCTCCGCTTCTTGGCGAACATAGTGCCGAGGTGTTGGGCGAACTCGGCTATGACGAAGCGCGCATCGCCGAACTGCAAGAATCGAAGATCATCTGATCGGATGGCTCCGGCGGCGCTTATGGTGCCGCCGGAGCTTATCCTCATCCTCTAGGTTCTCTTGGCATAGCTAATCCGCGTTCAGCGATGATGTTGCGCTGGATCTGGTCGGTTCCGGCATAGATGGTGTCGGATCGGGACATGAGGTGCATGGTTGTGAGGGAGCCCATGCGTTCGTCGTTTATGCCGATTTCGCCCTGTTGGCCCATGACCGCCATGGCGAGGTCGCCCAATGCGACGTGCCAGCGGGACCAGTAGAGTTTGTAGGTATAGGCGGCGCCTGTGAGTTCGGGGTTGGCTTCGCCGCCGGAGAGCATGCGCAGGGCGTTGTAGCGCATGATCTTGAGGCCCGCATGGGCGGTGGCGATTTTCTGGCGGACGAGCGGGTCTTGTGCCTTGCCGTTGGCCTTGGCGATGGCGATGATGTCGTCCAGTTCGTTCCTGAACTGCATCTGCTGGGCGAGGGTGGAGACCCCGCGTTCAAAGCCGAGCAGCGCCATGGCGACCTTCCAGCCTTCGCCTTCCTGGCCGATGCGGTCGATCGCGAGCGCCTGCGCGCCATCGAAGAACACCTCGGCGAACTCGGCCTCGCCGGTCATCTGGCGGATCGGGCGGGCGTCGACCCCGGGCTGATCCATGGGGACCATGAGGAAGGAGAGGCCCTTGTTGCCGACGCTGCCGGGCTCTGTGCGGGCAACGACGAAGCACCAGTCGGCGATCGTGCCCATCGAGGTCCAGATCTTCTGCCCGTCGATGATGTAGCGGTCACCCTCCAGGCGCGCCTTGGTCTTGACGTTGGCAAGGTCGGAGCCTGCGCCGGGTTCGGAATAGCCCTGGCACCAGATCGCCTTGCCGGTGGCGATGTCGGGCAGGAACCGGGCCTTCTGCTCCTCGGTCCCCATGGCGATCAGCGTCGGCCCGAGCAGCTCGACGCCAAGGTGCCCGGCGCGGGGCGGACCCTTGGCGCGGGCATATTCCTCGGCGAAGATGATCTGCTGCGCGATCGAGGCACCCCGCCCGCCCCATTGCTCGGGCCAGCCAATGACGCTCCAGCGCGCCTCGCCCAGCGCCGCTTCCCAGGCGCGGCGTTCCTCGACATTGTCGACCTGATTGGTCTGGCCGCGAATGGCCTTGAAGGGACCGCTAAGCTGTTCATTGAGCCAGCTGGCGGCCTCCTCGCGGAAGGCTTTGAGTTCAGGGGCGAAGGCAAGTTGCATGGATCAGGCGACCTCGAACAGACCGGCCGCGCCCATGCCGCCCGCGACGCACATGGAGACGACCACATATTTGACGCCGCGGCGCTTGCCCTCGATCAGGGCATGGCCGACCAGACGCGAGCCGGTCATGGCGAAGGGGTGGCCGATGGCGATGCCACCGCCATTGACGTTGAGCTTCTCAGGATCGATGCCGAGCGTGCGCTGGCAATAGATCGCCTGGTTGGCGAAGGCTTCGTTGAGTTCCCAGAGGCCAATGTCGTCGATCTTGAGCCCGGTGCGCTCGAGCAGCTTGGGGATGGCGAACACAGGACCAATGCCCATTTCGTCCGCGCCGCAGCCTGCGACCTGGAACCCGCGATAGATGCCTAGGATGGGGAGGCCTTCCTTCTGCGCGGTGGCAAGGTCCATGACGACCTGGGCCGAGGCGCCGTCGGAGAGCTGGCTGGCGTTGCCTGCCGTCACATGCTTGCCTTCCTTGATGACCGTGCCGTTCTTGAACACGGGCTTCAATTCAGCGAGCTTTTCATAAGTGGTGCCAGCGCGGATGCCCTCGTCCTTGGTGAGGGTCAGCTCTTCCTTGCCGGTCTCATTGCCTTCCTTGTCGAAGAGGGCCTTGGTGACCGTGATCGGCACGATTTCGTCATCGAACTTGCCCGCTTCCTGGGCGGCGGCGGCGCGCTGCTGCGACTGGGCGGCAAAGCGGTCCTGGTCCTCGCGGCTGATGCCATAGCGTTCGGCGACGATCTCGGCGGTCTCGATCATCACCATATAGGCGTTGGGATCGCGCGCCTTGATGAACTCGGAGCGGTTGCGGAAGGCGGGATAATGTTTGTCGATGGTGAGCGACACATTTTCCACGCCGCCCGAGACGGCGCAGTCGATCTCGTTGGCGATGATGCCGCGCGCGGCGAACGCCAGCGCGTTCAAACCGGACGAGCATTTGCGGTCCATCGAGAAACCGGCGGTGGTGTCGGGCAGCACCGAGCCATGGACGGTCAGGCGCCCGACATTATAGCTTTGCGTGTTCCACTGGTTGGCAACGCCCAGATAGACGTCATCGACGCGGGCGGGATCGATCCCGGCGCGGGCGATGGCGGCATCGACCACATGGGAGGACATGAACGGCGCTTCGGTGTCGTTGAACGCGCCGCGATAGGCTTTGCCGACGCCCGTGCGGGCGGTGGAAATGATGGCTGCTTCACGCATCGAACAATCCTTTACTCAAAAACCGTGCATGTTGGTGGGACCCCAGAAGGCGCGCATTTCGACGACCTCATTGGCTTCGTTGAAGCGGAAGGTGTCGATGACGTCGATGCGCTTGGGACCGCCGTCGAAGTTGAGGTTCACCGAGAAGGGGAAGACGGCATAGTCGCCCGCGACCCGGATGGGGCCTTCGAGCTTCAATTTCGCGCCGGTCTTCATGGATTCAGCGTAGAAGGCGCGAACCGCCTCGCGGCCCTTGTGGATGGGCGAGCCGATCGGGTCTTCGACGGTCGCATCGTGCGCATATAGGGTGGCGACCTGGTCGGCGCTACCGGCCTCGAACGCGGCGACATATGCGTGGACGGCGGCTTCCATCTTGACGGGATCGGGCATGGGTCTTGCTCCAGCAGGGGTGGCGAGAAGGCTAAGGGCGCAGGCGAGGATGGTGCCCCGGCTCATGTCAGCTTTCGGGAAAATAGCGGTTGATGGTATCGACCACGCAGGCGGGCTTGTCCTTACCTTCGATCTCGACGGTGACGCGGATCACCGCCTGGATGGCGCCGCCCTTGACTTCCTCGACCGAGACGATTTCGCCGGTGCCGCGGATGCGCGAGCCGACCACCACCGGATTGAGGAAGCGGGTCTTGTCCATGCCGACATTGACCCCAGCGGAAAAACGCCGGACCTCGACGATCTGCGGCATGAACAGGTTGACGAGGCTGAGCGTCAGATAGCCATGGGCGATGGTGGCGCCGAAGGGACCGTCCTTGGCGCGGACCGGATCGACATGGATCCACTGATGGTCGCCGGTGCAGTCGGCAAAGGCGTCGATGCGCGACTGTTCGATCGTCAGCCACTCCGACGTGTCGAGCTTCGTGCCCTCCTTGCCGAGGAGATCGCGCGGGTTTTCGAAGATGGTCGCCATGTTTACGCCCGCTGGCTCGAGACCGCGACGATCTCGCCGGTCATGTAGGAGGAGAGGTCGGAGGCGAGGAACATCATGACATTGGCGATTTCCCAGACCTCGGCGGGACGCTTGAAGGCTTCCTTCTCGACGAGCTTGTCGAGCGCCTCCTGCGTCGTCACCTTGGCGAGGAAGGGGTGCATGGCAAGGCTGGGCGAGACCGCGTTGATGCGCACGCCATGTTCGGCCGCCTCGATCGCGGCGCAGCGGGTGAAGGCCATGACCCCGGCTTTCGCGGCGGCATAATGGGCCTGGCCCTTTTGCGCGCGCCAGCCCAGCACCGAGGCGTTGTTGACCATGACGCCCGACTTGTTGGCGTACATCGAGGGCAGGAACGCGCGGGTCATGCGGAACAGCGAGGTCAAGGTGACGTCGAACACGCGCGCCCACTGCTCGTCGGTCATGTCGACGATATCGGCCTCGCCGCCCAGCCCTGCATTGTTGATGAGGACATCGACCTTGCCGAGATGGCCAAGCGACGCGTCGCGCAAGCCCTGCACGGCTTCCTCGCTGGTGACGTCGCACACGAAGGTGGCGGGACGCTCGACCTTGGCTTCATCGGCGATGCGGTCGGCTGCTTCATTGAGGCGGCGTTCATGGAAATCGCTGATGAGGAGCCTGGCCCCTTCTTCCGCCGCGCGCTTGGCGGCGGCAAAGCCGATGCCGGTGCCAGCGGCCGCGGTCACGACCACGGTCTTGCCCTTGAGAAGCCCCAAGGGCGTGGGATAGGGGGGAACGGGCGAGGTCGGGGTCATGCGGCGTCCTTCATGATGATCTTGGCGAGCGCTTCGCGATGCTGGTCCGGCGTGCCGAGCCAGCTGGCGGTTGCGCGGGCGCGCTTGAAATAGAGGTGGGCGTGATGTTCCCAGGTGAAGCCGATGCCGCCATGGAGCTGGATGGCATCGCCCGTGACCGAGCAATAGGCGTCCGACACATAGGCGCGCGCGGCGTGGGCGGCTTCGGCCAGTTCCTCGCCGTTATCGTCGATCGCGGCGGCGGCATAATAGGCGGCCGAGCGCGAGGCTTCGACGAGCAGCATCATGTCGGCGAGCATATGCTTATAGGCCTGGAAGGAGCCGATGAGGCGGCCGAACTGGACGCGCTGCTTGGCATAATCGACCGTGGCGTCGAGGCTGTACTGCATGCCACCGGTTTGCTCGGCGGTAAGTAGCCCGGCGCCGATGGTGAGGGTACGCTCGATCGCCGCCTTGGCGCTGCCGGGCGCGCCCAGCACCATGGCGTCGGTGACGGCGCAATCGAAGGTGAGGCAAGCAAAGCGGCGGGTGCGGTCGAGCGCGGGCAGCGCCTCGATGACAAGGCCGGGGGTGTCGGCTTCGAGGACGACGAGGCTCTCGTCAGCGGTGGCGACGATGATCAGCTGCGCGACATGGCCGAAGGTCACGAACTGCGCCGTGCCGGTGAGGCGGCCATTGGCGAGAGTGGGGCGGCTTGCTGTGCCAGCGAAAGTTGCGCGCGTGCCCGACGCGAGGCGGGGCAGCAGCGCCGCCTTCTGTTCCTCGCTGCCTGCCGCGAGCACCGCCTGCACGGCGAGCACGGCGGTCTCGAAGAAGGGCACGGGCGCAAGGACGCGGCCGGTTTCTTCGAGGACCAGCGCCATTTCGACAGCGCCCAGGCCCAGGCCACCCAGGCCTTCCGGGATCATGAGCCCGGTAAAGCCCATCTCGCCAAGGCTGTCCCACAGGCTCTCGTCAAAGCCGCTCGTCCCTTCGACGGCGGCGCGGATGACGTCGGGGTTGGCGGCATCGGTCAGGAAGTCGCGCGCGGCGTCCTGGATCGCGCGCTGGTCGTCGCTGAGCGCGAAGTCCATCAGGCGGCTCCGTAGACGGGCTTTGCCGGTTCGCGGGTTTGGAGGAGTTTGCGCACGATCGCGTCCATCTCGCTGGCTTCAATCCGCGCGCCCTTGTCGAAGGCGGGGCTGTCGGTCCAGCCCTGCGACAGGAAGACCTGGCCGCCCTTCAATTCAAACACCTGGCCGGTGACGCCCTTCGACTGTTCGGAGACCAGATAGGCGACCAGCGGCGCCATGTTTTCCGGGGCGAACAGGTCGAACTCGCCTTCTTTCGCCTCCATGTCGAACGCGCCGGTATTGGTCATGCGGGTGCGGGCATTGGGGGCGAGCGCATTGGCTGTGATGCCAAGGCGCCCCAGCTCGGCGGCCTGCACCAGCGTCAGCCCGGCGATCCCGGCCTTGGCCGTCGAGTAAGCCGACTGGCCGACCGATCCTTGCAGGCCTGCGCCCGAGGTCGTGTTGATGATGCGCGCATCGACCGGGTTGCCCGCCTTGCTCTGCGCGCGCCAATATTCCGCGGCATGGCGCGAGGTGCAGAAATGGCCGCGCAGATGGACGCGGATCACCGCGTCCCATTCTTCGGGGGAGCAGGTGAAGAACATGCGGTCGCGCACGAAGCCTGCATTGTTGACCACGGCATGAAGCGCGCCGAAGCTGTCGAGCGCCTGTTCGACCATCCTCTTGCCCGAGTCCCATTCGGCGACATCGTCGGTGTTGGCGACGGCCTGCCCACCCATCGCCTTGATCTCGTCCACGACCTGCTCGGCCGCGCCCTTGGTCGCGCCTTCTTCGCCATGAGTGCCAACGCCAAGGTCATTGACCACGACCTTGCAGCCTTCCGCGGCGAGGCCCAGCGCATAGGCCTTGCCCAGCCCATTGCCCGCCCCGGTCACGATCGCAACACGTCCTTCGCAGATACCCACTTGCCTTACTCCTTCATTGCGCTGCGACGGGGATCAGCAGATGCTGGCTCAGGTCCCCCACCAGATCGAGCAGGGAATAATCCCGCCCGGAAAAATGCCATGCCCCATCCATGTAGGTGAAGCTGTCATGATAGCGGCCCGCGCAGATCGCCTGCAAAGGCAGGTCCGGGGTCGCCTGAAACACGGTATAGTAAGAGCGGCAGGTGGCGGTGCCTGCCACCTCGTCCACCTCGATAATGGGGTTGGTGATGACATGCTTGGTGCGCGGCGTGCCATCGTCATGGATGCGCACATGGGCGCGCCAGAGCGCCAGCATCGGCGCGGAACCCTCGACCGTCTCGCCGCCGCCAGTCTTGATCCGGGCGCGTTCGAACAGGGCGGCGACGGCTTCAAGGTCGCCTGCGTCCATCAGCTCCGCATAGCGGTAGAGGAGGTTGGTGATGGCGGTGGCGCTGCTCATGGTTGACCCTCTCGCTGCGCCGCCTGGCGTTCGCGATGCTGCGCGGTTTCGCCGGTCAGGCGCACGGCGACAGCGTCCGACGCCACGCGCTGCGCCTGCCGCTCCGGGCTTGCTGCGCGCAGCGGCTCGGCCTCGACCAGCCCAGTCAGCGCGGCGCGGGCGAGTTTCTGATACTCCCCCTCGCCATTGTTGCGCCAGGTGACCTGATGCGGCTCGAACGTCTTGACCACCTTGGCCGGATTGCCGACGACCAGGCTGCGCGGCGGGGTCACCGTGTCGGACTTCACAAGGGCAAGGGCGGCGACGAGATTTTCATCGCCGATCACCGCATTGTCCAAAATCACCGCGTTCATGCCGACAAGGGCATTTTCGCCGATCTCGCAGCCATGGATGATGCTCCCATGGGCGATGGTCGCGCCGCGCTTGATGATCGTGTCGCGCAGCTGGTTGGCATGGACCGACACATTGTCCTGGATCGAGCTGTCGCCTTCCACCACGATCCGCCCGAAATCCCCGCGCAGCGAGGCGCCCGGCGCGATGAAGCAGCCCGGCCCCACGATCACGTCACCGATCAGCGACGCCAGCGGATGGACGTAGCTGGTCGGGTCGACGACGGGTGTGATCCCCTGATAGGCGTAGGCGGGCATGGGGGCTGGGTCCCTTAGAGCCGCTCGATGATGGTGACGTTGGCCTGGCCGCCGCCTTCACACATGGTCTGCAGGCCATAGCGCCCACCCGTGCGCTCCAGCGCATTGAGCAGCGTCGTCATCAACCGCGCGCCGGTCGCGCCGATCGGGTGGCCCAGCGCGATCGCGCCGCCCTGCACGTTAACCTTCTCATGCGGGACATCCAGTTCCTTCATCCACGCCATGGTGACGCTGGCAAAGGCTTCGTTGCATTCGAACAGGTCGATGTCGCTGATCGACATGCCCGCCTTCTTCAGCGCATATTGCGTGGCCGGAATGGGGCCGGTCAGCATCCACACCGGGTTGGCGGCGCGCACCGACAGATGATGGATGCGCGCGCGGGGCTTCAAACCATGCTCCTTCACGGCCTGCTCGCTGGCGATCAGCAGCGCGGCGGCGGCGTCGCAATTCTGGCTGGCGACGCCTGCGGTGATGATCCCGCCTTCATTCACCGGCTTCAACGACGCCAGCCCCTCAAGCGAGGTCGTGGGGCGGATGGTTTCGTCCTTGGCCAGGCCCTCAAGCGCCACCACTTCCTTGTCGAACCAGCCATTGTCCCAGGCGGCCTGCGCGCGCTGGTGCGACGCGAGCGCGAACTGCTCCATCGCCTCACGGCTGATGCCCCATTTGTCGGCGATCATCTCGGCGGACTTGATCTGGTTGACCTCTTCCATGCCATAGCGCTCGACCCAGCCCTTCGACCCGTGGAAGGGGCTGTCGAATCCATATTGCGCGCCTGCGATCATCGCGGCCATGATCGGAATCTGGTTCATCGCCTGGCTGCCGCCCGCGACGACCAGGTCCTGCGTGCCGCTCATCACGCCCTGCGCGGCGAAATGCACGGCCTGTTGGCTTGATCCGCACTGGCGGTCGACGGTGACGCCGGGCACTTCTTCAGGCAGGCCAGCGACCAGCCAAGCGGTACGGCCGATGTCGCCCGCCTGTCCGCCGATGGTTTCGGTGCAGCCCCACACCACATCGTCCACGCGCGACGGATCGATGCCGGTGCGCTTGACCAGCTCGCGGATCGGGTGCGCGCCCAGATCGGCAGGATGCACCTGCGCCAGGCTGCCCTTCTTGCGGCCGATGGGCGAACGAACGGCGTCGACGATATAGGCTTCAGGCATGTTCATTTTCCCGGGCAAAAGTCTGGTCCGGCCCCATGGGCTGGCTAAAGATGCGCGCGGCGATGTGCGCACGGTGATAGGCGGGCGTGCCCCATGTCTGCGTCAGCGCGACGGCGCGCTTCAGGAACAGGTGGACATCGACTTCCCAGCTGTACCCCATCGCGCCATGCACCTGGATCGATGCGCGGGCGGCCTTGTCGGCGGCTTCCAGCGCCACCAGCTTGGCATGGCTGACGCGGGCGCGGGCCTGCACGTCGCGCGCGCCGATTTCCGCAGCGGCGGCGGCGACCACAGGCTTGGCGAACTCGATCGCGACCTGAGCGGAGGCAAGGTGATGCTTGACCGCCTGATAGCTGCCGATGGGCTTGCCGAACTGCTGCCGTTCCTTGGCATATTCGACCGCCAGATCGACCGACCGCTGGGCCAGCCCCAGCCCGAACGCCGCGTTGAACAGCGCCGCGCGATCGAGCGCCAGGTCCCAGTCAGCCTTACCGAGCGCCGTCGCCTTGTCCTTGTTCCACTCGACGCTGAACAGGCGGCGGAAGGGATCGATGCTGGGCTGCGCCGTCAGCGTCACCTGGTCGGGCGTCACCAGATACGCCTCGCCATCGCCATGCAGGATGATCGCCGCCGCACTGTCGGCATTGGCGACATAGGGATTGGCCGGATGCTGGATCGCGATAGTGGCCACCGGGTCGCTCAGCAATGCATGATCAGGCGCCAGCGCGGCCAGCATCGGCGCGGCAACGCCTGCGCTTTCGACCAGCGGTTCGGGCAGCGCGACATAGCCCGCTTCCCGTGCGATCAGGGCAAAGTCGGCTTCCGCCAGCCCGATGCCGCCCGCGCTTTCGGGCAGCAGCACCAAGGTCAGGCCGGTTTCGACGATCGATGCCCAACGCGCATCGTCGCGCGCGACCCCGGCTTCCATCATCTTGCGCCAATGGTCGGGCGTGCAGCTGTCCGCAAACAGCGTCCGCGCCGTCTCTGCAAACATCAGCTGTTCGTCGCTCAGGGTGAAGTCCATCTCTCTATTCCCCTTAGCGCGGCAGGCCGAGCATGCGCTCAGCGATGATGTTGCGCTGAATCTCGTTCGACCCGGCATAGATGGGGCCTGCGAGCGCGAAGATATAGTCGTCGATCCAATCAACGGCGCACGCGTCCGGCGCGTCATGCGTCAGTTCCGCCTGCGGTCCCAATATGTTGAGCGCGGTCTGCGTCAGGTGGATGTCCAGTTCCGACCAGAAAATCTTGTTGGTCGACGCCTCCGGCCCGATCTTCGCGCCCGCCATCAACCGCGATGCGGTCTGATAGATGTTGAGCGCATAGGCGTCGGCATTCATGTGCGCGCGCACCACATCCGCCTCCAGCGCCGGGTCCGCCGTCTCTTTATGCTCGGTCCACAGCTGCGCCAGCTTCTTGGCCGCCACCTGATAGCGGGCAGGCGACCGCAGCATCAGCCCGCGTTCGAAACCCGCCGTCGCCATGCAGATGTGCCAGCCCTGACCCTCGTCACCCAGCCGGTTGAAGGCAGGCACACGGACATTCTCCAGGAAAATCTCGGCAAAACCGACATGGCCGTTGATCTTCTTGATCGCATTGACCGTGACGCCCGGCGCGTCGAGCGGGAAGAAGACCAGGCTCATCCCCTTGTGCCGCTCGCTGCCCGGCTCGCGGAACAGGCCGAACGCCCAGTCGGCGAACACCGCGCGGCTCGACCAGATCTTGTGGCCATTGAGGATATAGTCGTCGCCATCACGGACGGCGGTCGCCCGCACGCCTGCCAGGTCGGACCCGGCCATCGGTTCGGACCAGGCCTGCGCCCAGATTTCCTCGCCGCTCGCCATCTTGGGCAGGAAACGCTGCTTCTGCTCATGGGTGCCGAATTCGATCAGCGTGGGCCCCAACAGGAAAATGCCATTCTGGTTGACGCGGCCCGGCGCACCGGCGCGATAATATTCTTCCTCGAAAATCAGCCACTGGATGAGGTCAAGGCCGCGCCCGCCATATTGTTTGGGCCATGTCACCATGCCCCAATCGCCGGACTTCAGCGTCTTTTCCCACTGGCGGTGCGCTTCGAAACCTTCGCGCGTCGCGTCGAAATGCTCCAGCGTGTCCTTAGGCACATGGGCTTCCAGCCAGCTGCGCACTTCGGCGCGGAACGCCTGCTGTTCGGGGGTATAAGTCAAGTCCATCAGAATTTCGCCGCGCCCTTATTGTCCACAAAGGCGTCACGCGCCTTCTGGCTGTCTTCATGCATGTACATTTCGAGCGTGAAGCCCTGCTCGATCCGGTAATGGGCCGACGGGTCGGTCGGTTCGATCAGGTTCAGCGCCTGCTTGGCGATGACCAGCGCGGCGCGGCTCTTGGACGCAATCACCTCGCAAAAGGCGTAGGCCTCGTCTTTCAACTGCTCCAGCGGCACCACCTTGTGCACCGAACCGTGACGGTAGGCGTCTTCCACCGGAATGCGGCCGCCGGTGAAGAAATTGGCGCGCACCATCTGGACCGGGAGCATGCGGCTCATGAAGGCCGCGCCGCCCATCGCGCCGCGATCGATTTCAGGCAGCGAGAAATAGGCCCCTTCCGCCGCGATCAGCGCGTCGCAAGCGCCCGCGATATTGACGCCCCCGCCAATAACGAAGCCATGGAGCGCGCCCACCACGGGAATCGCGCATTCGCGGATCGCCTTGAAGGTGAGGTAATTATCCTTGTTCAGCTTGGCGATGCGTTCGGGATGCGCGGCCATCTCCTTGATGTCGACGCCGCCGCAAAAGCCCCGGCCTTCCGCGCGGATCAGGATGCATTTCACATCCTCATTCGCCGCCGCTTCGTACACCATGGCCGGGATCGATTCCCAACCCTTGGTGTCGAATGCGTTGACCGGCGGATGGTCGAACAGGATTTCGGCGATGGCACCCTTGATGGTCAGCGTGATCGGCATCTTTTAAGTCCCTTTTGCTCAGGCGGCGCTGGCGGTTTCGCGGCCCATGGCGGCGAGTGCGGCCAAGCGCTCATGCGCCTCTTCAACGATGCGGTCGACCAGAGCCGCGCAGGTCGGGACCTCGCCAATCCGCCCGCCCACGACGCCGGTCGCCATCACGCCATGTTCGATGTCGCCATCGACCACCGCCTTCTGGATCAGCATCGGCATGGTTGCGGCCATCATCGCCTGCTTCAATGGCATCGCGCCGTGCGCGGTCATGCCCCGCGCCGACTTGATCATGTCGAACCAGCTCGCGCCGGTCTGCTTCTTCATCGCCATGCCCGCCTCGATCGCGCGCAGCCACATGCCCAGCGGCCCGGACTTTTCGATCCGGTCCATCAATTTGGTGCGCACCATCCGCTGGGGAATCCCGTCGAGCTTGGTGGTGACGACGATCCGGTCGGTCGATGCTTTGAGATATTCCGCCTTGGCGCTGTCGGGCACCGGGCTTTCCTTGGTCAGCAGGAACCGCGTGCCCATCGCAATGCCGACCGCGCCATAGGCCAGAGCCGCGGCAAGGCCCCGCCCGTCGGCAAAGCCGCCGCTCGCGATCACCGGCACGTTCACCGCGTCCAGCACCTGGGGGAGCAGCACGGTGGTCGGGACGGAACCTGTATGCCCGCCGCCTTCGCCGCCCTGGACATTGACCATGTCCACGCCCAGTTCGACCATCTTCTGCGCATGTTTGACCGCGCCGACGGTGGGGATGCACAATATGCCCGCATCCTTGAAGCGGCCGATCATCTTGGCATTGGGGCCACGGCCAAAGCTTACCGCGCGCACCTGATCCTTGTTGGCCAGGATCAGCTCGACAATCTGGTCAGCGCCCGGCTGAAAGCTGTGGAAATTGACGCCGAACGGCTTGTCGGTGCCATTGCGGACAGCCAGAATCTTCTCGCGCGCTTCGTCGGGCGTCATCACCGCTGCGCCCAGAAAACCGAACGCGCCTGCATTGCTCGACCCGATCACCAGCGAAGGCTCAGCGACCCATCCCATCGCGGTCTGGATGATCGGCCAGCGGCAGCCAAGCCGTTCGGTCAATATGGTGTGCAGCGGATCGCCCATCATTCGCTCGCCTGTTTCTTATTCGCTTCCGCCATCTTCTTGGCGTCCAGCCCCGCGATCGAACTGCCCTGGACCAGATCATTCTGCGCATGGGCGAAATGGTGCATATGATATTGCGCGTCCATCGCGTTGCGCTTGCCCATCAGTTCCTCGACATGGTTGATCGCCTGCTTGGTCAGCCAGTTGCCCAGGCGCGGTTGCGCCACCAGCTTGGCCGCCATGCCCGCCACCGTCTCACGCAGCGCCTCGCGCGATACGATCTTGTTCACCATGCCGAACTGTTCGGCCCTCTGCGCGCTCATCCGCTCGCCCAGCAGCAGGAATTCCTTGGCGATGCGCGGCGGCAGTTCATAGGCGTGGGCGAAATATTCGACGCCCGGAATGCCCATGCGGTTGACCGGGTCCTGAAAGAAAGCATCGTCGGTGGCGACGATCAGGTCGCACACCCATGCCAGCATCAACCCGCCCGCGACGCACGCGCCCTGCACCATGGCGATGGTGGGCTTGGGCGTGTCGCGCCAGCGTCGGCACATGCCGACATATTGCTCTTTTTCACGTGTGTAGAGCAATTCGGCGGCGGGCTTGTTCACATGGCCCGGCACCATCAGCCTGTTTTCGAAATGCTTGTGCACGTCCCGGCCGGGCGTGCCGATGTCATGCCCGGCCGAAAAATGCTTGCCGTTGCCGCCCAGCACGATGCAGCGCACATCGTCATCGTTCGTCGCCTTGATGAAGGCGTCGTCGATCGCATAGGTCATCTGGCCGTTCTGAGCGTTGTTGAAGCCCGGACGGTTCATCATGATCCACGCAACATTGTCGATCACCTCATAGGTGACCGGCTCTTGCGTTTCGTAGACGATGTCGACCTGTTGCGGTTCGACCAGGCGGTCGGTCTCGTTCATATTCAGGCTGCCCTTCTGTCTCCGGCCGGGTTGTCCTTGAACACGGTGGCACGGACGTTGTTCGGGTCGATCTTCGCGATCAGCTCCAGCTGCTCAGGCGTAGGCGCAGGCGTCACCGGAATGTCGCCCTCAACCTTTGCCAGCGGGAAGCCGGTATTGTCCTGCACTTCCTCGAACGTCACGCCGGGATGCAGCGAGATCACACGGATCTGGTGATCCGGCCCGCCAAAATCCATCACGCACAGGTTGGTGACGATGATGCCCAGGTCCAGCCCGAAGGGCGCCCGCCCGTTGATCCAACGCGCGGGATTGTAGCCCGCCATGCAGACATAATCGACCTCGCCTTCGATGAAGGCGCGCTTGTTGTGCGCCTGGAAGAAGAAGGCGTTGCGGTGGTGGATCGAATTGCCCGGAAAACCGCGCGCGCCGACCAGCGCGACCTTGGGCTTGGCATGGTCGCCGATGACCGAGATATTGGCTTGGCCAAAACGGTCCATCTGCACCGGGCCGACCATGGAGATGCGCTTGCCGCCCCACAGGGTGTTGAAGGTGCGGTCATAGGGCGACCAGCCTTCCACATTGGCCGGGTCCGACCGGCGGCCCGGGCCGATGGGTTCGGTGGTGTAGAAGCATTCGCCGTCGGTGGTCATCAGCGCGGGATTGAACGTCTTCTTGGCAAGGTTCGCGCCGAGACGCGGCAGCGGACCTGCACCGAAGGCCATGACCTCGCCCACGCCGCGCCAGTTTTCGGCGCAGGCGGCGATGAGCAACTCGGAGAGAGAATAATCCGTCATGGCAACCTCAATAGCTCGGTGTTTTCAGAGTCGCGATATGGTCCTGTCCGCCAACCGCGGCGAGATAGTCCGCCTCGCTCACGTCCACGAACTTTGCGCGATAGTCCGACCATTCCTCGGGCGAGGCTGCGCTCGCCGCGTAGGTCTTGATATGTCCCAGATCGAGTTGATAGTCAGGCGCGGCGCCGGTGGGGTGCGCGCCATAGGGCACTTCTGCCACGCCGCTGATCTGTGCGCGTTCCAGAATGTTGAAGCGCAGATTGTTGATCATGTCGAGGTCTGGGGTCGCCACCAGCTTTTCGGTGGTGACATAGACCTTGTCCGCAGCGCGGCCGATCAGTTCATCGAAGAATGGGTCGGGCGACAGGGTGAGCGTGTTGCCCTGCTGATCGGCGCGATGGACATGCAGCAGCGCCACGTCGAGTTTGATCGCGGGCATCGCGACGAAAGTCTCGCCGTCCTCGAATGGGCTCGTCACGCGCTTCGACAATTCAGGCTGGTCGAGCAGGCTGGTGCCGTCGCCGATCCGGGTCGGCAGGAAGGGCATGCGCATCGCGGCGGCGCGCAGACCCCAGTGGAACATGCCCTCGTCCAGTTCCAGCACGGACAGGCCTGCCTGGCGGGCATTTTTGAAGTGCGGTTCGTTCGCGATATGGTCGAGACTCGCAAAAGCGAAGATGAACTTCTTCACCTTGCCCGTGGCGGCGAGCAGGCCGAAATCCGGGCCACCATAGGCCGCGACGGTGAGGTCCTTGAGGTTCGATCGGGCGATGGCGCGGATCAGCGCCATGGGCTTGCGGCGGGTGGCCCATCCACCGATGCCGATGGTCATCCCGTCGGAAATCTGGTCGACGATGTCGTCCACCGTCATGCGCTTGTCGAGCATAGTGTCAGTCATCCTTTTGCGTCCTGCAGGGCTTGCCCTGCAAATCAGTCCTACCAGTTAATCCTGCTCATGAGCCCATTTATGGCCCCAGTCGCTTACAGAAAGGCTGGTGGTGGGGACCCAGCTTGCCGGGTCTATTACCAGGCCGTTCCAGCCATATTCGATGTCGAAACCGCCGGGCGTTTGCATGTAGAAAGAGGTCATCTTGTCGTTGACATGACGGCCCAGCGTTGCCGAGAGCGGCACCTTGCCCTTGCTCTTCAACACCCGGTCATAGGCGCGGCCGACATCCTCGAGGGACCCGACCTCCAGCATCATGTGCACCGCGCCATTGGGGCTTTCGGGCAGCTGGCCCAGCGCCAGGCTGTGGTGGCGCGGGTTGCAGTGGAGGAAGGCAAAGCCCACGCCCGGATCGTCCGCGCCGCCGCCCATCAGGTAGAAGCGGCCAAGGTCGGTGTCGCCAAAGCCCATGACTTGCCTGTAGAAGGCGTGGGTCTCGTCGAAATTGGGCGCGGTCAGCACGACATGGCCAAGGCCCATGTCGCCATTATCACCGGTCACGAAGCGGCTGACGCCCGCGGGCGAGACGAAGGGGGCATAGTCGACGAAGCGGCCGTAGAACAGCTCCATCGGGTTGCCTGCGGGGTCCGATGAACGGGCGAGTTCATAGACCTGGCGGCCACGCGCCTCCATGACGCCCGCCCGTTCCACCGGACGGCCTGCCGCCTCGAGGCGGGCCAGAACCGATTCGAAGGCGTCACGATTCGCGCATTCCCAGCCCGGCGCCACGAAGCGGTCGGCCGCGCCTTTCTGCACCCGCAGGCGCCAGGGCCGGTCGTCCATGCGGAACAGCGCGACGTCCTCGTCCGGCGAAGGGGCCGCCATCAGTCCTGCGATATTGCAGGCAAAATCCTGCCACGGCCCGAGCTCCCGCGCCTCGATCACCACATAGCCTAGCGATATCACTGCCATTTCAAGCGCCTCGCCTTCTTTCCTGTCTGCCAGCCATGCTCTGCCGCAGAGCGTTGCAAAATGACCTTCCCCATACGCATATGGCAAGCGCTGCCGCCTGTTTTGCACTTGCAGGGGGAGGCGCAGTTAGCGCGCTCAACGAGCTTATGGCAATTCGTTCCCAATCCGCCTATAAGCAACGGCCCAAATGCGCAAGCCCTGTTTGCCTTGACAGTTTGCGTAATAGCAGTTTACATAAACTACGCATATAGCAAATCTGAAGTAGAGTCGCCTACAATGGAGAAGATGATGACCGGGGCAGTAGCAAGCCGACCCATTGACGAGGCGAATGCCGGGATAGCTTCGCCCGAAAGTCTGATCGCCAAAGCCAAGGCGATGATCCCGGTGCTGCGCCAGCGCGCCCGGGCCTGCACCATCGCCCATGATGTCCCTGTGGAAACCGTCGCCGAGATGAAGGCGGCCGGCTTTTTCCGCGTGCTCCAGCCCAAGCGCTATGGCGGCTATGAGATGCACCCCAATGTCTTTTTCGAGATCCAGAAGGCGCTCGCCGAAGGCTGCATGTCGACAGGCTGGATCTACGGCGTCCTTGGCTGCCATCCTTACGAACTCGCCCTCTTCCATGACGAGGCGCAGAAGGAAGTGTGGGGCGAGGATCCCGACATGCTCGTCTCCTCCACCTATCAGCCGGTCGGCAAGGTGGAAAAGGCCGAAGGCGGCTTCTACCTCTCGGGCCGCTGGGGCTTCTCGTCGGGCTCCTCCCATTGCGGATGGGTGCTCTTGGGCGCGATCAATTTCGACACCGATGGCGGCCCGCCCGACATGCGCACCTTCCTCCTGCCGCGCTCCGACTATCAGGTGATCGAAGGCACCTGGGATACGTTCGGCCTCCAGGGCACCGGCAGCTTCGACATTCTGGTCGAGCGTGTCTTTGTCCCTGAACACCGCACCCACAAGGCGAGCGACGGCTTTGCCGGCACCAATCCGGGCCAGGAAACCAACACCGCGCCCCTCTACCGCATCCCCTGGGCGCAGCTCTTCATCCGCTCGGTCTCCAGCGCCGCCTTCGGCGGCATCCGCGCCGCCACTGGCGCCGCGATGGAGATCATGGGCAACCGCGTCTCGACCAACACCGGCAAGGCGTCCAAGGCCGACCCCAATCTCCACGCCGCCATCGCCCGCGCGATTGCCGAGACCAATGAGATGGAGCTCACCCACCGCACGACCTTCAACGAACTGATGGACTATGCTGGCCGCAATGAGCCTGTCCCGATGGAGAAGCGCGCGCTCTTTGCCTACCAGTCCGCCAGCGTCGTGCGCCGCATGGCCGAGCTTGCCGACGGCATGGTCAAGCTGCTTGGCGGCCGGGCGGTCTACATGTCGAGCCCGATCCTCCAGCCCTGGCTCGACCTCCATGCCGCGCGCGCCCATGTCGCCAATGACCCGGCCAACCGCACCAGCGACGTCATCGGCACGATCAACGGCGAACCGCCCGCCTTCACCTTTATCTGATATAAAAAGAGGATTGTTCATGGCCAGTGAACTGAACCGCGAACTGAGCCGCAAGACCTATAAGGTCGCGGGCGGATATGAGATTTCGGTCGCGGAAATCCCCGGCGCCGGCAATGCAGACGGCCCTACGGTCGTCTTCATCCATGGCAGCGGCCCCGGCGCATCGGGCGCGTCCAATTTCCGCAACAATGCGCAAGATTTCGCCGACGCTGGCTACCGCGTCATCCTGCCCGACCTCATCGGCTATGGCGCTTCCTCCAAACCCGAGACCGACTATCCGCTCGAATTCTTCACCCAGACCCTGCTCGAGGCTCTGACGCAGCATGGGATCACCGGCGGCCACCTCATCGGCAACTCGCTGGGCGGCGGCATCGCCCTCCAGATCGCGCTCGATCACTCTGAATTCACCATCGGCAAGCTTGTCCTGATGGCGCCGGGCTGCGTTGCCGAGCAGGCGAGCTATTTCACCATGCCCGGCATCGCCAAGATGCGCTCGGGCTTTGGCGGTCCCGACTTCAATGTCGAGGAACAGCGCCGCCTGATCAGCAACCTCATGCATCCCTCCTCGCTCCACCACGTCACCGACGCGCTGGTCGAGGAACGCTTTGCCGTCGCGCGCACCCAGCCCAAGGATGTGCTCGCGCGGGTCAAGACCCCCGACCTTGGTCCCCGCCTTGGCGAGGTCACCCAGCCCATCTTCGTCCTGTGGGGCCTTAATGACGAATTCTGCCCCGAAAGCCACGCCCGCCTCTTCCTCGACGCCTGCCCCGACGTGCGCTGCCTCACCTTCTCGCAGACCGGCCATTGGGTGCAGGTGGAACGGGCTCAAGAATTCAACCGCTACTCGCTGGACTTCCTGAAGAATGGCTGACGCTGCTCCTGCGCAATCCGTGCCTGTTCCAGAGCCCGTGGACGTTACCACAGGGCTGAAGGGCGCGATGCGCCGTCTGCCCTCGGGCGTGGCGATCGTCACCGCGCTTGGGACAGGCAAGGCGCCTGTCGGCATGGCCGCGACCTCGATCACCTCGCTCACCATGGACCCGCCAGCAGTGCTCGTCTGCGTCAACCAGACAGCCAGCATCCACGCCCATCTCACCCCCGGCTGCCCGGTCAGCATCAACCTCCTCTCGCGTCACCAGCGCGAGGTGTCGGCAGCGTTCGGCGGCGCGGTGGCGCGCGAGGCGCGCTTTGGTGTTGGCAGCTGGACCGCCGATCCCCATGGCCTCCCTATCCTGGAGGAGGCGCAGGCCAACCTCTCCTGCACGATCGAGAGCATGACCCCCTTTGGCACCCACAGTATCGTCATTGCGCGCGTCAAGGCGGTGCGCCTCAGCGATGCGGTCGATCCCCTCATCTTCCAGGACGGAGCCTATCTGTGAGCGGCCTTAACGCCCAGAGCCTTAATGATAGCCTTGCAGACGAGCTCTACCAGGCGCTGCGGGACAAGCGCACCGTGCCGCCGCTGATGGCGCGCCATCCTGAACTCACCATCGATGACGCCTATGCCATCTCGCTTGGCGCGCTCGAACGCCGCAAGGCTGATGGCGAGCGGGTCATCGGCAAGAAGATCGGCGTTACGTCCAAGGCCGTGCAGGACATGCTGGGCGTGCACCAGCCCGACTTCGGTTTCCTCACTGACCGCATGTTCATCGAGGGCGACATCGATGTCGCGGCAAACGGCCTCATCGCCCCGCGTGCCGAGGCCGAGATCGGCTTCATCTTGCATGACAGCCTCAAGGGTCCCGGTGTCACGGCGGAAGACGTGATCGCCGCGACGCAGAGCATCGTCCCCTGTTTCGAGATCGTCGACAGCCGCATCCAGGACTGGAAGATCGGCATCGTCGACACCGTCGCCGACAATGCCTCCTGCGGCGTCTATGTGCTGGGGGACGCGCGGGTTGATCCCAAGGCGCACGACCTCCCCAATCTTCATGTCACCGTCACCAAGAATGGCGAGCCGCTCAGCGAAGGCTATGGCCATGCGGTGCAGGGCTCGCCCGCCCAGGCGGTCGCCTGGCTTGCCAACACGCTGGGCGCCTATGGCGTTACCCTGGAGGCGGGCGATGTGATATTGTCAGGCAGCCTGGTGCCGCTCGAACCGGCACGGCCAGGAGATGTGTTCGAGATGCAGCTTGCAGGGGTCGGCAGCTGCACCGCGCGCTTTATCTAGATTTGTGAGAGGGCATCGCTGCAAGCCATGCGAGCCCTGTGAGGAGTAAGTAATGACGGGCAAGGTCAAGGCGGCGATCATCGGGTCGGGCAATATCGGCACCGACCTCATGATCAAGATGATCAAATATCCCCAGAATATGGAACTGGTGGCGGTGGTCGGCATCGACGAGGCCTCCGAAGGCCTCGCCATGGCGCGCGAGCGTGGCGTCGCCACCACCCATGAGGGTTTAGAAGGCCTCATGAAGATGGACGTCTACCCCGAGATCGGCATCGTGTTCGACGCGACCTCGGCTTACGCCCACAAGGTTCATGACGCAGCGCTGCGCGCCGACGGCAAGCAGGTGGTCGACCTCACCCCCGCCGCGATCGGCCCCTACACCATCCCCACCGTCAATGGTGAGGCCAATCTCGATGCGGGCAATGTCAACATGGTGACCTGCGGCGGCCAGGCGACGATCCCGATGGTCGCCGCCGTCAGCCAGGTCGCGACCGTCCATTATGCCGAGATCGTGGCCTCGGTCTCCTCGCGTTCGGCAGGTCCCGGCACCCGCGCCAACATCGACGAGTTCACCCGCACCACCGCAGGCGCGATCGAAAAGGTCGGCGGCGCGGCGCAGGGCAAGGCGATCATCATCCTCAATCCCGCCGAACCGCCGATGATCATGCGCGACACGGTGTTCACCCTGTCCGAAGGCGCGGACGAAGAAACCATCCGCGGCTCGGTCGAAGCGATGGTCAAGAAGGTCCAGGCCTATGTGCCGGGCTATCGCTTGAAGCAGGAGGTGCAGTTCGAGCGCTTTGGCGACAATAACAAGCTCACCATCCCGGGCCGCGGCGAGTTCACCGGCATCAAGACGATGATCCTGCTCGAGGTCGAAGGGGCGGGCGATTATCTGCCGAGCTATTCGGGCAATCTCGACATCATGACCGCCGCTGCCAAGGCGACCGGCGAGCTGCTCGCGCAGCGTATCGCACAAGGAAAGAAGGTGGCAGCATGAGCGCCGAGATCAAAGCTCCGTTCAACGTGGAAGCGGGCGACAAGCTCTACATCCAGGACGTGACGCTGCGCGATGGCATGCACGCCATCCGACACATGTATGGCATCGACCATGTGAAGGCGATCGCCAAGGCATTGGATGACGCAGGGGTCGACGCGATCGAGGTCGCCCATGGCGACGGCCTCAATGGCGCAAGCTTCAACTATGGCTTTGGCGCGCATACCGATTGGGAATGGCTCGAGGCGGTTGCCTCGGTGCTGACCAGGTCGGTTCTCACCACGCTCATCCTGCCGGGCGTCGGCACGGTCGAGGAACTGCGCCGCGCCTATGATATCGGCGTGCGCTCGGTCCGCGTCGCGACCCATTGCACCGAGGCGGATGTCTCCAAGCAGCATATCGGCATTGCCCGCGATCTTGGCATGGACGTCTCGGGGTTCCTGATGATGAGCCACATGATCGATGCGGAGAAGCTCGCGAGCCAAGCGCTGCTCATGGAAAGCTATGGCGCGCAGTGCGTCTATGTGACCGACAGCGGCGGCGCGCTCGACATGGACGGGGTCAAGGCCCGTCTGGAAGCCTATGATCGCGTGCTCAAGCCCGAAACCCAGCGCGGCATCCACGCCCACCACAATCTCAGCCTTGGCGTCGCCAACTCGATCGTCGCGGCCCAGTGCGGCGCGGTGCGCATCGACGCATCGCTCACCGGCATGGGCGCGGGCGCGGGCAATGCGCCGCTGGAGGTGTTCATCGCCGCCGCCGACCGCAAGGGCTGGAACCATGGTTGCGACGTCAACGCGCTGATGGACGCAGCCGAGGATCTGGTTCGCCCCTTGCAGGACCGCCCGGTCCGGGTCGACCGCGAAACCCTCGCGCTTGGCTATGCCGGGGTCTATTCCTCGTTCCTGCGTCATGCCGAAAAGGCCGCCGAAACCTACGGCCTCGACACCCGTACCATCCTCGTGGAACTCGGCCGTCGCAAGATGGTCGGCGGGCAGGAAGACATGATCGTCGATGTCGCCCTCGACATGGTCAAGGCGCGCGAAGCCGCAGCCTGATCAGCCGCCGGGCGCGGCTTGTTCGCGCCCGGCGTCGCTCACACGCAACAGGAGGAGAGGATATGGCCGACAAGCGCCTGTCGCTCGACCATATCACCGTCACCGACACCACCCCCTGGCAGCTTGCGCAAATCGCCGCAGAGGTGGGATGCCAGGGCATCTGCCCGTTCCTCCATGCGATGGAGGTGCTGCCCGCCATGCCCGCCTATGATCTGGTGCGCGATCCCCAGGCGCTGCGCCAGACCCGTGATGCGCTCGCCGCCACCGGGGTCACGGTCGACCTTGTCTACCCCTTCACCATGGCAGGACGTACCAACCCGCAGGACTTTATCCCCGCGCTCGAAACCGCCGCCGCGCTCGGCGCGCCCCTCGCCAATGTGCTCTGCTATGATCGCGATCCCAATCGCCGCACCGAGAAGCTCGTCGAACTGGCCGAGCTTGCTTCAGGGTTCGATATCGCCCTTGCAATCGAATTTTATCCGCCCTCGCAGGTCCAAACCTTAAGCGCCGCCCTCGAGGAAATCACCCGCTCCGGCCGATCCGACATCAAGGTCACAGCCGACCTCCTCCACATCATGCGCGGACCCGAACCCGAAACCAGCTTCGCCCTCCTTGCCCATCCCGCCATCGCCATCGCCCAGATAGCCGACGGCCCATCAACCATCGATCCAGACCAGATCGAACGCGAAGCCGGTATCCAGCGCCAACTCCCCGGACAAGGCACGTTCAACATCCCGGCGTTCCTCCACGCCCTCAACCCCGCAACACCCCTCAGCGTCGAAATACCCCAGCAATACGCCATCGACCAAGGCTTCAACGCCCATCAACGGGCACAGTGGGCCGTGGATGCGGCACGGAGCGTCCTGGGATCGTGACGGCATTTTCAGGATTATGCCGGAGAATTTTTTACATAGCGAAATTGCGCAATTGTTACGCATCGGGTCGCTGAGCGATGATCTCCGCCGTAATATTCGGCGAGGTTTACATTGTAGCGTTGCATCCTCGCGAAAAGCATTAAGGCGTATGCCGTCGGCTTAACACGCCTCATGTGGCACTCTCCATTTCCACACGCTATACCTCCGCGGATCGATGGGAGTCATGGCGGCATGCAGATAAGGAATGGGCGGATGACAGCGCCGCCCTCATTGGACGCGCTGGACAATAATATCATCGAAATCCTGCGGACTAATGGGCGAGCGACCAACCAGGACATTGCGCAGCAGCTATCGGTGACTGCCGCGACCGTTTCGGCACGGTTGCAGAAGATGGAAGATGCGCGCGCCATGCGCGTGGTCGCCGTGACCGACTTCGCCGCCAGGGGATATAATGTCATCCTGGCTGTGGGCGTCAGGGTGCAGGGGCGCGGCATTCAGGATGTGGGCCGCGATCTGGCAAAATTCCCCGAAGTGCTGAGCGTCAACGCCATGAACGGCGGGTACGACCTGGAACTGATGGTGGCGCTGCACGATTTTTCCGAGGTCCAGCAATTCCTCTACGATCATATTTCCGGCATCGAAGGTGTTGCCCATATCGATTCCGGTATCGCGGTGGATATCGTGAAATATGAATTCAATGTGGTGCCCTTGGGGCCGACCTGATTTTCACGGGGTCTGCTCTGGGGATAGCGACGGCTTTGGCCTGATGGCGCAGGCGGCGGCGACGTCGTTGGTGACGTTGCCCACCGTGCGAAACAGGTCCGGGATCGCCTCGATCGCGAGGAGCAACGGCAGCGCTGTGACGGGGATGCCCGCCGCGATGCAGATGGGGGCGATCGTCGCGAAAAAGGATATTTGGGCCGGAAGACCTACCGCGCCGAGGCTGATGGGAACGGCGACGAGCGCTATCAGCGCGAGGGTCGTGGCTCCAGGAACGATGCCGTGTACATGCCCGAGATAAATAGCGACGGCGACGTTTGCGGCGACGCTGGCCGCGCGGAACAGCGAAACCGCCATCGGCAGCACGATGGCAGCCGTTTCTTCGGGAACATCCAGCTTGCGGGCTGCATCTACCATCACCGGCAAGGTCGCGAGCGATGATTGGGTGCCCAGCGCTACCGCCTGGGCGGCCAAGGCCGATCGCCCGAAACGCAATGGGGAGCGACCGCCTGCAAAAGCGGCCCAGATATAGGCGAGTAGCGTGGAGGCAAGGCAGCAGGCTATGACAACCGCCACATATTGGGCAAAGGCGCCGACCACGCCGACGCCCAGCTTTGCGCCCGCGCCGAATGCCAAGGCGGCTACGCCGACAGGTGCGACCGCCAGCACCCAACCCACGATGACTAGCATGGTCTCGACCAGTCCGTACAACAGTCTAAGCAGCGTATCCGCCAGATCCGTGCTGATGCGGGAGATGGCGAAGCCGAAGAATATCGCGAATGTGACGAGCGGCACCATAGCTGTTTCGGCGGCGGCCTTTAGGGGATTTGCAGGAATGATTCCGCGAAACCATTCGCTTTGTGAAAGAGCGGGAGGGGAGGCGCTTCCGGCCTCCGCCAATCCTTCAGTGACGGGCCATAGCCGCAACAGCCCTTCTGCCAATAATGCCGCTGTTACAGAGGCGGCGGCCAGCATCAGGGCGAAGAGGATGAGGGCGCGGGTCGCAATGCTGCCAGCAGCGGCATTGCGGGAGGCGGAGGCGATGCCGGTGACGAGCAGGCCGAAGATCAGCGGGACCACTGTCATGGTTAGGGCATCGAGCCACAGACTGCCGATCGGCAGCATGATTTTACCGACCAACTCCTGCGCCCGCCCGCTGGTGGCGATGCCTGCAATCAGGCCAATGAGAAGACCGGCAAGGAGGTGCAACGGCCGACCCTTCACCGCGATCAAGCTGCGCTGTCCTTTTGTTCGATGATCGCGGCTATGAGCGCGATGCGGTCGACACCGGAATAGACCTGATTTTCCAATTCTTCGCCAAACACATCCGGGTCGATTTCGGTGTAGCTTAGCGCGCAGTTCCGCGCCGCCGCAAGACCGCCCAAGCGGTCCTTCAGCGTGTCGCGGCCATCGACGATCGCGCTACCAGTATAAAGAATGAAACGTCCGTCTGCTGTCAGCCGGGGAAGGGCCTGCTTTGCCATCATCAGCGATACTTCAGCACCGTGCATGCCCCCGCCGTCACGATAGGCGCGGCCTGCGGTGTCCATGATATAAGGGGGGTTCGCGAGCAGGAGGTCGAACGTCCCATGTGTCGCGGACAGATCACCGGTCTGGCGGAAGCGGGCCGATATACCGGCGGCCTGCGCGTTGATACGGGCGAGATAAAGCGCGAGGGGATTGATGTCGGTCATCAAAATATCGGCAGCAGGGCAAAGATGACCGGCCACGATCCCGCCTACTCCGGCGCCCGTGCCGATATCGACAAGCCGCGCGCCCTTCTTTTGCGGGCGTCGAGATAATTCATCGCCGATCAATCGCGCGAAACGATAGCTGTCAGGCCCGAAGAATACCGCTTCCTGACAATCAGTCGGATAAGCGGAGTGAAGGAGCAGGTCGTTCCCAAGCGATGACACGCGGAAGCGGCTTTTCAGACCGTCGTCATATCTTTCCAGTGCGTTGGCCTTTGTCAGTATGCGAGCAAGTTCCGGGTCCAGCAGCTTCGGATCGAACGGTAGCGACCAGCCGAAAATATCCCGTAGGTCATGGGCGGGCCGACGCGACGCTCGTTCAACAACCCGTCCATGCGTGGCGGGCGTGGGGGTGACAAAACTATATCCACGGTTCTTCAGGACGTGTAGCAGATCAAGCAGAGCGGCGGCCCGGCCGTCGCCAGCCGTGATGTCCCCGTCCATGCCATCTTCTTCCGATGGCTCGAACGCCGCCGGTGCCCCCAACTCCATGTGCTCCATGCACGCTTCTCCCATCATGAGGGCAAAACGCGGAGAGTGGCGTGTCGGGTCCCGTTATCGCATTTCTCTGAGGGGTGGGAAGGTCAGCTGTCCATTTTGCCCAGGTTTGAACGGATGCCGTTCAGGAACAGTCCCGTGACCAACCGTGCATGCGCGGCCATTTCGCTGAGCGTAAGCGGAGGCTCGCCGAACAATAAGCGGCGTTGCCATTCGCCAAAGGCCATGGCGACGAATTGCATGGCGAAGCTGCGGCTTTCTGCGGCGGAGGCGCCTTCTTTCTTCAACATCGCCGCAACCGGACTGACCTGATACCGTTCAAACTGGTGACGAGCGATCTTTCGCAGTTCGTCGAACTCTCCGCCTTCCCGGTAGATAAGCCGGGAAATCCGCATGCTGCGGGTCGAGGAAAGCTGGCGCTGCATTTCCGTCGCGTAGGTGACAAGGCGCGTGTGCAGGTCACCCTTTAGATCGGGGACGTCCGGCTGAAGCTGTGCGCCCGAATATTCAAGGCAGGCGGCAAAAAGCGCCAGCTTGTCGGGAAAATGATTGTAGAGGGTGCGGCTCGACACCTGCGCCTTTTCCGCGATGTCGCGCAAGGAAGCCGCGTGAAAGCCTGCACGGGCAAATTCCTCCACCGCGATGAGAATCAGGTTCATACGCTTCTGTTCGGCCGCCTCCGCCGTCGGGCGGCCCGCTCGCCTCTTGGTGCTCGTTTCATTCATCTTTTGCCTCGTCGCGCAGCGGAAGAGCAATGGCAAGCAGAGTCGTCATTGACCAATTACACACTAATGTGTAATTCATTCTCATCGAGTCCGAAAGCGGGCACATATGAGGAGAAACGGGATGCACGAACGGGTGCTGGACATGAATGCCAGGGTCGATGCCGCGATCGATGCGCTGGACCCCACCATGGCGCTGATGGCGTTGATCCAGCTGACCGGCAATCGGACGCTGCTGAACCACTATTGGGATGCGATCGACGGTCGGCAGGAAGAGCTGGTCGAGACGTTCGTCGACATCCATGCGCATGAAGAACGGCCTGCCATCGATCCGGCCGTGGTCGCCGAGATCCGTGATCGCCTGCGCGTGGCGGTGAAGGCCGGGAAGCCTGCGGTCATGCCACAGCTGGACCGGCCGATGTTCAAGCGGATGAGCCGTTTGCTGCTGGGTCAGGACCTTCCCGAAATGTCGGTGGATGTTGCCTTCCAGCATGCCGGGTTCACCACCGACACGCGCATTCGCAAGGCGGCCGATGTCCCGCCCGCCGATTTCAAGGTTCTGGTTGTGGGCGCGGGCATGATGGGCATCAACGCCGCCATCAAGCTGCAGCAGGCCGGTTTTGACTTCACCGTGCTGGAGGCGATGGACACGGTCGGTGGTAACTGGCTGACCAACACCTATCCGGGCGCGGCGGTCGATACGCCGAGCCGCGTCTATTCCTTCTCCTTCGAGCCCAATGCTTCCTGGACGCAATTCTACCCGCGTGGCCCGGAATTTCTGTCCTATCTCGATCGCGTCACCGACAAATATGGTCTTCGCGACCGGATCCGGTTCGGCACCTGGGTCGAGGGTGCGGAATGGGACGAGAAGCGCAAGATCTGGACGGTGAAGGCGATCCGGAACGGCAAGCCGGAAAGCCATGAGTGCAACGTCCTCATCATGGCGGTGGGACCCAACAACAATCCCAATTATCCCAAGGTGAAGAATCTCGACAGCTTCAAGGGGCCGGTCATTCATTCGGCCGCCTGGGACCATTCGGTCGATCTGACGGGCAAGAAGGTCGTACTGGTCGGCACGGGCTGTTCAGGCGTGCAGGTGGCGACGGCCATTGCCGACAAGGTCGGCGAACTGGTGATCGTCCAGCGCCAGCCGGAACATATCATCCCCAATCCGCAGGCGCATGCGCCGGTGGCCGAAATCGAGCGCTGGGCGATGGAATATGTGCCCTTCGTCGCGCAGTGGAAGCGTCTGCAGGGCTTGCACAGCCAGATGCGCGACATGCACGGCATGATCATGAAGGATGAGGATTATGCCGCGAAGACGGGCGGCTTTGGCCCGATCAACGACGGCATGCGCATGATGTGCGAAGGCTATCTGAAGAGCCATTTCCCGGACGATCCGGAGATGGTGAAGTTGTTGACACCCAACTTCCCGGTGTTCGCGAAACGGCCGATCCTGGATTGCGGTTTTTACGACACGCTCAAGAAGCCCAATGTGTCGATCGTGCGCGGCGAACTGGCCGAGGCCGAGCAGGACGCGGTGATCCTGGCCGATGGCACGCGGATCGAATGCGACGTGCTGCTGCTGTCGACCGGCTATAATCTGCATTTCGGGCGGCAGTTCGACATTCGCGGCGCCGGCGGCGAAACTTTGACGGACGCGTTCGACCCGCATCCCTTCTCCTATGAAGGCATGCTGATCACCGGCTTCCCCAACTTCGTCTTCATGGGCGCGCCCTACAGCTATCTGGTCGCCAACCATGCCGTGGTGAGCGAGCAGCAGGTCCATTATATCGTCGAACTGCTGCAATGGATGGTGGACGATCATCTGTCGTCCTTCGATGTGTCGCCAGAGGCAACGCAGGCGTTCATCGACGATGTCGATGCGAACCTGGCCAAGACCGCCTGGGTCCAGTGCGGCAGTGCCCATGGCTATTATCGCGACAAGGGCGCCGACGGGCAGAAGAAGGTCATCCTCGCCATCCCGCGCCACAACTCGCGCATCTGGCATGTCCTGCGATCGCCCCGCGAAGAAGACTTCAACGTCACCCGCGCCGACGATGCCGCCAAGACCGCAACGCGCGAAATGGACATGCTGACCATCTGATCCGCTTTCGTAAACAGGAAACGGATGAAAACCGAATAATATTGGGAGACTAGATGATGCTTCGTGATCTCGCTGAACAGTTCCGCCCTGTCGCACCTCCGCAGTTGATCGATAAAGCTTATACGGACGATCAGCACGCACGTTTGTTGAGTGTTGCTCGTAACAATGGTCCTTGGCCGTTGATGCTGGCGGAAAACTTCAAGACGCCAGAGGAGGTTATCGCCACGACCTCAGGCGCAGGCAAGCAATTGCCGGAAGGGGTCAAGCTGACCTGGGACATGATCGGCATCTATCCCGGATTTCGAGGATATTTGGCGCGTGGGGGGACCTGCTTCTACCCAGAGATCGAGGATTGCTATTACAACTCCCGCTTTCTCGAGCTGGTGCGTAATTATTACGACTGCCAATATGCAGAACCCGAGACCTTCCTCTTCAATATCCAGGGGCCAACCCCCCTCGGCGGGCCGCCCCATCTGGATGGCACGGTCTTCCGTGGTTTGACGATGGAAAACACGCCGCTCTGGCTGCTGCTGACCATGGCGAAGTCCTGCCTGTTCAATCGCTGGCGCTCGAAGAAGGGCCAGGTGATCGCTTGGTATTATAAGGGCAAGATCGGCGGCGGCTTCAACTGCTGGCCTGATGGGCCGAGCGGTGAGGCCATGCAGATCAACGCCCCCATGTGGGGCCGAGCGGTGGTCGTCGAAAACGAGATGACGTTCCACCACGGACAGGCTGCGGGTCCGGTCGCCATGCGCAGGCCGCAAGGGCTCGACATCAGTTCGACCTTTGGCCCTGATGCGCAGGATCCGACCGGCTGGCAGATCGAAACTTTTGGCAAGGTCACTCAGAAGGTGCCGGAAGAGGAAATGCGCTTCCTGGTCCATTGGGGCGCTCGTCTGTTCAAGGACATTGACGATTTCAAGCTGACCTACGATCACCGCGACGACATCACCCATGAGCAGGCGATCAACATGCTGATCGAGGACATGAAGAAGCGTGGTGTCCAGTTCGAAGTGCCGACCGATCCCATGAACGACAATGCGTTCGTCGGTCTTCTGGCCAAGGTCTATGATATTGGCGGTCCCACGAACATCCCGCCCGATGCCTTGGACGAAGCTGCCTGAGGGCGACTGCGCCCACCGCTTCATGCAGTTCGGCGAACAGTCGATCGCTGTGCGAGAATGTCAAAATAGGAGACAAAACGTGGCGATACCTTTTGCCAAGAACGGCAACACCGATTTCATGTTCACCAAACTCCAGGTCAAGGACCTGGACAAGGCGGTGTCCTTCTATTCCTCGGCCATCGGTCTGGTCGAGATGAGCCGCGTTGAAGCGGAAATCAATGGACGGAAGGTCAGCGAAGTCGTGTTTATGCCGACTTACGAGGGTGGGCCGCTGTTCATTCTTGCTCAGTTCCACGACACCCAGACGCCTGCCGCAAACGAGTTGATACTAGGCTTGGCAACGAAGGATGTTGCCGACTTGATCGCCCGGGTGGAAAAAGCCGGTGGACGTGTTCTGGAGCCAGCGCGGGAAGTTCCCGGCATGGGCGGCATGCAGGTTGCCTTTGTTGCCGATCCGGAGGGTCACATGCTTCAGCTGAGCCAGAACGGCGGTTGATTTTGCTGGGAACAGGCTCGCGAGGAGCGATAGCGCTTTTCGCGAGCCATGTGCCGGTCTGAGCAGTCGCAGCGCCGTTGGCTGAAAGCCAGGACCGGGGCCTGGAGTCTCGGCCGCATCGCCCTGTTCGACGATAGCATGGCGCAAGTTAACCCCATCTACGGTGACACGGTTCGATCAAGCCCAGCCAACCATCTTCCAGAACCTGATCCAAAGCGATGCCCCCGGCAGGAGCCCAGATAAAGGTGCCCGGTATGGGGACAACTCCATCGCCTTTTAGCTTCCGGGCCGCTGCGACAACTCAGGCAGTCGGCTTCGTAGACGGCGACATCTTCAGGGGTAACCGCACAATAGCGGACTCGCAGACTTCGCTAGGTCAAAGATATAATAGGCGCAGAATATTGCACAAATGGCGCTATCTTATAGGCGGGTCAATGATCACCCTGCCTGCCTCCCCGGTTAGCGCCACGGCGCGGCCCAGCGCCTCGCGGCATTCGCGCACGATGCGCTCGATCAGTTCGGCGCAAGTCGGAATGTCGTCCATCAAACCGATCCCAAGCCCTGCCCAGACCAGACCGCCATCCACTTCGCCACTCTCCAGCGCCGCGCGCCCTCGCGCACCGGCGACCAGCGGCCGGATATCCTCGAACGTCGCACCGGGCTCCCGTTCCTTGACGTTCACCTCCTCGGCGACGGCATTGCGGAACACGCGCGCCGTGTTGCGCAGCTGGCGGAAGATCAGCGTCGTGTCGCGCTCCGTCCCCTGCATCACCGCCTGCTTGATCGCCTCATGGATAGGCGCTTCCTTCGTCAGCATGAACCGGGTGCCCATCGTCACGCCTTCAGCGCCTAATGCGAGCGCCGCCGCCATGCTGCGCCCGGTCGCCATGCCCCCTGCCGCCAGGATCGGAATCTCCAGCGCGCGCGCCGCAGCCGGGATCAGCACCATGCCCGGAATATCATCCTCGCCCGGATGACCCGCCGCTTCGAACCCGTCGATCGACACGGCATCGACGCCCGCCCGTTGTGCGGACAGCGCATGGCGGACGGCAGTGCATTTGTGCACGATCTTGACGCCCGCCTGCTTGAAGCGGGCAATGAACTCGGCGGGACTACGCCCGGCCGTTTCGACCACGCCAACGCCCGATCCGGCGATGACTTCCGCATAGGCCTCGTAGGGAACAGGCTGTGCGGTCGGCAAAATGGTCAGGTTCACGCCGAACGGCTTGTCGGTCATGGTCCGGCACCGCTCGATCTCGGCGGCCAGCGCTTCGGGCGTCGGCTGCGTCAGCGCCGTCAGTATGCCCAGACCGCCGGCATTGGACACCGCCGACGCAAGCTCGGCGCGGCCCACCCACTGCATGCCACCCTGGATAATGGGATAGCGCGTGCCAGTAAGCTCGGTAATCCGGGTCTTCATTCCACCATTCCCCTTTGATCAGGCCGCTTCCGCCTCGCCCTTACCCTGTGTCCCCAGCCGCTAAAGCTTAGATGAGCCCCTCGCTACGCTGCTGCTCCACGCCTCCATCGATGGCGAGTGGTCTGTTTCTTCATTCGCCAGAAACCGCCAACACTTGTATGTGGCAGATAGCCCAGCGCTTCTGCTTAATTTTCGAAGGCAAGAGCAAGGATGAGAATCTTCACGCCGCCAAGGCTCTACCGCCCTGTGTCCGGCTCATCCAAGCAAAGTTGATAGCCGCCCCGAAAGATAGCGCCATGAGCAGCAGCATCGCCACATGATAGTTGTTCGTCGTATCGCGCAGCCAACCTGCGGCTGGAGCGGCGAACGTGAAAGGCAGGGTGAAAGCGCCCAGAAATCCTATAGTGCGCGGAAATGCGGATACCCCGAATATCTGGGCGACAAGAACCGCAACCAGGGGAAAAATGGCCGCTCCGGATATGCCCATGATGATCATCGCCAGTGCCAATGCTGGAAACCAGCCGCTCGCTGAAATTATGATCCAACTGACGGTCAATCCTGCACCGGCAGCGCTCAATGTGCGCGCGGGGCCAAATTTATCACAAGCCAGTCCTGCCAGGAGGGATCCGAATATGCTTGCAAAGCCCTTGACGGACAGGAGCAGAGCTCCCCAGCGGGCCGCGATCCCATATTCGGTTGCGATGGCAACGATATGGGCCGAGCCGGTGATGGTACTCGCCTGAAGGACACCCTCGCCGATCAACACGCCCCAGAACAGAGGCTGTGAGAGGATGGAAGGTCGTGAGCCCGCAGCCACTGCGGCGCTTTCGGGGCAATCGCTCTGCGGTGGTTCCGAAACGCCCAGCAGTACGGGCAGTAGCAAAATGTGCAGCACCGCTAGGGTCACAAAGAATGCCGGCAGACCAAATCTTTGCATGACTGCAAGGCCGAGCAGGGGAATGACAGTGACGAACAGCGGAATATACGCAATCCCGACCGCCCTTCCTCGCGCATGTGGATGCCAGTTCCCGGCCAATATACTAGGCGGCAAGCCTCCGAGCAGAGAAGCGCCAGGGCCGATCGCGAGTGTGCATACGATGAGTGTAGCCTCAATCGATTGCACAAAGGCAAGCAGAAGATAGCCTGTTATCGAAAGCACAGCACCGGTCATCATGGTGTTGCGCAGGCCGATCCGGGAAATCATTCCCGCGACGATCGGACCCAGCCCGCTCATCGCCAGCACCGTGAGGGCAAGGACCATCGCGGCCATGCCCCGAGTCGTGTCGAAACGGGCCTGAATCGCCAATATGCTGACCGCAAAGCCGCCAAATGCGCACCCTGTGGCTGTGTTCTGCGCGAGAAATGCCCGGACGAGCATCATGCGCGCCGTCCGCCTGTTCGGGTCAGCGGCGGCGTGCCGCTGCGCAAGGCTGCTCATATTATGGCGATCCCAAAAAAGTGGAGAAGGCGAGCGTAGCCGTCACGCCAACTGTGACGAGCGGCTACCTTTGCTCACAATAGCTGCCTCAATTTTCCCGTAGCGATGCGTTATCGATGACGAATCGGTAACGCACGTCGCCCTTTTCCATGCGCTCATAGGCGTTATTGATGTCCTGAATGTTGATCAGTTCGATGTCGCTCGCGATGCCATGCTCTGCGCAGAAATCGAGCATCTCCTGCGTTTCGGCGATCCCACCCACGTTTGAACTGGCAACCGATTTGCGGCCCATCATCAAGGGTACATTGTGGAGTGGCGGGTCGATCGCGCCGAGCAAGCCCAGAAGGATGAGCGTCCCGTTCCAGCGGAGCGTCATGATGTAGGGATTGACGTCATGCGCGTTGGGCACGGTGTCGAGGATGAAGTCGAAGCTGTTGGCGACCGATGCCATTTGCTGCTCGTCGGTCGACAGCACGACATGGTCGGCGCCCAGGCGTCGCGCTTCTTCCTCCTTGCCGGGGCTGCGGGTGAAGAGCGTTACTTCGGCGCCCATCGCCTTGGCGAACTTCAGCCCCATGTGACCCAAGCCGCCAAGGCCGATCACCGCCACCTTGTGTTCCGCGCCGACCTTCCAGTGACGCAACGGCGAGTAAGTGGTGATGCCTGCGCACAGCAATGGCGCGGCGGCCTTCGCGTCCAGCCCATCGGGAATGCGCACCGTGAATTTTTCCGACACGACGATATTTTCAGAATAGCCGCCTTGCGATGGCATGCCGTCATGGCGATCCGCGAAACCATAAGTGGGCGTGGCATATTCCACGCAATAGGGTTCTTCGCCCGCCTGGCATGGATTGCACCGCTGGCAGCTGTCGACATAGCAGCCGACCCCGACCATGTCGCCGGGCTGGAATTTGCTGACGCTGCTCCCGACCGCCGCCACCCGGCCGACGATCTCATGGCCAGGAACAGTAGGATAGGTGACATACCCCCCGTGGTTGCGAACGTGATGCAGGTCGGAATGGCACACGCCGCAATAGAGGATATCGATCGCGACATCGTCAGCACGCAGGTCACGTCGGGCGAAGGAGAAGGGCTCCAGGTCGGTATCAGAGGCGAACGCCGCATAGCCTTTGGTCGATTTGGTCATGACTGTGTCTATTGTCCTTAGATGAGGCCGAGACCGGAGAGGTCAGCCAGATATTTGCCGATCAGTTCGCGCGACAGATGCGGGACATCCTTGCCAGCGCCCACTTCATGCCGGATCACATCCGCGCGGAAGCGGGCGGAAGGAACGCTGGTCCCGAATTCTCCCGGCATCTGATATTCCAGCTGGTGCAGCAGCGGCAGCGACGAATGTTGCCGCCGGTCCTCGGGCAGCGCACGCATGGCGGTGCCGAAACGTTCGAGCCAGTCGGCGTAATCCTCGATCCGTTGGACCGGATATCCGGCGGCGTCGATCCAGTCGACGAAGCTGTCCAGCGAAATGCCGTCATCATGGGAATTGATGACATGGTAGGTGCGATAGCCGCTCGTCGCCTTGGTCCCCAGGACGGCGATGGCCTCTGCCGTGAAGTCCACCGGCAGACCGGGATAATGGGGCTTGGCCGTACCGCTGTAGAATGACCGCGGCGCCAGCCCCGTAACCACGATGCTGAGTAGCAGGCGGGTGAACATGTCGGGGACGTTGAGTTGCCCTTCATAACGGCTGTGCGCCAGGATCATGTCCGAGCGGAAGGTCGCGACCGGGAGGCCGAAGCGGTCATGCGCATCCCGCAACAGAACCTCAGCCGCCCATTTGCTGTTGGCATAGCCATCGGCGTAGCCATCGCTCGACAGCGGCCGGACTGGTGACGTCGTGCGCACGTCGGCGTCTTCGTCGATCATCACGCCGTCCGGCGTATGGGCTGCCGCCACGGTCGAGACATTGTTGATGGGCTTTAGCCTATGCGTGATCGCCAGACGGATGACCTCCGCCGTGCCTGCGACATTGGGGCCGAACAGTTGATGATAGGGCAGTACGTGATTCACCAGTGCGCCTGGATGGACGATCAGATCCACATCCTTGGCCAACCGCTTCCAATCGGCATCGGCAAGGCCAAGCTGCGGTTCGCCAAGATCGCCTGCCAGAACCTCCAGATGCGCGTCGGCGAGCGCCTCGAAGCGGCTCTTAAGTTGCGGGCCGCTGCT
This sequence comes from Sphingobium sp. TomTYG46, assembly GCF_055396345.1. NCBI lineage: Bacteria > Pseudomonadati > Pseudomonadota > Alphaproteobacteria > Sphingomonadales > Sphingobiaceae > Sphingobium > Sphingobium sp. TomTYG46. The sequence goes on from NZ_AP027325.1 coordinate 79,825, forward strand.
GAAAACCTGCGCGATGCGGTGCCGTGCGGCTGCTGCGTCGCGACCACGCGCGACGCAGATCAGCTTGCCGCCTACGTCAGCCATGCGCTCCAGCCATTCCAGGCAAAGGAACCGCCCCAAAAAGCCGTTCGCTCCGGTGAGGAAAACGGTCCGCACTTCCGTCGAAGGAGGCGAGGCGTTGCGCGCCGCGTCGAGAGCACTGCCATCGATGAAGCGATCCAGCGTCAGGTCGCTCGCGCGGATCTCCTTCGCACCGGCGCCGTGCACCGAAGCAAAGGTCGGTCCCTTCGCCTCGCCACTCCGACCCCGTTCGATGAACTGGGCGAGGTCCTGCATGCTTCCGGCAGGGCTGTTGATGACCGATACCGGCACATCGATGCCGTAAATATCTTCAAGCAGCAGCGAGCAGGACACGGCCGAGAGCGAGTCTCCCCCCAGATCGGAGAAGCTCATCCGCTTGGAAAGATCGACATCCTCCAATCCGAGCGTCGCCTTGACGGCGCGGGCGACGGCTTCGAGCACGGGAAGCTCCTTGCCTTCACGGCGCAGCGCCTCAAGCTCATTGTGCTGGCTTACCGCGATACGCTCGTAAATGGCTTCCAGGGCCGGGGTGTAGCGTTCCTTGAACTTGGGCCGCTGATATTTGCCGATGCCCGCCAGCAGGCCATTCTCTGCGCTGAAGGGCTCATGCTCGACGATGAAGTCGCGTGGCACTTCATAAGGTTGCAACTGTTCTGCGCGCGCGATGTTCTGGATCGCTTCGCGCAGCGCGTCCTTGATCGCAGCCGGGTCATCGGCGATGCCCATCTGCTGGAGCGTCGCTTCATTAGGCACAAAGACGCCGACCAGAAATGCGCGCTCGCTGCTGCCGTATAGATAGACTTGCCGGATGAGCGGATCGCCGTTGGTGAAGATCGCCTCCAACCGGGCAATGGCGACAAACTCGCCCTGCGCGAGCTTCAGAACATTGTTGCGGCGATCGATGTAGACCAGATGGTCAGGGGCGATCTCCTGCATGATGTCGCCGGTCTTGTAATATCCGTCTTCGTCGAAAACTTCGGCTGTTACATCAGGTCGCTTGTAATAACCAAGCATGATGCTCGACGTCTTGATCCGCAACTCACCGCGCGGATAAGGCTTATCGGTCTTGAAATAGCCAAGCTCAGGTACGTCGTCCAGCTTGTAGTCGATCACTGGCGGACGGACGATCCGGTTGTCGGTCAGCACCGCGGCGACTTCGGTGGCGCCATAATTATTGCCCAGCTTGTAGCCCAGACATTCTTCCATGAACTGCAATAGTTCAGGGGCGAGGGGGGCCGAGGCGAAGGAAGCGACGAGCAGCCGCCCGCCGAGGAGAATATCGCGGGTTTCGCGCAGCAACTCGGCCTTGACCGTGTCCAGGTCCGCGCCGGGTACGGAGCGCCGGTCGAGCGCGACCTGATATTGCTGGTAAATCATTTCGCACACGCGCGGGACCAGCATCATGTAGCTTGGCCGACAAATGCGCATGTCGTCGAACAGTTCGGACAGGTCCTTCTTGCCCGTGAAATAGCCGATGCCCCCCAGCCCAAGGAGCGAGAAGACGATGCTCCGCCCTGACGTGTGGTTCATCGGCATGTAGATGAGGTTGATCATCGGCATGGGCGAATCGACGAGCCACAGCTGCTTGATCATCCGCTCAGGCAGCATCGCGCCCTTGGGCAGGCCAGTGCTTCCCGATGTGTAGTAGATGGTGGAGAGCCGCTCTCCGTCCGCCTTGTCGAACAGCGGCGCGGGCGGCAGGGCGCTGCCCTCCGTCAGAGCCGTTTCCAGCGTGACCAGCAGATGCGACAGACCCGCATCGGCGAGCTTTGCCCGAGCGGCCTCGAACCGCTCGCGCTCGTCATCAACCTCGGGATGATAATCGAACAGCAGCACACCGCGCGGACGATGGCCTTGAATGACCAGTTCGGTGGCCGCTTCGATATATTCCAGGCTGACCGCGAGCCAACTTGGCGCCACCTCGTTGAAGATGGACAGCGACTGCTGGAACGCCCCGTTGGCCTGAAGGGGAACCGCCACCGCCCCATTGTGGATCGCGGCAAGATCGACCGTCGCAAAGTCCACGCTGCCAAAGGCAAGAAGGCAGAGAAACTCATCGGCTCCCAGCGACCGATCAGGATTATTGTGCCAGAAGGCAGCAAGTCGACGCGCCCGGTCCCATAGAGTGGCGTAGCTCGTCGTTTCGAAATGCTTCTGGATCTCTCGCGTGGTCCGGCCGGTTGCCAGATCGACCTTCAGTTCCACCGCGCGCTCTGCCAACGCAGGTCGGTCAGCATAGCCCTCCATGCAGGTCGCCACGATCTGGGCGAAACCGAGACCGCTGCGACGCTTTGCAGTGTTGATTGCAGGGTCCGGTATCGCTGCCGCAACTTGCGGATCGGTTTCGATCAATAACTTCAGCCGTGTTGCAATGCCTTCGGCATAATCATCCATCGACACCGTGTATTGCGAGCGATCCAGCTTGTCCTGAATACCCATATCACCTCTCGAAATTATTTTATTCAGAACAATATCATTATATTGTCCGGAACATCTTTCTTCAGTTCATCCATCTAACGATGAGGGCGATCGAAATTGCAGCCGGTGCGCAGTTTGGCTGCGGTGCCGACTTTCGCCTTGTGTCGTGAAACTACGACTCCTGCCGCCGGGCAATACCGTCGTCAGAAGCATGGCCCGAATATTTGGCAATCACCAAGTTTTGTCAATGACCGTTTTTTGAGCAGCGCGCATTTCTCACGCGCATGCAAAGGCAAAGCCTGAAAGAGGCCGTGTATCTGGTCATCCCGTTTCCGTTTGGCGCCCTGCGCGTCAGCCCTACTTGGCCAGGGATTTAGCGTCTGTCTCGGGAAGTTTGGATATGTCTCGCGGAGTGATCGTTTTTGCCAGCTCGACCAAGCCCTTGATCGCGATATTCTTGACGCTGGGCATGTCGGATGCCCACGGCCGCCCAAAGCCCGAAAACATCGTCATTCCATCTGTCGCGCCATATATGAATATGGCTACGACTGCCGCATCTTCCTGGCTCAACTTGGGGTTCAGCCGTCCCACGAAAAAGGTGATCAACTGATGGACATGGCGATGCAGCGCTCCCAGCCTGTCCGCCACCAATTTGTTATGGTTGGCCATGGCCCAAAGCTCGGTAAACAGATGCGCGGTCTGCTTCGTGCTGACGTCATCAAGAATATGGGCGATCAACCGCGCTAACCCATCCTCTGCGGAAAGGCTGGGCTGTTCCATCGCCCCGTTGATCTGGGTTTCGCCCGCAACAAGAATCTCGTCGAGCAGGACCTCGACCAACAATTCCTTGCGCGGAAAGTGATGATTGACGTGACCGACCTTCAAACCGCATTCGGTAGCGATGCGTTGGAGCGTAAAGGCGCTGGCACCTTCCTCGACCAATACATGCAGCGCCGCCTTAAGGATAGCGTTCACCGTTTCGGCTCCGCGCGAATAGACGCCAGGTTTCCGGCGCTTGGTTCCAATACGGTCATCGTTCATGGGCCGCTTATATCTCTGGCTGGGCCGCGATCAACCGACGAAACGGAAATGGGATAAAGATCAAGGAGACCCAGTGGGCTCGCGGTGAGACGCGCCAATCGCGCTTCTCCCGGACGATCGTCCGGGGCACCTGATTTTCCCCATTGACAAAACCTTGTCGTCCACCAAGTATTTGGCGCGAGCACGCGTTGCTCAGCGGGGAGGTATAGGAAAGGCGCAGATCACAGAGAGTTAGAAAGGAAATATTCCATCTGCTGATGATCCGATCTCCGAGTCGGAATGATCTTACTAAGTTTAAGATCATATTTGGATAAGTTCCTAGCTCGATTCGTGATTGATAATTCTGAAGTAATTCAAGTCATAACCATATTGGTTGATGGCATGAACTCTTGTATCTATCGATACATGATTACATTTTTAACTATAATCTAATTAGATAATTGAAAAATATTCAAAAAATATCACCAGGCAAAAAGGGGAGATTTCATGATTGCGCGACATCTATTTCTCGTACGCACCTTGATGGGGAGTGTAGCTCTCGTCGGCTGCGCTGGAACGGCCTTTGCTCAGACGTCGACGGGACCGGATGAGCCCACGGCAGCGGCAAGCGGTCCTGCGGCCTCCGGTCTGTCGGAAATCATCGTGACGGCACGGAGGCGGGCCGAACGGCTTCAAAATGTCCCGATCTCTGCCACCGCCTTTGATGCTGGCTCGCTCACGCAGCGCAATATTTCAAACACGCAGGACTTGCTCGGACAAGTACCGTCGCTCGTTGTCGGCGGCTCTGGCCAGCAGCGCAATAGCGAGAATGTGACCATCCGTGGCCAAGGCGCGACTTTCAATGCAGCCCCAGGCGTGGTGCTTTATTCGGCCGAGGTTCCGATCATCGCCGATCAGCGCAATAATGCGCAGAATGGTGGCGGCCTCAATTATTATGACCTCGCCAGCTTGCAGGTATTGCGCGGGCCGCAAGGCACGCTGTTCGGCCGCAACACGACAGGCGGCGCCGTCTTGTTCGAGCCGCAGCGCCCAACCGATCGGTTCGAAGGCTATGGCCAGATCCAATATGGCAATTACGACTCGATCGAATTGCGCGGAGCTCTCAACGTGCCAATTGTTGAAGACAAGCTTTTGCTGCGTGTCGCGGGCATTTATCAAAAACGGGACGGCTTTACGCACGAGATCACCACTGACACGGACTTGGACAATCGCAACCGTTATTCATTCCGCGCAGGCTTAACTTGGCGCCCGGCGGAGGGGATTGAGAATTATCTTCTTGCGACCTTCGCTCGCGTTCAGGAACATGGCACCGGAACGGTGCTCAACGCTGTTCCCGCCGGTGACGATCCTCAAACGGGGCTGCCGTACAGCACATATCTGCAGCAGCAGATTGACCGCGGAATCCGTTCGGTAGCCCTTAGCCCACTGCTCTTTAGCGAACGCACGCGCTATTTCTCCGTAACAGACATCTTCTCGGCAGAACTTACGGATGCTTTGACGTTCCGCAACATCGCCAATTATCAGCATCTGAAGAACAGCGCGCCTTTTGATGGTGACGGCTATCCCGACGATCACAGGCCGCCATCGACACAGGGCGGAACTTTGATCGGGGCGGATGAGATTAGTCCCGGTGGATTTTCGAGATATAACTATTACACTGACGCACGCCAATATTCGATCGAACCTCAGATTCAAGGCAATTTAGGCGAGGGCGCGCTCAACTTCACGGTAGGCGCTTACTACCAGAATGTTAAGCCGACAGGTCCGCAGCTTGTCAGCGCGTTTAATCCGACAAGAAGAGGCCAAAGGTCAGACAGCAAAGCGCTTTATGCGCAGGGAACGATATCGTTCGGCAGTTTCTCTGACAGTCTGGATGGGCTACGGTTGACAGCTGGCTATCGCTATACATGGGACAAGCTGACGGCCTTCTCAAACTTCGGCCTCCCTGATGCTCCGGTTACATCATCGAGTGCCAAATTCAAGGCGCCAAACTGGACAGTGGGCCTCGACTACAATGTCGACAAGAATGTGTTGTTGTACGCAAAGGTCAGTCGTGGATACAAGACAGGCGGCGTCGGCACTGCAACGCCCGCGCCTGAACTGCGCTCTTTCCAGCCCGAATTTGTAACGGCTTATGAAGCAGGCATAAAAGCCGATTGGCACATCGGCAGCATTCCAATTCGTACGAATATCAATTATTACTACACGGATTATAAGGATCTGCAGAGGACAGGAGGAACCGCCTATTTCTATAATGGGCAACAGGTCTTTGGCGCGCAGACCAGCAATGCGGGGCAAGCACATATCCAGGGTGTAGAATTCGAAGGCGAGTTGCGGCCCGCGCGATGGCTCACGCTATCGGGGACCTACTCGCACATCGCTGCGAAATATGACCAATACACAGCGCCATCGCTGTTTCCTGACGGCATTCCCGCTTTCGGCCTGCCGCCCGGCTTCGACTGCGGCGGCGGCGTGCCGTTCAATGGCGCGACGGGGCAGTGCGTCCTGACTGGTATACCTTTCCAGTTCACGCCGAAGAACCAGTTCAGCATTACCGGCAGGGTGGATCTGCCGCTGGATGAGTCCATCGGGAAGGTCAGCATTTCCGCTACCTATGCCTATATCGACGCCCAGTACACGTCGCCTTCCAAGGCGCCCGTTGACGAACCGTTCGCCTATATCGGCGGAAACTGCCCCCGCCTGAATTCCGGTGCCTATGCCGGGTCAGTCCAGTGCGGCCCGGGAGATGGCTATGGCCTGCTAAGCATGAACTTGCAGTGGCAGAATGTCGCAGGATCGAACTTCGACCTCGGCGCGTTCGCAACCAACCTCACCAACGTAAAGTATATCATCAGTAGCCAGGGTGTATCCTATCAGAATGGCTTCAACTCCTATATATATGGGGAACCCCGAATGTACGGCGTATCGATCCGATATCATTTCGGTAGTTGAATAAGGCGAAGCGCCATCGGCCAATGGGGCCGGTGGCGCTTCGAGCCGACTATTCGTTTCTCCATTTGATCCGCCGACACCGGTCGGGAACCATGGCGCACCACAAATACGCCCTTCCACCACATCTTCGACCGGGTCTGCGGCGAGCAGGAAATCGAGCACCGGTTGACGAAGATCAAACGTCCCTGGACCGACGGCCAGGTCGAGCGTGAACCGGACAATCAAGGAGGCCGCGGTCAAGCGCTACCACTACGATGGTCATGCCCAGTTGACCGCATGTCTCTACGACTTCATCAATGCCTACCATTATGGTCGGCGGATGAAGACACTGCACGGTCTCAAACCTTACGAATAAACGAACCCCAACGCTTCAGCCTAAACCCGCACGATCAAATGCCGGGACCAAATACCTAGAGTGCGCTGCATTTAATCGGACGCAGCGCGCTCTAGTTTTTTGTTATCGTATCCTTTTAGCAGGCTGCTGAAAAACACCACGGCTCGGCGATGAAGGTGGTATCGTCACCATTATCGTAGGCGATTTCACCTTCGAGGATGCCATCGTCGCGTAAGTCGGCCCAACCGGTGCCTGTTACCTGATCGCCCTCGTCGGCTCCGTTCCATTCGAAGTCGATCCCGCTGGGGGTGAACCCGGCGTCCACCGAGGCGGTGAGCGCACCGAACTCCATTTCGCCGGTGCCGTCGGCGTCGATACGCAGGAAAGCCGGGTCGCACAGATCGAGATGATCGCGTGGCCATGTCCCGCTTTCCACGATCCGCCATTTGCCGACGAGGGCAGCGCTAGCGACCATCATCCCGTCTCCAGCAGTTTGGGGAGCCTGATGAGATTGTAGGCGGCAATCGTTAGCGTGAACGCAAAGCGCACCCTTGTCAGCCCCCGGAACCGGGTCTTGCCCTGTCCGGCTGCCGACTTCACCCAGCCGAACACCTCTTCGATCCGTTTGCGGATGCGGATGCTCGCGCCATAGCCGGGATGCCGGATCGTGCGACTGTCGATTGCGGAGCGCCGACCGCTCACATTCTGGGCGACGTGCGGTGTGACGCACCGATCCCGCAGCTCGGCGACGAAGTCGCGGGTGTCGTATGCCCGGTCGGCCGCCAGCGTGATCCGCCGGCCATCGGGCCGCTCAACGTCGTCGAGCATCGCGACCGCAGTCAGCCGTTCGGCGAACCCCGCTACCCGCGTGGTCTCGGCATCCACCGCCAGCCCGTTGCGGTCCTCCATCAGCACGTGGCCCATGTAGCACAGCTTCGCGCCCGCTCCGGGGCTCTTGCGATACAGGCGTGCGTCCGGATCGGTAGTCGAGGCATGCGTGTCGTTGCTCCGCCTGGTGCCGCGGAAATCGACCTCGCTGTTTCGACTGCCCGAACCGTCATCGGGCGGACTATCGGCTCCGGCCTCATCCTTGGGACGAAAGCTCTTCATGCTGCACCACGCCTCGATCAGTGTGCCGTCTACCGAGAAATGCTCGTTCGACAGCAGGCGCTTCACTTGCGGGCGCGCCAGGATCGCGGACAGGAAGCGCGCCGCGATCTCGCCATCTAGCAATCGCTCCCGGTTCTTCGAAAAGGTCGACGCGTCCCACACCTGATCGTCGATGCCGAGCCCCACGAACCAGCGGAACGACAGGTCGAAGTCCAGTCGTTCCATCATCTGCCGTTCCGAGCGTATGCCGTGGAACAGCTGCAACAGCAGCGCGCGCAACAGCTTCTCCGGCGCGATCGACGGCCGGCCGATCCGCGAATAGACCGCCTCCAGCTCTGGCCCGATGTCAGCGAGCGCCTCGTTCACCAACTGGCGGATCGCCCGCAACGGATGCCGCGCCGCCACACGCTGCTCCAGGTCAATATAGGAAAACAGCTTGCCCGATCGTTCGTCCGTCCCGCCCATCCGTCCGCCCCGTTCATCGTGTCAGACAATGAATCACCTCACGGCAAGACAGCCAAGCCCTTTTTCAGCACCCTGTTAAGCGCAAAACCGGTTCCCACTTTTGCGCACGATGCTTTAGCCAAAGTCGCTTCCGTAAGCTGGCCGTCGCGAATGGTTTATCCGCTTTTGCATACAGGCTTTGCATAGCTCGGTGCGATTTCTGTACTTTTCGGCGTAGGCCGATGGCAGATAGTGTCTTACAAAATCGCATTTATCGGGACTGAAATGGGCACTGCCGCACAGGAAGAGACGTTTTCAGACATTCGCGAAGGTATTCGTCGCCTTTGCGCGCAGTTCCCCGGCACCTACTGGCAGGAACTGGACGCTGAGCGGCGCTATCCCACCGAGTTCGTGACCGCGCTCGCCAGCGAAGGCTGGCTTTCGGTGCTGATCCCGGAAGAATATGGCGGCTCGGGACTAGGATTGGCTGCGGCGACGGCGGTACTGGAAGAGGTGCATCGCTCAGGCTGTAACGGCGGCGCGGCGCATGCGCAGATGTATACGATGGGCACCGTACTTCGGCATGGGTCGGAGGAGCAGAAGGCGCGCTATTTGCCCAAGATCGCGTCGGGGGAACTGCGCCTACAAGCTTTCGGCGTCACCGAGCCGACGAGCGGAACCGACACGACCCGCATTCGGACATTCGCCAAGCGGGACGGCGATGACTATGTCGTCAACGGGCAGAAGATCTGGATCAGCCGCGCTGAACATTCCGACCTCATGGTCCTGCTGGTGCGCACCACACCGCGCGACGAATGCGCCAAGCCGACCGATGGCATCAGCGTCTTGTTGGTCGATATGCGCGAAGCCGTGGGTAATGGCCTCACCATCCGGCCGATCCGGACGATGCTGAACCATGCGACGACGGAACTGTTCTTCGATGATCTGCGGGTGCCAGCAGAGAACCTGATCGGCGAGGAAGGTAAGGGCTTCCGCTATATCCTGTCGGGCATGAACGCCGAACGCATCCTGATCGCGTCGGAGTGCATCGGGGACGCCCGCTTCTTCATCGACCGCGCCAGCGCCTATGCGAAGGACAGGTCGGTATTCGGCCGTCCGATCGGCCAGAATCAGGGTATCCAGTTCCCGATCGCGCGCGCCTATGTGCAGACGACCGCCGCCGCTGGGATGGTGGATAAAGCGGCCGCCCTGTTTGATGCGGGCGTGCAGCCGGGCACCGAAGCGAACATGGCCAAGATGCTGGCGTCCGAAGCATCCTGGTATGCCGCCGACATGTGCGTCCAGACCCATGGAGGCTTCGGCTTTGCGGAAGAATATGACATCGAACGCAAGTTCCGCGAAACGCGCCTCTATCAGGTCGCGCCGATCTCGACGAACCTGATCCTCAGCCATGTGGCGACGCATGTGCTGGGCCTGCCGAAGAGCTTCTGATGGCAAAAGTGCTGGAAGGCTTGCTGGTCGTCTCGCTGGAACAGGCGGTGGCAGCCCCGCTGTGTACCAGCCGCCTCGCCGAGGCTGGCGCGCGGGTTATCAAGCTGGAACGGGCCGAGGGCGATTTCGCGCGCGGCTACGATTCCGTCGTCCATGGCGAGAGCGCCTATTTCGTCTGGCTCAATCGCGGCAAACAATCGCTTCGCATCGACCTGAAAGACCCGGCCGACGCGGCGCTGGGGGAGCGGATGCTGTCGAAGGCGGACGTGTTCGTCCAGAATCTCGCCCCTGGTGCGGCGGCGCGATCGGGGTTCGGATCGGCTGATCTGCGCGCCCGCTATCCGCGACTCATCACTTGTGACATCACCGGCTATGGCGAGAGCGGCGATGCGGCGGGGATGAAGGCCTATGATTTCCTTATCCAGTGCGAAGCCGGGCTGGCGAGCATCACCGGCACCGCTGACGATCCCGCCCGCGTGGGCGTGTCGGTCGCCGACATCGCCTGCGGGATGAACGCGCATGCCGCGATCCTTCAGGCGCTGATCGAACGGGGGCAGACGGGCAAGGGGCGTGGCATCGCCGTGTCTCTCTTCGACGGGCTGGCCGACTGGATGACCGTTCCGCTGTTACACTATGATTATGGCGGCAAGGCACCATCTCGCGCTGGGCTGAAGCATCCCTCGATCGCGCCCTATGGCGCCTTTGCGACGGCGGACCGATCGCAGATCGTTGTGTCGATCCAGAATGAGCGGGAATGGGCGAAATTCTGCGCCACGGTGCTCGGCGACGCGAGCCTTGCGACTGACCCGCGCTACGCGTCCAACACGCTGCGTTGCTCCAATCGCCCTGAGCTGGATGCGCTGGTCGGCCGTGTTTTTGCAGCCGAAATGCCCGACGCGCTGATCTCACGGCTCGAGGCGGCTGGCACCGCGTGGGCGCGGCTGAACGGCATCGACGGCCTGTCGCGGCACAGTCAGCTACGTCGTGTCACCGCCAACACGCCGACGGGGCCGGTCGCCTTGCCAGCCTCGCCCATAAGGTGGGATGGCGAGGAAGCGGTCGCGCTGCCAGTTCCGGCTTTGGGCGGCGATGACGAAGCGATCCGCGCGGAGTTCCTGTGAGCGAAGCCACTGAACATCGCACGGACGTAGCCGCCGCTCGTCAGGTGCATTTGCTCGCCGCGCTGCTCGATCATGAGACGCCACCGTGGCGGCCGGGCGAGTTGCCGCCACTTGCCCATTGGCTGCTGTTCCCGCCGGACGCGCGGCAGTCAGATATCGGGCAGGATGGACATCCGCTGCGGGAAGATGATGGCCTGCCGCGCCGGATGTGGGCGGGTAGTCGGGTCCGCTTCTTCGCGCCGATCATGCTTGGCAGCGAAGTGGCGCGTGAGACGAGCGCGATCGCGGTCAATGACAAACAGGGGCGGTCCGGGCGGATGCGCTTCGTTACCCTGCGTCACCGGTTGAAGGTGGACGGCCATGTCTGCGTCGAGGAAGAGCAGGACATCGTCTATCGTGAGGCTGGACGGAGCGGGGCTCCTCCTGCGCCCGAAGCGCCAACCTCGGTCCCGCCCGTAGCGCGTGTTGTAACGATTGATCCGGTGCAGCTTTTCCGCTTCTCCGCCCTTACCTTCAACGCGCACCGCATTCATTATGACCTTCCCTATACTCGGGATGTCGAAGGGTATCCCGGATTGGTCGTCCATGGCCCCTTCATCGCGACCTTGCTGATGGATCATTTCCTGCGTCACACCCCGGCCGTGCAGGTGGCGAGCTTCTCCTTCCGTGCGCAGCGACCGATTTTTGCGGGCGAGCCGTTCACGCTGGGGCTGTTGGGGCGCGATTTGGCCGCTGTTGATCATGCGGGTGGGCTGGCGATGCAGGCGCGGGTCGAAACCCGCTAGCCTCGCCTTATGCCGCCAGATTCGTCAGCTTTCCAACATCCGGCAGAGAGGCGAGATCAAGTGCAGCCGTGGCGAGCGCGTCGGCCTTGTCGGCCCCGAGCACCGGAGCAGCAAGCGCCATGAACTTCTCCAGCAGCTTGTCCTTTCCAAGGAAGTTGGATGGCTCGCCGAGGGGCACAACCACCTTGCGGCTGAATGTCTGCGCTCGATAACTTCTGGTGGGAGGGAAGAAATCGAAACGGTGGCACAGAAATCCGCCAAAGCTTCCGTGATTTTCATCATCTCAGCGGATGACGAAGGGGTTCGACACGGGTGAGCCAAGGTCGATCCACACGCTCTTGGTCTGGAGATATTCGTCCATTGCCTCCTGCCCGCTTTCGCGGCCGATGCCGCTGCGTTTCATGCCGCCAAAGGGCGCCATGAAACTGACCGCGCGATAGGTGTTGACCCAGACCGTGCCGGCTTCGACCCGTTCCGACATGCGAATGGCGCGGCCAATATCTCGCGTCCATACACCAGCGGCGAGGCCATAAGGGCTGTCGTTCGCGATAGACAGCGCCTCTTCTTCATCATCGAACGGAATGACGGCGAGCACCGGCCCGAACACTTCATCGCGCGCAATTGGCATCTGGTTGGTGACGCCGGTGAAGACGGTGGGCTGCACGAACCAGCCGCCCTCCAATCCAGGAATCGTCGGCAGCCCGCCGCCCAGCACGCATTCCGCGCCTGATTGACGCGCGCCCGCGATATGATCGAGCACCTTGCCGCGCTGCGCCAGGGTCGTCACCGGTCCTACTTGCGTATCGGCAAGCTTCGGATCGCCGATACGCGCCGTGCCTGCCAAGGCGACCAGGCGCTCCACCACCTCGTCATGGACAGCGCGCTGCACCAGCAGGCGCGATCCCGCGATGCAGGTTTGGCCCGACGCCGCGAAGATGCCGGACACCGCGCCATAGACTGCGCGTTCGAGGTCCGCATCGCCGAAGATTATGTTGGGCGACTTGCCGCCCAACTCCAGCGTGACCTTCTTCAGATTTTCAGCAGCGGAGCGATAGACGGCGATGCCGCCGGGCTCGCCCCCGGTGAAGGCAATTTTGGCGATGTCGGGATGCTTGACCAGCGGCTCGCCACATTCCTGGGGCAGGCCCGTAACGGTATTGACCACGCCCCCCGGGAACCCTGCGCGTTCGAACAGTTCGACAAAGGCGAGGGTCGAGCAGGAGGCATGTTCGGACGGCTTGATGACAGCCGTATTGCCTGCCGCCAGCAACGGCGCCAGCTTCCACGCAAGCAGCAACAGCGGCGAGTTCCACGGCGTGATGCAGGCGATCACTCCTAGCGGCTCGCGGCGGGTGAAGGCATGCATCGATGGCTTGTCGATGGGCAGGACATGGCCCCCAATCTTGTCGGCCAGGCCAGCAAAATAGCGGTAGTAAGCGGGGAGATAGCCAAGCTGCGCGCGCATTTCCGCGATCAGCTTGCCATTGTCGTGCGTTTCGATCTGCGCCAGCCGTTCCGCCTCTTCAGCGAGGATGTCGGCAAAGCGGTAGAGCAGCGCGCCACGCGCGGTTGCTGTCAGGCCGCGCCATTCGGGCGAGCGGAAAGCGGTGCGCGCCGCTTCCACCGCTGCATCGACATCGGTCGCCGTGCAACGGGGGACCAGAGCCCAAGCCTCGCCCGTCGCAGGATCAAGGCTCTCAAGCCATTCGCCCCCGGTTGCATTGCGCGCGCGTCCCGCCAGCAGATTGCGGAACCGGACCAAATCCTCAGCCATCACACATTCTCCCCAAACCGTCGTGGGCGGCTGCTTCAGTTCGGCCCAAAACCCAGATGCTCCCGTATGCGTGCCTTCAGCCATACACCATCGCGAGCGGGCAGGGCACGCGGCGTTTCTTCGTGGACGATGCGGATGACTATCAGGCGCGGTCCTTCGCCAATGGTGCCGATCGCTTCGCGCGCCCGGGCGATACCTGCCTCCTCAGTGACCTCGAAACATTCGGTGAAGCCGCAGACTCGCGCCAATTCGGCCAAGTTGATGCCTGCGCCCGCATGGCTAAGTTGTCCGCCAGTCTCGCCATAATGGCCGTTGTCCAGCACGACGATCGACAGGTTCTTTGGACGCTGGACAGCGATGGTGGCAAGGCCGCCAATGCCCATCAACTGCTCGCCATCGCCTGTGACCACCGTCACCGGGCGGTCGGGTTGCGCGAGAGCCAGGCCAAGGCCGGTCAGCGCCGCACCGCCCATGGCGCCCCAAAGATAGAAGTTGCCCGGATGATCACCCGCCGCAAACACGTCATAGGTTGGCGAGCCGAGCCCGGTCACGATCAGCATGTCCTTGCGGTCGGCGAGCAGGGCCGCGACCGCCGGGCGGCGGTGGAGACGGTTCACTTCAGCCATTTCTTGGCTCCCAGCATGCTTTGCGACAACAGGATGGCGATTGGCTGATCGCTTTCAAATGCCATGGTAGCGGCGGAGGCCATCATCGGTGCGAGGTCTTCCAGCCGGTCGATGCGGATCGTGGTGACGCCCATGATCTCAAGCGCGGCGGGCGTCGCCCGGCCCATCGAGACTTGCCACGGATTGAACTCCTGAAACTCGCCGCGCATGGTGACGATGGTCAGGAACGGAATGCGGCAGCTTGCCAGCAGCGAGAGCATGTTGGTGCAGTTGCCAACGCCGCTCGACTGCATGAGGAGAGCGCTGCGCTCCCCGCCCAGCCAGGCTCCGGTGCAAAGCGCAATGCCCTCTTCCTCCGTGGTGAGGACGACGGTCTTCATGGTTTCGGCGGCGCTGCACATTCGGATCAGGCGCGCATGGCCTGCGTCCGGAACATAGCTGACCTGCCGAACATTCGCCTGTTGGAAGGCCTCGAAGATTATCGGTGCCCAAGGGGAGTCGGCGTGTGCCCCTGTTTCCGTCTCGCTAATGGCTGACATGCGGTCCTCGAATTGGATTTCGCAAAGCCTATTGCGGGGTTTGCTAAACCAATAGGAACAATCTACGCGTCCAGCTATGTCGGTTAGGCATGATAGAAAGGTATGGGCAGGTGGACTTCCGACGGCTTGAACATTTCCTGAAAATCGCCGAACTCGGCTCGCTCAGCCGGGCGGCTGACAGGATGCGGATTGCCCAGCCTGCCCTCAGCCGCCAGATGCGCATCCTGGAGGAAGAGGCTGGCACGCCGCTTTTCTACCGCCATCGTCGTGGCATGCAGCTGACCCCGGCAGGCGAGGAATTGCGTCAGCATATCGCAGGGCCGGTGCGGCAGGTCCGGCAGGCCTTTGACGATATACGGAACCGATCGGCGGAAGGGGGCGGCCAGATCGCCCTCGGGGTTCCGCCTACGGTCAGCTATATTCTGGCCGGGCGGCTTGCGCGCCGCGTCGCGGAGCAGGCGCCCAATATATCGCTGCGGATCGTCGAGGGCTATGCAGGGCACCTCATCGACTGGCTGCAAAGGGGGGAGATCGACGTCGCGCTTCTGTACGGCCCGGCTTCCGATTTCCAGATGAACGTCGCGGAAATGCTATATGAGGAGTTGGTGCTGGTAGGCCCGTCTTCCTCCGACCTCGATCCCGCGACGCGAATCCCTGTACAGGAACTCGTCAAGCTCCCCATCGTGCTGCCTAGTCAGTCGCACGGGCTTCGCCTGATCGTGGAGGCCGCGGCGCGCAAGGCTGGCGTGCCGCTCACCGTCCGCTTCGAAGCGGACTCCTTTCTGGTGCTGAAGGAACTAGTAGAGTTCGGGCTCGGCTATACCGTATTGCCCTTGTCATCCATGAGCCGGGAGGTCGACGCGGGCATCCTGCGCTATGCGCCGATCGGTCATCCGCCCATTGTTCGCCAGTTGGTGCTCGGCATGCCGCGCGAGGAGCAGCTGACCCGATCCACGCGCATCATCGTTCGGCTGGTGCGCGAAGAGATCAAGCATCTGGTGGATAGCGGCGTCTGGAAAGCGCAGCTGCAATATTGATTGTCAGGCGACCGCGTGGTTCGGACATAGCGATCCGGCATAGGTTGGGATAGCTGTTCTATGACTATGAATATGGCGCCCGGCCTATTCTGAGGCGATGCCGGGTTATAAAAATGTGGGGAGGACAGGGTTGGATAGGCGGGAAGCCGAGCCATCGGCCCGGATGAAGCGAAGGGCGGCGCGCGTTCTGTCCCTTGGTGATTATGAAGCGCTTGCGCGAGCGCATCTGCCACGCCCGCTCTTCGGCTATGTCGCGGGCGCATGCGAGGATAATCTGACCGTTGCGGCCAATCGAGACGCGATGCGCCGCATCACCTTCATTCCCCGTGCATTGCGGGACATGGCGGGCCGGACCCAGCAGGTCTCATTGTTCGGCGAAAGCTGGAGTTCCCCGTTCGGCATAGCACCCATGGGGTTGTCGGCGCTGATCGCTATGCGCGGAGACATTGCCCTCGCACGAGCCGCCCATGCCGAAAATGTGCCGATGCTGCTCAGCGCGACGTCGCTCATCCGGCTGGAGGAGGTGCGCGCCGTCTCGCCCTCCTGCTGGTTCCAGGCCTATCTGCCTGCCGATCGTGACTGGATCGATGGTGTGGTCGACCGCGTAGCAGCTGCGGGTTTCGGAACGCTCGTCATTTCCGTCGATGTGCCGGTGCTGGGCAACCGAGAAAATTTAATCCGCGAACGTTTCTCCACGCCGCTCAAGCCTTCTCTTCGGCTAGCGCTGGATGGTCTGCTGCACCCGCGTTGGCTGCTCGGCACATTTGCGCCGACGCTGCTCCGCCACGGCATGCCAGCGTTCGAAAATTCCAGTGCCACGCGCGGCGCGCCTGTGATCGCTCGCAATGCCGAACGCAGCTTCGGGCAGCGTGACCGGCTGACCTGGGACGGTATCAGATATATTCGTGACCGCTGGCGCGGCAATCTGGTTATTAAGGGGCTGCTTCACCCCGAAGATGCAAGGCTGGCCCGCAGCGTTGGCGCGGACGCGATCATCCTGTCGAACCATGGCGGGCGGCAGCTCGATGGAGCGCTCGCCACGCTCGACGCCTTGCCCGCTGCCGTCGCTGCCGCAGGTGACATGCCTGTCCTGATCGACAGCGGCTTCCGGCGCGGCAGCGACATATTGAAGGCGATCGCGCTCGGCGCGCGCATGGTGCTGATCGGCCGTCCCTTTCTCTATGCCGCGGCGGTTCATGGGGAAGCGGGGGTGCGTCACGCCATTGGGCTGCTGCGTGCGGAGATCGACCGGAACATGGCACTCCTCGGCACCAACTCGCTTGATGAGCTTGGGCCGGACTATCTCCACCGTACGGACGGAGCAGCCATATGACAGAGACCGACCAGCCCCGCCCTTGCCCCGGCCCGCCAGCTGAGCAGAGCCCGCCAACCCGCTTCGTGATGCCCGCAGGCGCGATCGACACGCATTGCCATGTCATTGGCGCGCCGCCCGAATATCCATTTTCGGCGGAACGGTCCTATACCCCGCCGCCTGCGAGCGCGGAGGCCTATCTGGCGATGCTGGATGCAGTCGGCTTTGCCAGAGGCGTCCTCATCCAGGTCAGCGTGCATGGAACGGACAATCGGCTGCTCTGTGAGACCCTATCCGCGCATCGCGACCGGCTGCGCGGGGTTGCAGTGATGCCAGCCGATCTACCCGAACGGGTCTATGCCGACGCGCATGGGGCGGGGGTGCGCGGCCTGCGCCTCAACGACTTCATTCGCGATGGCGGGGGGCTCTACGGCGGAGGGATCGGGTTCAAGGATCTGGAGCGGTTCGATGCGCTGGCCTGTGAGATGGGCTGGCACCTCCAGCTCCTGCTCGACGGCCGGAACCTCATGGACCTCGCCCCGCGCATCGCCCGTCTTCGCTGCCCCTGGATCATCGATCATATGGGGCACATCCCTTACACAGCGGGCATCGATCATCCGGGTTTCCAGATGCTGGTCCAACTGGTTGCTGATGGTGGCTGGGTCAAGATTTCCGACGCCTTCCGCATGTCTGAACAGCCGGACTATCGCGATTCCATCCCCTTCGCCCAGGCGTTGGTCGTCGCCGCGCCCGACCGCTGCGTCTGGGGATCGGACTGGCCCCACGTCGCGCAATGGCGGCCCATGCCCACGGTATCCGGGCTGCTAGACCTGCTCGCGGAGTGGGTGCCGAACGAAACGGTGCGCAACCGCATCCTGGTGGACAATCCGGCACGTTTCTACAATTTCTGAAAAGGTTGCGATAATGGGACGCCTGAGCGGCAAAACTGCGGTGATTACGGGAGCGAGCGCTGGCATAGGCGCAGCCATTGCAGAACGGTTCGTGCAAGAAGGCGCGTCGGTCCTTCTCTGCGACCTGGCCGAAGAAAGTGGTCATGCCCTTGCGCAGCGGCTCGGCCAGCGCTTCCTGCGCGCCGACATGGCATCCACCGCCGATCGCAACGCCCTGTTCGATGATGTCCGTGCCACCTGGGGGCGGCTCGACATATTGGTGAACAACGCGGGGATCACCTACGCCGCAGAACTGGACGAACTGACAGAGGAGGGCTTTGATCGGGTGATCGCCGTCAACGTCAAAGCCGCGACTTTCGCCACGCAGGCAGCAGCCAGGCTGATGCAGAAAGGCGGCTCGATCATCAACTTGTCGTCCGTTAATGCTGTCCTCGCCATCCCAAATCAGATTGCCTACGCTGTTTCGAAAGGCGCGATACGGCAGCTGACCAACGTGACGGCCGTTTCGCTCGCGCCCTGCGGTATCCGGGTAAATGCAATCGGACCCGGGACAATCATGACCGAAATGGGGAAGAGTGTCATGGCAGGCGAGGAGCAGCGCCGCCGCATCCTCAGCCGCACGCCCCTTGGCCGCATTGGCGACCCGGAAGAAATTGCAAGCATTGCAGCCTTCCTAGCCAGCGACGAGGCGTCCTACATCACGGGACAAACTATCTACGCCGACGGCGGACGACTGGGTCTTAATTATACTATGCCAGATGATCGGCACGAAGTCGCGCAAGGGAGAGAATAATATGAGTATGTTCGTCGCCTCATCACTCTAGCTTCCGTAATCCTTCTCTGGCGATGGAGCGCGCTGCCCGACGACCGGAATATATGCAATCGGCGAAGCTGAGGCCGCTCACATAGAGATTGGAGCAAATGCCGATGGCGGTGCGCCCGGCGGCATACAGCCCCGGCACAACCCCGCCCATCAACGCCTTCACCGCGCCGCTGGCCTCATCCACCCGCAGACCGCCCACGGTCATGCAAGACAAGGGAAACAGCCGCGCGTCGGTCGAGGCGTCTACCGCATAGAACGGACCCGTGGCCAGTTCGGCCATTTCCTCGGGAGCCTTGTGGAATGCATCCGGCTTCTCGCCGCGCGCGGCGCTGTTATAGGCCGCCAACGATTCCGCGAAGCGGGCCGGTGAGAAGCCCATTTTTTTTGCCAACGCCTCCGGCGTCGCGCCCTTTTTCGCGCCGAACAGGCCGTTGATGAGGGTGATATCTCGCTGGAACGTCAGCACGCCTTCACCGAACGCGTCATTGAGCGACTGCCGCCATAGTTTGCGGTCCATGATGATGTAGGCGCGTCCGCCATGTCGTTCGATCATCCCGTCGCCGATGCGCGCGCCATACCATGTTTCGTTCACATAGCGGTGTCCTTCACCATCGACGACCATGGCCCGTCCCCATGCCTGCGGTGGCGAGAGGAACCGCCAGGCAGACACGCGCTCCATCAGCCCGGTTTCCCCGCCAACCGATACGCCCAGCATGATGCCGCTGCCATTATCACCAAGCGTGCCGTTTGGCAGTGCTGCTGCGACGTGCGGAGCGAAATGCTGCACCATCTCCTTGTTGCAGATAAATCCGCCTGCACTCAGCACCACGCCCTTGCGGGCGCGCAGCCATATGCTGCTTCGCGCAGCGGACGCCAGTTCATCCGCCTTTCGGAGGAGCCTGTAGCCGATCGACACCGTCACCTGTGCGCCCGGCAGCGTGGATGGGAGCATGGAGAGCCATTTGTTGGCCTTGGCCACGAGTTTCGAATGTCGTTCGCGGATGGCGGGATCGGCCAGCCGCTCGACGCGAACGCCTATGACGCGGCCCGCCCCGTCCAGCGCAAGCTGGCGCACGTCGGCATGGGTCTGGAAGTCCAGCCCGCGCGCAAGTGCCGCCGCCTTGAGTGGGCCGTAAACGCCTACGCCAAGACCGAAGGGGTTCTTGCCATTGCGATGCATCGTGCGATGCCCGCGCGCCGCTGGTCGGGTAAAGTCGCGAAACGGTCCAGCAAGGCTGCTATCGGGGTGGTAGAGAAACTTGTCGAGCGGCGGATAGGATGTCTTTTTAGAATATAAGGCGGCGCTGAACGGCGCGCCATGCCGACGCAGCCACTCGAATGTCTCGGCGCTTGTTTCGCAAAAATCGCGCAGCGTATCGGGCGCGACGATGTTGCCGACCTCGAACCGCAGATAGTCCTCCATCAGCTTCGCGTCGTCCTCGACGCCCGCTTCCTGCTGTATGGACGTGCCCCCGCCAGCGTAATAGACACCGCCATTGGCCGCGGTAGAACCACCGCCCTCATACAGGTCGAGCGCGATTACGGACAGGCCCTGCTCAAGGCCTTCCAGCGCGGCCGCAACTCCAGCTCCGCCCAGCCCGACAACGATCATATCGGCTTCGCCCTGCCACACATGGGTGTCGGGTTCATCGATTGTGAGCGGGGCATCAATGGCAAGTCCCCAATCGGTGATCGCGCCGCCTGACGTCGGCACCGGCGCCGGTGCGCGGAGCCCCCAAGGGTCTGGCGGGACAAATGCGGCCGCTTCGGGGTCCATCGTAAGCGCTAAAACACTTCCACTGGGAGGCGTCAGGCGGCCTGATCGATGGCGGTGTTGGTGGCGGCGCGGCTATCTACCCAGTTGTAGGGGAGCAGATCATCGACCG
Organism: Sphingobium sp. TomTYG46; assembly: GCF_055396345.1. Taxonomy (NCBI): domain Bacteria; kingdom Pseudomonadati; phylum Pseudomonadota; class Alphaproteobacteria; order Sphingomonadales; family Sphingobiaceae; genus Sphingobium; species Sphingobium sp. TomTYG46. The sequence continues at coordinate 100,471 of NZ_AP027325.1, forward strand.
GATCTGCGTCGCCGCGCAGGATGATGCGGGCGAGGACGTCGGTGAGATAGGCCTGAGGGTTAATGCCTCCCAGTTTGCAGGTTTCGATGAGGCTGGCGAACGTCGCCCAGTTTTCAGCTCCCAGGTCATGGCCTGTGAACAGGGCATTTTTCCGCTGGAGGGTAAGCGGCCTGATTGATCGCTCGACGGTGTTGTTGTCCAGTTCGATCCGTCCATCGTCGAGGAAGCGGACGAGGCCTTTCCAGTGGTTGAGGGTGTAGCCGATGGCCTCGGCCGTGTTGGAGCTTCGCGGCAGCTTGGGCAGCATTTGCTCAAGCCAGGGTCGCATGTCGGCGATGATCCGAGCGGATTCAGTCTGGCGGATCGCCAACCTGTGTTCGGGACTGGAACCTCGGATACGAGCCTCGATCTTGTAGAGGCTGGCGATCCGCCTTAGCGCCTCATCGGCGACGGGGGCGTTGCCGCCCTTGGCATCGTCGAAGAAGCCACGCCTGACGTGCGCCCAGCAGAAGGCGAGCGTGCCCGGGCCGCCCTTCCGGTCCGGCGCCTCGATATGCTTATAGGCGCCATAGCCATCGCATTGGATGATGCCGGTGAACTCCCCGAGCAGCTTTTCCGCCCAGATTTTCCCGCGCCCCGGCATGTAGGTGTAGGCGACCGCCGGTGGATCGGTGCCACCGTGCGCGCCATCATCACGAGCGATCGCCCAGAGATATCCCGTCTTCACCTTGCCGGTGCCGGGCGCCAGGACCTTGGCAGTGGTCTCATCGACGAACAGCCTCGCGCCCGTCAGGAGATCAGCTTTCATCCGGCCGGTCAGGCGCCCGAGCCAGGCAGCGGCTCGGCCCGCCCAGTTGCACATGGTTCCCCGGTCGATCTCAATGCCCTGACGTCGCAGCGCCTGCGCTTGCCGATAGAAGGGCATGTGATCGGCATATTTCCTCACCAGAACATCGGCGATCAGCGCCTCAGTGGGCAGGCCGCCTGGCACCACATGCTTGGGTGCGGGCGCCTGGAACACGCCGTCGCTGCAGGCGCGGCACGCCATTCTCGGCCGGGACGTGACGATCACGCGATATTGGACCGGGATCACATCAAGCCGGCTCGATATGTCGCTGTCTATGCAGTGCAGCGTGCCTCCGCAGCAGGGACATTCCTTCTCGTCTGGAAGGATCACTTCCTCAACCCGAGTCAGGTGCGCGGGCAACGACGCCCGTGCTGTCCCGCTTTCCCTCCGCGCCCGTTCCTTCTTCTGGCCTGCCGCCTGCTCGCCAAGCGCCTCCAGTTCAGCACGGGCGACGTCCAGATCATCGAAGGCAAGCGCCAACTGATCTTCGCTCAGCTTTTCCGAGCGTTTCCCGAATGTCGTGCGGGTGATCTGGTCGATGATATGCTGCATCCGAGCTTCCCGCTCGAGGCCGGCCAGGACCATCGCCTTGAGGGTGGCGACATCGTCAGGAAGGTCGGCTGCCGTGGCGGACATGCCCCATTTCTGGCAGTTTGGGAGCGATCCGCAATGGCATTTCGATCAGGGGAATCAGGCGTGCGACCTATCGCGTCGTCACCGGAACCTGGGTGCGCGGCGTGTGCATTTTCGACCATTGCAGCCCTTCGAACAAGGCCGACGCCTGCGATGCCGACAGCCGCATCACGCCATCGTGCGCCCGGGGCCAATGAAAGCCTCCGGTCTGCAAGACCTTGCTCACGAGCACCAGGCCGGTGCCGTCCCAGACCAGCAGCTTGATCCTATTCGCCCGCTTCGAGCGGAAGATGAAGACAACCCCCGAGAAGGGCTTGAGTCCGAGTTCATGCTCGACCAGCGCCGCCAGGCTGACGGCACCTTTCCTGAAATCGACCGGCTTTGTCGCCACCATCACCTTGAGCGGCCCCGGCGGGATGATCATCCCGACCGGCTCACAGCGGCGAGCACCCGGGCGATATGATCCTCGCGCGCGCCCGGCGGCACGTGGATCGCGAGGGCGCCCGTGCGGATCACGATCTCATCGCCTCCACCATCAGCCGAACCGGTGCCGTCCGCATCTTCGATCACCGCCGGGACGAAGCCCAGCTTCTTGCTGGCCAGGCGCTTGCCCGGAATGCTGTCATGCCGCCATGCGTAGAGCTGCTGCGGCAGCGGTCCATGCGTTCGTGCAATTTCCGCGATGTTGGCGCCGGGCTCGAAACTCGATGCGATGATCCGTGCCTTGGCTTCCGCCGTCCAGCGGCGCCGCATCGGTCCTGCTGGAATGACGTCCATACGCGAGGGCCGCTGACCCTCCTGCCTTTCGAAACCTGTTTCGAATGTTCTTACATCATCAGCCACTACGATACCCCTCAGACGAGGGGCAAAACATAGCCCGATCAGCGCCTACGAAAATGTGGGGAGGTTTTTGCGCTTACGGTCCATCGGACTTGCCATCTGTCACCTCCATCCTCTGGGCGCTGCCGCACCTGATTGGTGATGACAGTCACAAACTGCCATAGTGATAAACTTGTCTAATAGTCAAGTAAATGGCCGTCGCTTTACCGGCTTGCATCATTTGTGCCATGGGCCGTCAGATGAGCCGGTCAAATTCAGCTTTGCCGGGCATAAAGCCCACAGCCCGGAGGGGAGGCCGACCCGGCATCGCAGAGGCGGCGCGCTTGACCAGGGCGATCCTTGCCGCCGCTGAGGCGGCGTTCCTCAAGCAAGGCTTTAGCAAGACCAGTATCGCGGCGATCGCGGCGACGGCGGGAACGAGCAAGCAAACAGTCCATGCCCGCTTTGGTAGTAAGGAACGATTGTTCATCGCGGTCAGCGACGCATTGCTACGCGAACGTTTCTCGACGCCCGCTCCGGGAGGATTGTCGCTGCGCGACAGCCTGATCGCGGTAGCCATACAGGCGCTGGATGCGATGCTCGATCCCAAGATGGTGATGATGACCGCGATCATCATGGGGGAGGCAAAGCGTTTTCCCGAACTCGCCCGTATGGCTGACAACGACGCCAGCTTTCCCGGACGCGAAATGATGTTCGTGCTGATTGCCGACGCCGTGAGCGCTGGGGAACTTGCCTGCAATGACCCGCGACGGGCCATGCTGATGCTTCAGGATATGGTGCTTGGCACGCCCCTTCGTGCTGCGACTCTGGGGGGGGACAGCCTTAATAGCCAGGAGAGGCGCGACTGGGCCGTTGATGCCGTGGACCTGTTCCTTGAAGGCGCGCGGGTCACCCGGCAGAAGGCGGAACGTGAGAAGTAGGGTGTTTACTGCCAGCCTGCTTTATTACGCCGCATTGACAAAATGGATTCCCAATCGGCTTGATCTCTGATTCAGAGCTTCTCTTTGAGGGAGTGACAATGCTGGGGGGCCATCTGACGGGCGAGGAATGGGATGCCCCGCGGATCAGACCGAAGGAATCGCATTTGTAGCGGGACCTTGAGATCAAGCTGGTCTTTTGCTAACGGCTCGGGCTTCAATCTTAAACGCGTTATCGTTTTGCAGCACGCGGCGCACCATCGATATTTAATGTTCAAGGATAAACATTGCCTTCCTTTAAAGCTCCCTCGTTCCAAGACCGCATTGCCGCAGCAGGATCTGCCAAACAGAAGGCCCTGGATGCGCTAAGAGCCAAGCCGCCCATCGACGAGGCACTTATGGCGGAGCGACGCATAGCGCGCGAAGCGAAGGATCAAGCAATTGCAATCGAGCGGGCGGCCAAGGCTGAAGCCGCTGCTTTAGCCAAAGCTCAAAAGGCGGAACGCAGAGCGGCCCAGCAGGCGGCGGAAGCTGAAAAACAAGCCGCCGCTGAGGCTGCGGCGGCACTTAAGGCCGCCAGGCTGACGCCCCCCAGCGCTGCTGAAATGAAGGCCGCGCGGGATGCTCGCTACGCTGCGCGCAAAGCTCGAAATAAATAGCTGCCCATCCCGATCACATAGAGGGATCGATCAGCCAGCGCCTGTTGGTCGCATTGCTCGACAGGGCCCCGCCCGCTCCGGAAGATGATGGCATCCGCTTGCCTCTGCTCATCCGTACCAAGATCGATCGGCGCGGGCACAATCTGAGGCTGGTCCTGCTGCTCTGCAAGCCGGAAGCCGCCCGGGCACAGCTCTTTGCCGATGGCGAGGCAGCGCCGCGTGACTTGAAGTTGGAACGCCTGGCCCGGCTCGCCTTCCTCGCGCCCGATATCGTGAGCGCGATCATGGAGGGACGTCATCCGCCAGCGCTCACGACGCGGCACATGATGCAGCTGCCGCACATTCCGCTCGACTGGCATAGCCAGCGCCAAGCATTAGGCTTTTAGCGCTACCCTGAAAAATCCGGCCACTTGTATCGGCCCCGTGAGACGCGGGGCCTTTTTTGTGAGGTTGGCGCGCCAAAGTCCGGTCTCTGCGTACCAATCCTTCTGACCCCCAAGCAAAAACGCGCGGAACCGCGCCGTTCTGGAGGCAATCTTAAGAACTACCTGTAAGTACTGTACCGTAAGGATAGTTGGCTGGGGCGGCAGGATTCGAACCTGCGCATGGCGGCATCAAAAGCCGCTGCCTTACCGCTTGGCGACGCCCCAGCATGTGTGCGGCGACCGCCGCGCGGGACGGCATATAGCGTCTGTTGCGCGAAAGGAAAGCCTAGTCATGTCACGATGGCTTCGCCAATATGCGGGCTTCGAAATCTTCCTGGACGCCTCGCATGAATGCAAACAGTTCGCCCGCCAACGCACCGGTTTCGCAGATCACACCTGCGTCGCCCCTCTTCCTGCGCGAGGATGAGATTCGGCGGGGGATCGAGATGCTGTATTTCGGCTATTCCGCGCTTACCCGGTCGATCGACGACGGGCTTGCGGCACAGGGGCTAGGGCGTGCGCATCACCGCGCGCTCTATTTTATTTCGCGTCAGCCGGACCTGACGGTGAAGGAGTTGCTGCGCTTGCTGTCCATCACCAAGCAGTCGCTGGGCAGGGTGCTCAATGACCTGATAGAGCGTGGTTATATCGAAACACGGCAGGGGGCCAGCGACCGGCGGCAGAAGCTCTTGCGGCTCAGCGCGTCGGGCAAGATGCTGGAGGCCGAACTGTTCCGCGCACTGCGTGAAAAGATGGCGGCGGCTTATGCGCAGGCGGGGCAGGGGTCGGTGACGGGCTTCTGGCGCGTGCTGGAAGGCTTGATACCCGACGCGGATCGATCGATGGTTTCCGGCCTGCGTAGCCGCTGACTCACAGGCAACCATAAGGCTGGCTAACGGTTGGGCTCATGCGTTTGACAGCAAGATGAGGGAAGCATGAAAGCATCAATTGTGGCCGCTTTGGTGATTGTCGCGGGGATGGGCCTGTCCGCCTGCTCGGAAAAGGCAGCTGACAGCCTCGAGAATGCGGGATCGGCGATTGGCAATGACGTCAGCCGGGCGGTCGATCAGGCAGGAGCGAAGATCGACAATGGTCTCGATCATGCCGAGCGGGCGATCGACAGGGGCACGAACCAGATCGGGGTGGCGGCGAGCAATGCCACGAATGATGCAAGGCGCGAGGCCCGGGAAGCGAAGGAAGATGCAGGCGCCGCCATGGAACGCGCGGGGAATGACTTGAAGAGGGATTGAACAAGTGACGGGAGTCTCAGGGCCAGGATCCTCACGCCCGATCACTCACGCCTGAGATTGGCCGGATAACTGGCTGAGCGCTGCGGCAACATAGCGGCGGCGCTCAGGATTGCGGCTTATCTCCAGAATGGCGCACAGACTTCCACGGGCGGCTTCCACCTCGCCATGTTCCAACTGCAATCGGGCAAGCGCCCACCAGCCTGCATCATGTTCAGGCGCAACCACCGTCATACGCTCATAGATCGAGCAGGCACGCCATGTGTCGCTCGCCTGTTCCGCCCGAGTGGCCTGATTGAGGAGCAGGCGCACAAGCGTCATGCGGTTCGACATCGGCTCAAGGGTCGAAACGTCTTGCCTGCCCGTCGATGCGGCGACGGTGAGAAGCCCGGCCACTTGCCCGTCCTGCACCAGCGCGCCGCTGCGGAAAGGATCGATGATCGCCGGAGCCTCATCAGGCCCGATGCTGATCAGGACATGACCGGGCGTGTTCAGCGCATGCGCTTGCCATCCGGCGCGGCGGGCGGCAGCGACATAAAGGATGGAAAGGCTTACCGGCAGTCCCCTCCGACGATCCAGCACCCGGATCATGTCGCCGTTCAAGGGTGCGTCATAGGTCAGGCTATCGCCTTCAAAGCCGAACTCGCCGCTGAATATATGCGCGAGAAGGGCGCCCTGCGCTTCTCCCGTTTGCAGATCATCGTCGTCGATGTCCGCTCGTTCCGCCTCGATCGCATCGCCGATTTCGCGCAGCAGGGCAAGATAGGGTTCGACGTCGATCTCTTCATGGTCAAGAGCGCTCAACATCAAGGCGGCGCTGTCGAGCTCAATCTCTTCGTCAGCCAGCAGGCCGATATAAGCGATGCTTTCGTTCATGCGCGCGCCCGACGGCAATTAGCCGCCGACGATAGCCGATCGCGTTGCGAGGAAGCGGCAGTGAATTTTTCCATGCCCCTACATGGTGGCTGTTGCGCGAATTTGCACCATCTATGGTAGGAAAGGGCATGGCGAAGCGGAAAAGACGATATCTGACAGCCACGATGCCGGACGGATATGTGAAGCGGATCGGGCCGACGACCGACCCGTTCACCCATTATTGGAGGATCGTTGCCGAACTGGAAAATGGCAAAACGGAAATATTCTGGGGACATGTTAAATCGCTCGCCGAGGCGAAGAGGAAACGTGCGGCGGCAGAGGAGGCTTCAAGGATGCGCGGGTGGCGCAGCTTCCTGTTTGAAATCGCCGAACTGACTGTCGAGCCCGCCTGAAACAGCCCCGTTATTTTCCTCACACAGCTTGCCACTACAGTGCAGTAATGCCTTGGGATCGAACGGTTTGCTGATCAGCAACCGATCCTGAAACCGTTCAGGAAGGCTCTCGCGCCCATATCCTGTGACGAAGGCGAAAGGTATCTCCCTTTCCGACAGCGCAGCCGCCACATCATCGACCGGCACGCCTTGCAAATTGCCATCCAGCAGCGCGGCGTCGAAATCCGCATGCTGCATCAACGCCAGAGCCTCTTGCGCACACCCCGCTATCGTGACGGCGGCCGCGCCATCCTCCAAAATGCTGGCAATCTCCATCGCAACAAGCGGTTCGTCCTCGATGATGAGGAAACTGCGCCCCGCTATCGCGCCGCCTTGCACAGCCAACGCCTCTTCGCTCAAGTTCAGGACGGAACTGGCGGTGTTGATCCGGCTGATCCGTGGCCCGCACGGCAGCGTCATGGTCCAGCAAACCCCGCTTTCCTCATATTCTACGCTGGCCTGCCCGCCTTCTGCCTTCAGGCTGCGTTCGATGAGGGCCGTGCCAAACCCTCTGCGTGACGGTGGGGTAACGCGCGGCCCGCCGCTTTCCACCCAGCGGATTAACAGCCGGTCCCGCTCCATCTTCCACGATAGCGACACAGTTCCCGCCGGGATGCACAGCGCGCCATATTTATGCGCGTTGGTAACCAGCTCATGCAGGATGAGTGCGACGTGCAAAGCCAGTTCAGGCGCCAGTTCCAGCTCCGGCCCCTCGATAGTCAGTTGCCCAAGATCGATAGCGCCAATGTCGATCTGCCCATTGACCAGTTCACGCAGCGACGCGCCTTGCCATGTCGTGCTGCTCAGCAATGAGTGCGCGCGGGCGAGGGCATGGATGCGCCCGGTGAAGGTTGGAGCAAAGTCCGACGGACCCGATGAATGCCGCAATGTCTGCACCGCGATCGCCTGAACCGAGGCGAGGGTGTTTTTGACCCGATGGTTGAGTTCTCCGATCAGCAGGCGTTGCGTATCCTCGGCCCGCTTCCTTTCCGTCACGTCCAGCACCTGGACATTGACTGACACGAGCCGCCCCTGTCCATTGAGCAGCGCAGAGCAATAGCATTCGCATTCCAGCGTCGGCCCCTCAGCCGTCCGCATGCGCAGATGTTGAACCGCGCGAACGGATCGCCCGGCGATAAGGTCACTCATCAGGCTGTCGAACGTGGCCTCGTCTTCCGGGTCGATCCATTTCAGCTCGTCCGCCTTGAAGCCAGCGACTTCCGGCGCCCGCCATCCAAACAGTCGCTCTGCCCCGTTGGACCATGCCACGATGTGTCGTCCGGCATCGAACTCGATGATTGCTAGCGGAGAATTGTCGCTATGGGCATGCAGCCGGGCGAGGGCGGCGGCAATCTCGTCGCGCTGCCGGGCCAGTTCCTGCCGCTGCCCGAATAGCTCGACGAAAACCGCCGTCTTGTTACGCAGAATATGCGCATCGACCGGCTTCAGCAGATAATCGACCGCGCCTGCTTCATACCCGCGAAAGCGGCGTCGTTCATCGGTCGCGACCGCCGTCAGAAAGATGATGGGAACCCTGCGTGTCCGTTCGGTGCCGCGCATCAGTTCGGCGAGTTCAAAGCCGTCCATGCCGGGCATCTGCACATCGAGCAGCGCCAGTGCGACATCATGCACCAGCAGCAGTTCGAGTGCCTGAACGCCAGACCGTGCCTTGAGCAATTCGACGCCTTCCCCCGCGAACAGGGCATCCAACGCCGTCAGATTTTCCTCAACGTCATCGACAGCCAGGATCTTGGGTTTTTCAGGCGGCATGGCGCAGATCCTCCATATCCTTGACGTTACGGCGGTAGATTTTTTCAGCCTCGTGGAAGTCGGCGAAGGCCTCGGAATAGCGGGAAAAGCGGAGCGTCTCCTTCGACCCCAGACCCAGGAACCCGCCGCGCACCAGCGATCCGCCGAACAGGCCCAGCGCACGGTCCTGCAATTCGCGATCGAAATAGATCAGCACATTGCGGCTTGATACCAGCTGCACTTCGGCAAACACCTCGTCACTGGCGAGATTATGCTCGGCGAAGACCGCGCGGCGGCGCAGCGTCTTGTCGAACACCGCCGCGCCATAGGCTGCTGTATAATAGTCGGACAGCGATTGCTTGCCGCCAGCCAGCCGGTGATTTTCCGTAAACTGCGCGATCCGGTCGAGATCATATATCCCTGCCTCCGCCTTCTTGAGCGCGGCGGGACTGATATCCGTGCAATAAAAGATCGTGCGATCTTCCAGCCCTTCTTCCCGGAACAGGATCGCCAGCGAATAAAATTCCTCGCCATTGGCGCAGCCCGCGATCCAGATCTTGAGCGAAGGATAGGTGCGAAGGTGCGGCACCACCATTTCGCGCAAAGCCCGGAAATAGGCCGGATCACGGAACATCTCGCTCACTTGGATGGTCAGGAAACCCATCAGGTCTGCGAACACCGCCGGGTCGCGCAGCAGCAGATGCTGGAGTTGCGACAGGCTTTCGCATTCATGCCGTTGCTGCGCGCGGGCCAGGCGCCTGTGAAGCGAACCACGCGAATAGCCGCGAAAATCATAATGATAATGCCGCCAAAGCGCCTCCAGCAGCAAATCGAGTTCCAGTTCCTCGTGAGGCGCAAATATCTCCTCGCTCATCGCGGCATCCACACGCGGGTGAGGCTTAGCAGCTTGTCGACATCGAGCGGCTTGGCGAGATAGTCGTTCGCGCCCGCGTCCAGGCAATCCTGCTGGTCGCGCGCCATCGCCTTGGCGGTCAGCGCAATGATCGGCATCTGCCTGCCCCAAGGCTGCGACCGGATTTCGCGCGTGGCGGTCAAGCCGTCCATCTCCGGCATCATCACGTCCATCAGCACCAGATCGACCGGATCGGAAAGGCCGCGCGCCGCCTCATCCAGCGTCTGGAGCGCCTCGCGCCCGTTGCGCGCGATACGCACCTTCGCGCCGTGCGGCTCGAATATGGAGGTGAGAGCATAGACGTTGCGAATATCGTCCTCAACCACCAGGATTTCACGCCCATCCAGCGCCGCGTCGCGGTTCAACGACTTGGCGATCAGCGCCTGTTGCGGTTCGGGCAGGTCCGACACGACCTGATGCAGGAACAGCGTCACCTCATCCAGCAGTCGCTCAGGCGACTTCGCGCCCTTGACGATGATCGACTTGCTGTACCGCCGCAGCCGCATCTCCTCTTCTTGGGCGAGGTCGCGCCCGGTGTAGACGATGACGGGCGGGAAGCCGACCGCTTCGTCGGCGCTCAGGCGCTCCAGCAGGTCGAGGCCGGACGCATCGGGCAGGTTGAGGTCCAGCACCATGCAGTCGAATGTTTCGCGGCCAAGCAGTTCGAAACATTTCGCGGCGGAATGCGCCTCCACCGTCTCGACATCGCGCGACGCCAGCAGCAGCTTGACGCTTTCGGCCTGCTGCGCATCATCCTCCACCACCAGAACGCGGCGCATGCGCTGCGCCATGCGTGCTTCCAGCCCTTCCAGCATCTCGACCAGCGCGTCCCGCTTCACCGGCTTGAATAGATATCCGATGGCGCCGCTTGAAAGTGCGGCCTGGCTGTCATCATCCACTGACACCACATGCACCGGGATATGGCGGGTGCGTACGTCGCGCTTGATCCGGTCCAGCACGGACAGGCCGGTATGATCGGGCAGGTTCATGTCCAAAATGACGGCATTGGGCACATATTGCCGCGCCATCAGAGCGCCCTCATCTGCGGTGCTGGCGATCAGGCACTGAAAATTCAGTTCATGCGCGACATCGCAAAGGATCTTGGCGAAAACAGGATCATCCTCAACGATCAGGATGACGCGGGCGTCCCCCGACAATCTCTCGCGGTCGTCCTGCGCAGCGGGGCCTCGGCGCGGGCGGCTAGGCTTGGGATTGGATGGCGCGGATCGGAACTGCTCGGCAGGCCGTATCCTGTCCGCCGCTGCCGCTGCCGCGCCGTCATATCGCTCGGGCAGGATCAGCGTGAAGGCGCTGCCTTCGCCAGCGGTGCTTTCCACCTGCACTTCGCCGCCCAGCAACCGGGCGAGTTCACGCGAAATGGAAAGGCCAAGGCCAGTGCCGCCATATTTCCGGCTGACCGTGCCGTCCGCCTGGCGGAACGCTTCGAAAATCACCTGCTGCTGCTCGGCCGGGATGCCGACGCCAGTGTCGCGCACGGTAAACGCAATGCGCCCATCGGGCGTCCCGCTGACGCTCAGCTTGACCGATCCGCACTCGGTAAACTTGATCGCGTTCGACAGGAAATTTTTCAGCACCTGCTCGATCCGCTGAGGATCGCTTTCCATCTCGGCTGGCGCATTGGGGGAGGGGCTTGCCTCGAACGCCAGCCCCTTGGACTGGGCGGACGGCGCGAATATCGCGTCCATCTTCTCGGTGAGCGCGCGGATGCTCATGCGGCGGGGCTGCAATTCCAGCTTGCCCGCTTCGATCTTCGAAATGTCGAGAATGTCGTTGATCAAGGTCAGCAGGTCATTGCCCGACGTTTCGATCGTCTCCGCATGGCGGACCTGATCGGGGGAGAGATTGCCGCCGCGATTTTCCGCCAGCAACCGCGCCATGATCAAAAGCGAGTTCAATGGGGTGCGCAGTTCGTGGCTCATATTCGCCAGGAACTCGGATTTGTAACGGCTCGCCTGCTCCAGTTCGCCCGTCTGGTTTTGCAGCGAATGTTGTGCCCGGGTCAGATCATCGCGCTGAATCTCCAACTGTCGCGCCTGTTCCTCCAGCTGGGCGTTGGTCTGCTCCAGTTCCGCCTGCTGCGCCTCCAGCCGTGCGGCCGATTCCTGCAACTGGCGGCTTTGCTGCTCCAACTCCTCATTATTGGCGCGCAGTTCTTCGCTCTGCGCCTGCAATTCTTCCGCCTGCTGCTGCGTTTCCTCCAGCAATTCCCGCAGGCGCGCACGATATTTGCCGGAACGAATGGCAACACCCAGTTGCCCCGCGATCCTGTCGAGCAATGCCAGCGCATCGCCGTCCGCGTCCTTGGAAAGTCCGAGTTCTATGACGGCATTGATGGTGCCATCAGCCTGCGTGGTGCTGATCAGCAGGCTGTCCGGTTTCGATTGGCCCAGCGCCGATCCATAGGACAGATAGCCCTCGGGCACATCTTTCAGGAAAAAGCTGCGGCGATCGCTCACCGCCTGACCGAGCAAGCCGTCTCCCACCGAAAAGCGTTCGGGCAGGGGTGCGTCGGCAGGAACGGCATAGGTCGCGTAGCGGCGGAAACCCTCGCCATTGGCGATATAGAGCGCCCCTGCCTGTGCCTGAAGGTAATCGGCCATGAACGTAAGAGCGCTCGACGCCAGCGTATCCAGCGGCTGCTCCCCACCCACCGCCTTGGCAAGGCCGACTTGCCCATTTTGCAACCATTCCTCCCGCGATATCGCCAGCCGGTTGCGAATGAACAGGACGCCGACAATCGCCAGGATCCAGCAGGTCACGCCCGCCAGCGAACGGTTGGTGATGGCGACTTGAGGATCGACACCGGCCGGGGCAAGGGTGAAGCCGACGATCATCAATAGTGTCGCGGCTATTGCAACGACGATCGGGACCAGTGGACGCCGGGCGACATAGGACAGCACGAGCGGCAGCAAATATGCCACCCATACGGCGGTTCCCAACGGAAAGATTATGTCGGCGAGAAAGGGAAGGGCGAGCAGGACGGCCAACGCCGCATAAAGCCCTGCCTGCGTGATCGACGATTTGACATGCTGCATTTTAAAAAAGAGCCCCTGTAACGCTTCAAGCGCACAGGAAGCTCGCTCCCCCTTTAGACCCATTCCCTGATCGAACATCCAGACCCTGCAATACAGGGCTATCAATTCCATCCCGGCGGTCTCCAACGACCCGAGCGAATATTGGTTCCACGATATTCAGGCTTCACCAATTCACGCCCTTGTTCACTCGGGCCGTTCGCCTCTATTGCAGGCGTCTGGGAGCAAGAAGGGCAGGAGGGGCTATGCTGACCGGGACGAACACACCGGCCGTTGCGGCGACATCGGGCGTCAGCAAGCGTGAGCTACGAACGGTCGTGGGCGCCAGCTTGATCGGCACCATGATCGAATGGTTCGATTTCTTCATCTATGGCGTGGCTTCGGCGCTGGTGTTCAACCGCCTGTTTTTCCCATCTTTCGATCCGTTGACAGGCACGCTGCTCGCCTTCTCAACCTATGCTCTCGGCTTCCTAGCCCGGCCGCTCGGCGGCGTGGTCTTCGGCCATTTCGGCGACCGGATCGGACGCAAGACGTTGCTCATGATCAGCCTGCTCACCATGGGCCTTTCCACGACTGCTATCGGCTTCCTGCCCACCTATCAGCAGATCGGAACCTGGGCGCCGATATTGCTCGTCCTGCTCCGGCTGCTTCAGGGCTTCGCCGTCGGCGGGGAATGGGGCGGGGCAGTCCTGATCGTGGCGGAGGTCGCGCCTGCTTCGCAGCGCGGCTTCTGGACCAGCTGGCCGCAGGTCGGCGCGCCCGCAGGCAATCTGCTCGCCGCTGCCGTTTTCGCCATATCATCCGCGATGCTGACGGAAGCGGACTTTATGGCCTGGGGCTGGCGCATCCCGTTCCTGCTGTCGATCGTGCTGGTACTGGTGGGTTGGTGGCTCCGCCGCGCCGTTTCGGAAAGCATGGTTTTTGCGCGCGAAGCGGCGGCAGGCGGTGTCGAGCGCTTCCCGGCCGTAGAGGCAATCCGGCGCAAGGGCCGCGCCTTGCTCACCGGAGCCGGGCTCCGCTTCGGCGAGAATATCTGCTACTATGTCGCCGCGACTTTCTCGATAACCTATTGGACCGAAATAAGGGGCGGCGACCGTTCGCTCGTCCTGAACGCCGTGCTGATCGGCTCTGCCCTCGAATGCCTGACCATGCCCTTCTTCGCCGCATTGTCGGACAGGATCGGGCGCAGGCTTGTATATGGCGCGGGCGCGATATGCGTTGCAGCCTGGTTCACGATCTTCTTCTCGCTACTCGACAGCGGAACGATCTGGACCGTCGGACTGGCAATCACCATCGCGATGGTAGCGCACGGCGCCATGTATGCTCCCCAGGGCGCGATGATCACCGAACTCTTCCCAACGCGCCTGCGCTATTCGGGAGCCAGCATCGCCTATCAGGCGACCTCCATCGTGGCAGGGTCTCTAGCCCCCATCATCGCCCTGTCATTATACAAGGCGAGCGGCGGAACGGGCTTGGTCGCCGCCTATGTGATAGGCGGTCTGCTCCTCACCCTGATCGCCGTGGTTGCCGCCCCCGAAACGCGCGGAGTGGATTTGAACAGCGTGACCTGATGAGAATGGCGCTCTGCTTCTTCTGAGCCGGTGACGGAACAAGCTGAAGGTCCAGCTGTTCAATATCCACCTGGAGGAGGTACAAGATGGCCGAAGTACATAAAGATCCCTACACCGGAGACCGAGTGGTCGTTCACAAGAGCAGCGGCGGGCGCACTGTCGCAATCGTGCTGGTCGTCATTCTGGCAATTGTCGGCATCCTGTTTGCCACCGGCTTCTGGAAGGCCGACGTATCTGGCGGCGATGTTCCGGAAGTCAGCGTGAAGGGCGGAGAGCTTCCCAAGGTGGACGTCGATTCAAAGGCAGTAGTCGTCGGCTCCAAAAAGGAGACCATCGACGTTCCGACCGTTGGCGTGAAGGACAATGGCGAGAAGTAACGCTCGCTCAATCAATCCTTGAATAGAAAAGCGGGCGAGATGCTGCGATGGTTGAAAAAGCTGCCGCGATATCTCGCCCGCTCTTTATATGCTTGGTGGCAGGCGATCAAACCTCAGCGATGATCACCTTCACCCCGGCTTTATCCAGCATCTCCATCGCTGCCGGTGCGACGCCCGGATCCGTCACGACAATATCCACTTCATTCAGGCCGCATACGATCGCGCCTGATGAAGAGGTGAATTTACTACTGTCGACCAGCAATATCACCTGTTCCGCCCGATCAATCAGGCGGCGTTCGGCGGCAACCAGAATGACGTCCTGTTGCATCACCCCCTGAGGCCCCACCGCCGCCGCGCCCATGAACAGTTTGGGCGCATGAAATCGCGGCATCGACTCTTCACCCGCAGGCGCAAGAATGATGTTCTGCTCCCTGAACAATGTTCCGGACGGCAGCAATATCTGCGTCCCCGACTGAGGCAGCAGCGCATTGGCGATGTGCAATGAATTGGTCAGCACCGACAGGTCCAGACCGCCTATATGGGGGCACATTTGCAATGTGGTCGTGCCGCCGTCGATCATGATGCCTTCGCCATGCTGGCATAGCTGGGCGGCGGCGCGGCCGATCGCCTGCTTTTCCGACAGATGTTCCGTGATCGACTGGGCAAAGGGCGTACCCGCGAGCCGGGCGGCGCCTTCAGGCTTGCCGCCATGGCTTTCCGTCAACCTTGCACCACCACGAACACGGTGGATCACGCCCCCTTCTTCAAGGCGGGAAAGGTCACGGCGGATGGTGGCGGGGGACGCCGCGAGCCGCGATTCAAGAGCGCGATAGCTGACGAAGCCGGTAAGGCCCATTGCTTCGATGATCAGCCTTTCGCGTTCTTCCGCGTGCATTGTCCCCAAACCCCCTTGATCAGGCAGCCGCCCGTTCAGCTTCAAGCTGTTCCAGCGACTTGCCTTGGTTGCGCGGCGCCCAAAGGGTGCCGATGACGCCGCTTATGACGAGGAAGCCTGTCAAAATCCACGCCAGTGTTGTGAAGCCGGTAGCGCTCAGCATCGGCACGAAGAAGCTGAATATGCCAAGGCTGATGCGGACGATGGCGAAACACAGCCCCTGCGCCGTGGACCGGAGCATCGTCGGGAACATCTCCGAACTCCACAGCTGGAAGAAGCTCTGCGCACCGAAACCACCGCCGAACTGGAGCAGGAAGACATAGAGCAGCGCCACCGGGATAGTCAGTGGGAAGATGGCGAGCAACGCCATGCCGACGATCTGGATGGCCGCCGAAATCGCGAACATCGTGCGCTGGTTCACCTTGTCGGCATAGCGCATGAAGACCAGACCGATGGAAACCATGCCGATCGCGAAGGACAGCGCCTGGATCGCGACCGACTGCGCCTGTGTGGCAGCGCCAACTGTGCGCAGGATATAGGGGAAGAAGAAGCCGTTGGTTCCCGCCCACAGGTTCCAGAAACCATACATGCCAACCAGACCCAGGATGGAGGCGAGATATTTGGGCTGGAACAGCGTGGACACCGGCAATTTGGGTGTGCCTTCCTTCTGCGCGGCTTCCCAGCGCTCGGATTCCTTCATGCGCGAACGCAGGAAGGTAAGGCCAAGGGCAATCACCAGCAGATGGGCAAAGACGATGCGAGCGCCCAATTCGCCAAGGCTGGTCAGCGCCAGGCTGAGCAGCAGCACGACCACCGGACCCAGATACCACAGCACCTGCGCGACGCCAGAATGCTTGCCGCGCCTGTCATCGGGCGCTTGCTCCGCGATCAGCGACCAGGATGCCGGAATGTCGGCGCCAACCGCGACGCCAACGATCAGGAAGCCCACCACGATCATCCATGGCGCGAAGGCAAAGACCAGCATCGCCATGCCAACAGCATAAACGAGCATGTCCCACTGATAGATTTTTTTCCGGCCCAGCTTGTCGCACAGACGTCCGCCGACATAAGCGCCAACGCCCGCGCCGATCGCGTTCGGGCCGAACGCGCCGATCAGGCCGATGAAGTCGTTCGACAGCTTATAATGTTCCTGCCAAAGCGCGAGTGCGGCAGAGCCGGCAACGATCGAACCAGCGTCGATATAGTTGGCAAGACCCGCAAGGATCGTATCCCGCCAATTGTCCTTCTGTGCTCCCGCACTCATTACACGTCCCTCCCGGCCAAAATGCTCTGATCTATGTCGGCGATATTGGAGCAGCCGGTGAGCGCCATCGCCACGCGCATTTCGGCTTCAACTAATTGCAGCATCTTCGTCACGCCCGCTTCCCCCTGCGCAGCCAAGGCATAGGCCCAGGCTCGGCCCAGCAGCACGCCCTTGGCGCCCAGCGCCAGCATGCGCACCACGTCCAGACCCGATCGGACGCCGCCATCGACCAGCACGGTCAGCTTGTCGCCAACCGCCTCGGCAATCGGGGGCAGGGCGCGGGCCGTGGACAGCACGCCGTCCAGCTGTCGACCGCCATGGTTGGACACGATGATGCCGTCCGCGCCCAGCGCAGCGGCCTCCCGCGCGTCCTCGGGGTCGAGGAGGCCCTTGATGATCAACGGCCCCTTCCATTCGGATCGGATGAAATCCAGATCGCGCCAATTGATCGACGGGTCGAAATTATTGCGCATCCAGGCGAAGAAATCTTCAATCCCGGTCTTGCCCTTGAGCACGGGAGCGACATTGCCTAGCGTATGGGGGCGGCCGCGAACGCCCACATCCCATGCCCAACCGGGCTTCATGGCGGCCTGAGCGGCACGCCAGATCGCACCCTTAAGGCCGTCCGCCCCGGCAAGCCCGCTATGATAGTCGCGATAACGGCTGCCCGGCACCGGCATATCCACGGTGAAGACAAGCGCTGAACAGTTGGCCGCCGCTGCCTGGGCCAGCAGGTCCTTCATAAAGGCCCGGTCCCGGATCATGTACAGCTGGAACCAGAAAGGATGCGATGCCGCGCGCGCGACTTCCTCCAGCGAACAGGCGCCTACGGTTGACAGGGTGAAGGGCACGCCAGCGCCTTCGGCCGCCTTCAGCGCCTGACATTCGCCGCGCCGTGCATTCAGCCCGGCGAGGCCGATCGGCGCGAGCGCCACCGGCAGAGCCAGCTTCTGCCCGAACAGGTTGGTCGAAAGATTGAGTTCCGACACATCGCGCAGCACCCGCTGGCGAAGCGCTATATCGCTAAGCTCGCTAACATTCTTGCGCAGCGTCACTTCGGCGTATGAACCGCCATCGATATATTCGAACAGGAACCGGGGCAGGCGGCGGCGGGCGGCCTCGCGGAAATCGGCAACGCTGGCTATCGGCATTCGCGGAGACCTTTAAGAAACCATCTCACCAATTCCAGCCAACCAACTGGAACGGTAAGAGGAAATATCCTGATCCAGCGGTTTGACAAGGCTGAGCGATCCCTGCGGCTTCAGGCTCGGATCGATCAGGCGCAGCGCACCGAAGGACACATCATTATGGGCGTTGGCCGTATAGACCTGCATTTCGGGCCGCAGCGAAGCCAGAGCCCGCACGAACACCTCCGCATCGGCAAAGCGTCCCTCGACCAACAGTCGATCGCGTGAGCCGATCAGGTCCAGCATCGTGTCGGCCACCAATGCGGCATATAGGCATACCGCCGCGCGCCGTTGATACCAATCTTCCGGCCGTGCAATCCAGTTGCCGCTGCCGGTGGGGTAGGGGCCAAAGCCCTGCGCCAACGTCGGCAGTAACATCGCGCCCGATTGTACGACCTCGGACACAGCGGCCAGCAAGGCTGGCTGATCGGGTTTGATGTCGACGCGGCGTGTGTCAAATTCGATCACCGTCTCGATCTCGCGTCCGCCCATGAAGCGGGCCGATGGCACGGCGCATCCATAGGCGTCGACGTTCACCAGGCAATCGCGCCCTTCGGCAAGGCTGCTGGTCGCCAAAGCTTCTTTGGGCAGGCGCATCGCGATGAACCAGGTGCCGGTGGATAGGATCGTCGAATCGCCCTGTGCGATCTCGTCAAATCCGCGCGCGGCGAGTAACGCCGCGTTGGAATCGTGCAGCCCGGCAAGAACGCGGATATTGGGAGAAAGGCCGGTGCGCTCCGCCAGTTCGGGCCGGATAGTGCCCAGGCTGTCGGCGGCCTTGACCAGCGGCGCAAAACGCTTCGCCCAGCCAAGCCGTTCGGCCAGCGGTGAAAAGCGGGCTTGATCGGGCGTCCAGAGGTCGCTGTGACAGCCGAGGCTTGTCACTTCCGTCGCTGCGGCGCCCGACAGGAACCAGCCCCAATATTGAGCCCAGGGTAGCAGCGTCGCCGCCGCCATCTCGGCGGGGTAGAGGCGATCGAGCCAGTAAAGTTGCGACCCGATATTAAGGCCGTCGGGCAGGGCGGGCGAACCGGTGATCGCAAAGGCATCGCGCTCCTTGCGATAGGCGTCCATGATCTCGTTCGGAATAGACTGCTCATAATCGAGCGGTGCGAAGGCAAGTGCATCGCCCGCAAGCGCAGCCACGCCTGCGCCATGCGCGACGGGGACGATGACTTCCACGGGACTCGACGCGTAGCGCGACAGTGATTCTGTGAGCCATTCGGCGATGCCTGCGGTGTCGAGGCGGCGAATCCCATCCTCGAACCGCACCTCGTTCGGGCGGACCTGGCGGTCCAGAATCTGGCCGTCACGAGACCAAAGAGACACTTTGCTCAGCGTTTTGCCGATATCGACGATGATAGCGAAGCCGCGGTTCAGTTCGTCCTCCCGCATGAAACTTTTCTCATATTGTTTGATCGAATATGATCGATTAGTAACGCAAAGGATTGATCGAGGAAAGCGCAAATGATAATAGGAGCGCCATGAACATGCAAAATCCAGTCTCGTCGGCGGCCATCCCCTTTGCCGTCCCCTCCAGCCGCTGGGATGACGGCGTCGCCGCGACTCTCAGCCCTGCCGAATTGCTCCTGTATCGGTCGAATCTGCTCGGTTCGGACCTGACGGTGACCAATTTTGGTGGTGGCAACACCTCCGCCAAGATCGTGGAGACCGATCCCCTGACGGGCGCGCAGACCGAAGTGCTGTGGGTCAAGGGTTCCGGCGGCGACATTGGTTCGATGAAGCTGGATGGCTTTTCAACGCTCTATCAGGAAAAGCTGCTAGGCCTTGAGAAACATTATGGCGGCCCCGACGACGACGACAAGATGGTCGGCTACCTGCCCCACTGCACGTTCAACCTGAACCCCCGCGCCGCCTCGATCGACACCCCGCTGCATTCGCTACTTCCTTTTGCACATGTCGATCACGTCCACCCCGACGCCATCATCGCGCTTGCCGCTTCTTCGGGTGGCGAAGCCGCGACCAAGGAAATCTGGGGCGGCAAGATCGGCTGGCTGCCCTGGAAGCGCCCCGGCTACACACTGGGCGTGCAGCTGCGCGACTATGTGAAGGCCAACCCCGGCGTCGAAGGCGTAATGCTCGCGGGCCACGGCATCATCTGTTGGGCCGACAGCGCCAAGTCCTGCTACGAACATACGGTCGAGCTGATCGCGGACGCCGCCAATTATCTGAACGCCAAGCTGGCCGAAAAGCCTGCCTTCGGCGGCCGGGTCGTTGCTCCTAATGCTGATCGTGCAGCGATCGCCGCCGATCTGATGCCGCGCCTGCGCGGCCTGATGACCGGCGCGCGCACCAAGGTCGGCCATTATTCGGATGACGCCGAAGCGCTGGAGTTTGTGGGTTCGTCCGAGTTCCTGCGCCTTGCCGCGCTGGGCACTTCCTGCCCCGACCATTTCCTGCGCACGAAGATCGCGCCGCTGCCGCTCGATCCGGCGAAATTGCAGGACGACGCCTATCTGGCGGAGCAGATCGCAGCCTATCGCGATATGTATGCAGCCTATTATGAGCGTTGCAAGCGGTCCAACTCGCCCGCGATGCGGGACGCCAACCCGATCGTCGTGCTGGTGCCGGGCGTCGGCCGCATCACCTTCGCCGGTGACAAGACGACCGCGCGTCTGGCCGGTGAGTTTTACGGCAACGCGATCAACGTCATGCGCGGCGCCGAAGCGATCGGCGAATATATCGCGCTCGACGAACAGGAAGCGTTCGACATCGAATATTGGCTGCTGGAAGAAGCAAAGCTCCAGCGCATGCCCAAGCCCAAGCCGCTCGTCGGCAAGATCGCCTTGGTAACAGGTGGCGCGGGCGGCATTGGTGCCGCGACCGCCGCGCGTCTGCTGGCGGACGGCGCCTGCGTCATGCTGGCCGACCGTGCCGCCGACGCGATCGAAGAAGTGCGGGCGGGCTTTGCCAAGCAGTTCGGCAAGGATGTGATCCGCGCCGCCGTGTGCGACGTGACCGACGAAGCACAGGTCCAGGCCGCGTTCGACGATTGCGCCCGTGAGTTCGGTGGTCTCGACATTCTGGTCGCCAATGCAGGTATCGCTTCGTCGGCGCCGATCGAGGAAACCACGGTCGCCCTATGGCGCAAGAATTACGACGTGCTGGCCGAGGGCTATTTCCTTACCGCCCGCGCCGCCTTCCCGCTGATGAAGCGGATGAAGGAGCAGGGGGGCACGTCGATCGTGTTCATCGGTTCGAAGAACGGTGTCGCCGCGGCGACCAACGCGTCGGCCTATGCTTCGGCCAAGGCTGCCGCCAACCATCTGGCGCGCTGTCTGGCGCTGGAGGGCGCGCCCTTCGGCATCCGTGTCAACACGGTGAACCCGGACGCTGTCATCAAGGGCAGCAAGATCTGGGACGGTGACTGGCGCAAGGAACGCGCTGGCGCGCATGGCATCGACTCCGGCAAGGAGCTGGAGGAACATTACCGCCAGCGTTCGATGTTGAAGCGCGACGTGCTGCCGTCCGACATCGCTGAGGCGGTTTACTTCCTCGCTGGCGACATGTCGGCCAAATCGACCGGTAACATGATCAATGTCGATGCAGGCAACGCCCAGGCGTTCACGCGCTGATCAGCAACGGAGAGGCTAATATCATGACCAACCTGCCCATTTCCGCTGAACTTATTGCGGAATCCAATGCCCGCGACACGCAAGCACTGGAAGAAGATTATGCCGCGCTCGGCCGTAAGCTGTCGCGCACCGGCATCGACATCGATGCGATCAAAGACCGCGTGGCGGGCTTTTCCGTCGCCGTGCCCAGCTGGGGCGCGGGACGGGGCGGCACCCGCTTCGCCAAGTTCCCGATCGCGGGCGAACCGACCAACATCCACGAAAAGCTGGAAGATTGCGCCGTCATCAACCAGCTGAGCCGTGTCTCGCCGCGCGTCTCGCCGCACTTCCCCTGGGACAAGGTAAGCGATTACAAGGGCCTGCGCGAGGAAGCTCAGAGCCTTGGTCTTGGTTTCGATGCGGTCAATAGCAACACCTTCCAGGATCAGGTCGGACAGGCGCAAACCTACGCCACCGGTTCGCTGTCCTCAACGGTCGAAGCGACGCGCCAGCAGGCCGTCGAGCATAACATCGAATGCATCGAGATCGGCCGCCAACTGGGTTCGACCGACCTTACCGTCTGGGTCGGCGACGGCACCAACTTCCCCGGCCAGCAGGACTTCGCCCGCAGTCTGGACCGCTATCTGGAAGCCGCAGCTCAGGTCTATGCGGCGCTGCCCGGCGATTGGCGGATGCTTCTGGAACATAAGATGTTCGAGCCGGCCTTCTATTCGACGGTCATTTCGGATTGGGGTTCGTCGATCCTCGCCGCGCAGGAGCTGGGTCCGAAGGCCAAGTGCCTGGTCGATCTTGGCCATCATGCGCCCAACGTCAACATCGAGCAGATCGTGGCCCGCCTACACCGTTTCGGCAAGCTGGGCGGGTTCCACTTCAACGACAGCAAATATGGCGACGACGATCTGGACAGCGGTTCGATCAATCCGCACCAGCTGTATCTGGTCTTCAACGAACTGGTCGAGGCGGAACTGCATCCGCGCGACGGGTTCAACCCCAGCTACATGATCGACCAGTCGCACAATGTTACCGACCCAATAGAATCCATGCTGTCGTCTGCCGAGACGATTACGGCTTGTTATGCCAAAGCGCTGTTGGTCGATCGTGGCGCACTGCATGCTGCGCAAGAAGGCAATGACACGATGATGGCGTTCCAGGCGCTGCGTCGTGCTTACAATGTCGATGTGGCACCGATCATCGCCAAGGCCCGTTTGGAGGCTGGCGGCGCGATTGATGTTCTCGCAACCTACCGCGCCAGTCTGTGGCGCGAGCGCAAGGCGCAGGAGCGCAAGCCGGTCGGCTTAGGCGCAGGAATCGTCTGATCTGAAAATTTGAAAGGGGACGGTCAGAATATGACCGTGCCCTTTCAATCATCTACCGCCTCCAGCCATATTAAATTTAACATAAGATATATTATCGTACAAACGTCGTTCTGAGGGTGGATTCTAATTCGAAGTGCGAATTCCTAGGATTTATAGGGATTTTATCCCCTTTCCAGGAAGGCACGCCGTAAACGGCTATCAGTATCTGAGTTTAGACGAGCTGCACGACTTTATGATTGGCGGCGACCGGACGGTCTGTGCGGCAAATCGCGGACGCGCTGCGGCGGCATCTGTCGACGATTTATCGCGAGCTCAAGCGCAACCGGCATCTGGGTCATCATCCGCTGTTTCGCGGCTATTCTCCCACGGCCGCACAGACATGGCCAGCGGGCGTCGTGTCCGTGACCGATTGCGGGTTACTTGCGGCGCCATCGGGCAACCGGGAGGCGGTGTGCCACCCGGCGGTTGCCCGCCGTTCGCGTTGGCAACGCTACGCTCGTAAGCCACGCGGTCTCCATATTCCTGTGGTCAATACGATCGGCGGGCGCCCGCCGGAAATTGCGGATCGCAGCGGCTTCGGACATTGGGAAGGCCACATTCTGATTTTCAGGAGAGAGGATGGCAAAGCCAATCTCACCTCGCTGGTCGAACGCCGCAGCCGTTTCACTTTCCTCGCGCGTAATCCGAGCTGGAATTCCGCCGGGGTCATGGCCGACATCGATCGGCATTCCGCAACATCCCCCTGCCCTCCGGCGGAGCATCACCTTCGATCGGGGCACGGAATTTACCGCTTATGCGACACGCGAAACAGACTCGGCATCACCAGCTATTTCTGCCTGCCATCGGCGCCGTGGCAGAAAGGCGGCGTGGAAAATTGCAATGGACGGATACGGCGCTTCCTGCCCTCCAACACATTGCGCTGCCGTCGGACAAGGAGATCCAGGCCGTCGCTGATCGCCTCAACAGCACAACCCGCAAGTGGATGCGCACGAGGTCGTGGGAAAACAGATCGCCCTCCTCAAGGCCGGATGAAATACTATGCATCACCCCGGGTGTCGCACTTCAAATCAAAACCGCCGGAAGGATAGCCATTTTCTGACGGGGACGGCGATATGCCCGTCCGTTGTAATAAGACATGGCGTGTGTGTGTCGACAATAACGAAGCAGCCGACACACACACACACTTGAAGTTCAAAACGCGATACCGACGTCGATCCCGTATGTGCGCGGAGCCTGGAAGGTGCCGAGTACCCACGTATCGAAGATCGGAAACAGAAACTCTGGCTTATCCGAATTGTTCAGATTTTTGCCCCAGAGCGAAATCTTGCCCTTGGCGTTGCCTACCGGGATTTCGGCAAAGGTGAACCGTGCGCCTATTTCCCAAGTTGCCCTTATCACCAACTGGTCGTCGAGCACGGGGTCACCAGCGCCGATACAGCCGTCGGTCGCCGATTGTGTGGCCCCCACCGGGCACTGCAACCGGAAATGATCGCCCTTATACTGGCCATCAATGCGGAAGCTCAACTTGGTGCCACCTGGAAATTCGGGGAACTCATATTGCGCAGCGACATAGCCGGTGCGCCGGGGTTGATATGTACGCACCGGGGTAGCGGCCGGATTAGCCGTCTGTGGCTTTGTGTTGACGTCCGTAAAGCCATAGGTGCCGGTCAAAGTAAGGCCGTCGACCGGCAGGATCGTGGCTTCAATCTCGTAACCCCGCGCTCTTTCGCTACCGGCATTCAGCAGGATGTTGCCACCCTGATTGGGATCAAAGCCCGTCACCTGGAGGCCTTTTCGATCCGCCTGGAATAAAGCGACGTTAAGCCGGATGCGCCGATCGAGAAATTCAGACTTCACGCCCGCTTCGTAGGATTTAATGGTTTCCGGCTGGAATTCCACGCCATGGAAGATACCCCCCGAGACGAAGCCGGTGGCAAATTTCGCATAGATGTTGCTGCTCTGGGCAAACTGATACTTCAATGACGCGTCGTAATCGACGCGTTCCTGCTTGGCGTTGAAGCTGCCGCGCTGAACCGTGGGGGTCCGATCCGCATCAATCAGATCATTCTCCGTGCGATCATCTTTAGAATAGCGGATGCCGCCGCCCAGTTCGAGCGCATCGGTCAACCTGAGATTGGCATGTGCATAAGCGGCGTAAGATTTGTTGAGCACCTTAAGCAGGTCGCCACCCGCAAGATAGCTGCCGGGATTGTCGATGGGGATCGGGACGCCCGGCTGGCTGATCTGTCCGAAAATGACAGGGCTGTTAAGGTAGGCCTTTTCGCGATAATAAAACAGGCCACCAACAAAATCCAAGCTGCCGGTCTGACCGAGGAGTTGCAGTTCGTGGGACGACTGCCGCTGCTTTGCATAGCGCTCGGCTGCAAGCGCCTGAAAATACCCGCCCGTCCCACCATAAGGGTCCACCAGCGAATTTCCGTCGAGATCAGAAGACGAGTTCAGCGTAAATCCGCGCAGTCCGCCGATATATTTGACGCTCAGGCTGTCACTAAGCTCGTATACAGCCGTAAAGCTGTGACCCCAGGTTTTCTGGGTAGCTGGAGAAAGGCCATCGATCGGAATGCGGTCGAGCCGCGTCAGGCTCTCCACCATCGTGCCGCCAAGTGCAGGCTGGTTCGGGAAGTTGGTGATGCCGCTAAATGCGGCGCCGCTGTGCAGCAATTGCATGGCGTCGAGCGTGGATACCATGTCGGTATAGTTGAAGCGATAATCGAGCGTCAGGCCGTCGATCCCGGCATAGCGGATTGCTGCGAAAAACGACTCGGTGTTGTTCGCACCAAAGCTCTTCGCGCTGGTCGACGGCCCGAAAGGTGTCGGATAAAGGAATGTACGCTGCGGGGCGGAATTCTTCACATAACCGTCATTTTCGTCATGGACATATGTGAACCGCGCCGAGAGACCAGCCCATTCAGGCGTGTTGACCGTTATCCGCCCGCGACGCCGCTGATAGTTTCCTAGCGTGCCTTCGGCTTCGACACCGAATTTTCCAGTCGGGCTGGCCGTCACAAATGAGATTGCGCCGCCGGTCGAGTTGCGGCCAAAGAGTGTGCCCTGTGGACCGCGCAAGACTTCAAGATGTTCCAGATCGGCCAGATCGAAAGCGGAGTTGCCGGGTCGGCCGAGATAAACGCCATCTACATAGAGCGCGACGCCGGAATCGACCTGGAAGTTGATAGAGCCGGACGAAACGCCGCGAATATTGAACTGCGGCGCGCTGGGTGAGCCTGCCTGCTTCTGGATATTGACGTTTGGCGCGGTCTTGCCGACATCCTGGAAGCTCTTGATCTGATAATCCGCGATTTGAAGCGCACCGAGAGCTGTTACGGCTGTTGGGACATTTTGCAGGTTTTCAGCGCGCTTCCGCGCAGTAACCACGATGTCCTGAAGACCCACGCCCTGCGTCGCTTGGGCGGGTGCTGCTGGCGAAGAATCCTGCGCATTTGCCTGCGACGCCACCAGAGCAAGCACCAATGCCGAACCAGCAAGAAAATGATATTTTCCGTAAGCCATCTTCGATATCCCCTCAGTTCTGTCCGCTTTGGCGCGGATCCTGTGGGGTTGAGCATCGTCCTGCTAAGCGCCTTGCAATACCTTCAAATCAATTAGATTGGATAATTTAGCGGCGAACGACGGCGAGTTCGGGCAGACTGGTGTGGATGAGATGCACAAGCTGTGATTGGCGGGTCGCGCCCGTCTTGGCAAAGATAGAGCGGAGATGCGCGCGCACGGTGTTTTCGGCAATGCCCAGCCGATGCGCGGTCTCGATCACCGACACGCCGTTTGCAAGCGAAGCCGCGATCGACGCCTCTGTCGGGGTAAAAGAGAACAATTCCCTAAGGGCATCGCTGGTCACGACGCACTGACGTTCCGGATCGCCCAAGAAAAGCGCGATGGCCGGCGTTGTCCCGCCATGCATGAAATTAGGAATAGTGATTGACCGAATGACGATCCCGATGTCTCGGTGGCCCGATGGACGTTCGACCAGGAATACTGAACGAGATGATCCTGGCGCGGCGTTCACCGCATCCTTGAGTTGCTGGCGAAATTCGCGGTCACGGCTGGAACTGGCGATCGCCAGACGCTGCCCCGCGATGCTTATCCCATCCGCATCGGCCAGGATGGATGCGGCAAGTTCGTTCATCTTGAGAACATTCAGATTATGATCGAGCATCACGGTGCCGACAGCGAACTGTTCGATGGCGCCGGTCATCACTGCCTGCTCCGAACGGGACACCTCCAGTCGGCGATAGAGTTCGACCGCCTGCCGCAGATGGGGCACGATTTCTTCTATACGGCTGCGCTCTTCGGTATCGAAAGGCGCGCCATGGGGCGCCCTCGTCAGCCGAAGTCGGGCTTCCAGGCCATTGCTTATGCGCAGATCCACACCAAGAACGTGCGAACCGTCGATGCCTTCCAGCCACCCTTTATAATAGGCTGAATTTTTGAGTTTCGCCTCGGCCACATATTCATACAACGCCATGACCTTGCCTTCGGGCAGGCCGACAAATGGGTCGATCTGCATAAAGCGGTCAAGATATTCCTGAATCGCAGGCGGTGGTGCGGTGGGCGTTATCATTGTGCCCAAACCATCTATATTGGGTGGCGTGAGGATCAGCGTTGCCCATTTTGCGTTCACATGATCGCGAAGCAGCAGCAGAAAGTCTCGCCATGGATCTTCGCTGACCAGCGAAGCATTGAGCGCCAGGATCATACGCGAAAAGCAGGCAACCTCATTCGCGTGTGCAACCATCCTATTATCTCCTTCGCGCTCCTTGACCGGATGCGTCTGATGGAGAGCGTAGTCGGTTGCGCGAGGCTTGCCAATCGTCACCATGTCTTTGGCAAGCATCATGCCTCAGCGATCATATACCCGCCGCTCGCCACCAGACATTCCCCCGTCACAAACCGCGCTGCCGCGCTGGCCAGGAACAGGGTCGGCCCTGCTATGTCGTCTGGTGTTCCCCAGCGGCCAAGCGCCATCCGCTGCGCCGTGCCCGGACCGTAGACAGGATCATCGGCGTAGCG
This sequence comes from Sphingobium sp. TomTYG46, assembly GCF_055396345.1. Taxonomy (NCBI): domain Bacteria; kingdom Pseudomonadati; phylum Pseudomonadota; class Alphaproteobacteria; order Sphingomonadales; family Sphingobiaceae; genus Sphingobium; species Sphingobium sp. TomTYG46. The sequence goes on from NZ_AP027325.1 coordinate 128,313, forward strand.
CGCCGTCATCGGCGTGCGGACCGGGCCAGGCGCCACGGCGTTGATCCGCACGCCCTTTGCCCCCCATCCTTGCGCGAGCGATTTGGTCAGTAGCAGAAGGCCAGCCTTGGCCGCGCTATATCCGGGGAATATGGAGTTGCCAAAGATCGCCATCATCGAGGCGATCGTCACGACCGCGCCGCCGCCGTCGTGCCGACTTTGCATCAGGAGCGGCAGGCAAGCGATCGTCAACGCATGGACGCCTTTCAGATTGGCGTCGATGGCTGCGTCGAAATCCTCCGGGACGGACGTACCGCCCGCATTGTTAATGAGGATGTCCAAGGCCCCCAAATCCGCTACCAAGGCGTCGATACTAAGCCGGTCGCCAAGACGAAGGGGGCAATAGGTGGCACCCGGCGGAATGTCTTCATAATCCGCCTCTGTCGGTCGTGTACCCGTGACGATAACATGTGCGCCCGCAGCGATGAAGGCAGCAGCGATGCCCGCGCCGATCCCGCTGGTCCCTCCGGTGACGAGCACGTGCCGTCCGGTAAAGTCGAACATCGCCATTCCTTTCTTCAAATATCAATCACGGCGTCGGCCGCATCCTGCATCGCACCTTCGATATAGCCTACACCATTGGCGTCGCCGATGCTGCGCACACTGAATCCGGCCGCTTTCAGTTGGTCGGCCAGGCGAGAGTCGCCTTGCGCGCCCTTGGCGACGATCACCTGGTCGGCAGCGACCGTTCTCACTTGTCCGAAGCTGTTGCGGTAGCTGACGTTCTTATCGCCAATCGCAATGTCCCCGGCGTTCGGCAGGAGCGTGACGCCCAGATGATGAAGTTCATCAAGCACCCGCCAGCGGCGCACGACCTGAAGACCCGCACCCATTTTGGCCGCTTCGTCGATCACGACGACCTTTCGGCCGCGCTTGGCAAGGAATTCGGCCAGTTCCAGCCCAACCAGTTCGCCGCCGATAATCGTCACGCGTTTGCCAAAGGGCATGAAATAGGTGCTGGCAGCGCGGATGAAACCGGGCCGTCCAGTCAGGCCGGTAGCACGACCTGCACGCATCATCAGCCGCGTCTTGATGTCGACCTTGCGCGCCAGCTTGCCCAGATCCTGTCCCAGCATCAGGCTGCGCATTTCGTCTCCGCTAAACACGTTCTCCCGATCCGCGCCGGGAATGGGGGGCAGCGCACGTCGCGCGCCGGTGGCGACCACGACTTCGTCGGGGGCCAGGGTATTGAGCAGTTCGGGCGTCGCCTTCGTGCTCAATTGCACGGTGATATTCGGCTCGCCTTTCACTTCCCGTTTCAGCCAATCGACAATGCCCTGGTTCGGGGTATAGGCGATCGATGCGAAGCGGGCGGTCCCGCCTAAAGAGTCTGTTGCCTCCAGCAGCGTGACCCAATGGCCTCGCTTTGCCAGCCGACGCGCGGCCTCCATTCCGGCCGGTCCACCGCCGATCACGACAATATGGCGAGCAGCGGCGGCAGGAACGAGCGCGCGCTCACGCTCAAAGCCGGTTTCGGGATTGACCGCGCATTTCACGGGACGACTGAAAAATATCTGGCTGATGCAGGTGTAGCAGTAGACGCAGGGGCGAATCTGATCGGCCTTCCCCGCGGCCAGCTTGGTCGGCAAATGAGGATCGGCCAACAGCTTGCGGCCCATCGTCACGAAATCCAGCTTCCCATCAGCGATGAAGCGGTCGGCATCTTCCGGCTCTATCCGGCCGGGACAGATGATCGGTATAGTCACATGTGCCTTGATCCGCGCTGCCGCCTCGACAAACCCGTTGGGCGTGTCGGTTGCATGTCCAGTCGAATAGGTAAGGCCCCGACCCGGATGGCCATCGGCCGATATGTGGATGGCGTCTGCTCCAGCCTCCTGCGCCAGCCGGGCGGTCGCGGCCGCGTCCTCCACTGTGATGCCGCCGTCGATCAGGAAATGCTGGCTGTCCAGGCGCGGCCATATCGGCATGTCGGGGCCGACGGCAGCGCGCACACCGCGAATGATATCGCACAGCAAGCGCGAACGGTTCTCGATCGAGCCGCCATAATCGTCATCGCGCTGGTTGATGAGTGGATTGAGGAAAGATGAGATCAGGTAACCGTGACCGGCATGAAGTTCGACCGCATCGACGCCTGCGCGCTGGGCGCGTTGCGCGGCGCTGGCGAACATCTGGACCAGTTGCTCGATATCCTGCGCGGTCATGACGCGGTAGTTGGGCGCACCCATGGCAGCAAATGGCGCGGTAAAGATGGCCAGTTCATCCTCCAGGAATCCCTCCATCATGTCGCCATCGCTCTTGCCGACTGCCGGGATCGAAGGCGTCCAGATCGGTCGTCCAGCCAGCATGTCGTTCATCGCGACCAGACCAGCGTGCTGAAGCTGCATCGCGAGTTTCGCGCCATGAGCGTGGACCGCGTCGGCCAGCGCCCGCACGCCCGGCACATGGCGCTCGTGCGAAATCGCCTCGTTGCGCCAGTTGCCGGAGCCTTCGGGATAGCCGATCGATACCGACCCCATGATGATCAGCGCCGCGCCGCCCTTTGCGCGTTCCTCATAATAAGCGCGGAGCCGTTCGCCGGTGATCCCGTCCTCGTCCGCAAGGTTGGACCCCATCGGCGTCATGAATATCCGATTGCGCAAGTCCATCGCGCCGATACGTCCCGGTGCGAGCAGATGGCTATAGGCCATGTGGCGATCCTCCTTCACCCTGCTCGGATGGCAGGTGCTAAACATCCTGATTGGTGGTTACGCATCAGGCGCGCATCGTCACTTTGGAAGGGATCAGCGCCGTTCCAGCATGGTTATGAGCCTGTCCTTCATCGGATCGACCCATTCCGCCTTAAGCGTGGGGCTGAGCAGACCGGCATCCTCCAGTTCATCGCACAGGCGCATCTGGTGGGCGATGTCGAACAGATCATATTGCGATGAAAATTTACCGCCGCCCCCATAGGCTATCAGCGATACGCCATGCGTCTCGTAAAACCTTCCGTCCGCTCGTCTGCCGGGGCCGCGATTGACCCAGTGACTGATGATCCGATCATCCGCGATCGCCCAGTCCAATATGGGGAAGGTCCAGCCTTCCCACCCTGAACCGACATCCATGTCGCGGCCATAATGGGTCCGTCTTATCGCCTCGCGCCCGTCCGCACGGACGGGCATCGCGCCACCATAGGGACAAATATAGACGCAGTCCTCATGGTAGAGTTCGTCGGCGATCCATGACCAGTCGTTACGCGCCTCCGCTTCGACAAAGGCGTCGCGCAGGCGGGTGATGGCGGCTTCGACCTCTTGCTGTGGATAGGATGCCATGCCTAGATGCCGTAGCCACCCGATACGTTGATCTGCTGCCCGGTAACATAGGCGGCGCGGTTGGATGCAAGGAACACCGCCGCATCACCGATCTCTTCCGGCTGGCCCCAGCGCTTGAGGGCCAAGCCCTTTTGCACTTCCGCCACCCATTCGGGACCGAACACGCCCTGTTCCGTCAGTTCCAGGAACATGCCGGCCTCGATCACGCCGACGAGCACGCTGTTCGCGCGGATGCCGTGCCGTCCCTCTTCCCGCGCAATGCCGCGGACGAGCGATTCATTGCTCGCCTTGGGCGCGACAGACAGACCGTCTTTCTCCGGCCAGCGCATCTGCCCCGCCGATCCCAGCGTGACGAACGATCCGCCGCCCTGTTCGCGAAAATGTGGCAAGGCAGCCTGCACGGCATTGAAGAAGCCAAGGACCTCTATGTCGATCGCGCGACGCCATTGTTCGTGGGTAGTATCGCCCAGCATGACCTGATCGACCAGTGGCCCGGCGCCCCAGACTACTGTGTGGATGCGTCCGTGCGCTGCGACCGCCGCTGCGAATGCCGCCTCGACCTGTTCACGATCGCGCACATCGGCACGATGCGTTGATGCCTTCTGCCCCTCGCTCTCTATCGCGCTGGCCAGCGTTGCGGCGGCATCGGCCTTCGAATGATAGCCGATCGCCACGTCCGTTCCGGCTTCTGCGAAACATTGCGCCACACTGCGACCGATCCCGCCGCTGCCGCCGAACACCAAAGCTGCCCCTGCGGGAAATTGTACCTTGCCCATCGTCATCCTCTCAATATTTTTTCAGGCCGCCGCGCTGCTGCCGCGCGTATCATATGTCGTGATCTTGCCGTCCACCCGGTCCTGAAATTCGCTGGCGCGGGCGCGCGGGTTGTAAAATTGTCGATACCAGATGCGCACCTTGCCAAACGGCCCGTCCGCCGGAATTTGGAGTGGGTTGAAACAGGGACGCTTGTTGGCCCAAATTTCAAAATCCTGCGCGAGCGCCAGCCGTCCCGCCTCGGCATAACCATATGCAATTGCGATGTCGTCCTGCGTTGGCGGCGTGTTGGCAGCTTTCGACATCAGTGCATGCCACACCATGACCACGCCATCCTCGACTGGCGTATGGCAGATCAGCATCAGCGAGGGATACGCCCCGGTCAGTCGCGCCTGAAGGATTGCAGGACCGGTATACCATGTGTCGGTTTCCAGCACTGCATCGCTGCTGACCAGCGTACGGTGGCCCGCGCCGAACGTCTGGTGAAGGATCGGCCCGTTAAAGGCGTTTTCGAAATAGGCGCAGTCGGTCGATCCGTGGACCGGAACCATGTGCGCGGCGTCCGCCATATTGTCGAGTATCTCCTGCGGATGGCAGGGGATGATGCCCAGATGATCGACCTGCCAGCGCACCCAGCTTGGATCGTCCCATTCCGCAAAGGGGGGCAATTCGATATCCGGCTCCTGGCCTTCTGGGTCGTGCCAGTACCAGATGATGCCCGCGCGCTCGATGATCCGGTGGGTCGGCAGGCAGGCAGCTTTGGGGACGAACTTTGAATAGGGGATGTCGTCGCACGCACCATCCGGGCCGAAACGCCATCCATGATAAGGGCAGCGGATCGATTCGCCCTCCACCTGCTGTCCATCGCGCACGACGTAAGAGGTCGTGTTCTTGGCCAGGTGCGCGCCAAGATGAGGACAATAGGCGTCGACCATGTGCGCCGTACCGCTTTCGCCGCGATACAGGACGAAGTCCCGGCCGAAATAGTGGATCGTGCTTGGGGTTGCCGAGACTTCGCTCCCTTCGGCGACCATGAACCAGCCGCGGGGGAATGTATATTCCCCCAACCCATAGTCCGCGGTTTGTGCCATCTTCGCTCTCCTATCCGACTTTTGACCGGCATTTGAGACCTTCGATCCGGCCGCCGATACCTCGAAATAGACTAGGCCGTGCGTGCGCCGCCCGTTTCGCTCCACCCGGCATTCTCACCGAGCACCTTCGACACGACCTGAGGGTTCACATATTCGCGCCAGCGCGTGATCCGGCCTTCGGCGAAATCAAGAATGCTGACATATCGGTTGGAATAGGGTTCGTCCGTCGGAATATAGCGGCTGTGCGAGCTATATTCGGCAATCAGCCGATCCTCGGCGGCCAGATCGTGGATGATTTCAATACGATAGGCGTAAGGATCAAAATCGCGCCAGCTCGCTTCCAACGCATCGCGAAACCAGTGCGCACCACGGTGTTCGAGTGGAAATCCCTCCATGACGGGAAAGGGCCATTCGAGCTGTATGTCGTCGGCAAGGCAGGATTCGAACGTATCGAAATCCTTGATGCCAAGCGCCGTCAGCATCCGAACGAACAAATCACGATTGGCGGTACTGGTCATCTATCCTCTCCTTTTGCCCGGCGCTAACCGATTTTCGGAAGTCGCGATTACTTGATTTGGGGGGAGGAACGGGACGCGGCGCAGGATAATGACGGGCGAGATAGGAGAGAGACAATGACCAGTAATAAAATCGTGGTCGTCACAGGCGCGAGCCGAGGCGCGGGCAAGGGGATCGCGATCGCACTGGGGGGCACGGGCGCTAAGGTCTATGTCACTGGTCGTTCGCTGAGCGACGAGGGGCTGCCGCTCCCCGGCACGATCGGCGCCACCGCGCGCGCCGTAGATGAAGCGGGCGGACAGGGTGTCGCGGTCGCACTCGATCATCGTGATGATGCGGCGGTGGAAGCCTTTTTTTCGCGCGTCGCGGACGAGGCGGGCCATATCGACATTCTTGTCCACAGCGCCACCGCGCTTTCTGACGATCTGGTGAAGCCGGGGCCTTTCTGGGAGAAGTCCGGCGATCTGGCCGATATTCTCGATGTCGGACTGCGTTCCGCTTATATCGCGACACGCGCGGCCGCTCCGTTGCTGCTAAAAGCGCGTGCCGGGCTGGTCGTCGCGATCTCGTCGCCGGGCGCGCATTGCTACATGCATGGTCCGGGCTATGGCGCGCAAAAGGCGGGCCTCGACAAGATGATGTTCGACATCGCGCACGACTTCCGCCCGTTCGGGGTCGCCACATTGTCGATCTGGCCGGGACCGATGCGAACCGAACGGCTGGAACTGGGGCGAAAAGAACGGCCCGAAGTCTATGGCCAGATGTATGACGCCGCCGAAACGCCCCAATTGCAAGGGCTGGTGATTGATGCGGTCGCGCGTGATCAGGACCGGATGGCGCTATCGGGCAAGGCCTTTTACACTGCGGATCTCGCCATGCGTTATGGCCTTGCCGATATCGATGGCCGCGAACCCGCCTCCTTCGCAGCGATGCTTGGCGAGCCACGTCCCTTCCATCCGGCGGTCATCGAATAGCGTTTCTCAATTGGCGCCCGTTGCATCGCGGGCGGCGATGTAGGCGAAGGTCATCGCCGGGCCGATCGTCGATCCCGCACCGGGATAGGATCGGCCCATCACCGAAGCAGCGCTGTTACCGACCGCATAGAGTCCCGCAACGGGCTGGCCCGCTGCATCGAGCACGCGCGCGCTGGCATCGGTGGCAAGGCCGCCGCTGGTGCCGATATCGCCCGCATTGATTGGCAGCGCGTAGAAAGGCGCTTTTTCGAGCGGCAGGAGATTGGGATTGGGCTTCACCTTCTGATCGCCATAATAGCGGTCATAGGGCTGCTGCCCACGGCCGAAATCCGGGTCCTGCCCAACCCGCGCATTTTCGTTGTAGCGGATAACGGTCGTTTCCAGCACGGTTGGATCCACACCGATCTTCCTTGCCAGTTCCGTAATGGTGTCCGCCTTGCGCATGAGTGCGCGGACAGCGGATGAATGCATCCAGTCCGGTATCATCGGCATCAACGGCCCCATCGGATAGCGCCAGCGGAACCGCGCATCGAGCAGAATCCAGGCCTGCCCCCCGCCTGCAGCGCGCATCGCTTCGCCAGCCTTGTGATAGGAGGCGGCTTCGTTGAGGAACCGCTTGCCGGAACTATCGACGATCATTGATCCAGGCAGGGAGCGTTCGAAGAAGAGCGGCCGAGCGCGATCTTCGCCCGGAACCTTGATCGTGGGCGCCCACCAAGCCGAATCCATCCGTGTCGTGACCGCGCCAACAGCCTCCGCCGTGCGGATCGCGTCGCCGGTATTACCGCTCTGGCTGCCCGACCAGTCGGGGTTGGGCGAGCCGGTGAGATAGCGTGCCCGCATTTGTGCATCACGTTCGAACCCACCGGCGGCCAGAATCACGCCCTTGCGCGCGCGGATACGCCGCTCGCCCGCGTCCGTTTGCACCACCGCGCCCTCGACGCGGCCATCGCGCTGGATCAGGGACAAGAGTGCATGGCGATAGCGAATATCTACCTTACGCGCGTCGAGCGACAATTTCAGCCGGGCGAGCAGCGCGTTGCCAGAGGTCAGAAAACGGCTACGCTTCGATCGCAGGCGCTGGCCGAAATCGGTATAATGGCGCCACAAGGCCTTCGTCAGCATCTTTTGCCAACCGGGCATCCGCGTGATCAGCGGCGCGGCCTCGGCGGCGGTCCAGCTTATCCGGCCGAACAACAGCCCGGCGGGATGCGTCGGCCGCAAGCGATCAAGATCATCGCCCAGCACGCGGCCATCGATCGGTTGTGGATCATGGCTGCGCCACCCCATTTTGCCACCTGGAAGCTCGGCGTGATAATCGGTGTAGGGGATCGAAGCGTAGCGCACCTGCGTCTCGCGTTCGAGGTAGGCCAGCATCGCCGGGGCATTGTGGACAAAGGCCGCGATCTGATCCGCGTCGACGTCATCACCCGCAAGCGCGGTGATGTAGCGCGCGGCTTCTTCGGGGCTATCGTCCGCGCCGGCGGCTTTGGCCAGGTGGCTCGCAGGGATCCAGATCACGCCGCCCGAAGTGGCGGACGTACCACCGAACTGATCGCTTTTTTCAACGATGGCCACCGTCGCATGGTTATCCGCAGCCACGATCGCAGCCGTCAGCGCACCGGCCCCTGATCCCACGATCAGGATATCGACTTCTTCATCAAATCCGTTCATCGCGCTCATGACTTCTCCATCGTCAGCATCACTTTCAGGGCTTCCGGCGCGCATTGCGCGGCAAATGCCGCTGCCGCCTGGCCGATCGGAAACTGATGGGAGACCAGCTCTCCTCGATCGACTCGTCCCTCGGCCATCATCGCCAGCGCCTCGACCAGTTCTTCCGGCGCATACCCGTTCGATCCCATGATCGTGGGCTGCTTCTGGATCACCGGACCGAAGTCGATTGTCATGCGATCCTCATAGCCGCCGAAACATACGATCCGCCCGCCATCCAGCGCGATCAACCTCAGCGCCGTTTCCAGTGGCGGTGGGCCAGGCATATGCTTGATGTATCCGGCGCAATCGAACACCACTCCGATCCGCGCCGAGATGCCGTTATAGCCCTCCTCAATCCCAGTGAGATCGGCAATCTGATCGAACACATCACCATCGCGCGCGTTGATCGCGGCGGTCGCGCCGACTGCCAGCGCCGCTTCAAGCCGCGCGGCATGCACATCCACCGCGATCAGTGAGCCGGTCTCTATTTCCCTGGCGCGAATCGCCTGGATGACGCCCAGCCCAATGATGCCAACGCCGAATATGACGACATTCTCTCGGTTTCGAATTGCCGCCTTGCGCACCATCTGGAGCGCATCTGCCATTGGCTCCGTGGTTGCCGCTTCAATGAAGCCAACCGCGTCCGGCACGCGCACAAGCTGGTATGGATTGGCCGGCACCGCGACAAAATCGGCCATGCCGCCACCCATGCCGGTAACGCCGACGACCCTGTCGCCGATCGACCAGCCCGTCACACCTTCGCCCAGGGCCGCGATGGTGCCCGCAAACTCATGGCCAGGGACATGATATCCTTCCGGCGTCGGACGGACGAGTTGATCGCGATAGGCGCCGTTACGGAACATGTGCAGGTCGGACCCGCAGATTCCGCAGGCCGCGACCGCTACTATGACCTCGCCAGCGGCAGGCGCAGGGATCGATGCATCGCGCCGTGCATCGACCGTGCCCGGCTCCACGAAATCGGCGGCGCGCATCACGCGTGGTTCGGCAGATGAATGCATAACAGTCCTGCTCCTCACCCTGGCATGAACTCGCCACCATTGATGTCGAGGCTCGCGCCTGTGACTACCGAACAATAATCCGACAGCAGCATGATGATCGGCCGTGCGCACTCGCGATCGGTCGGCATTCGGCGCAGCGCGATGTTCGCTTCCTGCGCTGCCTTTAGTTCCGCCACCGACTGGCCGCTTTCCTTCGCCATATGGTCGAACGCCTGCTCGACCGAATGACCCCACATCCACCCCATGAAGGTCGAATTGACCCGGATGTTCCACTGCCCGACTTCGGTCGCCATCTGCATCGTCGCCATCGCCATTGCGGCTTTGGACGTGGCATAGGCGGCCTGCTGCACCCACGGCTTGCGCGTCACCTGTGTGTTTACATTGACTATCGATCCGCCGCCCGTCTCGCGCATTTCCCGTATGACTGACTGGCAAAGGTCCAGTGTTCCGAACAGGTTGACGTCGAAGGTGCGTCGCCACTCGTCGAAATCAGCATCGACGACATCGGTGAAGGCGCCGGGAATATAGGCGCTGTTGATCAGGCCATCGATACGACCGAAACGCTCTTTGGTAGCGGCGACCAGCCGTGCGACATCCTCACGCCGGGAAATGTCGGTTGGAACTTTAAGTACCTCGACATCATGCCCCGCCTCTCGGATCAGCGCTTCGGCTGCGTCCAGCTTTGCAGAAGTGCGCGCGGCCATCACGACATGGCCGCCTTCGGCTGCCACCAGAGAGGACAGTTCCTGTCCCAGCCCCGGGCCAATGCCCGAAACGATCACTACCTTGTCCTTAAGAATCATGTTCATCTCCAGATGTCTTGAAACAATGTCAGTCAGCAGCGCGGCTCGCGCGACGCTCGACCAACAGGAAAATACACGCGGCCAGGCCGAAGCCGACGATTTGCAGCACGATCGGCGTCCAGTAACTGCCGGTGGCGTCGAACAGCGCGCTCGCCAGCGGTGAAATACCGAAGGTGAACGGGACGGTGAACAGTGTCACAAGACCCATTGCGCGGGCAAAATTACGGATGCCGAACAGCCGGGTCAGCAGCACGCCCTGCGCTGCCGCAATCCCGCCACCGCACGCACCCACTATAATCGCATCCAGCACCAGCAGGGAATAGCCGACCGGCTGGAGGAAGATGAACCAGACGATGCCCTGGACAAGGCAGTTGAGCGCCAGAGCCTGCCCCGGCCCGAGCCTGTCGGCAAGCCAACCGAACACAATCGCGCCCAATATGCCTGTACCGCCGGAAATGGCGAACAGGAAGGATGCTTCTTCCAGCGGCCAACCCTGTCCCATGACGAGTGGCACCAGATGAGCGGCTTTCAGGATGCCGCCCCCCACGGCGATGCCGATGGCGGCGGTGACGAACCAAGTCACCGGTCGGGACAGCATATCCCGCGCGGATAGCAATGACCGCGCCTCGGCCGGATTGTTGGCTTCGTCATGACCGAGCGGAATCTGGCCAACCTGTTCGGGCCGATCGATCACCAACGGCATGACGGGCAGGACGATGAGATGGGCAAGGCCAAGCCCGATGAGCACGGCATCAAGTCCGAACCGCTGGAGTGCCCATGAACTGATCATTGGCACGATCATCACGAACACCGGCATGGTGACGAAGCCCAGTGCACGGCCCTGTCCACGAATGAACCAGTTGCTTGCCAGGATGTTGGACGGCATCACGCCCAGCAACAAGACTCCGGGCGACACGAGCAGACCGAACAACGCAAGGAACATACCGATGCCCGTAGAGAACGGCAGCAGCACATAGCCGCTAGCGGCAAGCAATGCGCCGATCGTCATCATGCGGCGGATCGACATACGCATAAGGAGCATGCCGATCATCGGCGCACCGAGCGATAGGACCAGAATAGTCAGCGAAATGGCCAGCGTCGAAAGCGTTCTGGTCGTCGCGAAACGCTGCTCGATGGCAAGAACAAGCGTGCCGAACGACCCGAAAGTAAGCCCGACCGCCACATTCTGCGTCAACGCGGCGATCCACACCATGCGCCACCCCAGAAAGCGGGATGGCCTGTCCCCTGTCGGCAAGAAAGCTGCTTCACTATCAAATCGCTGCGGTTGCATCGCCTGACCCGTGCTCGCGGTCATTGTGAGCCAGCTTGCCGCTCGGCATGGAAAGCCTCGGCACGAGCCTTGAGTGCCCGCGCTGTATCGTCGAACGCCCGTTTCACCCACGGACCGCAAAAGCGCATCACATGAACGCCGCTTTCACCCAGAAACGCGTCGGTCGACCAATAACGGCAATTTCCTCCCTCAACAGGCTCGATCATCTGGTCGCGGCGTGCGGCATAGGGCCATGCCTCGTGCCACGGCGCCTCCCACGCCAGTCGCCGCTCTGGCTCAAACGCGCAGACATATTCGCAATTCACCAGCAGCGCGCCGGGATTGGGATAGTTGACGAGGCTCATATGGACCGGCGCGCCGATTTCGAGCGTGGATGCCGCCTTCACGCAAAAAGGGTTCCATTCCCCATAACGGTCCAGATCGACCAGAATCTCCCACACTATTCCGGCAGGTGCCTCGATCGTGACCTTGTCGGAACTCACGACATTGGCCGGATCAAAGCCGGTTTTCTGATCGAAGGCGGTGTCGAGCATGGTTGGTCCTTTGTTCAGTTGGCGTCTGGGGCGGTCGGAAAGGCGGACAGCAGCGCTGCGTCGACAAGCTGCGCCTGCCCATTGATTGCCGCCGATGCCGGTCCCATCAGGAACAGCGCGACTTCCGCCACCATCTGCGGCGTCAGCTCGCCACGATAGGTCGGCGGCGTGATGTTTTCCGGCGGCAGAAGCTCATCCTGCGGAGGTGCGCCCACCATTGGCGTCTGCACCGGGCCGGGACAAATTGCGTTGACCCGAAGGCCGCGCGCGGCAAATTCGCGCGCTGCGGCGCGGACCAGGCCGACGACGCCATGCTTGGCCGCAGTATACCCCACGGCATCGGAAAAGCCGAGCAACGCGGCTGCGGAGGCCGTTACCACCGCCGCGCCGCCGGGGCGCAGTCGCCGCTGCGCCTGTCGCAGACCCAGGAAAGGCCCGCGCAGATTGATCGCAATCATCCGGTCGAACTGGTCGACCGTGATCGTGTCGAAGGGACCATAGTCCTGCAACGCCCCAGCGTTGAGAAAAGCAATGTCCAACCCATCGAGCGCCGTTTCGGCTTCGTCGAAAAAGCGGGCAGTATCGGCTTCGCAGGACACATCGCCCGCGATGGCGACAGCATGGCCGCCGCGCTTCGTGATCAGATCAACAATGCGCTGCCCTTCGCCTGCCCGGATATCAACGATCACAACGCGGCAACCTTCCTCGGCAAGACGCATTGCCGCGGCGGCGCCGATTCCCGAACCGCCGCCCGTGATCAATGCGGACCTGTTTTTGAACATCATGAAACCGCCCGATCCTCATCCTATGCTGGTCGTATCGCCAGTTCTGTTCCGGCAACATGCTCCGTTGGAAAAGCCGGTGCCTCATCCAAACAGAGGAGGTCCCGCAAATCACCATCTAATCGATTTGGGGGTGGAGCGACGCCGTCTTTTGGATCAGCCAATGGAGATCGGATGCGCCGCACGACATCCGGCTAAGGAGAAGATGTTTGGAACAGCTACGCTATGACGGCCAGGTCGCCATCGTCACCGGTGCGGGGCGGGGTTTGGGCAGAAGCTATGCCCGGATACTGGCTGCGCGTGGCGCAAAGGTCATCGTCAACGATCTGGGCGGATCGACTACAGGTGGTGGAAAATCGTCGGACCTGGCCGAGGCCGTGGTCGGCGACATCATGGCGCTGGGCGGTGAGGCAATCGCCGATGCTGGCGACGTGACGGACCCCTCGACCGCGCAACGCCTTGTCGCGCTTGCACTCGATCGTTGGGGCCGTGTCGATATCGTCATCAACAACGCCGGCAGCATTGCGCCAGACGTGACACAATCCTTCGCTGAGATGGAGTTGGCGCAGTTCGACCATCAGATGCAGATCCACGCCTATGCCCCCTTCCATCTGGTGCACGCCGCATGGCCAGCGATGCTGCGTCAACGGTACGGGCGCATCGTCTGCACGCTGTCGGATTCGATGTTCGGGATGGGTGGAAGCGCCGGAATCGGCTACCCGGTGGCAAAGATGGCGATGATGGGGTTCGTACGGGCGTTGGCGATGGAGGGCGCGCCACACGGTATTAAGTGCAACGCGATCTCGCCAGCCGCCTTTACCCGACTGGTCGCCATGCATCTTCCCGACAGCGACATTCGCGACTGGATGGAAAAGGCCGCCACACCTGAACGCGTGGCGTCAGTGGTCGCCTGGCTGGTCCATCGCGATGCAACATGCACCGGCCAGTCGATTGCTGCATCCTCTGGCCGTTTCGCCAAAATCGTGACCGGCTTTTCAAAGGGTTATGCCGGTGGTGACCTGACCATCGAGGAGGTGCGCGACCACTTCGATGAAGCCGTTGCGACCGACCATATCGATCTCATCGAAAATACCGGCGATGCGATCGCGCTATACCTTAGTGCGCTCAAGGAACGACGGCTGTCCGAGTTGAACAGTCCGCCCGAATGGGTCGCCTGAACGCATGCCACAGAATCACCAAGACCACATCGAAAGCGCACCGACTCATGGCTAAACAGGAAATGGAAACCGGCCACCGCAGATTACGCTTTGCGATAATTGGCGCGGGTATGGCCGGACTGCTCGCCGGGATTCGGCTAGACCAGAAGGGTGATGCAGATTTCGTCATCTACGAAAAAGGCGACACCGTCGGCGGCACATGGCGGGAAAACCGTTATCCGGGCCTGACCTGCGACGTTCCCGCCCATGCCTATACCTATAGTTTCGCGCCCAATCCGGAATGGACGCAGTTTTTCTCCCCCGGTCCGGAGATTCAGCATTATTTCGAACGGATCGCGGACGATTATCGGCTCCGCGACCGCATCCGCTTCAATTCGGAAGTGACGGACTGCCGCTACGTCGATGGCCGCTGGCATATCGAGACATCCGATGGCTGCAAAGACATCGTCGATGTCATCATCGCCGCGACCGGCGTGTTGCATCACCCCAATATCCCGGCCATTCCGGGCCTGAAGGACTTCGGGGGCGACAGCTTTCACAGCGCACGCTGGGACGACAGCGTAGCGCTCGACGGCCGACGCATCGGCGTGATTGGCAATGGTTCGACCGGCGTCCAGATCGTCTCGGCCCTGTCGACCCGCGCCAGCACGCTTGTCCATTTCCAGCGGTCGCCACAATGGATCATGCCGGTCCAGAACTTCATCTATTCGGAAACCGATCGGCACGCCTTTCGTTCGGATGTGTCCAGGATCGACGCGATCCGCTTCGGCGATGAATATTGGGCCGGGATCCGGCGGTTCAACAAGGCGATCATTGAGGTGGATTCGCCCGAAATGGCGGAAATAGAAGGCGTGGTCCTCCGTAATCTTGAGGAAAATATTCAGGATCCGGCACTGCGCGAAAAACTCCGGCCCGATTATCGCGCTGCCTGCAAGCGGCTGATCTATTCGCCCGACTATTATGAGGCGGTGCAACGTCCCGGTGTAATCGTCGAGACGGAAGCAATCGAACGGGTCGAGGTCACAGGCGTCCGCATGAAAGATGGCACGCTGCACGAACTGGACGTGTTGGTATTGGCAACAGGCTTCAAGACCGACCGTTTCGTGCGCCCCATTAAGGTAATCGGACGAGGCGGTAATAACCTCGATGATGCCTGGGCGCTGCGCCCCACCGCTTATTACGCAATCACCGTGCCCGATTTCCCCAACCTGTTCCTGCTCAACGGCCCCACCGCACCAGTGGGCAATTTCTCGCTGATCGACATCGCTGAGCGGCAATGGGACTATATCGACCAACTCCTCGATCTTTTGCGAGACGGAACCTGTTCCGCGATCGCTGCAAAGCCCGAAGCCATGGCTGATTATGAGGAGCGCCGTATCGCGGCCGCGAAACTGACCATATTCGGCTCTGGATGCACCAGCTGGTATCTCGACGCGCAGGGCGTGCCCCAGACATGGCCATGGAGCTACGACCATTTCGCCCAATCGATGGCTGCGCCACGGATGGAGGATTTCGAATTGGCGTAATCGCTCGCGCAGCCCGCCAGTTTGGGCGACCTACCCCAAATGAAGGTGGATGATCGCCAGAGCCACCAGTAATCTCGATGACGCGGCAAAAGACCGCAAAAGGAATTAAAATGACCGGCGAGGACTATTTCGAGATACAGAATCTCATTTTCACCTACCCCACGCTGCTCGACGGGGGCGATTTCGACGCGGTCGGGCGCCTTTTTGAACATGCTGTCGTTTACAGCGCGGGGATGCTGATGGCCGACCGCGATCCTGCCGCGATGGCGGCCTCGTTCCGCGACTGGGTCATCACCTATTCGGACGGCACGCCACGGACGCGCCATTTCATAAGCAATGTCATCATTCGGCCGAAGGACGAGAGTACAGCCGTCGTCTCATCCTATGTCATGGTCTTCCAGCAAACCGACACGCTGCCGCTCCAGCCCGTCATTGGCGGAGATTATCGCGACACCGTGGCAAAGGTCGATGGCCAGTGGCGCTTCGTCGAACGCCATATGGGCAATGATCTCATCGGCACGCTGACCGATCATGGACGCGATCTGCGCGCGATAAAGCCCACGCGAGCGAACTGAACAGGAGCGGATCTCATGCGATATAAAGACAAGGTCGTCATCGTAACCGGTGCCGCATCGGGCATCGGCCGTGCCACCGCCCGGCGGATGGCATCAGAAGGCGCGATACTTGTGCTTGGTGATCTCAACGAAGCGGGTGCAAAGGCCGTGGCTGACACGCTCGATACCCTGACCACGCCGGTGGTGATTGGGTTCGATGCTGGCGATCCCGTTTCCTGCCGCGCGTTCATCGCTGACGCAGCAAAGGCGGCGGGCCGCATTGACATGCTGTGCAACATCGCGGGCATCATGGACTGGGCGCCGCTCGCCCGTTTCGACGACAGCCGCTGGGAGCGGATGGTACGCGTCAATCTGAGCAGCGTATTTTACCTCTGCCAGGCGGCGATGCCGCACCTGATCGCCGCGAAGGGCAATATCGTCAACATCAGTTCGGCGGCTGGCCTCGTCGGCATCGCCTACACCACGGCCTACTGCGCCACCAAGCATGGCGTGATCGGCGTCACCAAGTCGTTGGCAGTCGAATTCGCAAGCACTGGCGTTCGCGTCAATGCCATCTGTCCGACCGGCGTGAAAACGGCGATGACCGGGGAACTCGTCTGGCCAGATGATGTCGATGTCAGCCTGCTGATGCGCAATGCATCGAAGATGGGCGACATGATCGACGCCGAAGAAGTCGCCGCTGCGATCGCCTTTCTGGGATCGGACGACGCGCGGAGCGTCAGCGGTATCGCCATGCCCGTCGATGGGGCGCAGACGGCGGGATAACGCACGCGCGTCTTGCCGCAAACAGTCAAATGGGAAGAGGGCCAATGTCGGAGCCAAATTCAGAACTCGTCGAGACGATGTTCTCGCGCATGGCGGTATCGCGCGCGATCGAACGGTTAATGCTGCGCCACACGCGGGACCATAAATTCTCCGGCTGGTGGCATCCGGGCGAAGGACAGGAGGCTGCGCCCATCGGCGCGTCCGCCGCTCTCGCGACATCGGATTATCTTTGGTATCAGGGACGCGGCGCTGCCTGGGCGATTGGCAAGGGGATGGCGCCCGGTCCCATCCTTGGCGACCTGCTCGGCAAGACGTCGGGCGCGACACGCGGCAAAGGTGGCGGTGTTCCTCACTGGGCCGACTATTCCATCGGCATAATGGGCGAAGGCGCGACGCTGGGCAGCGTCTATCCCTTGGCTGGCGGGTCAGCTCTGGCGTCCAAGATCCGAAAGGACGGTCGGGTGTCGCTGGCAAATTTCGGCGACGGCACGTCCGCTAGGGGCACGTTTCACGAAACCATGGTCCACGCTGCGGCATGGAAATTGCCGCTGATCTATTTCTGCGAGAATAATGGCCTGTTGGTCGGTACGCGTCTGGGATCGGTCAACCCGACGACGGACATCGCCGACTACGCGGCGGGCTATCATATTCCGGGCGTTATAGTCGATGGTCAGGATGCCATCGCCGTCTATGCAGCAACCCGTGAGGCGGTCGATCGCGCACGCCGGGGCGACGGGCCGACGCTGATCGAAGCAAAGGTCACGCGCCGTCGCGGGCATTATGCTGGCGATCCGCAAAATTATCGCAGCGACAGCGAATTTGACGACTATCGCGATCCGCTGGATGTTCTGGCCGCGCGGCTTTCGGGAAATGCCGCTGCACGGCTGATCGAGGAGGCGGAAGCCATCGTGGATGCAGCCTATCGGGAGGCAAAGGCCGCACCTGACCCCGACATGTCGGTTATCGAACGGGATCTTTATTATGTCGACTGAAACGATGGGCTATAATGCGGCGATGGGCCTTGCCCTGGTTGAGGAAATGCGCGCCGACGACAGCATATTCGTACTGGGGCAAGGTGTCGCCACGGGCGGATGGTTCGGCACGGAAAAGGGACTGATTGACGAGTTCGGCGTCGACCGCGTTGTGGATAGCAATATTTCCGAAGCGTTCGAGGCGGGCCTCGCCACCGGGGCGGCGATTGCGGGGATGAAGCCCGTCATCAATATGGGCTTTGGCGACTTCGCACTGATTGCTGGCGATGAAATTTATCATAAGCTGGCCAAATGGCGCTATATGCACGGCCTGAATGTGCCGATGACTGCCGTCATCATTTTCCCGATCGGAGCAATGGGCGGCGCGGGACCGGAACATTCAAGCTGTACCGAAGTCTTGGGGATGCATTTCCCGGGATTGAAGGTGGTCGTTCCCTCGACGCCGGAAGATGCAAAGGGGCTTATGAAAGCGGCGCTGCGCGAACCCAACCCCGTATTGTTTCACAGTGTCCAGAGTCTGGGGTGGAGCAAGGGATCTGTCCCGCTCGACCCTGAATTCATCGTTCCGATCGGCAAGGCCGCGATCCGCCGCCCAGGCAACAGCATGACGCTGATAACCTATGGTTCGATGGTATCTCGCTCACTTGCTGCGGCCGATCAGCTCGCTGCCGACGGCATCGATGTCGAGGTGATCGATCTTCGCAGCCTCGTGCCACTGGACTGGGACTGCCTGCTCGGATCGGTGCGCAAGACGCATCGTGCAATGGTCGTCCATGAAGCGGCCAAGACCGCTGGCCCCGGCGCGGAAATCGCGGCGCAGATACAGGAAACCGCATTTTTCGATCTGGAAGCACCAATCCTGCGCCTTGGCGCGAAGGATTTTCCGTTGCCGCAGCACAGTGATCTGGAAGCCCTTTCGATCCCGTCCATCGATGCCATCGCACAGATGGCACGGGATCTGATGAGCCTTTGAGGAAATGCCAATGTCCATTCTACACACCCTCAACATTCCGCAAATGGGCTCTGTAGAGAATGCCAAGATCCTTCAATGGCGAATTTCGGAAGGCGACCGTTTCAAAGAAGGCGACATCCTCTACGAGGTGGAGACGGACAAGACCGCAACGGAAGTCGAAGCGGTCGAGGCCGGGATACTCGCCCGACAGATCGGTCGGGCAGACGACGAGATGAAGATTGGCGACAAGGTTGGCCTCTGGGTTCCGCCCGGCACGTCACCGACTGCGATCGCGGAGGCGCTGGCGGCAATTGATGAGGCTGGCCCGGCCACAGTTGCGGAACACGCCATTGCGCCCTCGACCGCAACGGCCGACCCGACTGACATGAAAGGCATTGCCGGGCGGATAAGTCCGCTGGTTCGCAAACTTGCAAAGGATCATGGCGTTGACCTGTCGGCCGTGACAGGAACCGGACCCGGCGGCAAAGTCACGCAGGGCGACGTTCTTGCCGCAGGCGGTGGCGATCGGCCCACGCTCGCGCCCCACTCGATGCGGCGCAAGGCCATTGCCCAAACGCTGACGAAAGCGGCGGCAGTGCCTTCGTTGACGGCGGATATGGAAATCGATCTTTCGGCGTTGTTCGCAAGGCGCGCCGCCCTGAAAGAGGCGGGGCAACCCACGCCCTCCATTCTGGGCTATATCGCCCATGTCACTGCGACAGCCATCCTCAAACATCCAAAGTTAAATGCGACTTGGGGCGAGCAGGGACTGTCGCTTTGGCTAACGGTCAATCTGGGGATCGCGGTCGATGCGGAAGACGGCCTGATAGTGCCGGTGATCCGTAACGCGGAACAGCAAGACCCAATGGCACTCACTCAGGCAATCGCCGCATTGGCGCAAAGCGTCCGAGCCGGATCGGTCAGGCAGACGGATCTGGAAGGTGGAACGTTTACGATCTCCAATCCCGGCTCTATCGGACCTGTCATGCGCGCCGAAGCCTTGCTGAATGTTCCGCAAGTTGCGCTGCTGGGCGTGGGCGGCATCGTTCACTCGCCTCGCGCAGCGATGGTAGACGGTGAATGGATCGTGACAGTGAAGCCGATGGTCTGTTTTTCACTGACCTTCGACCATCGCGCGATCGACGGAGGCCCCGTCATCGCTTTCCTCAATGCACTGAAAGCCGGGATCGAGGCGCTGTGAGGTCCAACAAGGCAATAGGCAGTCCTTCCGTCCAGCCATGTGCAGGAACACATGTTGATGGAAAATGATCTCGGCGAAGCGCAAATCATCGCTGCCCAGCGAGATGGATGATCCGCCTCGTGATCCAACACCATGCGCACCGCCCGCTGGCGCACCTCAGGTGCAAACTTGTTCGTCGTCCCGCTCATATCGGCTCCACTTACTTAGAAGTTGGAGCCGCCGACAAACCCGCAGCGGTTCAGAGACCACGACGGCAGGCAGAAGCTGCCATCTTCCAGTACATCAATTGCTTCCAGCGTTGCACGCATTTTTCCAGTTGCTCGACAGACTGCCTCTGTCGTGCAGACGCTCCCGTGTAAAATCTGTCCCATAGTGCATCCTTCCATCGCTGTATCAATGATGCACCATCAAAGGCCGGGACTGAACACTTAGAGAGTGCGGATCATAGAACCCTCACTTTGGCCAGTCCTTCGTCGGCTGCCGCCACCAGAGGATTGCGAAGCGGCATGGTGAAGGCGTCTGCCTCTATTTCGAATATATCGCCCGCCCGCGTTGCCACCTGATCGGTGAAAGAGAGGGTCGCCGTGCCGAAGAAATGCACATGCACGTCGCCCGGACGCCGGAACAAGTCATATTTGAAATGATGATGCTCAAGATTTGCGATGCTGTGGGACATGTTCGTCTCACCAGAAAAAAATCTACTTTCCCACAATATCTCACCATCGCGGATAATCCTGCTGGCGCCGCGAACATCGGCGGGCAGGTCGCCCAGCAGCAATTCCGCCCCGAGCGACGCCTGACGCAGCTTGGAATGGGCGAGCCAGAGATAATTGACCCGTTCGGTAACATGGTCCGAAAACTCATTGCCGATTGAGAAGCCCAGACGAACCGGCGTTCCATCCGGCGCGTTGAGGTAGATGCCGGCGATTTCCGGTTCCTCGCCCCCATCTCCCGCGAAGGCAGGTTTACGGAAAGGCGCGCCCGGTGGTACCAGGATCGATCCGTCACCCTTGTAGAACCATTCGGGCTGCACCCCCTCAATCCCGGCGGCTGGCTTTCCACCCTCTTCGCCCATCAGGAACATGCGCATGGAGTCGGTGGCCTGACCGGCGGCGGCGGCCTTGTGCATCTTGTCGCGGCCTTCGGCGGAGCCCAGATGCGTGAGGCCGGTGCCGCTGACCAGCAGGTGCGCGGGATCTTCATGATCGATCGGCGGCAGCAAGGTAACAGCGGCCAAATCGATCGAGGCCCCTGCCCGTCCCTCGGCAAGAGCGGCAAGCGTGGTAGACGACGCCAGCGCATCGCCAGCCAGCATCCGTATGGACGCCGTATCACGCACGATCAGGGCTGATCCGCTCCCGTCCAGAGCCGCTACGCCACGTCGGCCATCCTGTTCATATTGAACGAGGGATCGGATCATTGGGCAATCTCCATCTTGCCATCAAGGCGGCGCGGCAAGCGCCAGGGGTTACCGTCCTGCAATGGCGGCGGGATCAGCTTTGCGCCGATATCCTGAAAACAGACCGGCCGCAGAAAGCGCGACATAGCGAGGGTGCCGACCGACGTGGACCGTCCGTCCGTGGTGGCGGGGAACGGACCGCCATGAACCATCGCCCAGGTCACTTCGACACCCGTTGGCCAGCCGTTCGCCAGGACCCTGCCCGCCTTTCGCGCAAGAAGCGGGAGTATGGCGGCCGCGTCGGCAGCATCGGAATCCTCCATGTGGATCGTTGCGGTCAACTGCCCCTCCAGTCCAGAGATGACCTGCGTCAGCGCATCGACATCCTTGCAACGGATCACCACGGACGACGCACCGAACACCTCTTCGGCAAGGACCGGGTCTCGGGCGATTTGCTCAGCGTGACTTTCGAACAACGCCGCACCGGCGCGCCCTTCGACAGCTTGGCCGCGTGCGATCAACCTGGCGCCCGGCATGGTCTCCAGTTTGGCCACGCCATTGGTGAATGCGGCTCGAATGGCGGGCGTCAGCATCACCTGCGGCGACGCCTCACTGATGGCCGAAGTGGCCGAAGCGAGGAAGCGGTCGAGGTCCGGTCCGTCGATCGCGATGACCAGTCCTGGATTGGTGCAAAATTGTCCCGCCCCCTGCGTCAGAGAGCCCACAAATGCCGTCCCAAGCGTCTCGGCGCGGGTTTTGAGAGCGCCCGGCATCAATATGACGGGATTGACCGCGCTCATTTCAGCATAGACGGGGATAGGTTCAGGACGCCGGGCCGCTATCTCGGCGAGCGCCAGTCCGCCTGCCCGCGATCCTGTAAAGCCGACAGCGCGGATGCGAGGATCGGCCACAAGGACAGCGCCAAGCGCATTGCCAGTGCCGGGCAGATAGGAAAAAACGCCCGGATGAAGACCGCAGTCCGTCACAGCTTGGGTCACGGCGCGAGCGATGAGCTCTCCGGTTCCGGGGTGACCCGGATGCCCCTTGGCCACCACCGGACATCCCGCCGCGAGCGCCGACGCGGTATCGCCGCCAGCCACCGAAAAAGCGAGCGGGAAATTGGACGCGCCGAACACTGCTACCGGGCCGAGCGGCATATTCATGCGGCGAAGGTCGGGACGCGGCGGGGCGCGATCCGGCAAGGCGCGATCGATCGTCACGTCCAGCCAGTAGCCGGCCCGCAATTCAGAGGCGAACAGCCGGAGCTGCCCGGTTGTGCGCCCGCGCTCACCTTCCAGACGCATGCGGGGCAAGCCCGTTTCCGCCATAGCTGTTTCGATAAGCAAATCGCCGATCGCATCGATCCGCTCGGCCACGGCTTCGAGAAAGCGCGCTCTCGCGTCGGGCGTCAGCCCGGCGAAGGACGGCGCCGCATCAGCCGCCAGGGCGCATGCGTCCGCGATGTCCTCTGGCGAGGCTTGTGAATAGCTTTGGGCAAGAGGCAGATCCGTTGCCGGATCGATACCCTTGAACCGCTCTTTCTGCTGGCGTGCGTCGCCGCCCACCAGAACGCTGCCGTCGATCACTTGTGCATTCTCCATCACTGATTGTCGCGGGGGCAGACCCGGGGTCTGAGAGGCCGGATAGGAATAAACCGCCCTTGCCGAGCCCACGCTCTGCCAAGGCGGGACCGACGCCGTTAGTGATCGTATATACTCATACTAATTAAATATCAACGAGGAGACGGGCTTGGCCGATCCATTGAATTGAATGTCCCGCAACTCACGCCAAGTGGGCTGCGCGGCCTTTTGTAGAACAGCTTCTTCTTATCGCGCTTGGCTCACCCAATGAGCGAGAGGGCAGGACCAAGAGCGGCAGCCAGCATCAGATAAGACGACAGAATAGCCAGCGGGGCAACGAAGATTGAATGGGTCATTAAACTTCCTTTCATTTTCTGGGACCTCAATCTACCGCTTTGCTCATTAGGTGATAATCCGCTATAAAGTTGATGGGTCATGTAGCTGGGCAACATAATGGATCGCAGCCTTCTCGACGCCATCGAGGCTTTTGTTCGGGTGGCGGAGCGCCGCAGCTTTCGTGCTGCCGCTAATGAATTGCATCTTTCCCCTTCGGCCCTCAGCCAGAAGATCAAGACGCTTGAAGCCAAGGCGGGGGTTGCACTGCTCATGCGGACAACCCGCAGCGTTGGACTAACGCAGGCGGGAGAGATATTGTTCACGCGAGCCGCGCCTGCTTTCGCCGATCTCGCCAGCGCTTATGATGAAGCCCGGAACCTCAGCACGCCATCGGGCTTGCTCCGCGTGCATATGCCGCGCGGCATGATCCCCCTGCTCATCGAACCCATAATGAAAGGGTTCTGCGAAGCCTATCCTCAGATCGACTTGGACATCTGGGCCGAAGATCGTCCGACCGACTTGGTCGAAGGCGGATTTGACGCTGGCGTTCGATTGGGTGAACTGCTCGACCCTGACGTGATCGCACTGCGAGTGACGCCCTCCATTCGCTTCACGGTCGTGGGTGCGCCGGAATATTTTACCCAGCACGAACGGCCCAGCAGTCCAACCGACCTGCGCCGCCATAACTGCATCCGGATGCGGAGCGGGCCTGAAGGAATTGCCAACTGGCACTTTTTGGATAACGGGCGGGCAACGGATGTGGCCGTCGCCGGTCGATTGATCGTGAACGACTTCGGTTTGGGAATTTCAGCAGCACTGCAGGGATTGGGCCTGCTGTACATCCCGCAAAGCATGGTGGATGATCACATTGCTGGCAGCAAATTGATCACGGTCCTGGACGATTACGGGATAACTTCGTCAGGGGTGTTCCTATATTACCCCAGCCGGACGCAGGCACTGCCAAAATTGAGGGTCTTCATCGACTATATTCTTGGCAATGCGCGTTAGAGCATGATCCGATCACATTGAACCGGATCATGCTCTAATTATCTTTTTTCCGTGTCTTCCGAGACAGAAAATGATTCTATCTGCTTCGAACACGCTCTAGGTTACATACCCATAAACGGGATTTCCAACGGGCGTGATTTCTGATTCAGTTTCCCGATGAAGGGAGACTGGCTTTGGCGCGTTTTGATCTGACGGATTTCGAGTGGTCGGTGATCGAGCCGCTGCTTCCGACCAAGGTTCGCGGAGTGGCGCGGGTCGATGATCGGCGGGTACTGAACGGGATATTCTGGCGGTTGCGCACGGGTGCGCCCTGGGCGGACATTCCGGCACGCTATGGTCCGCACACGACCTGCGTGAACCGCTTCAACCGCTGGCGCAAGGCAGGTCATTGGGCGCGCATATTGCAAGCGGTGTCAGCAGCTTACGAAGGGGATATCCAGATGATCGACTCCTCGTCGATCCGTGTCCACCAGCACGCTGCCAACGCCCAAAAAAAGATGGCCGATCCCGTTGCATGGGTCGCTCGCGCGGCGGCCTGACCACCAAAATCCATGCACTGGTCGATGCGCTTGGCCTCCCCATCGGGCTAAAGCTGACCGAAGGACAGGCCCATGACGGACGATCGGCCGACGATATGCTTGATGGTCTTGGCAAAGGCTGCGTCCTGCTGGCCGACCGTGCCTACGATAGCGACGCCATGCGCAATGCCTTGGCGGCGCGCGGTGCATGGGCCTGCGTCAAGCCAATGCCAAACCGAAAACGCATCCCGGCTT
The DNA here is from genome assembly GCF_055396345.1 of Sphingobium sp. TomTYG46. NCBI lineage: Bacteria > Pseudomonadati > Pseudomonadota > Alphaproteobacteria > Sphingomonadales > Sphingobiaceae > Sphingobium > Sphingobium sp. TomTYG46. The sequence continues at coordinate 153,402 of NZ_AP027325.1, forward strand.
TCAGCCCGTTCCTCTATCGCTACCGCAATCTCGTCGAACGCTTCTTCAACAAACTCAAGCATTTCCGAGCCATTGCCACCCGGTACGACAAGCGAGACGACAATTTCCTCGCCTCCGTCCAACTCGCCTCAATCAGGATTTGGTTGCGGCATAATGAGTCGGTGACCTAGGTGCGCCGTCAGGTCAAGCGACCTCAAACTCTTCCGCCAGCCCTGCCGCCTCAGCGGACTGCGCGATCCATAATTTGAACCGGCCAGCTTCGATCAGGGGCTTCAGATCGACGCCGATGAAGGCAAGGTCTGCGGCCCGCAAATTCAGCGTCACCTGTTGCGATTGGCCCGGCGCCAGTTCGACATGCCGGTAGGCCTTCAGCTCACGGATCGGCTGGGTGACGGTTGCGACGACATCCTGTACGTAGAGCTGCACCAATTCCCGGGCAGCATATTGCCCATGGTTGCTGACCGTCACCGTGACGCGTAGCTGGCCGTCCATCCCGATTTTCTTGGAAGAAAGAACGAGATCGGAATAGCTGATCTTTCCATAGGTCAGGCCATGACCGAATGGAAAGCGCGCCTCATATTTCGACGTGATATAGCGCGTGTTGTTTGGGCGGCCCGGCCTCCGGTGCGCATAATAATAGGGCACCTGCCCCGCCGAGATGGGGAAGCTGACCGGCAGGCGGCCGGACGGGCCAGTCGCGCCGAACAGGATATCGGCAGTGGCATTGCCCGTTTCCGAGCCCAGAAACCAGGTGACCAGAATCGCCGGAGCATCAAGGATCGCCCCTTCCAATGCCAGTGCCCTTCCATTCCGTAGGGCGACTATCATCGGCTTGCCGACTGCGGCGACCGCCTCTGCAAGGGCCTGTTGCGCAGGGGGCACGACAATCAGATCGCGCGATGCGGCCTCGCCGGACATCGCTTCGCGTTCTCCCACTGCAAGGATGACGATGTCGGCGGCACGGGCAGCTGCGACGGCAGCGTCAATACCGCCTTCAATGGGGCTGGTAATCTCGCTGCCCTTTACGATGCTGACCATCGAGGCGTCGGCAACGGCCGTCCGCACCGCGCTAGCCAGATCGACTGCTTCCTTGTTGTCCGCAAACAGCGTCCAGGGACCGTGCAAGTTGCTGGGTCCCTCGGCAAACGGCCCGATTATGGCGATGCGCTTGCCCTTGCGCGGCAGGGGCAGCAGATCTCCCTCATTCCTCAGCATGACGATCGATCGCCTGGCTGCCTCGCGCGCGAGCGACAGCGCAGGCTTTGTGCGCATGCGCGTCTGCTGGCGTTTCAGGTCCATGCGCCGGAACGGATCCTCGAACAGGCCGAGTTGTTCCTTCAGCGCGAGGACGCGGCCGACCGCTTCATCGACCCGCTCCATAGGCACTTCACCCGCCTGCACCAGCGAGGGCAGATGGTCGCGATAGATGCCACTCGCCATGCTCATGTCGAGCCCGGCCATGATTGCGATCCGCGCGGCGTCGCGGGCATCGGCGGCCAAGCCACGGGCCGCGATCTCTACATCGCCGTTATAGTCACCAACGACCAGTCCATCGAACCCCATCTCGCCGCGCAATATGTCAGTCAGATATTCGCGGCCGCCATGAATGGGGCGCCCTGCGATATCCTCAAACGCGGCCATGACGGTGGCGCAGCCCGCGTCGATGGCTGCCTGAAACGGCGGAAGATAGACTTCCCGTAGCGTCCGCTCCGAAATGTCGGCTGTATTATAATCCAGCCCGCTTTCCGCAGCGCCATAAGCGACGAAATGCTTCATGCACGCAGCAACCGATGCATCGTTCGAGAGCGAACGGCCCTGAAATCCCCGCGTCCGGGCGCGGGCCATGTCCATGGACAGAAGCACATCTTCGCCAGCGCCTTCGACTGTCCGGCCCCAACGGGCATCGCGGCCCACATCGACCATCGGTGCGAAGACCCAGTCGAACCCGGTTGCCGCCATCTCCTCCGCTGCTGCACGGGCAGTGCGCTCGGCAAGGTCGGGATCGAAACTCGCCGCCTCGGCCAGTGGAACCGGGAAGACCGTGCGATAGCCGTGAATGACATCGCCCGCGAAGATCATGGGGATGCCGAGCCGTCCCTTCATCGCGGCAGCCTGCAACTTGCGATGCGCATCTACGCCAAAGCCGTTGAAAACGCCGCCCAACCGTCCCGCCTGCGCATCGTCAACAAGATTTTCGACATTCTTGACTGCGGCAGCGGGGTTGATCTTGGCTGCGGCGGCGGAGGTCCAGGGGGTTGGCATCAGCGTCAGCTGCCCCGCCTTCTCCTCCATCGTCATCTGCGCAATCAGCGATTTCACACGGCTCGACAGCGGGCGGCGTACAGCCCCCATCGCCGCAGGAATGCCCGATGCCTGCCATGCGAAAAGGCATGCGGAGCTGATCAGGACAGATCGGCGGCTGATGGTGGTATCGCGGAACATCTCGGGCAAACTCCAATAAAAAAGGCAGGTGTGGCGGGCGCTCTTTACGAGCTGATTTCCTTGCCGCCGGTGCAGCGCGGTCCTTCCAGTCCGGCCGCCCAGGCGATCGCGCCAGTGATCATATCGCGATGCTGCGGCTCCTGATAGGTGGATGCGGCATGGCCCAGCGCGGAATAGAGGCACGCCCGTCGAGCACGCAATGCGTCCAGACCACCGGATGATCCTCACCCATGCGGATATTCCTAGGCTTGGTGATGCCTAACATCAGTCGACCGAAATTGCCTGGCCCCACGGCAAGCATGAACATCAATGACAGTCCGACCACCGCCAGGATGAGAGCCCCGGCCAAGAATCCAAGGACGCGGCGCACATTTTTTCTACCCCTAGCCATCATCGCTTCGGCCGTCTCTCTCCCACGAGATTAGTGTCGTTCAGCAGCGAGCAAGGCATACTCATACATCCACACACAAGTAAACAGTCTCGTTGCATTTTTTCGAGTTGCTGTTAGATGTTCTGCCATTCGTTGATGGAGAGTTGGATGATGAAGCAATTGATTCTAGCCGTGACAGTCCTGGCTATGACCCCCCTCCCCGCTTTCGCTCAAACGGCTTATTCAAGCTCGACGACGGAAATCGGCACGCTGCTGGACGATCCTGCGGCAAAGGCTATTCTGGAAAGGCATGTTCCTGGCATGACCACCAACGAGCAGGTCGATATGGCCCGGTCGATGACGCTGAAGGATATCCAACAATATTCGCCCGATCAGATCACCGACAAGGTGCTTACCGAAATCGACGCAGATCTTGCCAAGCTGAAGGCTAAGTAAAGCTAAAGCGTTTTCGAAACAGATGAAGTCGTCTTCTGGCTCGGAGAAAGCAGAAAACAAAAGATAGATAGAGCATAATCCGATTCAATGTGATCGGATTATGCTCTATTCGGCAGGCGGGGTATGAATATCCGGCCAATCTTGCTCATGCCGTTTAAGGCATTACCAACCTTCCCTGCCGCGCAGCAGAACATCTACGGCTTGTGAAGCAAATTCCGCTGCCTCGGCTGGACTGATGGTCCGTACCGTTTCCTCGGTCCTGCGCCACCCCTGTATCATGCTCAACAATTGTACGGCCGTTCGCCTCGGGTTTTTTGGAGGTACAGGATCATTCCGCGTACCTCTTATTATTTCCTCGGTCAGAAATTCGACTTCGTAGTTATAGCCTACCTGATAGAATGTTTCAGCAATTTCAGGAAATCGGTGCGCTGTTGTTGCAATTAACTGGCTAAATTTCTGAACTTCAGGACTGGCGAGCATATGGGTAAAGGTTTGCGCGTGTCGCCGCAGACTTTCCGGAAACTCTTCTGGTATGTCGCTATTACGTCTGCTGGCTTCGTCAGACCATGTTCGAACACGATCTTCGACGACTGCCTTCATCAATGCATCCTTGGTCGAATGCCGAATATATAGGGTTCTTTTTGAAACCCCTGCGGCTTGCGCCACGGCTTCCATCGACGTGGCTTCGTAACCGACCGAAAGGAACAATTCCTTCGCGGCCGATAAAATAGCCTCTTCGATCTCGCCAGCCTTTTTATTCGGCGGGCGTCCCATGCGTCTAGCGGGCGCGCTTCCGGAATCAAATTCTGCGCCTCCCCTTGAACCGCATTTCTCCGCTTCCTTCACCCGCATGTCCCGTTTTCGTTAGGCATATCCACTTATGAACACATCGCTTGAGCAGCAAGCCTTCCAAGGTCGATGGACGGCCTGTACCCCGAGCATCGTCCGATCAGACCGGATCGAACCATGCTCTATTCATTTTTGTTTTTCCGCATTTTCCGAACCAGCAGATCAGGCCGTCAATTCGATCAGGGCCAAACCTTCAGGCGGCAAGTCCAGCGTCAGGACGCCCTGCCCATCCAGGCGCCGCGTTTCCGGCGGAGCTAGTTCGGCCGATCGGCGAATCTGCTCGATCTGGTCCTTTTTGGGATATTGCGGCGAACCCAGCTCGCGCCATTTGGGAAGAGGCGAACCCCTCTCCTGATCGACATAGCTGACTTGCACGCTCTTGCCCGGAGCGGCTCCCTTGAGCCTGACCTCGATTTTTTTACGCTCGCCCGTGACGATCCGCTGGTTGCTCATGCCTGGAATGCCTGCAGGCTGCTTCACCTCGGCCAGGTTCCACACCAATGCCGCTGCCCCGTTTCGCGTCCTGCTGGCCAGAGTAGGCCCCGTCGCTGCCAGCCGGCGCTGGCCGAGCCGGTGCAACAATTTGTAGCTATTGAAAGCCGGCCGCGCGATGCCGCGTTGGGCCAGCATGCCCCATCCACCATCACCTTCCTTAAGGATGAAGTTGGGGAAGTTGATTTCCTCAAACACATTGCTGATGCACCATTGCGCCATGGCATGGCAGTAGGGCAGGCAACTGCTGATGATATGCGCAATCATCGCCGGGCTGTCTGACGACCATTCGGACAACCATAGTTCGGCATCCTTGTATCGCGTCGCGTCGATCTGGCTCCTGACCTTGGCCATGGCCGCCGGAATCACGTCCTTATGTGAATAGCGATTGGCCTCGCCGAACAGTTCCTTCTGATCGTCCCCGGCATAGATGTGCGTTGACACGAAATCGACAGGCAGATTTTCCTGCGCACAGAAGCCCAGGAATTCCGGAATCCACTGCGCCGCCGCAGAAGATGGCCCGCCAACGCGCAGCTTGGGATCAACTTCCTTGATTGCCCGTGCTGCGGCTTTGTACATGGCGAAATAATCGGCCTGCGTTCCGCTGAAGAACCAGTTGAGATTGGGCTCATTCCAAACCTCGAAATACCATTGGCGCACGGCAGAGGCCCCGTAACGGTCCAGCAAGTGACGCACGAAAACCTGAATGAAGGCGCCCCACGCCTCTGGAGAGGCCGGTGGACTGATGTTCGCGTCATAGGTGAAATTGAGCTTCTTATTCGCGCTGGCGAGCTTCTTGGGCATGAAGCTCAATTCGACAAAGGGCTGGACACCTCTGGCCAGAACGCCGTCATAGACATCATCGACATTCTGGAAGTTGGGGTCCTTGCCGTTCATGCCGCCAGGCCAGACACCCATATCATCGTTGAAGATGCCGTGGAAACGTACGCGCTCAAGCCCCGTTTCATTATGGAAACGCTCGAGATCGTGGCGCCAACTTTCGCGCAGCGTTACGGAAGCACGATCCGATCCGGCGCAACGGGACCAGATATGATCAAGCGCACCCACGTCACGGCGCAGATCAATCTCGACATGCTCGGTAGCAATTTGCCCAAACGCCGGCCTGGCCACAGCAGAAGCTGCCAAAGCTGCCGCACCGGCCCCGATGATTTCTCGGCGGTCCCACATCATTTTTACTCCTCAGGCAGCCGCGTTACGGCGCCCTCTCCAATTTCGCCGATCAAACGACCGTCAACTTTGCCGATTTCAGGCTGGCTGAACTGGACCCCGCGTGGATGGTGAAAGTTCCCGCTTCGACGACATAGGCCATATCGATGTTCCAGAAGGCCAGGCTATCGGAATCAAGACTGAACTTTACCGTGCGTTTCTCGCCGGGCTTCAATGTCACACGTTCAAACCCCCGCAGTTCCAAAACCGGGCGCGGCACGGAGCTTACATCGTCACGGACATAGAGCTGGACTACCTCATCGCCTGTTCTGGGACCGCTGTTGGTGACATCCACTTCCACTATGGCCGTCTCCCCGATTGCGATCGTGGATTTTGCGAGGCGAGGCGCGGAAATGTCGAATGTTGTGTAGCTGAGGCCATAGCCGAACGGGAATAGTGGCGCTATTTTGTTCTCAACATAGCGCTTGCCGGTCTTGGCCGATGGATGCTGATTGTAGAACATCGGCAGGTCACCGACCGAGCGCGGGAAAGTGACCGGCAGCTTCCCGCCCGGGTTGATCTTCCCAAACAGCACATCGGCGAACGCGTTCCCGCCTTCCTGTCCAAGGTACCAGCCCTCGATCAAAGCATTGGCCTTCTCAGCCAAGCGATTGACCGAAAGAGGGCGTCCATTGATCAACAAGGCGATTATGGGTTTCCCAGTCGCGATCATGGCTTCGACCAGCGCATCCTGATCGCCAAAGAGGTTGAGGGTGTTGCGATCGCCCGGCGCACCTCCATGAATCGCTTCTCGCGTAATTTCCGGAACGTCGCCAACGACGAGCAGTATTACGTCCGCCCGCTTTGCAACCTCCACAGCCTGAGTGATGCGCGCGGCATTCTCAGCAGGATCGGGGTACCGGGCAGCGCGAGCCGGCAAATGCTGGCCTGTTGGGTCAGGCTTGATGATCTGAACACCTTCAGCATGTTCGACGGATACCGCCGGACCAGCAGCCGCTTTCACACCCTCCAAAATCCCCACGGCTTGAGCGTTCACCGAGGAATATCCACCAAACAACGGCTCGACCGCATTGGGTCCGATCACCGCAATCCTTTGCGGCCTGGCGGTATTGATTGGCAATAGGCCGTCATTCTTGAGGAGCACTATCGATTTCTGCGCGACTTTGCGGGCAAGCGCCTTACTCGCCGGCGCATTGACCTGGCGCAGCGCGCGCGGTTTGCTGACATAGGGATTCTCGAACAGACCAGCTTCAAATTTCAACGCCAGAATGCGGGAAACAGCTACATCCAGACTCGCTTCGGGGATGCGACCGGACCGCACCAATTCGGGTAAACGGGCGTAGGCCTGGCCCTCAGGCAATTCAGCATCGACGCCCGCATGTACCGCCATCACCGCAGCCTCGTCATCATTCGCTGCCATATAATGTTGGGTGACGAGATTGGTGATGCCGCCATAGTCGCTGAAATAGGCGCCGCGAAAACCCAATCGCTCTCGGCCCGTGCGCTGGAGCAGTTCATAACTGGCATGTGAGGGAACGCCCTCAAGCTCGTTATAGGACGGCATGATGACAGCCGGGTCGGTTTTCTTGATCACCTGGGCAAAGGGCACGAGGAAATTTTCGCGCAGCGTCCGCTCACTCATGTCGGCGGGCGCGGTATTAAGCCCACCCTCGGGCGCCCCGTGGATGAAATGCTTGAGCGTCACGAATACCTTGTCCGCCGCCAGGGGGCGTGTCCCCTGCTGGCCACGCACGGACGCGATACCCATTTGACTCACCAGATAGGGATCTTCGCTGAAAAACTCCTCCACACGGCCAAATCGTGGATCACGGGCGAGGTCGAGGACGGGACTAAGCGCAACCGTTGCGCCCCGCATCCGAGCCTCGCGCCCTGCAAGTTCATAAGCCTGTTGCACCAAAGCTGGGTCCCACGTACTGCCCAGGCCCAAAGGAATTGGGAAGATCGTCGCGTCCCTTGCCTTAAGGCCATGAGCCGTCTCCTCATGGAACAGTGCGGGAATGCCCAGACGCGTGTTCTCGACCAAATGTCGTTGAATAGCGTTGACGAGGTCGATCGTCTCTCCAGGTGAACGGTAATTGTCCTTGGCTACACGCGTGGTTCCGTTGGTGTCACTCGGGTTGCCGATCTGACCGATGCCGTTCACGAAGACCTGCTTGGCCTTCTCCGGCGAAAATAGGTCGCCCTCTAGAAACAGCGATTTTGTGTAGGCGATCGACCGCATCTGCGCGGCTTTTTCTTCCAAAGTCATCCGGCTCAACAAATCGCGTACGCGATCTTCTATGGGAGCTTTCGCGTCGCGATATCGAGGCTTGCCCGCAACGTCGGCCATGGCCGTAACTGGCATCGCCAGAGCGGTTGAAGCGATGAACATGCGCCGCGTAATGGCGAGCCGGTCAGCCAAGGAATCCTCCGTTTAAAAAGTCACAGGCGCCCCGCAACCTAGTGAGCGGATCGTCATGTGAAAATCTTACAACAGGAAGAAAGGGAAAGTAAACAGAACCGTACCATTATATTCACGCGCCAACGATTTTTCCAGCGTCGAAGTACAAAAAGGCCCGCCAGCGCATAACGCTGGCGGGAGTGGAGAGTTTAGAAACGGAACGACCCGGAGATACCGAACTCCCGTGGATTGGTGAGGTTCACAGAGCGATATCCTGAATCGAAGATCACACCAGGGCCGCCCAGGACGTTGTTCCCGGTGATAGTGGCATTGTTGATGCTGATGTTAGTGACCTTGTTCTGATTCAGCAGGTTGCGGACAAAAGCCGATACTTCCCACTTGTTCGTATCTCCACCTCGCAAACCGACGAACAGGTTGATGAGTTCGCGATGAGGATAACGATACTGCTGATTATGAGAATAAACGCTCGGGCGATAGGTGATCAGGCCACGAATGAACGGCTGGATCGGCCCAGTTCCGAAGCGGTATTCGCTGTTCGCAGTGAGGCTGAAATCAGGCACGTCCGCAAGACGCGAGTTGCGCTGACAATAGCTGACGTTGTTGACTCCGCCGAATGCCGGATTGGGAACAACGATGGACTGATTGGTCACCGGATCCACCGTGTTGCACGGCAGGAGCGCATTTTTATAACGCGCCTTCACGTACGACATGCTGACTGAGACGTCCCAATTGTCCGTCGGCCGCCCCGCGAGCGTTGCCTCGACGCCCTTGACCGTAGCTTTGCCGTTATAATTATAATCAGCATTGGTGTCGACGGTGCCATCCGGCGGTCCAGCGAAGAAGCCAGGAAAGGGCTGGCTTCCCTGATCAGTAGCTATGCCAGTGAAGCGGGAGATGAAGTTATCGAACTTCTGGTAGAAGGCGGCAACGTCGAGCGACAAGCGACGGTCAAAAAAGGCTGACTTAAAGCCCACTTCAAAAGTATCGGCATGCTCCGCTTTGCTGATTGCCAGATCCTGACTGACATTTTGCGGTACGCCGACGCCTGCCGTCGGGGCACGGAATGAACGCCCATACGCTCCGTAGACGGTGAGATCCGGGGTAGCTTTGTAAGTCAGCGTGGCAGATCCAGTGAATGGATGCGATTTCTTCTCGAAATCTACAATCGGGAATGTTCCCGCTCCCGGAATGGAGATGGTCGCGAACTGCTTTCCGCTGATAACGGAATAACGGCCCGCCGCTTCAAAGGTCAGCTTGTCAGTAGGCTGGAGCCGAACGCTGCCGGCCACAGAGTAGCTTTCACCACTAACAGGAATGTCGATCAGGCCGGGGACAGGAAAAATAGGAGCCACAGGGACAGGGACACCGGGTACGCTGGGAATGTAATCCAACGGTTTATCGACTGTCACATTGCCGGTATTCTTGCTGTAAGTACCACCAATCGTCCAGTTGAAGAAGCCATCATTGTTGGACATCAACCGTAGTTCACCCGAGTCGACATTGTAGGGCGTACGTGTGATCTGCGTCGGCGCATAGTTGTGGATCGCATTCCCCGCGTCAAACTCCCCATATTGGGTGAGCTTGGTCTCCTGATGTCCGCCGACGAATGACAGCGTGACTGGACCCAGATCATATTTCGCATCCAGGGTGAGCAGATGGCTATTGTTGATGAAGCGGCTGCGCCCTTCTGCCAATGTATAGCGATCATCCAATGCGACCGGCGGATTGCCGATTACAGGATTGCCTGCACCAAAGACCTGCGGGTACAGAATATTATCAGCATTCAAATACTGATACATCACGTTGATGTCGAAGCCGTCCGTCGGCTGAAACGCAACCGACAGCCGGGCGCTTTCGGTACGACTTTGCGAACGGTCGCCACGAACGATGTTGCGCACCTGGTTCAACCGGTTGCCATCGACCAGCATCGAGGCGCGTATGGCAAGCTTGTCCTCGATTACCGGCAGCGATACGCCGCCCTGTACGTTGTAGCCGGCATCTTCGGTCGCACTGCCCTGTACATAGCCCTCGATCTTATTGAGGTTCGCGCGGCGAGTCCGAATGGTAATGGCACCCGATGGAGCCGTACGGCCGCGCAGGCCGCCCTGCGGTCCGCGCAAGACTTCGATCTGATCAATGTCGTAAATAGCAGTGAAAGCCGTTTGCGCATCGATTGGAACTTCGTTGAAGTAAAGATCAACTGCCGGTCCGGTCCCCTGGTCAGGGTCGAAGTTTACGCCACGCAGAGTTGCGGAGTTCGCACGACCATTGTCGTTGCGCAGTTCAAGGCCTGGAGCAAGCTGCTGCACATCTTTGACATCGAAAATTTTAAGGCGTTCGATCTGATCGCCTGTCGCGACGTTGATGCTCATCGGAACATTCTGCAACGACTCGGCCCGGCGTGTGGCGGTCACGACGATTTCGGCGCTGGATTGATTAGCCCCTGTCGAAACGTTGCCATTCGCTTCCTGAGCCCAGACGGGCGCCGACAGGCCGCAAGCTGCGCCGGTTGCGAGCAATAGCGATAATGTGTGTTTACGCAAATTCCTTTGCATCATCCTCTCCCCATAGATTGTTCGAACTAACTTTTCATGTTTGGCTGAGCTTTGCCGAAAGCACCGTTTTTCAGCTTCACCCGAAAAAGCCCAAACCTAACCAATATTGCTGTGTCGCCGCACATGACCTGAGAAACCGCTGTCGCTATGACGTATCTAAGCGCAGCGTTGCACTTGACGCTTACGCCTCTTGGGACAGGCTTTGGTAGCGCTATCTTTATAATCGAAGCGTAACGTTAGCTTCTCGTTGATTCCCCTTTTTTGTGTGACGGAAGAAACCTGACGCAACGAAGTGCAAAAGTAAACTGGGCCGGAGATTTTTTTCTGGGTGTTGCTATTTGCCAACAAAAACAGAGGATCGACGGGCTGATAGCCATTTTCGCTTATCCATGCAGTTTGCCTAGCGCCGAGCCCTGAGAATAGGGCTTGCTTCTGTTCCTAGTGGCGCGAAACGACGTTACCACTGCAAAGCTCTCCTCCGGTTTTAGCCATTTGACGTCATCAGGTGAAGAGTTGAGAGCGTTAGTCGCGTGGCTAACTGGCTCGACGCAGATAAAATTCTGCCCCTCCGGCGTATAGACTACCGTGTGAGGCAGCGCATCTCCTGGTTGGATTACGAGCGACAAATTCCGGGAAGGCCATGTAACTGACAAGATCCCCTGCCGGTTCGTGTAAACAGTATCCACTCGGCGCTCTTCCACGTTGCGGCCGCCCCACCAATCAATTGCCCACTCTCTAAGATCCAAGTCTTGCGGGAGACAGTCTCCATCATTTCGCCACTCGCCATGATGCAGCCCATAATAGACCGTGTTGCAATCCCGAGGGAAATAAGGATGAAATCCCAGCCCTGCGGGCATCAGGCTTTGACCATGATTTATTATTTTCAGCCCGATCGTTAGCCCTTCCTCGGTTAGTTCAAACTGCTGCTCGGCATAATATGGCCAGGGCCATTCCCCTCCCAAATAGTGATGGCCAAGCGTAACGCTGTTCGCATCAGAGTGTTCGACAGTCCAAGACGCCAACCATCCAAATCCATGCAGTGTATGCGGATGGTCTGAACCGGGGAAGTTCGGTCTCAACTGCACTTCGCGCCCATTGGCCTGGAAGCGGCCAAAGGCGATCCGGTTTGAAAAGGGCACTAACGGAAAACAGGCGACGTCCAATATTGTAGGACCGCAGGCTGGGCGCAGCAACGCTTCACCCCGCCACTCGAACGCCAAGATCGAGCCGCCACGTTCCGGCTCCAACAAAAGGCGGTAATCGCCTGCTCGGATCTCCATCAGAAGCGGTTCACCATATTTTCCAGCCACTCCTGGCGGCCCGATCGCGACTGCGGCGCCAGATCGCGGGAAACCGCAATGTCGGCGATCGAAGCGAGCGTCGCATTATTGGAATGAACGGCCCGGCCTAAATCTTCCTTCCAGCCAGAATAGCGTTCCGCACGGAACGCGTCGACGCGGCCATCCTCGATGATCGCCGCCGCCTTGATGAGCGCATGCGCGACCGTGTCGATCCCGCCAATGTGGCCGTGGAAAAGATCGACCGCGTCTACGCTCTGCCTCCGCACCTTTGCGTCGAAATTGAACCCCCCGTCGTTGAAGCCTCCCGCACGGATAATCTCCAGCATGGCCAGGGTCAGTTCCTCGACCGAATTGGGAAATTGGTCCGTGTCCCATCCATTTTGGTGATCGCCGCGGTTTGCATCGATCGATCCAAAGAGGCCAAGCGCCCGTGCCATGGCGATTTCATGCTCAAATGTGTGGCCTGATAACGTGGCGTGGTTCGCCTCAATGTTCACGCGAACTTCGCCTTCCAGGCCGAAGCGCTTCAAGAAGCCATAAACGGTCTGAGTATCGAAATCATATTGATGCTTGGTCGGCTCGTGCGGCTTGGGCTCAATCAGGATCGTTCCTTTGAAGCCAATGCGATGTTTATGATCGACGACCAGGCTCAAGAAACGGCCGAAATTTTCCTGCTCAATGCTGATTTCCGTATTGAGGATCGTATCATAACCTTCGCGACCGCCCCACAATACATAGTTGGCTCCGCCCAAACGATGGGTAGCTTCCAACGCGTCTCGGACCTGGCTCGCGGCCCAGGCGTATACTTCGGGATCCGGATTGGTTGCCGCGCCCGCCATATAGCGGGGATGGCTGAACAGGTTGGCCGTGCCCCACAACAGTTTGCGGCCATGCAGGGCCTGCAGTTGCTCCAGATGATCAACCGCCTCGGCAAAACTTTTGCGAAAATCGCCGATCGTGTCGGCATCCGCCATCACATCGACATCGTGGAAGCAGTAGAAGGGCACGTCGAGCTTTTCGATGAAAGAAAGCGCTGCCTCTCGTTTCGATCGCGCCGCCGACGCGTCGTTGGCACCTGCATGCCAGGGGCGCCGGAAGGTGCCGCCGCCGAAAACATCGCTCCCCGGCCAGCAGAAGCTGTGCCAGAAACACACGGCGAAGCGCAGATGGTCTTCCATGCGCTTGCCCAATATGACACGATCCTTGTCGTACCAGCGGTAGGCAAGGTCGTTGGCGCTTTCCGGTCCTTCATAGCCGATGGTCGGGAATTCAGCGAAATAACTGGCGGACACGAATTTCTCCTTACAAAGACTTGAGGGCCAAATAGGCCGCTCTGAAACGGGCAAGCCGCGGTGCGAGACGATCGGCGAGCGCCGCATCGGGCTCTATGACGTCCGAAATAGATGGGCGGGTACAAGCTTCAGCGGCGCTTGCTCCGGTCACGGCCATGTGGGCAAGTTTGGCCGCCCCCAGCGCAGGCCCCACTTCTCCACCTTCCAAATAGGCCAGGCGCACGTTCAGTGCGGCTGAGATGATCGAACCCCAATAGCGCGATCGCGCGCCGCCGCCGATGACCGCAAGCTCCTCGATCGTTGTACCCGCTTGGCGCAGTACAGCGATACCGTCCGCATGCGCAAAGGCCACGCCTTCCAGAACGGCCGCTGCAATGCGCCTTCGATCCGTTTCATTGTCGATGCCCAGCACAGCGCCGCGAATATGCGAGTCATTGTGTGGCGTACGCTCGCCCGAAAGATACGGTAAAAACAGTTCAGGCCCCACTCCGCTGCCAGCCTCTTGCGCCAACGCGAAGAAACCGGCGGGGCCGTCCGCCCCTACCGCCTTCACGCCCCAGTCGATGCAGGACGCCGCGGACAAATGTACGCTCATCTGGTGCCACGTCGCTGGCAGGCAGTGGCAGAAGGCATGTACCGCTCCATCGGGGTTCGGCCGAAAGGCGCTTGTAGCGACGAAAATAACGCCTGAAGTGCCAAGCGACAGCAGCGCGTCCCCTTCGTTGACCACTCCAATGCCAGCGGCGCCCGCTGCGTTGTCGCCCCCCCCAGCTGCCACCGGTACGGCGCCCATGCCCCACCGCGCGGCCACCTCGGGACGCAACACGCCCGTGATCCCATTGCCCTCGAAAAGGACAGGCATGTGCTGCCGCGAAAGCCCGGTGGCGGCCAGCATAACGTCGCTCCAGTCGCGTGCCCCCACATCAAGCCACAATGTCCCGGCGCTATCCGACAGATCGGACGCCATCTCGCCGGTCATGCAAAGGCGCACATAATCCTTGGGCAGCAGCACCTTGTGGACCCGATCGAAAATTTCAGGCTCATGCTCCCTCACCCACATCAACTTTGGCGCGGTGAAGCCTGGCATGGCAAGATTCCCCGTAATCGCGCGCGATGCCGGAATCTCCTCCTCTAGCTTTCGGCATAATTGAAAGCTGCGTCCATCATTCCACAGGATGGCGGGACGAAGCGGCTTATGATCCGCACCCAGCAGCGTCGCGCCATGCATCTGTCCGGCGAGCCCGATTCCCTGTACCCGTGCGCGCAAGTCATCCGGCAGCGCAAGAATGGCGGCTTCGGTTGCCTGCCACCAGTCCTCGGGATCTTGCTCAGACCATAAAGGGAAAGGCCGTGATACATCTAACGGCGCATTCCCAGTCGCCAGCACTTTGCCATCCTGCGCGGCTATCACGGCTTTAACGCCCGATGTGCCAATATCTATGCCGAGAAACATCTCGCTAAACCCTCTCCTAGCCTGCGTAGGTAGCGCTAACATACTTCATCATGCAAGAGGCTTGCTCAACCTCTCCCTTCCGAATAGGCGATGCAAAAGGGGAAATGCAGAAGATGGTCGCCAAAAGAGGTTCGCGTCGCAGAACCGAAGGACCCACGGTTGCTGATGTCGCCTGCGCGGCGGGCGTGTCCCCAATGACCGTGTCCCGCGTCATCAACCACGATCAACGGGTGACGGACACGACTCGCAAAAAGGTCGAAGTGGCCATTGCCGCCTTGGGTTATGTCCCGAATGCTGCAGCACGGGCTTTGGCCGGGGCACGGCAATGCCGCATCGTCTTGCTATACGGCAACCCCAGCGCCGCCTATCTAAGCGAATTTCTTCTCGGAAGCCTCGGCTCTGCCCGAGAGAATGACGTCGAACTGATCGTCGATAAAATTGACCCGCTGGAAAAGCCCGTCATGCTCGCTGCCAGACTTGTCGCACACAGGGTCGATGCGGTGTTATTACCGCCGCCGCTCTGCGACGACGCAGAACTGCTCAGCGCTCTGCAAAAATGCGGTCTCGCGGCCGCTCAGGTTGCATCCGGACAGCCAGCGCCTTCGTCTCACGCCGTGCTCATAGATGATGAGGAAGCGGCGTTCACGATGACTCAGCATATCTTGGCGCGCGGACATCGCCGTATCGGTTTCGTCGCAGGCGACCCCAACCAAACCGCCAGTCATCTGCGGCGACAAGGCTATGAACGCGCTCTGCATTTGGCGGGGATCAAGCCGGAGAAGGAGTTGGTCGCGCAGGGAAATTTCACCTATCGAGGCGGGCTTTCCGGAGCAGCCACGCTGCTCGACATCACATCGCCGCCCAGTGCCATCTTCGCAGCCAATGATGACATGGCGGCGGGTGTGGTTAGCGCCGCGCACCAGCGCGGATTGGATGTGCCGAGCGATCTCACCGTTTGCGGGTTCGACGACACCGCCATCGCCACGACAATATGGCCCGAGCTTACCACGATACGCCAACCGATTTCGGCGATGGCCAGCGTTGCGATCGAAATTCTTGCCCAGGCCGTGCGATCCAAGCGCCCTTTGGCGCGTGCTCAGCCTCAGCATGTAAAGCTTGATTACGAACTGGTCGTCCGCGGATCTGATGCAGCGCCTCTGTTAAAGACTTGACCACGTCCACGACTTTGTCATGGTAGCGCTCACAATAAGGAGGGGTTCAACATGCATCGGGTTGCACAGGAGCGGGTCAATCTGGCTTTGATCGGCCGTATAGTCGCGGTTGCCACGATCGGCGGCTTCATGTTCGGATATGACTCCGGGGCAATCAACGGCACGCAGGAAGGGCTTCGCCACACCTTCGGACTTGACGAGGCTCAGCTTGGCCTGACGGTCAGCGCTTTGTTGCCAGGCTGTGCATTGGGCGCCTTCCTCGCGGGCCGCTTCGCGGATATCTGGGGCCGTCGCACCGTCATGATCGTCGCGGCGATCCTCTTCATCATCAGCGCCGTCGCCTCCGGCGGAGCATTCAGCGCAACAGTCCTCGCCATCGCCCGCTTCTTCGCTGGAATGGCGGTGGGCGCGGCAAGCGTCCTTTCCCCTGCCTACATCAGCGAAGTTACGCCCGCGCATATACGCGGAAGGCTGTCCAGCATGCAGCAGGTGATGATCATCTCGGGTCTGACCGGAGCCTTTTTCGCCAATTATTATCTCGCGGGCATCGCGGGATCCTCGCTCGGAACGGCTTGGGCCGGGCAGCCTGCATGGAGATGGATGTTCTGGGTTCAAGCCGTACCGGCCCTGTTGTTCCTGGTGGCGCTATTCGGCATCCCAGAAAGCCCCCGCTTCCTAATTGCCAAGGGGCGACTGCAACAGGCCAGGCTGGTTCTGGATCGCCTGCTCGGCCCACAAGCTGCAGCTGAGAAAATGAACGAAATTAGCGCATCGCTTTCTCACGATCACCAGCCCAGCCTGGCCGATATTCGCAAGCCGGGCGGCGGTTGGCGCAAGATCGTCTGGGTCGGCATTGGCCTGGCCGTGTTCCAGCAACTCGTCGGGATCAATGTCGTCTTCTACTATGGCGCGGTACTCTGGCAAGCCGTGGGTTTCACAGAAAGCGACGCACTGAAGATCAATATCGCGTCTGGGGCCGTATCGATCCTCGCATGCCTCGTATCAATCCTGCTCATAGACCGGATCGGGCGGCGGCCGCTTCTGCTGATCGGCTCCGCAGGCATGACAGTCACGCTCGCAGCGCTGGCCTGGTGCTTCGGCAATGCCGAGATGGTCGATGGTGCCCTTCGCTTGCCGGAGGGGCTCGGCCTCGTCGCGCTGCTCGCCGCTAACATCTACGTGATATTCTTCAACCTCAGTTGGGGTCCGGTCATGTGGGTCATGCTTGGCGAAATGTTTCCCAACCAGATGCGCGGGTCAGCCCTCGCCGTGGCAGGTGCTGCGCAGTGGCTCGCGAACTTTCTTGTCAGTTCAAGCTTCCCTTGGCTGGCGAAGAATATCGGGTTGCCCGTCACCTATGGTGCATATACCGCCTTTGCCCTGCTATCCCTGCTGTTCGTCTTTATGATGGTTCAGGAAACCAAGGGGATAGAGTTGGAGGCGATGCAGGGATAGCGGGTTCCCCAAGGCTTGGCGACCTCTGGATCGCCAGGCCGCTACCGCCAATCGTCATGGCAACGCCGTTTATCGGTCATCGGAGCAAGTACGCATAGATGGCCGTGCTGTACAAATGTGCTTAACTGCACATTTGTACAGCACGGCCAACTTGCTGATGGGGGCAAATGCAACCTCAAGGCAATGCGCTCTGGGCCGCCGTGCAGTTCGGCCCAGAGCGCAGCACCGATGCGGCGAGAGTCCCTCAATCCGCACGGCAAACATGATCTAAAGAGTGGTCATCTCGATTCGACCGATACTCAACATAAGCAATCCGGCAATTAGAGTCTTTCCGATGTTGAATGAATCGTTGGGGATTTCCAGACGGTTGGAAGTGTGATTCAAGGTGGCCACTGGTGAGGAGGCCAGCATGGATGAGGCCATTATCACAGGATTTGCGGGTTCGGTTTTGTCGGGCTCTGGATCGAGGCATGTCGGCGCGGGGGGCTGCGCGGTTGCTGGAGGTGAGCCCGGCCACGGGGGTTCGCTGGGCGCAGTCATGGCGAACGCGCGGGTCTGTTGAGCCGGGCAAGGTCGGCGGTCACATGCTCCCGTTGCTGGCGCGTGAGCGCGAGTGGTTGCTTGCGCGGATCGAGCAGAAGAAGGACCTGACGCTGCACGAGTTGCTGGCCCAGCTGCGTGAAGAGCGTGGTGTGGTGGTCTGCTGCGACACGCTGTGGCGGTTCATGGGCCGCTTGGGCAAGACGTTTAAAAAAAGACGCTCTTCGCCAAGGAACAGGACCGGCCCGACGTCATCCGACGCCGCAACCGCTGGCGCTGGGTCCAGCGCTGGGTAGATCCCAAGCGCATGGTCTTCATCGACGAGACCTGGGCGAAGACCAACATGACCCGCACCCATGGCTGGCATCACCGGGGCGAGCCGCTGATCGACAAGGTGCCGCATGGCCACTGGAAGACGCTGACCTTCATCGCTGGCCTCAGGCATGATGGCATCGTGGCCCCTTGCGTCCTCGATGGCCCGATAAACGGCGAGAGCTTCACCGCGTGGGTCGAGCAGTTCCTGATCCCCGCGCTGGAACCCGGCAGCATCATCGTGGTCGACAATCTCGGCAGCCACAAAGGCAGCCGCGTGCGCAAATTGCTCAAGGCGGCGGGCATCAGGCTGTTCTTCCTGCCGCCCTACTCGCCCGACCTGAACCCCATCGAGGAGATGTTCTCCAAGCTCAAGCGTCTGCTCCGCAAGGCCAACGAACGCACCGTCGAGGCAACATGGCGACGCATCGGAAAACTGCTCGACCACTTCCCGCCCGCAGAATGCGCCAATTACATCCGTGGAGCCGGATATGCCTCAATCTAAGTCAGAAAGACTCTAAGTAAACGCACTAGGAGTATTACTGCTTTGCTCCGGCGTGTTATCAAACCCAAGGGCCTTGGAACATTATGCGCAAAAGTGAGAACCGGTTTTGCGCCTAAAACGATGCGATAACAAAAACTAGAGCGCGCAACCTGCGTCCGATTAAACGCAGCGCGCTTTAGGTTACATACCCATAAACGGGATTTCCAACGGGCGTGATTTCTGATTCAGTTTCCCGATGAAGGGAGACTGGCTTTGGCGCGTTTTGATCTGACGGATTTCGAGTGGTCGGTGATCGAGCCGCTGCTTCCGACCAAGGTTCGCGGAGTGGCGCGGGTCGATGATCGGCGGGTACTGAACGGGATATTCTGGCGGTTGCGCACGGGTGCGCCCTGGGCGGACATTCCGGCACGCTATGGTCCGCACACGACCTGCGTGAACCGCTTCAACCGCTGGCGCAAGGCAGGTCATTGGGCGCGCATATTGCAAGCGGTGTCAGCAGCTTACGAAGGGGATATCCAGATGATCGACTCCTCGTCGATCCGTGTCCACCAGCACGCTGCCAACGCCCAAAAAAAGATGGCCGATCCCGTTGCATGGGTCGCTCGCGCGGCGGCCTGACCACCAAAATCCATGCACTGGTCGATGCGCTTGGCCTCCCCATCGGGCTAAAGCTGACCGAAGGACAGGCCCATGACGGACGATCGGCCGACGATATGCTTGATGGTCTTGGCAAAGGCTGCGTCCTGCTGGCCGACCGTGCCTACGATAGCGACGCCATGCGCAATGCCTTGGCGGCGCGCGGTGCATGGGCCTGCGTCAAGCCAATGCCAAACCGAAAACGCATCCCGGCCTTCAGCCCGTTCCTCTATCGCTACCGCAATCTCGTCGAACGCTTCTTCAACAAACTCAAGCATTTCCGAGCCATCGCCACCCGGTACGACAAGCGAGACGACAATTTCCTCGCCTCCGTCCAACTCGCCTCAATCAGGATTTGGTTGCGGCATAATGAGTCGGTGACCTAGTCCGACCTCGCCAGCGACCGCGCGGCGCGGCGTCCGGAGAAGAAGCAATCCGCAACCGACAAGCCGCTGACATAAATATTGGAGCAGATGCCGACTGCGTTCCGGCCAGCCGCATAAAGTCCCCGGATCGGCTCACCCTCTTCGTTCAAGACTGCGCCACTATCCTCCTGCACCTTGAGGCCCCCCAGCGTCAGAACGGGGAGGAAACCCAATTTGGCGTCGATGGACATGTTGATGGCGTAAAACGGCGCTTTGACGATCGGCACGATATCCTCGGCGGCTTTCCCCAATGGGTCGCCCACCCCTGTTTCGGCGAGCCGATTGTAGCCTGCGACCGCCGCTTCAAGACCTTCCGGCGCGATCCCGCACTTTCCGGCCAGGCTCTTGATCGACCCCGCCTTTTTCGATCCCAGGAGCATGGCGGCCAGTGCGGGGTAGCGCTGAAAACCCAGGATGGCCTTGCTCTTTGACTGGAGCTTGGCCCTTCGATAGCCATCATCGTCCAGGATGATCCAGCACACACCATCATGATCTTCCACCATCGGCATACCGATAGACGCGCCATAGAGCATTTCGTTGACATATCGCTGGCCCTGCCGGTTTACGACCATGCCCTGCGCCCAGGCGATGGGCGGGTTGATGAAACGCCAAGCGCTGACATGTTGAAGGCGCGATACGTCGCCGCCCGCGCTCTGCCCTAGCCGAATACCGCTTCCATCATCGCCGGGAGTGCCAAGCGGCATGCCCTTGAGATACTTGGGCGCATAATGCTCGACCATATTTCGATTGAAGATGAAGCCGCCCGCCGCAAGACATACGCCGCGACGCGCACGGATCACGTGCTTAACACCCGCCTTACGCTCCAAAGCCCCCGCTTTTTTAAACAGCCGTGACGCCAGGTGAGCGATGATGGGGGCGCCCGGCATCGAGGGCGGCAAGCGAAGCACCATAGCCGTCGCGCGACGCATCAAGGCGTCATAGCGCTTCCCCTCGGCGGTGCCGGGCTGCATCTGGATGGCAACCACGCCCACCACGCGGCCATTGTGATCCATCACGAGCTGCCTCACCTTGGTGGAGGGCAAGGACTTGATCCCCAAGCGTTCCGCTGACTTCCGCAGCGGATCATAAAGACCTTTCCCGTATCCCATCGGTGCATCCAGCTTGTCGACCAGGGCGCGATGCCCTCTGGGGGCAGGTTTCGCCACGGCCTTGTAGTTGGGCGCAAGGCTGTTGTCGGAATGATAAAGGGAATAGTCGGTGTGCGGATAGCTTGTCTTTCTCTCATAGACGCGCCCCGCGAAACGGACGCCATGTCCGGCCAGCCAACGCGCCGTATCTGCGCTCTCTTCGCAGAAGCGCCGGAGCGTTTGGTCGCTGACAACGCCTTGGGTCTCCAAACGCAGATAGCTGAACATGTCTTCAACGCTATCCTCGACACCTGCATCCAACTGAGCCGGCGTGCCACCGCCCCCGTAGAATATGCCTCCGTTGATGCGCGTCGCACCTCCTCCATCCGCACGATCGATGGCCAGGACGGACAGACCCTCTTCATGCGCCTGGATCGCTGCCGCGACGCCCGCGCCGCCATAGCCCACGATGATCACATCTTCTGCGCCGTCCCATTCGAAGGCGTCAGCATCCTCGATTACAAGCGGCGCTTCGACGTCGCTGTTCCAATGGGGGTCGCCAGGGCGAGGTTCACCGTGCGGACGAGTCATAATTGATCTCCTGAATCTTCCTGCCCTATAAATGGACATTAATGTATATTTCAATTGGCATTCGCAGATCCCGGAGCTAAGTCGCATTTCGTAGAGCGGCGAAAGGAACTAAAATGGCAGCAACTGGAAAGCTGGTCCTGGTGACGGGCGCGACAGGCAATATGGGCAGAGCCGTTGTCCATGCACTTTCGCAGATGCCCGCATTGACCGTCCGCGTACTTGTGCGTCCAGAAGAGAAATCTCATCCCGTTATTCGCCGCCTGCAAAAGCAGCATAGCGTGGATTTTGCATGGGGCGACCTCACCGACGCCGCCTCCGTGGACCGGGCAGTCGCTGGCGTGGACATGGTCCTGCACATGGGCGCTCTCGTGTCCCCTCTTGCCGACGAACTCCCGCCCGCTGTCGTTGAAAAGGTGAATGTCGGCGGTACGCAAAATGTCGTGAACGCCATCCAAAGGCAGCCCAATGCTGATCAGATCCGCCTTGTCTACATCGGCACTGTGGCGCAGACCGGCAGCCGCAATCCTCCGGTCCACTGGGGACGTACCGGCGATCCGATCTGCATCGGCTATAACGGGCACTATGCTGGCACCAAGGCCCGTGCAGAGGCTATCGTAGCCGAGTCCGGCCTTAAATATTGGGTATCGATCCGCCAGACCGGCATG
Organism: Sphingobium sp. TomTYG46; assembly: GCF_055396345.1. Taxonomy (NCBI): domain Bacteria; kingdom Pseudomonadati; phylum Pseudomonadota; class Alphaproteobacteria; order Sphingomonadales; family Sphingobiaceae; genus Sphingobium; species Sphingobium sp. TomTYG46. Next base: position 175,611 of record NZ_AP027325.1, read on the forward strand.
GCCCATTACGACATGTGGAAGACCCAGGGGCCGATCATGTTCCATAACCCTCCTAACGGAGTCATGGAGTGGTCAACCGTGGAGGACTCGGCGCGCTTGATGGCAGCGTTGTGCGGCGACGACGTTCCAGAGAATTTCTGGCGTCACTTCTATAATATTGGCGGCGGAGAATCCGCGCGGCTCGTCAACCATCAGTTGATGGTCAAGATGATGGCGGCCATGGGCGTCAAGGATTTCCGGCGCATTCTCAATCCAAAATGGCTGGCAACGCGAAACTTCCATGGACAGTGGTATCTCGATTCCGATCGTTTGGAAGAACTCGTGCCCTATCGGCGTTTTTCGATCGATGACTTTTTCGCCGAACTACCCCGTCGCATTCCCTGGATAGTCCGCACCATAATGCGCTTGCTCCCAGGCCTTGCCCGCAAGCAGATTCGTGCGGTTGCGGAGGGCTCCGGGGGGCCTGTCAGCTGGATCCGCACCAATGATAGGGAACATATCAACGCCTATTTCGGATCGCGCGAGGCATGGGAGCAAATTCCCGATGACTGGGATGATTTCCCATTGGCGCAGCCTTCGCAAGACCCGATAGCACTCGATCATGGCTATGACGATTCCAAGCCGAAGGGCGAATGGGCAGCCGAGGATCTTCGCGGCGCCGCTGACTTCCGCGGGGCCAAATGCCATGCAAGCAAGGTTGATGACCCATTCTCCCCCGTAGATTGGGAATGCAGTCTTGGCCACCGCTTCTCCATGTCTCCCAATCTCTATCTGGCGGGCGGCCATTGGTGTCCGACCTGCCAGACCGATATCGGCAGTTATCCGCTAGTTGCCGCGTCGAATCCTTTTTTCGCTCAAATCTGGCCGGGTTCATCCGCTCAGACAACGGCTGCAAACACGCCCGCCCATCTCGACTGAAAGACCCCATGAAGAAAAATGTTCTTCTTTTCGCGGCCCTCACCGCCCTCTCTGCAACCTCTTTGGCGGAAATCCCTGCGCGCAAGAACGGGCCAGCTGCCGCACCGCGCTACAGTACCGCGAGTACGCCCATCGGCACGCTGCTGGATGATCCTCGCACACGCGCAATCGTGGACAGGCATATCCCCAACACATCGACCGACAGCAGGATCTTCCTCGCACGCGGCCTAACGCTGAAAGGAATCCAGCGCTTCTCCCAGGGCAGGATCAGCGACAGACAGCTAGCGGCAATTGATAAGGATTTCGCCAAATTTAGATAACGGGTCGATTTCAGCATCTCATTGCCATGGCGATGCTCCTATATCAGAAAGCACTGATGACCCGTCGAACCGCTACTCCTGCAAAGCTGGCCCTCAAGAGAGGGCGTCCATCGTCAACGGAGGTAGCGCTGATCGAGCAGGCCATACTTGGCACCGCCCGAGGCATGTTTCTGGTCGATGGGTTCGATGGCGTTTCAATGGAGAAAGTTGCCGCAGCGACAGGCATAACCCGCACCACGCTTTACGCCCGCTACGCGACCAAGGCGGATCTTTTCCGTGCAGTCGTGAGGGAAACGCTGGCCCGCTGGTATGCGGTTTCCCGAGTCAAATCCACCCATGGCGTTACCGATCTGAAAGAGGTTCTGCACCTACGCGTTGCCGACATGGCATCTCTGTTGGTCGATCCCCTCTTTCGCGGACTTCATTCGTTAATTCTTCTCAATCGCCATCGCTTTCCAGATCTCGCGCCACTGATGCACGAACTGGGTTATCTCAACGCAGTGCGGCTGCTGGCGGAGGATATTCGCGCCGCTGCGCACAGAGACGCCATTCCCGTGGAGCGACCAGAAGCGGTCGCCGAGCACATCCTCACATCGGTATATGGCTGGTTTTTACAGTATGACCTCGTTCGCGAGCTCTCCGCAAAAGATATCGAGACACATGGGAAGAAAATAGTGGATCTCATATTGTTAGCCCGCGAACAATGGTGATCCTGTCCCTTCGACTGGTTCGAACTGCTTCCATGATACAGGCGCTTTGATCCTATTCGCGTTAAGGACCTTTATGGCAGGCCAGACTTGCAGAAGAACTGTCGGTAAATGCCGGAGTTGTGGATCTGGGCGCGGAGCATAAGGCTGTCATCGACCACCAACGCAAACCCTCCATCCCCACTATTGAGCGCGGCGCATCGGCACGGCGGCGCTCACGCAAAGCAGCACGAAAAACACGATCAGAGCTTAGCATATGCTCTCCCCTGGAGGAGTGTTTGTCACTCGTTCGTAAGGCAAACTTGAAAAGGCACGCGGCGGCCAGGTCCTCCCCATGACTCAAAAGTAAACAATAACGTTGCATTTAAAGGAATTAAGATCCATGGTCGGCTCGTCAGTTTCGAGGTAATTGCCCGTCAATATGGGCGCGGCTTGGCTTGCGAGTGGTGAAAATCTATGGATGACAGGATGTGGACGCGCCGTGAATTCTCCGCGATGGGGGGCGCGATGGGCGTGGCAGCTATGGCTTCTTCGGCCTGGGGCCGCACGCCCGACAATTTCATCGATATCGATATCCGAAAAGACGCCGGTCCTCTCGATCATATTTGGTCACGCTGCATGGGCTCCGATCGTGCTGCTATCACTCTTCGAGAGCCATGGCGCAAGGACCTGGCGCGGTTCAAGAATGAGGTCGGTCTGCAACGCATCCGTTTTCACGGCATCTTCAATGACGAGATGGGGGTCGGAGCAAATGGTAATTTCCAGAACGTCAATGCCGTATATGATGGCCTGCTAGAACGTGGCATCCAGCCGTTCGTCGAACTCAGTTTCATGCCTCGCTCGTTGGCAAGCGGAACGAAGGAATTTGGCTTTTACCGCGCCAATGTAACTCCACCATCATCGTTGGACAAATGGGCGGAACTCGTCGGGAAGTTCGTCCGCCATCTCGTTCAGCGCTATGGCGCCGAGGAAGTACGGCAATGGTATTTTGAGGTCTGGAACGAACCAAATCTGAAATCCTGGTTTTGGACTGGAACGCAGGAGGAATATTTCGCGCTTTATAAGGCAGCTGCTCAAGCAGTGAAGGCGGTTGATCCTTCTTTGAAGGTGGGGGGGCCTGCGACATCGGCAGTACAGTGGATTCCGCAGTTCCTCCAATTTTGTACGCAGAATAATCTGCCGGTCGATTTCGTTTCGACCCATGTCTATCCCGGAGACGATCAGGCCGTGATTTTCGGGAAAGCAGGTCTGCATAAAGAGTATGATGTGGTGCCTGCCGCAGCCGCGCTGGCCCGGAAACAGATCGATGCCACCCGCTACAAAGGGACGGCATTATGGATCAATGAATGGTCATCCGATAGCCCGGCCATGATTGCCCACGCCATCAAGGAGAGCCTCCCCCACTGCCAGGCTATGTGCCAGTGGCAGATCAGCGGCGAGTATGAAGAAAATATGGTTGCCAGCTGGATCTTCAAGGAAGGCCAGAACGGGTGGGGCATGCTCGCCCGGGGGAGCGTGGCCAAGCCGGAATTCAACACTTACAAGCTGCTACATCGGCTTGGCGACCGCAGATTGGCCGCGAAGGGTCCTGCGCTGGCGTCGCGCACGCGGGACGGCAGGTACGCGGCTTTGGTCTGGAACCTCGCAGACGTCCAGCAGGCCCCGGGCGTCCCAGGCGCCAGCAGGGAGCGCCGGATCATCGGCGACCGCAAGACGCTCACCGTTCGGCTGCAGGGTGCCGCAGCCGCCCAAGCTGTCCAGGTCAGCTATGTGGATCAGGAGCGCGGATCTCCCTATCCAGCTTGGCGCGCCATGGGATCACCGCAATATCCCACCCGCGAGCAGTTAGATACCATTCGCAAAGCAGCGGAACTGGCGGCCCCGGAGAGGAGGACGTTAGATAGGCACGCTCAGCTTACGCTCGACTTGCCACCAGAGGGTGTAGCACTTATCGAGTTTGTCTGAGAGCCTAGGGCATCTGACGCTCCAGCCGTACTGGGCCAATCAACCCCGATGGCGGCACTGGCGTAGAGGCGGTATAGGGTGTGGCACCGAAGGGCGTTCCGCCCGGCCCTACGGTATCGAACACGCTGCGCGGCTGCTTGATGCCTAGGCTTGCCGCGTCCTCATGCGTGAAGGCGATCCGTTTCGTCACGCCGGGTTGACGGTCACCAACGACGCGATTGACCCACAAGTTGCTGACCCGAACCTCAATCTTGTTGCGCCCGGCCTTCAGCAAGTTGGTAACATCAACGCGGTATGGCGCCGTCCACACAATGCCCGCCGAACGGCCGTTGACCAGCACTTCGGCGACCACCTCAACCGTGCCGAGATCGAGTTGCAAGCGCCCGCCATCCTGCATCCAGGACCGCGGCACCCGGAGCGTCCGAGTATAGTTGGCAGTGCCGGAAAAATACTTCACCCCAGGGTCATTGTCCTTGCTCAGGTCGCGCAACCGGCCGAGTTCGAGCTTTGCCGGTGCGCCTCGGTCGGGCGGGAACGCGACCGACCATTTATCGGATACATCAGCCAGTGGCTGAACGGTTGGGACTGGAAGTTGCTGGCTTTCCGGACCACCGTTGCGGAACATCACAAAGGTTGAGCCGAAGGGGGCAAGCGGGATATCGACAAGGGTGCGGCCATTTTCGTACCGATAGCTTGCAGGTCGTGCCTGGCCGCTCACAGGATCCCAAATCTCTGCGGTCTTGCCCGTCAACCGGAAGGCGGCCACCACCGTTTGCGCTTTGTTGTGGCTATTCGAGACGAAATAGATGTCGCGGTCCGGCGTCTGACGATGCCGGAAGCGGATTGCGCCGTCCGCCTGTCCGCCCACGATTTCGAAATCGGCCGTTACCCTTTCCGCCGCCAACGGAGCGGCAAGGCTATTCGTCGCGTAAACCTTACCCTCCCCTACCTTGTGAGCGCCAGATGCCATCGGCCAAAGCTCAGTTATGATGGCGCGGACCTGCTCCGGATCGTCGCTGAGGCTTGGTGAGCCCTGGGGCCTGTCACCCACGAGGATCGCGCCGTCACGGACAAGAGCGCGCAGGCGTTCAAGCGTTGGCAAGGTGAGCCACCGCGTTTGGCCGCTCATGTACAGAAGCCGCCAGGACATGTCGTCTGGCGTCACGAGACGTCCGTTTTTCACCGCGATGCGAGTCTTGAGCGCATCAGCGTTCACATAATCATATTGCAACCCGTCCGGCACGGCAGGTGGAGTTTCGCCGAAAAGCCCGGTGATCGAGGTGCCTTCGCCGTAGAAGATCGCCACGTCGTTCACCGCATGCCCCTGTTGCAACAGGTACGAGGCGCGACCGAGATAGCTGATCCAGGGGCCTGCCTGTTCTGCCCAGGTGTCGTTGCGGTTGAACCAGTGGCCGAACGGACCGAGCACCAGCCCCGGCGCCTTGCCCAGCAGTGGCTGATGCACCGAACTGTGCAGGATGAACCGGTTGATGCCCGCAACCATCATCAGGTCGGCGTCCGGCTTCAACATGCGCGGCGCGATCGACCAGGGCGAGCCGCTGACGGTCAGCGCTTCGGCGGCGACGACGTTCTGGCCCCAGATATTGGCGACGGAGGCGGATTCGCGGATGTCGGCGAAAGGGCCAGGCTGGAAGACGCCGGGCGTCCGCTTGTGCCAGAATGCCGCCATCGGCACATCCGCCGACGCCTTCATCTCCATCCCGTCACCCATGGCGGCGGGGCGGCCTTCATGCGATTCGCCGTAGCGGATCATGCCGACCTTGTGCAGTTCGGCAGTCAGGGTCTCGTAGTGCTCGGTCTTTAGCAGGTCCTGCAGCGTGCGTCGGAAATCCCACAGGAAACGGTCGCTCGTTTCGGCGCTGTCCACCACATAGCCGGCCAGCACGGGCAGAAACGGCGTGGCGTCGTAGCCGCGCAGGCGCTGGAATTTTTCCAGAATGGCGGGCGTCCAGTTCGCTTCCCCCGCTTCCCAGCTGTCGAAGATCATGTTGGTGACGCCGCCAGCGCCCAGCCGCCCGCCGCTCGCCTGGCGATAGCGGTCAAGATATTGGGTGATGTAGCTGGTCACGTCCGCGCCGCTGAGCTTGTCCACCTCCAGCCCGGAACCGGAAGGCTGAGCCGGAGCGTTGCGTTGGCCGGTCAGGGAGTAGCCGATGCGCAGGACGGTCCATTCGCCCTTTGGCGGAGTCCAGTCCAAGGTACCGTCGGGGCGCATGCGGGATGTGAGGTCGATGACTTCCCGCCTGCGGATCGCGCCCTGCCCGCCTGGGGTGCCCAGGGAGTAATAGTCGGACGACAGCGCGAAACCAGCCTTGGTTTCCCATGCGTTGACCATCGGGGCACCGCGCAGAACCAGCTCCGATACCAGCAACTTGCCGCCGGGAGGCCCCGCCATGCTCGCGCCACCAATCTTGGCTTTGGGACCCGCCCCTGCCGGAACCAGTACCCGGAACCAGCGCGCGGTCGTCGTCGGCACGGTCGCGGTCCGTTGCGGGCCTGCCGTTTCGATCATCCCGACCTGATTCCAGCTGCGGCCGTCATTGCTTGCTTCCAGCCGTGCAGCCGATCCAAGGCCCGCACCGCCGCGACCTCCGAAATGGGCGTAGCTGCCGGTTGCGGTCGTAACCGCGCGGACGGTGACGGCGCGACCATAGTCAAATCGCAGCCAGGCATCCCCATCGGGGCCGGGGGTCAACTCCGTGCTTTTCACAACATCGCCGTCGCTCAACATCTGCGCGGTGAAGTTGCCGCCACTGGCGCTGACCGTGGGGGTCGGCAGCTTCGCGCCATTGGACGTGCGGAACGCCACCAGTTTCGCATCGCGGTAAAACGTCTTTACGCCGAGCCCGCTGGCATTGTTCTGAAACAGTCCTGCGGAACCCGGCGGTTGGACGAGCTGGCCGGTGAAGCGTCGTCCCCCGATGACCTGGGTCTCGCTCCACACATATTTCTTCATGGCCTGTTCGGGTTTGACCCAAGGACCGCCGCTCTCGCTCCAACCGGGCGAACCGGCGATCCCGATGTCGAAGCCTTTACGAATGCTTCGCTCCACAGCTTCGCCGAACATCGCCTTCCAGCCATCGCTCATGTAGGGAAGCGGCGTTTCCACCACGCGCGGGGCGCCCAAGTCCACGTCGAAAGCCTGATACCCGCCCAGGCCGATGCGCTCCATCCAGTCGAGGTCGGCGGCGATGCCGGCGGAACTGATCTGCCCGCTGTTCCAGTGCCACCACACCCTGGGCTTGGCCGCTAGCGGCGGAGCGCGGAAACCATCAAGCAAGGTGTCCGACGCAATGGCCGCGTGAGATGTGGTGAAATACAGTGCCGCGGCGCAGGCAAGCTTCAACGCCTTTGAATTTGCCATCTTATTCTCCCTGCATCCTTAGCCCCGCACGCTCGCATTACTGCGCTGCCTCGCCAGATATTTCCAGAAGCAGGCCATACTCCACCGCCGGATTAATGCAACGTGTCTGTATACTTATTTGCCAGCCTGGCCTATGCCATGGCGTGTCTGACGCATCAGTGGGGTAGTCTTGTGGGAAGTTCGGTACGAAACGGGGCAGTATGTAGGGCTCTGCACTGGGCAGCCGCGAGCCTGTCCGTTATGGCGTTGGTCCCGTTCGTCCCGGCAGAGGCAGCAGGCAGGTCGCGCATGGCGACCTACGCCAATCCTGTTGATCTGCCCTATCGTTACCAGACGCCTGTGAAGTTCCCGCAAATCCAGCTCAAGCTCGGCGAAGCCTATCGGGAAGCGGCCGATCCCACGATCATCACCTATAAAGGTCTGTACTACCTTTTCGCATCGCATTCGAAGGGCTATTGGCATTCGCCGGACCTTCAGCACTGGACTTTCGTGGAAGCGAGCGGCTACGCCGTGGACAAGTTCGCTCCGACCGTCGTCGTGATCCGGGGCCGGATGTATTTGGCCACAAGCGAAAGTACGCGCCGCATCTGGACGACCGACGATCCAAAGTCCGGGCGCTGGTATGAAGCCGCCGTCATCGAACAGCGTTATGAGGACCCGGACATGTTCCTCGACGATGATGGCCGCCTGTACATGTACAGCGGTCTGGCATCGAAAGGTCCGCTCCGCGTGGATGAACTCGACACCACCACCTTCCGCGTGATCAGAACCGCGCAGATATCGCAGTCCCGTGACAAGGATGGTCGCGGGTGGGAGGTGCCAGGTGACAATAATGAAAAGCCCGGCGCGCCGTCCTTTGTCGAAGGCTCCTGGATGACCAAACACGACGGTCGCTATTATCTGGAATATTCCGCGCCAGGCACTGAGTTCAAGACCTATGCTAACGGCGTCCTCGTTGCGGACGATCCGATGGGGCCATTCGTCTATCAGGATTACAGCCCCTTCGCTGTAAAGCCCACCGGTTTCATTACCGGCGCGGGGCATGGCAACACCTTCAAGGATGCGACGGGACGGTGGTGGCACTCAGGCACTATGACTATCTCGCAGCGCCATATTTTCGAACGGCGGCTGGGACTGTTCCCGGCCCGTTTCACACGGACGGGCGAAGTTCTGTCGGATACCTATCTGGGGGATTATCCGCGTTATTTCAGCGGCAATCGTGACCTGACGGGATGGATGCTTCTTTCGCGCGGCAAGGCTGCCACCGCGTCCTCCACACTGGACGGTTTTCCGGTCCAAAACGCCGTCGATGAGGATTCGAGGACATTGTGGTCAGCGCGATCGGGCGGTGAAGAATGGTTCCAGATCGATCTGGGATCGAAAAAGCGCATCGAAGCAATTCAGATCAACTTTGCCGATCAGGGCAGCCAGGGCCGCGGGATTAGCCGGGATAGCTACCGCTATGTGCTAGAGCTGTCGGATGATGGCCAACGCTGGCGCACAGCTGTCGACCACGCCCACGATGGGCGTGACGCGCCGCATGACTATCAGGTGCTGCCCCAAGCGCAGCATGCCCGTTTCGTGCGGCTGCGCAATGTACAGGCGCCGGATGGCGGCAACTTCTCTCTCTACGACCTACGCGTGTTCGGTAAAGGCACAGGCCGACGCCCTGGGCGCGCATCCGCAGTGAAGGCGAGCCGGAGCGCAGCGGACCCCCGGCGCGTAACGGTTACTTGGCGGGCGGCCCCCGGCGCCGAATTTCATATTGTTCGCGTCGGGCGTCGTCCCGATCTGATGAACCAAAATTTTCAGGTCTACGACGGGTTGACGTCGCTGGAGATTGGCAGCCTGAACCTTGGGAAGGGTTATTGCGTCGCCGTCGACGCGGTAAACGAAGTCGGCATTGCGCGCTCGCCCTCTACTCGCTGTTTCGACTGACCTTACTGCGCGATGCAGGCGCCGCAGCAACCTGTAGGTGGGGCTCCATGTTGGCGAGCACCGGGTCGGACGACTGATGAAGATCAACGGGATCAAGCCAGTTCGCTCGCGCAGGCGCAAGGTTACAACTGACAGCCGCCATCGTCTCGGTATCGCGGCAAACTGGCTGGATGGTGATTTCGCCGCCGATGCTCCTAATCGTAAGTGGGCGGGCGACATCACCTATGTCTGGACTGCAGGCTGGCTCTATCTCGGCGTCATCCTCGATCTGCATAGCCGCCGCGTCGTAGGCTGGGCTGTCAGCGACAAGATGAAGAAGGACTTGGCAATCAGGCTTCAGCAGTTGATCCACGACCATCCTTAAATTCTCTCAATCACGCAGGAGGGTGGCCATCGCCGGGACAGTTATCTGAAATTGATATCACTATTTCGCATTTGTCGTTTCTATGATACATATGAATCATGATTCAAACCGATACCAGCCTTTGGCTTGCCCTTCTGCATCAGCTTCCCGCGAAGCCGCCCTATCTCCGGGTAAAAATCTGGCGGCGATTGCAAGCGATTGGCGCCGTTCCACTCAAAAATGCCGTCCACGTCTTGCCGCGCTCGGCCGAGGCTGAGGCTGCTTTCCGGGAGCTTCTGACCGAGATCACGGAAAATGGCGGCGAAGCGAGCCTCATCGAGGCCCGTCTGTTGGTCGGCCAGACCGACCTGGATGTGCGCTCGCTCTTCGATGCCGCGCGAGATTCGGACTATGACGAGATCGCGCAGGCCGCTCGCCAGTTTCTGGAAACGGGGCCAGCCAGTGGCGCCGATATTGCGCGCCTGCAAAAACGGATGGAAGAGGTCAGCCGATTGGACTTCTTCGGCGCTCATGGTCGTCAGGACGCCGAGGCGGCGCTGGCGGAGCTGGACCGCCAACGTTATCAACATCCCGATGTGAGCCGAGCCGAACCGGCATACGCGCCACAGCCGATTGACCTTATCGGCCGCACCTGGGTCACGCGCAGCGGCATCCATGTCGATCGCATCGCCTGCGCCTGGCTGATCCGGCGCTTCATCGACCCGGATGCCCGGTTCAAATTCATCGACAGCCGCCATTATGATCCCGTCGAGGGCGAACTCCGCTTCGACATGGTCGATGCCGAGTTCACGCATGAAGGTAACCGTTGCAGCTTCGAGACGCTGCTCGTGCGCGCTGACCTGATGAATGATCATGCGCTCGTGGCGATCGGCGAGATCATCCATGAACTGGACATTGGCGATGGCAAGTTCGCCCGGCCGGAAACGGCGGGCGTCGGCGCCATGCTGTCGGGCGTCTGCGCATCGACCGACGATGATCTCCAGCGCATCGCCACCGCCAGCGAGGCGCTCAACCAGTTCCACGCCTATTTCAGCACAAGAAAGTCCGAGCGATGAGCACCACCATCACCGATCTTCACGAAGGCGCCGCCGTTTCGCACGGAGATCATAGAATCTCCTTTGGAGAGGCCGTGCGCGTCTGGGCGCGGATCGCCGCGCTGAGTTTCGGCGGACCAGCAGGTCAGATCGCGGTCATGCACCGCATCCTTGTCGATGAGAAACGCTGGATAGGTGAAGAACGCTTCCTGCACGCCCTCAATTATTGCATGTTACTGCCTGGCCCCGAGGCGCAGCAACTGGCGGCCTATATTGGCTGGCTGTTGCACAAGACCAAGGGTGGCTTGGTCGCGGGCGCCCTGTTTGTCCTTCCCGGCTTCCTGGCGATCCTAGCACTGAGCTACATTTACGTACTGCTTGGTCATGCGCCTCTGGTCGAAGGCCTTTTCTTCGGCCTCAAAGCCGCAGTTTTGGCGGTCGTCGTTCAGGCGGTTGTTCGCGTCGGATCCCGCGCGCTCAAGAACAACGTCATGCGGGGCATAGCGGTCGCAGCTTTCGCAGCAATCTTCTTCCTGGGCGCGCCCTTCCCCGTCATCATATTGGCCGCCGCACTTGGCGGCTATATCGGCGGCCGGGCGGGTCTTCCCGCGTTCAAAGGCGGCGGCGGCCACGGATCGGGCGGCGGCAACATTGTCCATGATCGCGACACCGCACTTGGCGAAGGCCTGCCGGATCACGCCCGGCCCAACCTTTCCTGGTCGCTCAAGATTTCGGGAACCTTGCTGTTCCTCTGGCTTGCACCCGTGGTCCTGCTGTTCGTTTTCGCGGGACCCAACGATGTCTTCACCAAAATCGCGGCCTTCTTCAGCCAGATGGCGGTCGTGACCTTCGGCGGAGCCTACGCGGTTCTGGCCTATGTGGCGCAAGAGGCGGTGGGGACCTTCGGCTGGTTGCGCCCCGGCGAGATGCTGGATGGTTTGGGGCTGGCGGAGACGACGCCCGGGCCGCTGATCATGGTGACGCAGTTCGTCGGCTTCCTCGCGGCATTTCGCGAATCGACCGGGTTGAACCCGCTTATGGCGGCAACGCTGGGGGCGATCCTCACCACCTGGGTTACGTTCGTGCCTTGCTTTCTTTGGATTTTCGCGGGCGCGCCCTTTGTTGAAGGGCTGAGAGGGAACCGGGCGCTTTCGGCGTCGCTTGGCGCGATCACCGCTGCGGTGGTCGGGGTTATCCTGAACCTGGCGCTGTGGTTTGCGATCCATACCCTGTTCCGCGAAGTGCGGCCGATCCATCTCTTGGGCAGCAGTTTCGATATGCCCGTTCTGGCCTCGCTGAACCTTCCGGCGCTCGTTTTGGCAATAGGCGCAGCGATCGCCGTCTTCCGCTTCCAAGTCGGCATGATCCCAGTCCTGTTTGCGTGCGCTGGCTTGGGGGCGGCCTATGTCCTCTTCGTCTGAGCAGAGGGCAATGAGTAGTAGAGCGTCGCAGCAGCAGCCGATCGACCATGCATAGCAGATCAGAATGAAATGCATGACTGCGTTGGGCCTGCTGACCCCGTTCGCTCTTGGTATACCGTCTCATACCGATAGGCTTCAGTTTGTTTCTCGGACCATTGCGGAAATTAAATTTGTGCAGCGCAAAAAATGCTTGCGACTCCGATGAATCGATGACAGCTTGCTTTTGATCGAAGCAGGGGCGCTTCGATCCATAAGTTGAACCTAGCCGATGACGGCACGGCTCAACTACGATCCTTAAACGGATCTGCACGGCAATGACGCCGCCCGGATAGGTCGATCGACCTTTATCCTGGCGGCTTTTTTATTGGTTTTCCGCTGGCGGCCTAGATGCTGCCGGGCGGCTCTCAACATCATCTTCAAACGCCGGAACGTATTTCCGGCGATGGCTGGCTGCGCCCTTCGCGCAGCGCAAGCCGCACAACAGGGAAGGAATTTGAGGAATGGCAAAGGTGGACAATCCGAATGGCGTCAGTCGGCGCGGGCTGCTCAAGACGACCGGAACTGCGGCCCTGTTTGCCGCAGTGCAACAGGCATTTCCGTCCGGCGCTTTTGCTGCTGGAGCTGGGCCGGAAGTCACCGGCGCCAAGCTCGGGTTCATCGCGCTGACGGACGCGGCGCCGCTGATCATCGCCAAGGAACTGGGCTTCTTCGCCAAATATGGCATGCCTGACGTGCAAGTGGCGAAGCAGGCGAGTTGGGGCGCGACGCGTGACAATCTGGTGTTGGGCAGCGCAGCGGGCGGCATCGATGGCGGGCATATACTGACCCCCATGCCCTATCTTCTGACGCTGGGACGGATCGGCAAGGCAACGCCAATGAGCATTCTTGCCCGCCTCAACGTCAACGGCCAGGGCATTTCGGTATCCAAGGAATATCTGGGCGCCAAGGCCGATCTCAACGCCGCCAAGATGAAGGGCGTGATCGCGCAGCGCAAGGGTGCGGGCAAGAAGATCACCATGGCCATGACCTTCCCCGGAGGCACGCATGACCTGTGGATACGCTACTGGCTGGCGGCGGGCGGCATCGATCCCGACAAGGATGTGGAACTGATCACCATTCCGCCGCCGCAGATGGTCGCGAACATGAAGGCCGACACGATGGACGCTTTCTGCGTGGGTGAGCCGTGGAATGACCAACTGGTCGCGCAACAACTGGGCTACACCGCCGTTTCGACCGGCCAGATGTGGATGAACCATCCCGAAAAAAGTTTTGCGATGCGTTCCGACTGGGTTGCCAAATATCCGCGCGCGGCTGTCGCGATCACGGCGGCGGTGCTGGAGGCGCAGCGCTGGGCCGACAATCCGAACAACGTCACGCGCCTCGCCGGGGCGATCGCGGGCCGTGATTATCTGAAATGTCCGATCACCGACATCGCCGACCGCTTGCAGGGCAATTTCACCATGGGCGACGGGCGGAAATATCCGAACGCACCGTTCAGGATGAAGTTCTGGAACGGCTATGCCAGCTTCCCTTACAAGAGCCATGACCTGTGGTTCCTGACCGAGGAGCAGCGCTGGGGCAAGCTGCCCATGGCGCTCGACACCAAGGGCACCATTGCAAAGGTCAACCGATCCGACATCTGGCGCAAGGCGGCCGCGATGCTGGGTGGCAAGGGTCCGGCCAGTGACAGCCGCGGCGTCGAAAAATTCTTCGACGGCAAGACATTCGATCCCGCCAATCCCAAGGCCTATCTGGCCAGCCTGGCGATCAAGCGCGTCTGATTGGGGGAGAAAGCCATGGCTTCGCCATCATCCAACGGCAAAAGCGTACCGTCGGCTTCGGCTGCCGGTACTGCTACAGCCGCCACCGAATTGGGGGTCATCCTGCCCTATCCCGAAGAAGCGATCGCGCGCCGCAGTTTCGAACCGGTCGCGGCGCCGGTCCATCCGCTGGTGAAGGCGGGGCGGGCCGTCACCGCCACTGTTCTGCCGACACTGGTGATGCTGGTCGGGTTGCTTGCCTTCTGGCAACTGCTGTGCAGTTCGCCTGACGCGACCTTTCCCAGCCCGCTCAAGGTCTGGCAGGAAAGTCATGAGGTGATCGTCCATCCGTTCAAGGGCGTGGACATCGGCCTCACCCATTTCAGCATTCAGGACGGCGATGTCGGCATTGCCGGGCATGTGCTGACCAGCCTCAGCCGTGTGCTGATCGGTTACAGCCTGGCCTCGATCGTCGGCGTGGCGCTGGGCATTTTGATCGGGCAGAGCATATTTGCCTTCCGGGCGCTCGATCCGCTGTTCCAGGTGTTGCGGACAGTGCCGCCCCTTGCATGGCTGCCGATCAGCCTCGCCATTTTTCAGCAGGCGCAGCCCTCGGCGATCTTCCTGATCTTCATCACCGCGATCTGGCCAGTCATCCTGAATACCGCTGCGGGCGTACAAACCATTCCGGCGGCCTATCGCAATGTCGCAAAGGTGTTGGCGCTCAATCCGATCGAATATTTCACCCGCATCATGTTGCCCGCCACGGTGCCGCACATGTTCACCGGTCTGCGCATCGGCGTCGGCATGAGTTGGCTCGCCATCGTCGCGGCTGAAATGGTGCAGGGCGGCACCGGCGTCGGCTTCTTCATCTGGGACAGTTACAACAGCTCGCTGTTGACCGACACCATCGTGGCGCTGATCTGGATCGGGCTGGTGGGTTTCGCGCTGGACCGCATCGTCGCCTTTGCGGGCCGCATCATCGGCCGCGCAGGCTGAACAAGGGAGGCGTTCATGAAACAACGCAGCTATCTGGCGCTAGAAGGTATCACGGTCGAATTTCCGACCAAGGCGGGACGCTTCCGCGCGCTCGACGCGATCGATCTGGAAGTCGGCAAGGGACAGTTTGTCGCGCTGATCGGCCATTCGGGCTGTGGCAAGTCGACCCTGCTCAATGCCGTGGCGGGCCTCGTCAAGCCGACGCGCGGCGCCATCTTCCTCGATGGGGAAGTGGTGGACGCACCGGGACCGGATCGGGCGGTGGTCTTTCAGGACCATTCGCTGCTGCCCTGGTTGACCGTCGAGGAAAATGTGAGGCTGGCGGTCGACAAGACGGCGCAGGGCAAGAGCAAGGCCGAACGCAAGGATTGGGTCATGCATAATCTGGAACTGGTCCAGATGGCGCATGCCGCCGCCAAGCGGCCGGGCGAGCTTTCTGGCGGCATGAAACAGCGCGTCGGCATTGCCCGTGCTATCGCCATGAACCCGCGCATGCTGTTGATGGACGAACCGTTCGGCGCGCTCGACGCATTGACGCGGGCGGCATTGCAGGATGTGGTCATGGATTTGCAGGCGCGGCTCAACAACACCGTGCTGATGATCACCCATGATGTTGATGAGGCCGTGCTGTTGGCGGACCGGGTGGTGATGATGACCAACGGCCCGGCGGCGCGCATCGGCGAGGATCGCACCATCTCCCTCGCCCGGCCGCGCAACCGGCTCGAAGCCATCGATACGCCCGAATATGCCGAGGCGCGATCGGCCGTCATCCACTTCCTGCACGAGCGCTACCGCAATCCAGCAACGCTCGCTGCCTAAGATTTCACCAAAAATAGTCCAGCTTGGAGAGGATGCTCTGAAAAGGCCGAAAAAAGCCATCGGGAGCAATTTTAAGGGGGATTTATGGGTAGAATTTCATTTCTGTTGTCGGCAACGGCCTTGACTGCCATCGCTGGACCGGCGCTGGCGCAAGACATTGTGTTTAAGCCGATCGTTGAGGCGCGTGTGCGGTATGAGACGGTGGACCAGGATGGTCCTGCGCCGCTGACCAGCAGCCGCGATGCCGATGCGGTGACCGTGCGTCTGCGCGCAGGCGGTGAGATTTCCAAGGGGCCGTTCGCCTTCCTGGCTGAAGGGGAAGGAACGCTGGCGATCGACAAGGATTATAATAGCGGCGTTAATGGAAAAACGCTCTATCCGCTCGTGGCCGATCCGGAAAATGTCGAGCTGAACCGCCTCCAGTTCCAGTATCGCACGAAGCCGTTAGTGGTGACCGTCGGCCGTCAGCGGATCAATCTGGACGATCAGCGTTTCGTCGGATCGGTCGCCTGGCGCCAGAATGAACAGACGTTCGATGCCGTGCGGGTCGAATATATGGGCGTCAAGAATCTGAAGGTCGATGTGACCTACGCGATTTCGGCCCGGACCATCTGGGGCATCGACGGCGGCAAGTTCGGCGCGACCAACCGGCCGACCCAAATCGATGGCGACGATATTTTCGCCAATGTCTCCTACAAGACCAGGTACGGCACGCTGACCGGATTTGCCTATCTGGTTGATGAGGATGAAGCCGTGGCGGCGCTGCGCCGGAACAGCAGCCAGACCTATGGCGCGCGGTTCGCGGGCGCGATGCCGCTGTCAAAGAAGGTGAAGCTCAGCTACCTCGCCAGCTATGCGCATCAAAGCGATTATAGGGGCAATCCTGTCGATTATTCGGCGGATTACGCCGCAGCCGAACTTGGGCTGGATGTCGCTGCATTCAAGCTGACCGGCGGATATGAACTGCTCGGCTCCGATGCGGGCGCGACGGGGATTGCGGGCGGTTTCGCCTTCCAGACGCCCTTCGCAACGCTGCACAAATTTAACGGCTGGGCCGACAAGTTCCTGACGACGCCGGGGACCGGCATTCAGGACTATTATGCGGGCATCGGCTATACCGTACCCAAGGTCGGCAAGGCGGGGCCGCTCGTCGCGTCCTTCACCTATCATCATTTCAGCAGCGACCGGCTGTCGATCCATTATGGCGACGAATATAATGCGCAGGTCACGCTGAAGCTCGACAAGCATCTGAGCGCGCTCGTCAAATACGCCGATTATGATCGCAAGGGTGCCGCCAGCTTCACCGGTGACGCGGACACGAAGAAGTTCTGGGCGCAGATCGACTACGCGCTCTGAACGGATAGCTGACCATTTCAGGCGCGCGACTTCTGGTTCGACCGACGTCCCCCGTGAGCGAGTTTCGTGAAACGTGGGGCACAAGGTTGGCACAGAGCGCGCGCGCAAAACCCGCCAAATTTGGGCGAGACGTGCCCCAAGCGGTAAAGCTCAGGACAAGGTTACCAAAGAATGGTGACAAGGCCGGTCATAAGCGCCATCGGTTGAGCATGTTTTCCATCGATGCCATCGGCCCCGTCGCCCGTATCAACCTCAATAATCCGAATGCGCGCAATGCAATCTCCATTGCCCGCTGGGACGACCTGCATCAGGCGATCGGCCAAGTGGCGGCGTCCGATGCTCGGGCACTGATCGTCCGATCGGCAACGGTCGGCGCCTTCTGCGCGGGCGCAGACATAAGCGAACTGGAACAACTCGCCAGCGATGCGAGCTTACGTCGCCGTTTCCGCGAAGCAATGGCGCGAACATTCGACGCCTTGGCGACATTGCCCATCGCCACGATCGCTGCGGTAGACGGCGGCTGCTATGGGGCGGGTGTAGCGCTGGCACTGGCGTGCGACATGCGCATCGCGGGTGATCAGGCAGCGTTCGGGATAACCCCTGCCAAACTCGGCATCGCTTACCCGGCAGGCGATGTCGGGCGGCTGCGGCGCTTGATCGGTCCCGGTCATGCCGCGCGACTTCTCTTTTCAGGGATGACGGTAAAGGCGGACGAAGCCCAGGCCATAGGCTTGGTGGAGGAACGCGCAGCGAACGCGGGCGACGCAGCGATCACCCTCGCCACCACGATAGCCACCAACTCACGGACTAGAGTCTTTCCGATGTTGAATGAATCGTTGGGGATTTCCAGACGGTTGGAAGTGTGATTCAAGGTGGCCACTGGTGAGGAGGCCAGCATGGATGAGGCCATTATCACAGGATTTGCGGGTTCGGTTTTGTCGGGCTCTGGATCGAGGCATGTCGGCGCGGGGGGCTGCGCGGTTGCTGGAGGTGAGCCCGGCCACGGGGGTTCGCTGGGCGCAGTCATGGCGAACGCGCGGGTCTGTTGAGCCGGGCAAGGTCGGCGGTCACATGCTCCCGTTGCTGGCGCGTGAGCGCGAGTGGTTGCTTGCGCGGATCGAGCAGAAGAAGGACCTGACGCTGCACGAGTTGCTGGCCCAGCTGCGTGAAGAGCGTGGTGTGGTGGTCTGCTGCGACACGCTGTGGCGGTTCATGGGCCGCTTGGGCAAGACGTTTAAAAAAAGACGCTCTTCGCCAAGGAACAGGACCGGCCCGACGTCATCCGACGCCGCAACCGCTGGCGCTGGGTCCAGCGCTGGGTAGATCCCAAGCGCATGGTCTTCATCGACGAGACCTGGGCGAAGACCAACATGACCCGCACCCATGGCTGGCATCACCGGGGCGAGCCGCTGATCGACAAGGTGCCGCATGGCCACTGGAAGACGCTGACCTTCATCGCTGGCCTCAGGCATGATGGCATCGTGGCCCCTTGCGTCCTCGATGGCCCGATAAACGGCGAGAGCTTCACCGCGTGGGTCGAGCAGTTCCTGATCCCCGCGCTGGAACCCGGCAGCATCATCGTGGTCGACAATCTCGGCAGCCACAAAGGCAGCCGCGTGCGCAAATTGCTCAAGGCGGCGGGCATCAGGCTGTTCTTCCTGCCGCCCTACTCGCCCGACCTGAACCCCATCGAGGAGATGTTCTCCAAGCTCAAGCGTCTGCTCCGCAAGGCCAACGAACGCACCGTCGAGGCAACATGGCGACGCATCGGAAAACTGCTCGACCACTTCCCGCCCGCAGAATGCGCCAATTACATCCGTGGAGCCGGATATGCCTCAATCTAAGTCAGAAAGACTCTAGCGTCGCTAGCCTCAAACGTATCCTTACTGACGATCCCATGGCCGATCGCCTGTTCGATGACGCCTTCGATGGATCCGATTTCCAGGTCGGCGTGGCCGCCTTCCGCGCCCGTCGGAGGCCCGATTTCTGAGCGGAGCGGGAGCCAATTGAGACGCCGACCGCTTTCCATCTTGACTGCCTTGGTACGGATCGCGGCGGCGTCGGACACAGCGCCAGCCACTGACTCCATCCGTTGGTCATTTATGAAAAGCCAGACGTGAAGCGTGCCAATGGAGATGATCCGTCATGAAGGTGGAAATGAAATAATAGCTGTGATCATAGCCCTCGCGCATGTTGAGGGTGAGATCGATGTTCGCTGCGGCACAGGCGTCCTTCAACAGATGCGGGCGCAGTTCCTGATCCAGAAACGTGTCTGCTCCGCCTTGATCCACCAGCAGCGCGCTGACCCTGGCGCCGTCCTCGATCAAGGCTACTGCATCATGCTTTCGCCAAGCGTCGCGGTCGTTGCCGAGATATCCTGACAAAGCCTTTTGGCCCCACGGAACCTGACTTGGGGCAACGATGGGTGCAAAGGCAGAAACTGCCGCATATCGTTCCGGGTGATGCAATCCGATGGTCAAGGCGCCATGGCCGCCCATCGAATGGCCCATGATCGACTGCCTGGTCATGTCGGCGGGGAAATTGTCCGCGATCACTCGCGGCAGTTCGTCTGTAATATAGGACCACATCTTATAATGGCGGTTGTAGGGCGCTTCGGTCGCATCGACGTAGAAACCCGCTCCAAGGCCGAAGTCATAAGCCCCCGCCGGATCGTCCGGCACATCATCGCCGCGCGGCGATGTATCGGGCGCTACGAAGATCAGGCCAAGATCAGCGCATGCGCGGCGAAACTCGC
Organism: Sphingobium sp. TomTYG46; assembly: GCF_055396345.1. Classification (NCBI taxonomy): domain Bacteria; kingdom Pseudomonadati; phylum Pseudomonadota; class Alphaproteobacteria; order Sphingomonadales; family Sphingobiaceae; genus Sphingobium; species Sphingobium sp. TomTYG46. The sequence continues at coordinate 195,352 of NZ_AP027325.1, forward strand.
CCTTTTCCGTCACATTTGCGTGGTTGCAGGTCAGCCCGGACAGATACCAGACAATGGGGAGCTTTCGCCCTTCCGCCTGTGGCGGAACGAAGACTGAAAAGGTCATCGCCGTTCCGGTCGTGCTCGACGCGTGCTTGTACACGCCTTGCACGCCTTCGAACGAACGGCTCGCGCTGACCTGCTCTATGCCCATTGGTCAGTGCCCGCCGGATAGCGAAAAGGGGGCGGCGCCGCCATCGTCGGAGATTACTGCCATCTGGATATTCCGCTCCCTTTGAAGCTGTGTTTTCAGAAAAGGACCACGGACCTGATGCTTTCGCCCGCGTGCATGAGGTCAAAGCCCTTGTTGATTTCTTCGAGCGTCAGAAGATGCGTGATCATCGGGTCGATCTGGATCTTCCCGTTCATGTACCAGTCCACGATCTTGGGAACATCGGTCCGGCCCTTCGCGCCGCCGAAAGCTGTCCCTTTCCAGACCCGGCCGGTGACGAGCTGGAACGGGCGGGTGCTGATTTCCTTCCCCGCTTCAGCCACGCCGATGATGATGCTTTCACCCCAGCCGCGATGGCAGCATTCCAACGCGGTGCGCATGACTTCGGTGTTGCCGGTAGCATCGAAGCTGTAGTCGGCCCCGCCATCCGTGACCTCCAGGATCTTCGCCACGGTTTCGTCGCGCGACAGTCCCTTGCTGTTGATGAAATGGGTCATGCCGAACTTGCGGCCCCATTCCTCCCGGTCGGCGTTGATGTCGATGCCGATGATCTTGCCCGCGCCCACCATCTTGGCGCCCTGGATCACATTAAGGCCGATGCCGCCAAGGCCGAAGACGACAACATTCTCGCCCGCCTTCACCTTTGCGGTGTTGACGACCGCGCCGACCCCGGTGGTGACGCCGCAGCCAATATAGCAGCTCGACTGGAACGGCGCGTCCTCCCTGATCTTCGCCACCGCGATTTCCGGCAGCACGGTGAAGTTGGAGAAGGTCGAACAGCCCATATAGTGGAAGATCGGCTGGCCCTTGTAAGAGAAGCGGGTCGTGCCGTCGGGCATGAGCCCCTTGCCCTGGGTGGCGCGGATCGCGGTGCACAGGTTGGTCTTGCCCGACAGGCAGCTTTTGCACTGGCGACATTCCGGGGTGTATAGGGGAATGACGTGATCGCCGGGCTTTACGGACGTTACGCCTGAACCGACCTCCCGAACTATCCCGGCTCCCTCATGGCCCAGGATCGAGGGGAAGATGCCTTCGCTGTCGAAACCATCGAGCGTGTAGGCATCCGTGTGGCAGATCCCCGTCGCCATGATTTCCACCAGGACCTCGCCAGCCTTTGGTCCTTCCAGGTCCAACTCCACTATCTCGAGGGGCTTTTTGGCTTCGAAAGCGACGGCGGCGCGGGTTTTCATTCGATTTCCTCGATCCGAAATGACATAGCGCCTCTTAGCACTAGGCCAATAAGGCGATAATAGGGTTTTTCCTCAATGCCCTGCTTTGCAAAGAGAAAACCTTTGGCCCCTTCGCTGGTCTGGTACGGTTCCAAAGCAAGGCTGAAGCCATCGCGCTGACTGATCTCGACGGAGGTCGCGCCATTCGGCGGCGTCAAGGAATGGGGCCTTGGGCGCGAAGGCTCCCACTGGGGCATCGATAACCATGTTGAATTGAAGTTGATCTGCACGGGCATAAACAGCCCCTTCTGAACGCAGACGGCGCTGCGCGGTATTCTCGCGACATTCGCGGTGCGGACGCGACACTTGAAATTGGCGGGCGAAAAGCAAAACTTGCCTTGAGCTATAATCTCTATCGGTTATGTAGAGATTGTACACGGAGCGGTTGGTCGTCGCTCCAGGATTTGCGAATATACCGACCCGCGGCTTTTGAAGGGGTGCAGCTTGCTCCGCGTCAACAACGGCTAAAGCGCGCGATGCTAAGGCGACCACGCCCGGGATCGTGTTCTCCCCCCAGGAGAATAGACGATGCATAGATATCCGACGAACCATCATCCCAATAGCGTCCGGCCGCTTGACGCGACAATGTTCGGGCGTCGAGCAGGGACGTGTCGAACCTGCTGACCTGAAGAGGTCCATCCGATCCATTCAGCGGAGCATTACGCGCATCCGCACTTGATCGACGAGCGCATCGCCTGCGCTGGCCGAAAGGATGAGCCATGGCCACGAACAACAGCGAAGCCACGTTTCGTGGCGGTGAGAAGCCGCGCGTCTATCCTGTTTCCTTGCAGCAGGCTGCCGCCGCGATCTTCGACGTCACGCCGTTCGGTGAACACGCCGGGGCGCTTCTGCCTTCGCCATCAATCCACTTCGAAAATCCGACAGGGAAAATCAGTGAATCATAAGAATCGATCAAAGGGGTTATTCGCCGCACGCCAGCAATTCCTGCTGTCCGTTGCCCTCTTCGGCGCAGCTGGTTGCGGCCCGGCCTTCGCTGGTGAGACGCCGACCTCCACTGCAGCTGCGGAGTCAACCTCGTTCGACGCAGCCGAAAGCGCCGCCGAGATTACCGTCACCGCTCGTCGGCGCGAAGAAGATGCGCAGGACGTACCGATTGCACTCAGCGTGGTGAGCGCTGACACGCTAGACAAGACCGGGAACTTCACGCTGGGACAGGTGCAGCAGTTGGTTCCCAGTCTCCAGATTTTCAGCTTCAATCCCCGCAATACAAACGTCAATATTCGCGGGTTAGGGGCTAATGTCGCACTGACCAATGACGGTCTGGAAAATGGCGTCGGCTTCTATCTCGACAATGTCTATTATGGTCGCCCCGGCCAGTCGCAGTTCGATCTGGTCGATCTACAACAGATCGAAGTTCTACGTGGGCCGCAAGGCACATTGTTCGGCAAGAACACGACCGCCGGTGCGATCAACATCACCAGCCGCGAGCCAACGTTCGCGCCCGAAGCACAAGGTGAGATCAGCATCGGCGACTATGGCTATCACCAGCTGCGCGCTTCAGTGTCAGCGCCGATCATCGCTGATCGCGCCGCTTTCCGTCTTTCGATCGCGGACACCCATCGCGACGGCTTCCTGACCAATTTGCATGATGGGTCGAAAGCGCAGGACTACGATAATTTTTCCATTCGCGGGCAGTTGCTGGTCAAGCCGACCGATACGCTTTCCGTCCGGCTCATCGGCGACTATGCGCACCAGAAGCAGCATTTTGTGCTGAACATTCCCGTTGCCTATTTCGGCGACTATGACAGCGGCGCGACGATCGCCAACAATATTTTCGCCCGTACCTCGCGGGCCGGTTACACGCTGCTACCCGCCCGCCCCTTTGCCCGCGAAGGCGATTCCGACAGCCATTATCAGGCGTTCATGAAAAGCTATGGCGCATCGGGCCAGATCGATTGGGATCTGGGCAAGATCGCGCTGACCTCGATCACAGCCTATCGCTGGTGGGACTGGAACCCGGCCAATGACGGTGACAGCACCAGCCTGCCGGTGATGACCAAGGCGGAGCAGGCCAACCGGCAGCGCCAATTCAGCCAGGAATTACGGCTTGGTTCAACCGGCAGCAACGTTATCGACTGGACTGTGGGGGCCTATTATTTCTGGCAGACGATCCGGGGATATGGCGCTTCGGCCTATGGATCGGCCGCGCCCGACTGGTTCGTTCCCGCCGTCAACCCGGTGGTATCCAACGCAGCGCTCAACGGTTTTGAGGCGCGCAGCTATTCGGAGCCGACAACCAAAAGCTACGCGTTGTTCGGACAGGCGAGCTGGAACATCAGTGAGGCGCTAAGCCTGACCGGCGGCCTTCGTTACACCCATGAGGACAAGAGAGGCGTCTTTCGCCAATGGTGGGTCGGAGGGGCCGATCTTTCGACCCTGTCGGCGGCCGATGCCGCAGCCGCGATCGCTATCCGCAACCAGTTCAATCCGCGCACCAGCTACGCCGCCGCGACGAAGGACGACAGCGTGTCGGGGCTGGCAACGCTGAGCTGGAAGGTCGCGCCCGATGCCCTTGTCTATGGCAGCTATTCGCGCGGCAACAAGTCGGGCGGCCTTAACCTTACCAACATACCGAACGGGGCGGTGCCGGAGGTAAAACCGGAAACCGTCGACAGCTACGAACTGGGCTTCAAGAGCGCCTGGCTGAACCGCACCCTGACACTTAACGCCGCCGCCTTCTGGACCGAGGTCAGCGATTACCAGACCGCGATTACCCAGCCAAACGTCATTGGCAACTTCGTCCAATATATCTCCAACATTCCCAAGGTGCGCTCGCGCGGGATCGAGGGCGACCTGACTTATGCTCCAAACAAATGGATCAGCCTGACGGCTTCGGGGTCTTATATCGACGCAACTTATCGCGATTACAGAAACGCCCCTCAGGCCCCCGAACGGAGCGCGGCGCTGGTGCCGACGCAGGATCTGACCGGCGTGCAGTTGAGCGGCATTCCCAAATTCACCTACACGCTGGGCGCGGACCTGGCGCAGCCGATCGGCGGGGGCGGAACAGAGATTTACGGCCATGCCGATTTCTCGCACCGGTCCAGCTTCAACACCTCGTCCAGTAACAGCCGCTATGCGCAGGTGCCTGGCTACGGCCTGCTCAACGCCCGCATCGGCATCCGCGCCGATAGCGGTCTGTGGGACATCAGCGTCTGGGCGCGCAACCTGACCGACAAGCAGTATTTCCAGGCGCTCAATCCAGGCGCGTTCGGGTTCGTCACCGGCACGATCGGCGACCCGCGCACCATCGGCGCCACCCTCAAGACCAAGTTGTGAGGTTCTGATGGCTACCGCATTTTCCTACGCCGCGCGGCATCGTCCCGTTCGGGCCGCACCCCAAGATGTGAAACGCGTGAGCAGCTGGCGGCTGGCGGGCTTTGCCTCGCTGTTCGTGCCGATCACGGCGGCTCAGATGCCGCTCGCCGTCCATCTGCCCGCGATCTACGCGCAGCAGTTCGGATTGTCGCTGGCGGTGATTGGCGCGATCTTCCTGGGCGAGCGGCTGTGGGGAGCGGTGGCCGACCCGCTGATCGGCGCGCTGAGCGACCGGACCCATGGGCGCTTCGGTCGGCGGCGGCCGTGGATCGTCGCCGGAGCGGCGCTGTTCGGCGTGTCGGGCGCGCTTCTCTTCTTCCCCGCAGCGTCCTGGGTGTCGCCGCTCTATCTGGCCGCGAGCCTGTTCCTTTTTTACCTCGGCTGGTCGATGCTCCAGATTCCCTATCTGGCGTGGTCGGGCGAGACATATAGCGGCTATCACGACCGTACGCGCATCGCGACCTTCCAGACGGTCGCTGGCTCGGTGTCCCTGCTGGTCGTGCTGATCCTGCCCACGATCCTCGACCAGACCAGCCCCCAAGATGGCGCGCTGAAACTCGCGGCGATGGGCAGCGTGGTGCTCATCAGCCTGATCGTCTCGCTGGTACTGACGCTGCGCAGCCAGAGCGAAACGCCCGCAGCGCCCTCCCAGCAGATTCGCCTGTCGTTTCGGGAAACGATTGGAGCCCTGTTTGGCCACCCGCTGCTGCGCCGCGTCCTGCTTTCGGACTTCGCAGTCACGGTGGGACAGAGCATCCGCAGCGCCCTGATCGTGTTTTTCGTCACTCACTATATGGGCCTGCCTCAGTGGGCGAGCGGCCTGTTCCTCTTTCAGTTCGTATTCGGCATCGTCGCTGGCCCGATCTGGGCGCAAATCGGCTATCGCATCGGCAAACATCGCGCGGCAGTCGCAGGCGAGCTGGTGCAGGTCGCGATCAATGTCGGGCTGCTACTGGTGGTGCCGGGCCAGATCGGCCTCCTGCTGGCCCTGACGCTGGCACAGGGTCTGGCGCAGGGATCAGGCAATCTGATGCTGCGGTCCATGGTCGCCGATATCGCCGACGAGCATCGGCTTCGTTCCGGCAAGGATCAGACAGCGCTCTTCTTCTCGGCTTTCAGCCTGTCGTCAAAGGCGGGCATGGCGGTAGCCGTGGGCATCGCCCTGCCGCTCGTCGGCTGGCTCGGCTTCGATCCCAGAGCCACGACCAACACGCCCGAAGCGCTGCACGGCCTGCTCGCGGTTTTCGCGCTCGGTCCCGCCATTGCCCATCTTCTTTCCGCCTGGCTGATCCACGGGTTTCCGCTGGATGAGGCCGCTCACACTGAAATTCGCCGCGCGCTGGACGAACGCGACCACGCTGCCCAGCCCGCCGAATAACCTTCCTTCTCATCACCCCCAAGGAGACATGACATGACTGACCAGATTCACAATTTCATCAACGCCAAGGACACCGACAGTCCGCTGGACATCGTTCCGGTCGCCGGTCGCATCGGCGCGGAAATCAGGGGTATCGCCTTGTCGGGCGACATAGATCCCGTGACACTGGCTGCGATCCGCACCGCGCTGGTGCGGCACAAGGTCATATTCTTCCGTGATCAGGATCAACTGACGGACCAGAGGCATGAGGATTTCGCCGCCCTGCTGGGCGACCCGGTCGCGCATCCCACTGTGCCAGTGGCGGAAGGATCGCGCTACCTGCTCGAACTGGACTCGAAGGAAGGCTATGCCGCGTCGAGCTGGCATACCGACGTCACCTTCGTCGAAGCCTATCCCCAGGCGTCGATCCTGCGAGCGATCACCGTTCCGCAGGCGGGCGGCGACACATTATGGGCCAATGGCGCAACCGCCTATGAGGAGCTACCCGAGGCACTGAAAACATTGGTCGATGGACTGTGGGCCGTGCATTCCAACAAATATGATTATGCCGCCGCTTTTGGCAGCAAGGACGCCAAGCGTTCCGAGGAATATAGCAAGATCTTCGCATCGACCGTCTATGAAACGGAGCATCCGGTAGTGCGGGTTCATCCCGAAAGCGGTGAGCGCAGTCTGTTGCTCGGCCATTTCGTGAAGCAGTTTGTCGGCCTGAACCCGGCGGATTCACAGCGGCTGTTCGCCGTCCTGCAGGATCACATCACGAAGCCGGAAAACACGGTTCGCTGGCGCTGGCGGGCAGGCGACGTCGCCATCTGGGACAACCGATCGACGCAGCATCGCGCCATCGCCGATTTCGGGTTGCAACGCCGCACGTTGCGCCGCGCCACGGTGGCAGGTGATGTGCCGGTTGCGATCGACGGCCGCAGCAGCCGGTCGGTCAGGATCGAAAAGGGGCCTGAAGCCGTCGCGGCCGAATGATTTTCCTCGCCGGGGGTGGCATGCTGCCCCCGGCGCCCTTCAATTTGTGACGCGATCCAGGTTGATCGGTATCGAAGATCAGCAGAGCGCCTGTTATTGCGACGCCGTCCCACCTTCTCCCATCTGTCGCCCATAAACCGGCACCACGTCATTGCTCGCCCGACCGTGCAACGCCTCGATCTCCGCCTTACGCTGCTTCAGATACAGCTCGCGATACGCCGCATAGGGGTCATCCTCCTTGCGGATTTTCTGGACGGTATCGTCAAAGGCCGCGCGCTCGCCAAGCTGGTTCAGGATCGTCGCCGGAATGACGTAGGCAGGCTTTGTGAAGGGCTTTCCGATCAGGAAGGGCACCGCCATTTTGTCCACCGTATCGCCGATGATATCGCGTAACGTGGTCGGCCCGACGATGGGCAGATACATATATGGCCCCGGGCCTACGCCATAAAAGCCAAGCACATTGGCGAGACCGTTGGGCCGATAGGGCAGGAAGAAGGGCTTGCGCTTGGCGACGTCGAACAGGCCCGCGACCCCAAGCGTCGTGTTGATGGTGAAGCGCCCCACCGTTTCCACCGCCTTGCCGGGCTTCAGCTGGAGCATATAAGCGGCGAACACCACCGGCTCCTGCAAATTGGCGAAGAAGTTGCGGAAGCCCTTCCGAACGGGCTTGGGCAGCCCCTTATTATAGGCTTTCGCCATGGGCTCGACCACGGCCTTGTCAACCGACTGAACCGCTTCAAAGCTTTTTGCATTGAGATGCTCAAGCGGGTCGCCAGGTGGAGCTCGATCTGCGCCAGTCACCACGATGTCCGTGGGCTGTTCCTCCGCACCGTTTTCCGATTTGGGAGCCAGAGATATGTTCAAGGCTGCCGCAGCGCTTGCCACATCCACCGTCGGCGAGGCCTCGGGTGGCGGCGCGTCGACCGTTGCCGCCTGTGCGCCCATCATCAACATTCCCGCGGCGATGCCCGGCAGCAGCATAGTCTATCCTTTGCAGCGGCCGATCGCCACATTCGGCTGGGCCATCGAAGTCCAGATCGCGTCGCGGTTTATCCGTGAGTTGTCCAGCCCCGCGCGGGCTAAATGCGATATGGCGCGCCGTCAATAGATTGATTTTGTGGAAAAGCGGACACCTCCGGGAGCCATTTAGAACCAGGATACCGTCCCGCTCTTATCACTCCCCGCAATCCCAAAGGTGGGGGAAATGCTAAGCTGCCGACGCCGATTGCGCAGCCTCACCGTCAGTCGGCGAATAGGGGAACGACAGCGTGACAAGCAATCCAGGGGCCGCGTCACCCAGCACGAGCGCGCCGCCGTGGAGCCGCGCGACAGCGGCGGCGAGCGAAAGGCCAAGGCCAGCGCCCGCGATGTGGCGGGACAGGTCCAACCGGGCAAAGCGACCGAGGGCGCGCTCGCGATGCTCCTCTGGAACGCCGGGACCATTGTCGGACACCTGGATCAGTATCGATCCGACTTCAGTCCGCGCTGAAAGCCCAATGCGATCACCACCATATTTCAGCGCATTATCGATCAGGTTCGAAAGCGCCTGTCCCAGCATCTCTCGATTGGAAAACAGGAACAAGCCGGGTTCAGCCTCCACGGAAATGGTCACATCCCGTTCGTCCGCCAAGGCACCGTACATGTCCTGAAAATCATAGAGCAGCGCAGCGACATCGACCGGCATGAAACTGTCCCGGCCTATCCCGGCTTCGGCCCGGCTGATGAGCAGGGCGGTGTCCAGCATTCGCAGCAGCGTGTCGCTTTCCTCGACCGCGCGTTCAAGTGCGCTGACGCTGGCCTCATCGTGACTTTGCTTGACCGCGCCGTCCAGCACGGCGCGCAACCGGGTGAGCGGCGACCGCAGGTCATGGGCAAGGCCGTCGGTCACCAGACGCAGTTCATCGACCAGCCCGGTAATGCGGTCCAGCATGGCGTTGATCGCCTGACCCAGCGTATCGAACATGTCTCCGCTGCCGGTCAGGGCAATGCGGCGTTCCATGTCGCCTGTTTTCACCGCGCTTGCCGTATCGGCCACGGCGTGCAGGCGCCTCCGCATGATGGAGGCCGAAAGCCAGGCGGCCCCGGCAGCCAGCGGGACCGCGATCAAAACAGCGCTCAACAGCGCGGCTTCCAGATAGCCGCCGAAACGCAGGTCGCTTTCCACCACATGGCCGGTCAGCAGGCGCGTGCCATCGGGAAAGCGGGTACTGACGATGCCCATGACCTGCGGATCGCCATGCTGGCGGGGCGCGTGCAGCAGGTTCACCAGACGCCAGGATTCAGCCGTGCCGACATGATCCGGCCATTTATCAAGATTGCCTGCGATGCGGCGTCCGTCCGGCCCCATGAGCAGCAGGATGGAATCGCCGACCGGATCGGCGGCAATGCGGCTGCGCACCGTCGCCCCGGCGGCGGCTAGTCCGGCGGCGGCGTAGGTGGCCGATATATCGTCGCGCAGGCCGACCGCGATCTCGCGGCTGGCGTGGTTGACCGACTGGCTGGTGAAGCGATGGACCGCCCACAGCGACACCAGAACGCAGGCGATCTGCATCAGGAAGATCAGCAGGGCAAAGCGCCAGATGACCGAATAGCGCCAGCGCATGATGCGCATCAGCCATTCTCGCTCAGGCGATAGCCCGCGCCGCGCACCGTGTGGATCAACGGCGCCTCGCCATCTTCATCGATCTTGCGCCGCAACCGGCTTATATGGACATCGATGACATTGGTGCCGGGATCGAAATGATAATCCCATACGCCCTCAAGCAACATGGTCCGCGTCACGACCTCGCCTCTGTGGCGCATCATATATTCGAGCAGGCGGAACTCGCGCGGTTGCAGGTCCACCGACCGGCTCCCCCGCATGGCTTTCCTTGAAAGCAGGTCCACTTCCAGATCGCCGCATGTCAGCCGCGTTTCGGCCTGCCCTGCCTTCCCCCGCCGCAACATGATCCGCAGCCGCGCCAGCAATTCGGCGAAGGCAAACGGCTTGGCGAGATAATCGTCCGACCCACTGGTCAATCCCTTGACCCGTTCGTCAGCCGTCGCGAGCGCGGACAGGATCATGACCGGCGTCTCGATGCCCGCCGCTCGCAACGCCGCGAGCACGGCCATGCCATCCATGCCAGGCAGCATTCGGTCGAGGATGATCGCGTCATGGCTTGCCTCTGTAGCCATGAACAGTCCCTCCCGCCCGTCCTCGGCGCGGTCGATGGTGAAGCCCTCTTCGGCAAGGCCCTTTGCGATATAGTCGGCCGTCGTGGCATCATCCTCGACGAGCAGCACTTTGTAACTCATGGTCGCCCTATCGGACATCCAAAGGCCTCCGTCCAGCATTCCGCATTCGGCTGACGGCGCTCCTTGGCCCGCCTTCGATAAGGCGCTGAAGGTCCAGCATGGCCCGCAGCATCGACAACCCCTGCGGCCCGGCGATGAAGCGCGGCTCCCAGGACGGTGTGAACTTCGCCTTGTAGGCGCGGAGGCCCTTGAAGCCGTAGAGGCTGCCCCCATGCTTGAAAATCAGCGCTCCCGCTTTCACCCAGATGGGCGAGAGTCGACGCGCCTCCAGACCAGAAAGCGGCGCCATGCCGAGCGTGAACCAGCGGTAGCCTTGCGCCTTTCCCCAAAGCATGAGGCGGCAAAAGAGGAAGTCCATCATGCCCGCGGGCATGTCAGCATCATGCCGCATCAGGTCCACGGACAGTTCGCCATGATCGGTGGTGGCCCATATGTTCGCAAAGGCGATGATCCTGCCCTCCCATCGCACGACCGCACAATCGAAACGCTGCAAGTAGGCCGGGTCGAACCGGCCGACGCTGAACGCTTTTTCGGCACCCCCCTTGGCTTTGAGCCAGCGGCGCGACACCGCTTCCAGCTCATCGATCAGCAGGGCGACGTCAGCGGCTGGCACAATCTCGAAGGTCACGCCTTCCCCTTCGGCTCGGCGTAACGCGTGGCGGAATGGCTTGCCCTTGGGTCCGTCGATCGTGAAGCGGGACAGATCGACGCGTGCCTCCTCCCCATATTTGACGAGCGACAGGCCAAGATCGATGGCAAGGGGCAGGCCATCAAGGCTGAGCTGATAAAGCAGAAGCCGCCCCTGCGCTGCGTCCGCCCGCTCACGCAATTCCCAAAGCAGGCTGCCCCATTCGCTCGGGTCCCCGACCGGGTCGCTCATGACAATCCAGCTATGACCCTGAATCTGATACATCAGGAACGCCCTGCCCGATGGCGACGTCAGGAACAGCTTGTCACCGGTCAGCGACAGGAACGCGTCGGTTTTTCGGGCAGACGCCAGCGCCTCCTGACTGGGGCGGGTCGAGATGACCGGCCCGGCGAAGGGCGATGCCGGACGGAGCAACTGCCACAAGGCCGCCCAAATCAGCAGGACGCCGGTCGCAAGGGCGGCACGCAGGAAGCGGGATGCGTCATGATGCCGACCGAACTGCCACCATAGTTCATTCTGATAATCGACATGCTTGAAGGCGAAAAAGCCGATCCAGACCGAAATGCCGATCGCCACCGCCAGGGCGATGATCCAGCCCGGCGCAAGCATAGCGGAGGTCAGGCTGGTCTTGCGGTAAAAGGCGGGACGGCTCCATTGCAGCAGGCCGGTAATGACGATCAGGACGGCCGCTTCCTCATAATCCAGCCCCTTCATCAGGGAGAAGCCAGCGCCCGCCACCAGCAGCAGCCGGGTCAGCCAGAATGCGCCATCCTGCCGTCGGTAGAGGCCCGATGCGAGCAGCACCAGCATAGCTCCGATCATGCTGGCGGCGAGGTGGGACGCCTCAACAAAGGGCATGGGAAGGATGCTGCTCACGGCCCTGAACCGGGCCGGTATGGCGGGCAGCGATCCGGACACCAGCAGGACGATCCCGCCCGCCGCCACCAGCATGGCCAGAACCGCAGGGGCAATCTCCCGACCCAGACTTTCCGCACCACTAAGGACGCGTCGAACCGGGCTTTGCCATGCATGTCGTTCATGCAAGACTATGAGAAATGCCGCTGCCGCCAAGGGCAGCAAATAATAAACCAGCCGATAGGCGAGCAGCGCGGCGAACAGCGAAGGCCGCGCGACCTGCGGGACGGTAGCGAGGACCACGGCCTCGAACAGCCCGACGCCGCCTGGCACATGGCTGATCAATGCGATGATGATGCCCAGCGTATAGGCCAGGAAGAAGGCCGGAAAGAGCGTGATGGCGATATGAGGGAGAAGCACAAACAGCGCCGCGCTCGACAGCGTGAGGTCGACACAGGCAATGCCGATCTGTGCCGCCGCCTGTCCACGCGATGGCAGCATGAGGGTCCATCCGAATAGCCGGACGGGATGCGGCGCGCGCCTTAGCGCCGCCAATGCCACCGCGACTCCTGCGAGCATGCAAAGACCAAGCAGTTTAAGAGCCGAGGCATCAATGGGGAACGCCTTGATGGCGATCGGCATCGGATCGACAGCCAGGAACAGCGCCGCCATCGTCACCACCCCGCCCCAGAAGGACAGGCTGGCCGACGCGATCACTCGGGCGACGTCGCCCGGTCCCAATCCCGCCGCGCCATAGATGCGCATGCGCGCCGATCCGCCGGTCAGCAGCGAAAGCCCTAGATTGTGGCTGAGCGTGTAGCTGCAAAAGGATGCGAGCGCCGCGGTGCGCCAGGCGATCCGCTTGCCGATGATGCGCAGCGCCATATGGTCATACAGCGTCAGCGAAAGATAGCTGAGGATCGTCAGCGCCAATGCGCCAGCGAGCGCGCCCGGCGTGATGGCCCGGATCGCGCCGCGCAGGTCATGGCCATGCACCTCGGACAGGAGGTGGAACACCATCGCCAACCCTAAGCCCATCATCAGCAGGAGGAGCGCGACGGAAAGGGCGCGCCTATGTCTGGCAGAGGAGAGCGCCGCGATCATGGCGCTATGCCGGATGGACGGGCGAGGCCAGCGTCCGGTCTATCGCCCGCAACAATATCGCGCTTGCCCTGTCCGCATCATGGTGCAGCTGATGTCCACCGGGCAGGCGGACGGTCGTCGCGTTGCGCTGGCGCAGCGAAGGGCAAAGACTCGACCGTTCCTCCGCGCCATGGATGCAGAGCAGCGGCACCCAACTCAATTTGCGACCCGCGAGAGAGGCATCTTCTTCCGGCTCACCGATCGAGAATATTTCCGAAGGGGACGCGCGCCACTCGCGTGTCCCGCCCGGAACGATCAGGCCGACAAAGGCGATCCGACGGCGCAGTTCATTCGGCACATAGGGCAGGGATGGCGCGATGACATCGGCCCCGAAGGACTGGCCTAGCAGCAGCAGCCGGGCTTGAGGATCAATCGCGATCGCGCGCCGCAACCCGTCTGCTATCATTGCGCCGGTTTGCTCAGGCGTGCGGCGGACGCGGAAGAAGTGCAGGCTGTTCTCGGCGACCACGGGGATGCCATGGTCCGTCAGCCGATCGGCAATCGCCGGGCCAAGTCCCGCATGGAAGCCCATGTCACCAGACAGGTAAAGCGCGACCGCATGCCGATCCGCCTTCTGCCCGGCCTTGGCAGGCATGACGTCGAACAGATGCCCGCCCACATATCCCAGATACCAGAAGGACAGGACAATGGCGCCGCACAACAGCAGCAATGTGTGCGTCAGCGATTTCACGCCGCCTTGTTCCATGCCGCCATATCCTCTGCCGCGCCGCCCGATGCCTGCACCCGGCCGCTCCGCTCCAACTTACCCCATCCGACCCACGGCCCTAATATGGCGGTCGCGGTGGCACGGATCACGACGCCGTACATGATCTGGCGATAGACAAAGCGCTGTGCCACCAGCAGCAAGGCAGGGTAGCGCCGCTCGCGCGGTTCGAGCCTGTAGGCGACAGCGCCGCACAGCACGTCGATGGCGCAGAAGGCGAGCCAATAGAGACCCATGCGCAGCACATCGGTTTGCGTCTGCGCCCAGCCGTGCTGATGGATGCGCACCGCCGTATCGATGCTGCTGACGATCAGGGCCAGGTCGATGATCGGCGACACCAATGCAAAGCCGATCTGGAACAGCCAGGCCTGCGGCAATCCGACCCAGCTCAATCCCGCTGGCTTGCCATCGCGCCAGATGCCGCGATGCTTCCACAGGCACTGCAACGTGCCATAAGCCCAACGGAATCGCTGTTTGGCAAGGGCGCGGAAGCTTTCGGGGGCTTCGGTCCAAGCGACGGCTTCGGTGTCATAGGCGACCAGCCAGCCCGCACGCTGGACCGCTATCGTCAGGTCCTGATCCTCCGCCAGCGTGTCGAGCGGATAGCCACCCACCTCGTCCAGCGCCGCCCGCCGCCATGCGCCGACCGCACCCGGCACAACCGTGATCGCGCCGAACCGCGCCAGCGCCCGCCGCTCCAGATTCTGCGCGGTCACATACTCCACCGCCTGCCAGCGAGTGACAAGGTTCACGCGATTGCCGACCATCGCATTGCCCGCCACCGCGCCTACATCCTCATCGGCGAACCAGCGGGCGAGCCGGGCGATGGTCAGGGGTTCGAACTGCGTGTCGGCATCAAGTGCTACGATGATCGGGGCGCGCGCCAACTCCAGCGCGCGGTTGAGTGCCGCAGCCTTGCCGCCATTGGCCAGGGTGAGCAGCCGGACGCGTTCGTCCCCGGCGAAGGCGCGCGTGACGATCCCGCTCGTTCCGTCGGTGGAGCCATCATCCACGACAATGACGTCCAGCGTCACCTGCTCGCTTGCCAGCACGCGGCGCACCGACGCCTCAATTACCTTGGCTTCATTGAAGGCAGGGATAATCACCGACACAAAAGTGTTGGGCTGCATCGCTGGTGGTTCGACCCTGTTGGAACGCAGGCGGCTGCCAAGCGCGAGCGCCGCCAGCATCAGCGCCCGGCCGATCCCGAACAGGATGACCGCGAAGAACAGCCATTTAAGCGCCGCGGCGATCGCGGCCAGCACAAGAAAGACCGCGACGTCAATCCGCACCGCCACCAAATCTGCCCCGCCGATCCGTGGCATCACCTTGTCCGTTGTCAGCCCTGCGAGGGTGGATATAGTGACGAAGCGATAGCCCTTCGTTTCCAGCCGCTTGATGATGCGGGGCAACGCCGCGACCGTCTGCGCCCGATCCCCGCCGCTGTCGTGCAGCAGGACAACCTGTGCAGAGCGGTCAGCGTCCCCGGCCTCAACCTGCTGAACCGTGCGATCGACGATTGCATCGACGCCCGGCCGCGTCCAATCGCCCGGATCGACATGCAGGCCGACATTCAGATAGCCGGCGCGCTGCGCCTCCAGCGCGGGACCGATCTCATCCGCGCTGGTGGGTTCAGCGTCTCCGAAATAAGGCGCGCGGAATAGGCGCATGGCCCGGCCCGTATAGGCTTCCACCAGCCGCTGTGTGCTGTTCAGTTCCAGCGAGACGCCGCCTGGTGAGACCTGGGCCAGATTGGGGTGGGTGTAGCTATGGCTGCCGATCTCGCTGCCCTGCGCGATGATCTCGCGCAGCAGCGAAGGATGCATGATCGCATTTTCGCCTATGACGAAGAAGGTGGCGGGCACGTGCGCGCGCTTCAATATGTCAAGGATCGGCGGCGTCCACACCGCGTCCGGCCCATCATCGAAGGTCAACGCCACCATATGCGGGCGGTAGCCCGTCCGCCGAATGACATAAGGAGTGGGCAGACTGGCATAATGTTCGTCGATGATCAGCCCGCTTAGCGGCCCTGAACCCATGCGCACCGTTCGATGACCGATGGTGGGCACATCATCGATCCGCAGGATTTCGCCATTGCCCTCGATATCGACGGAATTGAAGCTGGTCAGCCGTCCGAGCCCCTCCACCTTGCCCCTCTTTCCAGCGAGCGCGGACCAGAAGCCGGGGTCCTCCGACCCCAGGCGCCACAGTGCGATCCCGCCCGCGCCCGTGATCCGCGCGGCGCGAACCTGATTCCAGGCGCTTGCCGCGTCCAGCATCCAGACATGATGGACAACGCCCTCATCGGCATAGTCGAAGGTCGCGTTGCCGCTCCTGCTATCAAAGCGGATCGGAGCGCCGGAGTCATGCGCCGTCCGCCATGAATCCTCGATCGACAGGATCGAAGCCGGGCCGCCGCCTTCCTTCCAGTCATATGCATAGTTGCCGATCGCCACGATCGCCTTGGACGCCGGAACTTGGTGTAGCGCGGCCCGCAAACGAGCAACGAACCAGGGCTGCGCGGCAATCGGACCCGGCTGATCGCCGATGAAATGCTGGTCATAGTCCATCAGGAAAAGGCGGTCGGCCACACGCGCATAGGCACGCAGGTTCCAACGCGCATCATCCACGGGCACGGTCAGCATCACTTGCTGATTTTGACTGTGCAGCAGTTGTCCTGCTTCCTTGAGGAACGACAGATAATCGGCGTGCGCGCTCGGCGGCAGCGCTTCCAGATCGAATATGACCCCTGATGCTTTGAGCGCCTTCAGCGACTGAACCAGGCGCAGGAGCAGAGCCTTCCGCGCCGCGTGGTCATGCAGCAGCGCCGACGTTCCGGCACCATCCCAATCGCCATCATCGGCATTCTGCACGACCGGCATGACACGCGGGCGATGAGCCGAGGTACGAATGAGGGAAGTGAAGACCGGATCATTCGTGACCCGCAGCTCATGGCGCGGGCCGGTAACAGACAGCAAGGTCGGGGCCACCCAGTCGATCTGGCCGATATGCTGGCGCAAAGACGCCCGGCTTGCGTCGTCCCATGGTACATAGAAGGCTACGCTGACAGCCTTACCAGCGGCGCCCGGGCCGCGGTGCGGCAGCCATTCCGACAGGCGATGGCGAACCGAAGCCTGGAAATGGTTCAGGCGCTGGCCGATGCCTTCCGGACGGCGGCGCTCCATCTGCAAAGGAACGGCGGGCGGAATGGGCACATTGATGATGGTATAGGCAAAGGCCATTCCGGCGGCGAGAATGACGATGATCAGGCAGAAAAGAGCCGGCAGCGTCAAGCGGCGCCTGCGGCCGGTGGCATCGTAGAAAACTGGCCTGTGCATCGTCCGCCCATCCGACTGGAGAGGCGACGCAACAGGGGTGAGCGCCGCCTCTCACTTACGTGGCCACCATGTGAGCCGCCGCACGAGATAGCGGGCTTGGCCTAACCGACGCATGGTCGGCAGATTACAACTTTGTCATGGGAGGTGCCTGAGCATCCCGTGTGACAGGAAATGGCGCTGATCGATGCAGCGTCGATGAGGAATCCGCAGCATATTATCCCCGGCCCATCATGGCCGTTTCGGACATGAACCGGGCGAGTGCTTCTGCGCAGTTTACAGGATCATCGGCAGCTTCCCTCAATAGCTGCTCAACTTCCGGATAATTCGTTTGAGCAGGTACGAAATAGGCCAGCGACCAGGTGACGAACCGTCGGTGGGGATGGACGCCTTCGGCGATGGTGCGGATATTTTCGTGCCTCAAGTCATCGACGATAAGACGCTGCAACGCGTCCACGCCGTCTGCTGGCCCTTCAAGATATTGCGCGAAACTGCGGCCGGTAAAAAGGAGCGCGCCCGTGACGTGAAGGCGGTGATTACGCGGGACGGAATCTTTAATGATATCCGCAACCAACTCGTCGGCCTCACCTTCCGCGAGCCTGCTGGCGCTGATGTAGAACCACCTGAAGACCATCGACGCGAAACTCCGGAAGGCCGCTGGTCCTCATTATAGAGCAGGCTATCCGTTCGTCGCCAACTCACAGGGGTTAAACACAAAGCCCCGGCCCCTGCCGCCATTCAAACGCCGCTGCCCCCTCACTCAAGAGCAGGCGAGCAGCGACGTATGGCGATCGGGTCGAGGCCTTGCCGGGGTAATGCGGATGATTGGCCCCGTCCTTCGGAGCCTTTCACCGTCGCAATTGCCTTCAGCGCTTAACGAGGAAGATCGCTGACGCCCATCAGGTGCAGATCGACTGCGCGCGCACACTGTCGGCCCTCCCGAATGGCCCATACGACCAGCGACTGGCCACGGCGCATGTCGCCGCAGGCAAACACGGACGACTGGCTGGTGGCATAGTCGATCATGTTGGCCTTCACATTGCCGCGCGCGTCCAAATCGGCGCCCGACTGCTCGACCATGCCTGCCTTGCGAGGGCCAACGAAGCCCATCGCCAGCAGGACCAGGTCGGCCTTCAGTTGGAATTCGCTGCCCGCGATTTCCTGCATCTTGCCATCAACCCATTCGACGCGCACGCATTCGAGTGCCTCGATCTGGCCGTTCTTGCCAATCGCCCGCCGGGTGGTAACTGCCCAGTCGCGATCGCAGCCTTCCTGATGAGAGGAAGACGTGCGCAACTTGAGCGGCCAATTGGGCCAGCTAAGCGACTTTTCCTCCCTCTCGGGCGGCTTTGGCATGATCTCCAGTTGGGTGACCGAAGCGGCGCCCTGCCGGTTGGAGGTGCCGACGCAGTCCGACCCCGTGTCACCGCCACCGATGACTACGACATGCTTGCCCTGCGCGGACAAGGTGCCGCGCGGCGCGGCACGCAGTTCATCGTCACCCGCATTGCGCTTGTTCTGCTGCGTCAGGAATTCCATCGCCAGCCGCACGCCAGCCAGCTCGCTGCCCGGAATGTCCAGCGTGCGGGGACGTTCGGCGCCCCCGGACAGAACCACGGCGTCATAATTGCTGCGCAGCGCATCCATCGAGATGGCGACGCCGATTTCCGTCGAAGTGCGGAATTCGACACCTTCCGCTTCCATCTGCTGGGCGCGGCGGTTGATCAGGTGCTTTTCCATCTTGAAATCGGGAATGCCGTAGCGAAGCAATCCACCGACCCGATCATTCTTTTCGAACACGGTCACGGTGTGACCAGCTCGGGCAAGCTGCTGCGCGCAGGCAAGGCCAGCCGGGCCAGAGCCGACAACGGCTACGCGCTTGCCGGTCTTGCGCGCGGGCAGATGCGGTTCGATCCAGCCTTCACGCCAACCGCGATCGACGATTTCGCATTCGATCGACTTGATGGTGACGGGAGAGTCCACGATGTTCAGCGTGCAGCTCGCCTCGCATGGCGCAGGGCAGACGCGGCCGGTGAATTCCGGGAAGTTATTGGTGCTATGCAGCGTTTCCAGCGCCGTCTTCCAATCGTCTTCATAGACGAGGTGGTTCCAGTCCGGAATGATATTGTTCACCGGACAGCCATTGTGACAGAAGGGAATGCCGCAGGCCATGCAGCGCGCGGCCTGGTCGCGGATCTCTTCCTTCGACAGCGGGACGATGAACTCGTTCCAATGCTTCAGACGCTCTTCGGGCGCGGTGTAGCTGCGATCTTTGCGCTCAACCTCGAGGAAACCGGTGGGCTTGCCCAAACTCTTTCTCCAAACTTCTCAATCTTGTCGCATGCGAGGGAGTATGCCCTCCCCCATGAAGCCTATTCGGCGGCCACGGGGGCTACGGCAACACGTTCATCTTCTATGCTCTGCAGAGCCTTGCGATAATCCTTCGGCATGACCCGGACGAAGTTCGCAAGCGTGCCTTGCCAGTCGGCCAGCAGCGCCTCGGCGCGTTCCGAACCGGTGTACAGCTTATGCCGTTCGAGCAGGATACGCAGGCGGTCGGCGTCATGGCGAAGCATGTCGCCCATACCCCAATCATGCACGTCCACGCCGCGTTGCAACGGACGGCCAAGGCCATCGTCATCCGAAGCCATTGCCGGGACCGGATCAACATCGACCATCGCAGGATTGACCTTCGATCGGAAGCTGCCGTCGGGATCGTAGACATAAGCGATGCCGCCCGACATGCCCGCCGCGAAGTTGCGGCCGGTTTGCCCCAGCACGACGACCACACCGCCGGTCATATATTCGCAGCCATGATCACCTACGCCCTCGACGACGGCGATCGCGCCCGAGTTGCGAACCGCGAAACGTTCACCACCCACGCCGCTAAAGAAGGCTTCACCGGAAATGGCGCCATAGAGGACGGTGTTGCCGACAATGATATTGTCGGTGGGGACGCGCTTCGTATCCGCTGGCGGGCGGACGATAATGCGACCACCGGACAGGCCCTTGCCGACATAGTCGTTCGCATCGCCGGTCAGGTCCAGCGTCACGCCATGCGCCAGGAAGGCGCCGAAGCTTTGACCCGCAACGCCCTGAAGCTTCACCAGGATGCTGTTGTCGGGCAGACCGGCATGGCCAAAGCGACGGGCAACCTCGCCCGATAGCATCGCGCCGACGGTGCGGTTGACGTTACGGATCGGCTGTTCGATGCGAACCGGGTCGCGCCTTTCCAGCGCGTCCATCGACGCCTTGATCAATTCCTGATCAAGCGCGGCATCCAGACCATGGTCCTGGCCTTCGGTGTTGCGCAGGACGAGATTCTGATCCGGCGCGACCTGATGGAGCAAGCGGCTGAGGTCGACGCCCTTCGCTTTCCAGTGATCGATGGCATCGCGCATGTCGAGCCGGTCGACGCGGCCGACCATCTCCTCAATCGTGCGGAAGCCCAGCTGCGCCATGATCGTGCGCAGTTCTTCCGCCACGAAGAAGAAATAGTTGATCACATGTTCCGGCTGGCCCGTGAAACGCTTGCGCAGTTCGGGGTCCTGGGTCGCGACGCCGACCGGGCAGGTGTTAAGATGGCACTTGCGCATCATGATGCAGCCTGCCGCGATCAGCGGAGCGGTGGCAAAACCGAATTCATCCGCGCCGAGCAACGCGCCGATGGCAACGTCACGGCCGGTTCGAAGACCGCCATCGACCTGCACGGCTATGCGGGTGCGCAGACCGTTGAGCAGCAGCGTCTGCTGGGTTTCGGCGAGGCCGATTTCCCATGGGCTACCCGCATGGGTCAGCGACGTCAGCGGCGACGCGCCTGTGCCGCCCTCATAGCCCGAGATGGTGACATGGTCTGCCCGCGCCTTGCTGACGCCCGCCGCGACCGTGCCGACGCCGACTTCCGACACCAGCTTGACCGAGATGCGGGCGCCCGGATTGACGTTCTTCAGGTCGTGGATCAGCTGCGCCAGATCCTCGATCGAATAGATGTCATGGTGCGGCGGCGGGGAGATTAGGCCCACGCCCGGCGTCGAGTGACGTGTTTTGCCGATGGTCTTGTCGACCTTGTCACCGGGCAGCTGACCACCTTCGCCGGGCTTTGCACCCTGCGCCATCTTGATCTGCACATCGTCGGCATTGACCAGATATTCGGTGGTCACGCCGAAGCGGCCGGAAGCCACCTGCTTGATCGCGGAGCGCATGGAATCGCCATTGGGCAGCGGCTTGAACCGCTTGGGGTCCTCACCACCCTCGCCCGTGTTCGACTTGCCGCCGATCCGGTTCATGGCGACCGCCAGCGTGGTGTGGGCTTCCCAGCTGATCGACCCATAGCTCATCGCGCCGGTCGCAAACCGCTTCACGATGGCACTCGCCGGTTCGACTTCATCAAGCGGAATAGCCTGATCCGCGAACTTGAACTTCATCAGACCGCGAATGGTCAGCAGCCGCTCATTCTGTTCATTGATAGACGCGGCGAAGGCTTCATATTCCTTCGGATTGTTGCCGCGCACCGCATGCTGGAGCGAAGCGACGCTCTGCGGAGTCCAGGCATGTTCCTCGCCACGGACGCGATAGGCATAGGCGCCACCCACATCCAGCATGTTCCGGTAGATCGGATTGTCGCCGAACGCCTCGCGATGACGATTGACCGTTTCCTCCGCGATCTCGGCAAGGCCGATGCCCTCGATGGTGGTCGCGGTGCCGGTGAAATAGCGTTCCAGGAAGGCAGAATTGAGGCCGACCGCGTCGAATATCTGTGCGCCGCAATAGCTTTGATAGGTCGAAATGCCCATCTTGGACATGACCTTCAATATGCCCTTGCCGACCGCCTTGATGTAGTTCTTCTGAACTTCGTAGGCGGACAGCGGCAGGTTCTGCTTCACGCGGATCTGCTCAAGCGTCTCGAACGCGAGATAGGGGTTCACCGCCTCCGCGCCATAGCCGGCGAGGACGCAGAAATGATGCACTTCGCGCGCTTCGCCCGTCTCTACAACCAGGCCGGTCTGCATGCGCAGGCCCTGACGGATGAGGTGATGGTGGACTGCTGCGGTTGCCAACGCGGCCGGGATGCCGATGCGCTCGGCTGAAACGTCGCGGTCGGACAGGATGAGAATGTTCTGATCCGCGAGCACCGCTTCGGTCGCTTCGTTGCAGATGCGATCGAGCGCGCGCTCCAGGCCGGCGGCTCCTTCCGTCGTCGGCCAGCTGATGTCGATCGTCTGCGTGCGGAACGCGCCGTCCAGCGCATCATGGATGCCGCGAATCTTGGCGAGATCCGCGTCGGTCAGCACGGGTTGGAGGGTTTCCAGCCGCTTGTGCGTGCCTGCATGGTGGCCCAGCAGGTTCGGACGCGGCCCGATCATCGACACCAGGCTCATCACCAGTTCCTCGCGGATCGGGTCGATGGGCGGGTTGGTGACCTGGGCGAAATTCTGCTTGAAATAATCGTAGAGCAGCCGCGATTTTTGGCTGAGCACGGCGATGGGCGTGTCGATGCCCATGGACCCGATCGGGTCTTCCGCATTGCGCGCCATCGGTTCCAGGAACTTCAGCACGTCTTCCTGGGTGTAGCCGAACGCCTGCTGGCGATCGAGGAACGCCGCCGCGTCGTTGCCGCGCGATGGCAGCAGGTCCTCGCCAAGGGTGGCGGGCAGTTCTTCCAGCTTATACTGCGTTTCCTTCAGCCACTCCTCATAGGGATGTTCGTCCGCGAGTTGGGCCTTGATCTCCTCGTCCTCGATGATGCGGCCCTGCTCCAGGTCGATGAGCAGCATCTTGCCCGGCTGAAGCCGCCACTTGCGGACGATATTTTCTTCCTTGAAGGGCAGGACGCCACTTTCCGATGCCAGGACGATATGATCGTCATCTGTCACGATAAAGCGCGCCGGACGCAGACCGTTGCGGTCCAGCGTCGCGCCAATCTGGCGGCCGTCGGTGAAAGCGATGGCGGCAGGGCCGTCCCACGGCTCCATCAGAGCAGCGAAATATTCGTAGAAAGCCTTGCGCTTCGGGTCCATCAGCGGATTGCCCGCCCATGCTTCCGGAATCAGCATCATCACTGCCTGCGCCAGCGGGTATCCGCCCGCGACCAGCAGTTCCAGCGCATTGTCGAGGCAGGCGGTGTCCGACTGACCGTGCGGAATCAGCGGCCACATCTTGTCGAGGTCCGCGCTCAAGAGCGGGGATTCGAGCGTGCGGCGGCGCGCGTTCATCCAGTTCACATTGCCGCGAACCGTGTTGATCTCGCCATTATGGGCAATGAAGCGATAGGGGTGCGCGAGCTTCCATGAGGGGAAGGTGTTGGTCGAAAAGCGCTGATGGACGAGTGCCAACGCCGACTGGGTCAGCGGGTTGCGCAGATCGTCATAGAAGCTGCCGACCTGATCGCACAGCAACAGCCCCTTGTAGACGACCGTGCGGGTAGAAAAGGACGGCACGTAGAAGTCGGCCAGCGCCTCCAGCCCCTGCTTCTGCGACAGCTCCTTAAGCGGATTTTGCGTCTGCTTGCGGATGGCGAGCAGCTTGCGTTCGAACGCGTCCTGATCCTTCGTTCCGGCGCCTCGGCCGACGAAGCACTGACGGATGGTCGGCATCTCGTCCAGCACAGTCTGGCCCAGCCCGTCGAGGGTTACCGGCACGTCGCGCCAACCCAGCAGGACCTGGCCTTCCTTCAGGATAAACCGCTCAAGCTGCTGCACGGCGGCGGCTTCGGCATCCCCGTCACGCGGCAGGAAGCACATGGCAACGCCATAATCGCCGGGCTGCGGCAGATCGATGCCCGCTCCGGTGGCCCAATCGCGATACAGCGAATCAGGAATTTGAATCAAAATGCCCGCGCCGTCACCCACCAAGGGGTCCGCGCCGACTGCGCCACGATGGTCGATATTGCGCAGAATGTCCAAGCCACGAAGAACAATATCGTGGGTTTTTAATCCCTTTATGTTGGCGATGAAGCCGACGCCGCATGCGTCATGCTCATTACCGGGATCATATAAACCTTGCTTGCTTGGGTAAGCCATTCACATTCCATTCCGTGCGATCTTGCGAGCGCGCCATTACACGCGCGGCGGACGGCAGGGAATAGCTTTGGCGCGATTCCCTGACGGCGATCGATCAAAAAATCCGCATTTTAAGCGGAATCAGGCGAACTTGTCTGCGCACAGTCCGCCACCTGACCGTTCGAATCGGCCATAAATGTCTCATGCAATGCTGACAATAGGCGAGAGAAGGTCGTTCCCCAAGAGGCGGAACAGAGCTCGCCTCGCCTTCCGACACGGCCTACTGACCACCCCGCAATTGCACAAGTTCCACGATTACATCATCGGCGTCGCGCACGACGCTATTTATCACTGGCCCCTTCTCGTCCGCCGCCGCGATCCTGACGATGGGGAAACCCGCCTTCTGTACGCGCAGCGCGGCGGCCCGACTGTCACTGAACCGAATGCCGACCTTCGCACCCGTCGAACGGTTCTGGGTGGATTTCGGCTTTGCATAATGAATGAGGATCAGCAGAGGTTCGCTGGACCGGGGATCACCGGAAAAATTGAATGCGATCTTTTCGGCAGGATCACCCGGCTTGCTGATCGTAAAGACCGGCTTCATGCCAAGCGCATCGACATAGAAGGATCGGGCGCGGGCCATGTCGGCCACCTCCAGCGACAGGAAACTGAACCCTGACATCGCAGACTGACCTTGCGTCTGCGCGTAAACGGGCGTTGTTGCCAGCAGCGCGGAGAGGGCAATCATCGCGGCGCGCTTCATGCCATGATCTCCGATAAGCTGCGCGACGTCCGCATGGCGTCCGTGCCCCAGGCATCGACGGGAACGCCCATCAGTTGTTGCATGGTGAGGCCGACGCGCGAAATCGGTTCACCCTGCCCTGCTATATGGATGCCGCTCTTCACCTTCCCGCCTGCACGTCCGGCCAACATCACCGGGATGCCATTCACGTCATGGTTTTTCGCGTAACTGACCTCGGAATGAGCAACGACCAGCATGTTGTCGAGCAAGGTGCCGTCCCCTTCCTTCACCGCTGACATTGCCGTTACGAAGTCGGCCCATCCCTGCATGCTCTGCGTGGAAAATGCATCGACTGTCGGCTGATAGCCCTTTGTCCGGTCCACCTGTTCCTCATGCGTGGCCTGATGATAGGCGGTGGGCGATCCGGCCTGCCGCAGGTCAGCAGTGGCAGTGGAAAAGACCATGTTGAACACCTTTGTCTGGTTGCAGGCGACGGCCATCGCCAGCAGTTCCGCCATCAGCTTATGCGACTGTTGGCGGGCGGTCACGTCCGTGCTGGCGGGCAGATCGGCAGGCTGCGCTGGCACGATACACGCCTCTGCCCGGGGTGGCTTTTCCAGTTGCAGCGCCAGCTTGTTTTCAACCTCCCGGATGGAGGTGAAATAGCTGTCGACCCGCGCCCTGTCCTCCGCGCCCAGCTTGCCCAGCATCCGGCGCCGTTCATCGGTCACGGCGGACAAAACGCTGCGGCGCGCCATCACCTTGGGATCGGGGGTGAATTCCGCCGCATTGGGATCGCGAAAATCAGCGCCGAAGATGCGGCGGTACAGTTCCATCGGCGATGCAACGCTGGGGTTCATCTCCGTCCCGCTGCGATAGGAAAAGCTGGTGCGCGCATTGCCATCGGCACTCAGTTCCAGGCTGCGGAACAACGTACCCGCACCGATCGCATCCGCGATGCTGACGTCGAATGTCGGGCCGACGAGCTGCTGCCATGTGTCGCTGGGCGTCCCGGTTCGAAGGCCCACATTGCCTGAGATATGCGGCTGGTTGCTCTTACCGCCCAAGGTGACACCGAAGCCTGAAAGGACGGAAACCTTGTCATGCACCGGCTTGATCGGCTCTAGTTCAGGCGGGAGGTCGTAGTTGATGCCAGCGGTTTTGGGGTTCCAGCGATCGGGGATCATCCCGCAGCCCCAGAACCATGTGCCAAAGCGCACCGGCAAGCGACCGCCTCCATAGGTCTCGGCCACCGCCGCGCCGTTATTGTCCAGGAAATAGTCGAGAAACGGCAGGCCCACCGCCACCGCGCCGCCGCTGAGCATGCCGCGCAGCAAAAAGCCGCGCCTGTCGAACTGCGTCATCAACCTTTCCTTCCTGATGATGGCTTGCCCGCGATCCGTGATGCTGCTGGCGCCCGGACGGCGAAGAATTGGGGATCGATGACGATCCGCCGGAACAGCGGCCGAATGCGAAATCCGACGTGGGCGAAATCGTAATGCAGGCGCGTGATCAGAGGCTCTTCGGAAGGCAGCAGCGACCGCCCGGCCGCATAGCGCCACGCGGATTGCGCCACGCACTGCGTGACCTTGGGATTGTCGTGCAAAGCCTTGCCCAGGCCCGCGCTGTCGTTGAAAGCGACCTTGTCGAGCATGCCCGACGTGTCGATCGGTACGCCATTTTCCGTCGGCCGAAACTGTCCAGCGCCATCGAAACTG
Organism: Sphingobium sp. TomTYG46; assembly: GCF_055396345.1. NCBI lineage: Bacteria > Pseudomonadati > Pseudomonadota > Alphaproteobacteria > Sphingomonadales > Sphingobiaceae > Sphingobium > Sphingobium sp. TomTYG46. The sequence continues at coordinate 221,942 of NZ_AP027325.1, forward strand.
TCGAGCGTCAGCCCCATCGGGTCAGTCAGCTTATGACAGCTCGCGCATTCCTCATCGTCGAGATGCGCCTTCAATCGCTCGCGCGTGGTGCGAAAGGCGGGATTGCTTGTATCCTGGACGATAGTGAAGTTCACATTGGCGGGCGGCGTCGGCACATGTTCGCACATCAACACTTCACGCAGCGCCTTGCCACGCAACGTAGGCGAAGACCGCCCCTCATGGGAATGGAGTGCCAGGAAGCTGATCTGCGTCAGCAGCCCGACGCGAGGATCATCGTTAGGCAGAGTGATCATCGACCAGTCGCGCGGACCATAGGGTATGCGATAGAGCGGGCTCAACTGCCGGTTCATCGCCACCCGGCGAGTGGTGAACAAGTCACGATAATCGCCATTTTCCTCAACCAGCAGCGTCGTGATGGTGCGCAACGTCTGTTCCCGCGCGGCGGGCGCGGCGGAAGAGCGGAACGCCGGGTAGATAATCCCGTCCTTCGACAGCGACATCATGCCCTCCAACTGGAGGAAATCGTCGAAGAAAGACCGCACGCCGGTTTCAAACCGGGGCGACGCCATCAACCGGTCCACCTGCCGGACAAGCCCCGCCTGCGTCATGAGGCTGCCGTCCGCCGCCGCTTGCAGTAATTGTTCGTCCGGCGTGCTGTTCCACAGGAAGTAGCTGAGCTTGCTGGCGCGCGACCAAGCGTCGATCGTCCGGCCGCCCGGCGCACTCGGGTCGGCCACCTCCCCGTCAGTCTGAAAGAGAAAGGGCAGGTCCGACAGCATAGCCGTCAGCATGATCGCCAGCCCACCGTGAAAATCCTTCACCGTCGCCGCCGCCGCCAGCGTCTGGGCGACGGCAAGCTTCACCTCCCCGTCGGTCAGTGGCCGTCGATAAATCCTGAGGCCCACCCGCTTGAAGAAATCCGCCGCGCAGGCAGCGCCTTGCGGATCGGATGCTGACGGCGCGCAGCCGACCAGCCGGTCGCGATGTTTCGCATCGACTACCTGTTCGGCGATGCCGCGCGCAATCTGCTCATATTGCTCCGCCCCTGCCGGGGTGAGCGACACCGCGCTGGTTCCGGCCGCCAGCAAACCGCCGACCCGCATGTCGGGTTCGAACCGGCCGCTGACTTTGATGTCAGGCCCGAATATATCGGCGATGGTCGCGCGATATTGCGCCTCGGTCAGCCGCCGGAACTTGGGGACCTGTGGTTGCTGCGCCTGCTGCGCTGGCGCATCCGCCTGTCCGGCGCTGGCGGCCATCAGGATTGCGCCGATGGAACAGAGCGCCGTGACAACGGACAGCGCGCGAAGGACGCGCGATGAATTCACTAGCCCGCTCACTGCTGCACTCCTTGCGCCACTTGCTGGGGTTTGATCAGGAAGACGGGCACGCCCTTGAACCGCAAAGCTGATGAAATGGCCGTGTTGCGTCCCGTCTTCGGGTCAGGGAAGGCATCGGCATAGCGGCGCACCGCCTTGATCAGCGCGGGGCAGGACATGCGCGTCAGATTGGCGCCCACCTGGGTCGACTGATGATAATTGTCCTCGATGCTCGCCAAAGTGTGATAGCCGTAAATGCCACCCTCTATCGCTTCGCCCGGCTTGATCTTCGCCTGGATGCGCGCTTGCCGGACCTCGCGATAGCTGTCGATGATCTGCTCACGCAGCCGCAACCGTAAGTCGAACGGTTCGGTTAGCAGTTCGCCGTTGCGGATTTTTCCCTTGGCCTGCGCCATGAAGCGGCGATCCGGATCAATATCCAGACTGGCCCATGCCAGCGGCTTCCCCGCACCCGACAGTTCCAAAGGGTTGGCGCTGGCATAAAGGCGCACCGTCACATCATCGTCGTTGACCGGATCATCGACGCCGCTGACCTCGACCAGCGTGGGCGACGACATCGATGTGATCACCTCGTCCGCCACCTTGGGCGTGCCGAAATCGCGCGTGGAAAAAGTGCATCCCACCGCCCGGATCAACTGGTTATCGACGCCCGGCTTCTTATCGGGGCTGACATAATCGTCCTTGCTCGCGCGGCCGTCCAGATCGATGCCGTAGGCGATTGGCCCGCGATAATCCTCATTCCCCTTTTCCATGAAGGGGAAGTCTTCCGGATTGGTGCAGCTGTCATAAGCAAAACGGGTGCCCAGGAAGGCAGCCGTGCCCTTCCCCTTCGGTATATGATATTTCTGGCGCAAGGCTTCCTGTTCCGCTTCGCTCAGTTGAGCCATGCTGCCATTGGAACCGGAAGGCTTGCCCGTAGGCACCATTTTGAAGCCCAGCCGCTGGCCCATCAGATTGTGCAACTCCCGCACCTTGTCGGGCGCCTCATATTTCGCGCGCTCGGCGCGCGGCAGGGTTTTCAGGAACAGGTCGGACGAACTGAGCGACGGCGCGCGACACGCCTTTTCATCTTCGTAAGCCGCGACATAGATATTGGTCAGCGCAAAGGAAAAGCTCTGCGGCTGCGACGCGGACGCACCAACCGCCATCAGGCTGCCCACCGCCAGCAATCCCGCCGCGACACGGCTGTCGCGCACATGGGATCTCATATCTTTCATCACCCTCTCCTGCCGCCCGCGCTGTTACGCCGGTGTTTCTTCATCCGTTATCACGCAGCCGCGCAGGCGTGCGCCACGGCGTTACTGTTCACCGAAGCGGCAGAAGTGATCCGAAATGTCTGGTAAGGCTGGATTTAGACAGATCAGGCTGATCAGAAACTCTGCGTCGCGATTTCCACGCTCATCCGCTGCGCCGCGCTGATCAGCGCAGGCCCCAACGCGTCCAGCCGGGCGCGGGTCAGATGAGACGACCGGTCCGAAATCGACAGTGACCCCTTGGGCAGCCCGTAGCGATCCTTGACCACAGCGGCGACGCAGCGAAGGCCATCGCTATGCTCTTCATCGTCCAGCGCATATCCACGCGTCCTGATCTGCGCCAATTCGCTACGCAAACGGTCGCCGTCGATGATGCTGCGCGCAGTGCGGGCCTTGAGCGGCGTGCTGTCCAGATAACGGTCGAACTCCGGCCGCGACCATTGCGCCATCAGTACCTTGCCCGACGCCGTGCTATGCAGTGGCAGCACAGCACCCGGCCGCGCCGCAGTCTGGCGGAAACCGTTGGTCGCGGCTTGGCCGACATAACAGACACCCGCCCCCTCGGGCACGGCGATGTTCACGCAATGCTGCACTTCCGACATAAGTGACCGCATGATGCTGTGACCCAACTGGCCCAAGTCCCGCGTCTGGGCGAAAACCGCCCCCACGGTGAAGGCCTGGACACCGACCGACCAGCCATTTTTCCGCCGGTCGAAAGCGACATAGCGCAACGCTTCCATGGTCGTCAGCAGGCGATGGGTAGTGGATCGCGGCAGGCCCACGGCACGGGACAGGTCACTGAGCGTCATATAGTCGCTCTTGGCCAATTCATCGAGAATGCCGAACGCCCGCACCAGCGACTGGACTCGCCCAAGCAGACCGTCCTCCGGCTCTTGCTGACTATCGGTCACATCCTGTTCCTCGCCCTGCTGAGCTGTCGTCGCGCGAACGCCAGCCTTAGAGAAACTGGTATGACCTGTTTCCCCACCTTTGTCGATATGCTTTGCGTCGGCCTTCGATCGGCCCGTATCCATCATGCGTGTCAGGAAAACATCCAGCTCGCATCGACGTCCCACATCATGGGATGATCGATTGTGGATTGACGGCCTTGGGCTAAGGATCGGCCAAGCTGAGGAGAGGATCATGCCTGACATCTTGCCGCTCGATCGCCGCACAGCATTGACGTTGGGGGCTGGTGCGCTGCTGTCCGGTATCGAGCCCGCCTTTGCCCGCAAAATCGGACTAAGCGGCGCGCCGGACTGGGCGAGCGAACCCATGCGTTGGTTCCAGCTTGCCTTTACCGAAGATGATCCGGGCCGTTACGATCAGGCCTTCTGGATCGATTATTTCCAGCAGATTCATGCCGACGGCGTCTGCCTGAGCGCCGGAGGAGGCATCGCCTTCTACCCGACGGCCATCCCTTATCATGGCATGGCGCAGGGCATCGACAAGGGCGTGGACCCGTTCGGCGACATGGTCGCTGCGTGCAAGAAGCTGGGCATGCGCGTGCTCGCCCGTATCGATCCGCACGCAATGAACGCGGCCGCCGCCGCTGCTCATCCCGAATGGGCGCTGACCGGCCCGGACGGCAAGATCAAACGGCACGGCAGCGCACCGGACCTGACACTCACCTGCGCCTATGGCCCCTATAATTTCGACCTGATGCCCAAGGTGATCGAGGAAATCGCCCGGCGCTATCCGGTGGATGGCTTCTTCGGCAACCGCTGGAACGGCAGCGGCACCTGCTACTGCCAAAGCTGCCGGACGCTCTACCGCGTCGCATCGGGGCAGGAAATTCCGGCCGATCCTAACCCTTCCAAACCGGAAGGGCGGCGATATGCGGCCTGGGTTGAAGATCGGCTCTTCGCCCTCATGGACCTTTGGAACGCGGCCGCGCGCAAGTACCGGCCCCAGGCCTTCTTCATCCCAGGCGGTGACCGCCGGGGACTGGTCGATTTGAACGGCCCCGCCCTGTCAAAGCGACTTCCGCTCGCCTTTTGCGATCGCCAGGCACGCTCTTCCGACGATTCGGGCTGGGGCACAGGTCCCGAGGTGTGGGGCGCGGGCCGCTACACCCGCGAACTGCGCGCCTTCATGAAGGACAAGCCGGTCGGCCACATCATCTCCGTGGGGGTGGAAGAAGCCTATCGTTGGAAGGATTCGGTGCAGAGCCCGGCCGAAATCCGCATCTGGGCGGCAGGCGCGATCGCCCAGGGCGCGCGCCCGTGGATTACCAAGTTCAACGCCAAGCCGCTCGACCGCCGCTGGATGGAGGTGGTCCGGCAAATCTACAGCTGGCACCACGCCAACGAAGCCTATCTGCGCAACAACGGCAATCTGGCGCGGGTTGCGATCGTCCATTCACCTCGGACGACTGCCTATCTGGGCGGCTGGAATCAGCGCGGGCAGTTGGAGAGTCATTCGCGCGGTTTCCACCAGGCTGCGCTTGAATCGCGCGTGCCCTTCGACCTCATCGACGAGGATTTTCTGGACGAAGCCAGCCTGTCGCGCTTCCGCACCATCATTCTCGCCAATGCGGCGGTACTGTCGGACGCGCAATGCGATCAGATTCGCGCCTTCGTGCAGCGCGGCGGCAACTTAATCGCAACCTATCAGACCTCGCTCTATGATGGTGACGGACGGCAACGGACGGACTTTGGCCTTGCAGACCTATTCGGCTGCTCCCTCGCCGGAAAGGCTGAGGGACCGCTCAAGAACGCCTATCTCACCCTGCGTCATGCCCACCCGGCCATCAGCGGACTGCGCGACATCAATCGCACCATCGGCCCGCTCTTCCGCCAGCCTGTCACCGCGCGCGACCAGAGGGAAGTCGCGTTGACGCTGGTGCCGAGCTATCCCGACCTGCCAATGGAACGCGTCTTCACTGACAAGACGGAAACCAACCTGCCGATGGCGATCTGCCGTCAAGTCGGCCGTGGCCGCGTCGCCTATCTGCCCATGGACATCGACCGCACCTTTGCAGAGCTTGGTCATGGCGATCATCTGACATTGCTGCACGCCATGCTCGACTGGACCCATCAGGAAGCGCATCCGCTACAGATCGAAGGGCCGGGCCTGCTGGACATCGCCTGCTGGCGCCAGGACAAATCGATGACCGCGCATCTGGTCAATCTCAACAACCCCATGACGATACGGGGCAGCTATCGCGAGGCGATCAGGACCGGCCCTTACCGGGTCCGCATGCAACTGCCTCAGGGCAAAGGCGCTGCCCAGGCCCGGCTACTGACCGCCGGAATGGCTGTGCCACACCGGGCGGCAGACGGTTGGGTGGAAGTCGATGTACCGTACATCGACTTCCACGAAGTTGTCGCGATCGACTTGGCCTAGGGTCGTGACTTCCTGAGAACCTAAGTTCCGTTCGCCCAGAGCTTGTCGAAGGATTCTACTTCTTTGAAGAAAAGGAAAAAGCCGCGATGATCGACCGCCGCGACATGCTCGCCTTGAGCGCGCTGGGCGCTCTTGCTCTGGGCACAGCCTCCGTCGCCGATGCTGCTGCCATAACCCCCGATCAGACCAGTCTTTCCTTTCACGGACGCCAACTGCACATCCTCGACCTCACGCATAGGCTGACGCGGGCCTTCGCCTTCACCCCCGGCCGCCTCAACATGGAAGCGGTTGAAGGATCGGGAACGAAGGCAGGGATGGCGCTCAATCGCATATCGATCGTCGAACATACCGGCACGCATCTCGACGCGCCCCGTCATTTCGCGCCTGATGGAGCATCGATCGGCGACATACCCGTCAGCCAGTTGATCGTTCCGCTCGTCGTGATCGACATAAGGGACAAGGTCAAAACCGATCGCGACGCCCGGGTGGAACCGCGGGATGTCATCGCATGGGAACGCCGCCACGGCCGCATCCCGTCCGGTTCCTGCGTCGCCATGCTCTCGGGCTGGGATCCGCTGAACGCCTTTTCGAGCTATGCAAGCCTCACCCCCGCCGAACGGCGCAAGAGTCCAGGCTTCGATGCTGCCGTCATGGACATTCTGATGAAGCGGGATGTGCGTGGCATCGGCGTCGATACCATGTCGATCGATGCGGGTGAGGCGATGCCCGCCTTCCCCGTTCATCAGGCATGGCTGCGCAGTGGGCGCTGGGCGTTGGAGGGGCTCGCCAATCTAGATCGCGCACCTGCTGCGGGCGGGTTGCTATTCGCAGGCGTCGCGCCGCTGGAAAACGCCACCGGCATGCCCGCGCGGGTGATCGCGCTCTTTTGAACGAACGCTGCGACGCCGCCCGTGCAGAAGCGAGCGCCGCAGCCAGTGCCGTCAAGCGCGCATCATCGATCCGCCATTGACGTCATAGATCGCACCGTTGATCCAGCGGCCATCCTCCGACAACAGCATCGCGACGACGCCGGCATGGTCTTCGGATTGGCCCAGCCGGGTGTGCGGGGTGCGTGACATGAAATAGTCGGCCCACTTGGTGGCTTCCTCGGCGTTCGCTTCCATCGCCTTCTTCATCTCGCCGGTCACGGTGAAACCGGGCGCGAGCACATTGGCGGTGATGCCTTCCTTGCCCCAGCGTGCACCGACGTGGCGCGCCAGCGCGTTCACGCCCGCCTTCGCCATGGCATAGCAGGGTCGCGTCGGTTCACCACCATGCGCCGAACCGGAGCTGGTGTAGACAATCGCGCCCTTGCCGCTCTTGACGAGGTGCGGCACCACGGCGCGAGTGCACAACAAATGCCCGCGCAGGTTCACAGCGATCGTGCGGTCAAATGTGGAAAGGTCGATGGCCAGCGCGTCGCTATCCTCCATGATAACGCGCAGGTCTGCCGCATTGATATGCGCCCCGTCGAGGCCGCCGAAGCGGCTCACCGCCTCTTCCGTGGCCTTCTGCACCGATGCCTCGTCGGAAATATCGACATGGACTGCAAAGGTCTCCCCACCCGCTTCCTGCGCCACTTGCGTCGCACCTTCGAGGTTGATGTCGGCAGCGCAGACGCGCGCGCCTTCCTCGGCCAGGCGCTTCACAGTGGCAGCGCCGATGCCGGTCGCGCTGCCGAACACGATGATACGGCGGTCTTTGAGACGATTGTTGGTCATGAGCATCCTCCGGAAAAGCTGTTGGCGTCGGAAACGTCGTTAATTGAGTAACCACTCACCATGTGGTTAGCAGCTCGTTCGAGCGCCGTCACCATCGCGCTGTGATCCTTTTCCGCATCGCCGTGGGCTATGCAATTGCTGAAAAGTTGCTGCGCATTTGCCGTCGCAGGCAGCGAAACTCCCAACGAACCCGCACCAGAAAGCGCCAGATTCAAATCCTTCTGGTGGAGCCGGATGCGAAAGCCGGGGTCGAAGGTTCGGTCGATCATCCGCTGCCCATGCACCTCCAGAACGCGCGACGCAGCAAAGCCGCCCATCAACGCTTCGCGCACCCGCGCCGGGTCCGCGCCCGCCTTCGATGCGAAGACCAGCGCTTCGGACACGGCTTCGATATTCAGCGCGACGATGATCTGGTTGGCGACCTTGGTCACCTGTCCCGCGCCCACGTCGCCCACCAGTGTGATATTCTTGCCCATCAGTTCCAATAGCGGCCGGACCTTTTCGAAAACAACCGCCTTGCCCCCGCACATGATGGTAAGCGCCGCATTCTTCGCCCCCACCTCACCGCCGGAAACCGGCGCGTCGATATAGGCGCAGCCTAGCGTCTCGATCCGCTCTGCAAAGTCGCGCGTCGCGATCGGGTCTATGGAGCTCATGTCGATGACGGTCGTGCCGGGCTTCAACCGCTGCGCCCCGCCGTCCGCGCCGAACAGCACGCGTTCGACGTCCGGCGTGTCGGGCAGCATCAGGATCAGGCATTCGGCCTCTGCCGCCACTTCCGCAGGCGTGGCGCAGGCAACCGCACCGCCTTCCCGCAACTCATCCGGCATCGGCGTGCGGTTGGCACAGCTGTAGATCGCATGGCCCGCCGCCTGTAGATGCCCGGCCATGGGACGGCCCATGATGCCGAGGCCAATGAAACCGATGTTCATATCACGCCCTCCCGGATTTCAGATAATCGCGCGCCCAGCCAAGGCCCGCCTTCGTGTCGCCCGCAGGCCGGTATTCGCATCCGATCCACCCGTCATAGCCCAGCGCGTCGATGTGGCTCAGCAGCCAGGGATAATTGATCTCGCCCGTGCCGGGTTCGGCGCGGCCCGGATTGTCGGCCAGCTGCATATGGCCGATGCGGGGCAGCAAGCGCTCAATCGTGCGGGCAAGGTCGCCTTCCATGATCTGCATATGATAGATGTCATATTGCAGGCGGACATTGGCGCGGCCCGTCTCGTCAATCACCGACAATGCTTCGGCGGTAGTGCAGTAGAAATAGCCCGGAATATCGACGCGCGTGTTGATCGGTTCGATCAGTATCTCAACGCGGTCATCCGCCGCCAGATCGGCTGCGTAAGCGATATTGTCCATCAATACAGCCCGGCATTCCGCGCTTACGGGCGCCTTCCCCGCCATCAGATGCAGGCGCGGGCAGCCCAGTGCATTGGCATAGTCCAGCTCTTTAGCAACGCCCGCGCGAAACTCCTCCACGCGATCGGGCAGCGCAGCGATGCCGCGCTCTCCGCTAGCCCAGTCACCTGCGGGCAGGTTGAACAGCACGACCTCCAGCCCGCAACGCCGCGCCCGTTCAGCTACCTCTTCCGCGCCATGATCATAGGGAAACATAAACTCGACGCCGGAAAAGCCCGCCTCCGCCGCCGCATCGAAGCGGTCGAGAAAGGGCAGGTCCTGGAACATCATCGATAAATTGGCGGCCAGCTTGACCATGTCTCTTCCTCTCTTTTCAATTCGCGCCCGGTCAGAAGGCGAGACCCAGCACCAGATCCATGACATTGGTGCCCGTGGGTCCTGTGCGGAACAGGTCGCCCGTCGCGTCGAACAATCGGTAGCTGTTATTGCGCGCCAGCATCTCCGCCGGGCTGATCCCCGCCGCCCACGCACGCTCGTGAAGCCCGCCATCGGCAAAGGCCCCCGCCGCATCGGTTGGCCCGTCCGTGCCATCGGTGCCAGCGGCAAGCAGGACGGCATTGTCCTGCCCGGCCAGCGCCATGGCGGCGACCAGAGCAAATTCCTGGTTGCGTCCGCCCAGCCCGTCGCCCGTCACCTCAAGTGTGGTTTCCCCAGCCGATACCAACAGCATGGGGCGATCCTGCGGCGGTACTGTGCGCAGGGCAGCGGCCATCGCCCGCGCCGCGTCATGAGTGTTGCCGGCCATCGCGGTGTCCACATCTCGCACGGGCACCCCCTCCCGCGCCGCAATGCGATGCACAGCCTCCACCAGCGTAGCGCTCTCGGCTAGGAGCAGTGTCTCGCGCCGTCCCACCGTTTGGGGCACCGGATGCACGCCTTTGGCAAGCGCACACCTGATCGATGCGGGCACAGTATCTTCCAGCCCATATCGCGCGAGAACAGCGACCGAATCCTCCAGTTCTTCTCCGCCAGCAAGAGTTGGCCCCGATCCGATCATGCAGATGTCGCCGCTCGGCACGTCGGATATCAGCAAGGTCAGCACCGATGCGGGGCCGATATGGTCCAACAGCCCGCCGCCCTTCACGCGCGACAGGCGCTTGCGCACGGCGTTGATCTCCTCGATCGATGCGCCGGAGCGCAGCAGCATTTCTGTTACCGCCGCCTTTTCCTCCAGCGTCACGCCATCGACCGGCGCGACCATCAACGCCGACGCACCGCCGGTGAGCAGCACGATCACGCTGTCACGCTCGGTCAGCCCGTCGATCGTGCGCAGCATCTCGGCGGTAGCCTCCACCCCCTGCGCGTCAGGTATGGGATGGCCAGCCTGAAGCTGCCGGATGCGCGTCAACGGCTCGTCATGGCCATGCTTGACGATGATGCAGCCATCGGAAATCCGCTCCCCCAGCAGGGTTTCCAGCCCCTTCGCCATCGACCCCACGGCCTTACCCGCGCCGATCACGACGATGCGGCCATCTGGAGCAAGTAGCCAGTCTATGGCTTTGCCCTGGTGGCGGATAAGCCAGTGGTCAGCCGCGGGAACGCCCAGCGACGCAACCAGCCTCTCGCCGCGCACCGACTGCAGCGCCTCAAGATAGATGCTTTCCAGCAGAGCGCGGGCGGCGGCCGTCTGCATAATAGGCGCCACCTCAGGGAACCAGAAGGGTGAAGGGATAGACATAGGCTTGCAACATCACGAACAGGCCAATCAGCGAACCCAGCACCAAGCTGTGTACGAAAACATGGCGCAATATGCGGCCTTCCTGACCGAACCACTGCGTCGCGGTGGAGGCCACGACGATGCTCTGCGCATCGATCATCTTGCCCATGACCCCGCCCGCGCTGTTCGCACTCGCCATCAGCACGGGCGAAAGGTTCAACTGTTCGGCGGTGATCTTCTGCAATCCGCCGAACAGGACATTGGAGGCCGTGTCGGATCCGGTGACGGCAACGCCCAGCCACCCCAGCATGGTGCCGAAGAAAGGATAGAGAACTCCCGTCGCCGCGAAGGCTAGGCCCATGGACGCGTCAATGCCACCATAACGGGTGAGATAGCCAAGCCCCAACATCGCCGCGATGGTGAGCAGCGATGGCAGTACCAGCTTCCACGTGTGCAGATAGACGCGACCGACCGTGCGCAGAGGGACCCGCAACAGCAGCGCGGAGGCAAGGGCTGCCACCAATATCGCCGTGCCCGTCGCCGACAGCAGGTTGAGATTATAGACCGCCTTTTCAAACTCCGGCGCGGTGACGACAGGAGGCAGGCGCTGGATCACCCCATCCAGACCGACAAAGGGCAGGCGCAGCGCGAAGATGGCGTCCAGCCCCTGCTTCATGAAGGGAAGGCCCCACAGGAAGACACACGCCGTCAGGATGATCCACGGCATCCAGGCACGCCGAACGGCGGCGGAATCATGCAGCGGCTCAGCATGGGCGGCGTCCACGGTCGCGGCCACGTCCCGCTCGTCACCCGGCGCGAGCTTCGCCTCGTTGACATGCATGATCCGCGCGGGCTGCCATATCCGCAGGAAAGCGATAAGCGCCGTGATCGACGCGAGCGCGGCGCCGATGGAGGTCAGCCAAGGGCCATGAAGGTTGGAGATGAGAAGCTGCACCAGCGCGAAACTGACGCCTGCGATCAACACGGCGGGCAGCACCTCCATCGTCCGCCGCCACCCGCAATAGGCGACCAGCAGCCAAAAGGGCACGATGATGGCGAAGGGCGTCATCTGCCGCCCCACCATCGCCGACAGTTCGAGCAGAGGCAGCCCGGTCACGCCAGACAGCGTGACGAGCGGCGTACCGAGTGCGCCGAAGGCGACGGGCGCGGTATTGGCGATCAGCGACAGGCCGGACGCCTGCAACCGCGTAAAGCCAAGGCCGATCAACATCGCGCCCGTGACCGCGACCGGCGTCCCGAACCCCGCAGCTCCTTCGAAGAAGGCACCGAAGCAGAAGGCGATCAGCAGCAGCTGCAACCGGCTGTCCGCGGTGATCGACGTGATCGCGCCGCGCAGGATGTGGAACTGCCCGGTCGTTTCCGTCAGCTGGTAGAGGAAGATGATGTTGAGCACGATCCAGCCGATCGGCAGTAGCCCGTAGGCCGCACCGAAACCGGCTGCGCGCACTGCCAGGCCCGGAGGCATGCCGAATGCCAACACCGCGACTGCCAGGCCCGCCCCCAAGCCCATCAGGGCGGCGATATGCGCCCGCACATGAAAAAGGCCGATCGCCCCCAGCAGCACGACGACGGGGACGGCCGCAACCAGAGCCGACAGCAAACCATTGCCGAAAGGGTCGTAATTCTGTGCCCAGATCATGGCGCCATCCCTGCCCATTCCTATCGCGGTCTATCTCAAATCATGCGGAATTTCCGTGGTATCGCCACTCGCCCCCCGCTGTTAGCCGTTCGACCGTCGCTAAGGAGGATGACAGGCAAGAGATACCCGCCTTTCCGCGATGCGGAACAGACACTGTGGCGGGCGGCGTGCCGTTCCATATCGCGGAACGGCGTCGGCGGCATCATTGTCCATCCAGGCACGCCGGTGCAGACTGAACGTTCCAATCTGCAAATTCAGGAGCATGAGGAGGATGGACTTGAAAGCGAACGGCGGGATCTCGCGCCGCGATCTCGTACGCGCCTTGCCCACGGCAGCTATGATGAGCGCCCTTCCCGGCCCGGCCTGGTCCGCCCTGAACACCGGCGGCTTTAATCGGCGCGAATGGTGGACGCATGAATATCGCATACTCCAAACCAACCTGCGCGAAATCGACGCCCTGGAAGATCCGCGAGAGATCGCCCGGCAAACCCGCGCCTTCGGTGCGAGCATGATCGTGTCGAACATAGGCGGGATCGTTGCCTTCTATCCCACTGAGCTGCCGCTCCACTATCGCAACCCCTATCTGAAAAACGATTTCGCAGACGAGATGGTCGCCGCCGCTCATGCCGAAGGGCTGGCCTATATTGGCCGCTTTGACCTGTCCAAGGCGATGCGGCCTGCCTATGACGCACATCCCGAATGGTTCATGCGCAACCGCGATGGCAGTCCGCGTGAATATGCCGGCACCTACCAGGCCTGCCCCAATGGCGGCTGGGCGCAGGATTACAGCCTTCAGATATTGAAGGAAGGGGTCGAACGCCATGATGTGGACGGTATGTTCTTCAACATGACCGGCTTCGTCCGCACCGACTATTCCGATGTCGATCATGGCATTTGCGTATGCGACAATTGCAAGCGACGATTTCGGGAACTGTACAAGCTGGACCTACCCAAAACCGAAGACGGCACCGATCCCAATTGGGAGGCTTATCAGCAGTTCCAGACGCGCGTCATGACCGAGCTTTCCGCAAAGGCGCGCGCAGTCAGCGAGGCGGCACGGCCCCATGTGCCCTTGATGGATTTTTTCGGCGGCGTCGTTGCGCGTGGAGAGGTGCAGCGCCGGGTTTCACGCAAGGCGCCCGAATGGCCTTACGCCATGGGCGAACAGACTCGGGCGCTCATGGCACTTGCGCCAGGCAGGGCCTTTTCCGCAACCTCCACTGCGCATATGGACTATCCGTGGCGGCAGGTGACGGAAAGCACCGAAAACCACATTTTGCGTTTCGCGCAGGCGCTCGGCACGGGCGCGAAGCTCGACCTTTATCTGATGGGAACGCTCAATGATCAGGACGATCCTCGGTTTCTGCCTCCCGTCTCGCGCCTTTTCCACTGGCACGCCGCCAATGAACAGCATTATGCCGGGCTGACCCCGGCTGCCCGCGTCGCGATCTACAATATGGGATCAATCTTCCAGTCGCCCGGCGCCGGGCTGGCGCGGTATAGCACCGGTGCGCAGCGCGGGGCCTATCAGGCGCTGGTCGATGCCCGCCTCCCCTTCTGGATGACTAACGGAATGCAGGTGCGCAACGCGACGCGCGACAAAGCCTATGACGTCATCATCATGCCGCATATCATGACGTTGAGCGATGAGGATGCCGATGCGCTCGACGCCTTTGTCGAAGCTGGCGGCCTGCTCATCGCGACCGGCTACACCGGCGCACAGGGACAAGGGAGAAAGCCGCGCTCCGGCTCGGCGATGAAGTCCAGCCCGGTGAGCAGCTTCGGTCAGCCGCGCGATGGCCATGGCTGGTCTCTCGACATGAGCAAGGCCGCCATCCCCATGGGACCCGGTCGCATGCCGATCGACGCGGACTTCTTCCCCGTCACCCCCCGCGGCGGCGCGTCGAGCCTGATCCCCTTCGCGCCCGATCAGCGTTTCGGCCCGCCCGAATTTTCCTATGCGCGGCCGGGCGAAACGGCGCGCGCCGACGCTGGCGCGCTGGTCATGGCTTATGGAAAGGGGCATCATGTGCACATCCCATGGCTGCCCGATTGGCTTTATTATCGTGACGGAATCGATGCGCATCGGGTGCTTTTCGAAAGCCTGATCGCCCGCTATGCGCCACCACCGCCATTGGTGCTGGAAGGGCCGGGACCGATGGAGATGATGGCGATGCGGCAGGCCGACACGGGCAAGATGCTGGTGCATATCATCAACTATTCGGGCCAGCGTAACACCCATTATGGCGATCCCGTCATAGCCCACGGCCTGACGCTCGGCGTGCGCGGATCGGTGGGCAGCACGGCGCAGATGCTGGTGGCGGGCAAGCCGGTCAGAGGCGAGCGGCGGGATGGCGATGGCGACCATCTTTGGTTTGACCTGCCGCCGGTCGATACGTTCGAAGCAGTGCAGTTGACGCTTGCTTGATTGCGGGGTTGGGGAGGCAACTCTCAGTTCCTCCCCAATCCGCGACGATCAAAAGTTCGGCGCCAGGTCCATCAGCACGATGCCCTGCCCCACGCCTGCATCGATCACGTCCGCCGACCCCACTTGCGCAGCGATCATCCGGCCATCGGGCCGCACGACCGGATTGCCATATTTCCAGCCACCATATTGCACGATGTTCGTCATGCGCGTGTAGCGCGGCTTCTTTGGATCAAGATCAAGGACACACAGATCCATGCCTTTAACGCGGTCCTGTGCGCATTCCACCAATGTCCGCTTGCCATCCGGGAAGATGCCTTCGACCTCGCCATATAGGGTGGACGGCGTCGGATATTCGGTGATCTTTTTGGTCGCGAAATCTACGGACAACACCTTCGTCTCCACGCCCGTCGGCCCCTTGCCAAAACCATAGCAGGGCATGACCAGCCCCTTATCGCCCGGCAGGAAGTCTTGCGCTTCGACGAAGCATTCAGTCGTTGTCACGATTTCCCGTACATCTTCCAACTTCGCTGATTGCGCGTTAACGGCAACCCGCCCCGTATAAATGGTGGTCGATGCTGGTTTGCCACCTGCTGCAGGCTTTACCTGGCTCCAGGCGATCATGTTGTTGCGTGGGCTGAGCGCTATCCCTTCGAACACCGTGATGCCCAGTGGCACTGGTGCGCGCATCGCCTGCGGGTCCATCCAGAATAGTTCGATGCGGCCGTGGCGCGTCTCTTCCCGCGTCTTACCCAAGATACGAGGTCCCAGCAGCGCATAGCTGCCATCGGCCAGATAATGCACTCGCAAATAGCCTTCACTGGGCGCGTGATCCGTCAGGTTACGGGTACGCCTTGTCGTCATGTCATATTCGAAAGCGTCACCGTAGGATTTGCCGATGAAGGCCAGCTTATCGCCCGTGGGCGAAAAGACCGGCCGCTCTCCGAAGGCTGAAATCAGCCGCTGTCCGGGCGGCATGTCCTGAATTGGATTGCCCGGCTTGTTCCCCAGCGGCATCGCAGCAGGAACGGCCTCGCCCCGCGTAAAGGTCTGCGCGGGAAGCGCAGACAGGGGCAGCACTGCGAGCATGACGGATAACGAGAGATATTTTGCCTTCATCGATCTGTCTCCTTGTCCCTGCGCAAGCAACGTGGTGGCCGTAATAAGTCAAGCAGGGCCTGTCGCCGTTTCACTATGTGGACAGCCAGACTAACCACTGGTCAGCAGCGCTTGCGGGCGATAAAGCCGCACGATGACCATGGAGTGCGCCACTCTAGCCGCAGAGCCAGAAAGTTCCGGATATCGCCGGGTGCTTGCCCATTTGCGCGAGCTGCTGGTGAATGGCGGCGTCCAGACCGGCCACCGCCTGCCGAGCGAACGGGAACTCGCGCTCAGCCTAGGGGTAAGCCGCCCGGCCGTGCGCGAAGCCGTGCGCGCGATGGAGATGATCGGCGTGCTGGAAACGCGCCACGGCCGCGCCAGCACCGTGCGCGTTCCCGATGCATCGGTGCTGGGCGAGTTTTTCTCCCTCGCTCTGGCGCAGCAACCGGCAATCATCGACGATATTGTCGAAGTGCGGATCGCGTTGGAGCGGCAGGCGCTACGGCTGGCCTGCGCCCGCGCCACGGAAGAAGATCGCCAGAACCTTGAACAGGCGCTGGAGGATATAGAAGCGACGATCGGCGATGTCGCCAAAGGTGGTCATGCCGACCTCAATTTCCATACGCAGCTGGTCGCGGCTGCGCACTCACCTGCGCTGTCTACCGTCTACGGCACGATTACGCACCTGTTGGAACGGTCCCATGTCGAACGGCGCCAACGCATTGCGGACAGCCCGATGGCGCGGGAATATCTGGTCGATCATCACCGCCGCATCTTTGAAGCTGTCCGCGCGGGCGACGCGCTGATGGCGGACGACTTGATCCTTAGCCATTTTGCCATCGGCGCGGCCTGGAAAATTCATGGGGCTCCCGCCGACTGACCTTCCGCATGGGGCTCACCCGTCGATCAGGATAGCGCGAAAATCATTGACGTTGGTACGCGTCGGCCCGGTAAACACCAGATCTCCCAACGCGTTGAAGAAGCCGAAGCTGTTATTTTCGCGCAGCATTCCGCTTGCCGACATGCCTGCGGCACGAGCCCGCGCCAAAGTGCTTTCATCGACGATGGCCCCCGCATGACCGCCCACGCCATCGATGCCGTCGGTATCGCACGCCAGCGCCGATATGCCCGGCGCGGCATCCAGCGACATGGCAAGGCTCATCATATATTCGCTGTTGCGCCCGCCGCTGCCTGACGGATTGCCGACCAGCACGGTGGTTTCGCCACCAGACAGCAGCGCCCAGCGCCCGCCCTTCCGCTGATGATGCAGGGCGAGCGCCGCGTGAACAATGCCGAGTTCGGTCGCGTCCCCTTCCAGATCGTCGCCCAGATAGACGGGCTTATATCCCGCCGCCATGGCGACTTCCCCCGCAGCTTCCAGCGCCATGCGATTGCGCGCGACGATCCGCGTATCGGCCCGCGCGAGTTCGGGCGACCCCGGACGCGGCGTGGCGTGGCGGTCATCGCTCAACACCGCCATCACATTGTCTGGAACGGTGATGCGATAGCGTTCGATCACCCGCCGCGCGTCGGCGAGTGTCGTCCGGTCGGCAACGGTGGGACCTGAAGCGATCAAGGCTGGATCGTCGCCCGGCACGTCGGAAAAGGCCAATGTGACGACCTCCGCAGGATGCGCCAACGCGGCCAGTCGGCCGCCCTTGACCTGTGATAAATGCGTGCGCACACAATTGATCTGCGAAATGGTAGCGCCGCAAAACAGCAGCTCACGCGTCACACGGCGCTTGTCGTCCAGCGACACGCCATCGACCGGCAACGCCAACAACGCAGAGCCGCCGCCGGAGATCAGCGCCAGCAATTGATCCTCTTCGCCAAGGTCTCGCACGGCTTCCTGGATCATCTGCGCCGCGCGCTGGCCATGCTCATCGGGCAAGGGATGCCCGGCCTCGATCACCAGCGCGTCGGCGGGGAAGGTTCCGGACGGCAGGCCGTGGCCGTACGGCGTAAGGATGATCGTTTGCGTCCCCTGCGGAGAGTGGCGAAGCGCGACGTCTGCCATCGCCGCGCCCGCCTTGCCCACCGCAAGCACCAGCCGCCGTCCTTTCGGCGGGGATGGCATATGCGAAGGCAGGCATCGCTCCGCAGATACCGCTGACAGCGCGACGTCGAACATCTCCCGCGCCAGCGCGATCCGCGCCTCTTTCATCTCCCCGCCGTCCGTCAAAACCTGTTCCCTCACCGCCATTCTGCACTGGACTTACAAATCGGCAATGAAAGCTGCAATTTGCAACTTACGCGGAAACTACAATTCCGCCTGGCGGAACAGGAAAGCGGCCGCCCCCCCTATTTGCGCTTGCCCAACAGCAGGCGCGCCTGCGTGCCCCAGCTGCCGACGAACAGGTCCTCTACGCCGTCTCCGTTGACGTCGCCTTTGGCCATACTCCAACTGCGCGCGACGGTCGCGGCAGGCATGACCGAAGTCGTCACGTCGGTGAAGCGGCCCTTGCCATCATTGGCATAGGCGCGCAGCTGCAACGGCTTGAACCCCGGCACGTCGATCGCGCCAACGATCAGGTCAGGATGACCGTCATGGTTGAAATCCATCACCATCCCGCCCCAGCTGGAAAAACGGTTGGTAGGGAGGCGCGCCTTGGTTTCGTCACGGAACTTGCCTCGCCCTTTGTTGATCAGCAGGCGAGCTTGCGGGTCCTTGTCCCACTTTTTGTTGTTGCTGGTCAGGTTCAGGAACAGGATGTCCGGACGCTTGTCGCCATTGGCGTCGAACACATGCACTTCGCGCGTTTCCAGCGGGGTGAGAAGCTGAAGCGCCTTGGGCGCTTCGCGGAAATGTCCCTTGCCATCGTTCATCAGCACGCGATTGGGCGGCCTTTCGTTCGCGACCACCATGTCCAGGTCACCGTCACCGTCCAGATCGGCTAGCGCGATGTCCTGCGTATCGTCTTCATAAGCGGGCAAGTTCGTCGCCGTCGCATCAATGAAAGTGCCGGGCTGTTTGGGGTCGTTCAGCCACAGGAAGTTCTGCCCCGACGCACGCGGCTTGTTCCAACGCTCCTCCCCCGAATTGCCGATCACGATATCCGGCAGCCCGTCTCCATTGACGTCGCCCACCGCAAGACCATTGCCCTCGCTCATTTTCGGCAGCCGATCGGAAGCATCGGTGAATTCGCCCCCCGGCCCGCCCAGAAACAGCTGGTGCGCATGATCTTCTTCCGCGACGAAGATCAGGTCGGGATAGCCATCGCGGTTGAAGTCGGCGGACAGCACATGTTCGGTATCATGCGCCTTGGTGCCAAGCGCGCCCTGCTTCCAGGTGAAATGGCCCTGTCCATCATTGATGTAGAGCCGGTTCGCACCCATTTCGACCGCGATCGCCGCGTCCAGATCGCCATCGCCATCCACATCCACCAGCGCGACGTCCAGCGCGTGGAGATATTTGGAAACGGGGACATGCGTGTCAGTCACATCGTCGAACAGTACGGTTGACTCCGCATCATCCTGCGCCTGTCCCGGCACGGCTGCGGCGATCAATGAGGCGAAGATTGCCGTGCGAGTGATCAGGCGATGGTTCATCGTGCAGTCTCCAGCGTGCGAAGGTAGGCAAGACTTTTCTTCAGAGAGTCGATGCGCGCGCCGGGGAATGGCGGCTCCTGCTCGACAAAGAAGTTGCGCACGCCCGCAGTCTGCGCTGCCTTCAGGATGGCGGGCCAATCCATCGTGCCTGATCCCACCTCCGTCGGTTTCTGTTGCATATGATAATTGACCTGGGTCCCAGCCGCGATGTCCTTCACATGCATTTGGGTAAAGCGCCCGCGATAGCCTTTGAGCCAGGCGACCGGGTCCTGCCCACCCGCCGCCAACCAGCCCGCATCCATTTCGAAATCGACGATGCTCGGGTCGGTCTTTTCCAGCAGGATCTGGAGGCCGGTCTTCTCTCCGAGCGGAGCCAACTCGCCATTATGATTGTGATAGCCGACGCGAATGCCCTGCTTCTTAAGGACGACCCCCTTTTCATTCAGGAAGTCGGCCATGCGTTCATAACGCTCGGCCGGAACCGGCGGGCCGCCCGGCTTCATCAGCGACATGAAGGACACCGGCGGACCCCATTTCGGGTCCTTGGGGAACTGGAACAACGGCAACACGGCGTTGCGTGATCCCAATATGTTCAAATCCTCGACCAGCTTGTCCAGATTATCGAAGTTCAACCCGCTCGCACCGGGCACCGACGATGAAGCAGCGACATGGGCGCTGCGGCATTTCAAACCTGCCTTGTCCAGGGCGGCGCGGAACTGTGTCGGCGTATTACGGTGCAGCGAGGCAAGCTCCACCGATCGCACACCTGCCGCAGCGATCGCGGCGAGCGTGCCGTCAAGGTCACGGTGCAGGTCGGGTTCGAACATATAAAGCTGCACACCCGGACCATCTTCCCCCAGTAGGGGAACAGATTTCCGTCGCGCAGCCGCAGGAACACCGGCTGCGAACATAAGGAGAGCAGAGGATTTGAGCAGGTCGCGACGGTTCATTGGCAATCTCTTTCAGCTTTTCGAAGTTTCAGGCTAGCGCGGCCTGGCGGCTCGCCTCTCGCAGGGATGTTTCAGGGTAGCGCATCATGCACAGGACTACGCCCAGCGAAAAGAGCGCTGGCACGATGCCTATCAAGCTACGCAGCGGCAGGGCGTTGCGCGGGTCACTGGCATGGGCGGGATCGAAGCCGAGCCAGGCGAGCAACAGGAAGGCGAGGCCGACCGCCAGCCCCAGCGCCAGCTTCATCGATCCATTGAGCATCGCATAGAGCAGTCCGGTGCGATCGACGCCGAAGCGCGCACGCGTAGCGTCTGCGACATCGGCCATCAACGCACGGGGCAGGAACCAGGCGATCGGGATGCACAGGCCGAGCGCCGCGACATTGGCCGCCGTCAGCCAGAAGAAATTGGCAGGCTGCACCGCCATCCCCAATTGCAGCAACGCCTGGATCAACGCGCCCGCCTGCAACGCCTGCGCCTTGCCGATACGCCCGGCCAGCTTGGCGAACAATGGCGTCCCGGCAAAGGCGGCGGCATAGGCGATGAGGATCAGGGTGCTCGCCACCGCCCGGTCGAAACCAAGCTGCCCCATGTAGAAGAACAACGCCACCGCATTGGCGACGCCCGTGGACAAGGCGATCAGCAGGTCGGCCAGCACCAACCGGACAACCGGCCCCTGCGAGAATAACGCGATATAATCCCGCATGGCGAGCGTCGCCTGAGCACCTGCCGCAGGTGGCTTTTCCGGTGTGGTCCGCAGCGCCAACAGTATCGCTCCCGGGATCAAAACAATCATTACCCAACCGGCTGCATGCATCCCTACCGCCGGATCGCCGGGATAAGCACTGGCGACCACCGGCAATATGGCGAGAATCGAAAATTGCCCTGCCGTCGCGAATACCTGCCACCAAGCGAAAATGCGGGTCCGCTCCGCCGATCCCGTGGACAGCGTCGCCGTCCAGGCCAGATGCGACAGCACGATCATCGAAAAGCCGATGAAGGCGATGAACAGCCACGCCCAAAGATAAGCCATGCCGACCCCTCGCTCCGCCTGAAACAGGGCGTAAGTCGACAGCATCAGAATTGGCGCGCTCGCCGCCAGCCAGGGACGGTAGCGCCCCCAGCGCGATCGCGTCGCGTCCATCATTCCGCCTAGCAGCGGATCGATCATCAGGTCCAACACCCGCACCGTCATGAAAGCCGTGCCGACCGCACCGACCGGCAAAGCCAGCGCATTGGCGTAAAATTCGGGCAGGAACACCGTGACCAACGTCGCATAAGCCTGGATCGCGAGCGCGGTGGCGCAGAAGGCCGCCAGCCTTCCACGCCCCATCGCTTCCTCCCTGCCACGCGTCATTCGGTCCTCCCCCTTGATCGGATTCCAAACTGGTAATACCACAGCGCAGTCAAAGCGCCAGTGGGCAGGTTCGATTCTGTCGGTGAAATGCTGCGAAAGCGGCACTGGCGGGGAATTCGGGGAATCGATGCACAAGCCGGAAACATTATCGGGGGACGAACAGCATATACCTTTCCGGGACGTCATCGGCTTTGCCAACGACCATGCCGGTTTCCCGCTGCGCCCGCCAGTTCTGGATCTGCTAGGCCGCCACAGCGGCCGCATCATCGACGTCGGCGCGCGATCGGAAGAGCCAGTGGACTTTCCCGACATCACCCGCCGCGCGGTCCAAACCATCCTGGATGGGGAGACCGATCGCGTCATCCTGTTATGCGGCACGGGCGCGGGAGCGTGCATCGCCGCCAACAAGGTTCGCGGCATCCGCGCGGCCGTCGCGCACGACACCTATGTCGCTCGGCAGGCGGTGGTACATGACGACGTCAATGTACTGTGCATAGGCGCGTGGATCACCGGCCCGCAGATAGCCCTCGACATCATTCGCCATTTCCTGGCCGCGCAGTTCAGCGACGAAGAGCATTTCCGCCGCCGCGTCGCAAAGCTCGCATCGCTGGAGCAGGGCGGATGACAACGACGCGCGCGGGCAAGGTCGTGGTGCTGGGCAGTGTCAATCTCGACCTTCTGGTCACCGCTCCGCGTCTCCCCTGCGCGGGTGAAACCGTGTCAGGGACAAATCTGACCCGTCAGCTGGGCGGCAAGGGCGCGAACCAGGCCGTCGGTGCAGCGCGTGCGGGTACGCATTGCATATTGTTGGGCGCGGTCGGTGCGGACGAGGACGGCGCGCAGATGGTCGCGGCGCTTGCCGATCATGGCGTCGATGTGAGCCGGGTACGCACCACTTCCTCCCCCACCGGTTGCGCGCTGGTGGCGACATCGCCGCAGGACAATCAGATCATTCATGTCGCCGGGGCAAATGCGGATGTCGACGCCACCTTCGCCGAGATTGATCTTGACCCGGATGATGTCTGCCTCGCCCAGATGGAAACGCCCGCCCCCGCCACGGCCGCGCTGTTTCAACGTGCTCGCGCCACCGGAGCCTGCACCATCCTCAACGCTGCGCCTGCATCAACTGCTGCGCGCCAGCTGCTGCCGCTCTGCGATCTGCTGATTGTCAATGAAGGCGAGTTGGCCTTGCTGACGGGTGCTGAGGGCGTCCCTGTGCTGGACAACGCAGGATTGCTGTCGAGCAAGACCATGCTTGGCTTGGAACATCGCCAGACGCTGCTGGTGACATTGGGCGCGGACGGCGTGGCGATCGTTGCGGCTAGCGGCGTTCAGCGCATAGCTGGCCGGCCTACAGCGGTGGTCGACACAACCGGAGCAGGCGACTGTTTCTGTGGGTATCTCGCCGCCGGTCTCGCGCGAGGCGATCGCATCGAACATGCTGCGGCGGAGGCCAACATGGCGGCGTCCATCGCTGTTCAGTCACTCGGCGCGGCGGCCTCCATCCCGGATCGCATTGCCGTGCTGCACGGTCTGGATACGGCCATTCCCCACACCAACTAGAATATTGAAATCAAGGAGCCTGAACGTGACGAACCTCATCAAGCGCAGGAAGTCCAGCACTGCTGCCTATCTTCTGAGCGCAGCGCTGTTGACCGCGGTCCTGCCGCTGGCCGCAGCGCCTGCCGCCACGGCCAAGGATACAAAGATCGACTATCTGACCGCCCCCTTCCATCAAGAACGCCTCCTGGACTGGGGCAACCGGCCCAACTGGTCGCCCGACGGCCGTCGGATCGCTTTCACCAAAGACGATCTTGTCGACAGCCCGGCCTATGAAATTGACGTGCGCAAGAAAAAAGTGCGTTGCCTCACCTGTAAATTCGGTGAAACGCAGTTCGTCACGCGCATCTTCTACCTGCCCGACAACAGCTTCCTGATCGAAGCGGCGCCGGGCATGAAGGGGGGCAGCGGCGGCGCGGCCGATGCCGCCCGAACCCAGCTATTTTGGATGTCGAAGTCGCTCGCCCGTCCGGTTTCGCTCAACAGCGGAGCGATGGGCGACATCGCCATAGCGCGTGAACCCAACGCCGATGGATCGATTAACCTATCCTGGTCGCGTCCTTCGGCCACTGGCCTCGACCTGACCGTGGCCCGGCTGGTCCGCGACGGCGGGACCGCACGGCTTGCCGACATGCAGGCCGTCTATAGCTATCGTCCCGGCCAGCCCGGCCCGGCAAGCTTTCCCGAGGCCTATGACTTCATCGATGGCGGGCGCAGCGTCATGTTCTGGACTACCGAAATGGCGGCACTGGACAGCGAAATGTACAAGGTCGACATCGCAACCAAGACGGTGAGCAAGGTCTACGCCACTCCTTCCCATAACGAAACCCACGTATTTCCCGACGAACGCTATGGCCTGGAGGAGGCGAATATCCATTCCGATCCGGATGGCCCCTATCGCGGAATCAGCGGGCATATCAGGCCGGGCGTCGAGCAGATTTTGCGTTTCAAGGGCGAAAGCCATGCGGCGGAGATCGCCGCGGCGAATTCCGGCAAGGGCTTCGATATCTTCGTCATCACCATGGATGGCAAATCACGCCGGGCGCTGACAAACGTCAGCCGGTCCGGTGCACAGGCCCATCAATCGACGGTTTCCCCCGACGGCCGCCGCATTGCCTTCGCCATCAAAGACCCCTCCGGAAAGTCGGGCCATCAGGCGGGACTCTATATCGGAACGTTTGGCAAATAATGATGAGGATTCTCGTTCCTGTTCCACATGGTGGAATGGCCCCACGCTGAGCGGCATGACGAGTGGTCTCCCCTTGCCGTCACGCTCTGCAGGAAAAGAGCAAGCGTATTCGCTTGTCAGCGCGAAAAGTAGCGCCCGGAAACCATCCGGGCGCTACGCCCTTCAGAAGCGGTAATTCATCGTTACGCCAAATTCGCGCGGCGGATTGACCGACACTGCCGAATATCCCGAGCGGAACGGCGTGGGGTTGCCCGCCGGCCCCGGAGCCAGGAAGCGCGTCGCGATCTGCAACTCTGCGCTGGTCGCATTGGTGATCTGCGTGGAATTAAAGAGGTTCTTGACGAACGCGGTCAATTCCCATCCCGTGTCGGGCGAACGAACGCCAGCGAACAGGTTCACGTTGGTGATCGCCTTGTAGCGATAGTCCGCGCTTTGCGCATAGAAGCCCGGCCGGTAAGTCAGCAGCCCTCGAATGAACGGCTGCAACGCCCCAGCCGAAAAGCGCAATTCGCTATTGGCGCTCAGCGCGAAGCGGGGGATGTTGGCCAGACGCTCATTGGTGGTGCAAAAGGCAACCTGCTGCCCGATCGGCACCGCTGGCTGGCCCGTGTCCGGCACCCCATCACCATTGGAATCGCGGCAGGGAACGGTTGCATTGTCATAGTGCGAGTTGGCGTAGGACGCGTTGATCGAAATGTCCCACTCGTCGATCGGACGGGCATCCAATTGCATTTCCACACCCTTGGAAATCGCATCCCCATTGAAACTTATCGATGCGGCCGATCCATCGATCACGCCGTCTCTTGCCGATGCGGTCGGCGCCGTCACCAGACCCACGAAGCCATCGAATTTCTGGTAGAAAGCAGCCAGGTTCAGCGACACGCGCTTGTCCAGCAATTGCGCTTTCAGGCCGACTTCGATCGCGTCCGACCGTTCGGGTTCCAGCACCAGCAAATCGGAATCGAGCGGGGAGTTGACCCCCAACTGCGCCGATCCACGGCGGTAGGAACGGCCATAGGTGGCATAGGTCGTGATGTCGGGCGTCCAATCATAGCTGACGCTGGCCGTCCCGGTGAGCGGATGATTGACCTGACGCACGAAGTCGGGATCGACTGTCGCGGCGCGCGGCACCACGACCCCAGCGGGTACGGGCAATCCGACGCCGCCGGTGGTCGTTACCTCAAGGAAGCTCTGCGCCGTAGCCACAGTGCGCGTATAGCGCGCGCCCAGCTCTACCCTCAGCCTGTCAGTCAGCTTCAGCCGAGCCTGACCAAAGAAGGCAAGGTCGCTGGTCTTGTTGGTGATGTCGACTTCCGCAAACAGAGGCAGGGCAAACATGTTTGCTGGGAAGGGCGTGTTGGGCACCCGATTGGCAAAGAAGCTATCGACGCGAATGGAAGACAGACCGCCCGCTTTCGTCTGATTGTAGAATACGCCCAACGTATAGTTGAACATCCCCTCAAACGCTGAAGAGATACGCGCTTCGGCCGTGTAGACACGCGTAGGATCAGGAACCGTCAGCACCTGATCATATCCCTGCACCGCATTGCCCACATCCTGGTCGGTGCGCGAATGGAGAGATGAATCCTGGAAGCCGCCGAGCACCGAAATCAGATGGGTGCCAAGGTCATAAGACGCATCCGCCGTCACCAGATGGGTGCGGTTGGTGTAGAAAGACAATCCCTCATGCACCGCCAGCCGGTCGGACGCGCTGATCGCGGGTCCGCTGACGAACGGCGAAAACAGACTAGGTCGGTTGCCCGGTCCCTGAACGGCTCGGTTTTGCAGCAGATCGCTTTCCAGATATTGATACACGATATTCCCGTGCAACTGCTCGGTCGGCGCGAAGGACAGCGTGGCGCGAACGCTTTCGGTTTCCTGGTTCGACCACTCGTCACGGTTAATGTTGTAGACGTGGTTTGCCCGGTTTCGGTCGAGTACAGCTGCGACGCGGATTGCCAGTTTGTCCTGGATCAGCGGTGTGGACGCCGCGATCTGGAAGTTGCGCGCATGCTTGTTGGTGACGGTCGCTTGCAGATAGCCTTCCGGCTCGCTCAGGTTCGCGCGCCGTGTGGTCACCGTGATTGCGCCAGCAGGAGCGGTGCGCCCGCGCAGCGTCCCTTGGGGTCCGCGCAGTACTTCCACCTGACCGATGTCGTAAATAGCGGTGGTGACGGTCTGAATATCGACAGGCACTTCGTTGTAATAGACCGCGACCGCAGCGGGTCCGCCAATGTCGGGGTTGAACGATATGCCGCGCAGCGTGGCGACGCTGACGCGCCCCGACGTGTTGGCGATCTGAAGTCCCGGCGCAAGTGCGGGAACGTCCTTGAAATCAAACAGGTTGAACTTTTCAATCTGCTCGCCCGTCGCGACGTCCACCGCCATCGGAACGTCTTTCAGTTTTTCCTCGCGCTTGCCCGCGGTAACGATGATGTCCGATGGCAAGGCTTCCGACCCTGCCGCCGAAACGGACTGAGCATCGGCGTCCGGAGCCGTGACAAAGGCTGCGCCTGCCATAAGTAGACTGACATATCTGGTGAAACGATGTTTCAGCATCCCACTCCCCCACAATTTAAGATTGTTATCACCTCGACCAGAATCCCGCATTCGCTATGCTTAGATCGTGCAATGCTCGGATTCCGATCGAACGGAACTTTGAAGTTTCATGCATTGGGGATCAAATAGATCGCGGTTTAATTCCATGATGTGGAACAGGCACGATCATGCCCATCATTGACTCGCCGCCGTCGTTAGATTTTCTTGGGAGCGAGAAGAGAGGATGATGGACAAGATCGTCGTGCACGAAGCCGCGCCCCGAGGAGGATGCGATCAAGACCGTGGCCCGCTTTCCAGCGACATCGGGCAGCCAGGCCATCACATCGTGGCGCGCCTTCTTCGCCTTATCGCACGACGCGGGGGAAATGCGGTCGGCGTCTTGAGGGTCAACGGGTTTGACGAGCCGCTCGACCGGTTTCTGACCGCTACCCTCCCGTCTCTGGACATCGCCAGCCTGCAAAAGCTTTCGTCCCGTGCCAGCGTGGAACTGTCCGATATGCAGGCCTACGCCACCGGACGGCTCCCCTTTCGCGGTGGGGACTGGCGCCTGCTTTTCTACTGCCTGGTCGGTAGCCGCACCCTGCGCGAAGCCATCATGCGGACGGAGGAGCTGCTGCTGGCGATCGACGGGCGCATGGGCAACATGACGTTGAAGCGGACAGGCGGACAGGCCTGCCTGTCATATACGGGCGCGCGCAGCGATGATGATGAAATGGACTTCATCGTCATTCTGCACGGCCAATTGATGTTCCACTCCATTTTCAGCTGGCTCATCGGCAAGCCGCTGGAAGGCACACTGGCTCTCGATTTTCCCGAATTCGCCCGACGGCATCTGGACGGCCAACTGCTGCCGTTCGATCTGCTGTTGGGCGCAGACCAGCTGGAAATGCGCTTTGCGGCATCCCTTCTCGACCAGCCGGTCATCCGCACCATGGCGGATTGCGAAGCGCTGCCGACGCTCAATTTCCTGTTCGGGTTGCGGTCGGGTGAGGATCCGCTGGAAATCGTCCGCCGTTCGCGTCACTTCATGGCGATGGCATTGCGGGAAAGGCGCAAGCTCCCCTCGCTCGAAGAACTGGCCCGGCACCTGACCGTGGGGGCGATGACGCTGCGGCGCAGGCTGCATAGCGCTGGCACCTCCTTCCGGACGATCCGGGACGAACTGCGCCATGAAATGGCCGTTGACATGCTGACCAACAGCCGCTTGTCGATAGAGGACATAGCCGAACGGCTCGACCTGTGCGATTCCAACGCGCTGCGTCGTGCCTGTCGCGGATGGACCGGCATGGCCCCAACCGAATTTCGCCGCAAATTGTTTCAGCTATCAGACTGCGGGTGAGGCTGCTTTCACGCTCCAAGCAGCGGACTCCCGCGCTTCGTGAAGATCTTCCAAGTTGGGCAGACGCTATTGCAATCACGGGCGCCGCGCCTAGCATGATGATATTGCAGGGGGAGCAGTGTAATGAATGCGCGAGAAGATGCCTTGGTCGCCAGCGTGGCGGCCGATCAGCGTTATGTTGACCTGGTGGCAAGGCGATCGCGTCTTGGCTGGTGGCTGTCCGCCATCATCTTCCTTGCATTTGTCAGCTATCTGCTGCTGATCGCCTTCGACAAGGCAGCGCTTGGCGCACCGATTGCCGGTGGCGTGACGTCGGTCGGAATACCCGTCGGCCTGGGCCTCATCCTTCTGGCGATCGCGCTTACCGGAATCTACGTCGCGCACGCCAATCGTCATCATGACGAACAAATGGCCGCAATTCTTCAGGAACACCGCGGAAAGGAGCATAGCGCGTGAGGGGGCGTTTGCTGGCGATCGCCTTGGCTTCCGTGACGCTGGCCCCGCTCCCCGCTTTTGCGGCCGCGCTGGAAGGACAGGCTCAACGCCAACCCGTCAACTGGATCGCGATCAGCATGTTCGTCGCTTTCGTCGGGCTGACATTGTGGATCACGAAGGTCGCGGCTGCGCGCACGCGCACAGCTTCGGACTTCTACACGGCGGGAGGAGGCATTAGCGGCTTTCAGAACGGACTCGCGATGGCGGGCGACTACATGTCGGCGGCGTCCTTCCTTGGCATTTCAGCGCAAATCTACTTGGATGGATATGACGGGCTCATCTATTCCACCGGCTTTCTGGTGGGCTGGCCGATCCTGCTGTTCCTGATGGCGGAGCGGCTGCGCAACCTCGGACGCTTTACCTTCGCCGATGTAGCCTCCTACCGCTTTGCCCAGCCGCCGGTGCGCAGCTTTGCAGCGGTCAGCACGCTTCTGGTCGTCAGCTTCTACCTGATCGCACAGATGGTGGGGGCAGGACAGCTCATCAAATTGCTATTCGGCCTGCCTTATGCGGTTGCGGTGGTGATCGTTGGCACGCTGATGATGCTCTACGTCCTGTTCGGCGGCATGCGCGCGACCACCTGGGTCCAAATCATCAAGGCCGTGCTACTGCTTGGCGGCGCCACCTTCATGGCTGGGATGGTGCTGGCGCGGTTCGGTTTCTCGTTGGAGGCGCTCTTCGCCAGGGCCGTTGAGGTCAAGACGGCTGCGGCATTCGATGCGGGCGCCAGCGCTGCCGATGCTGCTGACAAAGGGCGTTCGATCATGGCGCCGGGCAATTTCATCAAGGACCCGGTGTCCGCGATTTCCTTCGGCCTTGCGCTCATGCTGGGCACGGCGGGCTTGCCCCACATATTGATGCGCTTCTTCACCGTTCCTGATGCAAAGGAAGCGCGTAAATCGGTGCTGTGGGCGACCGGCTGGATCGGCTATTTCTATATCCTCACCTTCATCATCGGCTTTGGTGCGATCGTGCTGGTCGGAACGCAGCCTGCCTATCTTGACGCCGGAGGCTCGCTGCGTGGTGGAGGCAATATGGCGGCGATCCATCTTGGCCATGCGATCGGCGGAAATCTCTTTCTTGGCTTCATATCCGCCGTCGCCTTTGCGACTATTCTTGCGGTGGTTGCAGGGCTGACCCTGTCGGCTGCCTCCGCGATCAGCCATGACCTATATGCAACCGTGATGAAACATGGCGCGGCGGAACCGGCTGACGAACTGCGCGTGTCGCGTTTGACCACGCTGGCGCTGGGCGCGTTGGCGGTGTTGCTCGGTCTTCTGTTTGAAAAGCAGAATGTGGCCTTCATGGTCAGCCTGGCCTTCGCATTGGCCGCGTCGGGCAATTTCCCCGTGCTGATCCTTTCCCTTCTCTGGCATGGCTGCACCACGCGTGGCGCGGCAATAGGGGGTACGATTGGTCTGCTTACCGCTTTCATCCTCACGCTGCTGTCGCCGACGGTTTGGACAAGCACCTTTAACCTTGGTCCGGCTCCTTTCCCGTACAGCTCTGCCGCGATATTTTCAGTGCCGACTGGCTTCCTTGCTATCTGGCTGATCTCGCATTTCGATCGTTCATCACGCGGGGCAATCGACAGGGCTGGCTATGCGGCGCAGCGCGTACGGGCCGAGACCGGCATCGGCGCATTCGCCGCTAGCGAACACTGATCGGTTCGGGGTTTCCGGCACCTGTCACGGTCGGCTTTTGGTAGTACATCGAGCGCCGGAACAGATCGGCCGGTCCAACGCAAACGCTGTTGAATCGGCCGGGGATACTGAACGGGGCGGCCGTCATGACCGCCCCCCGTTCTTTAAGCCTTACTCTCCGCCGAAACGATAGCGAAGCTTGAGGCCATACATGCGCGGCTCACCATAGATCGTCGCCCAAGAGAGCAACGAGCCGCCCTGGTACACGTCTGTGTTGCTGATCCTGTAGAGCTTGTTCGTGGCATTGGTAACGTACAAGCCTGCATCCAGGCCAGAACCTGCGATGTTGTTCCAGTCCAACGACATGTTCAGCAAGCCGAAGGCGTCCAGCTTCTCGCCCGGCTGTTGCGGCGCAACGACCGTTGCTTCGGTATGCTGCGACGAATTGTGCGCATAATTCACGAAGAAGGAGAGGTCTCCCAGCCTTTCCGCTATGGGCAGGTTCACCGCCACGTGGAAGCTGTAGATGTAGGGCACGACATACTGACCGGGCAGGCAGGTCAGATCCGTGGGCGTCCCGGGCGGCAGCGCCGTGCCGGAACAATCCGCCAGGAAGCCGTTCGATGGCAAAGTATATTCGGTATATTTAAAGCGCGTGTAGCTGAAATTACCGCCGATCTCGATGGGCTTCCACGGCCGGATGGACGCGTCGACCTCGACACCTGAAACATGGGCCTTCGCCGCGTTGATCCGCGCGCCGCTGGCCAAGGTTACGGGGTTGAAATCGCCGGTCGCCTTCTGGATATTCTGGTAATTCAAATAATAATAGGAAGCATTCAACCGGGCAGGCACGCTGGCGATCCGGAAGTCCGATTTGAACCCGGCCTCATAAGAGGTAACCTTTTCCGGTTCGAAGGTACGTGTGGTTTCGCGAACCGCGTAAGGATTGAACCCACCTGCCTTGTAGCCACGGCTGACCTTTGCAAACACCATCAGGTCGCGAACCGGCTTGTAATCCAGCCCGACGAGCCAGGTGGCCGCCTTGCTCTTCAGCGAAGCGGTAAAGTTACAATCCGAAATCGCGTCCACCAAGGTCGAGTCCGCCGAGCAGATGAACTGTCCGGTGAGGGTGGGCGTATAGCTTTGCGAGAAGCCTTTGATCTTGTCCCAGGTATAGCGGAAACCGCCGGTAAGCCGCAGGCTGTCGAGAGACGGCGTCATCGCTCCGAAATCGAATGTGCCCTGCGCATAGAGCGCCTTTGAGGTCGTCGCGACATAGCCCGGCGTCGCGTTGGCTACGCAAGCGGGCGGGATGCCCGGAATTGGGGTGCCGGTGATTACCGCAGGACAATAGTTGATGGCGCTGCCCGCCTGATCGCCGTCAGGCTTCTGGCTGTAGTAGAAGCCGCCCGCCGTGAAGGTCAGCTTGTTGTCCAGATAGGTGCCCTGAATCTGGAATTCTTCGGTGAACTGCTTGTAGCTGTCGCGGGGCAGCGTGACCGGCGACGTATTATTATACACGACCGGCGTTCCCGCACCCGGAAGCGTGACCTGTCCCGGCGCGGGCAGCTTGTAGGGATCAACATCATATTGCTGCAAGACGGTGCCGTCGCCGTCGTAGCGGTAGAAGCTCTTGAACTTCTGATAGCTGACGATGTTGCGCAGGACGAGTTCGTCGTTGAGGTCGAAGGACAGGGTATCCGTGAGGCCCCAGGTCTTGGTCTTCTGATAATCATCAACCCCATGCGCGGTCTGGCGAGGGCCGAGCGCGTCGGCCTGAGCCGTGGCCGCCCGATAAACGTCACAGGAGAACGGATTGCCCGCCACTGGACCTTCTGCACAAAAAAGAGGGTTTTGGTTCTGATCTACAATTGACTTGATTGCTTCGACGTTGAAACCCTTATGGATCAGGCCCGTGCCGTTGAAGCGCGAGTAGGACCCATAGGCCATCAGGTAATTTTCGATGCGCTCGGTCGGGCGGAAGGTGATGCCGATGCGGCCCGAATACCAATGCGTGTCATCGCGATCCTTGTTCCAGATCACGTCATGGGTGTAGCCGTCGCGATCATGATAGGCGCCGACGACGCGGACGAGCAGCTTGTCCTCGACCACGGGCACGTTGATAACGCCCTCAATCTCCTTGGCGTCGTAATTGCCATATTTCGCAAGCAGCGATCCGGAAAAGTCGTTCGTCGGCTTGTGCGGCACGAGAAGGATCGCGCCACCAGTCGTGTTACGGCCGAACAACGTGCCCTGCGGGCCGGCGAGCACCTGAAGATTTTCAAGATCGACGAAGTTGCCGGGTCCGCCCTGCTGGCTGAGCGTGATCGGGGCAGGCAGCGGCACTTCGTTCAGGTAAAGGACGACGCCCGGCGACGCCTGGAACGTGGCCCCTTGACCGCGCAGCGTGAAGGTTTGGGAGTCGCGTGAGCCCTGCCCTGCGGACCCCACGACCAGCGACGGGACGCTGGCGTTCAGATCCTGCGACTGGGTGATGTTTTGTTGTTGAAGGCGTTCCGGCGAAAAAGCCGTGATTGCGATGGGCACGTCCTGCGCGCGTTCGGCGCGGCGTTGTGCCGTCACGATAATGTCGGCCGTTGCACCAAGCTGGGTGCCTGACGCGTCCTGCGCCAAGGCAGGTGTGGCTATCAGAACCGCGCATGAGGCTACGCTATTGAAAAGCAGTGCGGAATGCTTCTTCAAAATCCCCTCCTATTTTAGTTCGCCGCCTTTGTTCAGGCGGTCGATCTTCAGAGTAGAATATGGAAACAAACTACGCAATTGAGCAATACACAATTGTGATGCACTTATGTCACTATTGCGGAAAGAATGATCAATCTGGGTGCTGACGCTTTCGGAATTCCAGGTTTACCGGTCGCATGACCCTATCCGGCCTGATCCTGACGCGCACCAGACCCTGCTCGTCCGCGTCCGCCAATCGGCGCGACAAAGACAGCGCATTAGCTTGCGAAGTGAACAATATGCCGGAATCCAATCCCCGCACCTCGCGCCGCGTGCCAATCGAAGCACGAACGATGACCGCGCACCCCCTTATTTGCTGAGCATCGGGCCGACCTGGAATCGGATTTAATTCGCGAACCCTGACAATGTGCGGCGCGCTGCCCTCGATGCATAATTGACGGGCAAGTGATGCATCAAAGGAAGTGTTACCGTCGCGCGGAACCTCCACGGGCCAGTCGTATCTATATTGAATATAGTGTCCGCGCAGCAAATCCCTTGGATCATAACCCCGAATGGGAATGAGCCATTCTTGCCCTTGCTGAGCGAGGCGATAGGTCGCGATCCAGCTGTAAGCCAAGGCCATGATCGGCAGCAGCAGGGCGGCGACGAGCAGTAGGCGGGGCGATGACGCAAGTCTCTTCATGCCACCATCCCTTCCGCCGGTGCATAGCGTTTCGAGATACGGACGGTCGACCACGCCACCGCGATGGCGAAAGCCCCGGAAAATATAAGACCCGCCCCGCTTTCAAGCAGGCTGTCATTGAGTTCGAAGCTAAGGATGATGATGCGCAGCGCCACCAGTGCGATCGCCCCCTGGAACAGCCGCCGCCACTTGGCGAAGATGGCCCCTGCAGCAACCGCGCCCCACAGCATGACGAAGAACAACGCTCCGATCCAGGGGCTGCGGATCGGGCCGTGCAGATCGACCAGCAAAGCCTGCGCGAAATGCAGCAGCGCCCCAGCGGCCAATATCCCCGCCGTCGCTATCCCCGATCGCGTTGGCGTGACGCGGAATATGATCGCGGCGGCACCGATCAACGCCAGACTTTGTATGGCGAGGCTGCCGAGGACAGCGTGGGTGCGGCTGCCCCAGCCGCCCGCTATGATGGCGATGCTGATGCCCGCAAGGATCAGGATGATCGCCAGCTGTTCCAGCAAGCGCCAGAAGGCGGGCCGGTCACTCCGGTCCCGCATGAACGCGGCGAAGGCAGCCACCGCCATGGGCGGGCAAACGATCAGCCCCCAATAGAGTGTTGGAAAAGCAGGTTGGGATGCATGCTGCCCCGATGCCCACGCATGACCATATTCGTCGGCGTGAGACCATGCCGTGCCGACTACCGCCGCCAGCCAGAGGCCCGCGACCGGCCAGCCTCTGCCATAGAGAAGCAGCAGCGGCGAAAAAATGGCCAGCCATGCCAGCAGCGGCTGCCAGAGCGGCGAGGAGGTCTGATACACCTGCCCGACATGGCCAAAGAAGGCGAGACCCAGAACCGCGGCCACGAACAGCAATCCATCGCTGAAATAATTGTTCTTCGCCGCTGCCTTGGGCAGATACCACCATAGCAGCGCCGCAAAGCCGGTCATCAGGGCGAAGTGGATCGCCAGACGCGTCTCACCGGGTATCGCGTCCCAATTCGCGGCGACGACGGAGATGATGCCCAAACCGATCGTCAACGCGCCCAGGCCGACGATCGCCCACAATCCGACAGGCCGACTATGCGTCAATTCCCACGCGCGAATGCGATCGGCGGTTTCAGCGTCGATCAGCCCTGCGTCCTGCCACGCCTTCAGCTGCCGTTCGGACATGGTCTATTCCCCCTGTTCAGCATCCGGGCAATTCCATTCCACCCTGTTGATGTCGGGCGCGCCGGAGTCGGCAACTATCAGAAAATGGCCCTGACCACTGATCGACGACGAAGGTAAAAGAACAGTCCAGATGAAATCAAGATATTTCAACCATGTAAGCCTTCCCCACCAGTATGCGCCAGCGTGCCTGAAAATCCTTGGAAACTCCAGTAGCCTTCTGGCTGTCCGAGTCCACGTGGCTAACCCTGATCGTGACCCCGGCCTGCTGGGAAATTGCTTAATCTTAATTATACGGTTAATAAATTTAGTCAGCCGTCATCGGTTCGTCGCATGAAGCAGTCCTACCAGCCCCAGCAGCGTAGCGCGAGCGGGCGCGTTCATCTCCGCGAAAGGTTGGGCTGAACAGGCAGGACGCCCATGCTGTTCAGGTGCGGCCGAATACCGCGCGTCATGATGAGACTACATGGAGGGGGTTCTGACAGCCGTTACGACATCACGGATGCGGCGGTCGGACGAGAAGCTGCGATCACGCAGGCCCGCCCGATCGAGTTTGAAGGAGTAGCGCAATGACTAACATTTTAAGAAGTCCGAAACTTTTCTTACTGTTGGCGGCCGGAACCGCTTCAGCCGGCTTTGCGCAGGAGGCGCAGCAGGAAGCGCCTGAAGCCAATCTGTCGGCAACCTACAGCGCCCCTGCGCCCGAAGCGGCGCAACTGGTCGAAGGACCTGAGATCGAAGGCCTCATCTCCGCACGCACGGGCGATAAATTGCAGGTGACCGCTGCCGACGGCACCAACACTGTCGTCACCATCAATGATGCCACCCGGGTCAAGTCCAGCGGCGGCTTCCTTGGCCTCAGCCGCAGCAAGCTTGCCACAGCCTCGCTGCTGAACGGCCTGCCGGTTTCCATCAAGACGCTTCAGTCGGGTGCTGACCTGATCGCCAGTCAGATCGATCTGAAGAGCAAGGACTTGAAGACCGCGTCGATGATCCGCAGCGGCACTGCCCAAGGATTCGCCGAACAGACCGCCGCGACGGAGGCCTTGCGCAGCCGCGTGGGCGATATCGATAAATATAATGTCAAAAGCACCACCAACGTGAACTTCGACATCGGCAAGGCGGTATTGTCCGAGCAGGCGAAGAGCGACCTGTGCGCCACCGCGTCAGCGGCCGATGGCATGAACAACGCCCTGTTGCTGGTCGTGGGCTATACCGATTCCACCGGCAGCGACGACTTCAATCAGGCGCTAAGCGAAAAGCGGGCCAGTCGGGTCGTCAACTATCTTCAGCAGACCTGCGGTTGGAAACCCTATCGCATGCTGACCCCCACGGGCATGTCGGAAGCGGACCCGCTCAGCAGCAATGACACGGTCGAAGGCAAGGCGCAAAACCGCCGCGTCGCGGTGAATGTGCTCGTCAGCAAAGGCCTCGACGGGCTCTAAAAGGCAGGGGGCGGGCGATGGTCCGCCCCTGTTTGCTGATGATGGCGCTCCGGAGAAAGACCGATAGCGGCGATCACCTATCGGTCTCGCTCTCCAGCGCCCGCGCCATTTTCAGATGCCCCTCTACCACCGGAGCGATCTGGCCCGCTGCGGCTTTCAACGCCGCGTCCGTCCCGCCCGACGCGTAGGAACGCATCAGCGCAAGAGCGTCCTCATGCGCATCGACCTGGCCGTCGATATATTCCTCGTCAAACGCCGCGCCCTTCTTCCGCCGCAGTTCGTCCAAATCCTTCTTCTGCCCAGCGGTGAGGTCAGGGTTGGGCGTGACGGCAGGCCGTGCCTTGCTCGCCGCCGCCTTGATCTTCGCGGTCGACTCTGAATGGGCCTTGATCATCTGAACGGCGAAGGCCTTTACCTCAGCGGACGTGGCGTTGGCCGAGGCCAGCTTCGCAGCCGCGATCTCGAACGCATCGCTTCTGGCTGCAAGGTTCACAAAATCCTGCGCATCAGGGGTTGGTTTCAATGCATCGATCGCGTTCTCAGCCGCATTCTCGATCCTGTCGCCAGCATTTTCAGCAACGTTCTTGGCTGAATTCAGTGCGTCGGCATTGCGCTGTTCGCTCGCCTGATTACACGCCGCCAGCGTCAACCCTGCGGCCAGGATCATCGACGTGATACGCGCCATCTTCAATCTCCCTGAAATTCAGGACGCAAACGCGCCTTCGATCCAGGTGTTCCTTCCTAACGCGCGAAGCTGCAAAGCATTGTTGGACCCTTGCAATGATAGCGCCGATAGGCCGTTCAACAACATGCGACGTCAGGATGCGATCTGCTGACGATATCTGTTCGGGCTGCTTCCCGCCTCACGCTTGAATGCCGCTGAAAAGGCGCTGGCATTCGCGAAGCCCAGACGGTGCGCTATCCCTTTCAAGGGAAGCGATCGGTCGGCGAGCAGCGTCTTTGCCCTTTCAAGGCGAATACCATCGACATAGATGCTGACGGAAGTTCCCGTGCTGGCCTTGAACAGGCGACGCAAATGCGGCGCGCTGATACCGCATTCATAGGCCAATTGGCGGACGGTGATCGGCCGTCCTTCGACGGTTTCCACAATATCGCGGATCCGACGAAGCTGCCATGAGGCGAGCTTACCACCCTCGCCAGCGCGCGCATTGGTGTGCGTATCGTCAAGCTGCCGCACCAATTCCACGAGAATCAACCGGCACAAGGAAGCCACCTTCACGGCATGGGAAAAGCCGGGCGCGCGAAGCTCATCTGCAAGAAGCTTCAATGCCTGTTGAGAGACATTCCCATTCTCGCAATATAGCAGCTGTTCAACATGGTTGAGCGGCTCAATGCCCGTGGTCTCGGTGAAATATTCCTTCTCAAAATCGCAAAAGATTGCAGGTTTGAGAGGGCCGGAATTTTCGACTTCGGCGATCCAGTCGATATCGGCGGGGACAAAGGTGGCCTGCTTCAATTCATGATAGTGGGACTGGGTGGCGTAACGAAATCGGCCGCGCGGCCTGTAAATGCTCGACGTCCACATGCCGACCTGATGAGTAGGCTCCCGTCCTGCCAAATGCTGTGGGAAACTCCCCCCGTGTGGAAGGTTCAGCCGAACGACGACGCCAGGAATGCGAGAAGTGGCAAGACGCTCCTCTGTCCAGGTGACATATTCGTGCACTGCTGCGCTCTCCATCCGCCGCGCCATATGCGTGGCGAGTCTTTGCGCCCTCTTATTGGAAAGACGTGGCGGCGGCGACAAGATTGATCAGCCGCCGCCCGCCCGAGCTTATTTTGGCAAAGCGTAGGCGACGAGGGAATCGCCAAGCTTCGTACCCAGGAATTTGTGCCCGCCCGCAGCGATCACGACATATTGGCGGCCATCCTTCTTCAACCGGTAGGTCATCGGCGTGGCCTGCCCGCCTGCAGGCAGGCGAACGCGCCAGACGACTTTGCCGGACGTAATGTCATAGGCCCGCAGATAATTGTCCGTGGTGGCGCCAAGGAACACCAGTCCCGAAGCCGTGACGACGCTGCCGCCAAGGTTCGGCACGCCCAGCTTCAGCCACATGGGCGGCGGCGCCTGATCGCGCGTGGTGCCAAGCGGCACGTTCCATAACGTCTTGCCAGCCTTCAGGTCGATCGCGGTCAGGCGTCCCCAGGGCGGCCGGTTGCACGGCGCACCGAAGGGAGACAGCATGGGCTTCATCTGCAGGCCGTAGGGCGCGCCCTTGGTCGGCAGGATAGCTTCCCCGGCGGCGGTGCGGGACGCAATCTCGGCCTGCGGGATCAACTTCATGATCGCGCCCACCTGCGTCGTGTTGGCGATCAGGATGCCCCGCTGTGGATCGACGGTTATGCCACCCCAGTTGGACGCGCCCTCAAAGCTTGGCCATTGCAGCCACCCCTTTGTCGAGGGAGGGGTGAAGACGCCCTTATAGTTCACGGATCGGAACAGCTCCCGGCACTTATATTTGTCATAGGGGGTAAAGCCCCACATATCTTCTTCGCGTAGGTCCGGATCGCGGATGATGAACGCCGGATTGGCGGGGAATGGCTGGGTCGGCGACAGCTTTTCGCCCGGCACCTTGCCCTCCTGCGGTACGGGGCGTTCGACCACGGGGAAGATCGGCTTGCCGGTGCGCCGGTCGAGGATGAAGATATGCCCGACCTTCGTGGTCTGCACGAGCGCCGGGACAGACCCGTTCGCCGTGGGCAGGTCGAACAACACCGGCTGCGCGGGAATGTCATAATCCCACACGTCGTTATGAACCGTCTGGAACCGCCACTTGACCTGACCGGTCGTCCCATCGAGCGCGACTACCGAACTTGCATAATAGTCGAGGCCCGCCCGGTTGGCGGCATAATGGTCGGGCGGCGCGTTGCCCATCGGCACATAGACAAGGTTGAGCTTGGGATCGACCGCCATCGGCGCCCAGCTATTGGGCGTCCTCCGGACGAACTGCTCGCCCTTCGGCGCATTCTGCGCATCGCTCATCCCCGGCGGCAGGCCGTTCCAGGACCAGAGCGGCTTGCCCGAATGAATATCGAAGGCGCGGATCGCCCCGGCGGGCATGTCCACCCGCATATTGTCGGTGAGCCGTCCGTTCACGACGATGGCATTGCCGATGACGACGGGCGGTGAAGAGATGGAGAGGTCTCCCCGCTCGATCTTGCCAAGGCCCGGTTTCAGATCGACCACGGCGTTGCGGCCGAAGGAGCGGCACTCTCGACCCGTGGCGGAATCGAGCGCCACCAGCCGCCCGTCCAGCGTCCCGGCAAAAATCCGTCCCGCGCATTCAGCGCCCGGTGGCACGCTTTCGTCACGCGCATAGGTGACGCCACGGCAGTTCAGCAAATAGGTGCTGAAATTGTCCGAGCTTGGCTGCTTGGCCCAGATTTCCTTGCCGGTTTCCGGGTCCACCGCCGCGATCCGGCCATTGCCAGAGCAGAGATAGAGCCGGTTTTCCGCAATGATCGGCGTCGCCTGAAATGTCGGGGAAAGCGGCTCCGGCGCCGTGACCATGCCGATATGATAGGTCCATGCAGGCTTCAGCGCCCGGACATTGTCAGGCGTGATCTGCGTCAGCGGCGAGTAGCGCGTCCCGCCTGCGTCACCGCCATAATAGCTCCAGCCCGCCGTCGGCCCGGAATAATCGATCGCTGGCTTGGCCCGGAACAGGTTGGCGCTATAGGCCCAATATCCCCCGCCTAGGACGGCAATGGCGCCAGCACCGATCAGAACTGCACGGCGCCAGCCACGACTGCCTCTTTTCCCCCGCGTCCCATTGCCGCCGCCCAACGAGGCAGGCTCCGCATCCTGAAAGGAAAGGCGTGTATCAGTCCGGTTCATATGGCCTCGATCATGGATATTTGCGGACCACAGCGCACATTCCCACGCTGGTTCCGTGTGAATATGGGCCAGGCATTCACCCGGCTATTGCGTTAACCGCCTGCGCAGCACCGCGCATCGCGCCTTCGATATAGCCAATCCCCTTGGCATCGCCGACGACGTGAACGGTAAGGCCCTGCTCCCGCAATTGATCGGCGAGCGTCAGGTCACCCGTCGCGCCCTTAGCAACGATCACATGGTCGGCGGCGGCGGCCTGCTCCGCTCCTCCATTGTCCATGAAGCGAACCGCGTTTGGTTCGATCCGGACGGCGCTGGCCCCCGGATGGAGCTGAACGCCATGTTCCTTCAGTTCCGCAAGCAACCGCATCCGGCGGACGATCGTCAGACCGGCGCCAAATCGCGGCGCGTCGTCCACCACTACCACCTGGCGTCCACGTTCGTTCAGGAACTCCGCCAGCTCCAGGCCGACCAGTTCGCCCCCAATGATGACGATCCGCTTGCCGAGCGGCATCCATTGGTGCGTCGCCTTGCGCACGAAATCGAGATTGGCGGTCATGCCTGTCATGGAGCCGAGCTTCGTCGCCGCTCGGGTCAACAACCCGGTCTTGCGTTTGAGTTCATCGGAACTTTGACCCAGCACCATCCGCCGCATGTCCTCGCCGGAGAAGACATGCGGCAAGTCATTCCCTGCGATGTCCGGCATGCCGCGCACGGCACCCGTGGCAACGACGACCGCATCAGGCTGAAGCGTTTTCAAAAGCTCCGGCGTCGCCCGCGTGCGCAGCCGAACATCGACCTTTGACGAAGCGATCTGCCGTTGCAGCCAATCGAGCAGCCGTTCATTCGCCGGATAGGCCAGCGCCGCGAAGCGCAACGTTCCGCCCAGCAATTCGCCTTGTTCGAGCAGTATGACCTCATGCCCCAGTGCGTCCAGCCTGCGCGCCGCTTCCATCCCGCCCGGCCCGCCGCCAATGACGACGATGCGCTTGCCACCAGAAGATGGCGCGTCTGAACGCAGATATTCAAAGCCCGTCTCGGGATTGACCGCGCAACGCAGCGGATCGCACACATAGATGGCGCTGATGCAGGTATAGCAATAGATGCAAGGCAGGACATCGGCGGCCCTGCCTTCGGTCAGCTTGCGCGGCAGGTGCGGATCAGCCAGCAACTTGCGGCCCATGGAGACAAAGTCGATCTGCCGGTTCGCAATCGCCTTATCGCCAACCTCAGGCTCGATCCGGCCGGACGCGATGACCGGAATGCTGATCGCAGCCTTGATCTGCGCGGCATAGGGAAGGTTCACCGCCGGTTCGTGCGGCGTGTGCGATCCTGAATGGAGCTTACCCTGCGCCGTGTCGTGATAGGCCGTCACCGTAATCGCGTCGGCGCCCGCCGCTTCGGCCATGCGCGCGACCTGCGCGGCGTCCTCGATCGTCAGCCCGCCCTTCTTCCCCACCTCGCGCGAGTCCAGCTTGCACCAGACGGGGAAATTCGGCCCCACGGCCTGCCGCACCGCCTGAATGACCTCCACCAGGATGCGAACCCGGTTCTGCAACGGCCCGCCATAGGCGTCCGTCCGCCGGTTCGATTTGGGCGAGATGAAGGAGGACAGAAGATATCCGTGCCCGCCATGGATCTCGACGCCATCGAACCCGGCGCGCTTCGCCCGGTCTGCCGCAGCGGCGAACTGGCCGACGACCGTCTGGATGTCTTCAAGCGTCATTTCCTTGAAGCTGACGCCCTGAATCTTGCTAAACGGCGCGACGGCGAGTTCTTCAAGGAGGAACGCCTCTGTAAAGTCGCCTTCCGGCGCCTCGGGCAGCGATGGACACCAGACCGGCCGACCGCCCAGCATGTCCTCCATCGCGACAAGGCCGCCATGATGGATTTGCGGAGCGATCTTGGCCCCATGTTCGTGGACCGCCTCCACGAGCGCCGTCAGTCCCGGCAGGAAACGATCATCGGAAATCGCGATCTGGTTGACCTGATTGCCGCCCACCGGCCAAGCCACGCCCGCGACGCCGGTGATGATCAGGCCAACGCCGCCCTTCGCCTGCTCCTCATGATAGCGGATGACTCGCTCGCCACAGTGGCCATCGGCCTCGGCAAGGCTC
This sequence comes from Sphingobium sp. TomTYG46, assembly GCF_055396345.1. Taxonomy (NCBI): domain Bacteria; kingdom Pseudomonadati; phylum Pseudomonadota; class Alphaproteobacteria; order Sphingomonadales; family Sphingobiaceae; genus Sphingobium; species Sphingobium sp. TomTYG46. Next base: position 264,470 of record NZ_AP027325.1, read on the forward strand.
GCGCCCATTGCCGTCACGGCGATGCGGTTGCGCAATTCCATGCCGCCGATCCGGCCGGGCGAAAGAAGATGTCGATAAGAATTCGAGGCCATTGAAGTCGTCGCCCGTAGCATGAAAACGCCCGCGTGCCGAAGCCTACCCCAAGCGCAGGCAGGTAATCAGTCCCCTTTCATATCGGGAAGCGCGCATAATTATGCCGATCGATCATCCTTCATCGGCCGCCTTTACATGGCATCGGATCGACGCCTGATATTTCCATCGCTATGGCTCAGGCCATGAGCAGCGAGAATCCTGAATCTTGCCCGACCGAGGTGGAGGGGCCGTCCCCCGCTCCTCGCGCTGTGGGGCGACCGCGCCGCTTGACCTTGGCCCAGATCCTGGACGCAGCGATCGAGATGGGCCTCGACGGCTTGAGGATCGCAGCGCTGGCCGATCGGCTCGGCGTCCGCCCGGCGGTGCTGTACACCTATGTCACGGGCCGCAAGGAATTGGTGCGGCTTGCAGCGCAACGCGCTTCGGGAGCCGCCACCTTCCCGGAGGATGAGGGCCAATCCTGGCGCGAATATGCCACCCAATATGCCGAAGCGCTGCACAAGCTGGTGGAGGAAGGACAGCTGGTCTCTACCCTTGTCAGCGGCAATCTGGGACCAGCGGTCGAGATCGACAGTTCGGAGCAATGGCTGCAAATCATGCTGGCACGCGGGTTCGACTTGCCCGACGCGCTGGACCTGCTGCGTTCCATCGACCTAATCGTGCTTGGGGGTGCATTCCTCTCTTCCTACGCCCGTGCGGTTGCAGGCGGCGAAGCGGAATATCGCGACGCCGTGCGCACTTCAGTGGGGCAGCGTTCGGCAGAGGACGTGCCGATCATCGCAGCCAATCCTGACGACTATGCCGATACCGCCCTCCCCCGCTGGCGCGCCACACTGGCGCTGGTGCTCGACGGAGTGGCTGCACGGCGCGGCGAATAGTCGAACATATTTTCGGAAATTATTGCCAGCGAAGCGGTGATGAGATATTCCCGTATTCAGACCCTGCCGTTCGCGCCGGGAAATTGCTTGCTGGAGAGAGCCTATGCCCGCCGATGTTGCTTCCACTTTCCTGCCCGTCGCGCCGCCCAGGATCGTCGACAATCTTTATACCGAAGACCAACATCAGCGTGTTCTGGACGTCGTCCGCCGGGAAGGTCCCTGGTCGCTGATCCTGGCGCAATATTTCGCCTCGCCAGAGGAAGTGATCGCGACCTCCACCGGCTCCATTCCGGAAGGCTTCACGCCGACCTGGGACATGTTCATGAACCCGGTGTTCCGCGGCTACCTCGCCGACAATGGCGTCAATCGCTATCCGGAACTAGACGACTGCTTCTATAACAAGAAGTTCCTCGACATGGCGCGCGGCTATTGGAACACGCCCTATGTCGAATGTGACCAGTTGATGTTCAACATTCAGGGTCCAAGCTCGGCGGGCGGATCGCCGCATGTCGACGGCACGCACTTTCGCGGCCTGTACGAGGTCAACTGCCCGATCTGGCTGCTCAACATCATGGCCAAGTCTGGGCTGTTCAGGCGCTGGCAGGCGAAGAAGGCGCAGGTCATCGCCTGGTATTATCAGGGTGCGATCGGCGGCGGCTTCCACTATTGGCCGAACGGGCCGCAAAATGACCCCGTCTCATTGGAGGCTCCCATGTGGGGACGCGGCGTCGTCGTAGAAAATGAAATGATGTTCCACACCGCGCAGGGCTGCGGCCCGGTGGATCAGCGGAAACCGGCGGGCCTCGCGATCAACTCGACCATGTCGGCCGATCCCGATGTCGCTGGTGGCTGGCGCATCATGACCGGTGACGATGTGGTGGCCAAGATTCCGGAGCAGGAATTCCGCCTGCTTCTCCACTGGAATGCCCAGGTTTACACCGACCTTAACGACCTGCGGATCGCGCGCGACCATAGCGACGACATCACGACCGACATGGCGTTCGAGATATTCGTGAAGGACCTCCGCGCGCGCGGTGAAATCTTCGAAATGCCGAGCGATCCGCTGCACGACACCAATTTCATTCGCCTGCTAACCCGTGTCTATGATGTGGGAACGCCCAAGGGTGTGCCGCAGGACCCGGTCGAGCCACGTCTGGTCGCCTGACTTTCCAAACTTCGCGGGCGCTTCAACCGATGGAAGCGCCCCCGCCTAGGAGCTCTTCCGATCTTTCCCGCAGCATATCGGACACTGCCAGGATGCGGGCGAGCTTCGTCATTTCCGGATGCGTCACCAGCCAGAAGGAACGCGCAATCTCCACCTCTTCCGGGAAAAGCCGCACCAGCTTCTCGTCATCGGCAACGATGAAGTCCGGCAGCACGCCGATCCCGGCGCCATCCAGTATCAGCTGGCGCTGCATGCCGATGCTGCTCGACCGGAGCGACGCTTCCAATCCCGCATAGACCTCGTCCAGATAGTCGAGTTCTGGCGAATAGAGAAATTCGGGGACATAGCCGATCAGCACATGCTCATGCAGCCGCTCGCGCGACACTGGAGCACCCCGCGCCGCGAGATAGCCGGGCGACGCATAAAGGTGCAGTTTGTAATCAGCCAGCTTTCGCACCGCCAAATGTCCCCGCTGCGGCCGCGCCAGCATCACCGCCATGTCCGCTTCCCGCTTGGAAGGGTTGAGAAATCCTGACGCGGTGATCACATCCAGCCGTATTCCCGGGTGGCGGGCGTGAAATTCGGGGATTGCAGGGGCCAATATCCACCGGCCAAAACCCTCGGCGACTGACACGCGCACCTGACCGTTCAGGCTATGCCTCTCCCCCTTCACATCGACGATCGCGGACATCGCTGCGCTTTCGATGCTTTCGGCATGGCGGAGCAAGGCGGCGCCATGTTCCGTAAGCGCCCTCTCCGCGCCCGTCTGTTCGAATAATTGCGCATCGAGCGCCTGCGACAATCGCCCCAAGCGCCGGGAAATCGTCGTCGCATCAATGCCGAGCGCCCGCGCCGCCGGAGCCACCTTCTTCAGCCGCGCAACCGTCAGGAATATGCGCAAATCATCCCAATCGAACATCACACGACATCCATGCAAAAATGCAGATCAACTCTGCAACAAAGGGGAATTGAATGCATTATCGCCTTTCGGCATGATAAGGCAAATCTCATCGAGAGGATGCCATGCGCGAAATTTCCCACAAGCTCGCCTTTGCTCACGACAGCGGAGCGCCGCGCTACAGTGATGTGTTCAATCCCAATGACGGGCAGGTGCAGGCCCGTGTCGCCCTGGGCGACCGTGCCCTCCTCGACCGTGCGGTAGAGGCGGCGAAAGCGGCGCAGCCCGCCTGGGCGGCAGTCAATCCGCAGCGGCGCGCCCGCGTCATGTTCAACTTCAAGACGCTGGTCGAGAAGAATATGGACGAGCTGGCGCATCTGCTTTCGTCCGAACATGGCAAGGTGATCGCGGATTCGCGCGGCGATATCCAGCGCGGGCTGGAAGTCATCGAATTTTGCTGCGGCATCCCCCATGCGCTGAAGGGCGAATATACGCAGGGCGCAGGTCCGGGCATCGACGTCTATTCCATGCGTCAACCGATCGGCATTGGCGCGGGCATCACGCCCTTCAACTTCCCCGCGATGATCCCGCTGTGGATGTCAGGGGTCGCCATCGCGACAGGCAATGCCTTCATCATGAAGCCTTCCGAGCGCGATCCGTCCGTCCCCGTCCGCCTTGCCGAACTCTTCCTTGAAGCCGGTCTGCCCGAAGGCATTCTACAGGTCGTGCAGGGTGACAAGGAGATGGTCGATGCCATCCTCGATCACCCGGACATCGGCGCGATCAGCTTTGTCGGCTCATCGGACATCGCCCATTATGTCTACAAGCGTGGCGTCGACAACGGCAAGCGCGTCCAGGCGATGGGCGGCGCGAAGAACCATGGCATCGTCATGCCGGACGCCGATCTCGACCAGGTCGTCAACGATCTGTCCGGTGCGGCCTTCGGTTCGGCTGGCGAACGCTGCATGGCGCTGCCGGTCGTCGTGCCGGTGGGCGAGAAGACCGCCCTTGCCCTTCGCGAGAAGCTGATCCCCGCCATTCAAGCGCTGCGCGTCGGCATTTCGACCGATCCCGAAGCCCATTATGGCCCGGTGATCAACGCCGCGCACAAGGCTAAGATCGAAAACTATATCCAGATGGGTATCGATGAAGGCGCCGAGCTGGTGGTCGATGGCCGCGGCTTTACCCTGCAAGGGCATGAGCAGGGCTTCTTCGTCGGCCCGACGCTGTTCGATCAGGTCAAGCCCAGCATGCGGACCTATCAGGAAGAGATTTTCGGTCCCGTGCTGCAAATGGTGCGCGCCGAAAGCTTCGAGGACGCGCTCGCCCTCCCCAGCCAGCATCAATATGGCAATGGCGTCGCGATCTTCACCCGCAACGGCCATGCCGCGCGGGAATTCGCCGCGCGGGTGAATGTAGGTATGGTTGGCATCAACGTGCCGATCCCGGTGCCGGTCGCCTACCACACGTTCGGCGGCTGGAAGCGTTCCGCCTTTGGCGACACCAACCAGCACGGCATGGAAGGCATCAAATTCTGGACGAAGGTGAAGACCATCACCCAGCGCTGGCCCGATGGCGGCGCGTCTGGCGACAGCGCCTTCGTCATCCCCACCATGGGGTGACAGCCGCGAAGGGAGAGCGCATGCTCTCCCTCACACGCCAGCGGCACGCCATCGCCGCAACAGGATGCATGATGACCCAGTTCGACCTTACCGACGACCAACGCCAGATCCAGGACATGGCGCGGCGCTTCACCGCCGACGCGATCACGCCGCACGCAGCCGAGTGGGATGAGAAGCACATCTTCCCGCGCGACACGATCCGCGCGGCGGCTGATCTGGGCTTTGGCGGCATCTATGTGTCGGAAGAGTCGGGCGGCATCGGCCTTGGCCGTCTGGAATCCGCGCTGATCATGGAAGCTATGGCCTATGGCTGCCCGTCGACCAGCGCGTTCATATCGATCCATAACATGGCCGCCTGGATGATCGACCGCTTCGGCGCGCAGCCGGTCAAGGACAAATATCTACCCTCGATGGTGCCGATGGAACGGATGGGCAGCTATTGCCTGACCGAAGCCGGATCGGGATCAGACGCCGCCGCGCTCAAGACACGCGCCGTGAAGGACGGCAGCGACTATCTCGTCACTGGATCAAAGCAGTTCATTTCCGGCGGCGGCGAGAACGACATCTATGTCACAATGGTCCGGACAGGCGAAGACGGTGCCAAGGGCATCAGCTGCCTCGTCATCGAAAAGGATATGCCCGGCGTCAGCTTCGGCGCGCAGGAACGCAAGCTCGGCTGGCATTCACAACCCACCGCGCAGGTCAATTTCGACAATGTCCGCGTGCCCGCGGAAAATCTTCTGGGCGCGGAAGGCGAAGGCTTTCGCATCGCGATGATGGGCCTTGACGGCGGACGGCTCAACATCGGCGCCTGCTCGCTGGGCGGGGCGCAGCGCTGCCTGGACGAGGCCATCGCCTATACCAAGGACCGCAAGCAGTTCGGGCAGGCCATCGCCGATTTCCAGAACACGCAATTCACCCTGGCCGACATGGAGACGGAGCTTCAGGCGGCGCGCGCGCTGCTCTACATGGCGGCGATCAAGGTGACGGAGAACGCGCCGGGCAAGACCCGCTTTGCCGCCATGGCAAAGCGGCTCGCCACCGACGCCGGGTCCACCATCGCCGACCGCGCGCTGCAATTGCATGGTGGCTACGGCTATCTGATGGACTATCCGGTCGAACGCTTCTGGCGCGACCTGCGCGTGCATTCGATCCTGGAGGGCACGAACCAGGTGATGCGCATGATCGTTGCGCGCGACCTGCTGCGCCCATGAAGGCGGCCAGACAATCAACAGAAGGAAGTCGGCATGACTGAGACTATCGCCTTCATCGGCTTAGGCAACATGGGTGGCGGAATGGCCGCCAATCTCGTCAAGAACGGCTTTGCCGTGCGCGCCTTCGATCTTTCCGACGCGCCCCTCGCCAAGGCCGAGGCGGCAGGCGCGACCCGCGCGAGCAGCGCGGCCGAAGCCGTCGCGGGGGCTGATGCAGTGGTCACGATGCTACCAGCCGGCAAGCATGTCGAAGCGGTCTATAATGACGAGGTTTTCGGCACGGCAAAGGCAGGGGCGCTGTTCCTCGACTGTTCGACCATCGACGTGGCGACCGCTCGCCGGGTCATCGCCGCAGCGAAGGCAAAGGGTTTCCTGATGGCCGACGCGCCGGTCTCCGGAGGGATCGCCGCTGCAAATGGGGGATCACTAACCTTCATGGTGGGCGGCGACGATGAAGCCTTCGCCAAGGCAAAGCCCATCCTGTCCGCCATGGGCAAGGCCGTGATCCACGCCGGTAGTGACGGTAACGGCCAGGCCGCCAAGATCTGCAACAACATGCTGCTCGGCGCGACCATGGTGGCGACATGCGAAGCCTTTGCCATGGCGGAGAAGATCGGGCTCGACGCCCAGACCTTCTACGATATCTCCAGCGTTTCGTCGGGACAAAGCTGGTCCATGACAAGCTACTGCCCGGTGCCCGGCGTTGGCCCGCAATCGCCCGCAGACAACGGTTATAGTGGCGGCTTTGCCGTTGCCCTGATGCTGAAGGACCTGAAGCTCGCGCTGGAGGCGGCGGCCTCCGTCAACGCCAGCGTGCCCATGGGCGCGCAGGCGGAAAGTCTTTATCAGTTGCTGGCCAACAAGGGCGAAACTGGTCAGGATTTCTCTTCGATCATCAAATTCCTGTCCTGATCAGCAGATAAGCCGCGCAGCCGCCAAGCCCAGTGACCCTCCCGATGCCAATGCAACTGAACGCCTCGCCTTCCGTTAACAAGGAAGGTCGTAAAAAAAAATGAGGCAAATCAATGCGGATGGAAAGCGCCACGGGCTGGTCGGCAACCTATAGCTACTCTCCACTATATAGGGAGGATGAGCCCAATCATTGTCCCGGATGTGACAGGCAACATTGGATTATAGGGCGAATGACTGCCGAATGCGTTTTCTGCGGATCGGCCATGCCCCTTGAAAACTTCAGCACCTATAGCGCGTCGCCACGGATCGAGTGCCGCAATCACTTGGCGGACGAACTACCTGAATATCTGCGGCCCGTCGCCTGAACCGTGCCACGGGCCTCCAATTCACCCGTATGATCTGAAGCGCAAAAAGCCCCACCTCCGGAAAAGAAGGCAGGGCAGTTTGGGTCGCACTGCAGGATAACCTGCTCTCAGCTAACCAGCTTTGTAGGGCTACGGTTCCGGCTGCGAACCGTCCGCAAAACTTGCGCATAGTTCCACACTTTTGAATTGTCCCGAAAGCTCGGGCGTTTCACGCAAGGTATAACCAATGCTATAATCAGAAATATCATGTCGCTCGCTGAACTTTCCTGCGCTCAGCCGCGTGCCACCGCCTCATTGGTCGCGGCATAGCTGCGCAATCCGGACCATGCTGCAAGGGCGGCGATTAGCGACGCACATAGGCCGACGGTCGCCAGCGCGGGGCCAATCTGACCACGGCCGTCGAACAGGGCGCTGTCTATCAAGGGCACGATCGCTGTGCCCAGCGACAAACCGACTAGACTATTGGCAAGAAGGAACAGCGCTGCTCCCGTCGCGCGCATGCTGGGTGGCGTCGCAAGTTGGATCGCAGCCAGCGAGCAACCAAAATAGCCGTTGAAGCAGAAGGTCAGCACTGAAAAGAGCAACAGCAGCAGCGTTGAGGAAGGCATAACCGGCGCAAGCGTCGCCGGAATAACGCACAGAAAGGCGACGATCATTGTCATCCTCAAATTGGCGTCTCTCACCCCTTTAAGCGAAAGCCTTTCCGCCGCGAAACCGCCCGCCAATGACCCCAAACTCCCGAGCAGCAGGTAGATCAATCCCAGGCGGAGCGAAGCCTGCCCGGGCGTCATGTCAAAGGTCCGGATGAGCAATGTCGGATACCAGGCCGACAGTCCATAACCCATGATCCCCAGCAAGGTCGAATTGGCATAGATCGCTGCGAATGTCCGCCAATGCGCGCGCAGGTGAGAGAGCGCCGCGCCAAACGGCATGCCCGCCTCCACCCACCCTGCGCGGCGTGCCGGTTCTCGGGCCACAACGACCAGCGCCGTCACCAACAGGCCGGGCAAAGCCACCAGCAGGAATGCCGCCCGCCAAGTAGGCATGGGCCCGATGCCGGGCAGCACCAGCGTACCCTGCGCCGCGACCATATCGACAACCGCGCCCCCGACCAGCAGCGCCAGCCCGCCGCCAATGGTGATGCCCAGATTATAGATTGCCATCGCCCGGGAAAGCTGTGCTGGCGGATAGGCATCACTCAGCCAGCTGTGCGCCGAAGGGGATAACGATGCCTCCCCCAAACCGACGCCCATGCGCGCGACGAACAGATGTGCATAGCTGCCCGCAAAGCCACAAAGTGCGGTGCAGGCGCTCCAGAACAGAACGCCCACGGCGATGATCCGGCGGCGGCTGATCCGATCGGCCAGCATTCCGATGGGAATGCCGACCACTGCATAGAGCAGTGCAAAGGCTAATCCCTGAAGCAACCCGACCTGCAAATCGCTGAGGCCCAGATCCTGTTTGATCGGCTCGACCATCAGGCTCAATATCTGCCGATCGACGAAGGAAAGGATGTAAGCGACGAGAAATATGCCGAGCGCGACATGGCCTTGCCTCAGGCTGGCCCTGCCGCCCGCGACGGCAGAATGTTCATGGCTCAATTCCTCATCCCCTCGTCCCATGCATTTATTTTCTGTTTGACCGCCCCCGATGCCGAGGGAGCTCTTTCTAAACCCGCAGAACGATCTTCCCGATAGACGCGCCCTTTTCGACCAGCTCATGCGCGGCCTTAAGGGTGGCGGCGCTCATCGGTCCTAGATCGCGCGTCATCGTTCCCTGCAAAACCCCTTCATCCACCAGCCGCGCAATCTCCGACAATATGCGATGCTGCTCGATCATGTCCGGGGTTTCATAGATGGAACGCGTGAAAACACCCTCCCACGCGACCGTGATCGACTTTTGCCGGAGGGCGACTATGTCGAAGCTCTTTACGTCGTCGATAACCGCCAGGCTTCCTTGAGGCGCGATGATGCGGGCATAGGCTGGTAGATGCTGTCCGCTCGCAGCCAGACTTGCCACAAAGTTGACCGCCTTGACGCCGATCGCGGCTAGCCCTTCATTCAAGGGCTTGCGGTGGTCGATCACATCATGCGCGCCCATCTGCTTCACCCAGGCGATGGTTTCCGGGCGCGAAGCGGTAGCGATCACGCGCAGCTTGGTCAGCTGCCGGGCGAATTGCACCAGCATCGAACCAACGCCGCCAGCGCCGTTGACGATCAGGATCGTCTGCCCTTCGCCTCCGCCCTGTGACACACGTAAACGATCGAACAGCAGCTCCCATGCCGTAAGCCCGGTCAGCGGGAGCGCAGCCGCCTGCGCGAAATCGAAGGAACGCGGCTTTTGGCCGACGATCCGTTCATCGACGACATGCAGTTCCGAATTGGTCCCCGGCCGCTTGATGGTGCCAGCATAGAAGACTTCGTCATCCGGCGCGAAAAGCGTGACGTCAGCGCCGATGGCTTCCACCACGCCCGCCGCGTCATAGCCCAGAACCACCGGCTCCTCAGCGGGCTTGGCGCCGCCGCGCACTTTCGTATCGACCGGATTTACGGACACAGCACGCACGCGAACGAGCAGATCGCGAGGGCCGGGCGACGGATCGGCGACCTCAATGTCGATCAGCGAGTCCTCCCGCTCCAGCGGGCCGCCTTGCCTGAATCCCACCGCCTTCATCCAGCGCCTGCCTCTCGATAGTTGATCTCAGGGCGAGAGGCTTATTGTTGCTACACGGAAAAGGGAAGGCGCCAATGCGTCAGGCGAGCTCAAACGCCATCGCTGTTGCTTCGCCACCGCCGATGCACAGGCTCGCCACGCCGCGCTTGAGACCGCGCTCCTCCAGCGCACCCAACAGAGTAGCAATGATCCGCGCGCCCGAAGCCCCGATCGGATGCCCCAGCGCAGTCGCTCCCCCGTTCACATTCAGCTTGTCGGCGGGAATGCCAAGATCCTTGGCCGCGATCATCGCAACAACAGCGAAGGCTTCGTTCACCTCGAACAGATCGACGTCAGCCACGGACCAGCCAGCCTTGTCCAGCAGCTTGCGTATCGCTGGAACGGGTGCGGTGGTGAAGCGGGCCGGTTCATGGGCATGCGCCGCGCTGGCCACAACCGTAGCAATCACCGGCAGGCCCATACGCTCCGCCACACTGCGCCGCGTCATCACCAGCGCCGCGGCCCCGTCGGAGATGGACGAACTGTTCGCTGCCGTGATGGTGCCATCGGGGACGAAAGCGGGCTTTAGCGAGGGGATCTTGTCCGGACGGGCCTTGCCCGGCTGCTCGTCGGTATCCACCAACGTATCGCCGCCACGCCCGGGCACCGTCACCCCCGCAATCTCACGCCGGAAAGCACCGCTCGCGATTGCCGCCTGCGCCCGTTCCAACGATCGGATCGCATAGCCGTCCTGCTCCGCGCGCGTGAACTGATAATCACGCACCGCTTCCTCAGCGAAGACACCCATCGCCTTGCCGGGCTGATAGGCATCCTCCAGCCCGTCCATCATCATCGTGTCGATGATCCGGTCGTGACCAATACGTGCGCCGGACCGGTGCTTGGGCAGCGCATAGGGCGCGTTCGTCATGCTTTCCATGCCACCCGCCACGATCAGGTCGGCCGCGCCTGCCTGCAAAGCTTCCTGCGCCATGATGGCAGCCTGCATGCCCGAACCGCACATCTTGTTGACGGTGGTCGCCTCTGTATCGAGGCCAAGGCCCGCGCCCAACGCCGCCTGCCGCGCGGGCGCCTGCCCCAACCCCGCTGGCAGGACGCAGCCCATGTAGATGCGGTCGATGACGTCCATGGGCACACCCGCGCGCTCCACCGCCGCCTTGACCGCAGCCGCGCCGAGATCGGTCGCCTTCAAAGGCGAGAAGATACCCTGAAATCCACCCATCGGCGTGCGGGCATAACCAGCGATGACAACAGGATCATTCTGCATGATAATTTCCTTCAAAGGCCAGCCAGGGTTGGCGCGGCGGCACACTGCCGATAAAATTATATAGGTGCGCGCCTATGATCATGCACCGCCGCCCTTGATCAACGTCATGCGCAAACACTGGCATACCAGCTCGTCCCGCTGGTTCAGCAACCGGTGCGAAAAAGTGACGACGCCCGAACCCGGCCGGGATTTGCTCGGCCGTAACTCCATGACTTCGGTCTCGGCGCGCAACGTGTCGCCCAGGAATACGGGCTTGGGCATGACGAGCTTGTCATAGCCCAGATTGGCGATCAGCGTCCCCAGCGTGGTGTCGCCCACGGACAGGCCAATCATCAATGCAAAGGTGAAGGTGCCGTTGACCAGTATCTGGCCAAATTCGCTCGCCTTGGCCGCTTCGACATCCAGATGCAGCGGCTGCGGATTATGCGTCATCGTCGAAAAAAGCAGGTTATCGGTTTCCGTAACCGTCCGCCGGATTTCGTGAACAATGGTCTGCCCCACTTCCCATTGTTCGAAAAACTTCCCCGCCATCAACCTGCCTCCGCTTTTGCTATTTTGACGAGCAGCGTACCTTCACTCACCTGCCCGCCTTCAACGCCGTGCAGTTCGACGACTTCCCCATCGAACGGCGCGACAAGGCCATGTTCCATCTTCATGGCCTCCAACGTCAACAGCTTCTGCCCCTTCGTCACCCTGTCGCCCGCCGCGACGGACACGGAAATGATCCGCCCGGGCATCGGCGAGAGGATAGCGCCATCGGACGCCTCACCGCCTCCCAGCCCCGCAGCTCGCCAGGGCGTCAGCTGCCAGCTTTGGCCGCTTTCCGCGACGATCACACTGCGTCCAGCCTTGGCCCCGATCGAAACCCCCAGCACAACTTTCACCGGCGCTCCATCCAGCAGGAACCAGCCGTCGCGCCGCACCTCCGCATTCAGGCGAAAGCCCGCCATCGGTCCCGGCGCCGCGAGTCTGGACACCGCATCCTCCAGAGCCGCCGTTGAAGGCGAAGCCGCTGGCAACAGCGCCTCCCCCTCACGCCCGATCAGCCCGGTATCTACCCGGCCGTCAGCGAAATCCGGATGTCGGAGCGCCTTCGCCAGAAAGCCCGCATTGGTTTTGAGCGGCCAAATGACCGTCTCCTCAAGCGTCTGCGACAGGCGCAGCCGGGCCGCATCGCGATCTGGACCCCAGGCGATCAGCTTTGCGATCATCGGATCGTAGAAGGACGATATCTCCGCCCCCTGCTCCACCCCGGTATCGACACGATAACATGGTCCGACATGGAAGCGGTCGAGCCTGCCGATCGAAGGCAGGAAACCCTTCGCAGGGTCCTCAGCATAAAGGCGCGCCTCCATCGCCCATCCGTTGATCGACAATTCATGCTGGGCCTTGGGCAAAGGCTCGCCCGACGCCACCCGTAACTGCCATTCGACCAGATCCTGCCCGGTAATCTCCTCTGTCACCGGATGCTCGACCTGAAGGCGAGTGTTCATTTCCATGAACCAGATGCGGTCGGCCCTGAGCCCTTCGGAGCCGTCGGCGATGAACTCGATCGTCCCCGCCCCGACATAATCGACCGCCTTGGCCGCGCGCACGGCCGCCTGGCAGATCGCCTGCCGCGTCTGTTCATCCATGCCCGGCGCGGGCGCTTCCTCGATCACCTTCTGGTGCCGCCGCTGCAGCGAGCAGTCGCGTTCGAACAGGTGGACGACATTACCCTGCCTGTCGCCGAACACCTGCACCTCGATATGGCGCGGGTTCGTCACCCATTTTTCCAGCAGCACCTGATCATTGCCAAACGATGACGCTGCCTCGCGCTGGCAGGACAGCAGGGCGTCCGCAAAGTCGGCCGCGCTATCGACCTTACGCATTCCCTTGCCGCCGCCGCCAGCGACTGCCTTGATCAGTACAGGATAGCCGATAGCGTCCGCCTCGGCTTTCAGTCTGTCGGGACTCTGATCCTCCCCCAGATAGCCGGGCGTCGTCGGCACGCCCGCCTCGCTCATCAGCTTCTTTGCTGCATCCTTGAGGCCCATGGCCGTGATGCTGGCGGGATTGGGTCCGACCCATATCAGCCCCGCGTCTATCACCGCCTGCGCAAACTCAGCGTTTTCCGAAAGGAAGCCATAGCCGGGATGAATAGCCTGCGCGCCCGTTTGCCGGGCAGCTTCAATGATACGCTCCCCCAGCAGATAGCTTTCGCGCACAGGCGACGCGCCGATATGCACCGCCTCGTCGGCCGAACGCACGTGCAATGCATCAGCGTCGGCGTCCGAATAAACGGCGACGGTGCGGATACCGAGCCGCCGCGCGGTGCGGATGATCCTGCAGGCGATTTCGCCACGATTGGCGATGAGAAGAGACCGGATCATCGCCATCACATCCGAAACAGGCCGAAAGACGGCCGCTCGGCGACAGGAGCGTTCAGCGTCGCTGCAAAGGCAAGGCCCAGCACATCGCGGGTCTGCGCCGGATCGATCACCCCATCATCCCACAGGCGGGCGGTCGCATGATAGGGATTGCCCTCATCCTCATATTTCTGGCGGATCGGCGCCTTGAAGGATTCCGCTTCCTCCGGCGACCATTTCGCCGCGTCCCGATGGACCGTCGCCAGCACACTCGCCGCCTGCTCCCCGCCCATGACGGAAATGCGGCTATTGGGCCAACTGAACAGGAAGCGCGGGCCATAGGCCCTGCCGCACATGCCATAATTGCCCGCGCCAAAGCTGCCGCCGATCAGAACGGTGATCTTGGGAACGCTGGCCGTCGCGACCGCTGTCACCAGCTTGGCCCCGTTCTTCGCAATGCCCTCCGCCTCATATTTACCACCCACCATGAAGCCGGAGATGTTCTGGAGAAACAGCAGCGGTATGCGCCGCTGGCAGGCCAGTTCAATGAAGTGCGCGCCCTTCACCGCACTCTCGCTGAACAGCACGCCGTTATTCGCCAGGATCGCGACCGGCATGCCCCAGATATGCGCAAAGCCGCAGACCAGCGTCGTCCCATACAGCGCCTTGAACTCATGAAATTCGCTGCCATCGACGATCCGGGCGATCACTTCGCGCACATCATAGGGCGCGCGGACATCCTGCGGCACGATGCCATAGAGTTCCTGCGGATCATATTTGGGCGGCACGGGCTCGCGCATATTGATGTCGATCGCCGGTGCTGGCTGAAGCGTCGATACAATGTCCCGCACGATGCTCAGCGCATGCTCGTCATTCTCCGCGACATGATCCACCACGCCCGACTTGCGCCCATGCAGGTCGCCGCCGCCCAGATCCTCGGCACTGATGACCTCGCCCGTCGCCGCCTGCACCAGCGGCGGCCCGGCCAGAAAGATCGTCCCCTGATTGCGCACGATCACCGTCTCGTCCGACATGGCAGGCACATAGGCCCCGCCCGCCGTACAACTGCCCATCACGCAGGCGATCTGCGGAATGCCGCGCGCGGACATCTGCGCCTGATTGTAGAAGATGCGCCCGAAATGCTCGCGGTCGGGGAATACTTCCGCCTGATTGGGCAGGTTCGCACCGCCGCTATCGACCAGATAGACGCAGGGCAGCCGGTTTTCGAGCGCGATCTCCTGCGCGCGCAGGTGCTTCTTGACGGTCAGCGGGTAATAGGTGCCACCCTTCACCGTGGCGTCGTTGCAGACGATCATCACCTGCCCCCCTTCGACACGGCCGATGCCCGTTATCAGGCCAGCGCCCGGCACTTCGCCATGATACATGTCATTGGCCGCAAGCTGGCCGATCTCCAGAAACGGACTGCCTGCATCCAGCAGCCGCTCGACCCGCTCGCGGGGCAGCAGCTTGCCGCGCCCGACATGCTTGTCCCGCGCCTTGGCCGGTCCACCCATCGCCGCAGCGGCGACCTTCGCTCGCAGTTCCTCCACCAACGCCCGATTATGGACAGCATTGGTGCGAAATCCTTCCGCTTCCGGCGACAGCTTCGTGTCGAGCGCTGGCCCGCTCATGCGCCGATCAGCTCACGGCCGATCAGCATGCGGCGAATCTCGTTGGTTCCAGCGCCGATGTCCAGCAGCTTGGCGTCCCGCATATAGCGTTCCACCGGCCAGTCCCTGGTATAGCCCGCCCCGCCCAGCGCCTGCACCGCTTCCAGCGAAACCCGCACCGCATTCTCGCTCGCCAGCAATATCGCCCCCGCCGCATCGAAGCGCGTCGTCCTGCCCGCGTCACACGCCCGCGCCACCGCATAAACATAAGCCCGCGCCGAATTGAGCGCGACATACATGTCTGCCACCTTGGCCTGCATCAACTGGAATGCGCCAATCGGCTTACCGAACTGTTGGCGCTCCCGGACATAGGGCACGACCGTGTCGAGGCATGCCTGCATGATACCAAGCTGAATGCCCGCCAACACGGTCCGCTCATAATCCAGACCCGACATCAGCACGCCCGCCCCGCCATTCAGCGGACCCATGATATTCTCTTCCGGGACTTCGCAACCCTCGAACACCAGTTCCGCAGTCGGCGACCCGCGCATGCCGACCTTGTCGATCTTCTGCCCGATGGAAAAGCCCTTGAAGCCCTTCTCGATCAGGAAGGTCGTTATCCCCTTCGACCCCTCCCCCGTCCGCGCATAAACGACGAGCGTGTCAGCATAGGTAGCGTTGGTGATCCAATATTTGGTGCCGTTCAGGATATAACGGTCGCCCTTCTTCTCCGCCTTCAGCTTCATCGAAATGACATCGGACCCCGCCCCAGCTTCCGACATGGCAAGGCTGCCGACATGCTCACCGGAAATCAGCTTGGGCAGATAACGCGCTTTCTGTTCGGCATTGCCCCAGCGGCGGATCTGATTGACGCACAGGTTCGAATGCGCCCCATAACTGAGCCCGATGGAGGCGGAGGCCCGTGCGACTTCCTCTTGCGCGACCACATGTTCTAGATAGCCGAGGCCAAGGCCACCGTCCTCCTCCGCAACGGTAATGCCGTGCAGGCCAAGCGCGCCCATCGCGGGCCACAGTTCGTCGCGCGGAAACCAGTCCTCCGCATCGATCCGCGCCGCAAGAGGCGCGATCTGCTCCATGGCAAAGCGGCGGGTCGTTTCCTGGATCATCTGGGCATTGTCACCCAGCGCGAAATCGAAGTCGGGCGTCATGGCCTCTCCTGAATGTCTTACGCTCTTCTACCATGCCCTAGGACGGCTGGAAAATTGACCAGACACTAATGATATCATAGATACGGTCTATGATTGAGCGCTACCTGATCCATTATTTCCTCGCGGTAGTGGATCACGGCAACTTCTCCCGCGCAGCCCAGCAATGCGGCGTGTCGCAGCCTACTTTGTCCGTGGGCATCGCCAAGCTGGAAGCGCAGATCGGGCACGTCCTGTTCCATCGCACCAATCGCCGCGTGGAACTGACCCCGGCAGGCAGCCGATTTGCCGCCCATGCCCGCCGCATAGAAGCGGAATTCGCCCGCGCCCAACAGGCTATGGCGGAAAATGACAACAGCAAACTCATCCGCCTCGGCATAATATCGACATTGCCGTCCCATTGGATCGAACAAGCCACTCGGCAAGCCTGTGAGGCGAAAGGCGAAAGGCTGGAAATTGTCGAAGGGCGCATGCGCGAATTGCTGCCCCGCCTTGAACGCGGCCGGATCGACGCCGTCATCGGCGTGCTGGACAATGATGCGCGCGCCCGAGAAACCCTGTTCGAGGAAGGCTATGCGCTCGCCCTGTCGGACAGGCATCCACTAGCCAATCGAGAAAAACTGGACGCAGATGAGGTCGCAGGCATGGACATGATCGTCCGCCGCAATTGCGAAGCGCTTGCCGCAGTCAGCCGCTTCTTCACACAGCGCGGCGTCCGCCCCTTCTTCACCGCCCGCACGGTTAGTGACGACCGCGCGATAGCCTTCCTGCGCGCCGGGCTAGGCATCACCGTCATGCCCCGTTGTTTCCTACAACCCGGCATCGCGATGCCCGCGCTTTCCGGTTTCGATCAACGTCGCAGGATCGGGATACTGATCGACCCGGCCAGCAGCGGACGGGTCGAAGCGAGCGAAACCCTGCGCCGTTTCTCTTCCGAATTGCGACGTCTACACGCCGTCTGATCCGCTATTTCGAAAGCGTGCCGCCAGCACAGCGCGGTCCTTCCAGCCCCGCCGCCCAGGCGATGGCCCCGCCGATCATCTTGCGATGCAGCGGTTCATCATAGGTGGAGGCGGCATGTCCCAGCGCGGAATAAAATGCGCGTCCATCGCCCACGCAATGAGTCCACACCATCGGATGGTCGGCGCCCATGCGGATGTCCTTGGGCTTGGTGAAGGGGAGCAGCTTTTCAAACGGGCTGTAGCTTTCCTCGTCGATGGTAACGAGGATGCGGTAGCCCTTGTCCCGAGGATTTGACGCGAAGGAATACCATTCGTCCGTCCGTCGCCATACCTTGGGCAAATCGCGGGTCGCGGGATGATCGCGATCCTCGACATTCAGGTTCGCCGTCTGGAATTGCGGGTCCATGATATGGCCGATGAACTGCGCACCGATCAGGTCATCGACATACCAGCGCCAGGCATATTGCGGATCGCCACCTGCGCCGTGCAAACCAACGAAGCCGCCGCCCTTTTCCAGCCACGCGCGAAAGGCGCTGCGTTGCTCCGGCGTCAGCACGTCGCCGCTGACGCTGTTCCACACCACCGCCTTGAACCGGGCGAGCTGCGCCGGATTGAATATAGCGGCATTTTCCGTCGTGTAACTGCTCCAGCCGCGCGCCCGGGCAATATCCTCCAACGCGCGATTTGCGGCGACGATCGACTCATCATCGCGAAAGCCATTCGTCTTCGAAAAAATGAGGATGGCATTGCTGGAAAGCGTCGCGGGCAGCCGCAGCGGCGCCTTGTCATAGCCCGCGCCAATGCCGAAGACGAGGCGGCCCGCATTACCCGGCCCCACCGCCATGGTGAACATGACCGCCAACGCGATCACCGCAAGAACGATGAACGCCACCAGCCATTTGAGGACGCGCATCGCCATGCTCTTGCCCCTCGCCATCAACTTCTCTCCCCCCTTTTAAATATTAACGCCGAGCGTCGTGAAATACGCTCTGGCCAATCAGCCGCGCCGCCGCAACATCGGTCAGTCCGATATATATCGGTGCCACCTGCCAGAATTTTTGAGTAAGATGTGTTCGCATCCATTCCTGCAGCACACTTGTTCAGCAGCGAGCAAGGCATATCCGTATATCCCTGACGAAGTAAACATATGCGTTGCATTTTTACAAAGGCGCATTACCCCCAAGTGGCTTACAAACGGAGAGTATGATGAAGAATTGGATGATCGCCGCCGCCTTGATTGCCATGTCGCCTATTCCTGCCTTGGCGCAGACGGCCTATTCCTCCTCTACCACGGAAATCGGCACCTTGCTCGATGATCCCGCAGCCAAGGCAGTGCTGGCAAAGCACATTCCCGAAATGACGACCAGCGATCAGGTCGACATGGCACGCGCGATGACCCTCAAGGATATTCAGCAATATTCGCCTGATGCGATCACGGACAAGGTTCTCGCCGACATTGACGCAGACTTGGCGAAGCTCAGCCCGAAAAAATAAGACGGCAAATGCCTCTGGCCGGGATGATCACCCGGCCAGCTTATGCCCCTAAGGTTTATACGCCCAACGCCGTTTGGGTGAATGATTACCAACTGTCCCGCCCACGTAACAAAACATCGACGGCGTCGTCAGCGAAACTCGCTGCTTCTTCCCGGCTCAAAACCCGTATCGTTTCTTCCGTCCGGCGCCATCCCTGGATCATGCTCAGCAATTGCCGGGCGACGCGCTGTGGATTTGCGGCAGGAACCGGATCATTCTTCGTTCCCTCGGTGATTTCGTCGGTCAGGAACTGAAGTTCGTAACAATATCCGATCTTGTAGAAGGTTTCGGCGATTTCGGGAAACCGCGAAGCTGTTGCCAGGATCAGTCGATCGAACTGCTGAATTTCCGGGTTTCCCAATGAAGCCATCGCAGTCCTGACATGATGTTTCAGGCGTTCGGAAAATTCCTGCGGAAGATTGACATTATTGGCGCTTGCTTCATTCGACCATCTACGCACACGGTCTTCCACAACCGATTTCATGAGCGCTTCCTTGGTCGAATGGCGCGCATACAGGGTCCTTTTGGAAACCCCTGCCCCCTGCGCTACCGCCTCCATGGTCGTCGCCTCATATCCAACCGACAGGAACAGATCCCGCGCCGCGCTCAGGATCGCCTCATCGATTTGGCCCGCCTTTTTATTAGGCGGTCGGCCGGTTCGGCGATTGGGCGTCAGCCTCTCGGCGGCCTTTGCCTCACCGGAATCCGCCTTTTCTGTCGTCTTTCCCGTAAGCGGCATGTCCCACCCAAAGCTTAAACTCTATGCCCCTTATGTCCTTTCGAACCATCATCACAAGTAAACTCTCCACGCTGCACCGGGATCAACGCCCCGGCGCAGTCGGCGCCGACCGCCATGGCTTCTTGTGCCGTCGGTCGACCGGTATCCTCCATGCCCACCCATATACAGCAGCTCAGGCTCGGGCCTATAGACAGATCAAGGTCGATGCCGTCAGCGACCTTGACCGGATAAAGTCTTCGCGGATTGGAGCGGCGCAACGATCTGGCGGCATGCATCTCCAGGAGTGATGTCTTCGCACCATTCGCGGAATATATTGTCGACCCAGATTATCGCGGGCAGCAGTCCACTATCCATCAATGCCTGATCCGAACGGTTCTGCATTGATGACCAGAAATCTGCCGGAACCTGATCAAGGACACCGGCGATTATATCCAGGATCATGCAGATAGCCGTGGAATAGAGCGACGCTTTATATTGCAGGCGTAGCTCGACGGGATCCAACAGGATTCCGGACTTCTCCTCCAATTCAGCCGTGAAGGTCCGGAGGACTAGGTCGACCAATTCCCGGTATCTTTCCGGCTCCGGCATCATCATCATGCCGCTCAACGCCTGCGCGATGCTCATTTGGCCCGCGCCTCCCCAATCGAGCAACCCGACCTTGAGTTCGCCCGATGGTTCGCGCCAATACCAGGCGTTATCCACGTTCAGATTGGGGTGGCAAAGGCCAGTATAGTCGCGGTCCTCGTGCAGGTAGGCGATAACCGCATCCTTATGCTCCAGCCCGAACAGCACATCCTCTCGCCAACGCGCCATGAAGTCTGGATCGGACACCTCATCTATGAATAGATGTGGCGCGGTACGTGTGACGAATTTCTCCAGCGTTGCGATCTTGGCGGTGGCATCGGGTATCGGATCGAAGTCGCGCGCGGCTTCTCCAAAGGGAAATATTCTCTCGATGTCCGTCCCGAGCGCGCCGCGCTTTTGCGCCGCTACCAGATCCGCCAACGATCGTGCCAGCAGCACATAATGATCCTCGACATTGCTGATCTCGTGATCATATCCTTTGCGATGAGCGGGCTCGATCGGCGCCACGCCGAAGGCGATACGCTCCGTAATCAGGATATAATTGGTCGTGCTACCAGAATAGTCACCGAAATAATATTTCGCCGTCATGACCGGAAGATCAACTTCAGGCGCAAGGCGCTGCATATCGATCTCGCCGCTACCAAGGCGGATCAGGCCAAATTTATGATCTGCATTCGCCGGGGGAAACTTGGCGAACAGTTCGGTGTGCAATCCTTCTTCGTCCCGCGCATAGGCTACGGTAAGAAGCGCCCGCTCGGACGCTCCAGGAACACTGATCGGATTCAGCGCGACTATTGCCGTGACTTCATTGTCGGCGGACATGACCCCCGAAGCCCGAAAGGCCTCTGTCAGAAACGCCGCACCGAATTCCGCCAGCATTTCTGGGGAGATGGGGAATGCAAGACCATAATGATCGCCCGGCGCAACCGTCCGGTGCAGTTGGTCGAACAGCTTGCGATCAGGCAGCGATCTACGGTGCATCGGCATATGTCCCTGCATAACCACTCAGCCGTGCCGCTGACTGATCTGAAGGAGGTGCCCTTCAGGATCTTTCACAAAAGCGTGACGCCCCGCGTCGGGAATCGATCGATCTTCCAACACGGTTCCGCCAGCCTTCTTGATGCGCTGCAAGCAAGCGTCGAAATCTCCGCTCGCAAAGCCGATGATCGATTCATTGCGAGCAGGTTGCGTGTCGTCGGGAAAGCTCGCCAGAATGAACAGCGGGCCGCCCTTGTAAGTCGGCTGGTAGACGATCTCCACAACCGCCCGACCAGCGATATTCGCTTCCATGCGGTTCATTTCGACGAGCCCGAACACGGATTTATAGAAGGCGTCAGACTTTTCTATGTCGTGAACGATCAACTTCGTGAACATGAAATCGATATCTTGCTCCGCACCGAAAGGAAGTTCCATTGCATCTCTCCTTATTTGATTGTCCGTCACTGTCCCTGGTCAGATGGTCAGCATGTCCATTTCGCGCGTTGCGGTCTTGGCGGCATCGTCGGCGCGGGTGACGTTGAAGTCTTCTTCGCGGGGCGATCGCAGGACATGCCAGATGCGCGAGTTGTGGCGCGGGATGGCGAGGATGACCTTCTTCTGCCCGTCGGCGCCCTTGTCGCGATAATAGCCATGGGCACTGCCGCACTGGACCCAGGCGGTCTTGGCCAGGTTCGCATCGACATCGTCGATGAACGCCTGCGTTGCCTCTGGCGACACATCGAAGGACGACAGATGATCGTCCACCATCCATTGCAGCAGTTCGACGATATAATGGACCTGCTGCTCGCTCACCACGGCATGGTTGGCGACCAGATAGCTGTAGGGCGCGCCCATGAAGACGAAGTTGGGGAAGCCGGTGATCAGCATGCCTTCATAGGAGAAGGGATGCGGGTCGAACGCGTCCGTCAAAGTTTCGCCGCCGGCGCCGCGAATGTCGAACTGCCGCCCGAAATGCAGATTATAGCCGGTCGACAGCAGCAGCACGTCGCATTCGATCCGCGTGCCATCGGCCAGGATCACCGCGTCCTGCTCGGCCTCGGCCAGTTCGCCGCGCACGATCGACACATTGGGCTTCTTGAGCGTGTCGTAAAAACCGCAATCCAGGATCGGCCGTTTCGCGAACACCGGGAAGTTGGGTGTCAACAACTTCACCATCTCCGGATCGTCCGGGAAATGGCTCTTCAGATAGCCTTCGCACATCATGCGCATGCCGTCGTTGATCGGGCCAAAGCCGCCCGTCTTCGCGGCATAATCCTCATCCTTCATGATCATGCCGTGCATGTCGCGCATCTGGCTGTGCAAGCCCTGCAGACGCTTCCACTGCGCGACGAAGGGCACATATTCCATCGCCCAGCGCTCGATTTCGGCCACCGGCGCATGCGCCTGCGGATTGGGGATGATATGTTCCGGCTGGCGCTGGACGATCACCAGTTCGCCGACCTTGTCGGCAATGGCCGTCGCCACCTGCACGCCTGAACAGCCCGTGCCGACCAGTACGACCTTCTTGCCCGTCAGATCGACCGAATGGTCCCAGGCGGCCGAATGAATGACCGGCCCCTTGAAGCTGTCGAGATTCTTCACCTTGGGATAATTGGGATTGTTGTTGGGTCCCACCGCCATGATGAGGACGTTGCACTCATGGCTTTCCGGCTTGCCGTTCCGGATCGCCTTCACCGTCCAGATCTTGCGCTTCTCGTCCCATTCCGCACCCTCGACCCAGGTGCCGAACCGGATCCGGTCGCGAAGACCATATTTGTCGGTGACGCGATCGAGATAGGACAGAAATTCCGGGCCACGCGGGTAGAATTGCGTCCAGGAAGCATTGGGCTCGAAGGAGAAGGAATAGACGCGGCTCGGCGTATCGACCGCCGCGCCCGGATAGGTGTTGGTCAGCCAGTTACCACCGACCGTGTCCATCGCCTCCAGCACGGTGAAGTCAAAACCGGCCTGCTGCAGCTTGATGGCGGCGTTGATGCCCATCATGCCCGCGCCCACAACCAGAACCTTGAAATCGGCGGGCGGGACATCGGCCGCCTTGCGAATGCGCGTGTCGGTGGTGAACCCGGCATGCTGGAAGGCAACATCCACCGACATTTCGGGAAGGTCCTGACCCAGCAGCAAACGGCTCATCCGCTTGAACATCGGCCGGTCCAGCTGTGGCATGACCGCAGGCTTCCCGGCCTTCACCGCCACGCGCAGGCGATCACGGATCTCGGCGACCACGGCCGGATCGATGGCAGGCCGTTCTTCATGCGCATGGATGTCGACGAACGTCTCGACCAGCTCTTCCTGCCGACCGTCGATCGCATCCCAATAGTGGTTCAGCAGCGTCCGATTGCCGGTCAGCTGGATCAACGCCATCAGCGCCATGGTGGGGTCCAGCGCATCGATCGCGGCATCGACCCTGGCATTCATGTCCAGCACCCGTTCGTGCATCCCGTTTCTCCTCATATGTGCCCGCTTTCGGACTCGATGAGAATGAATTACACATTAGTGTGTAATTGATCAAGCGGCATTCGCCGACGGCGGCCAAATGTGATGCCGCGCCGCCCTACTGGTCTGCTCCGTCATTTCGGCTTCAGTCATTTGGCGATCCGCAGGATCATCCGCCGCTGAAGCTCACCGAAGGCTTCATCTCGCCGTTCATTGGGGACGTTGCGCCAATCCCCATTTTCCGTGTCGGATCAATTGGTGAGCCCATATGGTAACTTCACGTTAGACATGCGGGCGCTCCCCATGAAATGCCAATTCAATCTATGAAAAATTTTCGACATTGGCGATGTTTCCTCGATGGAGCTTGTCGGCAACGTAAGTTGCGAACAACTATCCATCTCTCATATGGACTCACCGGCATATGGAACCATCCGCTGCCGGACGGCCCGCTGCGAATTAGCAACGTCCGTCTCGCCAACATTCCGGACAAACAGAGTTCGTCGCTCGGTTAAAGGAATTCTCTCACATGTCACTCGCTCCCGCCATTGCCTCTCCTTCCTCTCCCGTCATCATCACCGGTGGCGCATCGGGCATAGGTCTTGCGTCCGCTCATGCGCTGGCCGTCATTGGCCGCCCTGTTGCTCTGTGGGACATCGACGGCGACAAGGCATCGGCAGCGGCCCGCGCCATCGTGGCGGAACATGGCACAGCGTCCACGGGCATTGCGATCGATCTGCGTGAACTTGGTGGCATCGAAGCTGCTTTGGCAGTGACGCGGAAAGCGATCGGCAGGCCAGGCGGACTGGTCCATGCTGCTGGCGTTGTTGATACAGCATCGCTGGATGGGCTGACGGCGGAAAGCTGGGACAGCGGGATAGCAATCCATCTCCGCTCCCTCGCGTTCATCGTTCAGGCGCTCCATCAGGATCTGGCGGCGCAGCCGGGGTCCGCAATCGTGGCGATAGCTTCCATCAACGCAACCCTCGGCAATGCCATGAACCCGATCTACAGCGCGGCGAAAGGCGGAATATTGTCGCTCGTCCGATCACTGGCCGATCGACTGGCCCAAGATGGCGTCCGCATCAATTCGGTATCACCGGGGCAGATCATGACGCCCATGATGCGTCCCGCAGTCGAAGCTCTGCCCCATGGGCATTTCGAAAAGCGTATCCTGCTCAATCGCCTTGGCGATCCAGAGGAGGTGGCACGGGTCGTACGCTTCCTTTTGTCCGATGAGGCAAGCTATATCACCGCGTCGGAGATTGTCGTCGATGGCGGCAACATTTCGTCCCAAAGAGGATGAGCATCAGGATCGCGGCTTCCTTCCCGGTCGCGGCGCATTCTTCCCGAATGCCACAGCCCTTACCCACCACCCGTTGCCCAGCCTCGGGAGCCAGAACGAGGACGTTGACCGGCGCTCATAAATGAAACGTAGTTGTTTACATTATCGACCTCGCACACTAAAACCGCCCCTAATGATGTAGCTTACAGGGCTGCTCTAGCCATGCCGACGACCGGAAAAGGCCTGTCACGCCTGGCCCCGTGGTAAGTAGCAAGGCCTGCGAATGGTCTTGCCTGAAACGGGCCTAATGAAAGTCGACTAGGAGATTATGTGCGCCATCCCTTCCGTTATCTGACGCTCATGCTTTGCGGCGTTACGCTCGCTGGACAGGCGACCGCCGGTGAAATGCCGCGCCTTCGCACTGAAAATGGCCGCCATGCGCTGATGGTTGACGGCAAGCCCTATCTGATGCTGGGCGCGCAAGTTCATAATTCCAGCAATTATCCTTCGGTACTGCCCCAGATATGGCCGGTGATGCAGGCTTTGAGCGCCAACACGATCGAGATTCCGGTCGCCTGGGAACAGTTCGAACCCAGCGAAGGCAAGTTCGACTATAGCTGGGTCGATACGCTGCTCACCCAGGCCCGCCAGAATGACATGCGCGTGGTGCTGCTGTGGTTTGGCAGCTGGAAGAATGGAGAATCGACCTACACGCCAGAATGGGTGAAGAACGATACCAAGCGCTTCCCCCGCCTGATGCGCCGCGATGGCCGTCCGACAATGACCTTGTCGCCGCTGGGCGAAGAGACACTCAAGGCGGATCGCAAGGCCTTCACGGCACTGATGCGGCACTTGCGTGAGGCGGACGCCAAGCACACGGTGATCATGGTCCAGGTCGAAAATGAGATCGGCAGCCATGGGGTTGCGCGTGACTATTCGCCCGCAGCAGAGCAGCTGTTCGCGCAGCCTGTGCCCGAAGACGTCCGCATCGCGTCCGGCAAGCCTGCCGGCACTTGGGCGGAAGCCTTCGGCAAGGAGGCGGATCAGGCATTTGCGGCATGGACCTATGCTCGCTTTGTCCAGCAGGTTGCCGTCGCGGGCAAGGCCGAGAAGAACCTTCCCCTCTACACAAACGCAGCAGTGTTCGACGCCACGGGGACGGCCATGGCAGCTCAGGTTGCTAGCGGAGGCCCCAATTGGAATGTGTTGCCCATATGGAAAACCGTTGCGCCCGCGCTCGACCTCATAGGTCCTGATCTCTATCTACCCCTGGAGAAGACTTATCTAGGCCTGCTGGATCGTTATACCCGCCCTGACAACGCACTATTCGTTCCGGAAACGAGCAACGCGGCTTGGGCGGCGCGCTACTTCTGGTCGGCACTAGGTCGTGGAGCCATTGGCTACGCGCCGTTCGGCATGGATGCGACCAGCTATTCAAACTATCCACTGGGTGCACGGAAGCTGGACGCGGCCACGATCGAAGCCTTTGCCGCGCCCTATCGCCTGTTCCGTCCGATCGCGAGCGACTGGGCGGCCATCGCCAGCAAAAATCCCACTTGGGGCACCGCGAAGAATAGCGCGGGCGAAGACTCCACCACTATGGGCAGCTGGAAGATTTCCGTGACCTATGGGCACAACAACTTCGACGTGCCCGCCTGGCCGGGCATGGAACCGCCGCCCTGGGCCAAGGAACCGGTCGGCGGAGGGGTCGTTGCTCAGTTGGCTCCCAACGAATTCCTGGTCGCGGGCCAATATAGCCGGTTCCAGTTCGCACCGACGGATCCCGCTGTCAGCGGCCAGATCCTGAGCGCGGAAGAAGGGACGTTCGTGAACGGCCGGTGGGAAGCGCGGCGCCGCTGGAATGGCGACCAGATTTCCTACGGCTTCAATTTCAACGAAGAGCCCGCGCTCCTTCGCGTAAAATTATCCACCTATTGAGGCTCTAAGTTGGGGGGCGGCACGTCCGCCCCTCACGGCTGCGGCGGGCTACTGTCAGGTGACCTACCGTCGGCTTGGAATCGGCTGGCGTATCGAACGGCGCGTCGAAACGCAGATCAGCGGAAGCATCCTCGAAGTCTTTGACCCGGTGATCACTGGTATCAGCCGCGACGCTTTCAGAAATCTTGAATATGAGCCCTTGCTCCAGAGGGCGGGTCAAACGCCGATGAACGCCATACGACTGTCCTGCGCCCTTGCAGCCTCGCGCTCGCGTGCCTGTTCCAGCGCTTCATGATTGTCACCGATCCAGTCACAAATCTGACTGACCGTTCCCAGGAACCCCCTGCCCAAATCCGTCAGCCGATATTCAACGCTTGGCGGCATGGTCGGCCGAACCGCCCTAGACACCATCCCGAAACGCTCAAGTTCGCGCAGCGTCTGCGTCAGCATTTTGGAGCTGATGGGCGCTGCACTGCGTTTGAGGTCGGAAAAGCGCATCTCGCCATCACCCAGTCTGTAAGTGACGAGCATTGTCCACTTGTTCCCGACGAGTTCGAGAATTTCCAGGGCGGTTTGCGGGTCCACTTTGGTATCCATAAGATACCTAATACCCAATCGGTGCCTTGTTGCAAATCGAAACTGAAATCGGTAGGCCTCTTTCATCAGGAGGCGCAAGGCGCCCGTGGAGAGGAAGCTATCATGAAAATTCTTGTCATCGGCGGCACCGGCATGATCGGCGGCCATGCAGCCCTTCATCTTGCATCGCAGGGGCATGACGTCACCGTCTCAGGCCGCAAGCCCCCGCAACAAAGTACCAAATTGTCGCCCCTGCCCTTTTTGCAGGGCGATTATGTTGAGGGTAGCTTCACGACGCAGGATTTGACCGGCTTTGATGCCATCGTCTTCGCGGCGGGCAACGACATCCGCCATGTTCCGCAAGGGGCCGATTATGACGCGCATGTCCTGCGCGCAAATGCCGAAGCGGTGCCGCAGTTCGCCGCGCTTGCCAAGCAGGCGGGTGTGCGCCACTTCATCCATATCGGCAGCTTCTATCCGCATATTGCCCCGCAACTGCTGGAAACAAATGTCTATATCCGCGCCCGCAAGCTAGCCACCGACGGTATTGCCGCGTTGGCGGACGACAGCTTCCACGTCGTCAGCCTGGACGCGCCGTTCGTTGTCGGCTCCGTCCCGGGCATGAGCTTGCCGATGTTCGAAGCGTATACCCGTTATGCCGAAGGACAACTGGGCATCCCGCCCTTCGGCCCTGCTGGCGGCACCAACTTCATTTCCACCCAATCCTTGTCCGAAGCGATCCAGGCCGCTCTGGAACGGGGCGAAAATGGCAAAGCCTATCTGGTTGGCGACGAAAATCTGAGCTTTGCGGACTATTTCAAGCTGTTCTTCCAGGCCGCCGGGAATGACGTGGATGTGCCTGCGCTAGATCAGGAACACCCCATGTTGCCGGACGCCGCCATCTTCACCGGGCGCGGGAACATGGTGCGGTACGAGCCCGACGCCCAAACGATGTCTGACCTTCGCTACCGCCGCAACGATGTCGCGCGCGCGGTACAGGA
Source organism: Sphingobium sp. TomTYG46 (assembly GCF_055396345.1). Lineage (NCBI taxonomy): Bacteria > Pseudomonadati > Pseudomonadota > Alphaproteobacteria > Sphingomonadales > Sphingobiaceae > Sphingobium > Sphingobium sp. TomTYG46. Next base: position 292,726 of record NZ_AP027325.1, read on the forward strand.
AGTCGTCGACCAGTTCCGGTCGGCAAAATGAGTATGGCTCCTCTGGCGGGCCAAACGGCAGTCGTTACAGGAGGCAGCGGCGGTATCGGCACGGCTTGCGCACGGGCGCTGGTCGCCGATGGCGCGCGCGTGCTCATCACAGGGCGCAGATTGGAGGCGCTGAACGCAGCGCGCGCCCGCATAATCGGCGATTTTCCGGAAGCGCAGATCGCGACCTTCGCTGGTGATGCTACATCCGAAAAGGACGTGGGCGACGCGCTTACGCAGGCTTATGCCATGGCAGATCGCCTCGATATTCTGGTGCCTGCGGTCGGAGGCGGCGGCTTCGGTCCCTTCCTATCGACCAGCGTAGAGGCTTTGCGCCGGGATCTTGACCTCAACATCACCAGCGCTTTCATCGCGATGCAGGCCGGGGCCAGGTTAATGCGCGATGGAGGGTCAATCGTGTGCATATCGTCGACGGCCGCGACCCTCCCCTTCCCCGCGCTCGCCACCTATTGCGCCAGCAAGGCCGGACTGGAAGCATTGATCCGGACGGTGGCGGACGAACTGGCCGCGCTCGGCATTCGTGTGAACGCGGTTCGCCCCGGCCTCACCCGCAGCGACGCGACGGCGGACATGTTCGCCAGCCCGGCGGTCATCGATCGCTTTCTGGAGCAAACGCCGCTCAAACGGACGGGAGAGCCGGAAGATATCGCGGCGGCCGTGGCCTATCTCGCCAGCCCCGCTGCGTCCTGGGTCACCGGACAATCCTTTGCGGTCGATGGCGGACAGGAATTGCGGCGCAATCCGGACCTGCTGGGCGGCGCCTGATCAGCAGACATAATAATCGAGGACAGGATGATGCTGGATTTCACGGGCAAGACGGTTTTGGTGACTGGCGGCGGCGCGGGGATCGGACGCGCCTGCGCCGACGCATTTGCACGGCAAGGCGCACAGGTCTTCATTGCAGAGATCGATCCGGCACGCTGCGCCGATTTCACCGTCGGCAAGGCGATCCAATGCGACGTCAATGATCCGCAACAGGTTGATGCGCTGGCCGACCGACTGAAACAGGAAACGGGCGGCAAGCTCGATGTCCTCGTGAACAATGTCGGCCATTTCCTTCATGCCAAAGCATTTTCTGATCTTTCACGTGATGAGATGCAGGAAATTGTCGGCCTCAACCTGATCAGTCTCATGCATGTGACGAACCGTCTTCTCCCGCTCCTGAAGGCATCGGCCCCCGGCAGTTCGATCATCAACATCACCTCCATCGAAGCCTATCGCGGCATTCCCAACTGCTCCGTCTATGCCGCCGCCAAATGGGGGATAACGGGCTTCACCAAGAGCCTCGCGCTCGAACTCGCGCCACTTGGCATCAGGGTGAATGACATCGCGCCGGAAACCACGGATACACCCCAGACCCCGATCAATTATATGGTGCCGCAGGAAAATCGCGAACATGTGCAAAGATGGGTGCCGCTCGGCCGCTTCGGCCATCCGGACGACTGCGCGGGCGCTGCGCTCTACCTTGCCAGCCCACTCGCGTCCTGGGTCACGGGGACGGCCATCAATGTCGATGGCGGTTCGCTGGCGGCGGCGGGATGGATTCGCGATATCAAAGGGACCTGGACCAATATGCCGATCGTGACCGGCAACGGAATGAACCTGTGAGCGGCGCGATGAACAAGCTGATCGACGAAGCGGCACTCCGGCGCTCAGCGGAAATTTACGCTCAGGGTGCGGATCGGAAGGACAAGAAGCTGTGGCGATCCGTGCTCGCAGACGACTGCCGGATCGAAGGACCGGGCTTCGTCACAGAAGGGCTGGAGGCGACATTGATGTCGATCGACGGACTCGCGCAGATGTTCCGCTCGACCTTCCACCGCGTCCATAACCAGACAGTTATGATCGATAGTGACAGAGCCAGCGGGGAGACCTATTGCACCGCCGATCATTTGCTCAACGACGCGGACCAGATTTTGCGCTGGACGATCCGTTATCTCGATGAATGGCGTCGTGATGGCGACGCGTGGCGCTTTACCCGGCGTAAGCTCGAACTGTTGTGGGAGGAACTGGTGCCTGTGACGGTTCGTCACGGCTGACCCAAATCCCAATTCATTAGGAAGCAATCAAAATCGCGCTACACATGTTGGACCCCGTCCAGCCCGGATCATATACCGCATCGTCGGCGTTGTAGATCCGGGCAACAAAGTGGAATGCGATGAACGAAAGACGTGCCTGCATAAACGCGATAGGTTGCGCCGTTCCTGACCAGGATGTGCATTCCCCTTTCATTCGATGGGCCAGCCAGCAATTAGTGGATGAACGGGCGCGCAGTCTGTTCGTCCGCATGGCAGAGCGCAGCGGCATCAATCATCGCTGGTCGGTCCTTCCCCAGATGGACGCGGAAGCCTCACCTGTCGATCCCGGCGGCTTCTATGCGGATGCCATGCCTTCAACATCGCAACGCATGCAACTCTATCATCGCTACGCCCCTGAACTGGCCCTTCGAGCCATCGACGCCTTGCGTGCAAAGATAGTTCTTGATGGCGTCACCCATCTGGTTGTCGCCAGTTGCACCGGCTTCGTCGCTCCCGGCGTCGATCAGATCATCGCCGACGCGCTGGGTCTGGTAGACGTGGAGCGGACACTTGTAGGGTTCATGGGCTGTTACGCAGCGGTCGCGGCGCTTCGGACTGCGCGGCATATCGTGCGGTCAGAGCCCGATGCGCGCGTGTTGGTGGTCACTGTCGAACTGTCCTCGCTTCACCTTCAGCGGGAACAGCAGGTCGAAAGATTGCTGATGATGCTGCAATTCGGCGATGGCGCGGCGGCGGCACTGGTCAGCGCGCAGGATCGCGGCTTCGCGATGGATGCGCCCTTCGCGATAAATCTGGCAGGTTCTGCCGATCTCATCCGGTGGGAGATAGGCGACGCCGGTTTCGTCATGCACCTGTCCGGCGAAGTCCCGAGCCGCATTCAGACTGCTCTGCGAGACAACGGCGTCAGGGACCGGATTTGTGGTTCGACTGATCCCGCATCGGTCGCGAATTGGGCGGTTCATGCGGGGGGCCGGTCCATATTGGACGCGGTCGAAAACGGCATGGACCTGCAACCCGATGCTCTGGCCGTGTCTCGCGGCATCCTCGCGCGCCATGGCAACATGTCGTCCGCAACGCTGATGTTTATCCTCGGCGACCTGCTTGATGAAGGGAGCTCCGGCCCCGGCGTCGCGCTCGCCTTCGGACCGGGCGTCGCTGCGGAAGGATTCCGCTTTTCGCGAGCAGGTTGATGACAGGAGCGGCCAATCTGGAGGCGCTCATCATCGGCGGCGGCCCGGCTGGCTCGGCCACCGCCATCACCCTCGCCCGCGCCGGAATGAGGCCGCATCTGATTGAGCGTCAGACCACTGCCCCCGCTGGTGTGTGCGGCGGCTTTCTTGGCTGGGATGCGATCGCTGGCCTTATGGAATTGGGGGTGGATCCCTGGAAGCTTGGGGCGCGGCCCATAAGCCGCTTCAGGCTGGTCACGGGGACACGCTGCGTCGAAGCAGCCCTGCCCGCCACAGCCGCCGGTATTTCCCGCCACGTCCTGGACAATGCTCTCATCGGGGCAGCGGCCGACGCCGGTGCTATCGTCAGCCGAGGCCGAACAGCCCGCACAGCCGATCCAGATAGCCGCGCCGTGCGTTTCGACAATGGCGAGACGCTTACCGCAGGCGCCCTGTTCATAGGCGTCGGCAAGCATGAGCTGCGCGGCGTCGCCCGGGATTTCTCAAGCTCATCGGTCGGGCTACGCACTTCTCTCCCTGCGTCCTCCGCATTGCTTGATGCGCTGTCGGGCTTCGTTGAACTGCACCTGTTTAATCATGGCTATGCAGGACTGCTTTTGCAGGAGGATGGATCGATCAATCTCTGTCTGTCGGTGAGCAGAGATCGGCTCACCACAACGGGAAGCGTTCCCGCACTGCTAGACGATTTGCAACAGGAGGCCCCACTGCTCCACGAACGGCTTCAGGGCGTCCCCACCCATTTCGATGCTGTCGCGGGCGTTCCCTATGGCTGGCGCGCGCCCCAAAGCCAGAAAGGCGTCTTTCGGATCGGCGACCAAAGCGCCGTCATAGCCTCACTCGCGGGCGACGGTATCGCCATCGCCCTGGCCAGCGGAGCGAGCGCAGCCGGAGCAATGCTGGTCGCAGGACCTGAAGCCTCACCGGCATGGCAGGACAAATGGCGGCGGCAGTGCGCGCGGCCTGTCGGCATTGCCGAAGCCCTGCGCCATGGTGCCGCAGCACCCCTGACCCGCAATATCCTGATGTCGCTGCTACGGTTCGCGCCTGGATTGGGAACCGGCGCCGCATCCCTAACCCGGATCAGGAAAGGGTAAGTGGCGTCTCCCGCACACGCTCCACGCACAGGCGAAAGGCGAAACGGCGCACTATCCGCACCTGATCCTCAGATATGCCCGCCTGCGCCAACAGATCGATCCACTCCCGACGCCGGAACGATCGGGCGATCGATAATTGACCGTCTTCCCGCACGATCCTGTGGACGCGCAGCAGTCGCGCCAAAATGGGGAAGCCCCAATGCGCAAAGCCATGTCGGTGCAGGTCGCAGATCAACCAGCCCATCCTCGCATTCGCTTCCATATGACGCAGGAAAGTCATCAGCTGCGCGTCGGTCATATGATGCGTGACCTGGCTTGAAATGATGAAGTCGAACGGCTCCGGCTGATCGAGATAATCGCCAGCTCGATAATCGATCGACAGGTCGGACGGGGTCGCATGCCGCGCCGCCTGCAAACTCTTTTCATTGAGGTCCACGCCTATCAGTTCGGCATCGATACCCCGGCGCCGCGCCCATCGGGCAATCGCGCGCAGAACGTCGCCGTCGCCAAATCCAACATCGAGCAGGCGGAAATGTCTTGCCTGTCCCACTGCGCGTTGGAGAAAGGCGATGGTCGGCCAGGATGTGAATGTCCATCGGTTGACCCGCGCCAGATCGTGCAGAACGCGCTCATAAACAGCCGGATTGAGATCGGGCGCATCCATCTGCTCTTCCTGACGCGATCTTGTGATGAGCTTGGCCATGTCTCGTCTTCTCCCGCCCTCATTCTACCACATAGAAAGCAGTTGATGCGCTGCAGTTTTTGTCTCACCGTGCAAGGGCGGGGGCGGACAGGAGTATGACAATGCTGGCGGCTTCTCTCCTCTTGCTTGCCTCTTCGGCTGCGGTTCCTGCAACCGACGTAGCCGGTCTATGGGTGACGGACGATGGCAAAGGCCTCGTCAAGATCGAGCCGTGCGGCGCGAAACTGTGCGGCCGGATCGTGCGAGTGCTCGATACGAGTGCTGACGTCCCCAAGACGGACGTCCATAACCCGAACCCTCGCCTCCGCGCGCGGCCTCTGGCGGGCCTTCTCACCCTCTGGGATTTCAGCCGATCCGGCTCCACATGGACAGGCGGGCGGGCCTATGATCCGAAAAGCGGGAAAAGCTATCGTTCCTCACTGGCGCGCAACCCTGACGGATCGCTGAAGCTCACGGGCTGCGTGCTCTTCATCTGTGAATCGCGACGCTGGACCCGAGGCGGCTAAGGGCCGATCGACATTCAGGAGATGGCGTGTCGAAAATGGTGGTTTTCCGTGACCCGGAGCGCAGCGTACTCAAAGTACGTGAGCACCGGAAGCGCGGAGAACCGCCATTTGCAGGCCGCCAGAACTGAATGTCGATCGGCCCTAGGCCGCTTCCCACTGAAATATCCCATACCGCATCGCCCCTGTACGTAAGGCGAGGATAAGCCGCGGAAGGCTTAATATGAAATCGCGGCTCATCGTAGCGCGGCCAAGCGCAAGCCGACGAATGTCCCGGTCGCTCAAGACGCTCTTCGTCAGACGGCCAAGGCAGATCGACCAGGTACGGCGCACCTCCCGGCTGATGTCCCGATAGTCCATCAGGCGAAATCCAGCATTCGAGGCCAACGTCAGATAATCTTCCCGGCTTCCCATGCTGGGCAACCTGCCCTCCTTGCATATCGGCAGCAGCAAATGCCGCACCTCCCAAGCGGACGCTCCTGCCCCCTCCAGCCAGGCGCACACGACCAGACGGCCGCCCGGCCGCAATATGCGTCTTGCCTCGGTGAAGAAGCGCTGCTTATCCGTCATATGCTCGGAACTTTCGATCGCATAAGCGCGGTCGAACGACGCCGTTTCCAGGCCATTGTCCAACCAGTCCTGCACCAGACAGGTAAAGCGCGGCGAACGCTCTTGCGCAATTGCGTGCTGGGCCGCCGATAGCGTCAAGCCGACGATCGACACGTCATGGCGTGTCAGGATACCGGCCGCCGTCGCCCCATATCCGCAACCTATGTCGCAAATACGGTGCCCCGCTTCTATGCCAAGCCTTTGCTCCACCGCAGCCACCAACTCGGCAGCGGCCTGCTCAGGCGTTTCGGTCCCGGTGCGCCAATATCCATGATGGACATGATCACCCCAAATGCGACGATAGGCGAGGTCAAGCTCATCATAATGAAGCGCGACGCTGCGGGACGTTGGCGCATGGTCGGGAACAATCATGCGGTTCAGGGCACCGGCCGATCCGCATGCGTCGCGGTCAGGAAAGACGGATACAGCATCGTGACGGAAGCCGCAGCGATGATGACGAGCGCAGCGATCAACGCGGTGCCACTACTCAACCGCCCCCGATTACGCGCATAAAGCACCAAGCCGAGCAGGGCCGCAGCGATCAGGATGATGATGGCAGTAAGTCCGGTTAGCGACATCGATCAAACTCCTGAAATGAGGAAGATCGGTCCCTCGTGCAGGGATCGCGAAGATTGCAATTACCGATGCGGCGGTTCGTTCCGGTTGTCGTCCCCACTGGTGCTGCGGTTGCAGAGGCTGGCACCGCCACATCTGACGTTCGCAATGCCGGATCGGGAGCACGCAGGCTAGGGTCAGGACTCACTGATCAGAGCCAGAAGATGACGGTGGCAGCGAGGGCGATGGCGGAGAAGAAGGCTGTCGGGCAGCGGTCGTAGCGTGTCGCGACGCGGCGCCAGTCCTTGAGGCGGCCGAACATGATCTCGATGCGGTTACGCCTTTTGTAGCGGCGCTTGTCGTATTCGACGGCCTTGTTCCGGGATTTTCGACCAGGGATGCAGGGGGTGATGCCCTTTTCCTGCAAGGCATCGCGGAACCAGTCGGCATCATAGCCACGATCGGCGAGCAGCCATCTTGCTTTGGGAAGCTCATCGAGCAGGGCAGCGGCACCGATGTAATCGCTGACCTGACCGGCCGTCATGAAGAAGCGGATCGGGCGACCGTTGGCATCTGTTACAGCATGAAGCTTTGTGTTCATGCCGCCTTTCGTGCGCCCGATCAGGCGCCCCGCGCCCCCTTTTTTACCCGCAGGCTTGATGCCGTGCGGTGCGCCTTGAGATAGGTCGCGTCGATCATCACCGTCTTGCGTTCGTAAGCCTGCGGCGCAGCCAGCCCTTCCATCATCCCAAGGAAGACACCCTTATCGCTCCACCGCTTCCAGCGGTTGTAGAGCGTCTTGTGCGGCCCATAATCCTTCGGCGCATCCCGCCAGCGTAACCCGTTGCGGTTCACGAAAATGATCCCGCTCAACACCCGGCGATCATCCACCCGAGCCTTGCCGTGGCTCTTCGGGAAATACGGCTCCAGCCGCGCCATCTGTTCGTTCGTCAGCCAGTACAGGTTGCTCAAATCCAGTCTCCTCACGGAGCCTGAATCAGATCGCCACGCTCTGATCAATGGGTCCTGACCCTAGTATAAGCTATGAGCACCGCCAGAGCCAGACCCGCAGCAACGATCGCCCACAACCATCGCTTGGCATTTCGCCGCTGCCGCCGCTCTTCATCCTTGCGCATCAGCCAGCCTCTCTCTGCGCTTTACCTAATCGAACGGCGGTTGAACCAGTTCCGGCAGATAAGGACGACTATTATGAATGACCGCAATGCACATCTCGCGATTGCATGTGCGCTCAGGCAAGTCAGTGGCTCGATCCGGTCGAAGCCCCCTTGCGTTCCCCCCGCGATAGGCAGAACATCGCTCCGTCAGAAGGACCGTCTTCGCCACGAAAGACGGGATGAGGAGAGCAAGGATGAGCGGCACGCAATCGCGCTCCATTGCGCTGATCGGCCCCGCCGGAGCGGGTAAAACAAGCCTCGCGGAAGCAATCATGCACATCAGCGGGGCTGTTTCGCGACAGGGATCGGTCGAAGCTGGCACCAGCGTCGGCGATGCAAGTCCGGAAGCGCGAGAGCGGGGAAGCTCCACCGAACTCAATCTCATGCAGTTCGAATGGATGGGGGATCATTTCTCCATCGTCGATATTCCGGGCTCGCCCAGCTTTGCCGATGACGCGGCCATCGCTCTCAATGCTGTCGATCTGGCCATCGTCGTCATCGATCCTGACCCGGCCCGTGCCCCTCTGGCAGAGCCCACACTGCGCAAGCTCGAACGGGCGGGCGTTCCACATGCCCTGTTCGTCAACAAGATCGAGCAGGCGCGAGGCAGCATCCAGGACCTGCTTACGGCCCTCGCTCCCATGAGCGCCGCCGCGCTCGTCGCTCGACAAATCCCGATCCGGTCGGGTGATCGGATCGACGGCTTCGTCGATCTCGCGCTGGAAAGAGCCTATCATTATGAGTCAGGCAAGCAATCGCAGCAGATCGCGCTCGCCGAAGAGTTGAAGGCTGACGAAAGCCAGGCGCGCTTTCATATGCTGGAACAACTGGCCGATCATGACGACGTCCTGCTTGAACAGCTTCTGTCGGATGAACAGCCAAGCCTTCAAACGATCTTCGCCGATCTCGCACAGGAAACCGCGAGCGGCCTCATCGTGCCGGTGCTGTTCGGTTCCGCCGCCAACGGCTTTGGTATCCGCCGCCTGCTCAAGATGCTGCGGCATGACACACCTGCCCCCGCAAAGACGGCTGATCGGCTAGGCATCAGCGGAGCGGCGGCACAGGTGCTGAAGATTTCCCATGCGGCAACGGTAGGCCGCCTGGCGATCGCGCGGCTGTTCGGTGGCAGTTTGCAGGACGGCGCCGATCTCCAGGACAATAGCGGACAATCCCTGCGCGCGGGCGGGATATTTTCGCTTCAGGGTCTTGCCACGACCAAGATCGCCACCGCCGAACCCGGCGCGATCGTCGGCATTGCCAAGATCGACACGGTAAAGGCAGGTGACCTGATCGGCATCGCGGCCAAACCCGGCGGCAACGGGCTGCTCGCTCACCGACCGGCAACCAATTGCGCAGTAGCGATCGCCGCGAAGGATCATAAGGACGAGGTGCGCCTGTCCACCGCCCTCAATCGATTGGCTGAGGAAGATCATGCCCTTCATTGGAGCCAGGACGAAGCATCGCGAGAAACTCTCCTTCACGGCGTGAGTGACGAGCATCTGCACGTCGCGCTGGCCCGCCTGAAGCGCCGCTATGGCGTGGCCGTGTCTGTGCAGCCGCCGACAATCGCCTACAGGGAATCGATCCGCAAAACGGTGACGCAACGTGGGCGGCACAAAAAACAGTCCGGTGGCCATGGCCAGTTCGGCGATGTCGTGCTGGAAGTGCGCCCACTGGAACGGGGAGAGGGCCTTCGCTTCGAGGAACGGATCACGGGCGGCGCGATACCCAAGCAGTGGATTCCTGCGGTCGAAAAGGGCGTACATGACGCCCAGGCAAAAGGCCCTCTCGGCTTTCCCGTGGTCGATGTCGCAGCGACATTGGTCGACGGCTCCTTTCACAGCGTGGATAGCTCCGAACTCGCTTTCCGCACCGCCGGACGGATAGCGATGAGCGACGCGCTGGCCGCTGCGTCCCCCTATCTGCTGGAGCCGGTCGCGCATGTAACGATCATGACGCCCGGCACCGCATCATCCCGCATCACCTCCGCCGTGGCCTCCCGCCGTGGCCAGATGCTGCGGATGACAAGCCGCGAAGGCTGGTCGGCCTGGGACGTGATAGAGGTCCTGCTGCCGGAAGCGGGTCTGCAAGGGCTGGAGGCGGAAATCCGCTCGATGAGCCAGGGCATGGCTCATTTCGAAGCGCATTTCGATCATCTCGCGGAAGTTGCGCCAAAACTCGCCAGCAGCATCGTCCAGCGGGTCAAGGAGCCCGCCTGATCACGCAGGCAGATGCTGCCGCGCCCAACTGACAATCGCTGCCATCGGCATGGCGCCCGCATTGCGGGCAATTTCCCGCCCCTTGTGCACAATGACCAGCGAGGGAATGCTCCGGATCGCATAGCGGGCGGCAAGATCGGCTTCCGCTTCGGTATCAATCTTCCCCAGCCGGGCGTGTGGCTCCAACTGCGCGGCAGCGGCCTCGAAGGCTGGCGCCATCTGGCGACAGGGACCACACCAGCTCGCCCAGAAATCGATGATGAGCGGAACGTCGCTGCTCGCTGCATGCTGCGAAAAATTGGCGCTTGTCAACGTCACCGGCCGACCCTGAAACAAGGCCTGCTTGCACCGCCCGCAACCCCCCTCCCCCAACCGTTCCTTCGGCACACGGTTCAACGTGGCGCAGGCCGGGCAACTGATCACAAGGGGTCCGTCCATGCTACAATGGCCTTCTGTTTAGGCCGCCAGCCCGCGCGATCGAAGCAAGGCATCGACTTCTGGCGCACGTCCGGCGAAAGCCCGAAAATTCTCGGCTGCGGAACGGCTGGCGCCCGCCGCCAATATCTCGCGGCGGAAGGCGGTGGCGCCTCCTCCCGGCAGATCGGCATGAGAGAATATTTCGAAAGCGTCTGCGGAAAGAAGTTCAGCCCACAGATAGGAATAATAGCCCGCCGCATATCCGCCCGCAAAAATATGGCTGAACGCATGGGCGAAGCGGTTCCATTCAGGCGGATGGACGACAGCCACCGCCGCCCGCACCTGTTCCAGCGTCTGCAATACCCGCGCGCCCTGCGCCGGATCATAGTCGCGATGCAGCAGCAGGTCGAAGGTCGCAAATTCGATCTGGCGCAGCAACGCCAGCCCCGCCTGAAACTGCCGCGCGGCAAGCAGCCGGTCAAATAGAGGTTCAGGCAACGGCTCACCTGTGTCCACATGGCCGGACAGGCCGATCAGCGTGTCCTTTTCCCAGGCGAAATTCTCCATGAACTGGCTGGGCAGCTCGACTGCATCCCATTCGACGCCGGAAATGCCGCCGACCGACGGCAGATCGACCTCCGTCAGCAGATGGTGCAGTACATGGCCGAATTCATGGAACAGCGTCACCACATCATTATGCGTCACTAACGAGGGGCGATCACCGGCAGGCGGCGCGAAGTTGGTGGTCAGATAGGCAATCGGCCGGTGAAACGCATCGGCATCCCGGAACCGCGCCCGGCACACATCCATCCATGCCCCGCCACGCTTACCCGCCCGAGCAAACAGGTCGAGATAGACCCCCGCGACAACCTCGCCGCTCGCATCCAGCACGTCGTAGAAAAGGACATCGGGATGCCAGGTGGAAACAGCTTCCCGTTCGATCAGGCGCACATCGAAAAGCCGCTCGATCAGCTTCTGCGTACCCGCCAGCACCCGGGGTAAGGGGAAATAGGCTTTCAGCGCTTCCTGATCGACCCCATGCAACGTCCGCCGCATCGCCTCGGCGACGTATGACAGGTCCCACGGATAAAGTTCGTTCAAACCAAAATGCTCAGCGGAAAAAGCGCGCGCCTCTTCCAGTTCCTTCTCGCCGACCGGGCGAGCGCGCTTGGCGAGGTCGGCCAGAAAGACCAGCGCCTCGTCCGCATCCGCCGCCATCTTGGTTTCAAGCGAGTGCGCGGCGGAATCGTTGAAGCCCAATATCTGCGCCGCTTCATGCCGCAGCGCCATGATCTGGTCGATCCGCTCGCTATTGTCATGGCTGCGGTCATCCGACTGATCGGACGCGCGCGTATTGTGGGCGCGATAAACCCGCTCCCGCAGCGCCCGATCGTTGGCGTGGAGCAGGATCGCCAGCACACTCGGCTGGCGCAGAGTGATCAACCAACCCGACAGGCCTTTTTCCTGGGCATAGGCGGCAAGAATGGCCTTGTCGCTTTCTGGAACCCCGGCGAGAGCCGCCTCGTCGGTCACATGCTCACTCCACGCTTCCGTCGCGTCCAGCACGGCATTGCCAAAGCGGGTGCTAAGGTCGCTCAACGCCACGCCAATGTCGAGGAAACGCTGGCGGGCGTCACCCTCCAAGGCTACGCCCGCCAAGCGGAAGGCACGCAGCGCCAATTCGACGGCCCGCTTCTGCGCAGGACGCAAATCGGCAAAGTCGGGCCGGTCGGCCACGCGCGCGACTGCATCGTGATGCGCCCGGTTCTGCCCGGCTTCCATCAGGTAAGCCGTCATCAAAGCCTGTGCCGAAGCATGGGCTTCCCGCAATTCCGGCGTGTCGGCTACCCCCGCAAGATGGCCAATGGGCGACCATGTGCGCGACAGGAGAAAGTCCGCCCGCTCCGCCGCCAATATAACGCTGCCGAAGTCATCGGCTTGCCCAGCCGTAATCTGCTCGATCGCGGCGCGGTGCTGGTCAATCGCTACCTCTATGGCGGGAACCACATGGGCTGCCTCGATGGCGGCGAAATCGGGCAGGTCGGTATCGGCAAGGAGGGGGTTGAGCGAAGTCATGGCTACTCTTGGCTGGGGCAGCCCAAACGGGCTAGGGAAGCCCCTTAATTGGGCCATGACACCCCGCTCTTCAAGCTCCCTGTCGCTACCTCGTCCGCACAATCTTAGCGAGCATCCACCCCGTTGATCGCCAGGCAGTCACGACAAGAGCCGCCGTCCCGCTGCGGATAGCCGATCTGCCACTGGCGCATAGAGTGGAGAATGGTTGGCGGGCGGCGTGATCCCCTCTGCCTTTTATTCCGCCACCTCCTCCGGCGTATCGCTGCCGATGATCAGATAGGCCGACGGAGTACCGAGCGCCCCCACTCCGAAAAATCTTCGCTTCCAGAAAAGCCGGGCGCACTGGCAGGAATGGAAACCACGCCCTGCCCAAGAGCTGTCCTAAAAGCAGGGGCGATCCGCGCGACCAGCGTTGGATCATTAAAGGTGCCCTTCGGTGCTTCCTGATCTGCCCATGCAGCGTCCGGCACCTCGCCTCCGCGACGTAGAGACACCATGGAACGGGCGGATAGCTTATGAACTGACGGCGCGGCCATGTCCCGCGCCGCCTTTTCTTTTACTTGGCCAACAATTCCACAACCTCGATCAGATGCCCCTCGGGATCGGTCACGAAGGCGACCTTCACACCATGAGCTTCCCTCACTTCAATCGGCTCCACAACGTTGCCGCCAGCCTTTTGGACCCGCTCGACAAATGCCTCAAGGTCGCTCGTCTGAAATCCCAGGATGACCTCATCCTGTGCAGGAGCATCCCGGTCCAGAAACTTGAACAAAACGAAGGTGGCGCCGCCTTCGCCCGTAGCATTGAACAGGATTTCATCGATCTGCCGATCGCCGATCGTATCCTGAATCCGCGCCATTTCAGCGAGGCCCGCAACATCCTTGTAGAAGGCGGCGGTGCCTTCCAGGTCTTGCACCACAAGCTTTGTAAAACCAAAATGCGAGGTCATTCATCCTACTCCTGATTATATGGAAAGGGCCAGGGGATAACCTCCCCTGGCCCTCTGAAACGCTATCCTTACGACAGGATCGACATCAGAACCGGAAAGTTCCGGTCAGGCCGAATTCGCGCGGATTGGTCACGTTCACGACGCGATAACCGGACTCATAGGGGATACCAGCAGCCGTATTGATCTGGGCGGTGCCCAGGCTGGCGTTGGTGATCCGCTTCTGGTTCAGCAGATTCTTCGCGAAAGCGGTCAGCTCGAACCGATCGTCTTCCGTGCGGAAACCTGCAAACAGGTTCAGCAGGGTACGCGAACGATAGTCATAATCGACCTGGTCTGCATAGAAGCCCGGACGATAGTTCACGAGCGCCCGTACAAACGGCGTAAACTCACCCATCGGGAAACGGATTTCCGTATTCGCGGTGAGGGTGAAGTCCGGAGTCTGGGACAGACGACCGTTGGTTACGCAATAGCTGACATTGCCCGGGCCAGTTACAGCCGGTGCGCCGTTCTGATTGGGAACGCCAGTGCCTGCATAGTCATTGCAAGGTACGCGAGCATCTTTGAAACGGGCACGAACATAGGATGCGCTAATGCCCAAGTTCCAATTATCGTTGATGCGACCATCGATGGAAGCTTCCACGCCCTTGATCTTGGCATCGCCATTATAATTGAAGTCGAAGCCGCCGTTGGTCGGTTCCCCAGGGGCGATCGCCGGTCCATTGACACTGCAGGCCCCGTTCAATTCCGGGCAGTTATACTGGATGCCCGTGAACCGGCTCAGATAATTTTCCAGCGTCTGGTAAAACGCCGATACTGTGAAATTCACCCGGTTGTCGAACAGCTTGCCCTTCAAACCGGCTTCGAAAGAATCGGTCTTTTCGGGTTGTGTACGGATCAGGTCCCGGCTCACCCCGGCGGGAACAGCGACCCCCGTGCTACCGGCCCGATAGGAGTGGCCATAGGCCAGATACACGTTGAGGCGCGGATTGAACTCATAGGAAATCGTCAGGCCGCCCGTCAGAGGCTTGTTCGTAAACCGCTGCAGATCAGCAGGAACGCCTTCCTCAAATCGTTCAAAAGGAGGAATTGGAGGATTAGATAGAGCATAACCCGGAGAAGTCAGGAAGATGTCCGTCGTTTGCACATTCTTGATAATGGAATAGCGCAAACCGCCTTCGATCGAGAAGCCGTTGGAACGATAGCGCAAATTGCCGTTGAACGACCATGTCTGCGCATTCACCGGAGTGAACACCTCTGTATCGATCGGCAGATACACGCCAAATGCGACAGGAAGCGGAGCAAAGAACTGGTCTGCTCGCTGATTGGTCACAACGGTGCCAGTCTGCTTCGTGTAGAACGCACCTACACCCCAGCCGAAACCTTCCTTGTTGTTGGACGCCAGGCGCAGTTCCGCCGAGTCCACCTTGTAGGGCGTGTCAATGCTAGACGCTTGCACATAATTGGGGATCGCGTTGCCGGTGTCGAGGTCGCGTTCGGCCTTCAGCCTGCTGTACTGGTGAGCGCCTGCGAAGGACAAGGTGGCCGGACCAAGATCATAATCGAAGGCCAGATTAACGATATGGCTCTCATTCTGGTTGCGGAACCGGCCGTCCGACACCGCAGCGTAATCCGACTCAGAAAGAGCCGGCCCCGACTGGTTAAAGCCGTCCGGCACGTTGCCAGCACCGACAACCTGCTGAAGCTGGCTATTGTCCGCAAACAGATACTGGTAGCTCAGATAGGCAGTGAAGTCGCTGCTCGGCCGCCAGCCCAGCGTTACGCGCGCGCTTTCGGTGCGGCTGCGTGAGCGTTCACCCGTCGTGATGTTGCGGACGTTGTTCAGGCGGTTGCCATCGACCAGGCCAGCGACGCGGATCGCAAGCGTGTCGTTGAAAGGCAGGGAAACGCCAGCCTGCACATTGTAGCCATCGCGCGAGGTGGCGGTCGCCTGCGCATAGCCCTCGATTTCGTCGAAGTTCGGGCGGCGGGTCGCGATGGTGATGGAACCGGCCGGCGACGACAGACCGCGCAGCAAGCCTTGCGGACCCCGCAGCACTTCAATCTGCTGAATGTCATAGAGAGCGGTATAGACGGTCTGCGCGTCTGTCGGGATTTCGTTGTAATAGACCTGAACCGCCGGGCTGGTGCCCTGATCGGGATCGAAGGTCACGCCACGCAGGGTGGTTGTGTTGTTGCGGCCCGAGGTGTTGGTCAGTTCAAGACCAGGGGCAAGCTGCTGCACGTCCTTCGCGTCGAAAATGTTGAACTTCTGGAGCTGTTCGCCGGTCGCGACGTTGACGGCCATCGGCACCGACTGAAGCGAACGCGATTCACGAGTCGCTGTTACGACGATTTCGTTAGTGGCGTTGTCGTCATTACTGACACTTTCCTGCGCCCAAGCAGCAACAGGGACAATCAGCGCCGCACCGCACAACAACGCAGAAATTCCGTTAACCTTCTTCATGACATCCTTTCCGAATAGCCCAGATTTGGCCCGAGCGATGTGGAGCCCGCTAACGGCCACAGGGCTTCATCGCAATCCGGAGACTCATCGCCTCGCAAATTTTCGCACGCAACCGTGTTTTATGAGCAACACATGACCAATTCATTCGTAGGGAATGCGCACATGACATCCGCATACATATGAATGGATATTCATCTGATCGCATTATTCGTTGATCGACGGGGAATTGGATATCGATGTCCCGATCGCTGCTCAAACTACATTCTTGTTATTGGAACGCTAAAGTGCGATTAACGTCGCATAATTTGGGGAACGCATCATGACCGACAGCCGCAAGACAATTTTCCTGACCGGGGCCACCGGCAATATGGGCCGCGAGACGGTTAAGCGCATTGCGGAAAAGGCGGACACGCTGCGCCTGCGAATATTGGTAAGGCCAGAGGAAAAGTCGCACCCCGTCGTAAAGGACGTCCAGCGCCGTGGCCTGGCTGAAGTCATTTGGGGCGACCTCACCGACACCGCCTCGATCTGTAAGGGGGTCGAGGGCGCCGATGTCGTGCTTCATGTCGGCGCTCTGGTGTCACCACTTGCGGACCGCCTTCCGGCCGAGCTTGTGACCCGCGTCAACGTCGGTGGCGCGCAGAATATCGTCGATGCGATCCACGCGGCGGGCGACCCCAAGCAGACACGGCTCATCTATATCGGCACCATCGCCGAAACCGGCAGCCGCAATGCACCTGTGCATTGGGGGCGGACGGGCGACCCGATCAAGATCAGCGCCTATGATCATTATGCCGTCACAAAGACACAAGCCGAAGCGATCGTCGCACAGAGTGGCATCACCCATTGGGCATCGGTGCGCCAAAGCGGGATGGCGCATTTCGAAATGTGGAAGATTTTCGATCCGATCATGTTTCACAATCCGCTCAATGGCGTGTTCGAATGGTCTACCGCCAATGACAGCGGCCGCTTGATGGCGGCACTGTGCGGCGACGATGTGCCGGATGCATTCTGGCGCAGTTTCTACAATCTGGGCGGCGGCGCGTCATCGCGCGTGGTGAATCATGAGTTCATGGAGAAATCCATGCCCAACTACCGCAAGGTGCTGAAACCCCACTGGTTCGCCACCCGCAATTTCCACGGCCAGTGGTATGCTGACTCCGACCGGCTCGAAGCCTTGGTGCCCTTCCGTGAACAATCGCTCGATGAGTATTTCCGCGAAGCCCCACGGCATATGCCGTGGATTGGACGCATGGTGCCCAAGCTGATGCCGGGTGTCGTTTCAAAACAGATTGAAAAGCTGTCCAATGGGCCGGACGGCAGCCTCAACTGGTTCGCCACCAATGATGAAGCCAAGATCCGCGCCTATTTCGGATCACGCGCGGCATGGGAAGCCATTCCCCGCAATTGGGACGACTTCCACTACGCCCAGCCTTCGCGGGAACCGACCTTGCTCGATCATGGTTATGACGAAAGCCGTTCACCGGAAGATTGGCGGATCGATGACCTGAAGGCAGCGGCGGAATATCGCGGCGGCCAATATCTTGGCAACTCTTTCGATGGCCCGGACGTACCCGTGGAATGGCAGTCCGCTGTAGGCCATCGCTTCACGATGACGCCACGCCTATACCTCCAGGGCGGTCATTGGTGCCCCGTCACCATGATCGATACCACCGCCTATGAAGCGGAAGCGGCGCGCAATCCCTTCTTCGCGCAGGTATGGGGCGACGCCGCTGGTTAAGCGGGACAAGGTATAGGGAGAGGTGGAATGAAAACGACGCTCGTTTGCCTGGCTGCCGCATGGATTCTAGGGACCACGACGGCGGCTGCGCAGCTGCCCGCCCCGTCGGAATTGCAACAGGCAATCCCTCTTGGCACGGGCCCCGTGCCCGGCGGCAACGGCCCTGAAATCTGGTTCGGTAAGTCCGGCAACATGAGCGTCCGCAATACCAGCGAAGCCGCCTTGCTGCCCGTCCTCCCCGACCCGGCAAAAGCGACCGGCACCGCCATGGTCATTGCGCCGGGCGGCGGCTTCATGACGCTTTCCTGGGATCATGAGGGGATGGAGGTCGCTCGCCTGTTAGCCGATCGGGGCATCGCCGCCTTCGTGCTCAAATACCGGCTGGACCCGACCCCGCGCGACTGGCCAGCTTTCGGAAAGATGATGCAGGGCAGAATGACCGACTGGGTCGGCAAGCCCGGTGAAGGCCTGCGCATCGTCACGCCCCCTTATGCGATCGCCGATGGGATCGCGGCGCTAAAGCTCGTCCGGGCGCGTGCGGCGCAATGGCATGTCGATCCGGCCAAGGTCGGCATGATCGGCTTTTCTGCTGGAGCGCGAACGACGATCCGCGTGACCATCGACGCGCCGATCGCCGACCGTCCCGCCTTCTCCGCCATGCTCTATCCGCCGATGGAAAAGGTGGACGTGCCCACCGACGCGCCTCCAGCCTTCGTGGCGATGGCGACCGACGACCCGCTGTCAGGACGCGCGGGCTATGCGCTCATCGAAAGCTGGATCGCTGCTCGCCGCCCAATCGAGTTTCACGCCTATCAACGTGGCGGTCATGGTTTCGGCCTGGGTTTTAAGGGCACGACGACGCAGGGTTGGACCGATGCGTTGTTCCGCTGGATCGACCTCAACGGCTTCGGGGCAAAGGAAGCCCCGAAGCGCTGAGCCCGATGCCCCGTCCTAGGGCCGATCGACATTCGGGAAATGGCGTGCCGAGCCGAAGGCCACCGAAGGTAAAATGGTGGTTTTCCGTGAACCTTGAAGCGAGTCACGCGCCTCGCTTCAACGCAGCGCACTCAAAGTAGGTGAGCACCGGAAGCGCGGAGAACCGCCATTTGCAGGCCGCCAGAACTGAATGTCGATCGGCCCTAGCGCATCGGCACCTTCAGCTTGGTGGTGACGCCGGTTAGCGGATAGCGCTTGCCATTCCACAGGAAATCCCCCGGTAACCCCGTCGGCCGGGTGATTTCGGCATTCAAGGTGCTTCCCGAAATCCGGTAGCGGACGCTGACCGCACCCTGAGGCGTGGCAGCCGTTGCAGCCAGGCTCTTGAGCGATCCCAACGCGGGCTCAACCTTCAGCCGCGCATAGCCCGGCGCATCAGGCCCAATCCCGGCCACGATACCCAGCAGGTCTGCACTCGGGTGCGCACTCCATGCATGGCTGTCCGATCGTGTCGATTGGCCCTTGCCCCCCTGCCCCGCGTCGTCGCGCTCTTCCGGCCAGGTCGTATAGTGCATCGCCAGCAGATCACGCCACGTCTTGAGCATGTCGAGATAACGGTCGCTCTTCCCCGCATGGACCAGCGCCTGCGCCAGATACCAGGAGAAATAATAGCTGACGCTCGTAATCCCTTCAGGCGCATCTATCCCTTTGCCCGGCACCATTATCCGGTCGATGATGGCCCCTGCCTCATCGCGGCTCGCGACATCATAGAGGATGGCGAGCGCATTCATATGCTGGCTGAATCGATCGCCATCAGGATTATCGGCATAAAGACCGCGCGCCGGAACCCAGCACCGGCCGCGGATCGCCGCCTTCACGGTTTCGGCACGCGCGGCATAGCGCTGCGCCTGGCTCGCGTCGCCAAAGGCTCCCTCGATCGCCGCCCCCTGCTGGAGAGCGCCGAGCCAGCTGACGCTCATCAAACAGCTTTCGTCCGTCTTGCCATAGGAAGGAAAGATGGTCCGGTCGGTGGCGGACTGGCCGACCCAATCGATGAAGTTCCATTGCGGGTTCTTACCCAACAGGCCGCTGGGGCGGCGGTAGCTTTCGAACCAGTCCAGAACCCGGCGCATGCGCGGAATATTGCGGACGATGGGTGCGGGGTCGGGCTGGCGCAATCGCCAGTCATCCAGCATGCCAACCCACATCAGCGCGAACGGCGCGATCACATTATTGCCGCGCGTCGGCCAGGCGCCTTCCATCAGCCCGCCATCGACATCGGATGCAGCGAAGGCATCGATCGCCTGCTCGGCCAGACGGGGATCACCCGATACGGCATAGGAAATCAGCATCTGAAGGCGCGTGTCGCCCGCATATTGCAGCTGTTCCCAATAGGCCGTGTCCATATAGGTTTCATGCGCATCGACCCGTGCTGTGCGCCAGCCTATGTCGAAAATCCGCGCAAGTTCAGAATCATCGCTTTCGAACTTACCAACTTGTTGGAACGGATAGCCGGTCTCGTACGCTCTTAGCCCCTCCAGCACCAACGGCTGATCCTTGGTCTCGACCGTGATTTCGGCATAGCGCCAGGTCCGCCACCATAGCGGGGCAAAACTGCGCTTTTTTCCATCAGCGATAAAGCTGTCCCATATGCCGATCGGCTTGCGATCTTCGATCAGGTTGCGGTCCCCCTTCCGGCCCTGCGCATGGTACAGCGCCTCGGTCCACAGAAGCTTGATCGCCGCCCCCTTGCCGCCGGACACGTCCAACTGAGGATAGGCCGACACCATCGCATCGCGCTGAATAAGCAAGGTCGCCTTGCTGTTGGCCGGGATCGTCACCGCCCGCGCGGGAAAGGCCATGGCGGCAGGCAGGTCAGTCCGCACCACCTTGCCCGCTGCCACAGGCGTATAGGATTGCTGCGGCAGCCGGTCGGCCACCAGCGTCCGCTTCGCCGCATCGGGAGCAGGAACAGCGTCCTGCCAGCCCCCACCCTTTTCCTGCGGGCCAGCGGCATCGAAATCAGCCTTCGCCGCATCGATCTTCTCGGGGTTGCCCGCGACATAATACCAGCGCTTCACCTGCCCCCAGCCATTGGCGAAGCCACGACCCTCGTCGCGCTTTACCCGCCACCCCTCCCGGTCAGTCGAAAGCTCCGCTGTCTCGCCTTCGCCGATCAGGCGAAACCCGGTCGCGACGCTCTGCTGAAACAGCGGCGCCGTATTGGTGAAGAGCGAATTGCCCTGAGCCGCCGAAACCTGTGCGGGCGTGGCATTGGCGGGCAGCTTCAGCGGCTGCACCCCGTTCCACACCGTCGCCGCGATGACGTTGACGCCCGCTTTCATATAGGGCGCAAGGTCGATGCTCTCCTCGCGCCAATGGGCGATATCGCCCGTCGAAGGCCCCACCGCCACACGCGCACCATTCACAAACAATATGAACCGATTATCTGCCGTCACTCGCACCATATAAGAGCGCGGTTTGCCCGGCAGATCGAGCGTGCGGCGGAAATGCAGGACGATCGGGCGCACCGTCGGCCCCGCCTCCGCATGACTGATCCAGCCCTCAGCGCTACCCGTCTGAGCGATAGCGGCGGGCGCAGCGCCCAACATCAGCGAAGCAGCCAGCAATGTGCCCATCCTCATCATTTCTTCTCCGGCGAAAGGGCGCGGGCCAACGCCGCATCGAGCGCGGCATTGAACTGCTGGGATATGGCCGCGCGCGGCACGATCAGCTGGAATCCGTGGAACGCGCCCGGTATCACCAGCAATTCGGTCGGAACATCCGCATCGATCAGGCGGCGGGCAAACTCCACATCCTCGTCCACGAACAGGTCAATCGACCCGACCCCGATAAAGGTCGGCGGAAGCCCCTTGAGGTTCTTCACCCGCGCAGGCACTGCGCCTTCAGGTTGGGTGGCAGCGCCAGACCGTCGCCCCAGTAGCGCCTGCCAGCCCTTCCGGTTCGACTCCGCCGTCCAGATCAACTGGCCGATATGCGGCTGCACTGGACGCGAAGAGCCGGTCCGATCGTCCAGCATGGGGTAGATAAGCGCCTGAAACGCGACCTGCACCTCGCCCCTGTCACGCGCCGCAATCGTCAGCATGGCAGCCAAGCCGCCGCCCGCGCTTTCGCCCATGACGACAATCCGCCCTGGATCGACGCCCAGCGCGGCGGCATTGCTGTGCAGCCATTTCAAACCCGCATAGGCATCTTCCATAGGTCCGGGAAAACGCGTCTCCGGCGCTAACCGATATTGCACCGACACGATCACGCAGTTCAGCCGCTCGGCCAGGCTCTTGAGCGCCGGCAGATTTTCCCGCGCATCGCCGCCGATGAAACCACCGCCATGAACAAAGAAGATGGCGCCGCGCGGCGTTCCCTGCTCGGTGCTAGCGTTCACGACATAGACCGGAACCGGCGGTTGCCCGCGCGATCCGGGTGCCTGCCGCTCCTCCACCCCTGCGGGCAGTGGGCCGGGCTTGGCGGGCTTGTACGTCACCCCGCTCCGCTGCGCCTGCATGATGCCGCGCGCGACCGGCCGCAACTCCGGATTGACCGACCTCAGTCCTGCTTCCGGAGAAGGTACGACCGGCGCCGCCGCGATCAGCAGGCAGGATGCGATCGCGGCTGCGAAACGCCGCCCTCTCACCGTTGCGCCTCCAGTTTCGCTGGCCCCACCCATCCGGCCGGAACCGGCTTCAGCTTCTTGTAGATCGTGTCCTTGAGATCGATCATCGCATTCTGGGGTACGTTGGCGATAGCGATACTGATGTCATTCTTGCCCGCGCGAACCAGCTTCGTCACATCGACGCGGAACGGTGCGCTGAACAGGGTGGGCAAGCTTTGTCCGTTGACCGTCACCGTGGCGACGTCGTGCACTTCGCCCAGATCCAGCATCACGCTTGTTCCCCTGGTCAGCCAGCCCGCATCGACATTGATCGTGCGCCTGTAGGTTCCCGTCCCTGCAAAGCGCGCCAGTTCGTGTACCTGCTGCCAGTCCTTCAGGCTGATAGAGGCGAAATCCTGGCTATAGGGCTTGCGCTGGACATGACCGGTCGCCTGAAGCCGCCATCCATCCATGGGCAGCGTCATGCTGGCCACGGTGGCGGATGCCGGAACGGTGACAGCCTGCGTCTTGGGATCAAGCATCAGGAGCGCGCTTTCCCCCGCCGTAAGGCTAAGAGGTACGTCCGTAGCCTGCCCAGCAACGCGCGCCGACACAGGCGCAACCGTGCCGTCCATCGCATTCCACCGCGTGACACCCCCCACTTCGGGCAGCGTCAGCGTCACCTGCCGTGGGGCTTCTCCCCTGTTGTACACAAAGGTTGCCGTGCGGCCCTCGATCTTCCGCTGGACGAAGTAAAGATCGGCAGCATCGCCGGAAAAGCGCAGATTGGCCGGAATCGCCGCTGCCCGCAGAGCATCGGTCACACCAGCGGCGGGAACGATCTTCGCTCCGGATTTCAGCGCGGCGGCCACCGCCTTCTTCACCCTCGCATCGCGCTGGCGAGCCTGGGCCAGCCCTTCATCCCGGCTCGGCGCTCGATCGGTGAAGAACACCGGCAGTCCCGCCTTGGCAAAACGCGCGATCGCCTCGGCTGTCTCTGCCTGAATACCATCGATCGGCGGCAACACCAGCACCGGGTAGCGCTGGCCGCCCTGCGAAACGAGCTGCTTCCCTTCGACCCGGGCATGAGCGATCGAATCCGGGTTGATCCGGTCGAAATCATAGCCCCCTGCCAGGAACGCCTTTTCCGCTGCCTGCTTGCCCGCGCCGTCATCCTCGATGCCGACATAATAGCCGTAGCGGCCATAGAAATAGGCGACCGGAACCACCGCCTCACCTGCCTGCATGACGGCCTGCAAGCGGCCGATATAACCCGCCAAAGGCTTCATTGCGGGCCAGATCGGATTGGTCTCGTTCAACATGCTGGAAAAGCCGCCAGCGAAGGGGCTTGGCTGGAATGCGTGCCAGCCGGGCCAATCGTCGGCATGGAAGCGGTAATTATAACCATGCAGAATCATGGAGTTGACGCCACCCGCCATGAAGGCATCGACCCGCCGCCGCATTTCGTCGGGTGTCACGTCATAAGGGCGATTCCCCCATGCCAGGCTTTCCGCCGATACAGTTGGACGCCCATAAAGATGCGCACCCGACCGGGCCATCCGCATGAAAAAAGGATCGCCTGAACCGGGCAGATCTTCGGTCTCCGGTATATCGACCAAACCATATCCCCGGATCGTATCGAAAGCGCCGCCATGCGCCTGGAACTTCGCCTTCAGGCCATGCGCATGATTCCATGCCACGAAAGGCTGGATGAACCCCTCGATCATCATGTCTGAAACCGTGCGGCGATAGTCGGCGCGGACCCGTTCCGCCACATCGCTGTTCGCCGTGTCGAAATAGGGCGGCGACCAATGCTCGCTCCACGCCTGCATCCAACCGGGCTGGACAACGAAGGGCAGATAGGGCGTCAGGTCATATCCGCGCCGCTTCCTGAACTGTTGCAGCAATTCAGGTCCCCACTGAATATCCTGCATCAATTCCAGGCTGTCCACGAATGTCGATCGGATTCCGGCCGGGTCATTCCCCAACGGATCACCGACGCGCGCCGCATGCGCCGCAAAGGCTTGCGGGTTCATATGATCCAGGATCAGTTGCGGCCCCTGCCCGGCCGCGCCCAGCACCCCGACGTCCGAAGCATATTGGCGGAACACGAAGATTTGCCAGTCGCCGGGCGGCGGCGTCCAGTCGAGCGTGCCATCATCACGCAACTTGTTGGTCAGGAGCACGCTGCTTGCGGGGTCCAGCGTGCCTGCCGTCACCACGTCCCGCCACGGCGTCAATGTCATGCCCATCGCGCCCGGCGCGGCAGGGTGAAGCACGGGCGCGTTGCCCTTGACCGCAACGACCGCGACGGTGCGCGCCCGGCCCTCCATCCGCTTGCCCCAGTCGGCGACCTTCGGGTCCTTGACACGCACATCGAACATACTGAGCGCACCCAGCCGCTTTGTGCGCTTGGGAATATTGAGCTTGATCGGACCAGCCTCGCCGCCCTTGACCTGGGTGCTGGCCATGGAAAGCTCGGTGAACGCCAGTTCCGGCGGGATGGCAAAGCCGCCGCCGGACGGCCAGGACGAACCCAGCGTATAGTCCAGCGTCAGGCCCAATGCCTTCGCCGCCTCCCCCGCAGCGCGGACATGAGCGAAAAAGGACGGCTCGGCATATTGGTCGACACGTTTCTTCTCGTCCGGCGTAAGCGTCACGAAATTGGGCGTGAACGACTGAATCTCCGCACCGGCAAATCCGGTGTCCGCCATCAGCTTCAGTTCACGCTGCAATTCCTGATCCGTCACCGCATCGCCTGGCCACCACCAACGCAGCCGGGGCCGAGCATCGACGGGCGGGTTCTGGAAATGATCGTCCAGCGGACCTGCAAAAGCCGGAGCCTCGACAAGTGCAAACATTGCTGTTGCCGCCAGCAGGCAGTTCTTGATCAAACGCTTCGCTGTCATGGCTCAGGGCTTCCGGATCATACGGTTCAGCCGCGCCGTGCCGTTCAGCACCGGATCAGCGGCGGATGTGCCCACCTCTACCTTGACGTCACCCGCTGGCACCACCCAACGCTGCGCCTTTGCATCGAAGTCCGCGATCACGCGCATGTCCGCCGTAACCGTGACTTCCTTGCTTTCGCCGGGCTTGAGATTGGGCTTCGCCCATCCGATCAACCGCTTGGCCTTGCCCGGCCGGGTAACGTAGACCTGCGGCACGTCCGCACCCTCCCGCTGACCGCTATTCACCACGGTGAAGCGGACAGACAGCGCCTTTCCGCCCGTCACCTTCAGCCCTTCATAGCGGAACTGCGTGTAGCTAAGACCGTAGCCGAAGGGATAAAGCGGCTTCAGCCCCTTCTTGTCGAACCAGCGATAACCGGCATCCGATCCTTCCGAATAGACGATGTCGAACGGCTTCAAACCTGCCTGAAGACCATAGACGGCGCGCGTTTCCTTATCCGCTGGCGGCGCGTCGGAGCCGGGGAGCACTGGATTGGGCAACTGATCGACGGAGGCCGGAAAGGTCACGGGCAGATGACCGGACGGGTTAACCTTTCCGGTCAGAACCCGCGCAATGGCAGCGCCGCCACGCTGGCCACCATACCACGCCGACAGGATGGCCGGGACCTTGGCCTGCCAGGGCATCAGGACGGGGTTGCCGGTTTCCAGTACAACGACGGTCCTGCCGTTCGCACTCGCCACCGCGTCGATCAGTTCGTCCTGACCCTCGCCCAGCGACAGGTCCTTATGATCGACCGCCTCGGTCGCGTACTTGTCCGCGAAAACGACAACGATGTCGGCCGACTTCGCTGCCTGGACAGCGGCTGGCACATCCTTGCCGTCCAGATAGCTGACGGCCGCATTCGGAAACTCGGCGCGCAACGCATCAAGCGGCGGCGTGCCGCCATAGCCGCGACGGGCAAAGCCAGCGGCGGGGCCGCTTTCCGCGCCCTTGGAAACGCGCTTCAACGCGCCGACGGGATTGACCTGGCTCGAACCGCCGCCGCTCGGCACGCCAACATCGGCATTGCCTCCGACCACCAGGATCGTCTTCGCCGAAGCGGCCAGCGGCAGGATGCCGCCCTCATTGCGCAGCAGAACAATCCCCTGTTCCGCGGCACGCTGCGCGACTTCGGCATTGGCGTCATAGTTGATCGACTGGCCCGGCTGTAGCGGCTTGTCGGCCACGCCATGGGCATAGATGGCGTAGAGCACGCGTCCGGCCGCCTTGTCGACCGCCGACTGCGGCACCTTCCCCGCCTTGACCGCTTCCACCATCAGGTCGGAAAAATAGCGCTTGCCGTCGATCTGCTCGCCTGATTGCTGATCGAGACCGGCGATAATGGCCTCGGTCGAGTGCACCGCGCCCCAGTCCGACATCACATAGCCCTTGAAGCCCCAATCGCGCCGCAGGACGTCATTCAACAGGAAGGGATTTTCGCAGGCGTATTTCTCGCCGACGCGATTATAGCCGCACATCACGGACCCAGGCTTGCCGCGCTCCATGCCGATCTGGAAAGCCAGCAGATCGCTTTCGCGCATCGCCGGCTCATCCATGTTCACCGATGCGATGTTGCGCCCGGTTTCCTGGTTGTTCAGCGCGAAATGCTTGATCGTGCCGATGATGTCGTTGGACTGCACGCCACTGATCTGACTTCCGACCAGTTCCCCTGCCAGCAGCGGGTCTTCGCCCAGATATTCGAAATTGCGGCCGCCGCGCGGATCGCGCACCAGATTGACGCCGCCCACCAGCATCACGTTAAAACCCTTGGCCCGCGCCTCCGCACCAATCATTGCACCGCCCGCGTGGGCGATTTCCGGGTCCCATGTGGACGCAAGCGAAAGCCCTGAGGGCAAGGCCGTCGCCACATCGCCCTTGCGCATTTCCATCAGGTTGGACACGCCAAGGCTTGCGTCGCTTTCCACCAGTATAGGAACGCCAAGGCGTTCAACGCCTTCAATATATCCCGCGCCGAGGGGTATTCCCTGCGGCCGCTTCGACGCAGGGACGAAGCCCGTCATCGGGCCGTGGATGAGCCGGATCTTCTCTTCACCCGTCATTTTCGACAGGGTCTCAGCCGCTCTGCGCTCGGGTGACTTCTGGGTATCGCGGGCATATCCCCCGACCGGCGTCAGCATCGTCCCTGCGGCAGCAAGCAACAGGATGGATGAGGAATTCTTCATGATGTGCAGCCTCTCCGCTAGGGGGACATTTTCCGATTATCGGCAGTTTACATTCTTACGTTCCAGGAGCGCACACGTCAATATTCGATCGGTGTCGTTCGATTTATTTCAGAAGGCCATTGCTTCCGCCCATGGCTTGAGTCAGAGATGCGGTCATGCCAGCTACAAAGACCGAGAAAGCATTTACCCCAAAACGCGGCCGACCCGACGCGAAACAGGTCGCCGCGATCGATCGCGCTATCCTGGCCACCGCCACCCGGATGTTCCTGGAACTGGGTTATGACGGCGTGGCGATGGAAAATATCGCTGCGGCTACCGGCGTTTCCAAGGGCACGCTGTACGCCCGCTATCCCTCCAAAGAAGCGTTGTTCACGACCGTCATCCATGATCGCGTCAAGCAATGGTCGCTTATATCGGCAAGCCAGGATCATCTGCTGACCGATGACATTGCCGAACGCCTCCACCATCACGCGCAAGTGATCGCCCGGTCGCTGCTTCAGCGGGAAGTGCACGCGTTCCAGCTTCTGACGCTCGCCAATCGTGAACGCTTCCCCGAACTCGCCCGCGCCATGTATGAAGCAGGCTATCTCTACATCGTGCGTCTTATCAGCGACGACATCAGCCAGGCTGCCGCGCGCGACGGCATTCCCGCCCGCGATCCGGCCGCGATCGCTCGACAGCTTGTAGCCGCCATCACCGGGTGGGAATTGCAGGAAAGCAGCGCCGGTCCGATCGTCGAAGCCGAACTGTTGGGCGCCGCCCGGAAAACCGTCGATCTTTTGATGGCCGCTCGCAAAAGCTGGTGACTTGAATTTAGCACGTCATCGTGCGATATAGGAAATATCACAAACGGAGGATCCTGTTCCATGCGATTTTTGATTCTTGCTGCCGCGGCTTTGTCGCTCGCCACTCCGGCGCTGGCGGAAACTGCTGCTCCCGCCAAGTACACCTCTGCCGACACCGAACTGGGCGTCCTGCTCGACAACCCCGCTGCCAAGGCGATTATCGAGAAGTACATTCCCGGCATGACCAGCAATGATCAGGTCGATATGGCCCGCGCCATGACGCTGAAGGCCATCCAGCAATATGCGCCCGACGATGTCACCGACGCCCGTCTGGCGGCGATCGACGCCGATCTGGCCAAGCTGCCCTAACGACAAAGAAGCTCAGGCTTTATTGAGGGAGAAGGGCGCGCAAGCGCCCTTTTCTGTTGGGCACCCCTACCGCCACATAAAAGAAAGGGCCGGTTTGTGGCCGGCCCAGGTAGGTGTAGGAGAGTGCCTAAAAGGCGCGTCTAATTGAACATGCATGTTCGATAAGTCAAGCGACCGGCGAGCGCCTGTCAACATTTCCATCATATAGGAAAAGGATCGTCATCCCCAGGCTGACGCGGCGTCACCAGACGTGCGGCCCTTGGCGCGATCCATCTTTCGACGCTCTCAACGATCTCATAAATCACCGGCACGAAGATCAGCGACAACGCCGTTGAGGTGATGAGACCGCCGATCACCGCCAGCGCCATCGGCTGGCGAAACTCCGCACCCTCCCCAATGCCCAACGCGGTCGGCAGCATGCCCGCCGCCATCGCGACCGTCGTCATGACGATCGGCCGCGCACGTTCGCGGCATGCATTGCGCAGCGCCTCCGTCATCGGCGTGCCTGCCCGCTCCTCCTCGATCGCGAATTCCACCAGCAGGATCGAATTCTTCGCGCATAGGCCAAGCAGCATCAGCAGGCCGATCATCGCGGGCAGATCCAACGTCTTGCCGAACAGGGTCAGCGCGGCAAAGGCACCCAGCAGCGACAGCGGAAGCGCGGCCAGGATGACCACCGGCTTGAAGAAGCCCTTGAACAGCAGCACCAGCACCGAAAAGGTCAGCCCGATGCCCCCCACGATCGCCAGCATGAAGCCGCCAAACAGCTCGGACATCGCTTCTGAATCGCCCGTCTTCGCTTCCTGGACCCCCTTGGGCAGGTTGCGCATGACCGGCAATGCGTTCACTTCCTGCAACGCCTGGCCCAATGTTCGCCCGGCGACCAGATCCGCCTCCACCGACACGCGCCGCTCCCGGTCATAGCGCACGATCTTGCCGGGTCCAGCCTTGAACCGAATATCCGCAACGGCCGACAAGGGCGTCGTCTGCCCGTCGATGGTTGGCACGCGCAGGTTCGCGATCGTCTCCAGATCCTGACGCGATCCTTCGGGCAGGCGGACGCGGATCGGCACGCGTTCGTCGCCATCCGAATATTTCGCCACGCTCGCATCGATGTCGCCAATGGTCGCGATGCGCAGCACCTGGGCCAGCGTCCGGCTATCGACGTTAAGGCGCGACGCCTCCTCCGGCCGGGGCGTCACGATCAACTCCGGGCCTGCGGGCGGAGGCGCCGGGCGCGGGTCGGAAATCGACCGCACGTTGCGCATCTGCCGTAACAATTCGATTTGCGTCCGCTCCAGCGCCTGCCCATCCTCTCCGGCCAGCACGATGTTGACCCCAGCCGAACCGAACGTGCCCTGATTGGACAGGCGCACGTCCGGAATATCGCGCAATTTCGGCCTTATGATCTGCCGGAACTCATCCGTCGTGACGTCGCGATCATGTTTCAGCACCACGGTCAGCGTGCCCGTGCGCATGTCGTCGCCCGCGCTGAAGCCGCCGGACGTTGACCCCACCTGGGCAAAGACCCGTTCCACCGAAGGCTCTGCCGACAGCATGCGGGTCGCGTCGTTGACCGCCCGCGCCATGTCGTCACGCGTCGCGCCGGGCGGACCCTGCACCGCGATGTAGAGATAGCCCGGATTGCCGACCGGCTGGAATCCCACCGGCGTAAGGCTCGCCAGCAGGAGCGACAGAAGGAAAATCCCGCCACCGATCGCCATCGTCATCCATCGGTGGGCCAAGGCCCAATCCAATATGCGGCCATAGATCGGGTTTACGGGCCGCTTTTCCCGATGCGCCCTATCCTTGAGCGGCACGAGGAAATAGGCCGCCATCAGCGGCGTCAGCAAACGCGCCACGACCAGCGAGAAGAGCACCGCGACAGCCACGGTCAAACCGAACTCGCGGAAAAACTGTCCCGCCTGCCCCGGGATCAGTGACACCGGCGCGAACACCGCGATGATCGTCGCGGTCGTCGCGATCACCGCCAGACCGATGGCATCCGCGCCGATCAACGCGGCGCGATAGGGCGTCTCGCCAGTCTCAATCCGCTTCTCGATATTCTCGACTTCCACGATCGCGTCATCGACCAGGATCCCGATCACCAATGTCAGCGCCAGCAGCGTGATGCTGTTGAGGCTGAATCCCATGGCCGACATAAGGACGAAGGTCGGGATCAGGGATAACGGCATGGCCACCGCAGCAATGATCGTCGCGCGCCAGTTGCGCAGGAACAGATAGACGACGATCACCGCCAGAAAAATGCCCTCGATCAGCACATGCTGGGTCGATGCAAAGGTCCGCCGTGTCGAATCCACCGTGGATACCAGCTTGGTGAAGGTGACGCCCGGATGCTCGGCCTGAATCCGGGCTATCGCCTTGACCGCCCGGTCCTCGACACTGATGTCGCTCGCTTCGCGCGTCTTGCTGATCTGGATCGCGGTCACGGGCCTGCCGTCCAACCGCGCAAACCCGCGCTGTTCGGCCGCGCCATCGCCAATCTCGGCAATGTCGCCCAGGCGAACATAACGACCCTGAACCGGGATCGCCAGGTCGCGCAACCTGTCAATGGTCATGGATGACCCGAGGACACGGATCGTCTGTTCGACTGCCCCCACATCGGCACGGCCACCCGGATCGTCACTGTGGAACGCGGCAAGGGCGTTGTTCACCTGCGGCGCCGTCACGCCTAGTGCCGCCATGCGCTGCGCATCCAGCACGATGTTGATTTCCCGATCGGCGCCCCCAATGCGGTGAACCTGCGCCACGCCTTGTTGGGCCTGCAATGCGCGAGTGACCACCTTGTCGACGAAGCGCGACAATTCCGTGTTGCCCATCGCGGGCGCGCTGACCGCATAGGTCAGAATGGGGGCGGCATCGATGTCCAGCCGTTGCACCAGCGGCGGGTCGATCCCCGGCGGCAAATCGATGCGCGCGCGTTCCACGGCGGTTCGGACATCGTCCGTCGCCTTCTGCATGTCGCTGTGCAGTTCGAACTCGACCGTCGTGGTGGACGATCCCAGCACGGCCGTCGAACTGATATGCTTGACCCCGGCCACGCTGCTCAACGCATTTTCGATCGGCCGAGTGATCTGGTTCTCGACTTCGCTGGGCGCCGCGCCATTTTGCGTCACCGTCACGCTGACGACAGGGAAATTGACGTTGGGGAACTGCTTTATGGGCAGGCCAATATACGCCACGATCCCCGCGATCGTCAGCAGGATGAACAGCGAAACGACCGGGATCGGGTTGCGGATGGCCCAGGCGGAAATGCGCATGGTTACTTGCCCCTGCCAGCGGCGATCCGCACCCGGTCACCCTCCAGCAGGAAAGCGCCGCCGCCCAGCACGGCTCGCACGCCGGGCTTCGCGCCGCTCAATATCTCGACCATGCCACCCGCGCGCCGCCCTGTCCGCACCGAAGCGCGATGGACCCGGTCGGACTTGTCGAGCAACAGCATATAGGCGCCGTCGGCATCATAGTGCACAGCGGCTTCAGGCGCGGCCAACACCGTGCCGCTGGCCTTCACGAACTCCGCCTTGGCAAAGCCGCCGGGGCGCAATTGCGGGTTCACCGGCAAAGCGATGCGCGCGCTCGAAAGACCTGTCTGATTATCGACGCGCGCGCCCAGCAGCCTGATCTTGCCCGACAGTCTGGTGCCCGACGCCAATGTGACCGTCGCGGGATCACCGATGGAAAGCGTTCCCATGGCCGCTTCCGCAACCTCGGCGTCCAATTCGACCAGATCGTCGCGCGCAATGGTGAACAGCACCGTGCCCGACGCGGATGGCTCGCCCGGCCGCGCGGATCGCTGGAGAACACGGCCAGCCACGGGCGATCGGATTATCAACCGGCTCTGGCGGGTCAGCAGGTCGTCAAGCTGCGCCTTCGCCACGCCCACGGCGGCCTGCGCCGATCTTGCGGCGATGCGCCGCTGGTCGATCGCCTCCTGCGACAGCACACCCTGATTGTCGAGGCCCGCTACCCGGCCCGCGTCCATGCGAGCCCTATCATAGGCGACCTGCTGCTGGCTCAACTGCGCGCGCGCCTGATCGATTTGCGAACGCAGCAGCGTATCGTCCAGCACCGCCAGAACCTGTCCAGCGCCTACCCTGGCGTCTTCTTCCACCAGCACGCGCGCGATGCGATAGCCCGAAAGCTCCGGCGCGACCGCAACTTCCTCGCGCGGGATCAGGCGGCCCGATGCGCTCAGACCTCCTGCCAGCGCCCGATGATCGACCATGGCCACCGTCACGGTCGGCGGCGGCGGCTCCTTCGCCGCTTCCTTGCCCCCACCGCAGGCGGCAAGCAGCAGGGCGAGGGGAAGCGCCATGGCAAAGGGATGCGGCTTGAAGATCACGGCATTTCCTTGGATTGAATAGGCAGGGCGACCGGCGGCTGTTCAGGCGCCGTCGCGGGATCGTCCGGGCTCCACCCGCCGCCCAGCGCACGGAATGCGCCGACGGCATTGCCCAGCGCCTGTGTACGCGCATTGGTAAGCGCACGGCGCGCGGCCCGCCACGTCTGTTCCGCCTGGATCAACGTGGTAAGATCGGTCAGCCCGGCGCGATAACCCTTGCGCCCCGCATCAAATGCAAAGCGCGCCCGCTCCTCGGCAAGGCTGAGGTCGGCGAGCCGCACCCGGTCGGCAGCGACCAGCGCCAGCGCGATGTCGGCATCCCGGAAGGCTGCCTGCACCGCCGCCTCATAGCTTACCACGGCGCGTTCGCCCTGCGCCTCCGTCGCGCGCAATTGCGCCATCAGGCGGGTGCGGTCCAGAACCGGCAGGCTCAATCCGGCGGCGATGGACCAGAGACCCGTGACGCCGCCCGCCGCCCCGGACGTGCGGTTGATGCTGCCGTTGCCCTGAAGCGTGAAGCGGGGGAACAGCGCTAGCCTGTCGACCTTGACCGCGCTCGTCGCTGCCGCAACCCGCGCCTCGGCGGCCAATATGTCCGGTCGCCGCGTCAGCAGCGACGCGGGCAGCAATGGCGGGACCGGCGGCGCCGTGTCGAGCCGCGCCTCTATAGGCAGGCTATCGGTCGGGGCGTCCGGCGTTCCGATCAGGACCAGCAATGACCGCTTGGCGTTTCGCAGCGCCGTCTCGATCCGCGTCAGCTCCGCCTGCGCCGTTGCCGCGTCGCCTTCCAGCCGAGCCGTTTCCGAACCCGCCACCAGCCCGCGATCGCGGCCGAGCTGCGACGCCCGTTCCAATTCTCTCGCGATGCGCAACCCCTCCTGCGCGTCGTCGCGTTGGACAGACAGCCCTCGCGCCTCGAACAGCGCGCTCGCAACATCGGCGGCCAGACTTAACCGGGCCGCATGATAATCATAGGCCGCCGCCACATAGGTCGCTCGTGCGCCTTGTCCGATCGCGCCCAGCCTGCCGAACAGGTCGAGTTCCCAGCTGGGACTGAAGGCCAGCGACTGGCTGTCACTCCGCGCCGTGGACCCGAACAGATCGGTTCCTGACAGCTGGCTGCCATCCTGTATCTTGGCCGATCCGCTAATGGCGCCCGTCGGCAGGCGTTGCGACAGCGACTGATCTCGAATGGCGCGCGCTTCGCGCAACCGGAAATAGGCTGACCGGGCATCGGTATTCTGGGCCAGCGCCTGTTCCACAAATGCGGAAAGTTGCGCGTCGTTGAAACGGCTCCACCAACGATCCAGCCTTTCCTCGGCAGCGGGGGCAGGTGCTGCTTCGAACCGCTCTGGCAACGCGATCCTGGGGCGCGCGAGTTCGATCGACGGCGCGCAGGCCGACAGCAGCGCACAGAGCATGAACGAGGAACGGCGCGGGCCAGAAAGCGGCAAGCGGAATGACTCCAATCTTGATCGACCGCGACACGGATAGCGCCGCGACAAAAAGAAACAAGATTGTTTATTTTCAACCGAAGCTTTTTTTGCCAATGCTTTCCTTCATGGTTTCCACTCCCCCCATCCGCCGCCCCGGCCGCCCCCGCCGCGAAGAAAGCGGCGACGTCGAGCAGCGCCTGGTAGATACCGCCATGCAGTTGCTCGTCGAACATGGGCCGAACCTCACGATGAACTCGATCATCGCCGCATCCGGTCTGTCGCGGAAAACCGTCTACGCCCATTATCCCAACAAATCCGCGCTGTTCGCCGCAGTAGTCCGGCAAATGCTGGGTTATGGCCTCGAACCGATGACCATCCCTCCCCGCTCGAACTGGCGCGAAAGCCTGCTCGCGTTCGTCGAGGCCTGCCTTGTCGAAGTGTGCGAACCCTATGCCACCGGCATGCGCCGTCTGTTGATGTTGAACCCCTCCTTCATGGAAGAAGCCCGCTCTCATATCGAACAAGTCGTAGTGCGCCGCTATCTCGATCCGATGATCGCATTTCTACAATCGCTGATCGACCGGGGCACCATCCCCGATCAGAATGTGGCGTTCGCGGCGGAGTCTCTCACCAGCCTCATCCTGTCCGAATCCCATCGCCGCTTTTTCCAGGGCGAGGCCGAAAACAGCATCGACCCGGCCCATCTCAATGCGCATGCACGCCGTTTGACCGGCTTGTTTTGCGGCGGCATCTTGGCGCCAACGCAAAGCTGCTGAAGCAAGGTTCAGCGTTGCCCTTCCTGTTCGGCCCATCCAACCTGCCAAGCAATTTTGCTCATCCGGAACATTTCGCACGTCGCCGTTCAGAAAAGCGTTGCCAGCGTTGTCCACTCGAATATAGTGCACGAAACGGCCCAAATTAACGAGAGCCGTTTTAACAGCAACACCCTCAGGGGAGGATTATCGATGCGAATTAAGCGTGTCTCACGCGCGGCGCTTCTGTGCGCTGGCGTTTCTGCTTTTGCTGTACCCGCGCTGGCTTATGCACAGGCCGGAGCTGAAAATAGCTCAAGCGACATCATCGTAACCGCCACGCGCCGGGCGGAAAAGCTACAGGACGTACCGATGTCGGTGAACGTCGCAACTGGCGAGCAGCTTGAAAAATTCAAGATTTTCGACATCAAGGACGTCTCGCAACTCGCACCGGGTCTTGAGTTGAGCAATTCGACCGGGCGGAATAATACAACCACGCTGCGCGGCATCACCTTCGATCCGGATCAGGGTACCGCTCCAGCGGTGCAGGTCTATCTTAACGAAATTCCGGCCGATGCGCAGACCGTTTACACCGCCATGTACGACATCGGGCAAATCGAAGTGCTGCGCGGCCCGCAAGGCCTGCTGCGGGGCCTCTCTGCACCCGCAGGTTCCATCACGATCACGACACGGCGTCCGAACTTTGACGCGCCAGAGGGTTATGCCCAGGCAACTGCGACCGACCGCGCTGGCTATAACGTGCAGTTTGGCGCCTCTCTACCTTTCAACGACAAGCTGGCTATTCGTCTCGCCGGCGTGGTTGACGGCAATCGTCTCAATCAGGTGCGCGACGTCAATCGGAATGGCCAACGATCAAGGAGCCGCACCGAGAGCGTGCGTGGCACCCTAGGTTGGAAACCGACCGAGGATTTCACCGCCTATCTGACCTATCAATATCTGTACGCCGACAACCGGCAGTTCCAGCAGGTCATAGGCAGTGGCAACACCCCCTTCTATCTTGATGGCTTCAATTTTGCGCAGCCTTCCTATGGTTTCGGCTTCATTGTGGCTCCGGACCCCTCGGTTTCGTCCGGCCCGCCCTTGACCGCTTCCGACTACAAGGCGGTGCAAGAAGGGGTGTTCCGTAACCGCAACGAAACTCATATCGTCAA
The DNA here is from genome assembly GCF_055396345.1 of Sphingobium sp. TomTYG46. Classification (NCBI taxonomy): domain Bacteria; kingdom Pseudomonadati; phylum Pseudomonadota; class Alphaproteobacteria; order Sphingomonadales; family Sphingobiaceae; genus Sphingobium; species Sphingobium sp. TomTYG46. The sequence goes on from NZ_AP027325.1 coordinate 329,063, forward strand.
TCTGGTGACCGATTGGGATTTGGGTCCGGCTACGCTTTCCGTCGTGGGCGCTCACCAGTTCACCAAATTGAACATCAGCCGCGACATCGACACGGGTAATGCGGTCCCCGGTTACGCGCCAGCTTCGAATGTGGTCACGCCATATAAGGTGGATACGGCTGAAATACGGTTGTCGTCGAACAACGACGAAGGGCTTGGCTGGGGCGTTGGCGCTTTTTATCAGAAGCAGACCGGCACCACCGTTGTGAATCAGGCGCAGGATACAATCATCGCCCCCACGCTGCCGCTTAACTTCTCCCCTCTGGATTTGAGGATCGTGGTCCCGGTCGACACATCGACTTGGTCGTTCAACGGCAATCTGCGTTACAAAACGGGTCCGCTGACGGTCACCGGTGGCCTGCGCTACTCCATCATGAAAAATACGCAGGTCACCAGCATCTTTTTCGATCCGTTGCCCGCGTCGATCCCGTCAAATCCCATTGTGGACGGACCATTCCGTGGTAACGAGAAGCCCATCACTGGTGGCGCGACAGTCAACTACGCTTTCTCACCCGCTCTCAATGCCTATTTCTCCTATGGCCATTCTTTCCGCGCGGGCAGCCATGGGGTCGCAACGCCCGCCTTCATTTCCAACGATCTTGTTCAAACCTCACCTGAAAAGACCGACTCTTTTGAAATCGGTCTCAAAGGCTCCGCCCTTGATCGCAAGATCGATTTTACGGTCGCCGCCTTCTATCAAAAACTCGACAATTTCCTCAATCGTTTCACGGGCATCCACTACGATGTGCGACGTACATTTATCATAAATGGCCAACCGGTTGACTACCAGTCTGCTGGCAGCTTCGACTTCAACTACAACACTAAAGCCACAGTCAAAGGCGTGGAGGCCGAGATCAATGCTCGTCCGACGCCGAATTGGGATCTGAATATCAGCGGATCATATGCCAAGGCCCGTTTCGACAATGCCACTGTTCCATGCAACACATTCGACGCGAACGGCAACCCAACCGTTGTCGGCACGGGAGACGTGAGCTATTGCACCACCAGCGGACGCATGGCGGAAGTTCCGGATTTCACTCTGAGGGCCAACACGGAAATCCGTTTCCCCATGGGATCGGTTACACCATATGTCCGTGCCCTGCTGGATTATCGCCCCGGCTTCCATTCAGAACGCGCGAACTATAATTACCGGGATCGCGAACTCCTCAACCTGTTCTTGGGTGTGCGCTCGGATGATGCGGGCTGGGGCATTGAACTGTTCGCACGCAATGTGCTGAATCAAAAACGTATCACGAACATCTCAGCGGGCAACAGCACCATGTCGACCTACTGTGCGCCCGGATATTATCTAAATCCGGCACTGTGCAACGGTAATGGGTTAACACTCAATTCGGGCTATCGTGGGGTAAACGTGATGAACCCGCGCGAGCTCGGCGCTACGCTCAGCTTCAAGTGGTAAAAACCTCTGTGGCCTCCCTCCCCTTTCGGGGGTAAGGGGACACAGACCTATCCAATCTCTGAACCCTGTTCCTGCATTGCGGGGGCAGGGTTCTCTTTTGGCGAACAGCCACCCACTGGAGAAGCCGTCGCAGAGATCGACAGATTTTCCGCCGTTGTTGATGCTTCAACCTGAACGTGGAAACCGCAAGCGCCGGACATGACAGCTCACTTCATCGGCTGAGCCGCGATAACCTATGGTTTCTATATACCAAAGAAAGGTCCCATCTGGTTCGCACCTGCGCCTCTTTCTAGACGATAGGATGTCGGGGATTGGCCGGTCCATACCCGAAAGGCCTGGCGGAAGGCGTCTGAGTCACAATAATCCAGTCGCCCAGCGATTTCCTCGATGGACAAGCCAGTCCTTCGTAACAAATGAAGTGCCAGTTCGCGGCGGCAACTTTCGCGTACCTGGCGATAACTTGTGCCCTCCCGCGCCAATTGACGGCGCAGCGTTGCCTCGCTTCCCCCAAGAGTAATCACTATCTCCCCAAAGGCAGGCAAGCGCCGGTCGCTCTTCAGGGCTGCCATAACAATGCCGCGAACGCGTATCTCGGTTGGCATGCGCTCGGCTTCCCGCGCACTCGAAACGAACAGGAGATTGCTGAGCGGCCGACGATGATGGTCTTCCCAGCTGCGCATTACGGGATAATCCAGCAGAGACGCACTGAAATCAAAGCCGCTCCAGCCCTCATTTAGGCGCACCGGGAAAGGTAAGGCTGGCAGGCTCAACGCCTCGACTATTTCCGGAGCATGGTTCAACCAGGCATTGCGTGCTGGGATCGCATGATCGATCAGCCAACCAAACAGGCCATGTATTTCCATCACACCGAAAAGGTCGATCAAGCAGCCCGCTGACGTCGATCCGCCGGTTCGCATCGCTTCCAATTGAAGTTCCGCCCTGTCCCCATGGGTCCGCAGCGCCATCTTGCCACATCGCCAGTCAATGGCTTCAAAACAATCGCAGCAACGCATGATGGCTTCGCGCAAGGTTCGTGCGCTCGTCAGGCTGTACATTATGACGCGCCAATCACATGAGCCTAGCCCTCGGCGTCCTATCATCGCTGCGTCCCGGCGTGCCAGTTCGTTAATCGCCTGGCTGGTCATCCGCGCAAGGTCGGCAACCGGCAAGGTTCTCAACGAACTTCCCCCATCGCCCGACCGGCCTACATGGGCAAAAAGTGGTTCAGTGGACCCGAACGCTTCGGCATAAATGGCGAGCACGCGCTCAGCTACGCTCTCGGCAAGATGCCATTCGCCGGATTCCGTCTGTAATGGCCGCATTGATACTTCCCTTGATTTTCGATCAACCTACTCGATCCAACACCCTGGATAAATCTTTCTGTTTCCGGTGATGGCGCAGAATGAATGCGCGAAATTGCCGCGTCACATGATCGATTTTGGGGTGGTGGCAAAACGCAGGAAGAGTCATGAAATCTGAAGCACCCGCCTAAAGCGGTATCAGAGAGGAATATATGAAGGGCAGATTGGGATCGACCGGCGATCGGCCGACCAGAACATATGTGGTCCTGCCCGTGATCGCGGCGTCCCTCATCGGCGCCGACGCGCCCACCGGCGGTGAAACCGGCGTCCACGCCTTCGTACTCAGCAATGTCTATCTTGCCCAGGGTGGGGAGAAAGACAGCTGTCCCGTACCCGATAGCGGGGACCTCGATCGTTTCTATGCCATGCTGCCGCCTGCCGAGCAGGCCAAATATGCCGGTAAGGAAAAACGGCAGGAACTTGAGCAGCGGATGAACGAATATTTCAAGTTCCGCAGAATATTTCTTCGTGGCGACCGCTCATCTTCCGTGATCTTCCCGTCGGGCTACGATCCAAAGGCAGAGCCGACGCAGGAGCTGGCGGCGGCGATCGGCGCCCTGAACGGTTTACCCAAAGGCGCCGGGCGGCTCGCCTTCCAGAAGCGCGAAGTGGTTTACAGCGCCTGCTCCAACCCCGCCGATTTCCCGGCATTGGCGAAGAACTTCAAAACCTATGAGGGCAAGGTTGCCGCCGGTATCAACCTGGACGGTAAAAAAGGAAAATTGGATTTCGACGGGCCAGATGGCGCAAGTGGCGTCGATAACCGGCTTTGGCGCGCCGTCGGCTGCGTTTCCACCTTCCGCGAAAACGGCAAGGAAGTGGTGGCAGGTAAGACCATGATCTCGGCCCGCGCGCCCACTGTAATCGAGCTTCGCGGGGTCGACAGTCTTCAGGATGACCCTGAAGTGAGCGTCACCATTCTTGCTGTCAGCGAACCGCTGACCCGCGACGGCCGTGGCGGCCCGCTCGCCCGTGCCACCTTTACGCCCGATCCTGATCCCCGGCTTCGCGCCACGGTATCAGGCCGCATTACAGGAGGCATCCTGACGACGGACCCGGTCGATCTGACGATGAACTACAAAGAACAGATAGTGGATGCGCCCCGTCACATCCGGGGCGCCCGGTTGCGTGCAAAGTTCAGCCCTGATGGCTCGATAGAAGGCAGCATCTTTGGCTATTACACACTGGACAGCTTCTATGACTCGATTGAACAGATGACCCAGAATGGTGCCAATCTGACGCGAGTATCCTGCCCCGGTGTGCGCAAGGCGATCGATCGTCTGGCCGACGGCTATCGCGATCCGCGCACGGGTCGCTTCACTGCCATATCGTCGGCCTATGATTTCGTCGGCGTAAAAGCCTTCCTTGCTCCGCCCAGCCAAGTCGCACAAAGCGAGATGCGTCCATGAAGGTCCGCGCCCTTCCCTCGCTCGCCCTAGCTGGCGCCTGCCTCACCCTTGGGCTCAGCATCGCCCTCAATGGAGCGCGCGCCGACGAAACACACGCTGACACACCCCCAAGCCAGATCCGACGATTGACGGAAAGCCAGTATCGCAGCGTCATCGCCGATATTTTCGGCCCCGACATCAAGATTGTCGGCCGTTTCGAACCAGACCTGCGCATTGACGGGCTTCAGGCGGTCGGCACCAGTGCCGTCTCCGTCACGGCAGCAGGCCTTGAACAATATGAGACGTTAGCCCGCAGCATCGCGACGCAGGTGACGGACGAGCAGCATCGCGAAAAACTGATCGGTTGCGCGCCTACTCCAGCGGACAAGGACGGCGCTGCGTGCGCCCGCCAGTTTATTCAACGTATCGGCTCGCAGCTATATCGACGCCCCTTGAGCGAGGGCGAAGTTGCGGCTCTCACAAGGTCAGCGACAGAGGCGACAGCTACGCTCGGGAATTTTCACGCAGGTCTGGCGGCAACGCTCGGCGGAATGCTGACCAGCCCCGAATTTCTCTTCCGTATAGATCGCCCTGCCCCCTCGCGCCGGAGCGTCGATGCATGGTCGAAGGCAAGCCGCCTGTCCTTCCTGTTGTGGAACAGCGCGCCCGACCAGACCTTGCTCGACGAAGCACGCAGCGGCGCGCTCGATACACAGGCAGGACTTGCCAAGGCCGTCGATCGGCTGATCGCCTCACCACGGTTCCAGGAGGGTGTTCGCGCATTCTTCACCGACTATCTGCGCCTGGACGGAATGGACGATCTGGCGAAGGACACCCTTATCTATCCCGCCTATTCGCAGGCCATCGGCACTTCGCTGCGAGATCAGACGCTGCGCACCATCAACTGGTTGCTGGTGGATCGGAGGGGCGACTATCGCGATCTCTTCACGACGCGGTCCATCGCGATGAACCGCACGCTCGGACCCATCTACGACGTGCCGGTGACCAAACCCGACTGGTACATTTATGAATTTCCGCAAGGTGATCCACGAACCGGGCTGCTCACCCATGCCAGCCTGCTTTCGCAGCATTCGCATCCGGGCCGCACCTCGCCGACACTTCGTGGGGTAGCGCTGCGCGAGATATTCCTTTGCGAGAAGATCCCTGCTCCTCCCGCGAACGTCAATTTCGCGGTGGTGCAGAATGTCGATAACCCGACGCTCAAGACAACGCGCGCCCGGCTTCAGGCGCATCTTGATGACGAAGAATGCGCCAGCTGCCACCGCCGCACTGATCCTATAGGTTTGGGGCTGGAACAATTTGACGGCGTCGGCCAATTCCGAAAGGTCGAACATGACGAGGTGATCGACGTCACCGGCGATTTCGAAAAGCAGGCCTACAATGGCGCTGCTGCTCTTGGGCAATTGTTCCACGACAGCCCGCGCGTCAGCAGTTGCCTCGTCCAGTCGGCATGGCGTTACGCCAATGGACGCAATCCGGTGGAAGCAGACGGAGCCGGGATAGCGCGGCTCAGTCAGGGCTTCTCGGCGGGCGGCTATCGCTTCCCGTCCCTGATGCGTGCCATCGCGCTGGACCCGGCATTTTACGCCATGCCGCGCCTTGCTCCTGAAAGTCGCGTGGCAACTGTTCGCAGATCGAAGGAGACTGGCTGATGAACGGAACGACACGGCGCGGTTTCCTGCTGCGCGGGATATTGGGCGGCGGTGCAGTAACGCTGGGGCTGCCCCTGCTGGACGCATTTCTGGACAATAACGGTACGGCCTTTGCCGCGACCCTGGGGGGCGGGCGCCTGCCCGTGCGCTTCGGTACATGGTTCTGGGGATGCGGGATGATCCCCGATCGCTGGCAGCCAAAGTCGATAGGGGCCGATTACGACCTGCCCCCGCAGCTTGCACCCATTGCCGCTGTGAAGCAGCATGTAAGTGTCCTGACCGGGTTCGACGTGATGCTGGACGGCAAGGGCAATCTGCCTCATCTGTCGGGCAACACGGCCGTCCGCACGGGCGCGCCCGCGGACGACTGGCTCGCCATCCGGGCACCTACACTTGACGTCCTTATCGGCGATGCGATCGGCGGCGGCTCCTTCTTCCGTTCGCTCGACCTTTCGGCGGATGGTAATGCGCGCACCAGCTATTCGTTCCGCGACGGACGCAGCATGAACGCCGCCACGCCAAGCCCGGTTGAATTCTACCGCAAGATCTTCGGCGCGGACTTCAACGATCCCAACAAGGCCGATTTCAAGCCAGATCCGCGCATCATGGTGCGCCGAAGCGTATTGTCCGGGGTTACCGAACAACGCCGCGCGCTGGAAACCAGCCTGGGTGCGACCGACAAGGCCCGTCTGGACCAATATTTCACCTCCGTCCGCGAGATGGAAGGAAAGCTGGCGCTACAGCTGCAGAAGCCACCGCCGGCCGAAGCATGCGTCGTGCCCCCAGAAGCACCGGCGGTGTCAGGCGACATCACGGATGTCCAGCAGCGGAAGAGCAACCACAAGCTGATGGCACAGATGCTGGCGATGGCACTGGCCTGTAACCAGACCCGCGTGTTCAACATGAATTTCTCGACAGCAGCATCCGATCTGCGTCAGGCGGGACAGACAACGGGATATCACCAGAACACGCACGAAGAAATGATCGACCGGGCCATCGGATATCAGCCGACCGTGGATTTCTTCGCCACCCGCAGCATGGAAGCCTGGGCGGATTTCGTGTCTGCGCTCGCCGCGATCAAGGAAGGCGACGGCACCCTGCTCGACAACACACTGGTATTTGCGCATTCGGATGTGTCCTATGCCAAGAACCATGATGTTCTGGGCATTCCGGTGATGCTGGCCGGGCGTGCAGGCGGAAAGGTCAAATCCGGCATCCATGTCCATGGCAATGGAGAGTCGATCAGCCGTGTCGGCTTGACACTCCAACAAGTTATGGGAATTTCGATCGACTCATGGGGCATGGATGCCATGAATACCAAGCGGCCCATCGGCGAAATATTGGCGTGACGATCACAGAAAGAATGAGGCAGAAGATGAAGCTTCCCTACTCCCTGGCTTTGGCAACCGTCGGCTTGGCCGCGAGCTACGCGGCCTATGCCGCCACACCTGCGGTGACCAACGCGATCAAGGCGCGCCAGGCCAGCTACAAGGAGATTGGTGGAGCTTTCAAAAGCATCAATGATGAGTTGAAGTCCGGATCGCCCGATATGAACAGTGTCCGCCCGCTGGCGCGTGATATCGCCACTCGCGCCGCTTTGCTGCCCAAATATTTCCCCAAGGGTAGCGGTTCGGAATCGGGCATCAAGACGCGCGCGAAGCCTGAAATCTGGAAGGATAATGCGGCGTTTGTGAAGCTTCAGGGCGACATGATCACCGCTTCGAAGGCCCTCGATGCAGCAGCAGCCAGCGGCAATGTCGCCGGGCTTGGCGCGGCGCGCACCGCTTTGGGCGGCACCTGCAAAAGCTGCCACGATCGTTTCCGCGCGGAGCTTTGATGGTGGATGCCGAAGTGAGCGGCGCGCCGGTGCGTCTGCGTATCTGGGATCTGCCGATCCGCCTGTTTCACTGGACGCTGGTGCCACTGCTGGGCTTCGCCTGGTGGACGGCTGAAGAACGCATGCTGGATTGGCATCGGCTAGCCGGTTACAGCATTTTCGCACTGCTGCTCTTCCGCCTGATCTGGGGTTTCGCGGGAAGCAGCACGGCTCGCTTCTCTAACTTCGTTGGCGGCCCATCAACGCTGTTTCGCTATGTCCGCGGCCATATGTTCAACCGGGCGGCCACCCCAGCAGCTGGCCATAATCCGGTTGGCGGCTGGAGTGTGATCGCCATGATCACCATCCTCGCGGTGCAGGTGGGGCTCGGCTTCTTTTCCGTGGATATCGACGGCATGGAGTCCGGTCCCTTTTCCTATCTGGTCGATTTCGAAACCGGCCGGGTCGCTGCGGAATGGCACGCCTTCATCTTCAACGCCATCCTTGCCCTCACGGCCCTTCATGTCGTGGCCGTTCTTTTCTACCTGATCCATCGGCGCGACAATCTTGTCGGACCAATGATCAGCGGAACGCGGAAATGGTCGGGAGATCGGCCCACGCTCCGGTTCGCATCGGCCTGGAGCGCGCTTATTCTCTTCCTGCTGATTGCGGGCGGAACGTGGTTGCTGATCGCCCAGTTCGGCCGGGCGTGACGCGCAACCTGCGCTAGAGTCTTTCTGACTTAGATTGAGGCATATCCGGCTCCACGGATGTAATTGGCGCATTCTGCGGGCGGGAAGTGGTCGAGCAGTTTTCCGATGCGTCGCCATGTTGCCTCGACGGTGCGTTCGTTGGCCTTGCGGAGCAGACGCTTGAGCTTGGAGAACATCTCCTCGATGGGGTTCAGGTCGGGCGAGTAGGGCGGCAGGAAGAACAGCCTGATGCCCGCCGCCTTGAGCAATTTGCGCACGCGGCTGCCTTTGTGGCTGCCGAGATTGTCGACCACGATGATGCTGCCGGGTTCCAGCGCGGGGATCAGGAACTGCTCGACCCACGCGGTGAAGCTCTCGCCGTTTATCGGGCCATCGAGGACGCAAGGGGCCACGATGCCATCATGCCTGAGGCCAGCGATGAAGGTCAGCGTCTTCCAGTGGCCATGCGGCACCTTGTCGATCAGCGGCTCGCCCCGGTGATGCCAGCCATGGGTGCGGGTCATGTTGGTCTTCGCCCAGGTCTCGTCGATGAAGACCATGCGCTTGGGATCTACCCAGCGCTGGACCCAGCGCCAGCGGTTGCGGCGTCGGATGACGTCGGGCCGGTCCTGTTCCTTGGCGAAGAGCGTCTTTTTTTAAACGTCTTGCCCAAGCGGCCCATGAACCGCCACAGCGTGTCGCAGCAGACCACCACACCACGCTCTTCACGCAGCTGGGCCAGCAACTCGTGCAGCGTCAGGTCCTTCTTCTGCTCGATCCGCGCAAGCAACCACTCGCGCTCACGCGCCAGCAACGGGAGCATGTGACCGCCGACCTTGCCCGGCTCAACAGACCCGCGCGTTCGCCATGACTGCGCCCAGCGAACCCCCGTGGCCGGGCTCACCTCCAGCAACCGCGCAGCCCCCCGCGCCGACATGCCTCGATCCAGAGCCCGACAAAACCGAACCCGCAAATCCTGTGATAATGGCCTCATCCATGCTGGCCTCCTCACCAGTGGCCACCTTGAATCACACTTCCAACCGTCTGGAAATCCCCAACGATTCATTCAACATCGGAAAGACTCTAATGCGCTATAAGGAAGACCCTCTTCGCATTCAGCGCAGAGGGCCTTCCACTCATTGCGGCAATCCGCCTAAAAATCCATCTCAAGCCTTGAGATGTTTCGCCAAATGCTTGTTCATTTCGAACATGCTTGCCTTCTTGCCTCCGAATATCTTCTCAAGCTTGTCATCGGCCAATATCTCTCGCTTGTCCTTCGGATTTTGGAGGTCATTCGCCTTTATGTAGGCCCAGATTTTCTTGACCACTTCGCTTCGCGGAATCTTGCTATCGCCAATAATGTCGGCCAGCTCAGGAGAGGGCGTAACCGGCGCGGTGATCCCTCCGCGCGCGCCACCGGTGGCCTTGCCTGTTTTCTTCACCTTGGCGACAGCCGCTTTTGCTTCCTTTTCGCCACGCTGCTCACGAGTCTGCGCCATGAACTTCTCCCTTGCTTGTCGCTAGCGGGTTGATGATCATGCCAAGTCATGAGGGACGAAAAAGTTGCCTGTCATATGACAATCAAGGCTCCTTTCTCCCGACATCGGCCACATAAGCATCCCGCTCGCAAAGCGGTTTTGGTCGGCCGACCGTGCCGCCTTGCGCCCTTTGCTTCAGTCCAGCAGCAGGTGCATGCGACCCGTCGCTATGGGCTTGTCCCGATCCGCCTGCCAGCAAACGGCATCGGCGTTCACCACCCTTCGCCCCACACGGATAAGCCGGGCCTGCGCATAGCTGTCCACCATTAGCCCACCACGCAGGAAGTCGAAAGACATGTTGATCGGCTTGGGCCAAGGTTCCCTCCGATCCTGCGCGACGGCCTCAAGACATGCGAGTTCCAGCAGACTGGCAATGACGCCGCCATACAGAAACCCCGACCGTCCTTCGAGCGAAGGAGCAGCGGGCATCATCAGGACGGCAGTTTCGTCATCCAGCGCTACGCTCCGGATGCCCAGCATCTGCGCATAGGGGGTGCGCACGATCATGACTCGTCCGTGAAGAAGAAGCTGGCGGTTGCGGTGGCGATCGGCGCCTCCGGATCACCATCATGAACGTCACAACGGGTGAAAGCGACCTTGCGCGTTATATGATGGCAATGGGCGCGCGCGTGAAGGCTGTGCCCTGCCCTTGCTGGCCGCAGATAATCGATATGCAGGTCGAGCGTAGCCATCCCCCGCCACTGCCGCGTGCGCGCGATGATGGCAGAACCCGCCGCCGCATCGACCAGCGATATGATGGGGCCGGACGATACCAGGCCCGCATCGGCATCCATCAGAAATCCGGGAGCGAAAGGGCAAGCCAGTTCCGCCCAATCCGGTCCATGATCGACATTATAGATGCCCAACAACGCATGATGTCCCCGCGGTGGCAGGTTCTTCAAGCGCTCGAAGGCATCTTCCTCCTCCACCGTTCAGGCGTTCCCGCGCGGTTCACGCGGCAGGCCCAGCCCCCGCTCGGCGATCAGGTTGCGCTGGATCTGGTTAGTGCCGCCGTAAATCGTGTCCGCGCGAGAGAAGAGGAACAGGTTGGGTAGCGTATCCCATTCATATTCAGCATGATCGCTGATCTCGCCGCCTTGGCCCAACACGTCCATGGCAAGCTCGCCCAGGTTGCGGCGCCAGCTCGCCCACTGGATCTTATAGGTCAGGGCAGCGCCATCGATCTTGGCATGATCCGTTTGCGACAGCATGCGCAACGCTCCGTACCGCATCAGACGCAGGCCCACTTCCGCCTTGGCGAGCCGCTGGCGGATCAGCGGATCATTCGCCGCCCCATTGGCCTTGGCCGCCGCGATGATCTCATCCAGTTCATTGCGGAAGCCCATCTGCTGACCCAGCGTTGAAACCCCGCGTTCGAATGCCAGCAGACCCATGGCGATCCGCCACCCGTCGCCCACCGCGCCGATCAGGCTGTCCGCCGGACACCGCGCATCAGTGAAGAAGGTTTCGTTGAACTCCGCATCACCGTTGATCTGGCGGATACCGCGTATCTCGATACCCGGCTGATCTATCGGCATCATCAGGAAGGTGAGACCCTTCGGCCCCTGCGACCCCTCCTCCGTGCGCGTCACAACGAAGATCCAGTCGGAAATATGGGCAAGACTGGTCCAGATTTTCTGGCCGTTCACCACCCATTCGCCATCCTCAAGCCGCGCCTTCGTCCGCACGCTCGCTAGGTCCGAACCGGCATTGGGCTCCGAAAAGCCCTGACAGAAAATGGTCTTGCCGCCCGCGATGCCCGGCAAGAAACGCTGCTTCTGCTCCTCGGTGCCGAAAGTCAGGATTGTGGGACCAGCAAGCTCGATACCGATATGATTGACGCGCCCCGGAACGCCCGCCCGGGCATACTCCTCGGCAAAGATCACCTGCTGCGCCAATGTCGCATCGCGTCCGCCCCATTGCGAGGGCCAACCGATGCAGGACCAGCGGTGCGCGGCAAGCTGCTGCTCCCACTCCTTGCGCCGTTCCGGGCTACCGGTCAGCTTGGTGATGCCCTTGATGTCGCGAAATTCGCCCGCCATCTGGCCATTCAGCCAGTCGGCGCATTCCTGCCGGAACAGTTCTTCGTCTGGGGAAAATCCGAGTTTCATGCCGCTTCTCCCAGGATCATCGTGGCGATCTTCTCACGATGCCAAACATTGTTGCCCAGCATCGTCTGAAGCGCACGGGCGCGCTTGAAAAACAGATGCGCGTCATGCTCCCAGGTAAAACCGATGCCGCCGTGAAGCTGGATCATATCACCGGCGCAGCGGAAATAGGTGTCAGTGGCAAAGGATTTGGCGGCATGGATGGCCATCTCTGCCTCCTCAGCCCCCTCGTCCACGGCACAGGCAGCCCAATAGACTGCCGACCGCGCCTGCTCGATCTCCACCATCATATTCGCCAGCCTGTGCTTATAGGCCTGGAACGACCCGATTGGTCGGCCGAACTGGATGCGCTCCTTGGAATAATCAACCGTCCGGTCGAGGCACGCTTGCGCGCCGCCTAGCGCCTCCGCAGCCGCCGCGATGAACCCAGCGCGATGGACAGCGGCCAGCGCAGCTTCCGGATCGCCAAGCCGCTCACCTGCCACATTGTCCAGCTGCACATGAGCCAAGGGGCGGGTCTGGTCCATGCTCGTCTGACTCGTCACGCTGACGCCCGGCGCGTCCGCGCGGATAATCCAGACCTGCCGCATGTCGGTCACCACAAACATATCGGCAGCGGTGCCATGGGCAACGAACCGCGATCCGCCCGTCAGCCGGTCGCCATCCGACCGGATGTCCAACCCATAGGAATAACCGCCGATCACCTCGCCGGAGATCAGGCGCGGCAGCCACTCATTCTGCTGCTCCGCATTACCGCCAGCGGCGATGGCCTGAGCGGCTTGCACGAGACTGCTCAGCATAGGCAATGCCGCCACCTGAGCGCCTGCCGCTTCAGCGATGATCGCCAACTCCACCATGCCCAGACCTGCGCCGCCAGCGCTTTCCGGAAGTCCGATGCCGGATAGCCCCAGTTCCTGACAAAAAGCCTGCCAAAGCGCCCGGTCGACGCCGTCGCCCGCCATCGCCTTGCGCGTGCGCTCGCTTGTGGCATTCTCCGCGAAGAAGCTGCGCGCCGTCTCCGCGATCATCTGTTGTTCGTCGGTAAATGCGAATTCCATCTCGGCCGCCTTTAAATATGGGCGGAGATCCTTGCCACAGCACCCGGCGGTGCGAGACATCAGCCATCCAATGACGCGGCGGCTCTCTCCTGCCCTTGACGATCGGCAGACATGTGCTGCCTAACGCTGTCACATCCTGCTATATGAGCTTATTTTCCTTTTCAAGCGCTCATATGCGGAATTTTAAAATATTTAAATTCCGAATTTAATTGCTCGCGACAGTTTTATACGCCGCTGGCCGTCTGCGCGTCCGTTATCCGCACTACGCGGTTGCTGAACTTCACAGTCCTGACGGCCAGCGAGGTTTCGACGTGATTTACCCCCTCCATCGACAGGATCTGCCCCGACGCCATCTTGTGAAGGTTGTCGAGGTCATCATACAGGCACGTCGCCATGATGTTGCACGGTCCCAATGTGATCATCACGGCCTTAACCAGCGGTATATGCGCAATGTCCCGCGCGATCTGCCTGACATGGCTGACATCCGCCTGCACCGCGACGAAAGCCACATTGGTCGCCTTCTCAAGCTTCAAGCCCGTCAGCGCGGTGAAGGCGATCAGCTTTTCCTGCTGCAGCCGTTTGATCCGGCCTCTAACCGTGCCCTCGTTCACGCCAAGATCAGCCGCGATCTTGCGGTTGGAAACCCGCGCATCCTGCGCCAATATGTCGATCAGCTGGTGGTCCAGCTCGTCGAGGTCGGGCCTTCTCATGCAAGCCTCCTGCGATCGATCGGCGCGGTGTCCAGGCCATAGCGGACAATGTCGAGCCCAATCGCGGGTGTCATCGATCTTATTCCCCGCACCTTCGACAAACGATCCGTGATCAGCGAGGGAAGCTCATCAATGTCACGGAGCGTGAGGAGCAGGCTGATCTCATAATTACCCGTCACCAGATGCGCGGCAAAAACTTCAGGAAATACAGCCAGTTCTTCCGCTACATCCAATGCCGACCGCCCACTCACCTGAACCGCCAGGTGGATGAGGACATGATAACCATGTACCGCAAAGTCGGACACGGCCACAACGCGCAGCATCCCCGCATCCTCCATCCGTCGAATGCGCGTCGAAACGGTGGAAGCGATCAGGTTGAGAGATTCCGCGATCTGCTGATTGGTGGCCCGGCCATTTTGCCGCAGCTGTTCGACAATCTTCCGGTCCGTCTCGTCGAACGCAAACGTTTCGCTCATATACCCACTCAACCTCTTTCAACCGCTGCTCTTGCCAGCAAAGGGCCAGAAGGTCGAATCGAAAGCGCATCCTCTGGCCAGCAGCATCGCCAGCACATCCCAAGGGTTGGAAGCGGGCCGCATGTCTTCAGTCTCGCAAAAGCGATCCGCCATTCACATGCCAGAGCTGCCCGTTGACCCATTCCCCATCGTCGGACGCCAGGAAAGCGACCGCGCCCGCAATATCATCGGGCTTGCCGAGGCGACGGTGGGGCAAATTCTCCAGCATCCCGTCCACATAATCCTGCGTCAGATGCTGGGCCACTGCTTCGGTCAGGACGACCCCAGGGCAAATGCCATTGGCGCGGATGCCCTGCTTCCCGAACTTGCGCGCAACGTGCCGGACGAGCGCATGCAACGCATTCTTCGTCATGGGATACGCGACCTGCATTGGGTTGCCCGAAATGGCCGCACCCGATGAGGTATAAACCATCGCGCCACCTCCACGTTCCAACAGCACTGGAAGCGCCGCCTGCGTCGCCAGAAAATGGCTCTTGGCATTGATCGCGAAGGACCGATCCAGCACCTCTTCCGAACAGTTCAGCACATCAATGTCGCCTTCAGTGCCGCCCGCCAGATTGCTGTGGTAAAAGTCGAGCCGCCCGAACTCGGACAAGGCAGCCTCAACGATCGCGGCCTGCGATGCTGCCTTCGTGCCGTCGAGCACCACGCCGATCGCCCGTCCGCCCTGCTCGCGAATGGCGCCCGCGGTCTCTTCCGCCCACTCGCCGACAATGTCGCCGATCACAACCGATGCGCCTTCGGCCACCAGCCGCCGCGCCGTAGCTGCGCCGATACCGCGCCCGCCGCCCGCGACGATCCCCGCCTTGCCTTCCAATCCGCGCATCATATTCTCCAATATATTAGATCGCCGGACGCCTGTTCTTCCACGGCGCGGCACCTTCCAACTGCCCGGCCAGACGGAACAACGTTGCCTCATCACCATAGCGTCCCGTAAACATCACCCCGATCGGCAGACCCGCCGATGACATGGCGAGCGGCACCGACATGGCGGGCTGGCCGGTCATGTTCGCAACCTGGGTAAAGGGCGAGAAGACCGCCGCGCGCTGTCCCCACGCCGCAAAATCGACATCAGGCGTCAGGTTGATCTGCCCCAACTTCAGCGGCGGAGCGGCCAAAGTGGGCGAAAGGATCACGTCGTAATTCGCCATGAACTGCGCCATCGTGATAGCCGCAGCCTGAAGCGTGTTGTTCGCGCGGGCAAAGTCCATGCCGGTCGCCTTCTGCCCATAGCCCACGAAACCCAGCGTAATCGGCTCCAGCACATCAGGCCCGATCGCGACGCCGGTCGCCTTGGCACGGTCCATCATGTCCGCCGCGACCGATGAACCGATCAGCACAAAACTCGCCGCGCCCATCGCCGCGACGTCCAGCTTGGGCGCGGCTTCCTCGACATGATGGCCCAGGCTCTCGCACAGCCGCGCCGCCTTACGCGCCGCCTCCACGCATTCCGGATCGACGGGCGATCCAGCAGGTGCATTCAGCATCAACGCTATCCGCAACCGGCCCGGAGCCTTGCCGACCTGCGACAGGAAAGTTTCGCCCGGCGTCGGCGCGGCATAGCGGGCGCCCGGCTCTGGACCCTGCGTCGCATCCAATATGGCGGCGGAGTCCCGAACGCTGCGGGTAACGGCATGATGGACCGACAGACCGCCCCACCCTTCGGTGCGCGGCGGCCCCATCGGCACCCGCCCCCGGCTCGGCTTCAGCCCAAAGAGCCCGCAGCAGGATGCGGGAATGCGGATCGACCCGCCGCCGTCGGTGGCATGCGCGGCTGGGAGCACGCCCGCTGCCACCGCCGCAGCCGCGCCGCCCGAAGAGCCGCCAGTGATCCGGCTCACGTCCCACGGATTGCGCGTATCGCCCGTCAGCTTGTTTTCGGTCGTGCCGGTAAGTCCCAGCTCCGGCACCGTCGTCTTGCCGAAAATGACAAAGCCCGCCTTCTCAATGCGCCGCACCAGCTCGGACGTTACATCAGGCTTGTATCCCTTGTAGAAGCGGCTGCCATTCTCGGTCGGCAGGCCCGCAATATAGGTGTTCAGGTCTTTCAGCAGCCAGGGAACGCCGCTGAATGGCCCTTGCGGCAATCCCTTGGCGATCGCCGCGCGGCCATAATCATAATGTTTCTGCGCCATGAAGTTGAACCGGGGATTCAGCGCCTCCGCCTTACCGATCGCCGCTTCCAGCAACTCGCCCGGCGACACCTGCTTCTTGGCGACAAGTTCAGCCAGACCCATGGCGTCATGCGTGTCGAGCGGGCTCGCGGACGGTGTGCGGGCCTTTGTCGTCCCCGCGATGCCCAATAGAGCCGCTGCGCCGACGCTCGCCATGCCCTCGCGGCGTGTCATGTCCATTCCTCTCACTCCCACGCCGTCTTCAACCCGGTGTTCCTGCGAACGCAGGAACCCAGTTCCACCTTCGCCTTATGACGCAACCTCTGATCTGGGCTCCTGCCTTCGCAGGAGCACGTCACTTCGTTCAGCTACGCCGCGTTCTGATCCGCATAATAGCGCGCATAATATTTGCGGAACTGCGGGATCGGCCCGTCACCATCGCAGATGATCGGGTTCGGTTCGAACTTCTGCCGATCCCAAACAACCTTGTCCTGATCGAACTGCTTGCAGATGTCGCGGATGATAGCCTTGGCAACGCCAGCCCGCTCACCTTCAGCCTGCGCTTTGGGCTGGGTGAAGCAGAAGCGCACATGCACATGATCCAGCTCGACCGGGGCCAGGCAGGCAACCAGCAGCGTCTCTGAAATACCGGTAAAGCGGGTCCAGCTTTGCCCCGGCCCCATCGTGTCATAGCTGATGCAGCCATCGACTTCGCCCCAGGGCGTGCCCATCTTGGCCTTCACGTCCGCGCCACGGCCCCAGTCGCCCCAGCGCAGCTCGCCCAACGGCACATTGGCAGTCCCGTGAATGAACCGGAAATGCGCAACGTCCACGCCATTTTCCGCCATATTCTGGAGCGAACCCCAGACATTCCACTCATGGACTTCATAATCGGTCCATTCAGGGTCGCTCGCCTCCGGCAGCACCGCCACTTCAAACAGAGGCGCTTCATCCTGCGGATGATACCAGGCCCAGATAAAGCGGTTCGCTTCGGTAATGTGCCAGTTGCGCGTGCACTTGCGCTTCACCTGCGGCGGGATATTGCGGGCATAGGGCACGTCCTTCACCACCGCCTCGTCGCCATCATAGCGCCATGCGTGAAAGGGGCACTCCAGCAGATTGCCATGCACCTTGCCGCCATGCCCCATATGCGCGCCCAGATGCTTGCAATAGGCATCCAGCATGCGGACTTTGCCATCCTCACCGCGCCAGATCGCCAAATCCTGCGAGAAATAGCGCAGCGGCTTCACTTCTCCGACCTGCAGTTCTGAAGACAAGAGGATCGGATACCAGCCAAAAGGAATGCCGATATCGAGGTTGCGCTCCTTGATCGAAGCGCGGTCCTTCACTTCGGCCAGCCGCCAATCGAGCAGGTCCTGCCCCTTCAGCTTCTCAAGGATTTGCCATACGGCGACAGGTGGCGTCCGCGCATCGGATGCGGCGGCGGTTTCGGGGTTCGACATGGAAAGGCTCCGTCAGATTATTTGAGGTCAAAGACCTTGATGGCGTTTTCGCGCAGGAATTTTGGCCAGACTTCGTCCTTGAAAGGGACGTTCTGCATGTCGCTGAAGATCCGTTCCAGGCTGAGACCCATCGGGAAGTATCCGGCATAAATGATCTTGTCCGCGCCACGCGTGTTGGCGTAGTCGATAATCGCCTTGGGATAATGTTTGGGCGCAAAGGCGCTGGTCGAATAATAGAGGTTCGGCCACTTCAGCATGAGCTTGACCGCCAAGGCTTCCCAAGGCTCCGCGCCATGACGCATGACGACCTTCAGGTCCGGAAAGAACCAGCAGACCTCGTCCAGATGCTCGACCTTCTGCGTCTCCATCGGAATACGCGGACCCGGAATACCGGCATTCAATAGCACCGGCAGCCCCAGTTCGGCGGCAACCGTGTAGAGCGGGAACATATATTTGTGGTTGATCGCCACCTGCGGCAGCGTGCCCGCGGGAAAGACGCTGATCGCCGACAGCCCGACTTCCGCATGGATGCGCTTGATCCGCTTTACTTCCTCCATGCCCCGGTTGGGATCACAGGGCAGGTCGAAGAAGAAGCGGTCGCCATACATCTCCTTCGCGCGATAGGACGTCGCATTGTCGTTCCATCCGACCAGCGCCTTGTCGATGCCATATTGGTCCATCTGCTCGACGGTCCAGGACACGAAGTCATCAACCTTGCCGGTCTGCGGAATGTCCTTGAACATATATTGCGCCGGCATCGCGAATTGCTGGAGCGTCTGCTGGTCCTTGATCAGCGGCCGGAAAGGATCGAACCAGGCGGAACGGTCCTCTGCCTCCGGAATGCCCAGCATGCAGTCGATTATCTTTATGTCCTTGGGCATGCCCATGGGAACTCTCCTGTTCAGTTGTTGTCGGCCAGTTCGGGCCACAGCGCACGAAGCGCGATCTTGTTGATTTTCTGCGACTGGTTGCGCGGCAGGGGTTTGGACGAAAAAGCGACACGTACCGGCGCCTTGTAGGGCGCAAGCCTGCCTGCCACCCAATCAATGACGCTGCGTTCGTCCAGGCCATCCGCCTGAACCACCGCGACCAGCGCCTCGCCCAGCCGCTCGTCCGCGATCCCGAACGTTGCGCATTCAGTGATCTGCGGCATTTCGCTCAGGACGCGCTCGACTTCGGCGCAATAGATATTCTCGCCGCCTGAAATCACCATGTCCTTGGCGCGATCGACGATGAAGATGTAACCTTCCTCATCCTGATAGCCGATGTCACCAGTGCGCAGCCAGCCATCGGCCGTAAGGCTCTTTGCCGTATCCTCCGGCCTGTTCCAATAGCCATTCATGATCATGGCACTGCGCACGATGATCTCGCCGGTTTCATTGGGGCCGCAGACCGCGCCGTCCTCCCGCTCGATCCGCAAATCCACCAGCGGCAACACCCGTCCAGCCGAAGCACGAGCCGCCAGAAAGTCCGCTCCCACGGCCTGCGCGATCGCGCCCGACGTTTCCGTCATGCCATAGCCGGTCCCTATCATCGCATGCGGGCACAGCTTGCGCACTTCCTCAAGCAGGTTGAGCGGCAGCGCCTGCCCGCCTGATCCAATGTTCCGCACGGAACTAAGGTCAGCATCCTTGGTGCGCGCCCGGTGCACCATGTCCCACAACATCGTGGGAACGGCGGAAAGCTGCGTCACCCGCTCTTGCTCGATCAGGCGTACGGCCTCTTCCGCGTCCCAGCGGCGCATGACCACGATCTTGCCGCCCGACAGGAACGGCGCAAGAAAGCCTGCGCCCAGCCCCGAAATGTGAAAAAGCGGATAGACCAGCAAAATTGCCTGAGGCGGCACCTGCGCGGCGATGGCTTCCACCGGAACCCCATATTCGCGCGCCATATTGTGCAGCACCATCATTCCGGTCAGCTGCGTGCCCAGCAATCCGGTAATCAGGCTGCGGTGGGAAAGCACCGCGCCCTTTACCCGCCCGGTCGTTCCCGACGTGAACAATATCGCGCACGGATCGCCCGGTCCCGCAGCCGCATCGTTCGCGATCGGTGACGTCTCATCCGCCAGCGGCTGCGTCACGTCGATCAGACGCCCCGCATAGCCTCCGTCGCGCAGCAGCGCGGCCCGTTCCGTGTCCGCCAGAACGAGGTCCGGCGTCACCTCCTCGACCATCGCATGAAGTTCGGCGGGCGACCCACGGCTGTTGAGCAACGCAGCAACGCCGCCCTGCTTCACAACCGCCAGAAACGCCACCATCCACTCCGCGCGGTTGCGCATGCAGATTGCGACCCGCTGCCTCCGCTCTATGCCCAATCGGGCTGCCAGTTGATCTCGCCAAGCGAACATGTCCGCAAAGCTCAGCCGCCGCTCACCCTCCGGCCCGTCGAAATCAACGATACAGACCTGTTCTCCGAAGCGGCGCGCGCCTTCTATCAATTGATTGAGGTCCGACGGCGCGTTCACGAAAAAGCGCAGCCCATCCTGCTCGCCAATCTCAAATGGCGTGCCCGGCGCGGTGACTGTCGCGAAAATTGGGTCGATCTTGCTCATGCTATCCTTGGGGATCACTCTACCGCCGCGGAATTTTTTCGACGGGAGTTTGCGCCGGAGCCGCAGCCCTCGCTCATTCCCGACATCCTCTATCCTCGACTCGTCGCCTGCTTTTGCTGAGGCCGACTTTATTCCGTCATTCGCGGAATTCAACAATATTATTTTTCCGCATGTTTCAGACTGCCATCCATACTGCTTCCGCAAGCAAGGAAGTCGCTGAAATACCCTGAAACCAAAATGATTTCCCGCAATCCTGACTTGGGCAGTGGCGGATCGCGAGATCAATCCGGCACCGTCATATATCCGCAACGAGGCCCTAAAACATCCATATTCGGAATTTAAAGATTTACAAATTACGAATTCTGCATGATCTTGATTCGCATCGCACCGGTCTCGGCAAGAGTGTGATTCTGTTAGGTGAGGTTCTGGACGTCAAATGAGCGAGGATTTTCTAGGCCGCGTCGCAATCATAACGGGCGGCAGCGATGGCATCGGCCTCGCGACCGCCACCTTGTTGGCGCAGCGCGGCGCTCAGGTCGTCATTTGCGGCCGCAGGCAGGCGCTGCTCGACAGAGCGCGTGACAGCATCTCTGCACAAGGCGGCCGGATCGAAGCAATCCAACTCGATGTCACCGACACAGATGCCCTTGCGGCGATGGTCGAAGGCACCGCGCAAAAATACGGGCGCCTCGACATGCTGGTGAACAATGCAATGTCGACCCATTATGCGTCCATCAGCAAACTGACGCTGGAACATTGGCGCAAGGATTTCGCCGTCAACAGCGACGCCGCCTTCGTTAGCACCAAGGCCGCCCTGAAAGTAATGGCTCAGGCGGGCAAGGGATCGATCGTCAACATCGCCTCGACCTGCGGCATCCGCGCGACCGTGAACATGGCAAGCTATTCCGCTTCCAAGGCTGCGCTCGTCCACTTCACGGCCGCCGCCGCGATGGAGGCTGCGCCACTCGGCATCAGGATAAACGCCATCATCCCGGGCCAGGTCCAAACTGCAACGACTGAACTTTTTTCGGCACGCGCAGCCGACACTGCCGCCCGTACAACGGCTGCCATACCGATGCAGCGCGGGGGCCAGCCGGAAGAACTGGCTCATGCCATCGTCTTCATGCTGTCCGACGCCGCAAGTTACATCACGGGAACAGCTCTACCCGTCGATGGCGGCAAGGCGGCTCAACTTTACATGCCCAACTGAGTTCAAAATCAGCGGCATCCAGAACTGAATAGTCCGGGACGCGCAAATAGACTTCGACGCAGTCTAATTCGTCACAACTATAAACCTTATGATATCTATGGGAGAGATATTGATGGCCAAGACATATACATGTGCAGCGCTACAACTGATCATCGGGGTCAGCGGCCTGGCTCTTGCCAGCCAATCAATGGCGCAGACCACCGCGACACCTTCGGAACCGGGCCTCGACGAAATCGTCGTCACCGCTCAGAAGCGCGCCCAGAATCTTCAGGATGTTCCCATCGCCATCAGCGCGATCAGCTCCGAAAAGGTGGAACAGCTCGGCATTCGCGACAGCCGCGATCTCAGCGGCCTTGCTCCAAACGTCGTCGTGACGCAGGGCACCACAAGCAACAGCGCGGCCGTCTTTTCCATGCGCGGCATCTCAAACGGCGGCAGCGAAAGCTTCGGCATCGATGCAGCCAACGGCCTTTACGTGGATGGCGTGTATATCGCGCGCGGCGGTGCCATGGGCCTCAGCGTCATGGACATTGAGCGGGTGGAGGTTCTGCGCGGGCCGCAGGGCACCCTGTTCGGCCGCAACACGACGGGCGGCGCGATTCATTTCATTTCCCGCGCGCCCTCACCCACCTTCCGGCTGAAGGCGGAGGCTGGCTATGGCAATTTCAACGCGTGGAACGGCAAGATTTCCCTCGATCCCGGTGAGATTGCAGGCATCTCGACCACCTTCTCCTACAGCCACAGCGAACGTGACGGGGTCATCGACAACATCCTGCAACCCCGCGACTCCCGCGATCCGGGTGCCCGCAAGTCCGACGCGTTTCGCGCTGGCGCCAAAATCGACCTGGGCGGGACTGGTAGTATCCAGTATGTTTTCGACTGGAACCGTATCAAGGGTACGCCGCTCCCCTTCATCCTGACCCATGTCGCCGATGGTACGCCGAACGCCCGCATCACTGTCGACGGTCGGCAGGCGCTGGTGACGCAACAGGCGCCGGTCGCCCAATATCTGGCCGGCGCTACCTTCGCGGACCCGGAATGCGCTGCACTGGCCGTGCCCTCGCGCACCTATCGGCATAAGGTCTGCAACAACATCCTCAGCAGTGCTACCGACAAGACCTGGGGTCATAATCTGCAAGTTCAGAATGATTTTGGCGGCTTCAAGGTCAAGACGACAACCGGCTATCGCTTCTGGAACAGCGACGGCGTCACCGATCTGGACGGGATCGGCGCGTTCAGCGGCCCGGCCTTCTCCAACGCAACACTGTTCAACGGCATGCCCGCATCGCTGTTGCAGTTCATCCCCACCATACCGGCTGCCGCCATTCCGTTCATTTCCGCAGCGCCGGTGCCGACAGTCAGCCAGGATCTGTTCTCCGTCGACAATAAGCGGCGTCACAAGCAGTTCAGCCAGGAAGTTGAAATTTCCGGTGACAGCAATTCGCTGGATTGGGTCGTCGGCGGCTTCTACTTCTGGGAAAAGGGTTCGGAGAACGGCCGTCAAAATAGCGGCTTCATCCTGGACACCAATTCGGTATTCCTCGCCAATTTCGGTCCCCTTGGACCGGGCTTCGCCGCCGCTAATCCGGCGCGCTACCGGCTCGTCCAGACGCTTGCCCGGCTTAACTACACGACGTCGAGCGAGAGCACCGCGGTCTACGGCCAGTTCACCTTCTATCCGGGGGGCCGCGACAGCGGCATCCGCCTCACCGCTGGCGGCCGATACACCTGGGACGAAAAGAAGATGATTCGTCTCCAGAACGGTGCAGCCCCGCCTCCCGTCCCGGAATATGGCGCTGCCAAGTTCAGCAAGTTCACCTGGAACCTGATGGCGGGTTATGATGTCGCCGATGGCATCAACCTCTATGCGCGCGCCGCCACCGGCTATCGCTCGGGTGGCTTCAATTCTCAGGACCCCGCGCTCTCCGGCACCAACCAGCTGGGCAGCTTCGAACCGGAGAAGGTGACCTCCTACGAAATCGGCGCAAAGACGGAATTGTTCAACCGCCGCCTGCGCCTGAACGTCGCGGCCTATCACAACATCTACGACAATCTGGCTGTCATCGGCCCCGTCACCGACGCTCCAGCGGGCACGTTCGCCACCCGGATCATCAACGCGGGCAAGGTCGTCTATAATGGCGTGGAAGCGGAAGCGCAGGCAGTCCTTTCCGACAACTTCTCGATCGACGGCAGCATCGGCTATATCGACATAAAATATAAGGAGTTTCTCGCCGGACAGTCGCCTGTGGCCGGGGAGCCTCCGGTCAATATCGCGTCGATCGCAACGCCCGGCTATACGTCACCGCTGACCGCCAATGTGGCACTGAACGCGCAATTCCCGCTGAACTGGGGCAATGCCACGCTGCGCGGCCGGATCGGCTATACGCATGAAGACGGCAAATATAATTTCAGCAGCAGCCTCGGTTCGCCGTTCAACGAACAGATCAAGGGCGATAATATCGACCTGGTCGACGCACAGATCGGTGTCGACGGCATTCCTCTGGGGACGGGCGAAGGCGAAGTCCGCCTGTGGGTGAAGAACCTCACCAACGCGAAGGATTTCGCTCGCGGGATCGACTTCGGCCAGCTTGGCTTTGCGGGCGGATATTATGCCGAACCGCGGACCTACGGCATCACCGTCGGCGCCAAATTCTAACCCTTTTCGGGGCCATTCCCGCCCTCCCATGCCCCGTCTCCTCACGGAGGCGGGGCCTTTTTCTGCCTGACCTCGGCGATCATTTCACTTCGCATTCAGCCTCATTGCGCTAAAACAAGGATCCGACCTATCGCGAAGGGATACGCCGAACTTGCTGAAATCATTGGCCGCCGCATCCCTTCTTGCCCTGTCTTCAGGCTTCGTTGCGGCAGCCAATGCCGAAACCTATTATGTGAGTTCCACGCAGGGCGACGACAGCTTCAACGGCACCTCACCAACGCAGCCGTGGCGCTCTCTCTCCCGCCTATCGACTTTCCCACTGCAACCAGGCGATCAGGTCAAGCTGATGGCGGGATCGGTATGGCGAGAGCCTCTTACCCTCACCCGGTCGGGCAGTGAAAAGGCCCCTATCACCGTCACCTCTGACGGAACAGGCCCGCGCGCGCGCGTTGATGCAGGCGGCGTTTCCCCCCATGCCGTGGGCATCATCAATGCGGATTATGTGACGGTCAGCGGCCTCGAAGTCACGAACGACAGCCCCCTTCCCGCCCACCGCACCGGCGTTCTCATATCGGCGGAGGATCGCGGCACCACGCGCGGTATCCGTATTCGCGACATGTACATTCACGATGTGCGCGGGACCAACGACCGAAAGGATAATGGCGGCATAGTCTTCCGCGCCACCGGGCAAAAGCTGCCGACCCGGTTTGACGACCTCATCATCGAACGCAACATAGTCTGGCGCGTCGATCGATCCGGCATAGCCGGGATCAGCGATCAGGTAACATCCTCCAACTGGTTTCCCAGCGAAAAAGTCGTCATCCGCGACAATTATGTGGAAGATGTGGGCGGCGACGGTATCGTCCCACGGGGCACCAATGGCGCACTCATCGAACATAATATCGTGCGCTATGCGGGCAGCCGCGCGCCCGGCTATAATGCAGGCATCTGGCAATGGAGCACGGACCATAGTCTGATACAGCTTAATGAGGCCGCTTATACCCGAACCCGCTACGATGGTCAGGGCTTCGATTCCGATTTCAACTCCCGCCGCACGACGTTCCTCTACAACTACAGCCACGACAATGCAGGCGGATTCCTCCTCATCTGTTCTCCCGGCCAGGACGACAGCGCCAATATCGGCAATCACAGGACAGTCGCCCGTTTCAACGTCAGCCGCAATGACGGAACCCGCATATTCCAGATTGCGGGTAATGTGTCGGACGCGCTGATCGAGAAAAATGTCGTCCATGTCGGAAAGGCGATGGACGTCCAGATGGTCGTCGCGACGCAATGGGACGGATGGGCGCGCGGTGTCCGCTTCCGCAGCAATGTGTTCAAGGTTGCGGGGACCGCCCGCTACGGCAGCGAGATTGGACGCAACGGCCCTGACTATCTGATCAAGGCGGGCTTTGACCCAGCGGAGTCTGTCCGATTTAAGGGCAACCGCTATTTGGGCAGTCACGTCGATGCCCCCGATGACGGCTCCGCCCAGATCGAAACCATCTATGAAGAACAGCCTGCGGACTGGCAGGTCCCCGTTTTCGACCCCGCCAAACCGGACGGCTTTCCCGAATATATCGCAAGCCATCGGCTCTGGATGCTAGGAATGCTGCGCCGCGAACTCGGCACTTTCGTGAAACTGAAGCAGCCCCGCCGCCTTCATGTTTCAGAAGTGCGGAGGTAGAGCATCTTGACCGACCGCGCGACCACGCAATCCGTTCGGGCTGACACGCCACCTCTCTATGACTTGCTGATCGTCGGCGGAGGGATAAATGGTGTCGGCATCGCCCGCGATGCGGCCGGGCGCGGCTACAGGCTCCTTCTGGTGGAGCAGGACGATCTTGCCAGCCAAACCTCCTCCGCCTCGACCAAGTTGATCCACGGCGGCTTGCGTTACCTTGAATATGGTGAGTTTCGGCTGGTCCGTGAATCCCTGATCGAACGGGAACGGCTTTGGCGGACGGCGCCTCACATCATCTGGCCGCTTGCCTTCCTGATGCCGCAGAACCTCTCGACGCGCCCGGCATGGTTGGTGCGCCTCGGCCTCTTTATCTACGATCATCTCGGCGGTCGGCAGAAATTGCCCGGCACGCGCACGATCGTGCTTGATCGATCGCCTTTGGGAAACAGCCTTGCGAACCGCAAAGGGCGCGGCTTCCTCTATTCGGACTGCTGGGTCGAAGATAGCCGGTTGGTAGTGCTGAACGCAATGGACGCGGCCAAGCACGGCGCGCAAATTGAGACCCGCACCCGCCTGCTCGACGCCCGTCGTGAGGAGGAAATCTGGTCGGCCACCATCGAAGATGCGCATGGCGTGAAGGAAGTGCGCGCCCGCATATTGGTCAATGCCGCCGGTCCATGGGTCGCCGACATCATCGCCCGCTCCGGCCTGGAGAGTCAGCGGAAAGTCCGCCTCGTAAAAGGCAGTCATATCGTCGTCCCGCGCCTCCACGAAGGGGACCATGCCCTCACGCTCCAGCATTTTGACGGCCGCATCATCTTCGCCATCCCCTATGAGCATCACTTCACGCTGGTCGGCACCACCGAACAAGAATGGCACGATCCGCCGGGCAAACCACACATCAGTGAGAGCGAGATCGACTATCTGCTGGGCGTGGCAAACCGCTACTTCGCCCGGAAAATCGCGCGCGAAGACATAATCTGGTCCTATTCAGGCATCCGCCCGCTTTATGACGATCAGGCAGGCAATGCCTCCGCCGTCACCCGCGACTATGTCCTCGACCTCGACAGCGAAGGCGCTCCTCTTCTCAGCATCTTCGGGGGCAAGATCACCACCTACCGGAAACTGGCCGAGCAGGCGCTCGACCTTCTCGCGTCGCAGGGAATCGAGACGCGGGGCGCCTGGACCGCGACCGCGGCCCTCCCAGGCGGGGACATGCCCGAGGGAAACTTCGACATCTTCCTGCACGAATTGGAAAACCAATATCCCGCCCTACCCCATAGGCTACTCCACCGCCTGGCCCGCGCTTACGGCACATGCGCCCTGAAACTGCTGGATGCAGCTGAAACGCTGGACGATCTGGGGGAGATATTCGGCGGCGATCTCAGCCGTGCCGAAGTCGACTATCTTGTCAGGGAAGAATGGGCACAGACCGCCGAAGACATTCTCTACCGCCGCAGCAAGCTCGGCCTTCATCTGACACAGGAAGCAAGCGCGGCGCTGGCCTGCTATCTCGACCATCCTGTTTCATGCCGATCCGATGCCCGGAATGAATGAAGCACAGCGCCCCAGGTGGGGAGATGGGTCTTTGGGACGCTGTGCTTCTCTCCCACAGTGCGACCCGAGGGAGTTGAGGCAGCGCGACATGGTGGGACTATCCCGCACATGATCGCGATATGACTGTAACCGGGACCGGGCAGGCTCGATCGACATCCTGCGCCAGCCCGAGCGGATGACTAATTTAGAGCGCGCTGCGTTAAATCGAACGCAAGACGTGCACGCCAGTTATGTCTTGTAGCATCGTTATTTGCGCAAAACCGGTTCCAACTATCGCACACGATACTCTAATCCCGACGGCAAATCGCGTGGTCAGGCAACCAAAATTCCAGGAATGGAGAAAAAGGGATAAGCGGTTTCATCGCGTCATGTCCTGTTTCGGTAACCCCGCTGTCTCAATCAAGAGATCGGAAGCTTTGCGTCCTGCCGTCACCAGCAGTTTGCCTTTTCGTCAGATCACTCGCCGCAGCGCGCTTCTCTGCCTTAGGGATTATTTAACCGAATTATCGCGTCAGGTCAAACATTTGTGGTCAAAAAAAGAGGCAGACTGACAACTTCGCTGCCGATCCATCTGTAGTTGTTCATCTCTTCCCACCACCACCCGAGGCCCTTCCCCCGAACGATCTGAACCGATAACAGCATCCTGCGGCGCCAGCGAAACAGGTGGGACAGGAATGACGGATCAGTTGATCATCTTCGTGCAAAATGGCGTCGGCCGCATCCGCCTGAACCGGCCAAGGGCGATCCATGCGCTGACGACCGAAATGTGCGCCGCCATGATCGACGCCCTGCTCGCCTGGCGTCACGATGACGCCGTGTCCGCCGTCATCCTCGACCATGCCGTTTCCCCCGATGGCGACCCCAAATTGTCGCGCGGCTTCTGCGCGGGCGGCGACATCGCCATGGTCGCTAACAGCGCCAAGGGCGACTGTTCGGAAGCGGAACGCTTCTTCCACACCGAATATCGGCTGAACCATCTGCTGTTCATATATGAAAAGCCCGTGATCGCCTTCATCGACGGCATAGTCATGGGTGGAGGCGTCGGCATATCCGATCCGGCGCGCTTCCGCATCGCGACCGAGCGAACGGTCTACGCCATGCCTGAAACGGGCATCGGCCTTTTCCCCGATGTCGGTGGCGGCTGGTTCCTGCCGCGCATGCCGGGCCGCACCGGCACATGGCTCGCCACCACCGGAGCACGCATCAGTGGAGCGGACTGTGCCGCGATCGGCATCGCCACCCACTATATGACCTCGGAAAAGCTCGACGCGGTCAAGGCCCGGATCATCGCCGACCCCGATGGCATCGGCGAAATCCTGGACGAGATGAGCGACCCGCCGCCCCCCTCCCCCTGGGAAGCACAGCGGGCCAACATTGACCGGCTGTTCGCCTCCGACCGCTACGAAGACATCCTCGCTGCCCTGCACGCAGACGGATCGGAATGGCCACGCGCGCAGCTGGCGGTTCTCGCAACCAAATCACCCCAGACGATCAAGGTCGCCCTGCGGCAAATGGCAGAGGGCGCAGCCTTCACGGACTTCGCGGCGAACATGCGCAGTGAATATCGCATCGCCTGCCACGTCATCCGCCGCCCCGATTTTATCGAAGGCGTGCGCGCCGTCATCTTCGACAAGGACAATGCGCCAAGATGGAGCCCAGCCACCCCCGAAGAGGTGACGAATGCGCTTATCGACAGCATCTTCGCACCGCTCTCACCGGAAAGGGAATGGACGCCGCTTCCCGAACTCGAAAAGTGAATATCTGGCGCCCATTCCCCCTCTATACTGCGATGACGCATGGCAATATGACATGAAATCCGAACAGATAATCGGCATTCTTGAAAGGGAGACGACTTGATGAGGCACCTGGCCCTAACCACTCTGGCCCTGGCGATTGCTGCCCCCGCCGCTGCGCAAATGCAGATCAAGCCGATCGCGCCACTCACCAAGGGAGAGTTGCCACTCTATCCCAACGACAAGACCGCCGATAATGAGCAATGGGAGCATGTCAGCGCACGATATGGCCCGCTGGTCGTCGAAAATGACACCGTCCGCAACGTCACGCGTCCCACCATAACGCCCTATCTGCCTGATCCTGCCAAGGCCACTGGAGCAGCGGTACTCGTCGCGCCCGGCGGCGCCTTCATGTCGCTGTCAATGTCCAGCGAGGGTGAAGTCATCGCCCGCTCGCTCGCTGATCAGGGCATCGCCGCCTTTGTTCTCAAATACCGCCTCAACGAAACGCCGCGGGACAGCAAAGCCTTCATGACCGCAATGAGTCAGCGCATGGTGCAGGCCGCCCGCGGCACCCCCAACATGGAAATCAAGGAACCCCGCGCCACGCAGGATGCACTTACTGGCCTGGCCATGGTCCGCAACCGCGCAAAGGAATTCCGCGTCGATCCGGCTCGGGTCGGCATGATCGGCTTTTCCGCAGGCGCAATGACGGCTCTCAATGCCGCGCTGGAGGGACAAGGCGAAACACGTCCGGCGTTCATCGGCTATATCTATGGCCCCATGACCGCCGTCACCGTACCTGCCGACGCGCCACCCATGTTCAATGCAATCGCTCTGGACGACAGCCTATTCAAAAAGCAGGGATTCGGCATTGTCGAAGCGTGGCGCAATGCGCGCCGCCCGGTCGAACTCCACGCCTATGAACGCGGCAACCATGGGTTCGGCATCGGTCGCCCAGACACCACCTCCACCGGCGTTCTGCCACAATTCGTCGCCTGGCTGCGCATGCGGGGAATTTTGAAACAGGAGGTTCCGCAATGAGCGAACGAACCTCGACCCGGGACCGCTTTAAGCCCCGCCATCAATCACACATCCCAAACGCCGCTAGCCGCAGCATCCTGCGCATAGTCCGAAAAATGCCTCGGCTTTCTGCCCAATACCCGCTCAACATCATACGTGACATAGGCCAACTTGCCGTCGGCGATACCAGAATAGGTATAGGCATATTCCTCGGGCAAACCGTTCGACAGGATCGACTCTCGAAATGTGCCGAAACTGATGGGGGTGAAACTGATCTTCCGTCCCGTCGCCTTCGTTAACGCATCGGCGGCTGCTTCAAAGCCTATCGATTCCGGCCCGGTCAGCTCATAAATCTGTCCACTATGCCGACCGTCCAATAGCGCCTCCGCCGCGACAGCAGCGACATCTTCGATATCGATAAAGGGCTCGGTCGCGTCACCAACCGGCAGCACGATCTCCCCCGCCAGCACCGCGTCCAGGAAGAACATTTCCGAAAAATTCTGCATGAACCATGCCGGGCGAAGCACTGTCCAGTCCGCCGCACTCGCCCTGAATCCGCCTTCAACCGCTTCCAGAAAGCCCTCATCGGCTCGCCCGGAAAGCAGCACCTGCCGCTTTACCCCGCACTCCACCGCAAGCTGTGCAAGCCGCCCGATCTGCGCCCCAGCATCGGGATGCGTGTTGTCATGATGCGCGATATAAAGGCCATCCGCGCCCTCCAGCAGGGGTTCCCAGCTGGCCTCATCTTCCCACAGAAACGGCTGCTCCGCGCTACGCGAACCGACGCGGACAGTGTGACCAGGAACATCCAGACGATGGGCCAGACGACGACCCGTCTTGCCGGTGCCGCCGACGATGAGAATGGTCGATTTCTGGCTCATTGCTATCCCCTCGGCTGCCATCAGCATATCAATTACAACGATGAATGTAGCCTGGCGCCCGCTTTGTCCACGAAGAGTTACTATACTGACCGCTTTCCCGGCGACTGGCGCGTTAGCCAAGGACAGGCTATCAGCCCGTCATGAGCGAGGATATCCGCCACATTCTCGATCGCCTGCGCACGCCGCCCGACAATGTCGTGGCCCGCGCCCGTCGCATGGTCGAAGCTTATGTGCCGGAGGATCGCCGTGGCCCCGGTTGGGACCGCCACTGGCGCGAACTGGAAGCCTATATAGAATTGCCCGGCCGCTGGATCGGCGCAGAGAAAGCCGAAGATGACGTCTGACAAAATCACCGACCTTCTCGTCGCCCGCCTTGTTCGCGACCACGGTCGCAGCAAGCATCACTGGCGCAAGGTACTCGGCGCCGTCCGCCTCTACAGCCGCGCCACCCATCCGCATTGCAACTGGACGATCACGCCAACGGGCACCTTCCATGAGGTTTCGGTGATCGAAGGGCTGATGGATGACCTTAGAATGCGTTATCCGGTGATCAGCGGCTGAAGCGACGGCCTGCCATTCAGGCCGATCTGATCAACTGCCTGCTTGCGTATTGACGGGCGGTGCCAGCGGGTTGGGATCCTTCACATCGCCTTTTTCGATCCTTTTCTCCGCCTCGCCGCTTTCCTGATCGCCACCGGCCAGCGGTGATCCCCGTTCCGGCGGTGGTGTATCGTCCCGGCCCTTTGCGGGTTCGTCCGACGATTGGCCGCTTTTCCTGTCCTGCCGCATCGACTCTTCCTTTTGCTGCTATCCTTGGTCAACGCCGCGAAGGCAGCAGATATCCATGAGCGAAGCTGGCGCTAACATTGGCATGTCGGTTAGCCCGGCATCCCAAAGCCATCAAAGGCGTTCAGCCACCATGGCACGCGCGCTCAAGGTCTATCGCACCCCTATCGGCTTTCACGACGCCTATGTCGCCGCACCCAGTCAAAAGGCGGCGCTGGAAGCCTGGGGCGCCGACGCCAATCTTTTCGCGCGTGGTTCTGCCGAGCAGGTCACCGAAGCAGAATTGATGCGAGAGCCCCTCGCCAATCCCGGCAAGGTCATCAAACGGCCGCGCGGCAGTGAGGCGGAACATCTTGCCTCCCTTGCCAAATCCCCTCAGCAATCCGGCAGGGCGAAATCCCGCCCGGAAAAAGCGACTCTTCCCAACTCGCCGCCAAAGCGCGCCTCCCCTCCAGCGCCACGACCCAGTCGTAAACCGCTCGACAAGGCGGAAGAAGCCCTCGCCCAGCAGGAGGAAGAAGGCAGGGCAGCGCTGAGAGAACTCGAAGAGAAACAGGCACAGCTTCGCACCCAGATTGAGCAACTGCGCAAGCAGCAGCAGGCCGCCTATAGTCAGCTGGCCAGCCGCGTGGAAAAGGAACGCCGCAAATATGACACCGCGCTTGAACGTTGGCGCGCGTCATGATCGATCAACCCGCCAAAAAGATAAGGATTTTTGCCGCTTTCCGTCAACAGCTTGGCACCAGATCGACTTTGCATCGTTATCGTCATTCAGGAGGGGTCTTGAATGGACACCCGTGAAGACATTGTTGCGATAGGGCTGCTGACGCAGAACGATATTCAGCGGCTTGGCGAAAGTTTTTCCCGGCTGTTCCCTCTCCCGCGCGACGGCGCCTTCGACGATCTGATAAGGGCGATCGATGAAGCGGATCGCGAAAAGGACCATCGTCCCAAACCATGATCCTCTGCCCACTGGCCTGGCTAAAGTGCTAAAGGAAAGTCGGGTCCGGCTGTAAAGCTTCGACCTTATCATGGTCGGGGCAACCGGACCCGGTTCCGCGAGATCGGGGGAACCTCGCGGAAGCCGCAGGCTCCCCGAGCACCGGCGACTGGGCAGCATTCTACAATGACGCGCCTCTGCGAACACTGACGCTTAATGTTGCAAGTCGGCGATTTGGGACGAAGCCAAATCTCCTTTAGGAGAGTTGACGGAAAGCCACGCTATCCCCATGGAATCGCAATTGGCTATCCCGATAACAGCAGGCTTGAGCAGGCCGCTGCCGTGCCGTTATGACGCAACCATGCGATCCTCCCTTTTGCCGCTCCTGCTTGCCCTGTTCATCGCTGGGTGCGCGTCGTACCAGCCCGTATCGGACACGCCGGTTCGCGTCGGGCCGCCCTATACGGTGCGGGGCGTCACCTATGTCCCCGCGCAACAACCGGGCTATGATGAGGTAGGCTATACCAGTTGGTATGGAAATGAATCAGGCAGCCGTACAGCGCGCGGAGAGAAATTCCGGCCGGGCGGGATCAGCGCGGCTCATCCCACCTTGCCGCTGCCTTCCTATGTAGAGGTGACGGATCTTGGCAGCGGCCGAACCGTGCTGGTTCGCGTCAACGATCGCGGCCCCTTCACGCACGGACGGATCATCGACCTTTCCCGAGGGGCGGCGGAAGCACTCGGGATACGCAATCAGGGGCAAAGCGCCGTGCGCGTCAGGCTTGCCGAACCCCGCGAGAAGGATCGCCAGCGCCTGCGCAAAGGCAAGGAAGCGAGCGAACGGCCGCCGCTCACCGGCGAAGCCCTTGCCGCGCAACGCCGCCGACTTCTTTCATCGCGCTGAATTTAGCCTCGCCTTGACGGCCGAGCGCTGTATAGCGGCATATATACCTTAGGCGTCAGGCGTCGCATGCATCGGTTCCTTGTTCTGCTCCTTCTCCTCATTACCGGCTTTGCGGTTGACCCCGCTGAGGCGCGGGGACGCGGGCCTTTGGTATTGGCGGCCGCCAGTCTTCAGGAATCGCTGACCGCCGCAGCCGATGCCTGGACGGCGCAGGGGCATGACCGGCCGATCCTCTCCTTCGCCGCCTCTTCCGCTCTCGCCCGGCAAATCGAGGCCGGGGCGCCTGCCGACCTGTTTTTATCGGCGGATGAGCCGTGGATGGATGCCATCGCCGCGAAAGATCTGGTCCGCCGTGGCACCCGTGTTCCGCTGCTTACCAACCGCCTCGTCCTGATCGCACCGGCGAGCAACTTCACGAAAATGGCGATCCGCCGCGGATTCCCGCTCGCCCGTGCGATCGGCCCTGGCCGCCTCGCAATGGCTGACCCGGACAGCGTTCCGGCCGGAAAATATGGCAAGGCGGCGCTTGTGGCACTCGGCGTCTGGCCAGCGCTATCCGGTAAAGTGGCGGCGGCGGAAAACGTCCGGGCGGCTCTTGCGATGGTGGAGCGGCGGCAGGCGCCCTTTGGTATCGTCTATGAAACCGATGCGCGGGCCACGACCGCCGTCCGTATCGTGGGGGTCTTTCCCGCGACCAGCCACCCGAAAATCACCTATCCGCTGGCGCTGTTAAGTCGCTCCACCCATCCCGAAGCGGCGGCATTTCACCGCTTTCTCCTGTCCCCCCGCGGCAAGGCGATCTTCCGCCGCTACGGTTTCGGAACGCGTTGAGGATGACCATCTTCAGCCCGGAGGAATGGGAGATCGTCCAGCTGTCCCTGAAGGTCAGCTTTGCCGCCATGCTCTTCACTCTCCCCTCGGCCTTCGCCCTCGCCTGGGTCCTCGCGCGCTGGCGCTTTCCGGGCAAGCTGCTGCTCGACGCGGCGGTTCACCTCCCGCTTGTCCTGCCGCCGGTAGTGATCGGGTGGCTATTGCTCCTGACCCTCGGACCTGCCGGACCTGTAGGAAGCATAATGGAACGCTGGTTCGGTGTGACCGTCATGTTCCGCTGGACCGGCGCCGCCATCGCTGCCGGCATCATGGCCCTCCCCCTGATGGTACGCGCCATCCGCCTGTCGATCGAAGCCGTAGATCACCGCCTGGAAGAAGCCGCCCAAACCCTCGGCGCCAGCCCCACCTGGTGCTTCCTGACGATCCTCCTCCCCCTATCTCTACCCGGATTAGCTGCGGCATTCATTCTTGGTTTTGCCCGATCGCTCGGCGAATTCGGCGCGACCATCAGCTTTGTCTCAAACATCCCGGGAGAAACGCGCACCCTGTCGCTCGCCATCTACAGCGCCCTCCAGATTCCCGGCGCCGATGCCGTCGTATGGCGGCTCGCCGTAATTTCGATCTGCCTGTCGCTAGGCGCACTGCTACTTTCAGAAGTGCTCAGTCGCGGTGTATTGGCGGATAGGTCCAGCCATGTCCTTTGACATCGACGTCCGCAGGGTTCTCGGCCCCGCCCTCGTTACGGCGCGCTTTGCAGCATCAGATGGCATCACTCTGCTCTGGGGGCCTTCCGGCGTAGGGAAGACCTCGATTCTCAACATGATCGCTGGTTTGCTGCGCCCGGATCAGGGCCATATCAGCGTCGATGGAGAAATATTGTTCGATGCCGATGCCGCCATCGATTTGCCCTCCTATCGTCGTCGCATCGGATATGTTTTCCAGGATGGCCGCCTTTTCCCGCATCTTCGGGTGCGAGCGAACCTGCTCTATGGCTATCGGCTTGCGACGCCGCAGGACAGATGGATGTCTCTACAAGCAGTCGTCGATTTTCTCGGGATTGAACATCTGCTCCGCCGCTGGCCACGCACGCTATCGGGCGGCGAAGCACAACGCGTTGCCATTGGCCGCGCTCTGCTGTCTGGCGCTCGAGCCTTGCTCATGGACGAGCCTCTCGCCTCCATTGACCCTGCCCGCCGGGAAGACATCATGGATGTCGTCCTGCGCATACGGGACGAGCTTCGGCTCCCGATAATCTATGTCACCCATAATCCAGAGGAAGCCGACCGTCTGGCAACGCGAAAGATCGAACTTACGCCTTCATTTCGATAAGGGCGACCAGCCCGCCACCTTCCGCATTCATAAGCCGGACCGACGCATCAAAGGTGAGTGCCAGTGACCTCGCTATAGTCAGACCGATGCCCGTGCCGGGCCGCCCGCCCGGCTGCCCTGAAGCCCCGCGAGTAAAGGGCTCAAACATCTGATCTAGCTGTTCCGGCGGTATCCCCGGCCCCTTATCCCGGATATAGATGACAAGTCTGCATCCCTGGCGGGAACATCCGATTTCGGCCTCGCCACCATATTTGAGGGCGTTGCTGACCAGATTACTGATGCATCGGCTCAGTGCATTGGGCTTGGCCCGGATCGTCCCGCCGCACCCTCCCGCGAACCGCAATGGCGCGCCCAAATCCTGCGCATCCTCAACCATGCTTTCCAGCATGGAATCGATATCAATGACGGACCATTCTTCCTGCGTCTCGGTACTGGCGGCGAGATCAAGTCCCTCCTTGACCAGGGTTTGCATCGCCTGATGGTCCTGCAACAGCCGCGCACGCAACTCCTCATTTTCAACGAGTTCAAGCCGCAACCTTAGCCGGGTGAGCGGCGTCTGCAGATCATGGCTTATCGCCGCCAGCAATTGCGTACGCTCGGCAAAACCAGCACGCGCGCGCCGTTGCATGAGGTTGAAGGTCGATAGCGCCGCTCGCACTTCTTCAGGCCCATTTTCAGGGATTTCTTCCGGATCGAGCGACAGGGAGAAGGACTCCGCCGCATGCTCAAGGCGCCGCAGTGGTTGGGTTACGATCCGGGACACGATGATAGCAAG
This sequence comes from Sphingobium sp. TomTYG46, assembly GCF_055396345.1. Classification (NCBI taxonomy): domain Bacteria; kingdom Pseudomonadati; phylum Pseudomonadota; class Alphaproteobacteria; order Sphingomonadales; family Sphingobiaceae; genus Sphingobium; species Sphingobium sp. TomTYG46. The sequence goes on from NZ_AP027325.1 coordinate 365,839, forward strand.
ACCAGCAGATGCGACGATGATCAGGAGCATATAGAGCGGGTTGGCCGTCATGCTGGGCGGACGCTCCATGCGCGGCAGGTTGAGCGCCATGGACCGCCGAGCACCAGTGCTATCGGTAAATCGCACGATCCAGCAGGACGGGCGCGGCGCGTTGACCACCCCAGCGGCGCCCGCCGATGGATCATAACGCAAGCGGGGAAAGCAAAATCCTGCAGGAACCTGACTAGCCTCCGGATTCGACCCGGGGCCGAACCGCGCCCTGAGCGCTTTTGCAAGCTCAGCATCCGGTTCAGCCACCGCGATGCCCTCCGGTGCTAACGCCGCGCCCATGATCTGCTGGGCCGCCAGCATGGCCTCCACCCGCTTGGGATCACGCTGAAGGCGATGACCGATGTCTTCGGCGCTCGCTACCACCCGCTGCATGCGCCATTGCTGAAAATCATGACTCCTGCTCTGTTCAGCGATCAGCAAAGCCAGCATCGCGGCCAACGACATGCCAATCGTCAGCAGCAGGAATATCTGTCCTGTCAGCGAGCGCAGAAAACCTCGAACACGGCTCCAAAGACGCTCAATCATTCGTAGGACACCGGACTGGCGAGTACATACCCTTCGCCCCGCACCGTCAAAATGAGTTCCTCGCCCCCCGGCATGGTCGCCAGTTTCTGCCTCAATCGGCTTACCTGCAGATCGGTCGAGCGGTCGAACGCAGCAGTCGCTCGACGTTCAGGCACAAGGTTTTCCCGTGAGAGGACCACATTGGGCTCATCGATAAACCGGGACAGCAAGCGAAACTCCGCAGACGAAAGCATCACCAACCGACCGTCTTCAGCGATCAGCCTGCGCTGGAAGAGATCAAGGCGCCAGGGACCGAGCCTGGCGAGGCGCACGCCTTTGTCGCGCTGCCGGTCGGGTTCGTCAGCATGGGAGCGGCGTAACAGGTTGCGTATGCGAACGAGCAATTCGCGTGGTTCGAACGGCTTTGTGAGATAGTCATCCGCTCCCAGTTCCAACCCGAGCACCCGGTCGATCGCGCTGCCTCTGGCGGATACCATGATGATGGGGACGTCATTTCCTTCGGCCCGCAACTCTCGGCACAGGCTCAGCCCGTCGCCGTCCGGGAGATTGAGGTCAAGGACGATGAGGTCGGCCGCATGCACCGAAAGGGCCTGATAAAGCTCTCCCAAGCTGCCTGCGGCTACCACCTCATAATGTTCCTGCCGCAACTGCTGAACAATCAAGTCCCGAATATCGGGGTCGTCATCGACTACGATCAGGCGTGCTTGGCGGTTGTTCATCTGGTCCGGCATCGCCGCCTTTTACGGCGTTCAGCATTAAAAGTCTGCCTTCCTCAGAGCCCCTGATACGCGCTGATACATTTCGACATATTGCGATGCACAATGGCACATGTTCGGCCTTTTCAAACACCTGCCAAGAAGCGAATAGGGAGCGTCGGAGCCTGTCAGACAGCTGGCCCGTCCTTCACCCGGCGCTCCCCCTCCCCCTGCGCCGGGTGAAGTTTCCGCACTATTGAACCCCGCCATTGGATCACCTGCCGCCATGCCGCTGCGCTCTGCACTCTCTTCATCCCGCTACGCTCAATTTGGCGCGGCCTTTTGTTTGCTCGCGACCGCATGCAGCCAAAGCGAACCGACTGAGAAAAAGCAGGTCGAAGTGGGCGTGGTCACGCTTCAGGCGCAGGACGTTACCGTATCGACAGAGCTACCAGGACGCACCGCTTCGACGCTGATGTCCGAAGTGCGGCCTCAAGTTGCTGGGGTCGTTCAGAAGCGCCTCTTTACCGAAGGCTCCTATGTGCATGCGGGCCAGCCATTATATCAGATTGATCCATCCCTCTACCGCGCCTCTCGCGATGAGGCGCAGGCGGCCCTCGCCAATGCGCAGGCAACAGCGATTGCGGCGCAAGCCAAGGCGCGTCGCTATCAGGCGCTCGGGCAGACAGAGGCCGTAAGCGCGCAGGAGCGTGACGACGTGGTCGCGGCTTCGCGGCAAGCAAGCGCCGCCATTCAACAAGCGCGCGCGTCGCTTCAGACCGCCAGCATAAGTCTGCGCTTCACCGAAGTCCGGGCACCGATTAGCGGGCGCATTGGCCGTTCTTCGGTCACGCCGGGCGCATTGGTCACCGCCAGTCAAGCTGCCCCGCTCGCGACGATCCAGCAGCTTGACCCCATTTTTGTCGATATTACCCAGTCCAGCGCGCAGCTCCTGGCGCTGCGCCGCAATCTGGCCTCAGGTAAAGCACTACCCGCCAGTGCCACCATCCGGCTGAAGCTGGACGATGGCAGCGACTATCCGCTTGAAGGCCGCATAGAATTTGCCGAGCCCATCGTGGATCCCAATAGCGGCACCATCACCCTGCGCGCACGCTTCCCCAATCCTGACAGTCTTCTCCTTCCCGGCATGTTCGTACGCGTCGTGGCCCCGCAGGCCATCGTCCCCAATGGCATACTCGCGCCCCAGCAGGGGATCAGCCGTGATCCCAAGGGCAATGCCACGGCGCTTGTCGTCAATCGCGCAAACAAGGTAGAGCAACGCACCGTCACTACGGCACAGGCGATAGGCGACAAATGGCTCGTAACCGCAGGCCTCAAGTCCGGTGATCGGCTGATCGTCGAAGGAACGGACAAGGTGAAACCGGGCGATACCGTCCGCGCTGCAACCGTCGGCCAAGGGAGCTAGGTCCTCCGATGCTCAGCCGCTTTTTCATCGATCGGCCAATCTTCGCCTGGGTGATCGCGATCGGCATCATGCTGGCTGGACTTGGCGCCATGCTGTCGCTGCCTATCGCTCAGTATCCCGATATCGCGCCGCCTGCGGTCAATATCCAGGCAAATTATCCAGGCGCCTCGGCCGATACTGTAGAAACCAGCGTTACTCAGGTCATTGAGCAGCAACTGACTGGCATCGATGGCCTGATGTATTTCTCATCGACATCTACGGCCAATGGCCAGTCGCGTATCACTGTCACCTTTGATAAAGGCACCGACCCTGACACCGCGCAAGTACAGGTTCAAAACAAGGTGCAGCAGGCGTTAAGCCGGTTGCCTAACGCCGTTCAGCAGCAGGGCCTGACCGTTACCAAATCGCAGACCGATTTCCTGATGCTGGTCGCGCTGTACGATCGCACCGATCGAGCCACTCAGACTGATATTTCCGACTATCTGGTCAATAATTTTCAGGACCCCATCTCGCGTCTGGAAGGTATCGGCAACGTTCAGATTTTTGGATCGCAATATGCCATGCGCATATGGCTGGATCCTTATAAACTCGCGACGGTAAAGCTCATGCCGTCGGACGTTGAAAGCGCGATCCGCTCCCAGAATGTCGAAGTTTCCGCCGGTCAGATCGGCGCTGATCCGGCGCCCGCCGGACAGCAACTGAATGCCACCGTTCGCGCGCGTGCACGCCTTCAGACTCCCGAACAGTTTCGCAACATCATAGTGAAGACTCAAAGTGATGGGTCCGTCGTTCACCTCTCCGATGTTGCTCGGGTCGAACTTGGGAATGAAAGTTACACCTTTTCAGCCGCGCTGAACGGACATCCTGGATCGGGCATCGCGCTCCAACTCGCGCCCGGCGCCGACGCTCTGAAGACCGCCGAACTCGTCAAGGCAAAGGTCGCCGAGCTGTCCACGAACCTGCCCCATGGGTACAGCATCGCATTCCCGCGCGATACGACACCCTTCATCCGGCTTTCCGTGGATGAGGTCATCAAGACACTTATCGAAGCCGTCGGACTGGTCGTCGTGGTCATGTTCGTCTTTCTGCAAAGCTGGCGCGCGACGCTGATCCCGGCGGTGGCGGTTCCGGTCGTCCTGCTCGGGACCTTCGGCGTGCTCGCCCTTTTCGGCTATTCCATTAACACGCTCACCCTGTTCGGCATGGTGTTGTCCATCGGCCTTCTGGTCGATGACGCGATCGTAGTTGTCGAGAATGTCGAACGGCTGATGCACGATGAAGGGCTTGACGCCCGCGCCGCCACGATCAAATCGATGGAAGAGATAGGCAGTGCGCTGGTTGGCATAGCCCTTGTCCTTTCGGCCGTTCTCCTGCCCATGGCCTTTTTCGGCGGTTCAACAGGGGTTATTTACCGGCAGTTCTCCATCACCATTGTGTCCTCCATGCTTCTGTCCGTGGTGGTTGCGCTCATCCTGTCGCCCGCCCTGTGCGCCACATTGTTGAAATCGGCCAGTGAGGAGCGCCGTCAGCAGGGATGGGCGGGCCGGTTCAACCGCTGGTTTGGGCGCGTGACCGGCGGCTATATGCGGCGGCTCGAAGCAATCATGCATCGGCGCGCCCTCTTCTGGACAATCTATCTGCTGATATTGGGCGTCCTTGCGCTAATCTTCGTTCGCCTACCGACCAGCTTCCTCCCCGTAGAGGATCAGGGGCAGGTCATGGTGCAGATGACCCTTCCCGCTGGTGCCAAGTCCACGCGAACCGCGCAAGTGGTCGAGAGTGTTCGCAACTACTTCCAAAGCGAAGAAGGAAATAACGTCGGCAGCATATTCATCGCCCAAGGTTTCAGTTTTGCGGGACAGGGCGAAAATACCGCGCAAGGCTTCATCAATCTCAACCCTTGGGAAGACCGGAACGGTAAGGCGAACAGCGCGACCGAGATCGCGAACCGAGCTACAAAGCAGCTCGCCGCCATACGTGATGCGAAAATTCTGGCCATGACGCCGCCCGCTATCCGTGGCCTGGGCCAGTCGAACGGCTTCACCTTCGAGCTGCTCAACACAGGCGGCCTCAGCCGGGACAAGTTCCTGGCCGTGCGCAACCAGCTACTCGCTGCAGCTTCGCAAAGCCCTCTGCTCGCGGGTGTGCGTGCCGCTACGCTTGAGGACACGCCTCAGCTGAAGGTCGATATCGATAATGAAAAGCTGGCTGTGCTTGGACTTACACAAAATGATGTGGACGATGTGTTGAGTTCCGCTTGGGGAAGTAGCTATATCAATGACTTCATTGATCGGGGACGCGTGAAGCGCGTCTTTATGCAGGCAGACGCGCCTTATCGAGCTTTGCCGACCGACATTGAAAACTGGCAGGTGCGCTCTGCCGCCACGGGCGAAATGGTTCCATTCTCCGCTTTCGCCACCACCCATTGGGAAATGGGTCCGACAACAGTGTCGCGCTTTAACGGCCAATCCTCCTATGAAATACAGGGACAGGCGGCACCCGGTGCGAGTTCGGGAGAGGCCATGGATGAAATGGTGCGTTTGCAGCAGCAATTGCCGACCGGAACCAGCTATGCCTGGAGCGGCCTTTCCTACCAGGAACAATTGTCCGGCGGACAGGCCCCCTTGCTTTATTCCCTTTCCGTACTGGTCGTCTTTCTCTGCCTCGCTGCCCTTTATGAAAGCTGGTCGGTGCCGCTCGCAGTATTGTTCGTAATCCCACTGGGCTTGATCGGAGCAGTCGTCGCCGTTTGGGCGCGCGGGCTGGAGAATAATGTATTCTTCCAGGTAGGACTCCTCACCACGATGGGGCTGGCGGCAAAGAATGCAATCCTCATCGTTGAATTCGCCGAGTTTGCCTATCGCGATGGCAAGGACGCGATGAGCGCGGCGATTGAGGCGGCCAGGCTCCGTTTCCGACCGATCATAATGACGTCGCTCGCCTTCATCGCAGGCGTTATGCCGCTAGCGCTCGCTCATGGCGCTGGCGCACAAAGCCGCATCGCCATTGGCACGGCGGTTGCTGGCGGCATGCTGACCGGAACCCTGTTGGCGATATTTTATGTGCCGCTGTTCTTCTTCACGATCATGCGGCTTTTCAGACGCAAGGGCCATTCACCTGTCACCGGATCGGAGGTGCCCGCATGAGGCGCTTGCTTCCCCTCGGCCTGTCCATCACGCTGACCGCCTGCAATCTGGCGCCCGCATATGAACGGCCCGCCGCGCCCGTTCCGCCCGTCTGGCCAAATGGATCCGCATATTCAGCCGCCCTTCCTACAGCAAAGGCAGGTTTACCCTGGACGGCTTTGGTCGGCGACGAAAGGCTGCGGACCATCATTGATCGGGCGCTGATCAACAATCGGGATTTTCGCGTAACTCTGGCCAACGTTCTCGCGGCGCGCGCCCAATATCGCATTCAGCGGGCCGCGCAGATGCCTATGGTCGCGGCGGATGCCAACGCGACGCTCACGCGCCGGAATGACCAACGTCAGGACAGCTATAGCGCCGACATCGGTTTTAGCGCGTTCGAAATCGATCTGTTCGGCCGCCTGCGCAACTTGAGTGAATCCGCCCTTCAATCCTATCTCGCGAGCCAGGAGGGTGCGCGAGCCGCGCGCATCGCGCTCGTCGCGGAGACGGCCGCCGCCTATGCGACGCTTGCTGCGGATCAGCAATTGCTCGCCGTAGCTCGCGACACGCTCAGCAGCGCCGAAAAAACGATAGCGCTTACACGATCGCTCAACGGCGTCGGTCTTTCCGGCAAGCTCGATGTCCATCAAGCGGAAACGATCGTAGAACAGGCGAGGTCTGATGTCGCGACCGCGGTTACGCAGGTAGCGCAGGATCGCAATGCGCTGGACTTGCTCGCCGGGGCGCCGGTAGAAGAAGCTCTACTCCCGCTGTCACTCTCCACTCTGATCAGCACGACCGCGCAAGTCCCCGCCGGTATTTCATCAGATGTCCTGCTCCGTCGGCCCGATGTCCTGCAATCGGAACACCAGTTACAGGCTGCGAATGCAAATATCGGCGCCGCGCGCGCTGCGATGTTTCCAAAGATCAGCCTGACGTCGGCGATCGGTGTCGCCAGTTCAGCACTGTCGTCGCTTTTCACGGGCGGGGCATTCAGTTGGACAGCGGCTCCTTCGGCGAGCCTCCCCATCTTTGGCGGCGGAGTCAAAGGCAATGTTGAGTATAGCAAGGCGCAGCAAAAGGCTGCACTAGCCAGCTATGAGAAGGCCATTCAGAGCGCTTTTCGTGAAGTCGCCGATGCCTTGGCACGCGGAGGCACAATAGGTGAACAGCAGCAGGCTCAGCGAGCTTTGGTCGTGTCGAATGAGAACGCTTATGCCTTGTCCGAACAGCGTTATCGCGCGGGAATCGATCCGTTCCTGACCACACTTGTGAACCAACGCTCGCTCTATTCCGCCCGGCGAAGCGCGATCGCGACGGACCTTGAGCTGTTGCTAAACTGCATATCCCTTTATCGAGCAATCGGTGCCGATTTTTAGGAGTTACTCGGTTCAGCCGCTAATGGTGACGGGCCGCATGGCTGGAGCGCCCACCACCTCCCTCTACACCAAGTTCGGTCGAGCCAGGTGAACTGACTTTGGGTGCGACAGTTTCCGTGCAGTTTTCTTTGACGAAATGAGCTTCGAGCCACGCCGCGTGCTGTGCGGCGTGGCTCGATCCTTACTCAACAGGCGTCGGCAGTCCTCAGCTTTGATTATCAAGCGCTGACCTGCACTTCGCCGATAAGGGCCAGTAACTGCTGAGCATGTTCTTTTCTGCAAATGAGCAGGTCAGGCAGATACACATTTGCCTGATTGTAGATCAGCGGGCTGCCATCAATCCGCGAGCAGTGCAGGCCATGCGCCTTCGCCACGGCGACAGGTGCCATACTGTCCCATTCATATTGGCCGCCGGAATGCAGGTAAATGTCTGCCTGCCCCAATATCACCGCCATCGCCTTGGCACCGGCCGAGCCCATCGGAACAAGTTCGGCACCCAGCTTTTCCGCGACCGCGACAGCTTCGGCGGCCGGGCGGGTACGGCTGACCACCATGCGCAGCTTTTCGGGTGCAGGCGGGATCGGCTGCGGCTGATCCGATCGAACTATTGCGCCCTTCCCTGTCCCGGTCAGGTCAAGGCCCGGCAGCGCTACAGCGCCGATCTCCGGCTGCCCATCGATCGCCAGACCGACATGGACTGCCCAATCGGATCGCTCCTCGCCATATTCGCGGGTGCCATCGACAGGATCCACGATCCACACGCGGCTCTGGCTCAGTCGCTCGGCATTGTCCTTCTCTTCCTCAGACAGCAACCCGTCCTCGCCCCGTTGTTCGCGCAGGGCGTGAACAAGGAACTGGTTGGCCGTTTGATCGCCCGCCTTGCCCAGCGCCTTGGCGCTGAACATGCCGCTGGCGCGCACCTCAAGCAGGATGCGCCCAGCGGTTTCGGCAAGATGCGCCGCAAGGTCGGCATCGCTCATGCCGCCGCTCATGGGATCAGCCTGGCGACGATGGCGTCGGCCGCTTCCTCGGCGGTCATGGCCGTTGTGTCGATGCGGATTTCCGGATCCTCTGGTGGCTCATAGGGGCTATCTATGCCAGTGAAGTTCTTGAGATCCCCGGCACGCGCCTTCTTGTAGAGGCCCTTGACGTCCCGGGCCTCTGCTTCAGCAAGCGGCGTATCGATGTGCACCTCGATGAACTCGCCCGGCTGCATCATCTGTCGCACCATTTCGCGCTCCGACCGGAAAGGCGAGATGAAGGCGGTAATGACGATCAGCCCCGCATCGGTCATCAGCTTGGCGACTTCGCCCACGCGGCGGATATTCTCCACGCGATCGGCGTCGGTAAAGCCGAGGTCCTTGTTCAGGCCGTGACGCACATTGTCGCCGTCGAGCAGGAAGGTATGGCGGTTCATGCGCGCCAGCTTCTTTTCGACGAGGTTGGCGATGGTCGATTTGCCCGCACCCGAAAGCCCGGTGAACCACAGCACGGCAGGCTTCTGGTTCTTAAGGCCCGAATGGAACTCACGGGTGACATCGGTCGCCTGCCAGTGGACATTCTGCGCCCGCCGCAGCGAGAAGTGCAGCATGCCCGCTGCCACCGTCGCATTGGTGATCTTGTCGATCAGGATGAAGCCGCCCAGAGTTCGGTTCTGCTCATAGGGTTCGAACACGATCTGCTTGTCGGTGGACAGGTTCGCCACACCGATGGCGTTCAAGTCCAGCGTCTTGGCCGCCAGATGCTCCATCGTGTTGACGTTCACCTGATATTTCGGATGCTGCACCGTCGCGGTAACGGTCTGCGTGCCAATCTTCAGCCAATAAGGACGGCCGGGCAACATTTCCTCGTCCGCCATCCAGACTATGGTAGCTTCGAACTGGTCAGCGGCCTGCGGCGGATTGTCCGCCAGCGCGATGACATCGCCGCGCGAGCAGTCGATCTCGTCAGCAAAGCAGATGGTGACCGACTGACCCGCCACCGCTTCTTCCAGATCGCCGTCCAGCGTCACGATGCGGGTGACAGTGCTGGTCTTACCTGAAGGCAGCACGCGGATCGCATCGCCCGGCTTCACGGTGCCGGTGGCGATCAGGCCGGAAAACCCACGGAAGTCCAGGTTCGGGCGGTTCACCCACTGCACCGGCATGCGGAACGGCTTTTCCGCGTCGGTCGCGCTGTTGACTTCGACGGTTTCCAGATGCTCGATCAGCGCCGGCCCCTTGTACCAGGGAGTGTTCTCCGAAGGGCCAGTGATATTGTCGCCCTTGAAGCCGGAAATCGGCATCGGCACGAAATGTTGAATGCCGATCGAGCGCGCGAACTCGGTATAATCCTTGACGATACCGTCATAGACCGCCTGGTCATAATCGACCAGGTCCATCTTGTTCACCGCCAGCACGATATTCTTGATGCCGATCAGATGCGCCAGATAGCTGTGGCGCTTCGTCTGCGTCAGCACGCCCTTGCGCGCGTCGATCAGGATGACGGCAAGGTCGGCGGTCGACGCGCCGGTCACCATGTTGCGCGTATATTGTTCGTGGCCGGGGGTATCGGCGACAATGAACTTGCGCTTTTCGGTCCCGAAGAAGCGATAGGCGACGTCGATCGTGATGCCCTGCTCCCGCTCGGCCGCGAGACCATCGACCAGCAGTGCGAAGTCGATCTCCTGCCCCTGCGTGCCGACCTTCTTGGAGTCTGCCTCCAGCGCCGCCAGCTGATCTTCGAAGATCATCTTGCTGTCATAAAGCAAGCGGCCAATCAGCGTCGATTTGCCGTCGTCCACCGACCCGCAGGTGATGAAACGCAGCATCGTCTTGTGCTCATGCACCTTCAGATATTCGTTGATATCCTCGGCAATGAGGGCATCGGTCTTGTAAATGGGTTCGTCGAGAGTGTCGGTCATGTCATCTGTCCCGTCATCCCAGCGAAAGCTGGGACCTCGTTGATTTGGAGGAAGGGCCGAGCCTCAAATGGTCTACAGGAGGCCCGAGACCCCAGCCTGCGCTGGGGCTGACGCTTCGGAACGCTTGCGCATTCCGTGACGCGTCAGAAATAACCCTCCTGCTTCTTCTTCTCCATGCCGGCGCCGCCTGCATCCTTGTCGATGGCGCGGCCCTGGCGTTCGGACGTGGTGGTCAGCAGCGTTTCCTGGATGACCTCGGGCAGCGTCTTGGCCTCGCTCTCCACCGCGCCGGTCAGCGGATAGCAGCCCAGCGTGCGGAAGCGGATCGACCGCATCACCGGCGTTTCGCCTTCCTTCAGCGGGAAGCGCTCGTCATCCACCATCAGCAGCATGCCGTCACGCTCCACGGTTGGGCGTTCCTCGGCGAAATAGAGCGGCACGATCGGCACATTATTGAGGTGGATATACTGCCAGATGTCCAGCTCAGTCCAGTTGCTGATCGGGAAGACGCGAATGCTCTCACCCTTGTTCTTCTTGGCGTTGTAGAGGTTCCACAGTTCCGGCCGCTGGTTCTTCGGGTCCCAGCCATGCGAGGCAGTGCGGAAGGAGAAGATGCGCTCCTTGGCGCGGCTCTTTTCCTCGTCGCGGCGCGCACCGCCAAAGGCTGCGTCGAAGCCATACAGGTCAAGCGCCTGCTTCAGACCTTCGGTCTTCCACATGTCGGTGTGCAGCGCGCCGTGGTCGAACGGGTTGATCCCGCGCTCCTGCGCTTCCGGATTGTGATAGACCAGCAGCTCCATGCCGCTTTCCTTGGCCATGCGATCGCGAAGCTTGTACATTTCCTGGAACTTCCACGTCGTATCGACGTGCAGCAGCGGAAATGGCGGCGGCGAGGGATAGAATGCCTTGCGGGCCAGATGCAGCATCACCGCGCTGTCCTTGCCCACGCTGTATAACATCACTGGCTTTTCAGCCTCGGCCACAACCTCTCTCAGAATATGTATGCTCTCCGCTTCCAGGCGCGCCAGGTGGGTGAGCGTTTTTGTATCTGTCATCGTCTTGTCCAGCCTTTCGCTGACCCAGATGACAGAAGGCGCGAATCATCAAACCTCCCAGATGGGAGGGAGATATTTCTTCCATTGCCGCACGACGAAAATTTAATCAGCTACAAGAGCGCGAGCCGACTTTTCAGGCATTTTGGGGCGACGCTTCGCCTTCACCCAACCTCAATTCCACCTCATAACCAGAGATGATCCGCTCCAGTGTTATGCAATAATCGCCGAGGATGTCCGGCAGCGGTCCCCAATTGTCGGTCTCGTACTCAGGGAGTTGGATCAGCACCTCCCTCCGCATCATGCTGATCGCAGCACCGATCACGACCTGATTTATTTCGATATAAGCGTTCAGGGCCACAGCGGGAGGAAGCCCCCTCGCCTCCAGCATCGTGAGGACCCTCTGCGAATAGTCGAACGAATGCTGTTCGGGTTCTTTTCCAATCAGATTGGTGATGAGGTGAGGCAGGGACTGGAAGAGACGATAGGTAACTGTCGCATGTTCGCGTAATATATCCTGCCAACTCTGTCCTTCATCCTTGATCAACGCTTGTCCTACTAGACGCTGCGCCACGAGTTGCAGCAGATGTTCCCGCCCCCGCACATAGCCATATAGCGTGGCGACACCGGTATTCAGCCTTTCGGCAACCAAACTCATTTCCAGCTTGGCGATGCCGACCTCGCACGCGGCATCAACAATCATTTCCAGCGTAAGCCTTCGGGGACGTCCTACTGTCCGTTTCGCCTGCCTCGGCATTCCGCTCTCCAAATTCGATTTCAAAGCGATTCTAGCGCGCCTGTTTATATTGACAACGTTTCCCTACATTCTTGCACGAACTGGTTGATCTATGGATAAATTATATCGATCGCCTCGTCTCGGCGGTCAGGCGTATCCGCCCGCCACCGCACCGATCCGGTCGGCCGTTCGAGGCGCCGCCGTACCCGCCCCTCGCCGCTCCCCATGTGGAACAGATTCGCGGCATCCTCGATCTGGCGGTCGCTCATCGTCATGCGATCGCGCTGGTGCAGATAATCTCCCCAGGTCGGACAATGATAATGTTCGGTCCAGAGTTCGGGATCGGCGATGTCACGTGCCACGGACCAGCCAAAGGCACCACTTCGCAGGCGGGCGCTGCGCACCTTCTGCATCGCGGCATAAAAATCGCGCGCTTTATCAGTATTTACCCGATAATCGATTTCCACGACAATGGGACCACTGCGCGAGGTCAGTGCAAGGCCAACCTGCGGCTGATGACTGAGGATGCTTTGTTCCAATCCATCGGGAAGCGATCGCGCCAACGGAAAAACGAGGCCGAGAATGGTGCTGAGCACCATCGCGGCCCCCGACATCATCATCGCTTCACCTGTTCCTAGAGCAGTGGCTACCGATCCCCACAGCCACGCGCCCAAAGCAAGCCCACCGGTCAACGCCGAGCCATAGCAAGCAAGCGCGCGCGCCGTGACCCAGCGCGGCGCTGACATTTGCACAGCGACGTTGAACTGTGCGACCAGGATCATCCAGGCAAAGCCCGCGATCAGCAGTGCCGCGCAAGTCAGAAGAGTGTAACCGCTAATCCCGGCGAGAATGATCATTGCGCCCAGCAATATCGACAGCAGCCGCGCAGCCTGCTCAGGTCGCAGACGCCGACGCACCAGATCAAGCCCGGTGGCGCCCAGCACCGCGCCCACGCCATAGGCGCCCAATAACATGCCGTAAGTGCTTGCCGACCCGTGCAGCAGGTCCTTTGCAATCAATGGGGTGAGTGCGGACACTGATGCCCCTGCCAGACCCACGACATGTGTGCGGATGAGTACGACCCGGATTGGGGGCGAATGCACCGCATAGCGCACGCCGGAGACGATCGCCCGATCGATCCTTTCAGGGGGCAAGCGCGAAGGTTTATGTTCCCGCTGCCACATCAGGAAGGCGAGGATCAGCGGCAGATAGAAGAAAGCGTTGGCTGCAAAGGCCGCCATCGCCCCTAATGAGGCAACGATGATGCCGCCGATCGCGGGGCCGAAGCTGCGCGCCACATTGTAGCTGATCGTGCCGAGGGCGATCGCGGCAGGCAGGTGCTCGCCACTCACCTGCTCACCGATCGAGGCCTGCCAGGCAGGGCCATATAAGGCGACCCCCGTGCCGATCAGGAAGCAGAAGAGCAGCAAGGTCCAGGGGGATAGCAGTTCCGCACCGGCAAGCAGCGTGAGGCAGATCGCCATCAGTGATGCGAAGGCAAGGCCAGCCAGCGCCACCTTGCGCCGGTCGAACATGTCCGCGATCGCCCCGGCGGGCAGAGCGACGAGCATCAACGGCAGCATGAGGGCCGTTTGGACCAGCGCCACCATCTGCGGCGATGAACTCAGCCGCGTCATAAGCCAGGCCGCGCCGACACCTTGTATCAGTTGCCCGAAGTTCGAAAACAGGCTGGCGATCCAGATTGTGCGGTAAGTCCGCTGGCGCAATGGCTCCAAAAGGGCGAAACGACCCGCCCCTGAAGGCGCGGTTTCAGCTGTGGTTACGGCCTTGTCGCTCATCTGCCTTGGTCTCGTTTCACGCTGAACACTTGTCTTGTGCGGCACAGGGACAGAATATTGCTGAACGTCCTGGAGTTTTCCAGCAAGGGTTTCGATTTAGATAGACTTATGACTATCAGACAGTCGAGCGACGGCTCACGCCAAGTTCAGTCGCGACGGAATATAGGGGGGCGCTTTTCAAAGAAGGCAGCGAAGGCTTCCTGTGCCTCTTCGGATTCCAGCATCTGTTCGAACAGCCGTGCCTCCTCTTCGATCCTCTCGAGCAGCGCGGCAGGATCGCCCTTTAGCAGCCGCCGGGTGGCCGCCAGCGCCTTGGGCGGCTTCTGCATGAGGGTGGCCGCCTTCGCTCGAGCGTGACCAAGCAGTTCCTCGGTGGGTATGACAGCTGTCACCAGACCTGACCGGTCAGCGGTTTGGGCGTCCATAGGCTCGCCCAGCAACAGCATCGCTGCCGCCTTGGCATGGCCCAGCGTCGCGGGCGCGAGCAGGCTTGAGCCAGCTTCCGGAACGATGCCCAGATTGACGAACGGCATGACGAAACGCGCGTCAGGCGCCGCATAGACAAGGTCGCAATGGAACAGCATCGTCGTGCCCACGCCCACCGCGAGGCCCTGGACGGCAGCGATCAGCGGCTTGTCGAAGCTCGCAATGGTGCGAATGAATGCGAATGCAGCCGCGCCGCCCTGCGGTCCTTGAGTGAAGTCCTTAAGGTCATTGCCTGCGCAGAAGGCATCACCCTTTCCAGCGATCAGGACAGCGCCGATCTCGCTCCGCGCCGACGCGTAGGCAAGGGCGGCGGTCATGCTGTCGTACATGGCCGCGGTGAGCGCATTCTTCTTATCGGGGCGATCGATGTGGATTTCCAGGACGCCGCCCTGCTCGATGATTTCGATCCCGTTGCTCATGACCGCCTCCATTTCCTAAGCGCCCACTAATGTGTCGATCGGTCGGGCGTCTATCCTTTTTCCGTCAGACTGCCTACAGCCGCGGCATGAGCCGTCTCCGGGAAATCGCCGACCCCTTCCTGCTACTGCTGATCGCCATGGTGGCACTGGCCTCCTTCCTTCCCGCGCGGGGCGAGGGTGCGCATATCGTTGGCATCCTTGCGGACGCTGGCATTGTGCTGCTGTTCTTCCTGCACGGAGCGAAGCTATCGCGCGAAGCAATCTTGAGCGGGGCGATGGCTTGGAAGCTGCATCTGGCCACGCTGGGAACGACATTCGCGCTGTTTCCGCTGATCGGGCTCGCGACGCAGCAGGTGGAAGTGATACCCGGACAGATGCGGGCGGGACTGCTGTTCCTGACACTGTTGCCATCGACGGTTCAGTCGTCGATCGCCTTCACGGCAATAGCGCGAGGCAACGTCGCGGCGGCGGTGGTGAGTGCGTCTTTTTCCAACCTGCTGGGGATCGTTCTGACGCCGGTGCTGGTGGCGCTACTGATGCAGAAGAGCGTCGGGGGGGCTGGCGGTCTCATCTCCCTGTCGGCGGTGGAGGGGATTGTATTGCAGTTGCTGCTGCCTTTCCTGCTGGGGCATCTGGCGCGGCCGTGGATTGGCGGCTTTGTGTCGCGGCACAAGGCGATGCTGGGGCGAGTGGATCGGGGATCGATCCTGCTGATCGTCTATTCCGCGTTCAGCGCGGCGGTGGTCGAGGGCCTATGGCATAAGGTGTCGCGGGAAGAACTGTTGTTGCTGGCGCTGTTGTCGATTGCGATTTTGGTGGTGGTGCTGCTGTTCACCTGGGGTCTTGGGCGCTTGCTGGGATTGTCGCGGGAAGATGCGGTCGTTCTGCAATTTTGTGGGTCGAAGAAGAGTTTGGCGACGGGAGTGCCGATTGCCGGAGTTTTGTTTCCGGCAAATGCGGTGGGACCGATATTGTTGCCGTTGATGTTGTTTCACCAGATTCAGTTGATGGTTTGTGCCGGACTGGCGCGGCGTTATGGAAGTCGTGAAGGAAATGGCGAATAGAACGGGATTTTCCGAAAGCCCGTGAGTTGTTGTACACATGTATAAATATGACGCGGTCATCATTGGGGGCGGGCATAATGGGCTGGTGTGCGCATTCTATCTGGCGCGCGCGGGTTGCCGGGTCCGCATATTCGAGCGGCGGCACGTCGTAGGCGGCGCGGCGGTGACGGAGGAGTTTCATCCCGGTTTCCGCAATTCCGTCGCGAGCTACACCGTAAGCCTGCTGCATCCCAAGGTCATCGCCGACATGGCCCTCACCGACCATGGCTATCGCGTGATCGAGCGGCCGGTCGCCAATTTCCTGCCGCAGCCGGACGGACGCTATCTGAAAGTCGGGGGCGGCATCGAAAAGACGCAGGCGGAGTTCGCAAAGTTCAGCGCGAAGGATGCGGCCGCCCTGCCCCATTATCAGGACGCGCTGGAGGCGATAGCGGACCTGCTGCGCGACATGATGCTGAAGACCCCGCCCAACGTTGGCGATGGGCTGTCGATGCTGACGGCAGCATTGTCGCACGGGCGGCGCGTCGGCGCATTGTCGCTGGACGCGCAGCGCGACATGCTGGACCTGTTCCTGAAATCGGCGCGCGCCTTTCTGGACGGATGGTTCGAGAGCGAGGCGGTGAAGGCGGCCTTTGCCTTTGACGCGGTGGTCGGCAACTATGCGTCGCCCGATACGCCGGGCAGCGCCTATGTCCTTCTGCACCATGTCATGGGACAGGTGAACGGCAAGAAGGGCGCATGGGGTCATTGCGTCGGCGGCATGGGCGCGATCACACAGATCATGGCGAAGGTCGTCCAAGCGATGGGCGTGGAGATCAGCCTGGAGGCGCCGGTCGAGCGGGTGCTGGTAGACGGCAGCCGGGCCGTCGGCGTCAGGCTGGAAAGCGGGGAGGAGGTCATGGCGGCAGCGGTCATCGCCAATGTCGGTCCCAAGCTGCTGTACGAACGGATGATGGACCCGGCCGACCTGCCACCAGATTTCCGCAAGCGCATCCGCGGGTTCAGGACGGCGTCGGGCAGTTTCCGCATGAATGTCGCGCTGTCGGCGCTGCCCGACTTTTCCTGCCTGCCGGGACGGGGCGAGCATTTGCAGGCCGGGATCATCATCGCGCCGGACATGGACTATATGGACCGCGCCTTTACCGATGCGAAGACAAGGGGCTGGTCATCCGCCCCGATCGTCGAGATGCTGATCCCGTCGATCGTCGATGACAGCCTGGCGCCGCCGGGATGCCATGTGGCGAGCCTGTTCTGCCAGCAGTTCGCGCCGCAGCTGCCCGATGGCCGAAGCTGGGACGAAGCGCGGAGGCAAGCGGCGGACGATGTGATCGCGACGGTGGACGCTTATGCGCCCGGCTTTGCGGCGTCCGTGATCGCGCGGGACATATTGTCGCCGCTGGACCTTGAACGGAAGTTTGGGATGGTGGGCGGCGACATCATGCATGGTGCGATGACGCTAGACCAATTGTGGGCGGCACGGCCGGTGCTGGGCCATGCCGGTTATCGCGGACCTGCCGAGGGGCTTTATATGTGCGGCGCGGGTACGCATCCGGGCGGCGGCGTCACGGGCGCGCCGGGACATAATGCGGCGCGCGCGGTAATGAAGGACATGGCGCTGGGCGGACGGCTGTGGCGGCGGAAGCGTGCCGATCAAGCCTGCGGGTAAGCGGCCCGAGTCTGCGCCCAATGGTAAGGCATGAAGGTGCGCGGAGAGAGATTCGCGCGGCACGAACAGGCGCATGGACCTCACCAACCTCCAAAAAATGTCGAATCCGGCACGAAAATATCGGTTAACGGGCAAAAACACCCCTAGTTGCGGGCGATGAGACAGGTTAAGACCCGTCGTCCACGAAAGGGAGACGATCGATGAACAATACCGAACTCGCCGAAGCAGTTGCAGCCGAGCATGGCCTGACCAAGGCCGACGCCCGCAAATATGTGGACGGCGTGTTTGCCGCTATCGCTGGCGCCGCTGCCAAGGGTGATGAAGTTTCGCTGAGCGGCTTTGGGAAGTTCAAGGTCAAGGATCAGCCGGCACGTGAAGGCCGCAATCCGTCGACTGGCGCAACCATCCAGATCGCAGCATCGAAGAAGCTGACCTTCACGCCCGCAAAGGCGGTCAAGGATCAGCTGAACGGCTAAAAGGCCGGGCGCCCCTTCCGGCAAGGAACGGGGCGCCGCGAATGTTACGATTGCATGACATGCAATCGACATGCCGATCTAAACAATTGTCAGGAGAGGGTCGCGGCGGCAAATGCCGCCCTGCCTTTCAGGCATCCTCTCCTAAAAACTCATTAGGCCGGTCCTTTTGGACCGGCCCTTTTTTTTGGTCCGCAATGCGACGGCCGGTTACTTTCGGCGATGGCGGCATATTTTGGATGCGCATTTCGCGGTCCTCCTCCGGCGACAATATATAAGATGGTTACGGCCCAAATTGTGGGTAGAGCCGCGTTCAATCAACATCTTCATCAACCATGTCGATAATGAGATGGGACAAGATCAGCGCTCTAGTAAGAGCGCCACAGCAGCGAAACATCAGAAGCGTCCATCATAGGGAAAGATATCGCCGCACTAAAAGAGTGAAGGTGATTTACATTTGAGTTGAAAGCGCGCAGAAGGTCGCTCCAGTTATTCGGTGTGGAGAAGCGTACCAATGTCTGAAGAATCGCAGCCCGACATCACGACGCTCACAGTTCAGCTTTTGAGTGCGTTTGTCTCCAACAATTCGGTTACGAGCGAGGGGCTCCCCGAGCTTATCCGGACAACCCGGATTGCCTTGACTGAAGATCCGGCGGCGGATTCTGCCGATGCGCAGGCGGCGACTTACACACCGGCCGTTTCCGTTCGCAAAAGCCTGTCGTCACCCGACCACATCCTGAGCATGATCGACGGCAAGCCGTACAAGACGCTGAAGCGCCATTTGGCGACGAATGGCCTTTCGCCGGACGAATATCGCCAGCGCTACAATCTGCCCAAATCCTATCCGCTGGTTGCGCCCAGCTATTCCGAAGCGCGCCGCGCCGTTGCCACGCGCCTTGGCCTTGGCCGCAAGCCCGCAGTCGCCAATGGCGTGAAGGCAGCCGCACCGCAGCAGGCGGATGCAGGCGCCAAGGCAGCGCCGAAGGCAGCCGGTGCCGCTGCAAGTGCCAAGACGCCCGCAGGCAAGGTCGCGAAGGCTGCAAAGCCCGCCAAGGCAGCGGCGAAGCCCGCAGCAAAGCCTGCCGCCGCTCCGGCAAAGGCGGCTGACGGCGCACAGCCGAAGGCGGCGAAGGCAGCACGCAAGCCTCGCGCAAAGGCGGCAAAGGCCGGGGTCGAAGCCAAGAGCTGACCTCCCCTTCCTTTTCGAGATAATGGACGGGCCGTTGCGGTTGGCGCAATGGCCCGTTCTTCGTCCGTCGAAGGTCAGTCGTCCGCAGCGGTTACGCGTACCGGTACATGGCCCACCCGCTTGGCGAGTTCGACCGCATCGGTCAGTTGCAGACGGCCCGAACGCAGGATGACATCGCCACGCCGCCGCATCTGTTGCAGTGTGCGGTTGACGTGAACGGACGTCAGGCCGAGGGCATCAGCAAGAGCGTTCTGGGTCAGCGGCCATGCAAAGCTGCCCTCACTCACCAGGCCGCACAGCGCCAGACGGTCGCGCAATTCCAGCATGAGATCCGCGAGCCGTTCCTCCGCGCTGAGGCGGCCGAGGCGCGTGATCTGGGCAAGCAGATAAGCTTCGTCCAGGGCGTGGCTTATCCGGTAGGCCTGCTGAAGCGCCGGGGAACCGATGGACGGCGCGGCACAGACCGTGAGTTGGCTGAGCGCTACGACGGTCGATACCGACAAGGGGCGGTCGTGATGGCAATTGCCGATGAGGTCGCCGGGCAGGATTATGCTCATGATCTGCCGCCGTCCGTCGGGCAGGAAGCGCGTTCGAGCGGCCCAGCCATTGAGTACCAGCAGCGGGTTTGGAACAGGCGCGCCCTCCGCGATCAGTTCGCGGGCGGGCTTCAATATGCGGCTGCGCAGGGCGGCATCGGCCAGCGCCGCCTCCGCATCCTGATCAAGAGGGGCAAGCGCGGAGAGCCTGCGGATGGCGGGGCGCGCGGGAGCGGACAGGCGGGTGATGACGGTCATGACTGGACGACCGGATTGATGACGCCGCGTTTGCCGATCAAAGGCTCCATCGCAAACGGCTTTCCGAACCGGGGCGCGTCAATGGACCGCAAGCCGCCCCCAATTGTCATGGATAGGGGCAAATTCTTCATTGGGAATGCCTGTCCCATTTCACTGACCTCCAACAGCGCCCGCCTTCTCACAGGGGTGAAGCATCGATTTTGCCTGCAAAGGTTAATATGAACGGATGGGAAACGATGTTGGAGGCGAAAGGGTCCACATGTGGTGGTCAACCTGAACCGGTTCGTCTTAAGCCTGCCGATGGGGCTTGGCATGCGCCCGATGGCGTCGCGGGCGATGGATTAATACCCGCGTCAGCACATGCGCGTCATTGGGGGACTGACAAAGAAGCGTAGAATTCGGTGAGATCGGCAGAATATCGACGCATGCCATGGGCCTGTTCCGTCGGCGATGCGGTTGGGGCGGTCAGAGACCAAGCTCACCCTGCCGCGGGCGCACTGGCGTGGATATTGGCGGGGAAAGCGGCGGCTGCATGGGCGGCATGGCGGCGGATGCTATCAGGATACGAGCGAGGCCGGTGAGCGTATAAACGGCCTGCCGCTGTGCGCCGCGATTATGGTGATCGACGCGGTAGCCCTGATAATGACGGCGCAGCAAACCCGCCGCGACCATTTCCGATACGGCGCGGCTAAGGTTGGTCTTGCCCGAAGCGCGGACCCGAAGCTTCACCTCCTCTTCGACCGCGAGATTAGCCGCATCGGAATCGGCGGGAAGGCGCCCCTGTACGGCAAGTTCGGCGCGCACGCGCCCGGCCAGCGCCATGCGGCGGGGATCGCGGCCGCCCATGGGGGTCAGCGCGTCGCACAGCCAGTCGCGCAGGGGCTGCAAGCCGCCCTCTTTCGCCACCAATGGCCCGGCGCTGCCGTCCGGGCGCGCCGCTTCGGCAATCAGGGTCAGCAGCATGAAGGCGTAGCGTGGCCGCGTGCTGACATGCGCAAGCCGGTCCAGCAGCGCGGACAAATCGCCACTGGAGGAAGAAGGAGGCCTGATCGAACCGTGAAACATAACGGGGATGAATCAAGCACAGGTGGAGGCCAATGTGAATCCCTTGCGTTGGGAATTGGTCGCTTTTGTCGCGAATGACACTTTGCCCGAGGGTAAAGTGTCATTATTGGCACTTTGGTCGATGAGGTAGTTGAGGGAGAGTAGATGGCGATCAGTGCAAGCCCGAGCCACCTCCTGCCAGTTCCTTGGCGATGGAGCCGACCATGTCCTTGGCGTCGCCGAACAGCATCTGGGTGTTGCTGTTATAATAGATCGGGTTGTCGATCCCGGCAAAGCCCGCGTTCATGCTGCGCTTGATCACGAACACAGACTTGGCGCGGTCCGCCTCGATGATCGGCATGCCCGCGATCGCGCTTTGCGGATCGTCGCGTGCCGACGGGTTCACCGTGTCGTTCGCGCCGATGATCACCGCCACGTCCGCCTGCGGCAGTTCGGGGTTGATGTCATCCAGGTCGACCAGCTGCTCATAGGGGACGTTCGCTTCTGCCAGCAGCACGTTCATGTGACCGGGCATGCGGCCCGCCACAGGGTGGATCGCGAACTTGACGTCCACGCCCTTCTTCGTGAGCGCTTGATAGAGTTCGCTGACCTTGTGCTGCGCCTGCGCGACCGCCATGCCATAGCCCGGGATGATGACCACGCTGCTCGCATTCTCCAGCTGCATCGCGGCTTCCTCGGCAGAGGCGGAGCGCACCACCCGGTCGTCCTTGCCGCCCGCCACGCCCGCGACCACCTTGCCGAAGCCGCCGAACATCACATTGGCAAAGCTGCGGTTCATCGCCTTGCACATCACCAGCGCCAGGATGAAGCCCGAAGCGCCATCGAGCGCCCCCGCGACGATCAGCAGCTTGTTGCCGAGCGCAAAGCCCATCGCGCTTGCGGCAAGACCCGCATAGCTGTTCAGAAGCGCGATGACGGTCGGCATGTCCGCGCCGCCGATCGGGATCACCAGCAATATGCCGAACAGCAGCGCCAGGCCCGCGAAGGCCGGGAACAGCCAGGTCTGCGTCGGGTCAAGCGCCAGCGTCACGCCGATCGCCACCGTCGCCAGCGCCACCGCGCCATTGACGATGCGCTGGCCGGGGAAGGACACCGGACGGCTGCCCAGCAGTTCCTGAAGCTTGGCAAAGGCGACGACCGATGCCGTGCAGGTCAGGAAACCCAGCAGCATCTCGAACATCAGCGCCCACAGAATGAAGCCGCCCGCATATTCCGCATGGGCGTGCTTGTAATATTCCGCCGCGCCGATCAGGCCGACGGCCAGCGCGCCAAAGGCGTGGGAGATGGCGGTTCGCTGCGGGATCGCCGTCATCGGCATCAGCAGCGCCATCGGGATGCCCGCCGCCGCGCCCGCGATCATCGCGATGATGATCAGGTTATAGTCGACCACCTCATGCTGGACCAGCGCGCCGATGATGGCGATCACCATCCCGATCTCGCCCGCGCGCACGCCGCGACGGGCGGTCGAGGGATGGCTCATCCACATCAGCGACAGGATGAACAAAGCAGACGCGACAATCGCCGCGAAGGGTACGAAGGCGTCCATCTGTTACTTCCCCCGCGGCTTGAACATCTTGAGCATGCGATCGGTAATCATGAAACCGCTCACAAGGTTCACCGTCGCGCAGAACACCGCGATGAAGCCCAGGGTCTTGGCCAGAGGCGTCGCCCCCGCCTCACCCGTGATCGTGATCGCCCCCACAATCACAACCGCCGCGATCGCATTGGTCAGCGACATCAAAGGCGAGTGCAAAAGCGGCGACACCTTCTTGATCAGCTGAAAACCCAAAAAAGCCGCCAATATGAAGACGAACAGATAATCTGCATTGAAAGCGTTCACTGATTTATCCCCTGTGTTCAGGCCGCCGCTGCCTGCACGAAGCGCGGGTGGACGATCTCGCCATGGCGGGTCAGCGTTACCGCTTCGATCAGCGCGTCATCGGCGGGCATCGCCAACCTCTTTTCCGCCTTGTCCCAATAGGCTTCGATGAAATTATAGCAGTTGCGCGCGAACAGGTTCGATGCGTCCACGGCGACCCTCGCCGCCCCATCGACAAGCCCGATGAGCTTGACACCATGACGCAACACCATTTCTCCGGCGACGACACCTTCGACATTGCCGCCGCTTTCGGCGGCCAGATCGACGATCACACTGCCCGGTTTCATGCTAGCGATCTGCGCGTCGCTGATGAGGCGCGGGGCGGGCCGTCCGGGAATGAGGGCGGTCGTGACGACCATGTCCTGCCCGGCGATATGTTCGCTGACCAAGGCCGCCTGGCGCTGCCGATAGGCTTCGCTCATTTCCCCGGCATAGCCGCCCACCGCTGCGGTCAGCTGGTCGCCGTCCTGAATCTCTTCGAATATGGGCTTGGCGCCCAGCGACATGATCTGTTCGCGCGTTTCGGGCCGCACATCGGTGGCGGAGACGACCGCGCCCAGTCGCCGGGCGGTTGCGATCGCCTGAAGACCCGCGACGCCCACACCCATGACAAACGCCTTGGCCGCCGCGATTGAGCCTGCGGCCGTGGTCATCATCGGCAGGCAGCGATTGAGTTCGGTCGTGGCCCGCGCGACTGCATGATAGCCAGCGAGATTGGCCTGGCTGGACAATATATCCATCGCCTGCGCGCGGGTCGTGCGCGGGAGCAGTTCAAGCGCCATCGCTTCCACCCCCAGATCGGCATAGGCCGCCATCCTGCCCGGATCGGCAAAGGGCGCCAGGCCACCGACCAGCTTCGTTCCCGGACGAACCCCGAGCAGTTCGGCGGCAGCCGGGGGACGCACCGTGACCACGACATCCGCCTGTCCAAGCGCTTCCTTGCGATCCACGATCAGGGCACCTTGCGCGGCATAGGCGTCATCGGAGAAGCCCGCAGCAAGACCTGCACCGCTTTCAACCAGCGTCGACAGGCCAAGCTTTGCATATCGCGCAACGATCGAAGGCGTCATGGCTACGCGATGTTCACCAGCCACCTGTCCGGCCAGGACGGAAATATTTACCATCGATCCTCTCTCTGCCTCAATCAGCCGGGCAACGATCGCCGCAGCTGATGCGCCTCGCCATGCGGGGATAGCCCGATCCAGCCTTCGCGGGCTGCGCCAGTGATACATATTACCTGACATATGTCAATTATCAATGCGGCCCGTACAGGTTCGCGCAGCGGGCCGTCATGGAGCAGGCGTCGCCATGAAGACCGGCGCCTGCCCAAAGGTTCAAAGCGAAATGCCGCCGTCGACGCAGGTGATCTGGCCGGTGACATAGGACGCCTGTTCAGACGAAAGGTAGAGCACCATGCTGGCAAGCTCTTCGCCACGGCCCGGCCGATTGCCCAGGCGAATGCGGCTGGTCATCCATTCCAGCGCTTCGGCCCCAGCGTCGCCGCCGGTCATGGCACGACCCGGATCATCGAGCGAAGCCTCCGTCTTGTCGATCGCGCCCATGCCGAAGTTGAACCAGCCCAGGCGGACGACATTCGCGCGCACGCCGTAGACAGCCTCTTCCGCCGCCAGATAGAGCGCCATGCTTTCCAGACCCGCCTTCGGCACCGCCGACTGACCGTCGCGGTCGAAACGGCGGGCGTTGCCGAAGCTGGTGCAAACAGTGATGACGCCCTTATTGGCGCGCATCTGTTCCTTGGTGGCGCTGATGACGTTGAAGAAACCGAACAGTTCGGTTTTGACGAGAAACTCCATGAAGCTGGGCTTCACGTCGGCCAGTTGCAGGGTGTTGTCCCACATCGGCCCGGACGCATAGATGACCGTGTGGATATGGCCGAAACGCTTCACCACGCCGCTGATGCATTGTTCGACAGCCTGCAAGTCGGTTATGTCCAGCTTGCTGGCCGATGCCGTTACACCTTCGCTTTCCAGTTCATTCACCAACGCATTCGCCTTGGTTTCATTGCTGTTGTAGGTAAAGGCGATATTGGCGCCCGTCTTTGCAAAGGCGCGCACGATCGCCGACCCCGCGCCGCCGGTTCCGCCGATGATGAACACAGCACCTTCGCGCCGCACCGTCAAATTATAGGTCATTATTTCCTCTCCATAAGTCCGCGTTGCAAGCACCCAATCCGCCAGCGAACGCCCGTCAGCGCCAAAGGTGTTGGTATATTACCTGACGGTTGTCGTTCATTTAGTCAATGGCCAATGCGCTGCCCGGCCGTCCAAAGAGCGCCTCCGCCCCGCTCCATTCGGTCGATACCATCATTTATCAATTTGACGAATGGAGGCATATTCGTTAGCAGACATTTGTCGTTTGTCGAGAAATCAGCGACGGAGGAGCAGGGCATGAGCCGCTCCGGGTAGAGGATGAATGATCATCAAAAGGTCACCAAAAACGCGGCATAGCGGAGAGCCTCCCGGTTCAAGGACCCGGAAAATACGCAGGTTTTCGGACCTGCGGCATGTCCTTGGCCACCGGCGACCGACATGGCCCGATGCCGTCGGCGAAGATCGGATCCCTCGCGCGATTACCCTCACCATCGAATCAATCATCTGACAATTGTCTTTGAAGGAAGCAACGCCATGAGTGATTTTATCTTCACGCCCGCCCTCGCGATCACGCAGATCGCTTTTGTGGTGCCAGACGCCATCGAAGCGGCCCGCGCCCATTCCCGCCGCTATGGATCGGGTCCGTTCTGGGCAGTCGAACATTATCCGCTTCACGTGCATCGCTATCGCGGCAAGGAAAGCACCATCGACGTCACCTCCGTCTATGGTCAGTGGGGCAATATCACCGCCGAATTCGTGCAGCAGCATGATGACGAACCGTCCGCCTATCGAGATCTTGTGAAGAAGGGCGAGTCGCGGATCCACCATTTCGCCATGTTCGTCGATGATCTGGACAAGCGGATGGCTCAATATGAAGCTGAAGGCTGCGAAGCTGCCCTTTATGGCGAAACCTTCCCTAATCGTATGGGCCGCTACGCCATCATGGATACGTCGAAACAACTTGGCGTGATGACTGAACTTTATGAAGAAGAGGGCACCCGCCCCTTCTACGACCATATGAAGAAGTCCGCGGAAGGATTTGATGGAACCGATCCGATCCGCCGGATGCAATTCACCGACCTTTAAGGCGAGGCGAAGGCGCCCCGACAAGCTGACAGGTCGGGGCGGCTACCGCATGTAGCAAACGGGTTGTTCAGGCGGTGCCCACTCCGCACCGCCTCCGCAGATTCAATATCAGATGGCGCGAATTCCGAGCCGGGATGCGGCTGGTTGATATACGGCCACACAGCACGCGACGCGCTGGAAATCGAAATGCCGCCAGCAGCAAAATAGGGAGGGTAGCCAGTGCTACCCTCCCTTTCTTCATTCCCTGGGCCGTTTGCGGACGGAAGCAATGCTCCCGCCCGCTCCGCTGTGTCGTTGTCAGCTGCTCAGATGCGCCGTGGCACGCGCGGCCACCTCGCCCAGTTCGGACAGGATCGGGTTGCGACGGAGAGTGAGCCCGCCATTCACCTGAAGATTCTGGCCAGTCATGAAACATTCGTCGGATGCGAGCCACACGACCGCAGCCGCAATATCTTCGCGCGTGCCAAGGCGACCTAGCGGATATTCCTTTGCAAAGGCGTCGATCAGTTCCTTCACGCTGAAGCTGTCGCCAGCCATCGGCGTTTCGGTGAGGCCCGGCGAAATGGAGTTCGCCCGGATGCCGCGCGCGCCATATTCGTTGGCGACGGTGCGGATCACATGATCGATTCCGGCCTTGGTGCCCATGTAGGCGGCGTGATTTTCGAGCATGATGGTCGCCGTGGCGGAGGAAATCTGAATGATCGATCCGCCCTGCCCCATTACCCGCAACATCGCCTGGATGAAGAAGAAGGGGCCTTTGAACTGAATGTCCATGATCTTGTCGAGATCAGCCTCCGTCGTTTCATGGGTCGGCTTCATCAGCCCCCAGCCAGTCGCGTTCACCGCAACGTCCAGCTTGCCATAGGTTTTGACGGCAAAGTCAGCGGCGGCATCGACATCGGCCTTGCTGGTGATGTCCATCAATATGTAGCTGCCGCCGATCTGCTCCGCGATGGCGCGCAGCGGCTCTTCATGCCGCCCTGTCACGACGACCTTGCAACCTTCCTGCGCCAACCGCTCCGCAATTTTCTGGCCCATATTGGCGGTTCCTGCCGCCCCGGCGACCAGCGCCACCTTTCCTTCAAGCCTCATCTGAACAACTCCTACGTTTCAATTGGCGGCAGCTTGTCGTTCTTCGGCTCTGAGCATTGCAGGGAGGGTCTGGCCCCGCCTGCCGCTCAGAGCCGAGGCTCGATCAAAAACGCGCCGTCAGCGATGCGCCCCACTGGCGGCCAGGCGACGGATTGGCGAATTCGATGAAAGTGCCTACCGCGTCACCGGAGGTATATCCATCATATGTCGTGTTGTTGGTGACGTTCTTCACAAAGCCGGCCAATTCGACGGTCGTGTTGCCCGCGACGGGCAGCTCATACCGAACGCCAAGATCGATTTTCGTGACGGGCGGGATCGAGCCGCGAGGATCGTTCAGCACGTCGGTTTCATAGCGACTGGTGTGGAAGATCGCCGCATTGAGCCCCACAGTGCCCGGACCCGCCGAGAAGCTGTAGTCCGATATGGCGCCTGCGGTCCATTTGGGAACGCGCCGCAGTTTTAGGCCGCTCAGATCCGCCGGACCTTGGCCCAGATCTCCGAAGAAATCCTTATATTTGGCGTCCAGATAACCGACCGACCCGGTGATCGTCCAACCGCGCATCGGTGCGAGGGCCAGCTCTGCTTCAAAGCCCTTATACTGCGCCTTGGCCACGTTGAGAGTGGTGGCGACATTGGTCGTACCCACGACCTGGAGGACATTTTCCTGCTTGTCATCCAGAGTATTGTGGAAAGCCGACAGGTTCAGGCGAACGCGCTTGTTGAAGAGTTCGGTCTTGAGGCCGATTTCATAGGCCTGCATCGTCTCCGGCTCATAGGCCTGAACGGCGGTGACCAGATTGCCGGGGCGTCCGTTGAACCCGCCAGTGTTGTAGCCCTTGCTATATTGCGCATAGGCAAGAATGTCGGGCGTGAACTTATATTGCAGATTGACCTTCGGCGTGAACTTCTTGAACTTCGCGCGGCCTGTGACCTGGCCAACAAGTGGACCGATCGCGTCGTTGTCACGAGTGTCCGAAACTATTGGCGCCCAGAGGCTGTAATCCGTCGTCTTCTTGTCCCAGGTCTGACGGCCGCCGACGGTCAGGCGCAACTTATCTGTGATGTCGTAGTCGGCCTGAAAGAACAGGGCGAAAGTCTTGTTGGTCTGGAACGTGCGATAGCGGTTCAAAGAATTGAGGAACGCTACGCCCGGCGGTGTCGAAAAAGTCGGCAAGCCGTTGGTCAGAATGACATCTCCATTTGCATCCATGTCCGGCAGCACAGCCGCGTCCAGCGACGGGTTCTGCTTTTCGGTGTACCGGTAATTCATATAGAATGCACCGGCCACGATGTTGAAGGGGCCTGAGAAAGATGTCGCGAAACGCGCTTCCTGCGAAAACTGCTTCGCATCGACCGATGCCTTGTCGCGGAACAGGGCGAAGCGCGTCGCGTCGAAGTCGCTGGTCTGCCGTTCGTGGAATTCGCGATATCCGGTTAGGGACGTGAACTTCACTTCATCGGTCAGGTCATAGGAAATTTCACCAGTGGCTGCGGTGAGACGCAGGGACGCTGGCAGCTGAGTGGTTTCGACTTCATTCTTGCCCTGGTCCAGATCGCTCAAGGGACGGCAGATGATCTGCGTCGCGGGATTGAGACAAGTGGAGTTCAGGCCGCCGAAATAGCCGGGGATGGGATAGGCAATAAGATCGGGGACAGGCGTGGCCACATAGGGTGGGATGGCGCTGTCATTTTCCAGCCGGTCGAAAGCGACATAGATGTTGAGCCTGTCCGTGGGCGTCGCGACTGCGGCCAGCGAATATTGCCGGACGTCGCGATCCCCTTCGCGGCCGCCGTCCACGATGTTGCGGAACTGACCATTGTCCTTGCGTACAGCGATGGTTGCCTTGACGGCCAGTATATCCTTGACGACTGGCGCCATGATATAGCCTTCATAGTCGTTCTGGCCAAAGCTGCCGATGGTGAAGCGAACCTTTCCGGTCGTGTCGGCGGATGGGTCTGGACGAAGGCGCACGACGTTGATCGATCCGCCCGTCGTGTTCTTCCCGTTCAGAACGCCTTGAGGACCGCGCAACACCTCCACGCGCTGCACATCGAACGCGTCGATCAAAGCGCCGCGCTGAAATGCGATGGGAATGCCGTCCAGGGTGATGCCGATGCCCGGCTCCACGCTGGGCAGGACGTCCTGAATGGAAATGCCGCGCAAGCTGATCTGCGGCACATCGACGGCTGCACCTGAACGTGTGACGGTCATGCCCGGCACGAGGCCGCGAAGGCCGGTCAGGCCATCGACGCGGGCCTTTTGAAGCGTGTCATTGCTGAATGCGGAAACGGAGACAGGCACACTTTGAAGTGGCTCGGCACGCTTCTGCGCGGTCACGATGATGTCCGAAAGTCCTTCGGATTGCTGCGGCTGATTGGCTGCGGTCGCGTCCGGCGCTTGCTGCGGCTCGGCGGCCAATGCCGCGTGAAAGCCGCCCAACGCAGTTGCGATCGCTATCGCCGACGAAAATGCCAGGCCTCGCATATGCCCTCCCCATTCAACGCTGATTTTTGATCCGATGTGGCCGCGACTCTTTCTGAATCGACTTGTCGCTACACAAGTGTGCTAGCTAACTGCTTTTCGCAGGAGGGTCAACAGCGAAGGGGCCGCGACAAGCGCTTATGAGCATTTTTATCTGACATATGACGCTTATTTTTTCTTCTCGCGCCCGGTTATGGGGCTATCCCTGTCAGGCGATCGGCCGATCCCTGATGCATCATGTCGTCGCTTGAATATCAGACGTTCGTCATTTATCGTAAGATTATGCGGTGAGAGCCAGGCTCCGACCGCGATCGCAAGGAGTGGATATCAGATGAGCGTTTATCTTCAGGCAACGTTGGAACTCGATTATGAGACGCTTCCCGTCTTTTTGAACATAGTTCCGGAGATGAAGCGCATCGCCGAAGGCGCGGGTTGGGAGATGATCGCGGGGCTCGTCACCAAGATCGGGCGGGCGAATACCGTCATCCATCTTTGGAAATTGCCGGACATGAATGCTTTCGATGCCGGTATCCAGGCCATGGCGAGCGCGCCTGAAGGTGGCAAAATCTATCAGGAGATCTGCCGCAGCGGCGCGAAGGAAACGCTGATCTTCGCTGATGCAGCGCCCTATTCACCAGCGCATTGACGCAAAGCCGAAAATGAATCGGCGGGAGGCTTAGAGCTTCCCGCCGTTTTTCTTATCAGCCGCAGTGACGGGGGACCGTCGCTAATTACAGCTGATCCAGCTCCACCATTATGTCTTGCGGCAAAACTGTCATGCAGGCCTGCGCATTGGCGTAAACCTGTTCAGGCTTGGTCGCCCCGGCAATCACGGATGAGACGAAGGGCTTTGCGGCGAGCCAGCCGAGGGCCAGCTTCACCATCGGGATGCTCGATTTACGGGAAATCTCCCCGAGACGGCCGACCTTCTCAAACCGTTCCGGCGTCAGGAACTTGTCGAAGAAGGGTATCTGCTTGAGGGTTTCCAGACGGCCCGAACTGTCGTCGCCACCCAGATATTTGCCCGTCAGCAACCCGTTGGCGAGGGGGAAGTAAGGCAGAAACCCGACGCCATTGGCGACCATCAAGGGCGCAAGTTCACTTTCGACATCGCGTGCCAGCAGGCTATATTCGGATTGGCATGATATGAAAGCCGCACGATGGGTGGCTCCGGCTGCGTCCAGTGCTTCAGCCAGTTGGGTGGCGCTGTGGTTCGCACAGCCGACATAGCGCACCTTACCTTCCTGGATCAGCTGGTCGAATGCGGCCAGCGTTTCGCCGATCGGGACGTTCGCGTCAGGATAATGTAACTGATAGAGATCAACATAATCGGTGCCCAAATTGGCCAGGCTTTCTTCCAGAGCCCGCCGGACATAAGCAGGGGCAGCGCCCTGATTATCGTCGCTGTCGCCAACCTTATCGCCCACTTTCGTGGCGATAATCACGGAATCCCGACGGCCGCGAAAAGCTTCGCCGAGGATGCGTTCCGATTCTCCGGGAGGAAAACCATAGTTGTTGGCGGTGTCGAAGAAGTTGATCCCGGCGTCCAGCGCAGCCAAGATTACTTCGAGGGATTTTTCCTTGTCGAGGAACCAGCCGAAATTATTGCAGCCAAGACCAGCAATAGAGACTTTAAGGTCGGATTTCCCGAGATTACGCTTTTCCATGTCGAGAATATCCCCTTCAGGGTTGGCCGTATATGTAGCGGATGGGATCGGACCCGTCCCAGCCTTCGGCGGCATCCCGCACCATCTTGTAAAAGTCGCTGACAACAGCCTCTTCATAGAATTCGGTCAGCATGCCGAACTCCTTACGCGTGTCCATCATCGCATAAGGGCTGGGTTTGGAGTCGCCGAGCGGTGATACGACGGAATAGAGAATGTTATCAAAGCCCTTGCTTTCATAATCCTTGATCGCCGCGTGAATGTCATCGACGAACACCGTCATATGGTGCAGGCCGGGACCACCTGTCGGATAAAGCTCGCTATAGGCCGATGGCGTGTCACAATGCTGTTCCACCAGTTCGACCATCACGTCGCCCCACTGGCCGACGACACCTGTCGTATCGAGGTCGATTTCCTTGCCGCGATAGGTTTGCAGGTCATGGGGAAGGTGCGCGAGCACAAAGAAGGGGCCAGAGCCGAATCGGGCCATGTGCCGACGCGCCCATTCGATCGCGTCCGGCACGACGAATGCGATCTGCCGCACCTTCTTGAGTTGGCCTGAAACAGGGTCCAGGAACATTGAGCCTCTCCTTATCTTTAGAGCGCCGCCCGTGGGTGCGGGCGCACGTCTTGCGTTTCGCCAGCTACCGGACGACATCCGTTACACCAAAGGCGCTGCGGACGCGTACGCCCGCAGCGCCGTTCGTCATTCAGCGGCGATGGACATCCCATTTTCAGCGATCAGTTGATCGATACGGTCGTGATAGTGGGAAATCCGCTTTTCCTGACCGGCCAGTTCCGCGCCATTCCAGCCGCGCGAATGCATGCCGCGCTGCTGCGCCTCCATGATACCCGCGTCGCCATCGAGCGTGATACCAAGGCTCCCTTCGCCGAAGTTGCGCCATTCACGTTCAACAGGCGCACGCGCGGTGTCAGCCACGCCCCCCGCCGAGGTCAGCATCTTGGTGAAGAAATCCTCTGAACCCGTCGCATAGAACCAGGTGTCGAAGGTGCATTTTTCCGGGTCGGTCGGATGCGGCCAGGCGCGCAGGAACAGCATGCCGTCCGAAAAACAGGTCAGCGTCAGATTGGGGAAGATCGAATAGAGGAAGGTATCGGTCAGCTGCGCGTCTTCCATCCGGTCATAATGGCTATGGCCGCGTTCGACGCCCAGCTTCCGCTTTTGCGCGATGATCGCTTCCCGGATCGCCAGCGGTTTGTCCTTGAAATCTTCCGGCTGCAATTCCCAGGTCTTGAGGTCCTGGATCAGATACTCGTCGATCGCCAGCTTGCCATCGGGCAGATAGCGCGAAGGCTGGCTGCCCGGCGTCACAAGGCGCGCATGTCCGTTTTTCAGCGTTTCGATGACCGCCGTCACATAATAGGGCTCGTTCACATACAGCCCCTCCGGATGCGCGGTGGGGATGTGATATGTTTCGCGGAAATTGTCCGAAATGATCTTCCAGTTGCAGGGCATCCGCACCGATATGGCCTGGGTGCAGTGCATCTGCTCGAAGGGATAGCGCGCCAACGGCTCGTACAGTTCGCCCAGATACTCCTTGAGAGGCATCGGGTTGGCGTCCATGTTCACCCAGACGAAGCTGGCGAAGGTCTCGCTGTTGATCTCGGCGAGCCGCTTGCGTCCGCATGGGGAGCCTGCGGAGAAGTCCTCCGGGTCCTGCGCGCCGATGCACTCGCCTTCCAGCGACCATTTCCAGCTGTGATAGGCGCATGTGAAAGACGGCATGGACCCTTCCGCCACGGACACCAGCTTGTTCCCGCGATGCTGGCATACATTGTAGAAGGCCTTGATGCCGCCATCTTCCTGACGCACCACCAGAATGGATTCCGTGCCAACCTCCTCCACCAGGAAGTCGCCCGGCTCAGGAATCTGGTCTTCGCGGCACACCACAAGCCAACTCTTGGTCCAGACCGCATCCCACTCCCGCCCCGCGAAGTCGCGGTCGAAATAGCGCCAGCCCTGAAGTTTCGAAGAACGTCCGGCTCCCGCCTCGGCGACCAGATTTTCCGTCATTTCCATCTCCTGTCGATTCAATCCAGGCGCACCTCGGCGCGCTGATCCTGTTTCCAATCGTCCAGCTACATCCAACGGCCCGCTTTACGCGCAGTAGGCAAGAGGCGGCCAGGTTCCGGACGATCATGCATAACGGACATTTGTCCGTCAATAGCGGAGTATCCTTCCTTCGCGGAGTCCGCGCCTTCACGGCAGACCCCGCGCAAGATTTATCCTTGTGACGGCTTGTCCACCGCCTGGGCGATCTTCATCGCCAGATCTTCAGCAACCGGCTTCAGCATCGGTCCCAGCAGCAGGTTGAGGACCGGGCCGGTGGCTCCGCCCGCCTGAACGTTCAGCCGGAAAGTGATCTGCGTGTTCGGATCGCCCGCATCTGCCACAGGCGCTGCCGCTTGCACATCGACGCTGTTGGTGACGCGCCGCAGCAACCAGCGGGACAAGCGTTCCCACAATCTGCTCAGCCAGCCGCCGGAAGAAGAATGTGCGGGGACGGCGGCGGGTGGCGCGGCATTCGCCATGCCTCCGCCCAGGTCGATCGCCAGAAACTCGCCCGAGCCGGTGACAGGTTCCTGCAAACCCTGCATCACGAAGGTCACGCGGCTAGGCTCGTTCCATTCCGTGACCTGAACCTTGAACTCCGCGCTGCGGGTCAGGCCGCCCAGTTCGCCCTTCACAACCCAGATGGATTCATCGCGGTTGATCTTCTCGTGGCGCTGATACCCTGTGAGGAACGGCGCCCAATTGTCCATGTCCTCGACGAAATTCCAGACCTGAGGCAGGGAGGCGGTGACCTTTGTGGTATGTTCGACTTCGGGCAATGTCGCCTCCTTTTCAGAACCTGTTGACGCTGGACGCCGCCTCGCGTCCGGCGATGTGGCCGAAGACCAGGCCCGGCCCGATCGTGGCCCCGGCGCCGGGATATGCCATGCCGGTGAACCCGCCGGAGACGTTCCCTGCCGCGTAAAGGCCGGGGATGCGGCCGCCCCTGACGTTCACCACTTCCGACTTGGCGTTGATCTTCGGCCCGCCCTTGGTGCCGAGAACGCCGGAATAGACCCGGCAGGCGTAGAAGGGGCCTTGCTGGATCGGTCCTAGCGACTGGAGCGCACCTTCGCGTGACGGGTCGCCATAATGACGGTCATATTTGCTCCGGCCACGGTGGAAGTCGGGGTCCTCACCCCGTTCGACATTCGCGTTGAAACGCGTGACCGTGTCTTCAAGGCCATCGGGATTTACGCCGATTTTCTCCGCCAGTTCGCGCAGCGTTGGCGCGGATTCGAGCCATGCCGGAATCGGATCGCCAGGATAGCGCGTTCCGAACGGATATTTGTCGAGGAAGGTCGAACCGAGGATGATCCAGGCGGGCAGGTTCGGATAGTCGAATGCCACGGGATCGAAGTTGCGGAAGGAGCGGCCAACGTCATTATAATTGTGGGCTTCGTTGACGAAGCGCTTGCCTGCGCGGTTGACCATGATCGAACCGGGGGAGGCTCTTTCGCCGACCACCATGCGGTTGAGTTGCTGCCCTTCATATTCGTCGCCGGGGATGCGGATCATCGGCATCCACCAGGCTTCATGGGCGTTCGCCATACTGGCTTGCGCCTCGGCCGCCATGATCAGACCGTCGCCCTCGTTGAAAGGCGGGCTGAGCGGACCTTCGATGGGAGCGCCCATCAGGTCGGTCGCCATGTCCTTGTTCCATTCAAAGCCGCCGCTTGCCAGAATGACGGCGCGACGGGCGCCGATGCGGACCATGCGGCCATCCTGTTCGACCTCAATGCCCACAATGGCGCCATCGTCGATCACCAGGCGGCGGCCACGGGCATTGCGGCGAAACTCCACACCCTTGTCCACCGCGCCCTTGATGAGGCCCGCCATCAGCGCCATGCCGGTGCCCACCATGCCTTTGGCTAGGCGATCGCCGATGATCTCGGGGTCCAGCATATTGGTCCCGTCATCGATGTCGGTCATCGCAACAGGCAGCGGGAAGCAGGGGGCCGAACGCAGGTGCGCGCGCAGTTCCCCCAACTCGCCCGCGGGAAACAGGCCGGGGCTGACGGAGCGGCCGAAGGTGCCGCCGGGATGTTCGGGGTGATAATCAGGCGTCTTGAGCGCCCGGAACGCCAGCTGGGTCTCTTGCTCCAGATAACGCAGCACGCCTGGCGCTTCATCGACATAGGTTTCGGCGAGTTCGATATCCATTTTGCCGAGCGAAAGGCTGCGAAGATAGGTGAGCGCCTGTTCGCGCGAGTCGGTCGTCCCTACCTCGTGCATGTGGTGATTGTTGGGGATCCACGGCACGCCGCCTGACACGGCGCTCGTCCCGCCCAGCTTGTCGCTGCGTTCCAGCACCAGCGTCTTGCAGCCGCGATGCTGAGCCGCGATCGCGGCGGAAACGCCCGCCGCGCCGGAGCCCATGACCACCACGTCGAAAACCTCATCCCATACCGGCATTATAGCTCTCCAGTCGCTCGCGGTTCGCGCCGCGTCCTATGTCTTTTACACTTGTCACGCATGGCTGCGGCCCTTGATCAGGTCCGCCGCCTTTTCGCCGATCATGATGGCGGGCATGTTCGTATTCCCGCCGACGAGAGTCGGCATCACCGACGTATCGGCCACCCGTAGCCCGCCAATGCCCCTGACCCGCAGGCTGGCATCGACGACGCTGTCATCG
Source organism: Sphingobium sp. TomTYG46 (assembly GCF_055396345.1). Taxonomy (NCBI): domain Bacteria; kingdom Pseudomonadati; phylum Pseudomonadota; class Alphaproteobacteria; order Sphingomonadales; family Sphingobiaceae; genus Sphingobium; species Sphingobium sp. TomTYG46. Next base: position 401,711 of record NZ_AP027325.1, read on the forward strand.
TCCGATCCCATCTTGCACGTACCGGCCGTGTGATAATCCGCACTTGCGTTGGCACGGATGAAGGCGTCGATCTGGCTGTCAGTCTGAACAGACGCGCCCGGCGACAATTCATCGCCACGATAGGGATCGAAGGCGGCCTGTCCGAAAATCTGGCGGCACACACGGATGCCGTTGCGGAAATCGACCATGTCACGGGTGTCGCTAAGGTAGCGGTGATCCACGACCGGCGCGGCATGCGGGTCGGGCGAAGCCAGCGTCACATGCCCACGGCTGTGGGGGCGGACGACGCAGACATGCGCCATGAAGCCGTGACGCGGCATCAAGCCTGTCAGCGTGTCATTCATCAGCGCCAGCACGAGCGAGAGCTTTATGTCCGGTTCAGCGATGCCCGGTTGCGATCGCACATAGGCGACCGCTTCCATGCCCGTGCTGGCGAGCGGCCCCGTGCGGAAAGCCAGATATTGCGCAAAGGCCAGCGCGCCCTTCAGCGGGCTGACATATTGATAATGGGATACCGGCTGCGTCACCGCCTGCTTCACATAGGTGGACAGATGGTCCTGAAGATTCTGACCAACGCCGGGCAGATTATGGACCGGGTCTACGCCGACCTGCGACAGGGCCGAGGCGTCACCGATGCCGGACAGCATCAGAAGCTGGGGCGAATTGATGCCGCCGCCGCAGAGGATCACCTCGCCGCCCGCGCGGAGGTCAAGCTCCTGCCCTTTTTCCCGGATGCGAACGCCGACGGCGCGGCCATTTTCGACCAATATCTTGAGCACTTGCGCGCCCAGACGCACTTCCAGGTTCGAACGCGAGCGGAACGGCTTGATATAGGCGGTCGCCGCGCTCCAGCGGCGGCCCCGGCTGACGAACATGTCGACGGGACCGGCGCCATCGCGAACCGCGCCGTTGGTGTCGTCATTATAAGGGTAGCCAGCTTCTTCGCAGGCTTGCAGGAACGCCTTGGCGAGTGGATTGTGGACGCCGGGGCGGCTGATCCTGACCGGTCCGGAGTGACCGTGCCACCGCGCGTCCCCGCCCGGCTCGTAACTTTCGGCCCGCTTGAAATAGGGCAGCACATCCTCATAGGACCAGCCGGAATTGCCCAGCGCCGCCCACCGATCATAGTCGCTCGGCGTGCCTCGATCATAGATCATGCCGTTGATCGAGCTGCCGCCGCCCAGAACCTTGCCACGGGGGAGAAAAAGGACGCGGTCGTTCAGCTCCTCCTGCGGCGCGCTCCTGTAGTTCCAGCTATGCTTGCCCGACGTCAAAAGCGGCATCAGCCCGCCGGGCGCATGGATGAGGGGATCACGGTCAGTGCCCCCCGCCTCAAGCAGGATCACCTTGTGGCGGCTGTCTTCCGACAGACGGTTGGCGACGGCGCAGCCCGCCGCTCCCGCGCCCACAACGATATAGTCCGCGTTCAATGCCCGCACTCCGGCAATGAGGTCCGTTCATCGTAAAGGGGAGCCCCGCTACAACGGCCGACCAGCGCACAGTGGCGGAAATGCAAATGACCTTGCAACGATCCTACTCCTTCAGGACGTATTTCGCCCCAATTTTTCCCCGGACGCCGTGATGCGCCCCGACCCACTTTATGCGACCCTTGTCACATTAGGCAATGGCGGCCGACCGCAGCTGTCTCAACTTACCTCCGCAGGCACCGCGACCTCTACCTGGCCATCCACGACACGTGTTTCAAATGTACGGAGCGGCTTGTCCGTCAGCTGACCCTTGGGATTTCCGGTTCGCAGATCGAAAGGCATGCCATGTTCCGGACACAGCACCATGCAGCGCCTGATGCGTCCTGCCGCCAGGGAAAATGCGCGATGCGTGCATTCATTCTGCACACAAAAAAACTCTCCGTCCGCATGGCACAGCAGAAGGTCCAGGCCGTTCACTGTTATCGGCTTGCTGCTATTGTTCGGCAGATCGGCGGCCGCAGCGACGGGAAGGAAGTCGGCGCTCATGCTATGGTCAAGCCTCCATCAACGACAAATTCAGCACCCGTCACATAGGACGCCTCTTGCGATGCCAGGAACAGGGACATGTTCGCGACATCTTCCGGCCGGCCCAATCGACCAAGCGGGATCGGCGCTGTCGCCGCGTCGATAGCGGCCGGATCGCCCTGAAGCAATTGGTCGACCATCGGCGTTTCGATCGTGCCGGGGTGCACAGAATTGCACCGGATGCCATAGGGCGCTTCATCGAGCGCGACACTTTTGGTCAGCGCACGAACAGCCCCCTTGGTAGCGGCATAAGCAGCGCTTCTGTGAACGCCCGTCAATGCGGCAATGGACGAGATATTGACGATGGAACCGCCGCCATTGGCGCGCATGTGCGGAATCACCGCCTGGCAACCCAGGAAAGCGCCCCGCAAATTGATTTCGAAAAGGCGGTCAAGCATGGCAACGGGTGTGTCAGAAACATATGCCGCATGATAGATGCCCGCATTGTTCACGAGAATGTCGATCTGCCCGAACCGTTTGAGGACGTCGGCGGCGAGTTCCTGCCACCCTTCTTCCTGACGGACATCCTGCGATCGCGACGACGCAACGCCGCCTTCCTGCGTGATGGAAGCCGCCACCGCCGCAGCGCCCGCTTCGTCAAGGTCTGTCAGGATCACCGACGCGCCTTCCCGAGCGAACAGACGGGCGGTCGCCGCGCCCATGCCGTGCATCGAGCCAGCGCCTGTGATAATTGCCGTCTTGCCAGACAGTCGACTGCCCAACGCACCTCTCCCTACAGCCCGCTCCATACCCGGCGTGATCGATCACCACAGCCTTTCAGAGACAGACAAATGTCATATAAGGACCATCTATCGCGACAGCGGAAAGCTGTAAAGGGATATCGTGCGCTAGGATACTATTTTTGCAACATCGGAGTTGATAGCCGTTGTCGAACCGACTTCACTTGAAACCTCACCCCGCTATGATATGGTTCAATGATGAAAAAACAGGGACTGGCGCCGCTCCAAGGTAAAGCGGAGAAAATATCGGCGAAGATCAAACCTCACAGTTTGAAAACAGATTCCGAGCCCAATACCCTTCAGTTTCTTCAAAGCGAGTTGCTTTCCGAACGGGAGAAGCTGGGGCAGCGCGCGCCAGGCAGAGCCCGCGTCGACCGGATCATCGAAGCGACGATTGAACTGCTCAAGGCGCATAAGCCAGCTGACATCTCCATCGCCATGATCGCCGACCATGGTGGCATCACCCGGACATCCATCTATTCCCACTTCGCCAGCGTAGACGAGATATTAGGCCAGATCGCGATCCGGTTCGTCCAGCAGACTGGTGTCGAAGTGGAGCGCTATGTTCGGCGGCGCAAGCCGGAAAGCCTGGAGCAATTGGTCACGTTGATGATCAAGGGCATCCAGGATTATTTCAACCAACCCAATCCCGCCAAGCCGGGCGCCCTGGCCCGTCACATCCCGTTCGAATCCCGCCATCTGGTGCGGGATTTCGACAAGGTTGCTGCCCTGCCCTACCACACTTTGTGGCATACGGGCTGGGCGATCGAACCGCTGTCGGAAGAAGACCCGTTCCGCACCCTTGTCATCATCCAGTCAGCCATTTTCGAAGCCAGCATCCAGCAGAAGGGCAAGATCACGGATCTGGCGGTAAAGCAGGCGACAGAAGTCGCGCTGGATTTTCTCGCTCGGGCCGAAGCGCGTTACGGTGCAGCGCCGGAAGAAACCACGACCGCAGAGCCCACGCCGGAAGACAGAATAATGGCGGCCGCTCGAACCCTGGCCGCGCACGACGACCCGGCCCTCATCGAGATGGCCATAGCGCAGATCGAATTGCTCGCGTCCACGGTCACCAAATTGGCAGCCAAGCCCGCGGCAAGGCGTCGCAAGAAAGCGTGAATTAAGCAATGCCGACGCTGTGTCGGCACTTCCGCTGAAGCTCCCCGGCACGATCGCTCGGCCGGTGGGCGGGTGGCGGTGAAGGACGAGTCGTTCGCCTTCCCATCACCGCCCGCATCTCCCTAACCCGGCATCCGTCCGATTACGGCATCGTTCCGCGCCCATGATGCCGAGGCGGTGAGCGGCGGCGCGGCTCCCCTGTCGCCCCCTTTGTCCTTGCTTTTCAATGTCCGACAAGCGTCATATATTGGTCAGCTGTCACCGGCTTGGTCCTACGGCCTATTATCCAACTTTCCATAATGTCCGGAATGGGTTTTCATATGATCCGTGGCTGTCGCAGGACGAGTCATCGGTAATCAGATTTATAGTCGCGCGAAAAATGACGCGACAAACGGAAAACCGACAACAGACATAATGGAGGGGATAACATGCGGACCTTTACAGGAACTTCGTTATTGGCGCTCAGTTTGGGCGTGATGGCACCCGGCAATGCCCTGGCGCAAGCTTCAGGCGGATCGACACAGTCATCGTCGGCGGAACTGGCGGATATCATCGTCACCGCCCAAAAACGGGCCGTGCCGTTGCAGGATGTCCCCGTCGCCGTGACGGCTTTCACCGGTGAGGCTATGCGCGCGTCCAACCTGGATGCATTGACCGGGCTGCGCGGCATGGTGCCGGGCATGACGATCTCGCGCTCCGGCGCTGCGCTCAACACGCCGCAGATCAGCCTGCGCGGCATCTCGCTTCAAGATCCCAACCGCGCCGTTGAATCCGGCATCGGTTTCACCATCGACGGCATTCCGCTGGCATTTCAGCGGGGTACGCTGCTCGACGCGTTCGACATCGAACGACTGGAGATTTTGCGTGGTCCGCAGGGCCTGCTGTTTGGCCGCAACACGACCGGCGGAACGGTGAACGTCATCCGGTCCCGTCCCGATCCCGACGCTCCCGCAAGCGGCAGGCTGCGCGCGACGGTGGGCAGTTTCGGACGAACGGATTTTGAAGGTGTCATAATGGCGCCGATCATTCCCGGCCTGTTGGCGGTCAAGGGCGCAATCGCGGTCAAGAAGCATAAGGGTGAGTTCCGCAACAGCATCACCGGCGATCGCGAAGGCAAACGCGATATGCGGGATTACATGCTGTCGCTGGTCGCTACCCCTTCAGACCGGACCAGCATATACCTTTCGCTCGAGCGGATGGAGGATGATAGCGAAGTGCCGCCCTATGTGCCGGTCCTGACCCCCGACCTCATTCCACTGACCGGTCCCAAGCTGCTGACGGCCAATGGTCTGGGCACGCTGGGATATCCGACCTATGTCTCCGGGCAGAATATACAATGCCTCAATCCCGCGACCTCGATCGTTTGCAGGCCGCTCAGCAAGAAGCGTAATGACGTCGAGACGACGCAATTTCCGGCCTATTATAATCTGAATGCAGTAACATTGGAGGTCGCGCACGAACTTGATGGCGTCAAGTTGGTCAGCCTGTCGGGTTATCGCGAGGACGAAGAGGACCAGCTCGGTGACTTCGACGCGACCCGCTTTGCGATACAGCGTAACGACAAGCGGGAAAGCTCCTGGCAGTTTTCGCAGGAGCTGCGTGCGGAAACGCAGTTCGACGGCCCGATCAACTTCGTGGCTGGCGCATTCTTCATCGAATATGCGTTCACCGCGCGGCAGTTCCCGTCGGTCGATTTTGCCGGGCTGTCGGCGACTACCGCGCCGGGCACGGCCTATTTCAACTCGCTCAACGCCTATCGCATCCGGCAAAAGAGCCGTTCCTTCGCCTTGTTCTTCCAGGGTGACTGGGACATCACGGACAAGCTGCGCCTGACGGCGGGGGCGCGGCAGACTTGGGACCGCAAGCAGACGAACTTCACGCTTTGGGGAAGGCTACAGCAGCCGATCCGCGATCAGTTCGTGCTTGGCCCGCAGCAAGGGCCGGTGAGCGCTTCGGTCAAGTTCAACGAACTGACGCCGCGCATCGGGTTGCAATATGATGTGAAGCCCGACCTGCTCGTCTACGCCAACTGGAGCCGCGGCTATAATGCGGGCGGGTTCAATGGCCGCGCGGGAAGCATCGTCAACGCCGTCATCCCTTATCGTCCTGAAATCATGGATGCTTATGAAGTCGGCTTCAAGAGCGAATGGTTCAACCATCGGGTTCGCCTGAACGTCGCGGCGTTCCACAACACGCTGAAGGACAAGCAAGAAGATATCCTGACGGTCGCACCGGGCGGGGGCATTGTTACGGCGACGGTGAATGCAGCCAAGGCGCGGTACAAGGGCGTGGAGGCCGAACTGGCGGTGGTCCCTGTCGCCGGATGGACGATCACCGGATCGGCGGGCTATCTGGACGCGAAATATCTGAGTTTCGTCGGGAACCTTGCGGGTCAGGGCCTTGCGGACCTTTCGGACCTGAAGCTGCGCCGTACGCCTAAATGGACTGCGGGCCTGATCTCCGACTATGCTTTCGATCTGGGGGCAGGCCGGGCAGGACTTAATGCCGCGCTCTATTACACGTCGCGTTACGAAACGAGCGTTCTCAATGATCCACGCGGGTCCATTCCCCCGGTGACCAAGGTCGATCTGGCCATGCGTTACCAGTTCCCGGTGCATGACAAGTTGAACATGACGCTGACTGGCTTCGTCAAGAATGTGACGAACAACACCACTTATGACGGATTCACGTCCAGCAACACGATCGGGTCGTTCATCGACTTTGCGATCCCGTCGGTCGGCCGGACCTGGGGCGTGTCTCTGGCGGCAGACTTCTGATGGGATTGGAAGAACTCATCCCGCGCAATGAGAGGATGGCGCTGTTGCAGAATTGCTGGGTCGTGGCGGACCTGGACGATGCGATGGAGCGGTGGTTGTCCATGGGGGTCGGGCCGTTTTTCCGGCGCGACTCCGACTATCCTGACGCATTGTATCGCGGGCGGCCCGAGCCGCTCGCTTTCAGGGCGGCGCTGGCGCAGGCGGGGCCGGTCCAGATCGAACTGATCCAGCAGACGAGCAAGGGGCCGTCCGCCTATCGCGACATGGTTCCCGAAGGCCAGGTCGGCTTTCATCACATGTGCCGGATCGTTCACAATGTCGGCGAGGAAATCGGCCGCCTGAGAGCGCGAGGCATAGAGATGGCGAGCGAATTCCGGTCGGTCGGCGGGGCGCAGGTCGCCTATGCCGACACCCGCAATGAACTGGGCTGCATGCTGGAGCTGGTGCCCGCAGAGCCGGTGCTGATCAACCTGTTCCGCGACGTGGCCGAAGCCGCGCAAGAGTGGGACGGGACCGATCCCGTCCGCATGTTGGAACTTAAAGACGGCCCGGCCGCACAAGTGGGAGGATTACAGTGAAGACAGAGGCAGCCAAGACGCTGGACGAAGTCACGTTCGCGATGACGGCGGATGTTGTAATCGCCGGGCTGGGAGGGGCTGGCGCTTCCGCCGCGATTGCAGCGGCCGAAGCGGGCGCGGAGGTTCTGGTCATTGAAAGGACATCTGGCGGGGGAGGCTCCACCGCCATGTCCGGTGGGTTCATCTATCTGGGTGGCGGCACGCCTCCGCAAAAGGCCAATGGCTTTGCCGATACGCCGGAGAATATGGCCCGGTTTCTAAGGGCCACGCAGCCGAAGGCCGCAGTCGACAAGATCGAGGCCTATTGCGAGGGTAGCGTCGGCCATTATGACTGGCTGATGTCGCTGGGCGTCACGTTCAACGAACGCTATTTCGACGGCAAGCATTTCCACCCCCATAGCGATGAAACGCTGGTGTGGACCGGAAGCGAAGCCTGCTGGCCCCTGTCTGAAGCGGCGGAGCCTTTCCCGCGTGGTCACAAGCCGGGCGGTGGATTTGTCGGGCACCTGCTGTTCGACCGGTTGCTCCAGCGCCTGCACGAACTCAAGGTGCGCGTCGTCTACGATGCGGCGGTCAATGCTCTGGTCCGGGACGAGGCAGGCGCGGTTGTTGGCGTCCAATATCGGCAGGAAGGTCGCAATCTGGCGGTGGCGGCGCGCAAGGGTGTGGTGCTGGCGACCGGCGGTTGCGAGTGGGACCGGGAACTCGGCCTTGCCCATGGATCGAAAGCTGGACGGGAGGGCATCGCTCCGCTGGGCGTGCCGACCGCCGACGGATCGGGCATAGCGCTGGGCCAGAGCATGGACGCGGCGACCGTCGGGCTGGATCAGAGCATGATTACATCGCCCTTCTATCCGCCCGCCAGCCTGGTCAAAGGCATATTGGTGAACAGCCAGGGGCGCCGCTTCGTGGCGGAGGACGTCTATCACGCCTGGTCCACCGACGCGATTTTGAACCAGCCCGAGGGCAAGGCTTACCTGATCTGCGACAATGTCAATTTCGGACGGCCAGAGCTTGGCGACATCCGATCCGAGCGCAAGCATGAGGTCGTCGATGCATGGGACAATATACCGGAAATGGAAGCCGACCTTGGCATGCCTGAAGGGTCGCTGGTGGAGACGATCGGCAATTATAATCGCTATGCCGCGACAGGCTATGATGAGGAATTCCGCAAGAACCCCAAATGGCTCGCCCCCATTTCGGAGATACCCTTTGCCGCGATCGATTGTTCGGTAGGTTCCGCCTATTTCTGCTGCATCAGCCTGGGCGGCGTTGATACTGACGTCGATGGCCGCGCGCTGAAAGCCGATGGCACGCCTGTTCCCGGCCTTTACGCGGTCGGTCAGGTGGCCCCCAATCTGTCGGTGGAAGGCTGGGGCTATGCGAGCGGTCTGTTGATCGGCGGCGCGACCTTTTTCGGGCGCAGGGCGGGCAAGGCCGCCGCCGCCGAACCTGTCCGCCACGCTCTCAATCCCGGGCCGAAGCACCCCGAATTACCGGCAGATGTCGCCTGATCACGCGCGCGTGATCGGCCACCCCCCAAATCTAACATTTCAGGAGCATTTCATGACATCCACCCCGACGGCCAATCTCTACGAAAGATTGGAAGAAGATCCCTGGCGCTTCCTGGAGCTTAGCCAGGAGGAGCTGTTCGACCTGGATTATGCCGAAGTCGAAAAGATCCAGCTCGCCCTGTTCCAGCGGCGATTCCGGGACTTGAAGCCCAAATTGCGCGCGCTCCAACGTCTGGCCGATGAAGTCGGATTAGAGGAAATCAGCGGGTTCGACGACCTGACGCGTCTGGCCATGCCGCACACCATGTTCAAATCCTATTCCGCACTGGATGTGCAGAAGGCACGCTTCGACAAGCTGACCCGTTGGCTTCAAGCGCTTACGACGCACGACCTGTCCAGCGTTCATGCCGAACATTGCGAGTCGATCGAACAATGGTTGCTGGAAGTGGAGCGTTCGACGCCTCTACGGCCCGTCACTTCGTCGGGGACGAGCGGCAAGATTTCGCTCTTCCCCCTCAGTACCGTCGAAGAAACCCTGTTCGTCGACAAGAACACCTATATCGTCGAGCCATATCGCGACGAACCGGGCATTTACGCGAAGAGCGGCGAATATGTTTTCGTCTGTCCGTGGCCTTCCCGCTACGGCCGCCACAACATCCCGCTCATCATGCGGGTTCTGAAGGAAAATTGCTACGACGGCCGTGAGGATATGTTCATCACGCTGGATGATGGCACCCTGACTGCTGACGAGATGTGGTTGAACGGACGGCTGCAACGGGCACAGGCGCTGGGCGAGGAACTGGAACTGAGCCCGGCCGAGCAGGCAATCGCCAGTGCGCTGGCAACCCGTGCATCCAATGCGGACGAACGGTGGACCCGCTTTATCGAACATGCCGTGGTTGGCCTGAAAGGCCAGAAGGTCATGTTCTACGGGGCTCTCATGAACCTCTACCTCATGGCCGAGGCGTGCCGGAAGATGGACATCTTCGTGGAATGGCATCCCGATTCCATGATCATGACCGGCGGTGGAGCCAAAGGGTTCAGCTTCCCCGATGGGTGGCGCGATGTCGTTGCCGAACGCTTCCCGCATCATGTGCCGGGGCGCGTAAAGGAAGTCTATGGCATGACCGAATCCAGCTCGACAGCGGTCTGCTGCCCCAATGACAAGCTGCATCCCCTGCCCTGGGGCATCACGCACCTGATGGACCCGGCAACCGGCCAATCACTGCCGCGCACCGGCACGCAGACCGGACGCATGGTCGTGTTCGATCCCATGCCCACCACCTTCTGGGCCGGGGTCATCACGGGGGATCAGGTGACGGTCCATTTCGACGGTGGATGCGCATGCGGGCGCAAGGGTCCGTTTATGGACAATGACATCAACCGCATTTCGGAACTGAATGGCGGCGACGACAAGATCGTGTGCGCCCGCACGCCGCAGGCCTTCCAGAGCCTGGAAGATTTCCTGGCCAAGGCGTCCTGACCCAATCTGTCTCGGAGTATCGAAGATGAAAGAATATACTATCCCGCTCATCATCCGGGGCCGCATCATAGAAGATGACCTGGTCCGCTTTGAAGGACGCCGGGGAGAAATCGCGTTCCTGACCCCCGACGTGAACAAATATCTGGACCAGATCGTCCTGCGCAATGGCGCTGATCTTCAGGATTATTATTCCGTCAGCCTGGACAATATTCTCGACTTCCTCGAAGAATTGGGCCGCAGGCTGCACCCGGACACCAATCCCGACATTCGGCTGGCGCTGGAAATGAACATGCAGTCGTCGGGCCAGTCGCCCGACATATTGCGCACCGCCTATGTGTCCTTTGCCGCCAATCTGCGGCGGACCATTGTCGAGGAGGCCGTCGACCAGAATATCGGCCGCGACTATCTGGAAGGCTGGAAGCCGAGGTCACTGCATGACCGCGACGCTATGGTGCGCGCCTTTGGATCGCGCATCGTTCATCTGAACGCGGGCAATGCACCCAATGTTGCGTTGCACGCGGTCATCAACGGGGCCGTGCTGCGTTGTGACAATATCGTCAAAAGCCCGTCGAACGACCCCTTCACCGCCGTCGCCATCGCAAAGACGATGATCGCAATGGACCCCGATCATCCGATCACCCGCCACATGACCGTCGCCTATTGGAAGGGCGGGGACCTGGGCTTTGAGAAGAAGCTGTATGACACGCACAACATAGAGAAGATCGTTGCGTGGGGTGGCCCTGCGTCGATGAACCACATCCGCCAGCACCTGACCTCCGGTCTCGACCTGATCGCGCTCGATCCCAAGGTCAGCGCCTCGATCATTGGCGCAGAGGCGCTGGAATCAGAGGAGCAGATGGGCTGGGTCGCGCAGCAGTTGGCCAAGGATTTCGGCTATTTCAATCAGGAAGGCTGCGGCAACAGCCGCCTCGCCTATGTCGTATGCGGCAGTGATGATGCGTCGCTCGACCGGCTGAACCGCTTCGGCCGACTGGTGCATGAAGCGTTGCAGGCTCTGCCCGCTGCCTATAGCTCCCCTCACCCCGCGTTCGACCCGGTGTTGCGCGACGAGATAGAGGGCATCCGCTATTCCGACGATTATAGGGTGTTCGGCGTCAAGGCGAATGAGGGCGGCGTCATCGTGTCGCAGCAGGCGGAGGCGGTTGAGTTCAGCGACCGGATCGGTGGGCGCGTCATCAATATCATTCCCGTGCCGGACCTCGATGCAGCTGTGGCCGCCGTCACCATCCACACGCAGACCATCGGCATCTATCCCAATGCAGCGCAGGCGGAAATTGCCGACCGATGCATGTTGCGAGGCGCGCAACGCCTCTCACCACTGGGCTGCATCGCTTATGAAGGGCTGGGCTATCCGCATGATGCCATGGAAATCATGCGCAGGCTCGCCCGCTGGGGTGTTCGCGAGCAATTTGACGAAGCCGTTGCGGAAGCAGGCGCCGGGATGATGTGCGCCGCCTGACGAGGCGGGCACATTGCATGAAGGGGAGCGGGATCATAGATTCTCCGATTGGCCGCTCAATATTACGATCTTCCCCGATCGGGCGGCTCCGGTCAAAGCTCCCCTTCCTTTTTAACGCGCGATAAAAGCACCGCCGTCAAATTTGGCGGTAGCGCTCGTCGATAAGCTTGACGGCCTCTTCTTCCCAATTGTCCAATATGTGGCTGATCTGGTGGCCGATCTCCGACATGATCTGCCCCACCAGCATCGGTGAAAGGACAATGGAGATGATGGAAAAGGCGGCAACTTGCGGATCGGTATCCGCCCGATAATATCCCTGGTCTACCAAGGTTCGGATCAATTCCTGCATCCGGATGAAGCTGCCCTGCGATTTCTTCTGCCGGTAGGAATGCCACACGGTGGAATAAGGGCGGAAACTTTCGATCAGGACCACGCTGGCCGTGCCCCGGTGCGTTTCCAGCACCTTCATCCAGGCACTGACAATCTTGCGCGTGGCGTCCTGGCAATCGGTCAGGAACAAGCTGTTGAGATCGTTGAGTATCTGCGCGATGTCGCTGCTCAAATTATCCAACGCCGCGTCGATCAGGCCGTTCTTGCCGTGATAATAATAGTGGATCATGCCGGCATTGGTCCCGGCGGCGGACGCGATTTCCCGCGTCGTCAGATCCAGATGACTCTTGTTCCGCAAGCCATGCTCCATTGCATGGAGCAGTTCGTTCGACACTTCGCGGTTGTCGGAGACCGTAGGCCGACCACGCGCGGAACATGCGCCAGGGCGGGCGTCGCCTGCGTTCGTCATGGGTACCTCTCCATCACTTTATCGATGCAGTCACTCCCGCCGACATTGTCCCATGAAAGGAAGAGAGGCGCAACCACCACGAAAGGTGGCAGCGGTGCGCCTCGCTCATGGGTCAGTTGATTTTACTGCGGAAGCTGGTGCAGCGCGCAGAGCTTGTTACCGTCCGGATCGCGCAGATAGGCAAGGTACAGAGCCCCCATCGGCCCCTCGCGCACGCCCGGAGCGTCCTCAATGGAAACGCCACCATTGGCTACCCCTGCCGCATGCCATGCGTCCGCCTGCTCAGGACCCTGAACGGCGAAACCGATCGTGCCACCATTGGCATGCGTTGCTGGCTGGCCATCAATGGGCTTGGTGATCAGCAGCGAAAGGCCGTTGTGCATGTAGATCAGCCGTCCATTATCATCGACGAAGGCCTGTGCGCCGCCAAGCGCCCCGAGCGTCGCGTCATAGAAGCGCTTTGATTTTTCTATGTCATTGCTGCCAAGCACGATGTGCGAAAACATGAAACTCTCTCCATAAAATGCCACCCTTGCAGGCGGGAATGTGCCGATGGGAGCTGGGTTTATTCCGAAATAACCGACATCTGTCAATAACAGCATGAACTGTAGATTGACATATGTCCGTCAATCCGCCGTCCAGGCGGGAGCGAGCGCGTCCTGCTTCGCCTGTTGCAAGCAGGATTGCGCGGCCCTGCGGCCTGTGAACACGCAATCCGCGAGGGAAAGGCCGCTGATGTAGGTGCGCGATGGTATGCTTCCGGTAGCCCGCCCCGCAGCATAGAGGCCCGCTATGGTGCTGCCATCGGCGCGCCGCACGGCGCCTGTCGCCTCTTCGAGCGCCAACCCGCCCAAAGTATGGAAGGTGATAAAGCTGTAGCGGTTCGCAAGGGACACATTCATTGCGACATAGGGACCGTTGCCGAGCGACTTCAGATGATCTTTCAGCTTTGAAAAGTCGTCGTCATGCCGGTTGCGGACCATGTCTTCATAACGGCGTACAGTTTGGCGCAAGCGATTAGGATTGATGCCACATTTTTCCGCAAGCACGTCCAGATCCCTGGCCCGCTTCGTGCCGCCAAGCATGAGGTTCAGCATGGCGGGCGCGCCAAAACGCATGAATGCGTCCAAGCCGTCCGTTGCTACCTGGCGCATCGCCTTGCGAATGTCCTTCGTGGACATGATCAGCCAGGCCTTGCCCTCCGGCTGGTCGGCAATGGCGCGGCCCAGCGTGCCGACATAGACGGCTTCGTTGGCGAACCGGTCCCCTGCCTGATTGACAAGAATGCCATCCAGCAGCGCGGCGGGAGGAGATTGGACTCGTCCAACGAACATCGCGTCCATGCCCACGGTATCCGCGCCCAGCGCCGTGCCGAGTTGCACGGCCGTGCCATCGTCCCCCAGAGTGCCGAGGCGCATCATGGTCTTGTAATGCTTGCTTAACATAGGCGCATGTTGGCCGAGCATGTCGAGGTTGAAGACGAAGCCGCCCGTCGAAAGGATGACGCCGGTCTTCGCTCTTATGTAGCGCAACTGGCCATGCTCCCGCTCCATGACGCGGGCCGCCTTGCTCGCGATTTCGGCCTTGCTCTCCTTGAAGGGAGCGGTAGGCGGGAACTTGTCGTAATATTTCTGATGCTCGGCATGCTTGGCCGCCGGAAGCTCCAGCGCCGCGACGCCGACGACGCGCCCATCGCTGTCGATCACGAGGCTCTGGACGATCGTATGCAGCTTCTTGCGGATGGCTGACCGATCCGCGGTCTCGCGCAAGGCGCGATACAGCTTGTTACCCGTAAAGCCGCGCCCCAGGGTCCGATGCCCTCGCGGTGCTGGTCGGGCGTCGCGGCAATAGGCCTCCACCTTCTCATTGCCGGAATATTGCAGGAAATAGCCTTCCGGCGGATAGGTCGTCTTTCCGGTGTACAGTTTGGTCCCGAACACGACGCCATGCGACTGCAACCATTGCAGATTGCCTGCACTTTGATCGCAAAAGCGTTTCAGCGTCTCCGGCTGAACGACATCACCGACTTCCAGTCGAAGATATTTCAGCATATTGTCGGGATCATCCTCAACGCCGTTTTGCCGCTGAATGTCGGTCCCCGCGGCATAGACGACGCCGCCGCTGAAAGCCGTTGCGCCGCCGCCATTGAAGCGGTCTATGGCAATCACGCTGGCGCCGTTTTCCGCCAGTTCGAGCGCTGCACAAATTCCCGCGCCGCCATAGCCAACGACGACGACGTCGGCCGTGTCGTCCCATTGGAACATGTCCGCATTGTCGATGGAAATCACCGGCTGACCATCTTGGGAAATCATTTCATCTCTCACGCCGTCATTTCCTTCGAAGATATTTCTCTGCCGTTGCTCATCACCGATCCGCACAACATTCGCTTTTCCGCCAGCGTCCGATTACAACCTCATGCCGCCGCTTGCCTGAATGATCTGCCCGGTGAGCCAGCCCGAGGCCGGGGACGCGAGGAACAGAACGATCTGCGCTATGTCGTCGGCGGTGCCGATGCGGCCAAGCGCGGCCATGTTTTTGAACATGCGCATTGCCTCTTCACTGTCCCGATAACCGTTGATGAGGTCGGTATCGACCGGTCCAGGGGCGACAGCATTGACGCGAATATTGCGCGGCGCAAGCTCTACCGCCATCGAAACCGTGAACGAATTCACCGCCGCCTTGCTCATGGCATATGCGAAGCCGGGCGGCTGCGCCATCAACCCGCTCATCGACGAGACATTGACGATCGCGCCACCATCATTGAACCGCTTCAACGCCTGTTGGGTGACCAGTATCGGCGATTTGAAGTTGACCCGATACATGCTGTCGATTTCTTCTTCATCGATCGTGGTGATTGGAGAGGTTCGTCCCGCGCCGGCATTATTGACCAGAATGTCAAGCTGCCCTCCGGCCTGTTCGTCAAACTGCTGGAACAGCTGCCCGACTCCTTCGGAGTGGCTGAGGTCCGCCTGCACAATCACCACATCGCCGCCTGCTTCGCGCACTTCGGCCGCCGTCCGTTCGGCGCCTTCACGGCGAGAAGAATAGTGCGCGACGATCCGCGCGCCGCTTTGCGCCAAGGCAACGGCGATCTGCCGCCCGATGCCTCCCGAGGCGCCGGTCACCAACGCAACCTTCCCGTCCAATACAGCCATCTTCGCACCTCTCCCAACTAATTGCCCGACGCTTGAAGCCGGGCCAGCCGTTTTCACAAGACGGCGTCTTACCGTGTTATTACGTGACTAATGTCTGACAAACTGTCAATACTGCCCGCATATGTCCTTGATATGCGGTCGGGCTGACACAGAGGGGAAAGGCCATTGTGTCCGACAATCCGCCGTGTCATAGAGGCGTATATAAGACGAATGTCATTTAATTTGCGGAGAGGTCATGGCTGAGGAGTTCGACTTCATCATTGTGGGCGCAGGCAGCGCCGGTTGCGTGCTTGCCAACAAGCTTTCCGAAAAGCCATCGAATCGGGTGCTGCTTCTGGAGGCCGGTGGCGAGAACAAGCACATGTTCGTTCGCATGCCAAAGGGCGTGGCGAAGCTGGTCGGCGACCCTACATTCGCGCAATATTTCCCGGTGCAACAGCCGCGTGAAGAAGGACTGGACGCGAGTGAGATCTGGTTGCGGGGCAGAGGGCTGGGCGGTTCCTCCGCCATCAATGGCATGATCTATATCCGGGGCCAGCCGGAAGATTACGAGCAATGGGAGGAACGCGGCGCCAAGGGATGGGGCTGGAACACCATGCTGCGGTCCTTCAACGCGATTGAGGACCATGAGCTTGGCGCATCAAACGAGCATGGCGTCGGCGGCCCGGTGCATGTCTCGACCTCCAAGTTCCATTACCCGCTTGCAGACCGGATGATCGAGGCGGGCAAGCAAATGGGCTTGCCACGCAACGACGATTTCAACGCCGGTAGCCGGGAAGGCGTCGGCTATTATCATTATAATATCAAGAACGGCCGGAGGCAGAGTGCGGCGGTCGCTTTTCTGGACCCGATACGCCATCGGCCCAATCTGGTGATCCGAACGGGCGTACAGGTGGACCGCATCATCATCGAACAGCGCAAGGCGAAGGGCGTCATGTGCAGGATCGGCGGGCGCAAGACGGAGTTCCGGTGCCGGGGCGAAGTCATCGTGTCAGCAGGCGCGATCGCATCCCCCAAGCTGCTCCAGCTTTCGGGGATCGGGCCAGCCGAGGATTTGAAAGCCGCAGGCGTCGACGTCATCGTGGACAGCCCGGACGTAGGCCGACGGATGCAGGAACATCCAATCTACGGCATCAATTACGACTTGCAGGGCGAGAAGGGCCTGAACCATCGCTATCGTGGCCTGGGTCTGGCTCGTAGCCTTGCCGAATATTTCCTGTTCAGGGGCGGCCCGATGGCGACGGTTCCGCAGGAGGTCGGCATCTTTGCGCGCAGCCGTCCAAGTGTAAGCCGCCCGGACCTCCAGTGCTTCGTTGGTGGCGTCACCCTGGCGCAGGGCGAGGCGGATGTCGCGGTTCCGACCAACGGCGTAAACAAGACGCCTGGCATGATGATCGCCACGGCAATGCTGCGGGCCACCAGCGAAGGTTGCCTTACCATTACCTCGCCCAATGCCGACGATCCTTTGCGCATCCATCCCAACTGGCTGACGACGCAGGAGGATTGCGAGACGGCGGTCGCGATGGTGCGTTTCGTGCGCAAGTTGATGACGCAGCCCGCCATCGCGCCCTTCGTGACGCGCGAAATCGCTCCTGGCCTGAACGGCAATGATAGCGACGACCAGATATTGACCGCCGTGCGCCGTCATCTGAGCTGCGGCACCCATGCCGTGGCAACGTGCCGGATGGGCAGCGATGATGAATCCGTGGTCGATCCACGCACGCGCGTTCGCGGAGCGGATGGCCTGCGGGTGATCGACTGTTCGATCATGCCCAACCTGACGTCGGGCAACACCAATGCACCAGTGATGGCAATGGCCTGGCATGCCTCATCACTGATCCTCGAGGATGCGCGCTAAGGCGACGCAGGCAGCCGCAAGCAAGACCCGCAAAGGGCATGCGCGGCCAGCCAAAGGATAGAATGCAGGAGAGATATCGTGACGACCCAATGGGATGAGGAAACAGACGTTCTGGTGGTAGGCTCTGGCGCTGCCGGTTGCTCTGCGGCGCTGGCCGCCCGGACGGATGGCGCAGAGGTGCTGCTGGTCGAACGCACGGACAAGCTGGGCGGCACGAGCGCCGTTTCAGGCGGCGTGCCGTGGATACCCAACAACCATCATATGCAGGAAATCGGGCGCAGCGATTCCCGTGAACAGGCCCTCACCTATCTTCGCCGCATTTCGCTGGGCAAGATGGACGACGTCATGATCGAAACCTTCGTGGACACGGCGCCGCAGGTGCTGCTGTTCCTCGAACAGGAGACCGATCTTCGCTTCCGCGCTCTCCAGATGCCCGATTATCATCCTGAATTTCCCGGCGGCAATATCGGCCGTTCGGTGACCGCAGGGATTTTCCCCGCTGGGCAGCTTGGCGAATTGCGTCCCGCGCTTCGGGCGAGCGCGCATTTCCCTATCCCCATTTCCATCGCCGATGTGGAAGACGGCATCAATGTGCTGGATTCCGAGATTATCGGCGGGCGCCTGAATGAGGATATGGTCGGCATGGGCGGCGCGTTGATGGCGGGCCTGCTCAAGGGGGCCATGGACCATGGCGTTCGGATCAAGCGCAATATTCGCGTGCTGCGGCTTGTGCAGGAAGGCGACGTCGTAATCGGCATCGAGGCGGACAATGACGGCAAGCCCCTGCGTATCGGCGCGCGCAAAGGGGTGATTCTTGCCTGCGGTGGGTATGAGTGGAACGAGGACATGACCCGGCAGTTCCTGCGCGGCCCGATGCACGGCCCGCACAGCCCGCCGTGGAACGAAGGCGATGGGCTGAAGATGGCGATCCAGGCAGGCGCGTCGCTTGGCAACATGTCGGAAGCCTGGTGGCAGCCATCAGTGACGATACCGGGCGAGGAATATGACGGGCGGCCGCTCGTCCGGCTGACCGGCATCGAACGCTGCGGTCCCGGATCGATCATCGTCAACCGGACAGGTCGCCGCTTCGTCAACGAAGCCTGCAACTACAATGATATCGGGCGCGTGTTTCAGGCGTTCGACCCTGTGAACTTCGACTATCCCAACCTGCCCGCCTGGCACATCGTCAGCCAGGATTATATGGATTGCTTCCCCTTCCTGACGCGCTATCCGGGCGATCCGGTGCCGTCCTGGATGGTGAGCGCGGACACGCTGGCCGAACTGGCGGGCAAGATCGGGGTCGATCCTGCCGGACTGGAGGCAGAGGTCGCGCGCTTCAACGATAATGCCCGCAAAGGCGTCGATCCCGACTTCCATCGCGGCGAAAGCGTCTATGAGCTGTATTGGGGCGATGCTCAGGCAGAGGGCGCCGCGAAGACGCTGGGGCCACTCGAACGCGGCCCCTATTATGCGGTCGAAACCAAGATCGGAACGATCGGGACGAAGGGCGGCCCGCGCACCAACGAGCGGGCCGAAGTGATGAGCCTGTCGGGCGGCATCGTCCCCGGGCTTTACGCAGCGGGCAACGCCATGGCGAGCATCATGGGCATGGCATATCCGGGGGGCGGTGCCACGCTCGGCCCCGCGCTGACCTTTGGCCACATTGCTGGCCGTGAAGCCGCGCGCGGATCAAACCGATTCTGAACACCCTGTCGAGCGGAAGCGGCCTCCCCCTTCCCCCGATGTTGACGAAGGAATTTCATCATGAATGATCCGAAAATTGTCGCGACCTATTACACGATCGCGGGCGATGCTTACCCCGGTGCGCCGGTCGCCAGCCCTTTTCCGCTGGAACGGCGCGCTGCGGCGGCGGTGGCTGCGGGCTATTACGGCATGGGCCTGTCAGGCGATGATCTGGCCGCGAACGTTGCCTTGCATGGCACGGCGGGTATTCGCCGAATCCTGGACGACGCCGGTATCCAATTTCTGGAAATCGAATGCCTGACCGACTGGTTCGCGCAGGGCGAGGCGCGGGCCGCTTCTGACAAGATGCGTCGCCTATGGCTGGACACCGCCGTCGAGATCGGGACCAAGCATATCAAGATCGTCGGGGACATCAGCGACAGTGGCGTGTCGATGGAGACCATGGCCGCCGACTTCCGGCTGCTCTGCGATCAGGCTGCGGAGGTGGGCGCCCATGTATCGATCGAGGTATTCCCCCTGGCGAATATCCGCGACCTCAAGTCGGGACGGCAACTTATCGAAATGGCCGGGTCGGATAATGGCGGGTTGTTGATCGACATCTGGCACATGACGCGTCCGGGCATCCCCTATGAAGAGGTAGCAGCCCTTCCCGCCAGCTACATCAAGCATGTCGAGCTGGACGACGCGGCTGCTGAAGTCGTTGGCGGCCTTTTCGACGATTCGACGGACAATCGCCTGTTGCCGGGCGAAGGCAGCTTCGACGTGCCCGCATTTCTGCGGGCTATCGCGGCGACCGGCTATGACGGCTGCTACGGGATCGAGATGTTGTCGCACGAATTCCGCGCCCTTGAGCCGGAGGAAGCGGCGAAGCGATCCTTCGACGCCGTCGCGCGCCAGTTCGCGCTGGCGCGGGAAAATGCCTGACCGGCCGTGGCGGCGCCTTCCAATCGCACGCCGCTGCAAGGACCATATGACAGTTTCAGGAGGACAGGGTGCCAGAGCAGGATCGGATTGAAGAGACCGACGTCATCGTGATCGGCTCGGGCGCTGCGGGGCTTGCTGCGGCGCTGAGCGCGCGCCATGCCGGAGCAGATGTCGTCATTCTGGAACGTTCGGAAAAACTCGGCGGGACCACGGCGATGTCGGGGGGCGTACCCTGGATTCCCTGCAATCACCACATGCATGAAGTCGGAACCAGCGACAGCCGCGAGGCGGCGCTCACCTACATGCGCCGTCAGTCCTTGGGCCGCATGGATGACGAGATGATCGAAACCTATGTCGATCAGGGCGCGGACGTCATCAAGTTCATCGAGGCGCAGACGGACATTCGTTTTCGCGCGCTCAAATGGCCCGACTATCATCCCGAGCTGCCCGGCGGGACATTCGGGCGATCCCTGTCGGCGGGATTGTTTCCAGGCAATAAGCTGGGGGAATTACGGCCGAGATTGCGGAGCAGCCTGACCTTTCCCATTCCGGTGTCGAGCAACGACCTTGAGGATGGCGTCGACATCTTTGACCCCGCCATAATCGGCGACCGGCTGGAAAAGGGTCTGGTGGGCGTCGGCAACGCGCTGGTGGCGGGGCTAACCGCCAGCGTGGTCGAGAAGGGCGTGCGCATCCTGTTCGGCATGCGCGCGCAAAGCCTTGTCATTCATGAAGGCGCGGTCACGGGCGTTGCGGGCAGCAACGACGGCGAACCTTTCAAGATGCGTGCGCGGCGCGGCGTCATCATCGCCAGCGGTGGCTTTGAGTGGAATGCCGGTCTGGTAAAGGACCTGCTGCGCGGCCCGCACGACGGGGCGGCGAGTCCGCCGGACAATGAGGGCGATGGCCTGTTGATGGCGGCAGAGGCCGGGGCTGCCCTCGCGAACACCGATGAGGCATGGTGGATGCCGATCATGAAGATTCCGGGCGAAGAATATGATGGCAATCCCGCTATCCGTTTTGCCGTGACAGAGCTGACGAAGCCAGGATCGATCATGGTGAACCGCAAGGGGCAGCGGTTCGTGAATGAAGCATGCAATTATAATGACCTTGGCCGTTCTTTCTTTCAGTTCGATCCTCAGACGTTCGACTATCCCAATCGGGAGGCGTGGATCATTTTCCATCAGGCTTATCTGGACAAATATCCTGTACTCACGCGTTATCCTGGCGACCCCTTGCCGAACTGGATGATGCAGGGCGCGACGCTGCGCGCCCTTGCCGAGCAGATCGGTGTGGACGCCGATGGGCTGGAACATACGGTCGAGCAGTTCAACACATCGGCTCGCGAGGGCAACGACCCCGCCTTTCACCGGGGCGAGAGCCAATATGATCGCTACCATGGGGATTGGTCGCTCGACGGCGCATTGCAAACCGTCGGGCCGCTGGATCAGGCGCCCTATTACGCGTGCCGTGTCTATCCCGGCGTTCTGGGAACGAAGGGCGGCCCGAAAATCAGCGTCAGAGCGGAAGTTCAGAATTTGCGCGGAGGTATTATCCCCGGCCTATATGCGGCTGGCAATGCCGCAGCGAGCATTACCGGCATGGCTTATCCCGGAGCGGGCGGAACGATCGGCCCGGCACTGGTCTTCGGCCACATTGCTGGCCGTGAGGCTGCGGTCAGGACGAACCGGAGATAGGCATCCCAAAATAGATACATATATTTATCGTTCGCATGTTTACTTACTTGACAGCCGTCGTTGATGGTGCTGGAATGCGCCCACCTGATAGGGGTGCGGCAGTTGGCACCCAATGCGAAGCGGCCGGAATTGGTACTACTTCATAACAAGGTCAGACAAAGAAAACATACTATTCGCCTTGTCACACTTTCGGTCGAATAACTTATAATTATAATTGTTAGTCGAGGGGAAGATCAATGAAGAAGAAGGCATTTTCGATCGCGGGCTTTTTATTGGCGAGCGTGGCGCCCGTGCCCCTGCTTGCCCAGACGGATGCAGCCCCGCAAAGTGACGCAGCGCCGACGTCCTCGCCAGTAGGCCTCCAGGAGATCATCGTTACAGCTCAGCGCCGTAGCCAGAATTTGCAGGATGTCCCCGTCGCGGTAACGGCGTTTACGGGAGAAGCTCTGGAAACAAAGGGCATTTTCCGCGTGTCGGACCTGCAACAGGCGGACTCCTCACTATTCGTCTCCCAGATGTCCGGCGTTGTTGTGCCGTTCCTGCGCGGCGTCGGAAATCCCGGTGCATCGACACCGGGTAACGAGGCAAGTGTTCCTGTCTATATTGACGACGTCTATTATTCCCGCCTTGCGAGCGCCTATCTTGAACTGGCGAACATCGAACGTGTCGAAGTTCTCAAAGGTCCGCAAGGCACGTTGTTCGGCCGCAATTCCACCGGCGGCCTGATGCAGGTTTTCACGCGCGATCCCGGCGACACCACCGATCTTTCGGCAACGCTGGGCTATGCCAATTACGATACGATCAGCGGAAAGCTTTATGCGGCGACGCCGTTGGGCGAAGGCGTGGCAGCCGGAATCTCCTTCAGCGGTTTGAATCAAGGTGATGGATGGGGAAAAAACCTGTTCACCGGCAAGGACACATATCGGCGCAAATTTTATAATATTCGATCCAAGGTCGTGTTCGAACCGAGCGACACGACAAAGATCCGCCTGAGCGGCTTTTATACCTATCAGCGGCAGAATCAGGGCAATTCAGTCAGCATCTATCCGGGAACGACCCGTGGCTATCCTCTGGGATCACCCCTTGAGGGCACGCAATATTTCGATCCGACCGGCTTTTTCGATATCAATGAGAATACCGAGATTTTCCATCGCCTGCGCGGTTGGGGTGGCTCGATTAAAATCGATCAGGAACTTGGCTTTGCGGATTTCACCAGCATCACTTCCTACCGGAAAGCCAAGGAATTACTGAATTATGAGGGCGATCATACCGAATTGAACTGGCTGGCATTTCCTATCAAGATCGGAGACCGGCAGATTACCCAGGAACTTCAGTTGAAGTCTTTGTCTTCATCGAAGATCAGCTGGATATTGGGCATTTTCTACATGAATTCGCGCACTGACGTGAATGTCGCTATCAACGGTGACGCCCTCACTCTGAACGGCCTTGCGAGCCAGAATATTGGTAGTCAGCAAAGGATCGAGTCTCTGGCTCCCTTCGCGCAGGCGACTTTCCCCGTTGTGGATGACAAGACCAATGTCACGCTTGGCCTGCGCTACACGAAAGATCGCGTGGAAGGGAACGGCCGTGTTTCGCTGACACCGCTAGTTGGGGCCGACATTCCAGCTGGAAGCTATCATCAGGTCGCCAGCTTCGACAAATGGACTTACAAGGTTTCGGTCGATCACAAATTTACCGACGATATCATGGCGTATGCGACATGGAGTCGCGGCTACAAGTCAGGTACGTTTAATACTATTCCGTTGGCCGCCCCGCCGACCAATCCGGAAACGGTAACGTCCTACGAGGCGGGTTTGAAGATGACCCTGTTCGATCGCAGGGTGCGTGCTAACTTTGCCGCGTTCCGCAACGACATCAAGGACCCGCAGGTCCAGCTCGTCCAGCTCGTAGACACGCCAGCTGGGCCGACACCCTTCGTCGCCTTTGCCAATGCAGAAAAAGCACGGACCAAAGGTTTCGAATTCGACACGACATTTCTGGTGACCGAGCGGTTGAGGCTCGATCTGGCGGGACAGTATCTCTGGGCGAAATTCATCAGCTTTGACAGCGCCCCGATCAATGTTCCCATCTTCACACCGCCTTGGGGCGTGGCCCTGGCAGTTGGCGATGTGGGTGGGAACAGGCTTTCCCAGACCCCGAAATGGAAAATCAACGCTGGCTTCAACTATGATCTGCCAACCTCTGTCGGTCAGTTCAGCTTTGCCGGTCAAATGTCCTACCGTTCCAACCTGAAATGGGACCCCGACAACATCCTGACCGAACCAAAGCTGACGCTGTTCAACGGCAGCATATCTTTCAAGCCGGAATTCAATGACAAGCTGACCTTCCGCTTGTGGGGCGCGAACCTCACCAACGAGAAATATTTCAACAACGAAATTCCGCAGACCAATACGCCCGCCGGTGATCTGGGCGGCGTTGGAGATCCGCGGACGTACGGGATTGAGGTACGCTTCGATCTTTGATGACGGTCGCGTGCATGGTTGCTGAAAAATGAAAAATGACCCGCGCCAAGTTAGACTGGCGCGGGTCATGAACATAGCCGTCACCGCCATATTTATGGTCGACAGGGCGCCTTCGCGCCCTTTTTCCGCTTTTTGGAGGCGATTATGCTCCTGCACGAAGACTACCCCCACACAGTTCCGGCCCGAGCCTGGTTGCGTTGGAAGGAAAATTACTTCTGGGTCTTCATGGACCCCGACCGGGACCTGTGCTGCCTTGCGCATAGTACGGCGGAGCCGACCTTTGACCGGGCTTTTGCCTCCTTCACGGTGCTGCATAAGGGTGTGAAGGTCAGCCATAGCGGCGAGGTTCCCCTGCCCCAGCCGTTCGAACATCAGAAGCTGCTGCGCTATGGCAATCAGACGGTGCATTTTCTGAAGCCGCAGGAAGAGTTTCTCGTTGAATATGAAGACGACAATGTCGCGGGATCGCTACGGTTTACTCGGCGCATGCATCTGTTCGACTTCCTCGCCTGCGCCGACGTCAATCCAGACCAGTTTTCCATTTCGGAAAATACCGCGCTCGATAGATCCGGCTTTCGCCATCAAGGCCAATGCATGAATGCGACCGGCAAGGTGACGTTCAAGACAGGGGAGCTTGCGGGTGTGTCCGTTGACGTGAACGGATCGGGCTATCGCGACCACAGTTGGGGCATGCGCAATGACCAGATCGTGATGGATCACAACTGGTCTTTCTTCAATTTCCCCTCCATGGGCTTCCACCTTTTCACGGTGCGCAACATCGTTCGTCCTGAGAATATGACGGCGGAAGGCTATATCGCGCGGCCGGAGGGGAATGAGGTCATCAAAACACTCAGGATCGAGAATGTCGGCGAAGGGCCGGAAGGAATGCCGGACAAGGTTATATTCCATACCATGACCCTTGGCGGCGAGAAATTCACCCTGACAGCGGATGTTGGCAATGCCTTTGCCCGCCTGCCGCTGCATTCGCAGAAGCCCGGTGCAAAGGTCTATTACAACGTCGAGAATATGTGCCGGGTGCGGTGTGAAGAGACTGGCGAGGAAGGCCTGGCCAACGTCGAGATCGGCACGTTGAAGGACGTATGAAGCGCTGACGCGCCATCCGGCTGGGAATATGCCGGATGGCGGGAGCTTTTAAACTTCCCGAATATGAGCGCCGGGGATCGTCCGTTCGTAGCAGCCATAGCCCTTCACCGTCCCATTGAGGAGAAGGCTGACGGACTGCTCGTCCACCACGCGCGTTGGACCCGGATCGGTAGGATAGACGCCGACATATGTGTCATTGGGCGAAGCGAGCGAAAGGTAGGAGCTGCCGTGGAATCCAGCCGTGTCGATGACCAGCGTGCCGTTCTCATAACTTAACACCGTCCGGATCAGCTTTTGGTCGTCATTCACATGGCTGCATCGTTCGATCTGTTCGATCCTGGCTTCGAAACTCTTGCCATCCTCGTAGATGACGGCCTCTGAAAACACGACCTGTTCACCCTGATCGATCTCTGCATCGAACAGTAGGAAGGACAAGCCATTTTCGAAATAGCCCTGAAACCACTGGTGACTGTGCAGATTGCGATTATCGCGCCCGCCAAGGCTGTGATCCCGGTTGGCCATCGCGTTGAAAGAGAATTGTTCACTGCCGACGCGGATCGATCCGGAAAGAAGACCGGGCTGTTCGATGTGGCCAGCGGGGAGAAATTCCTGCAACGCGCCGACCTTATGGAGATCCCATATATCGGCCGTCGATGTGAAGGTCAGGTCGAACGAAGCAGGCATGCGCCGTCCGTCTCCCACCAGCCCGTCGAGCATTTGGGCGGCGGGAACACGCATCACACCACCGTTGAAGCGGTAAGTCAGCTTGCGCCCAGGCTCCACGATCCGTACCGCCAGATGAGGGCCGCCCGGCCCGTCTTCGGCGGCATGGGCATTGCCGATGGCTCGATGGGCGATGACCGTGTTGTCGGGCAAGCGGATGATGACGACCTCACGGAAGAGGGTGAGGTCGTGATGCCAACGGCCGATATGGAACCAGAGGCCCACGCCCGACTGCGGATCGAACCCGGCGAGGCAGAAATTCTCGCTCCAATTGTCGATATCGGGAAAAGCGCCCTCCCAGGGCGTTTCCTTCAGCGGGATGTGCATGATCTTCTCCAACGCAGGGGGAGCGCCCACGCCTTTAGCGGACGGAAGGGAATACCGGCGCGCGCTTTTCGAGAAAGGCCGTCACGCCCTCTTCGAAATCAGCATCGCCCACGCATGCAACGATGCCATCTGTTTCGGCAT
Organism: Sphingobium sp. TomTYG46; assembly: GCF_055396345.1. Lineage (NCBI taxonomy): Bacteria > Pseudomonadati > Pseudomonadota > Alphaproteobacteria > Sphingomonadales > Sphingobiaceae > Sphingobium > Sphingobium sp. TomTYG46. The sequence continues at coordinate 428,329 of NZ_AP027325.1, forward strand.
CGAGGACCTGCGCAAGGCTGCGCGCTGCCGCGTCATTGACTAGCTTTTTCGCGGCCACGACAGCGCGTTGCGGCGCCTGCGCGAGGCGGCGGGCGATCTTTATCGCTTCCCCTTCCAACGCCTCCGCTTCAACGATCTTGTGGAGCATGCCCAGCCGGTGCGCTTCAGCGGCATCGACCTTTGCCCCTGTTAGCAGCAGCATGCGGGCCATGCGCGTTCCCACCACCTGCGGCAGCACCGCTGTCACGCCGCCATCGGGACTGAGCCCCACACGCTGGTGCGCGAAGACGAAGGTCGCGCTTTCGTCGCCAATCGCATAGTCGGCGATCAACGGGTAGAATAGTCCCGCACCCGCGACCGCTCCCCGTACCGAGGCAAGGATTGGCCGATCGAACGCGACCACGGCCTCCACCAGATGTCGCGCCAAGGGGAGGCGGCGAGCGAAATCCGCCTGCCGCACCGCCACCTCCTGCTTGATCGAGTCCGCAAAGCTCGCGACGTCGCCGCCCGCGGAAAAAACCTTGCCCTCGCCCCGAACCAGGATGCACCGGACGGTTCGATCCGCCTGCGCCGCACGGAAAAGTTCAGTCAGCAGCGGCACCATCGCCTTGGGAATGGCGTTGCCTTGTTGCGGTCGGTTGAATGACAGACGCAGGACGCCATCTTCCAAATCGACCAGATAGCTTTCGTCCGGCGCCGATTGAAGCATGCCCGATATTCCTTCCCTGCTGATCAGACGAGCGCTTTGCGAACGGCCGCCTGGATCGTATCAGCGCTGGGCGCGAACGCCTGCTCCAGCGGTTTGGAAAACGGCACGGCGCAATAGGCTGCGCCCACGCGCTGGACCGGGCCTTTGAGCGTGCCCCACTGTTCCTCGGAGATGACCGACGCGATTTCGGCGCCGATGCCGAACTGCTTCACCGCCTCATGCACGACCACCGCGCGGCCGGTCTTGCGCACGGATGCAAGCACGGTTTCGCGATCCCAGGGCGAGATGGTGCGCAGGTCGATGACCTCCACCGAAATCCCTTCAGCTGCCAGTGCGTCCGCCACAGCCAGGCTGAGCGTCACCATCAGCGAATGCGCGATGATCGTCACATTGGCGCCTTCGCGGGCGATGCGCGCCTTGCCGATCGGCACCACCTGCTTGGTCACCGGCGCGGGGGTCCAGTAGCTTGGCATATTTTCGATGAACAGCACGGGATCGGGGTCGTCGATAGCCGCCCGCATCAGGCCATAGGCATCATCGGGGGTTGAAGGCGCGACCACCTTAATGCCTGCCGTATGGGCGAACCATGCCTCAAGATAGTCACTATGCTGGCCACCCGTGGAGAAGCCCGAGCCCGTCATGGTGCGGATGACCATGGGCACGCCGGTCTGGCCGCCCGACATGAAGCGCAGCTTGGCGGCATGGTTGAAGATCATGTCCATCGGGACCGCGATGAAGTTCATCAGCATGATCTCGGCCACCGGCTTGTACCCGCCCACGGCTGCGCCGATCGCCGCGCCGATGATCGCCTGTTCGGATATGGGGGTGGATTTGACGCGCTCTTCGCCGAAGCGGGTGGACAGCCCCTTGGTCACGCCCATGACGCCGCCATCCTGCGGATCGGCAACATCTTCGCCAAGGACGATCACCTTGGAATCGGCCTCCATGGCATCGTGAAGCGCCAGGTTGATGGCCTCCACCATCGTCATCTTCTTGGGTTCGGTGTCCTGCGACGCGGGTGAAGCCTGCGTGGCGGATGCAGTGATTGTGTCGGTCATTGCCATTACCTCAAGCGATTTCTTCAGCGAACACGTCACGCTTCAGTTCGGCGACGTCTGGGAAGTCTGCGGCCATGGCGGCTTCGATCGCTGCCACGATCCGGCTGTCAGCATCCCGTTCGATTTCGGCCAGATCCGCTTCCGTGGCGATGCCTTCGGATAGCAACCGCGCGCGCAGGACGGGCATCGGGTCCTTTGTCTGCGCCTCGGCATAGATGGCCTTGTCCATATAATGGCCCGCCTCACCGAGGATATGGCCATTGAAACGGAAGGTCATGGCCTCGATCAGCGTCGGCCCCTCCCCCGCCCGGGCACGTTCGATCGCCACCTTGGCAGCGCCGAACATCTCATCCGGGTCGTTCCCGTCTACGGTCACGCCGGGCATGCCGTAAGCCGCAGCCCGATCCGAGATGCGGTCGATCGCCCGCGAATATTCGGGAGCCGTATGTTCGGCATAATGGTTGTTCTGGCAGAGGAAAATGACGGGCAGCTTCCACACGGCGGCCATGTTCATCGATTCATGGAAGGCGCCGATATTGGTCGCCCCGTCGCCAAAGTTTGCGACCGATACCCGGTTGCGGCCGTCGAGCTTCGCTGCCCAGCCAAGGCCGGTGGCGATCGGCATGGACGATCCCACGATGCCGGTCGTCACCATCATGCCCTTTTCAGGGCAGGTCAGGTGCATCGGCCCGCCCTTGCCCTTGCACGTGCCGGTTACCTTGCCTGCAAGTTCCGCCCACAGCTCATCCAGAGGAAAACCCTTGGCGAGCATGTCGTGGATGCCGCGATAGATGGTGCAGATATAATCATCATCATCCAGGCTGACGGAGATCGCGGAGGGGATGATTTCCTGCCCGCGCGGGCTGTAATAGGGCATCACCAGCTTGCCCGCCATCATCTGCTTGATGACATGTTCGTCATTCTGCTTGATGAGCGTTGCCTTGCGATAGATTTCCAGGAGCGTCGCCGCGTCTGGTTTTGGCCAATTGGACATGTCATCCACTCCAGCTGATTTTCTTAATAGGACTTCGGCAGATCCAGAACTTTTTCCGCGATGAAGCTCAGGATCAATTGCTCGGTGATCGGCGCGATCCGCATCAGGATCGACTCGCGGAACAGCCTTTCCACTTGATATTCGGTCGAATATCCCATGCCGCCATGCGTCATGACGGCGCGGGTACAAGCGTCAAAGGCAGCGCGGCCGCCGAGGAACTTGCCGGCATTCGCCTCCGCTCCGCAGGATTTGCCGGTGTCATACAGGTGCGCTGCCCGCATGATCATCCAGTATGCGGATTCCAGATAGGTCCAGTTTTCCGCCAGGGGATGCTGGATGCCCTGATTCTGACCGATATAGCGGCCGAACACCTTGCGCTCACCGGCATATTTTGCCGCTCGCGCCAGCGCTCCCCGGCCCAGCCCAACCGCCTCGATGCCGACAAGTATGCGTTCGGGATTGAGGCTGTGCAGGATGTAATGGAACCCCTTGCCCTCTTCACCAATCCTGTCCTCATCCGGCACGAAATAATCATCAATGAAGGTGGCGTTGGAATCCACCGCGTTCCGGCCCATCTTGGGGATGCGGCGCACCTCAATCTGACTCTTGTCAAGGTCGGTGTAGAACAGCGTCATGCCGTCGGTCGGCTTCTTGCATTGTTCCTTGGGCGTCGTGCGGGTCAGCAGCAGGATCTTGTTCGCGACCTGTCCGGACGACGTCCAGATTTTCCGGCCAGTAACGCGATATCCGCCCGGCACCTTCGTCGCGAAGGTCTTGATGCTAGTCGTGTCGAGCCCGGCGTCCGGCTCCGTCACGCCGAAACAGGCGCGATCCGTGCCCGCTATCAGCGGTTCGAGCATCCGCTTCTTCTGCTCGGCCGTGCCGTGAACCACCACGGCATGGGGGCCGAAGATGTTGAGGTGGATTGTGCTGGCCGCCGAGTAGCCGCCCGCGCTTGCCGACACCTCATGCATCATGATGGCGGCTTCGGTTACGCCCAGATTGGCGCCGCCAAATTCCTCGGGCATGGTGATGCCCAGCCATCCGGCATCGGCCATCGCCTTGTGGAATTCGGATGGGAAGGTCTTCTCATCTTCGCAGCGGGACCAATAATCGTCCCCGAACTGGTCGCACACCTTCCGCACACTGTCACGGATGGCTTCCTGTTCTTCTGATAAGCTTATATCCACTGCACTGCTCTCTTTGCGCGGGGCTTGTCGATTCAAGCGCGCCTAAACATTGGTACGCGATATTACTATATGCTCCACTCCCTATGTCAAGCGCGCTGAGGGGTAGCGCGGAAAAGGATAGATTTTGGCGTCAGACAATGCCTCTGTTGATTAATATGTCATCGTACCATATGCATGCGGTCTAAAGAGGAAGCCAATGACAAACGCACGTCATATTTGGGCCGTGGCCGAAGCCTTGCAGCGAGAGGTTCGCCCCTTCGTCGCCGACAGCGATGCGCGCGCCACGTTGGACAATGGCATACGAGTCCTGACCGCTACGGCCAACGGATTGGAACCGGGGCCATCTGCCTTCATGGACTCGCCCAGCCCGGTGCAGATCGTTGACACAGACCGATTAGGAGGCCCCGCTGAAAACGCCGCCGCCTATCGATCGACGGGCGCAGTCATCACAGATATGGCCGGATGTCTGGACCGGGGCGATCAACTCGCCGCTTTCCGAGATGCGATAGCCGGTGAACGCAGCCTTCTTGAGGCAGCCGTCGCACGCATGGATGAGGTCGAGCGTGCCCCGCCCAAACAGACGGGTGGCGATAAGGACTCCATCGATCCCAAAAGATTGGAAGCCTATCTGCGGCAGCGAACCGGGTGTGAGGGATTGCGCGTCGATTCGTTCAAGCTGGTCGTTGGCGGCAGATCGCGCCAGACGGCGCTGCTTGGCCTAACGGATATGGGCGATCTTCCTGCCCGGCTGGTCATCCAGCGCGGCATCCCCAATCTGGCCACCAATGACAGCTTCCTGGACGAGCTGACGCAGTTCAATTTGCTGGACCTGCTCCACAAAGCGGGCATGAGCGTGCCAGCGCCGGTTCTGGTGGAGACGGACCCCGCGTGGCTCGATGCCCCCTTCATGCTGGTGGAACATGCTCCGGGCACGACCGCGCAACCCGAATATTGGCTGCCGGTCGCTGACCGCAATGTCGTGCTGGATCTCGCGAGGCAAATGGCGATCCTGCACAAGCAGCCGGTCGAAAAAGTGGGACAGGGCCTGCGCCCTTCACGAAGTTCATTCGACACTGAAAGCTGGAAGGCGGAACTGGAAGAGATGGCGAGCGAATGGCATGCCCTTGCCCGCTGGCCCTCCATCACCATGTCGGCCGCCATTTCCTGGCTGCGCGCCAATGTCGATTGCATGGATGACCGGCGATCGATCGTCCACAATGACATGATTTTTCATAATGTTCTGGCTGAGGACGGCAACATCACCGCGGTCCTTGATTGGGAGCAGGCGGCGATCGGTCATCCCGGTGAGGACCTTGGCTATTGTTACCCCGTCGTGATCGCAGCGACTGACTGGGAAAGCTTCATGGACGCCTATCGCGCTGCGGGTGGCCTGGATATTCCGCAGAGGCAGATCGATTATTTCGCTCTACGTGCCGGATTGCGGCTCATGAATCTGGTGCTGAAGGGCGGGCGCCATACCTTTGAGAAAGGCTTGAGCGACGACATATTGGTTGCAAGCGCAGGGGCGCATTTCACCCAGCGGCTGATACACCGCATCGCCCTGGTGTTGCATTCCGTGCTGGAGCGTTCGTGATGTCCCTCGTAGAACCGTTCGCGCTACACGTTCCGCAGGAGCAGCTTGACGATCTCCGCCAGCGGCTCGAGCGGACGCGCTGGCCGGACGAGCAGCCTGTATCAGGCTGGGAACAGGGCGTCCCATCAGCCCGGCTGCGCGTTTTGGCCGACCATTGGCGCACAAACTATGATTGGCGGAAATGCGAGGCGCTGCTCAACAGCCTTGGCCAATTCCGGACGCGTATCGACGGGCTGGACATCCATTTCCTCCACATCCGTTCGGCCGAGCCGGACGCCATGCCGCTCCTGCTGACACATGGCTGGCCTGGTTCGGTGCTGGAGTTCCGCAACGTCATCGGCCCGCTCACCGATCCGCTCTCCCATGGCGGAAAGGCTTCAGACGCGTTCCACCTCATCATACCATCCCTTCCCGGTTATGGGTTTTCCGAAAAGCCTCCCGTCACTGGATGGGGCGTGGAACGAATTGCAAAAGCCTGGGCCGAGTTGATGCGACGGTTGGGCTATGACCGGTATGTGGCGCAGGGCGGCGATTGGGGGTCGTTGGTGACGATGTGCCTCGCGGTCGATGAACCTGCGGAGCTGGCGGCTGTCCACTTCAACATGCTCTCAATCGTTCCACCCGATCTCGGGGGCTCTCTTGAGCCTGAAGAGCAGAAGGCGCTGGAGTCAATGCGGCAGTTCAATAACGTGGAATCCGCCTATGCGCGGCTTCAGGCGACCAAGCCACAAACGATCGGCTTTGCGCTGGCCGACTCCCCGATCGGGCAGGCAGCGTGGATTTATGAAAAGCTGCAGCGCTGGTCCGACTGCGAGGGCGTACCGGAAAGCGTCTTCTCTCTGGACGAGATGCTGGACAACATCACCCTTTATTGGCTGACCGACAGCGGTGCGTCGTCGGCGCGGCTATATTGGGAAAGCATGAGCGGTTTCCGACCCAGAAACGTCCGGCTACCTCTGGGTTACAGCCACTTTCCGCGTGAGATCATCTGGCCTGCCCGCGCATGGGCGGACCGTTACTTTGAAAACATCATTCACTGGAACAATGTCGATAAAGGCGGCCACTTCGCCGCCTGGGAACAACCCGGCATCTTCGTGCGCGAACTCCGCGACTGCTTCCGGTCGCTGCGCGGCTGACAGCATAAGCAACGGTGCGCGATCAAATCACTGATATTGAGGGCATATAATGGCGTCTGACAACATACTCCCCCTGACGGGGATCAGGGGAATCATCGCGCAGAAGATGAGCGAAAGTCTCCAAAAGACCGCCCAGCTCAGCTTCTTCTGCGACATTGACGCATCCGCACTGGTCGCTGCGCGCAACAGTTGGAAAGCGGCCGACACGAAATTAGGCTATGAAGACCTGATCATCGCCGCGCTGACATCCATCCTGCGCGATTTTCCCTTGTTCAATGCGGTGGAGACGGATCGCGGCGTGGAGCCGCAGGAACAGATTCACGTCGGTTGCGCGATCGCGCTGCCCGGCGCGCTGGTCGCGCCCGCCATTTTCGATGCAGGCAACCTTTCCCTGCCCGACATCGCGGAGCGACGTGCTGATCTGGTGGCACGGGCAAAGGTGAATAAGCTCACAATCGCCGAACTAACAGGCGCCACGGTGACGGTCACCAATCTGGGCCTGACGCGCGTCGAGCATTTCACGCCGATCCTCAGCTATCCTCAGCAAGCGATCATCGGCCTGGGGCGCATGACAGCGAAGCCTTGGGTGGCCGAAGATGGCCAGACGATCGTGGTGAGGCCCATCATGGGCTTGTCGCTGACCGTCGATCACCGGATCATTGATGGCGCTCCGGCGGGTGATTTCCTCACCCGCCTGGCCCAGGAACTGGAAAGCGGCTCGGCCTTCTCTCCTCCTACGATCTGATCCGAAGCTGATAAAAGGGGCCGCGCATCATCAGATACGCGGCCCCTTTGGCCTTACCATGCCATTTCTGGCGAAATAACGTGGCTCAGCCCCCCTTTTTGCCTTCCAGATAGAGATCGAGTTCAGCATAGAAATGCTGGATGCGGCGCTCCTGCTCGGAAAAGACGATGGTGCCGTTCAATCCCTTTGATCGCATGCCACGCTGCATCGTCACCATGTTGGCGATGTCCTGTTCGACCACTTCACCAGCCTGGGGGTTGTCGTGGGTCGAACGGCGGATCGGGGGGCGAACCTTGCCCGAAACGTCGATATCGTCCTCCACACCCATATAGGCTGGCGGCCGCCGTCCTTCCGCCAACTTGGCGGACAACACCAAGACATCCTGATATCCGCGCTCCGGGTCGGTCGGATGAGGCCGGAACCGCTGGAGCAATATGCCTTCGGGATGCATGTTCATCGTCACGTTCGGGAACAGCGACGGGTTCCAGTCATCGGTCAGTTGATTGTCGGTGTAGCCGGAATAATCGACGCCAAAGGGATTGTTCTCGCTTCGCTTGGCCTGCTGCAACGCCCGACGGACATGCCGCGCATCGCCTTTAAGCGCCGACATCTTCACGCCCGCTTCCTGAAGAAAATAGGCGAGACCGACATTCACGAAACGATTGTCCGGCCAACGAGGGCTGACAGAACCTACCGAGAACAGATTGCGATTATGCCCATTACGGTAGAAGTCGTACTGGACATAATGGTCATCGACATAGGGTTTGATCTGGGGATGCGTCGCGTGCGCGTGATAGGTCTCATTGAACGCCGAGTACATCGTCTTCCAGTTGGCGGGGATGTCGACCGTCAAATGCTTGACGACAAACATTTCCTCGATCCTGTAGGAAGCCAGCATCGGAAGAAGATCGGCGTAATATTCCTCGAACGGCATCGGGTCGGGATTCATGCTGACGAACACCAATCCGCCCCATTCCCTGACATGGACCGGGGTCAGGTCCAGGTTCTGGCACAGCGCCTCCTCGCGGAATGTTTCCCGGTCGGTCACGCGTACATTCTTGCCGTTCAGGTTGAAGCGCCAACTATGAACGATACAGGTAAAGGAGGTGGCGCCATGGCCGAAATCATCCTGTACCAGCTCATTCCCACGATGTTTGCACACATTATAGAAGGCCGCGACGCCTTCCTTGTTGCGGACAATGATCATGGACTGCTTGCCGACGTCAAACCGGAACCAGTCGCCGACATTGGGGATATCGCTGGATACCCCCGCCAGCAGCCAGACCTTGCTCCACAGCCGCTCTTCCTCGGCGGCCATGACCGCCGGATCGATGGACCTGCTGGTTTTGACGGTGCGATAATCGGCGATATTAGGATGGAGGTCTTCCAGACGCCAAGGCGACTTCTTTTCAAAGTCGGCGGTGACCTCCCCCGGCTCCAGGATAAAGCTCTCCGGATCAGACAGTTGTTCTTTAATAGGACGGTCGTTGAACCGGATTTCCGCGTAGCGAGCATTGGCCGCCATTTATCTTACTCCTGAGTACCCCCTGATCAGAACTGGACACGCTTCGTAAAGCCGCCGTCGATGACCAGATTGGCCCCCGTGACGTAGCCGGCCGCCGGGCTCGCAAGGAATGCGATCGACTTCGCAACCTCCTCCGGTGATCCCAGCCGTCCCATGGGAATCTGGGCAACGATGCCGTTATAGAGGTCGGGCATGAGCGCCTTGGCCCCTTCCCAGTTGCCGCCCGGATAGCTGATCGGGCCAGGCGTCACCATGTTGACGCGGACGCCCTTGGCCGCCCAGACCTGCGACAGCTGCTTGCCGTAGGTGATCAGCGCCGCCTTGATGGCGTTGAACGCCTGGGGCATCAGGAATGTCTCGATTGCCGCCGTGCTCGACATGAAGATGACCGAGCCAGCTTGCGACTTTTCAAGATATGGCTCGAGTGCTTCGCATGCATCGACCGCGCCCAGCATGTCGATACGATAGCTTTCGTCCCAGTCCATGGCGCCTTGCGCGCCCGATGAGCTGATCGAATGGATGAATATGTCGCACCCGCCCAGTTCTTCGGCGAGGCCCGTCAGCATCGCCTTATAACCTTCGCGATCCTCAAGCGTGAATTCCCGTGTGACGGCCTTGCCGCCCAACTCGCTGTTGAATTCCTCCAGCGCGTCTCCATTGCGCGAGAAGAGGCCCAACTGCGCGCCTTCCGCAGCGAACAGTTCGGCGGCGGCGCGGCTGATCCCGCGGGTCGCGCCGCCCATGATAACCTTCAATCCTGACAAGCCCAGATCCATGAACCCTCTCCCATTTTTGGATAATGACTGGCAAAGCCGGACGACCGGCCTTCGCGCCCATCATCATTACTATGCTAGCATACTATTTTCAATAGGCGACATTAGTCATTTTTCCAGTAAAGCTGATCCATGCTTTCGCCAGCGTCGAAGCGTGCCTGAATCGCCTTCATGCTGGCCACGCTGTCGGGGTGCGCGAACAGGCCCTGGCTGATCTGCTGATCATTCTCGATGCCCTGGCTCTGGTTGAGGTCTTCTGCCTCACCCAGCATCTTCTTCATCCCGGCGACCGACTGCGGCGGGAGCGATGCGATATGCCGGGCGAGCGCAAGCGCCTCTTCAACCGCTTTGCCTTTGGGAACCACGCGGTTAAGGCCGCCAAGCTCATATAGCCTTTGCGCGGTCAGGGGGCGCCCTGTGAGGACGACTTCGGCAGTGGCCGTCCGTCCTATCAGACGCATCAAGCGGGACGTTCCGCCGATCCCGGTGCCTGCGCCAATGGCTACTTCCGGCTGGCTGAAGCGCGCCTGCTCCTCCGCGACCCGCAAGTCGCATCCCCAACCCAGCTCGCAACCGCCGCCCGATGTGTCACCGTTGATCGCAGCAATCGTGACCGCAGGCCCACGGTTGAGAAGCTGGAGCGAGCGGAACCACCCGGCCGGATCGCCGGTGGCGGCCTCCCCTTCGACCAGGTTCACGATGTCGCTCAGATAGGCATGTTCGAGCCAGTGCCCCTCGATGGATGACGCGAGCACGATGACGCGGGCCTTTTGCTCGATCGCTCCCTCCAATGCGTCCGCAAGCAGGCTTACCGTGGCGCAGGTGGTCAGGCTTCCCGATACGCCGCCATCGCCCACCGTGATCAATGCGATACCCTCAGCGGGCCATTGCGTGTCCACATTTCCCTTCACGTGCTTCTCTCCTGATTTTGGCAGATCGCGTTTTGAGTATCGCTCAACGCTCCTTGACAACCGTCACTACAATATGGCGCATAAACATACAAATGTCATTTATTGATACGGGCAGGGCCATGATGCAAGATGATGGGACAAGGCCACCGCCAAACGTCGGCATGATTCGCAGCGGCATCCGGCACGAAACAAAGGGGGATGAGGGTGGCGAGAAGCAGTGACAAGATGAAGCGGGCGGAAAAGCCGGATAACGACGCGCAACAATGCTCATTCCCGATGTTCAAGAAGACATTGGCATATCAGGCGCAATTACTGGCCCGTATCACGCAAGCGGATTATCTTGAGAGGATCAGGATGACAGGAATAGCGCCTGCTCAAGCCTATGTTCTTGGAGAATTATGGCTGGAAGAACCTCTTTCTCAGGTAGAATTGTCGCGGAGACTGGAGATTGGCAAAGCGACAATCGGACAGACGCTTCAGAGGCTTGAGAAGGCGGGCATAATAGAGCGGCGGCGGGCCGCGGCCGATCGGCGACTGGTGATGGTCCACTTGACCGCCAAAGGGCAGACATTGCACCAGCCATTGAAATTCGGCGCGGTCGAGCAGGACGAGCTGCTCTCCCGAAAGCTGGGGTCCGAACGAATCGCTATGCTGACGGACCTTCTGGAGGAATCAAACCGACTCCTGTCGGGCAGCTTGCCGCTCGATGCTGGGCGAACGGAGATATTGGAATGAGGCAAATTCTGCGCCGTGCGCATATTTTTGCGGTCGATAGTGTGCTAGCGTTCTAAATTCTGCTATCTGGTTGTTACAAGGCCGAGCGAACCCAAGCAGCACTGGGAGAGGACATGAAGTTCGAGCATTATGAAACCCTGGCTTTCGAGCGTGAAGGACGGGTTCTGACCATAAGGATGAACCGTCCGGACGTGCTGAATGCCGTCAGTTCCTCTCTCCATGAGGAAATGGCCCGCGTCTTCTTCGACGCTGCGGACGACGCCGAGAGCGACATCATCGTCCTGACCGGATCAGGCAACGCCTTTTCCGCAGGCGGTGACCTGGAGTGGTTGGAAGACCAGGCAGCAGGCCGCCGTGAACCTTTCGTCAATGATGCAAAGAGCATGCGGCGCATCGTCATGGGCCTGCTCGACTGCCCCAAACCTGTGATTGCCAAAGTGAATGGCGACGCGATCGGATTCGGCGCGTCTATTGCACTGTTGTGCGACATCGTCATCGCCGCCGATCATGCCCGGTTCGCCGACCCCCACGTCAAGCTGGGCCTTGTGGCCGGTGACGGGGGGGCTCTGATCTGGCCGCAACTGATCGGTTTCGGCAAGGCGAAACATTATCTGCTGACCGGCGAAGCAATCGGCGCGGTGGAAGCGGAAAGATGCAATTTGATCAGCTTCGTGGTTCCGGCGGCCGAACTGGACGGCCATGTCGCCAAATATGCGGAACGCCTCGCTCGCGGCGCGCAATCGGCGATACGCTACACCAAATCGGTCACCAACATCGCCCTGCGGCAATTGTTCAGTTCCGTGTTCGAAGCGGGCGTCGCTTATGAAGGACTGGCGACCTACACCGCCGATTTCGGCGAAGCGTTGCGCGCGGTTCGCGAGAAGCGGCATCCGTCCTTCACTGGCCGTTGATCGCGGCTCGAAGGATTGGACGCTTTCCATCTTGCGTTCCCCTACATTACGTATGTATGCATATGGTATTGATACACACGATTTAGGGCTAGGTTGAGCCGATGGATCCCGCCTACAGTGAAGAGGATAAGGCCTTCAGAGCTGAAATCCGAGCGTTTGTGGAAGCCCACCTTCCAGCGGACGTCGCCCGGCGCGGCCGCCACGACTTTCATCCCCATCGCGAGGATCAGGCGGCCTGGACGCGCATTCTCGCCGAGCGGGGATGGTCGATGCCGCACTGGCCCGCCTCCCATGGCGGTCCCGGCTGGAGCGCCGTGCAACGGTTCATCTTCGAGGATGAGACGCGCCGCGCCTATGCGCCAACCGCAGACCGGATCGGTGCCGAACTGGTCGCGCCGGTCATTTACACTTTCGGTTCCGAAGAGCAGCGGCAGGCCCATCTTCCCGGTATAAGGCTGGGCGAGACATTCTGGGCGCAAGGATTTTCGGAACCGGGCGCGGGCTCCGATCTGTCCTCGCTGCGCACGCGCGCGGTGAGGGATGGCGACCATTATGTCGTCAACGGGCAAAAGACCTGGACCACCGAAGGGCATCATGCCGACATGATGTTCATGCTGGTGCGGTCCAATCCTGACGTCAAGCCGCAGGCTGGCATATCTTCGTTGGTCGTGGACCTGAAGACGCCCGGCATCACCCGCCGCCCGATCTGGACATTGGACGAAGGATTGACGGTCAACGAGTTCTTCTTCGACGATGTGCGCGTGCCCGTGGAGAACCTCATCGGGGAGGAAGGGCAAGGTTGGACCCACGCCAAGTTCCTGCTGGGGAATGAGCGCACCAACAGCGCCGAAGTCCCGCACACCCGGCGTGACATTGCCCAGCTTCGCGAAATCGCTCGGATCGAGAGGAAGAACGGGCGCCCATTGATCGAAGACCCACTCTTTCGCGCAAAGCTGGCCCGTATCGAAATCGACACGAAGTCGCTGGAAATCGCGGTGCTGCGCGCGCTGACCTCCGACAATCATGGCAGTGCATCCGTCGCGTCTCTGGTCAAGGTTCGCGGGTCGGAACTGCGCCAGCGCGTGGCCGACCTCGCCACCGAAGCCTTGGGCGACTATGGCATAGCCGTCAGCACCGACGGTGACGCGGAATATCGCCTGTACGATCAGGACCATGGCGCCAGCCCCACGCCGGAACATGGCATCGGCGTCGCGGCCAAGGCGATGTTCCGTCGCGCGACCACCATCTATGGCGGGGCGAATGAGATTCAGCGCACCCTGATCGCCAAGACCGTCCTGGAGCTGTGACATCATGGATTTCAACTATACAGCCGAGCAGGACGCTCTGCGGGATAGCGTCAGGCGCTTCGTCGAACGGGAATATGATTGGGAAAAACGGTTCGCCATCATCCGATCGACGGACGGGATCGCGCCGGATCATTGGGGAGCCTTTGCCGAACTGGGCTGGTTGGGCGCGGGACTGACGGAGGAGGTCGGCGGGTTTGGCGGCGGCGTCGCAGAAAATACGCTGATAGCCGAGGAACTGGGGCGCGGTCTGGTGACCGAACCCTTTATCGGCCATGTCCTCGCCACCCAATTGCTGGCGGCCATCGGATCGGACAGGGCGGGCGCCATGCTCGCGGATCTGATCATGGGCGAACAGCGCGCCGCTGTCGCCTTGCAGGAGCCTGCGGGGCGCGGCGATTGGCGAATTGTCGAAACGCGCGCGGAAGGTTCGGGGTCGTCGCAGCTCCTCACCGGGATCAAATCTCTGGTCGAAGGCGCGAGCCACGCGGACTTGCTGCTCGTGACTGCCCGGCATGAAGATCAGGTCGGCATTTATCTCGTTAAACAGGGTCAGGCTGGTGTCGAACTGCGCCGCTATCGCACTCTGGACAATCGGCGGGTCTGCGACATTCATCTTGAGGGCGCATCAGCCGAATTGCTCATGGAGGGCGTCGAGGCCGAACGTGCGGTCGCGCTGGCCGTTGATCATGCCATCGTTGCCGTTTGCGGTGAAGCGGTGGGCATCATGGACGCTGCGCTCTGGGCAACACGTGATTATCTGAAAGTCCGCAAGCAGTTCGGCACGACCATCAGCAATTTTCAGGCGCTTCAGCATCGCATGGCAGACATGCTGTTAGAGGTGGAGATGACCCGCTCCGCGCTGTTCAATGCGCTGGGCGCGATGGAGGAGGAAGAGGTCGTCAGGACCGCCGCCGTATCAGCGGCCAAGGTTCAGGCGTCTACAGGAGGGCTGTTCGTGGGCCAGCAGGCGATCCAGCTTCACGGTGGGATCGGCGTGACCGAGGAACTGAATATCAGCCACCATTATCGCCGCCTGTTCGTCATCGCGCGGCAGTTTGGTGACGCCGACCTGCATCTTGAGCGCTTCGCTCAAGCGACGGACGAGGTGGAAGATCGTTAGGATTAGGCGACATCGCGAAACAGGGCGACGTCCTGATTTCCCGCTTCACGCAGCGTGACGAGACCCATCTCCTCGATCAGCCATTCTCCGTCTGCAAGCCTGAAGCCATAGGAGAGCAGGCCCCATAGTTCATGAAGCGGCGGCGCCAGTTCTTCGCAGCTGGCCCAGCCATAGCGTTTCGCGCGCAGGGTCGCCCGCTCGGCCTTCACGGAAACGATCGGGTTGAGTAACATGTGGCAGGACGTCTTGGCGGGAGGATTGAGTGACGCGATCCCTGCCACCAGCTCGTCCACAGGTACGGCCGCAGCCTCATCGCCTACCAGAACCCCTATCCTTACGGTGACCATGGCTGTGAAGCTACGTCTTACGCGCCGCCAATCTTTCGCATCAACGGCTTCGTCGAGCATATATGCGGCCTTCAATACCGCTTCGATAGGGTTGGGATGGGTCATGGCGCGTTCACCGGCATGCCCGCGCCCCAGCGGATCGCCCGCCGGATGACTTCCATGTAGACCGGATTGTCCCACGGTCCCACCTGCGGCTCAATCTCCGCGATAAAGGGCTGCATGTCATATCGTCCGCAGCTGTGGCCCGGCGCCAGGAACAGCGCCTCGCCCGCGCCGTGTCGATGCAGCACCGCTTGCGGACGCGGCGCATCCTCCAGCCATGGCCCCTTCACATAGCCGGGCGCATCGCCAGTATAGCGGGACTCGAGCAGGATTTCGCTCTCCCCACGCAACTCCAGAATATAGGGTTCGTCCACCACTTCGAATGACGGCAGGCCCGCTACGATCGGGTGGTCGGATACGGGGCGCACGGTAAAGGGCTGGGGCGCGAGGTGGGAGAGAAAGCGGCAGCCCAGGAGATCCATATAGGCCGGATGCCGGTCGGGCGTATCCGTAAGACCGGGCAGTTTGATGCCGCCAATCTCCACCTCTGGGCCGGAAAACTCGATATAGGCCGCGCTCCCATGGACGGCGAGCCATCTTCCGCCGCGCGCCAGGAATTGCTCCAGTTCTGACAGTGCTTCGCCTTCCGGGAAGATGTTCGTGGTGTAGGTCACCAGAAAATCAGCGGTCCTTAGCGTATCCAGATCATGAAAACCGTTGGTGCATGTCGTCCTGATGCGCTCATGCTCCCCCAGTCGCTCCAGCAAGCGGCGGCGCACCATGTCGAAGTCATGAAAGTTTCCACCAATTACGAGCAACGCCCGCACGATGCCGCTTGCCGGTTCGTCCTTCATCGCTTTTCCTCTGCCATCCTTCAGTTCCAGTTCGCCTGGCCGCCATCCACCGGGATCGTTGCGCCGGTGATGTAGGCGGCATCATCGCTCGCGAGGAAAAGCACGGCGCGACCGATATCGGATTGGGGATCACCGATCCGTCGCATGGGGATGGTGGACAGATAGGCGTCCGGCCCCTCCGGCTTGGCGTCAAGCCAGGCGAGCATGGCGGGCGACCCGGCAAGTGGCGCGATGTTGTTGACGCGGATGCCGTCTGGTCCCCATTCGGATGCCGCCGCCCGCGTGATGGCGCCGATCGCCTGTTTCGCGGCCGAATAAGCGGCGGTGCCGCTCGTGTCCCAGTTTACGGCGGTCGAAGAGACGATGTTGATGATCGCCCCGCCGCCGCGCCGCTTCATATGGGGATGAACTGCCTTCATCATGCGGAACGCCGCGAACGGCCCGCTCTCGAAGGTCAGCAATAGCCCCTCATCATCGATGTCGAGCAGCGGCGCCAGCACCGCCTGCTGCGCATTGTTGACCAGAATATCGATGCCGCCATGCCGATCGGCGGCATAGGCGACGAGAGCCTCTATGTCCGCCGCGTCCCTGACGTCGGCGGGTGGAGCCACGTCCGACTGGCCGCCCGCAGCCGCTATTTCGGCATGCACGGCGTCCAGCTTGGCCTTTGTGCGGCCAGCCAATATCACAAGCGCTCCGCCAGCCGCCAAAGCCAGCGCGATACCGCGCCCCACGCCCTGCCCCGCCCCCGTGACGAGCGCAATCTTGCCCATGATGTTCATATGACCGACCTTTCTCATGCCCCCGTCAATATTGCGCAGACTGACCGCCATCGATCGGGATGACGGCGCCGTTCACGAAGGATGAGTCGGCAGACAGGAGGAAGGCGACGACCGACGCGACCTCCTCTGCGGTGCCCATGCGGCGCATCGGATTATGCGCGACGAACTGCTCGGCGGCTTCCTGCCAGTCATCCGGATTTATCTGGCGCAGCGATGCTTCGACCAATGGCGTCAGGATAGCGCCCGGAGCGACCGCGTTGATGCCGATGCCCATCGCGCCATATTCCAGCGCTGCATTGCGGGTCAGGCCCACGATCGCATGCTTGCTGGCAGTGTAACCGGCCTGTCGCCCCGAACCACGAATACCCAGCGCAGAGGCAGTATTGACGATCCGGCCATGGCCCTGCCTCGCCATCACCTTCAGCACATGTTTCAGGCCCAGCAGGACACCTTTGGCATTGACCGCCATGATGCGATCGAAAAATTCGGCATCGACATCCTCGGTCGCCACCTGCCGGTCTTCGATGCCTGCATTACTGAAGAAACCGTCGATCGTGCCGAAGCGGGTCACGGTCTTTTCCACATAGGCGCGCACCTGATCTTCCTGCGACACATCCGCTTGCGCCAGGAGAATTTCCGCCTTCGGGCAAAACTCCCGGACGGCGCCGTTCGTTTCTTCAAGACCCCTGGCGTTCACATCTACCAGCGCCAACTTCGCGCCATCCTGCGCACAGCGGATTGCTGCCGCCCGGCCAAGGCCCGAACCCGCGCCGGTGATGATAATGACCTTCCGTTCCAACCTTGCCATTGCCGCCTCTCCCACCGGGCCATCCCCTGCCTGCTAAACATTGCCGCAGCCGCCAATACACGACATATGTCATTTTTATTCCTGCGACACCGTCCTTGATGCTGACAGATGTTGCATAAACGATCTAAAGCATATAGTACGCATACGGATTAGATGCGTAAAGAGGCAAGGACGGGTGGGGTCTCTGCGACGGCCCGTTCGCCCCCTGCGCACAAACATATTTCCTAGGTAAGCAAGGAAGTGGGCATGAGTTTTCTAGAAGGCAGAGTGGCGATCGTTACGGGCGGCGGACGTGGTGTCGGCCGCACCTATGCGCTCAAACTTGCACAGCAAGGGGCGAAGGTCGTGGTCAACGATCTGGGCGGCGACGCAGCAGGCAGCGGCGGCGAGGATCTGACCCCCGCACAAGAGGTCGTCAATGAGATCAAGGCTCTGGGCGGCGAGGCCATCGTCAATGGCGGTGACGTTTCCAACTGGGACAATGCCCGGGAGATGGTCAGCCAGGCCGTCGAAACCTTCGGCCGTCTCGACATCCTCATCAACAATGCAGGCATCCTGCGCGACCGCATGCTGGTCAACATGACCGAGGAGGAATGGGACATCGTGGTCAAGGTGCACCTGAAGGGCACCTTCGCACCGACGCACCACGCCGCCAATTACTGGCGCACGGAAAGCAAGGCGGGGCGCCAGCCGGACGCCCGTGTCATCAACACGACATCGCACTCGGCCCTGTTCGCCAACATCGGGCAGGCAAACTATGCCGCCGCCAAGGGTGGCATTGCGAGCTTCAGTCAGGTCGCCGCACGCGAGTTGCAGCGGATCGGCGTCACTGTAAACGCCATTGCGCCGCGAGCGGAAACCCGCATGACGGCAGGGTTGCGCGAATGGACGCCGGAGCAGCTGGAGCGCCGCGACCCCGAATGGATCGCGGGATTCGTCGCCTGGCTCGCCAGCGCTGAAGCAAGCAAGGTCAGTGGCCGCGTCTTCGAAGTTTGGGGTTATGGCATCACCGTCGCCGAAAGCTGGCAGCATGGCCCGAGCTGCGAAGCGTCGAAGGACCCGACCGTGCTCGGCGAACGCGTCTCCAAGATTTTGAAATTCGCGCGCTCGAACGCCGGGATCAACCCGGGCGAATGGCTCGATCCCTGATAGCAGCGTGACGGCGGCGGGCCGTCGAATGTCCGCCGCCTCTTTGGATGGGTAAGCTCGCAGGAATATCGCAATGTCTCTGGACGCTTTGTTTGAACCGCTGACGATTGGGTCGCTCGAAATCCCGAACCGGGTGGTCATGGCGCCCCTGACCCGTGCCCGCGCGGACGACCGGCACGTGCCCACCCCGCTTCAAGGCGAATATTACGCCCAGCGGGCGGACGCGGGCCTCATCATTTCCGAAGCGACTGCGGTCGATCCGCTCGGCATGGGCTGGTATCGTGCTCCGGGCATTTGGTCGGATGAGATGACCACGGCCTGGAAAGCCGTCACGGAGCGTGTCCATGCGGCGGGCGGGCGCATCTATTGCCAGCTTTGGCACATGGGCCGGTTGGTGCTGCCGGATTATATCGGTGGGCAGCAGCCGATTGCTCCATCACCCCTCGCCGGGGAAGGCGAAACGATGGCGCCGCCTCCTGAAGACTATCAGGGCGGGTTCCTGCCGATGAAGCCTTATGTCGTACCACGCGAAATGACGCAGGCCGATATCGGCCAGCTTGTCGCCGCCTACGGCCGGGGAGCAAGAAACGCGAAGATCGCGGGCTTCGATGGCGTCGAAATTCACGGGGCCAACGGCTATGTCATCGACCAGTTCCTGCAATCGAAAAGCAACCATCGGCAGGATGGCTATGGCGGCAGTGTAGAAAACCGCGTCAGGCTGTTGCGGGAGGTGATCGACGCGGTGACGGCGGAGGTCGATCCTGCCCGAGTGGGCCTTCGCGTCAGTCCCACCAGCGAACGCAAGGGCATGGGCGATGCCGATCCGGGCGCTTTGACAGAGGCGATCGGCCGCATCGCGCAGCAGAGCGGGCTTGCCTATATCCACCTGATCGAGCCCATCGCGTCCGGCTTCATGGAGAAGCCGGATTACCCGGTCATCGAACGGTTGCGCGCCGTCTTTTCAGGGACGATCATTCAGAATGGCAGCTTCGACGGCCCCGCTGCTGGCGACGCAATCGCCAAGGGTAAGGCGGACGCCATTTCCTTTGGCCGTCCCTACATCGCCAATCCTGACCTCGTCGCCCGGATAAGGCGCGGCCTTCCGCTTGCGGAAGCGAATTTCGACTATGCCTATGTCGGTGAGGAACGAGGTTACACGGACTATCCTGCTTTCAGCGCATCGGGGTGCTCCGTCTGAAAGATAAATATGCGGATGGGCGCGGACGTCGTTCATTCGCCACCATGTTAGATCGATCATCTTCGGCGTCACATTAGCGCCGCCCAAGGAGAAAATATCATGTCGACTGAAATCCTGCTGCCCAAGCTCGGCTTTTCGATGAATGAAGGGCTGCTGTCCGAATGGCTCGTGGCCGATGGTGGGGCAGTGACGGCCGGAGAGCCGCTATTTGCCCTGGAAAGCGACAAGTCCACACAGGAAGTGGAAGCACCCGCATCGGGCACGCTGAAGATTTTCAAGGAAATCGGGGAAACCTATCCCGTGGGAACTGTACTGGGCGAGATTATCTGACGAATTATTGATAGGAACTGTTTTCTCTGGAGAGGCGGCGCAAAGCCGAAACATATATGAAACGCACCGATAAGGTCATCATCACCTGCGCCGTCACGGGGTCGATCCATACGCCGAGCATGACCCCCCATCTGCCGATCACCGCCGACCAGATCGCCGCCGAGGCGATCGCGGCGGCAGAAGCAGGCGCCGCGATGGTTCATCTGCATGCCCGCAATCCCGAAACCGGGCAGCCGTCTCAAGACCCGGAACTCTTCCGGCAGTTTCTCCCGCGGATCAAGCAATCGACCGACGCCATAGTCAACATCACCACCGGCGGCGGTCTGGGCATGAGCCTGGCTGACCGGCTGGCGCCCGCGAAGATGTTCCGACCCGAAGTCTGTTCAATGAACATGGGATCGGTGAACTTCAATATTTCCGGAGCCGGGGCCAAGATTTCGGATTGGCAATATGATTGGGAACTGCCCTATCTGGAAATGACCAAAGACTTCATCCTGTCGAATACCTTCGCCCAGATCGAGCAGGCGATGACGCAATTGTCGGACCAGGGCACCCGGTTCGAGTTCGAATGTTATGACGTCGCGCATCTCTACAATCTCGCCCATTTCGTCGACCGCAAGATGGTGGAGCCGCCCTTCTTCATTCAGGGCGTGTTCGGCATATTGGGCGGCATCGGGCCGGACCCGGAAAATGTCATGCATATGAAGACGACGGCGGACAGGCTGTTCGGCGAGGATTTCATCTTTTCCGCTCTTGCCGCCGGAAAGCACCAGATGCGGCTCGTCACCTTGTCCGCGCTGCTGGGCGGGTCGGTGCGCGTCGGACTGGAGGACAGCCTCTATGCTGGCCGGGGCAAGCTGGCGACGTCCAACGCCGAACAGGTAGCCAAGATCCGCCGCGTGCTGGAAGAACTCAGCCTGACCGTGGCCACGCCGGACGAGGCTCGCGCCCTGATGCAGACAAAGGGTGGAGACGATGTCGCATTCTGACGGCGAAGCGATCGGCGGGCTGCTGGCGGAGGGTCTAGCGCTCGCGGAAGGGCCACCGCTCGACGATAGCGGCCTTATCCTGCCGTCCGATTATCCTAATGTCGCCGCCGCCATTTCGCCCGGCAAGCCAGCCATCATCTTCGGCGATCATAGCTGGACTTATGCCCAGCTGGACCGGGGGTGCGATGCGGTGGTCACGTTGCTTGCGGAGCATGGCGTCAGGCAGGGTGGCCGACTCGCTTATCTCGGCAAGAATAACGATCTCTTCTTTCTGATATTGATCGGGGCCATTCGCGCTGGCGCGGTCCTGGTGCCGATCAACTGGCGCAATACGGCCCCGGAAACAGCCTATGTGCTGGAAGACAGCGACGCGAGCCTGATCATTGCGGATGCCGAGTTTCTTCCCCTTCTCAAGGAAGCGGACCGCCAAGGCCTTCCGACACTCGTCGTGGATGAAGAAGGGCCGCAAGGTCTGCGAAGCCGGATCGCAGCGGCACAGCCAACGCCTCGCTCGCCGTTGGACCCGCACGCACCCTGCCTGCAACTCTACACCAGCGGCACTACCGGGCGGCCCAAGGGTGTCGTCACGTCTCAATATGCGTTCGGCATCCATCGCCATGTCGAAAATGTATCGGGCTATTTCGCCGACTGGGGCGATGACGAGGTCCTGCTTTCACCCCTCCCAACATTTCACATCGGCGGGATGTCATGGGTCTGCACAGCCTTGGTGCGCGGTGCGACCGTCCACGTCATCGCGGACACCGCGCCTGCCACCATATTGGACGCTTGCCTGGAATTTGGCGTTACCCGCACTTTCATCGTGCCGACGCTGGTGCGCGGGCTGATAGGGGAGATGGACGCGCGCAATGTTCGCGTGCCGACGCTGCGCGGCATTCATTATGGCGCCGCGTCGATGGACCCCGGCCTGCTCGAACGATCGGTCGATCGCTTCTCCTGCCACTTCCTGCAATATTACGGCATGACCGAAAACACCGGGACGATGTCGATCCTTGGGCCGCAAGAACATGACATCCATCGCGCTCATCTGCTCCGGTCGGTGGGACGGCCCTTGCCCGGTTTCAGCGTTGCAATCCGCGATGCGGAAGGCCAACTTCTGCCCGTGGACCAGCCAGGGGAAATCTGGGTCAAGTCGCCCAGCCTGCTGATCGAATATTGGAACAATCCCAAGGCAACGTCGGAAGCGCTGATCGACGGCTGGTATCGATCGGGTGACGGGGGGAGGCTGGACAAGGACGGTTATCTGTTCCTCACAGACCGGATCAAGGACATGATCGTTTCGGGCGGGGAGAATGTCTATCCCGCCGAGGTCGAGGCCGTGCTGCGCGATCATCCGGCCGTGATGGACTGCGCCGTGTTCGGATTGCCCCATCCCAAATGGGGCGAAGGCGTGACCGCGGCGGTGGAAGTTCGCCCAGGTCATGCGCTCAATGCCGAAGACCTCATTGCCTTCGCGCGGCAGTCGCTGGCCGCTTACAAGATTCCGCGCCGGATCGAACTAGGCGTTGCGCTTCCCCGCACAGCGTCGGGGAAGGTGCAGCGCGGGCTGATCCGCAAGCAATTCCTGAGCGGGGAATAAGCCGGGCGTCGGCGCGCACGGAGATATATCCGTGTGCGCCGCTCCTGCCCCTTATGCGTCGCTCACCTGCGCTGAGCAGCGGTCGAGTACCACCACATCCCTTTCGGCCGCGACGGCGCGGAAACGCAGCTGGCCGCCGCCCTGCTCGTAAAATTCAAAGCGGATCGTCTCGCCCGGCATGACCGGCTTGCTGAAGCGGACGAACATGCCCTTGAAGCGCGCCACGTCATTGTCGCAATAATGCGCCAGCACCGCGCGATTGGCCAAGCCCTTGGTACACAAGCCATGCAGGATCGGCCGGTCAAACCCCGCCTTTCGCGCAATCGCAGGCTCGGCATGCAGTGGATTCCAGTCCCCGCTCAAACGATAGATCAGGGCCTGTCCCGGGCGGGTAGCAATTTCCACCACCGCATCGGGCTTTCCTTCGGGCACCGGGTCCGCCGCCGGTATCGCATTGCCGAAACCGCCCTCCCCGCCATTGCCGCGCATGAACAGTGTCGATCGCACGGTCGCCAGATGATCCCCCGTAGCCGTATCATACAGCGCCTTTTCCTGATGGAGCAGCGCGCCGCGCCCTTCACCTTTGTCCTCGACCCCCGCCACGCGATATTCGCCCCTTATGGTGCCCGTCGCGGGCAGCGGCTTGTGCATCGTCAAATCCTGCTCGGCGTGCAGAATTTTCACCCAGTCGATGCCGAATTCCGGCCGCTGCGCCCAGAAGCCGGGATGGCAGAGAATGTTGGCAAAGCAGGGTAGGGAACGCAGGTCTTTTTCGTAGACGAACGGCAACTCTGCCTCATCAAGCGGGTCCAGACCATAGCCCAGCCCCAGCGCATGGAGGATCGTGTCGCGTTTGTCATAGGATTGGACGATGGGCTCAATCGTCAGGTTCCTGATTTTCTCAATGTCCAAGCGTCATCCCTCCAATGGCGTTTCAAGACCACCCAACAGCCCAGTGGCGTTATATGGTGTGTTATCATACCATACGCATTATATCTTATTTGACAACCTTTGGCACGGGGATATAGATTGCAGGCATACGAGTTACTGACGCCTGATATGGAGCTTGCGTGCCGGACTTCATTCCTCCGTTCAGCACCCGCCTGACGAACCGGCAGGTCATCCTTGCGCGCCGTCCGGCGGCCAGCCCAATCGCTGCCGACTTCGCCCGCAAGGACGTCAGCATTGCATCGCCCGACGAGGGCCAGTTTCTGGTGCGCAACCTCTATCTTGCGGCGGACCCGGTACAGCGCGGTTGGGCTGCCAACGAAGCCCTCACGCCACTGGGTGAGCCGATGCGCGCCCTTGCGGTCGGCGTGGTCGTGGAAAGCCGCGATGACGGCATTCGATCAGGCGATGTGGTCTACGGCTTTTTCGGTTGGCAGGATTATAAGGTCGCGACACGCGGCGACCTGTTGTCGCATATCCCCCATCCGCGCGCGCCGCTTTCCGCCTATGCCGGGGTACTTGGCATGCCCGGCGTGACGGCATGGCTCGCCTTGCAAGACATCGCGCCACCCTATGAGGGCGCGGCCATGCTTGTATCAACGGCGGCTGGTACGGTGGGCAGTGTCGTGGGCCAGATCGGACAGCGCGCCGGTGCGTTCGTCGTCGGCCTGACCGGCAGCGATGAAAAGGTGGAAAGCTGCGTTCGAGACTATGGCTATGACGTCGCCTATAATTACAAGTCGGTCGATCTGGCGACCACCCTTGCCGAGGCTCGCCCGGACGGCTTCAATATCTATTTCGACAATACCGGAGGCTCCATCCTGGACACGGCAATCCGCGCCATGGCAAGGCACGGGCGGATCGTGCATTGCGGCACCGCCGCCACGCCCAGTTGGAATCCTCCGCCCACCGGCCTTCGCAACGAACGCGAGATATTGATGCGCGCGCTTCTTTGCGGTGGCTTCGTCATCTTCGATCATGTCGCCCGTTTTCCCGAAGCCGTGGAAAAGCTGAGCGACATGGTGCTGAACGGCGACCTGAAGTTTCACGACCATGTCGAACCCGGTATCGACCGGGTCAGCGGAGCCCTTGAGGCGCTTTTTGCGGATAGCAACGCGCCCAAGACGCTGGTCTATATTGGCGAGGATTAGCGGGCTTCTGGGACTGCGCTCGCGTTCAGTCGGGCCGCCACTCGCCTATGGCAGGCCGCACCGGCTGAATGACGAAATTGCCCGTGAACACACCTTCCTTGGTGAAAGGGTCGCCCGCGAGCAGCGCGCGGACTGCGGCTTCATCTTCGGCCTCCAACAGGAAGGAACTGCCTTGAGGGCTTGAGTCCGGTTTGTCGCCATCCAACATGGCCCCAGCGACTTTCACCGCAGCGCCCTGTTCCAGCCAATAATCCAGATGGCGCTGCCGATGCTCCAGCCGAAGCGGCAGGGCTTCCGGTTTGTCGGCGGCCAGAACGATGAAAAACATGAGATTCCAGCCTTCCCGTCGCTGATGTCAGTCTTCGCCCTCGATCAGGCTCGAACCACCCTGCTCGCGCAGGACATCCTTCAAATTCTGCTTCACCTGAAGCAGCACTTCCTCACACACTCCCCTGTCGGCGTCCGAAACGCCTTCCAGGATGCGGCGGTTCATCGTCGCGGCCAGTTCGATCATGAGGCCGATCACATCGAACCCCTTTTCGGTGATGAACACGCGCTTGGCCCGGCGGTCGTTGGCATCTGCCCGGCGTTCGACATGGCCCGACGCTTCAAGCCGATCTATCAAGCCACCGACGGTCACCTTGCCCACTTCCATCAGCCGGGCGAGATCGACCTGCATCATCCCGTCATTGCCGGCTCGCGACAAGGTGCTGAGCACCGACCATTGCGACCGGGTGATCCCGTAAGGCCGCATCAGCAAGTCCATCACGGTGCGCCGGATACGCGATACGTCATGAACCAGATAGCCGAACGTGAACTGTTTCGCTGAAGGCCGTTTCGGCGCCTTCTTTTTCGGTGCGGCAGCTTTCAGCGTGTTCGTCATTCTCACCATCCAGTTAAAAGGCAATTCCGGTGCATCATCTTCGTCCGATGATCTATAATTCGCCCTCTATTGCAATAGCGTATGATAGCGAACCCGATGATCAGCAGGCGTATGATGTCTGATAGCCTCTCTATGCTGACCAACTATGATCTGGCAACCGCCTTCATTTGCCGAACAGGTCGCGGCCGATAATCTGTTTCATCACCTCCGCCGCGCCGCCAGCGATGCGAACGATGCGGGCGTCGATATAGGCCCGCGCGATCGGATATTCGGTCATATAGCCATAGCCGCCGAAAAATTGCAGGCATTGATCGACGACCTTCACATGCAGGTTGGTGACCACCAGTTTCACCTTCGCCGCTTCGACGCCGGTCAACTCTCCTGCAAGGAAGCGCTTGATGCACCAATCGGTGAAAGTCCGCGCCGAGAGGATTTCGGCCGACAATTCCGCGAGCACGAATTGCGTATTCTGGAAATCCGCCAACGTCTGGCCGAACATCTTGCGTTCGGCGGTGTAGGCGACGGTCCATTCCAGCGCGGCTTCCGCGACGCAGATGCTGCGCACCGCCTGCGTCAGCCTTTCCTGCGCCAGCTTCCCCATCATGATCCCGAAGCCGCCGCCCTCGCGGCCCAGAAGCCGCCAGGATTCCGCGCGCGCGTCCTCCAGGAAAATTTCCGACGTATCCTGCGCTTTGAGGCCGATCTTCTCAAGATTGCGCCCACGCTTGAAGCCCGCTTGATGCGTGTCGATCGCGATCAGACTGACGCCCTTGGCGCCCGCCGCCGGATCGGTCTTGCACGCGCAGACCATGATGTCGGCGAGTTGCCCGTTGGAAATATAGACCTTCTGCCCATTCAGCACATAACCATCGCCCTCGCGAATGGCTCGGGTGCGGACTTCCTTTACGTCTGAACCAGCACCCGGCTCGGTCAATCCAAGTGCGCCGATATACTCGCCCGCGACCATGCGGGGCAGGACCTCGCGCTTCAATTCCTCGGTGCCTGCCGTCAGGATATAGGGCGCGACCATTTCCGAATGCACCATGAAGCCGGGGCCAGTGATCCCCTTCTTCGCCAGTTCCTCGATGACGACGACATTGTAGAGCCAGTCCGCGCCGAAGCCGCCATATTCCTCGGGAATGTTGGGGCAAAGGATGCCCACCTCGCCCGCCCGCTTCCATATCTCGCGGGGGACGACTTCGTCCTTTTCCCACTGATGATGGTTGGGAACCAGTTCCTCATCCACAAAGCGGGCGACTGTTTCGCGAAACTGTTCATGCTCGGCGGAAAAAATGCCGCGTCCGCCTTCGACAGGATGCTGTGCTTCAGCCACGGCGCGCCTCGTGCATTGCCAATGTTCTTTCCGCCTGCTTCAGGTGAGGGATATCCAGCATCTTGCCGTCAAGCCCCAAGGTTCCGGCGTCAGGGTTGGCGGCGAACAGGTCGATCACCCGCCGGGCGAAATCCACCTCGTCAGCTGATGGCGAAAAGCTCTCGTTGATGATGTCCACCTGCGCCGGGTGTATCGCCACGCGGCCGGAAAAGCCTTCTGCCCGCGCGGCCTTGCACGAGGCGCGCAGACCGTCCGGATCGCGAAAATCGACGTAGAGCGTGTCCACCGCTTCGCCGCCCGCAGCATGCGCGCCGAGCAGGCAGAGCGAACGCACCATCTTGTAAGTGTGGGTCCATTCGCCGGTCCCGTCGGTATTGCCGCTCGCGCCGATAGCTGAACTCAGATCCTCGGCGCCCCATGTCAGCCCGTAAAGCCGAGTCAGGCCCGCCGCCGCATAATCACCCAGCCGGAACGGGGAGACTGCGGTTTCGGTCGCTACCGGCAGGATGCGGATCGAACCCTGTTCGACACCAGACGCCGCTTCCAGCGCGCTCAGATAATGGCTGACCTGGGCCACATCCTCTGGCCCGTTGACCTTGGGCAGCATGATGCCGTCGGGCCCGGCGGGCACGATCGCGGCAAGGTCCTCCAGCGTCCAGGGCGTGTCGAGCGGATTGACGCGGACCCAAAGCTGCGACTTTCGTCCAGCGCGTGGACGTTCCTTGATAAAGGCCGGAACCATCTCCCGCGCCACTGGCTTGCGCGCGACGGCGACGGCATCTTCCAGATCGAGGATGAACGCATCGGCAGCGACGCCGTCCACCTTACCCAGCTTCTTCTCGCTGTCGCCGGGGATGAAGAGGAAAGATCGGATCGGTAGCGTCATGACGCAGGCCTTTTGAGCTGGAGGCCGGATCGCTTGCACGATGCCACCAGTTCATCCTTTTGATTATAGGCCTTGTGCAGGAATGTGACGATACCGGCTTCGGGCCGCGACTTTGACTCGCGCAGATCGATAACCTCGCTCGTGACGTGGATGGTGTCCCCATGGAACAGCGGGTTCGGGAAGCGCACCTCGTCCCAGCCAAGGTTCGCGACCGCCGTGCCCAGCGTCGTGTCCCCGACCGAAATGCCGACCATCAGTCCCAGCGTGAAGGCCGAATTGACCAGCCGCTGCCCGAAGGGCGTGCCCTTCATATATTCCTCATCCAGGTGCAGCAGCGCCGGATTATGGGTCATGCACGAAAACAAGACATTGTCCGTTTCGGTGATTGTGCGGCGGATGGGGTGCTCGAACAGCATGCCCACTTCAAGCTCGTCAAACCAGACTCCAGGCATCACGCAATTCCCAGGATAGAGATGGCGGCGATGCCCTGATAGGGAACACCGCCCAGATTATGCGTCAGTCCGATGGACGGGCTGGAAAGCTGCCGCTCCCCGGCCCGACCCAGCAACTGGCTGTAGACTTCATAGGCCATGCGCAGGCCCGAAGCGCCGATCGGGTGGCCGAAGCATTTGAGGCCCCCATCGATCTGGCACGGTATCGCGCCGTCGCGGTCGTAGCGGCCGTCCAATATGTCGAACACGGCGCGACCGTCGTCGGAAAAGCCCAGATCCTCCATCGTCACCATTTCGGTGATCGAAAAACAGTCATGCACCTCGCTCAGGCTGACCTGCGATTTTGGATCGGTAATTCCCGCCTCCTTGTAAGCGCGGGCCGCAGCGTTGCGGGTATTGGCGACATAGCTGCCGTCCCAGTCGTTGGTCTGCGTTTCCCGGCCTGAACTGGTTGAAAGCTGGAGCGACTTGATCGTCACCAGATCCTTCTTGCCCATCGCGCGCGCAATTTCCGGCGTCGTCACGATCGCGCAGGCCGAACCGTCCGACACGCCCGAACAGTCGAACAGTCCAAGCGGATCGGAGATCATCGGCGCGTTCATGATGGTTTCCATCGACACTGCCTCACGGAAATGTGCTTTGGGACTGTGCACGCCATTCTGGTGGCTCTTCCACGACACATGGCTGATGGCGCGCTTCAAATCTTCCTTGCTCGTGCCATATTTCGCCCGGTAATAGGGCGCGAGCTGAGCAAAGCCTGCGGGCGCGGACCCCATTGGCATCCACAGGTCATTGAACGTCCCCTTGAAGGCCGGAGGCAGGCCGCCAAAGCCCGTGTCCTTCAGTTTTTCCGAGCCGATCGCGAGCGCGATATCCACCGCGCCCGATGCGACGGCATAAGCGGCTCCGCGCAGCGCTTCGGTTCCGGTCGCGCACATATTTTCGACGCGGCTCACGGGAATGCCTTCCAGACGCAGCGCCATCGCGGCGGGAATGGAGCTGTTGCCGACATTGACGCTATCGCCCCAGCAACCGAACCATGCCGCCTCGATCTGGTTGCGCATAATCCCAGCATCGGCGAGCGCTTCCTCGAACGCCTCCTTCATCAGATCTGGCGACCCCATGTCCCATCGTTCGCCGAATTTGGAGCAGCCCATCCCCAGAAGGGCCACCTTATCCTTGATACCCGTCGCCATGTCGCGAACTCCTCAGGCCGCGCTCAGCGGCGTCGATTTCCAGAAGTAGCGGTTATATCCCCGCTGGCGGTCCTTCTCCTTGATGCGAAAGACCATGCGGACCTGATCCCCGGTGTCGATCCCATCCGGGCCGATATCCACCATCTCCATCAGGACGCGCGCGCCATTGTCGAACTTCACAAAGCCGACCCACAGCGGTGGTGAAGGATGATAGGACAGCCAGTCGGCGGTCGATGTCAGGACTTCCGCAGCCTTGTTCCGCAAGGGAACGTCAGTGAACTGCTCCCCCGGCGCGTGACATTGCACGCAATATTGCATCTGGGGGAACTGAACCGCGCCGCAATTGCCGCACTTCCCGGCGTTGAAACCTTCGAGCTGGGCGGCAGAGCGATACTGCTCGGTCAGAGCCGTCTTGGCGCTCTTCTCCGAACGCATGCCCCATTCATTGTCGATCCCACCGTAGAATGACAGCATTCTCAGATAGCTGTCCGTCCGCAAGGCATCCGCGATGGAGCCCGCGACGCCCCGCGCCGGGCGGGCTGATGCGATTGCCTCTGTCGCCTGGAATATGAGGACATCAGCGCCCTGACCGAAGCCGATCAGCAATATCCGGTCGCCCGGCTGGGACTTTTCCAACGTCGCCGAGAACATCAGCAGCGCATGGGCGGCACCCGCATAGCCTACGCCGTCGTCCAATGCCCCGGCCACAGCGCCTCCAAACTTCAGCGCCTTGGCCACCATGTCCGCCGCACCCTTCAGATAGGAGGGCATGACGAAATGCTGAATGTCGCCGATGGTGAGTTGCGCCTGATCCAGCGCCGCCCTGACAGCTTGCGGCACAATCTTCGCGTAACCTTCGTCGCGGACCCACCGTTCTTCCCAACCATAATCGCTCTGGGCGTTCGCCGACCGGAAATGATCGACGAAAACTTCGGTGAGAGACGCTGATCCGATCAACCGCGCCACCACGTCACGGTCTGAAATCACAAAGGCGGCCGCCCCTGCGCCAAAGCTCATTTCCTGAGCGCTGGCAGGCTTTGCAAAGGGATTATCGGATGCCACCACAAGCGTCGCTTCCGCGCCCTTGAGCGCCTGTAGCAGGGCAGATGTTCCTGCCCGCTGTGAGCCAGCGGCGTCCGACGTAGCAACGCTTGCCGGGGCACCGATCGCCCGCGCCATGATCGCCGAATTCTGAAGGTCGGCATAAGGCAGGCTGGTCGATGCCAGCCGTACGGCCTTTACGCTATCGAGGCTCGTATCAGCCAGGGCATCGCGGGCAGCTTCGACGCCCATGGTGATGGCGTCTTCATCCCAACTGGGGAACGCCCTGCTGCCTTTGGCCTGCCCACGAAGGCCCGGCGCCATCCAACCATGCGCTTCCGCTATCAAGGAACGATCCAGCCGAAGCCGGGGAACATAGGCGCCATAGCGCGAAATGCCGAGTTGAGTCATTCACCTCACCTGCTCAAGGACGCGGCACCCTGCCGCCTGCCGTCGCTCACCGTGACGGCCATATTCAGCCGAAGACTCATTTAGTTCGCTAGATTACGTTACGCAAGGGTCTTATTTGACGCAGTCGGCTTTACGGCAGGAGATTCGCGTTATATATCACCGTATGCTTGCATACTTATGGAGAGATGCATGAAGATCCTTGTGCCCGTGAAGCGGGTCATTGACTATAATGTGAAGCCTCGGGTGAAGGCGGATGGGACGGGCGTTGATCTGGCGAACGTCAAGATGAGCATGAACCCGTTCGACGAGATCGCGGTCGAGGAAGCCATCCGCCTTAAGGAAAAGGGCGTGGCGACCGAGGTTGTGGCGGTGTCGATCGGCGTTGCCAAGGCGCAGGAAACGCTGCGCACGGCGCTGGCCATGGGTGCGGACCGCGCGATCCTGATCCAGACCGATGACGAAGTCGAACCGCTGGGCGTGGCCAAGCTGCTCGCCAAGGTGCAGGAAGAGGAAGGCGCTGGCCTGATCATCCTGGGCAAGCAGGCGATCGACGACGACAGCAACCAGACCGGCCAGATGCTGGCGGCTCTGCTGAACCTGCCGCAGGGCACCTTCGCCTCGAAGGTCGAAGTTGAGGGCGACAAGGTCAGCGTGACCCGTGAAGTCGATGGCGGCCTGGAGACGGTGAAGCTCAACGTCCCCGCGATCGTCACCACCGACCTGCGTTTGAATGAGCCGCGCTATGCGTCGCTGCCGAACATCATGAAGGCGAAGAGCAAGCCGCTTAGCACCAAGACGCCTGCCGACTATGGTGTCGATATCGCGCCGCGCCTGGAGACGCTGAAGGTCACCGAGCCCGCCAAGCGTTCGGCTGGCGTCAAGGTTGCCGATGTCGATGAACTGGTCGCGAAGCTCAAGGCTCTGGGAGTTGCAGCATGAAGACGCTTGTCTGGGTTGAACATGAGGGCGGCGCCGTCAAGGACGCGACCCTTTCCGCGGTCACCGCTGCTGCAAAGCTGGGTGAAGTGCATCTGCTGGTCGCTGGCGCAGGCGTCGGTGGCGTGGGTGAAGCTGCTGCGAAGATCGCTGGCGTGGGCAAGGTCCATGTCGCCGATGACGCGGCCTTCGGCCATGCGCTGGCGGAAAATGTCGCGCCGCTGATCGTCGAGCTGATGGGCAGCCATGACGCGTTCGTCGCGCCCGCCACCAGCAACGGCAAGAATATCGCACCGCGCGTCGCGGCTCTGCTGGACGTCATGCAGATCAGCGACATCCTGTCGGTCGAGAGCGAAGACACCTTCACGCGCCCCATCTATGCGGGCAACGCGATCGCGACCGTCAAGTCGAAGGATGCCAAGAAGGTCATCACCGTGCGCGGCACCGCTTTTGAGAAGGCGGCGCGCGAGGGTGGTTCGGGTGCGGTGGAGGCTGTGGCCTCGACCGGCGACAAGGGGCTGTCGAGTTTCGTCGGCGCCGAGATCGCCAAGCAGGAGCGTCCGGAACTGACGTCTGCCAAGATCATCGTGTCGGGTGGTCGTGCGCTGAAGGATGGGCCGACCTTTGAGGAGGTCATCTATCCGCTGGCGGACAAGCTGGGCGCAGCGGTCGGCGCGAGCCGTGCTGCGGTCGACGCGGGCTATGTGCCGAACGACTATCAGGTTGGGCAGACTGGTAAGATCGTGGCGCCGGAGGTCTATATCGCTGTCGGTATTTCCGGCGCGATCCAGCATCTGGCGGGCATGAAGGATTCCAAGACCATCATCGCCATCAACAAGGATGAGGATGCGCCGATCTTCCAGGTCGCGGACATCGGCCTGGTGGGCGACCTGTTCAAGGTCGTGCCGGAGTTGAACCAGAAGCTCTGAAGCTCTCTTTTTCAACACCCCAATGAGCCCTCGATTCCGCGACGAGGGCTCCCATCCTGCCATCGGGGGCAAGCATCGAAACGACTGCCTTGCCTTAGCTTTGCCCCTCAAATTCCTCCACCATGGACTGACGGATCAGATACTTCTGCACCTTTCCTGTCACCGTGGTCGGAAACGCGTCAACGATCCGTATGAACCGGGGTATTTTATAGTGGGATATCTGGTTCACACAAAATGCCCTGACCTCATCTTCGGCCAGTTTTTCGTCGGCGCGTAATGTTATCCACGCACAGACTTCCTCCCCCATATGATCGTCCGGCACGCCCACGACGGAGACATCCTCGACGGCGGGGTGCCCCCGCAGAAAATCCTCGATCTCGCGGGGATATATATTCTCCCCCCCACGAATGATCATGTCCTTTATCCGGCCTACGATGCTCCCATAGCCAGCCTCGTCCAGGACAGCCAGGTCGCCGCTGTGCATCCATCCGTCTGAATCAACGGCGGCGGCCGTCTGTACGGGATCGTTCCAATATCCCATCATGACGGAATAGCCTCTCGTACATAATTCGCCCGGCGTTCCGCGCGGGACGATCACGCCGTCGGCATCGACGATCTTGCATTCGAGGTGCGGTTGGACCTGGCCGATGGTCGTGGTTCGACGTTCGATCGAATCTCCGGGCATGGTCTGGAAACTGACCGGACTGGTCTCCGTCATCCCATAGGCGATCGTCACATTTCGCATGTTGAGGCGATCAACAACGTCCCGCATCAATGGCTCCGGACAAAGCGCCCCGGCCATGCATCCCGTACGCAAAGACGATGTATCGGTGGCATCCGTATCGAGCCGCGCCAGGACCGCAATGAACATCGTCGGAACCCCATATAGGGCGGTACAGCGTTCTTCCGCCACCGTACGCAGCACCGCCGCGGGATCGAACGCGCTCGAGGGATAGATCATGGCCGATCCATGCGTGATGGCGGCCAGGTTGCCCATGACCATCCCGAAACAATGGTACAGCGGCACAGGTATGCAGATGCGGTCGCCGGGGGTCAGGCCCATGGCGCTGCCGACAAAATAGCCATTGTTAAGGATGCCACGATGGCTGAGCGTAGCGCCTTTCGGCAAACCTGTAGTGCCGCTGGTGAACTGAATGTTCACCGCGTCCTCCGCCCGAATTTGCGGCTCGATTGAACGCAGATGATCCAGAGACGGAGCCGACGATAGCAGGTCGTCAAAGCGCAGCCATCCCGGACGCGGCTGTTCACTGATAAGGATGGCCGCTTTGAGCGTCGGCAGCCGCTTTGCTTCCAATCGCCCCGGCATGCAGCCGGGCAGCTCCGGAGCCAGCGTCTGGATCATGTCGGCATAGGCACTGGTCTTGAACCGTTCGGCGGCAATCAGTGCCCTCAGGCCGACATTGTTGATCGTATACTCGACTTCCGACAATCGATAGGCGGGGTTGATGGTCACCAGAATCAGACCGGCTCGGGCGGCTGCGAACTGCGTCAAGGTCCATTCCGCGCAGTTAGGCGACCAGATGCCGATGCGATCCCCCGGCTGCAGGCCGAGCTCCAACAGTCCAGCAGCCAGCTTATCGGCAAGAGCAAGTAGATCATCATAGGTCCAGCGGATATTCTGTTCCACC
Organism: Sphingobium sp. TomTYG46; assembly: GCF_055396345.1. Lineage (NCBI taxonomy): Bacteria > Pseudomonadati > Pseudomonadota > Alphaproteobacteria > Sphingomonadales > Sphingobiaceae > Sphingobium > Sphingobium sp. TomTYG46. The sequence goes on from NZ_AP027325.1 coordinate 462,948, forward strand.
GAAACCAAGGCATCGCGATCACCCCACCGAGCGGCAGCGTCCGCCAGAGCCTGTCCTATCGTCAAATCCAGAAGCGGGGGATCCGTTCTACCCCGGACGTAGCTGAGAGCACTCACTTTCCACATCCCCTCAGGGCCACTGGCATATTCCTTTCCGACACGGGCTGCTGTTCCGCAGCGACAGGTTACATAAGCGACCTGATTGTCCCGGACAGCGTCGCCTCTGCAAGTATGCTACCGTTAGGCATTGGCCCGCGAACCGCCTCACCTTTCCGTTGCGTTGCGACTAAAGTCAGGCAATGTTCCTGAGCCGGGCAAGGATCGATAACGCGACAAATGACGGAGAGGCAACGGTGACGATGAGGCGATCATCCCTTGACGCGCGCAGCGTTCCTCCTCCTGGTGCACAGGAGATGCAGGCGCATCTAAATCAAGTGTTGATGAGCCCCGTCTTTGAACGCAGCCCCCGTATGCAGCGATTTTTACGCTATCTCTGCGAGGAGATGTTCGCAGGGCGAGGATCGCTGCTGAAGGAATATAGTATTGCGCTTGGTGTTTTCGACAAGCCTCAGGATTTTGATCCCGGCACCAGCGCGACTGTCCGGGTGGAGGCAGGGCGCCTCCGCCGCCTGCTGACAAGCTATCAGATCAACCATGGTCAATCCGACACCATTCTGATTGTCATTCCCAAGGGAGGATATGTCCCAAGCTTCCAACGCAAGACGGAACAATCGGAGATTGTTGAGCGAGACGATGACGCTCCTGCAAAGGCCTCCGCCCCGGATTTGCCTTCGCATATGGAACTGCGCAGGGTAACGGTCTTATCCTGCTCTTTCCGGCTAAAAGCCATTTCCCAACTGACGGCTGAGTTCCTTGAAGAATTCGACCGCTTCCACGCATATTTTTCCTCGACCGTGACGCAAGTGGGCGGCGTCATGGAGAACAGCGCAACGGCTCGGCTGACCGTTTATTTCGGCTGGCCCACCTCGCTGGAAGATGCTTCGGGACGGGCGATGACGGCGGCAACGGAAATCATTGCCTATGCGCGGCGTGAACATGGAGACAATTGTGAGGTCCGTGTGGCCATTGATACAGGCAAGGTTCTCTCACGGCCTTGCCTGGAACAGCCGCTGATATTGGGTGACGTACCCGCCATTGCCCTACAGATAATCGATCACACGCCATCTAACGCAATTCTCGTTTCAGAAGAGACCCGCCGACATTCGCGCACCGCATTTGAAACAATCCCGGCTGGAGCAATCGAAAGCGAGGATGGGCACCAGATTCTTCTTTGGCGGCTGCTGAGCCCCAGATCGACAACATGCTTTCTTGCGAAGCAAGACGCTCCGTCGGCCGACATCATCGGCCGGGGTGCTGAATTGGACCTGCTACGCAACCGTTGGCTCCTGGCTTCCGCCGGAGAGGGACAATCCGTCATCGTCGAGGGCGAAGCGGGAATCGGCAAATCCTGTTTGTCCGAAGCATTGATCAAACGGCTGCGGCCAAGGGGCTATCACATTCGCCTGCAATGCTCTGCGCACCACAGCAACAGCGCTCTTTATCCCGTTATCCAAATCTTCCGCCGGTTGATGGCAGGAAACGATCCATCAAACGCCGTACCGGGTCGATTTCTTAAGAGAGTCGGTTTGGACGGGCCGATCAACAGGGCGCTTCTGCAAACATTGCTCGCTCAGGCGGATGTGGAAGAAAATAAGGAGGGCATCCTCCCATCGGCGAGCGAAAAGAAAGAGAAGACACTTCAGCTTCTGATCGCCATCCTTTCTGCCTTATGTAACCGCAGACCAGTTATCCTTCTTGTCGAAGACATACATTGGGCGGACCCCACGACGCTGGAGCTGATTGGATTTGCCGCGTCGGCATGCCAGGATCTACGGCTCTACCTGCTAATGACGGGCAGGTCAGGGTGCGCGGCGCTGTTTGGGCCAGGACAACCGGTGACTGTTCTTCGCCTCACCCGATTATCCCGCCAGGATTGCAGCCGGATGATTGACGGCATTGCGGGGGATGCGGCGTTGCCAATCCCGGCCCGGGACACGATTATCGACAAAGCCGACGGGGTGCCGCTCTATCTGGAGGAACTGACAAAGCTCCTGCTCGCCCAAAATGTTGGGAAAGGCGATCTGTCGACAGTGCCCGATAGCCTGAACGACTTGCTGGCATCTCAGCTAGGCTGCATGGGCTTTGCACGCCGGGTTGCGCAGGTGGCTTCCATAATAGGACGGGACTTCCCTGGCGAGATATTGAGGGCTCTGGTCGGCGATGAAGATCAGCGGGTGGCCGCTGCGATCGACCAGCTGCTGGCCGCCGGCATTCTGACGCGCGGTCGCTCCAACGGCAAAGGTCGATATGCCTTTCGACATGCGTTGCTCCGCGACGCGGCCTACACCTCGATGATGGACGCAGATCGTCAGGACCTTCATTCTCGAACTGCCGACATCCTGGTTGACTATTTCCCGGAAATCGCAGCCGATCATCCCGAAGTAATCGCGGGACATATGCGCCATGCGGCGCGTTTCGACGAGGCTGTATCCTTCTGGCTGGATGCTGGCCGAACAGCGGCACAAAGATATGCCCTTGCTGAAGCAAGCGCGAACTATCGCGCGGCAATAGAAACCCTTGCATCAATTTCACCAAGTATCGGACGAAGCGAACGCGAACTCGACGCTATGTTGGAGCTGGGCGCTACTGTTCGGGAAGCGGAAGGCTATTACGCCCCGGACTTGAAGCAAATTTACGAACGCGCGCACCTGCTGGCGAAGGAGGTCGGACGGCCTGAAGCGCTGGCGGCCAGCCTGCATGGGCTTTGGACCGTGGCGGCGGGCCGTGGGCGATGGAAGCATGCCGACCTATTGGCGATTGAGTTCGATCAGTTCATTCATTCACTGGGACCAAATGCCCGCCTGGAGGCGGAAGGAGGGCGCCTGCTGGGCGCTGGCGCAGCATTCCGGGGAGACTTTGCTGCAGCCCGAACGCACTTCGAGCGCGTTGTGGATGTCTATGATCCCGCGCAACACGGCCGCAGCTTCGGCTATGATCCCGGTGCGGCCTCTACGGCCTATCTTTCCTGGGTGCATTGGCACACCGGCAATCCTGAGCAGGGGAGGCGAGAGGCTGAGCGCGCGCTGGCCATGGCGGAGACCCTTGGTCATCCGGCCACTTTGTCGCTGGTACTTGTGTGGCTGCTCTTCCACGCAGTTTGCGAAAGGGATTACGGCCGTATCCACACCTATAATGACCGGCTTCAAGAGCTATGCTCGCAGCAGCTTTGCCGGTTCTGGCAACCGTTCGGACGAGCATGTCGGTCCTGGGCGTCGTTCCATTCGACGCGTGATCCGTCACATCTGGATCAGCTCCTGGCCCATACGAAGGCCTTTTCTGAGCATTATCTCACATCCTGCCTGCACCTGCTCGCCGCTGATATTTGCGACGAAATGGGCCATTACGAAATAGGCCTGCACCATACAGGTTTGTCCGCGACGTTCATGGCCCAACATGACGAGCGGATATGGGAAGCGGAATATTGGCGCTTGACCGGACAGCTGCACGCACGCTGGGGGCCGGACAAGAGCGAGGCGCGGCGTTGCCTGGAACAGGCGCTGACCATTGCGCGTCAGCAAAACGCGGTCATGCTGGAACAGCGGGCGATCGCCGACCTGCAAGCTCTGTCAGGTGGGGATGTCAGCCTCGTTGCATGAACATTCGACGCTGGCCACTAAATGATCCCCAGTCAGCCATAGGGTAGCAGGGACAATGGCATCTCTATAGGCGGCGCCTCCTCAACCGGTATGGGCCGGGTGTAAAATCGTCCGGTCTCACCCGAGGGGAAGGGCGTGTCTATCCATTGCCTCGGCCGATCGGCAGGCACCACAGGCAACTCGATCGCCGAGGGGCGTGCGGCATCGTGATGGATCGTCTGGCGCGCTATCCGATAATCTTTTGGAGCAGCAGTGGAGAGGTCGATGAAATCCTGGGGGTTCACCTCACTGTTCGGATAATCGCTGCTCGAAATGACGATGCGAACCCGGTGCCCCTTTTTGAACAGGTTGCTGGTTGGCGCCAACTCGATCTCATATCTTTCGACAGCATCCGGCATCAGCCCTTCCGGAACCGTGCGCGATTTCCGATAGCGCGCACGTACCATGCCGCTCGCCAGATTATAGGAGCGGCCGTCCGGAAACACGTCGATCAGCTTCACGAACCAGTCGCAGTCCGCCGCCGACGATTGCCCATGGAGGATGACCCGGATCGCACCCGTCACCTCCATATCCTCTTCCAGCGTCGCCATGGTATAGACGAGAATGTCCGGCCGATGGTCATTCGGCCGTTGATCCGCGGGGCCACCGTGCAACGAATGCCCGCCCAGCGAGGGCACAGGATTAGCAGGATCGCTGACATAATGGTCAACGGGTTCATCCACGCTCGGAGGAGTCGGGGACAGCAGCCCGCCGCCCTCTGCACCGTTCGCGTTACCATCGCTGTGCAAGTAGAACAGCGTCGGCCGAGCATCTGGAAGCGGCCAATCCTGCTCGGCCCGCCAACGATTTTCGCCCATCACGTACAGCATAACCCGATGGTCGTCCCCTTCCCCCGCGCCCCCCAGAAGGTGGCGGTCCATCCACGCCCCCATCATGGCGACGTCATCGACCAGCGCATTGGGGAAATGACACAACATCCCGTTCGCGACGTGACCCCACGGTCCTATGATCAGCCGCTGACCCTGACGCGCCGCTTCAGTGGCGCCATGACGAGAGATGTTGACGAACGCATCCAGCGAATTGCGGTTGAACAGATCGTACCACCCAGTGAAATGCAGGACCGGCACTTTCACCCGGTCAAACCGCGAGGCTGCATCGTTCGGGGCGAAGAATTCCGGATTATCCCTGTTGTCGAGCCAAGCGTTCCAGAATGGCATATGCCGGTTAATCGGGACATCCTTCAGTGCGTGCCCGCGCGCAATCTCGAAAGCCAGGTCGGGGGATGCCATTAGCATTTGCGGAGCCGCAAAGCCGCTGGGCAAGCCGGCTGCCCGAGCGTCGGCCTTGATCGCTGCGGCCACCTCTCCGCCCATCCGTGCCGCGGCGGTGAAGGCCATGCCCATGGTCCAGCACAAGGCCGTACTATCCATCACGCCTCCCTTGTAGACCCAGCCATTGTTGAACTGGTTGACGGCCGGAACCTGAACGAAGGCCGCGTCGATCTCATTACCTTCGGCCTGGAGGTGCAGGAGTTGGGTCCCGCCCATATAGGACTGGCCAGTAGTGCCGACCTTCCCGTTGCACCAACCTTGCTGCTTGATCCAGCGGACAGTATCGATGCCGTCCTGTCGTTCGCCCCACCCCTCATTCATCATCGGGTCGAACACGCCGCCCGACCCGTTCGTACCGCGCACATCCTGAACCAGAACCGCGAAGCCTCGCCGGGTCAGATAAGCGGGTGTGCCGAACGAACCCTGCACAAACAGCTTGTTATAAGGGGTGCGGATAACAACCACGGGATAACCGACATCCGGCTCCACCTGTCCCGACGCCATCGGCAGGTAGAGGTCGGCGGCCAGATAAACGCCATCCCGCATCGGCACGTCAAGGTTCCGGAAAACAGCTGTTTGCGCGGTTGTCAGATCCGATGGCACAATGGTCACTCCACTGATTGAAGGGCGCAGCGGGCCGTTTCCCAACCGATCGCTGTGTTTGCCCCGATATACTCTTCCCAGACGCCGTTGGAACATATCAGTTCGCTATCTAACCGTATGCTACTATCATCAAATGGCGCATTGGGAGAGCATTTCCGAAAGGCTCGAATGAGGCCTGAAGAATATGTCGGAAAATGCATTGGAGGGGAATTGAATATGTCTGTCAGGAAGTGGGCGCTATTGGCCTCTGCGCCGCTGTTTCCGGCCATGGCCTACGCGCAAACCCCGCAGCCGGAGGGCCAGCCTTCAGGCGCGGGAATGCTGCAAGATATTATCGTCACGGCGCAAAAACGTGCCGAGCCACTGCAATCGGTGCCTGTTGCTGTTTCCGCTTTCAATAGCGAAACATTGGAACATGCGCGTCTGGATAACCTGACCGGACTGCGCGGACTGGTGCCGGGGTTGACGATCAACCGATCCGGCGCGTCTGTGGACGTTCCCCAGCTTAGCTTGCGCGGCATGTCCATTCAGGACGTGCTGCCCAGCCTCGAATCCAGCATCGGCTTTACTGTTGATGGCATCCCGATCGCCTTCCAGCGCGGATCGCTCATGGACGCCTATGATATTGAGCGGATCGAAGTGCTTCGCGGCCCGCAGGGTGTCTTGAATGGCAAGAACACGACGGGCGGCACCATCAACGTCATACGTTCGCGGCCCGACCCGGCCGCCGACGCAACCGGAAAGGTTCGCTTCACGATCGGCAGCTTTGGCGAAAATGATTATGAAGGCGTCATAATGGCTCCGATCGTCAATGACCTGTTGGCGGTCAAGGGCTCGATCACGGTACGGAAAAACAACGGCCAATTCAGAAATGTCGTGACGGGTGGACGCAATGGAGACCGGGACGTCCGCACGTTCGGATTGGCATTCGTCGCTACGCCAACGGACAAGCTCAACCTGTATCTCGCGCTGGACCGGGTGGAAAATGACAGCGACTTACCGCCCTACTCCCAGTTGCTGACGCCAAATCTGATCACCTACAAGGTGCCGGGTTATTTCGGCGGCGCCAACTCGCCTTGCCTCAATCCCTATACGGCTTCGATCTGCACGCCTCTCACCAAAGACAAGAATGTTGTCGAATCGAGACCATTCCCCGGTTCCCTGCGACTTAATGCCTTGACCGGCGAAATTTCATATCAGGCAACGGATGATGTTCGGCTCGTCAGCCTGACCGGCCTTCGCGAGTTCAAGGAGTATACGCTCGGAGACTATGACTCCACACGCTTCGCCTTGGCGCGCAATGAGAGCAATTTGAAGGCGCATCAATTTTCCGAGGAACTAAGGTTCGAAACATCTTTCAATGGCCCCTTCAATCTCGTCGGCGGCTTCTTCTACATGAACTATGAATATACCCAGAAAACCAACTTGTCGGTGGACCTTGCCGCCTTGCCCCCCATCGCCACGGGATTGCCCGATTGGCTGCCGCCGGGCTTTGCCTACCTCAATTCGGTGGATGCCTATGTCACCAACCAACATAACCGGTCGACAGCGCTATTCTTTCAGGCCGATTATGACCTGACGGACCAGCTTCGCCTGACTGTCGGTGGGCGCCAGACCTGGGACCGCAAGAAAACGCATTATGTCCTGTATTCGGCCGTACCAGGAACGGTACGGGACATGAGCGTTCTGGGACCGCTGGTGGGCGACGTCTCCGCTGGGGTGAGCTTTCAGAAGTTCACGCCAAAGGTCAACTTCCAGTATAAGTTCAATCCCGACATACTGGCCTATGCGAGCTACAGCCGAGGCTACAATACGGGAGGCTTCAGCGGCCGCACTGGCAACATTGTAACAGCCGTTCAACCCTATGACCCCGAAGTGATGGATGCATTTGAAATCGGGTTCAAAAGTGAGCTCTTCGATCATCGTGTCCGCTTCAATGTCGCGGCATTCCATAATATTCTCGACAACAAGCAAGAGAATGTTCTCCAGGTTGTTGGATCGCGTCTCTTGTCCAGCACCTTAAATGTCGCGAAGGCGAAATATACGGGGGTAGAGGCAGAGTTGACCCTCGTGCCCACTCGGAACTGGACGATCCTCGCCACAGGCGGCTATCTGCACGCCAAATATTCAGAGTTCAGGGGCAACCTGGGACAGGGGGACGCTGACCTGTCGGTACTCCGCCTGCGACGCACGCCCAAATGGACCGCTGGCCTCGTTTCCGACTATGCAATTGACGCCGGAACCGGGAAATTTGGCTTGAATGCTGCTCTATACTATACTTCACGATATGAAACGGACGCGTTGAACGATCCGCGAGGGTCGATCCCGCCTGTTGCCCGAATGGATGTAGGCATCCGCTACGAACTGCCGGTCAGCGATGGCACCAAGTTGGAAATTTCGGGCTTCGTGAAGAACGTCACCGACAACACCACTTACGATGGCATTACGTCGGGCGAGAGTCCGGGTTCATTGGTCGAGTTCGCGAACCCGATCACGGGCCGGACGTGGGGCGTTTCCCTGTCCGCGCGGTTCTAAAGCGGCCTTATCCGGAAGCTCGTGCCTGTCGCACCAAGTTGCGGCTGGCACGAGCCAGGGAATTCTCCAACAGACAAGCCAGCGACTGATCGCCTGATCAGCGACCGCGCCACGCCCCTGCGCGCTTCTCCACAAAAGCGCTCATGCCTTCTGCTCTGTCCTCGGTAGCGGTAAGAATCTGGAAAAGACGCCGTTCGGTCAGTATGCCTTGAGCCAGCCCCGTTTCAAAGGCGATGCTCACCATCTCCTTGTTCACCATTGCGGCCATTGGCGGCATCGACGCGATGGCGGCGGCGGTTTTGAACGCCTCTTCCAGTAGCTGCGCGGCAGGCACGATGCGACTTACCAATCCGGAACGCTCCGCTTCGGCGGCATCCATCATGCGGCCTGTCAGGCACATCTCCATCGCCTTTGCCTTGCCAACGGCACGGGTCAGGCGCTGAGAACCGCCCATGCCAGGCGCGACGCCCAACTTGATTTCGGGCTGGCCGAATTTTGCCGTATCGCCTGCGATGATGAAGTCCGCCATCATCGCCAATTCGCAACCGCCGCCTAGCGCAAAGCCCTGCACCGCTGCGATCCACGGCTTGCGTGTCGCCACCACGCCAGTTTGCCAGCCAGAAAAGAAATCCTCCAGGAAGAAGTCCGCCGCCTGCTTCTCCACCATCTCCTTGATGTCGGCACCCGCGGCAAAAGCCTTCTCACCGCTTCCGGTCAGCACCGCGCACCGTTGTGCCGGATCGGCATCATAGGCTGCGAATGCAGAGCTAAGATCCTTGAGTACCTGGCTATTGAGTGCATTGAGCGCTTGCGGCCGGTTGAGCGTGATTAGTGTGACGGCGTCGCGCTGTTCGACGATGATGGTTTCATAGGTCATGAGAGATTTCCGTTTGAGGCAGAGGGGTCCATTCCTTGTCCTGCGGCAAAGGCGCGAAGAGACTATCTATCAACCTGTCATCGACCTCCTCCGGCGTGGCCGGGGACCATTGCGGAGCGTTATCCTTGTCAAAGATCACCGCGCGCACGCCCTCGACGAAATCGGGACGGCGAATGATGTGGCAGGCCAGGCGATATTCGTTCCGCATATTGTCCGCAAAGTCGGTGAAGGCAGCGCCTTCCACCAATTGACGCAGGGCGACCTTGACCGCTTGCGGCGATTTGGTTGCGAGCACCGCGAACTGCTTGTCCGCCCAATCCGACCCGTCCGCCTGGAGGGCAGCAAGGATATCCTCGAAGGCGTCGCTCGCGAACAGGCGATCGATCCTGTCCCGCTGCGCCATCAACCGGGATTCCGGAGCGAGTTCATTTGCTTGATCGAGGATGGTTGAAACTTGAGAGGGATGCGTAAGGATTTCAGCCTTGAGCGCATCCAGCCTGTCAGATCCGACATAATGGGTCGCAATCCCGATCGCGACGCAATCCGCACCATCCAGACGTGCTCCAGTCGCGGCAAGCCATGTGCCGATCCGTCCCGGCAACCGAGGCAGAAACCAGCCTCCACCCACATCGGGGAAAAGGCCGATCCCGGTTTCAGGCATGGCAAAGGTCGTACGCTCCGTCGCGACACGATATCGGCAAGGCAGTGACAGACCGACGCCGCCGCCCATCACAATCCCATCAATGAAGGCAACGATGGGTTTGTCGTAGACGAACAACAGATGGTTCATTCGATATTCGACGCGGAAGAAATGCTCGGCCGCTGCGCAGTCCATTTTTGCGCTATTGGCGATAAGCGCGATGTCACCTCCGGCACAGAATCCGCGCCCTTCGGCATGGTCGATCATGACCATGAGCACCGCCGGATCGTCGCGCCATTCCAGCAGCGCCTGATTGATCGCCTCGCACATCTCCGGGGTCAGCGCGTGGATAGCCTTGGGACGGTTCAGCCGGATGCGGCCCACGCCATTTTCGACCGAGAGAATCAACTGGTCAGTCATATCATTTCCCTGCACGCGCGGAGCGTCTCCGATAATGATCCCGCGCGTGATCTGGCTGTGCTTCCAGGACCGATATTCCAAAGAGCACAGCATTACCGTCCAATCGCCATGGATCTGTGCTGTCCATGCGCGGGCGCGATTGTGCAATCAACATCTCATATTCGCAAATTAGGTCTGCATTTTTGCAGCAATTGGCACGATCAACATCGACGATGCATCACTCGACTGAGCAGCCGCCTGGCGCAATGCTTCTCCTACAAGCTGCGAGCGAACCTATATGAAAAAAGCCCGCTGCTTGGGGGCAGCGGGCTTCTGTGTCTTGGTGCTGTGCGGGCGGCTCAGTGCAAGCCCGAGCCACCTCCTGCCAGTTCCTTGGCGATGGAGCCGACCATGTCCTTGGCGTCGCCGAACAGCATCTGGGTGTTGCTGTTATAATAGATCGGGTTGTCGATCCCGGCAAAGCCCGCGTTCATGCTGCGCTTGATCACGAACACAGACTTGGCGCGGTCCGCCTCGATGATCGGCATGCCCGCGATCGCGCTTTGCGGATCGTCGCGTGCCGACGGGTTCACCGTGTCGTTCGCGCCGATGATCACCGCCACGTCCGCCTGCGGCAGTTCGGGGTTGATGTCATCCAGGTCGACCAGCTGCTCATAGGGGACGTTCGCTTCTGCCAGCAGCACGTTCATGTGACCGGGCATGCGGCCCGCCACAGGGTGGATCGCGAACTTGACGTCCACGCCCTTCTTCGTGAGCGCTTGATAGAGTTCGCTGACCTTGTGCTGCGCCTGCGCGACCGCCATGCCATAGCCCGGGATGATGACCACGCTGCTCGCATTCTCCAGCTGCATCGCGGCTTCCTCGGCAGAGGCGGAGCGCACCACCCGGTCGTCCTTGCCGCCCGCCACGCCCGCGACCACCTTGCCGAAGCCGCCGAACATCACATTGGCAAAGCTGCGGTTCATCGCCTTGCACATCACCAGCGCCAGGATGAAGCCCGAAGCGCCATCGAGCGCCCCCGCGACGATCAGCAGCTTGTTGCCGAGCGCAAAGCCCATCGCGCTTGCGGCAAGACCCGCATAGCTGTTCAGAAGCGCGATGACGGTCGGCATGTCCGCGCCGCCGATCGGGATCACCAGCAATATGCCGAACAGCAGCGCCAGGCCCGCGAAGGCCGGGAACAGCCAGGTCTGCGTCGGGTCAAGCGCCAGCGTCACGCCGATCGCCACCGTCGCCAGCGCCACCGCGCCATTGACGATGCGCTGGCCGGGGAAGGACACCGGACGGCTGCCCAGCAGTTCCTGAAGCTTGGCAAAGGCGACGACCGATGCCGTGCAGGTCAGGAAACCCAGCAGCATCTCGAACATCAGCGCCCACAGGATGAAGCCGCCCGCATATTCCGCATGGGCATGCTTGTAATATTCCGCCGCGCCGATCAGGCCAACCGCGAGCGCGCCAAAGGCGTGGGAGATGGCGGTTCGCTGCGGAATGGCCGTCATCGGCATCAGCAGCGCCATCGGAATGCCCGCCGCCGCGCCTGCGATCATCGCGATGATGATCAGGTTGTAATCCACCACCTCATGCTGGACCAGCGCGCCGATGATGGCGATCACCATCCCGATCTCACCCGCGCGCACGCCGCGACGGGCGGTCGAGGGATGGCTCATCCACATCAGCGACAGGATGAACAAAGCGGACGCGACAATCGCCGCGAAGGGTACGAAAGCGTCCATCTGTTACTTCCCCCGCGGCTTGAACATCTTGAGCATGCGATCGGTGATCATGAAACCGCTCACAAGGTTCACCGTCGCGCAGAACACCGCGATGAAGCCCAGGGTCTTGGCCAGAGGCGTCGCCCCCGCCTCACCCGTGATCGTGATCGCCCCCACAATCACAACCGCCGCGATCGCATTGGTCAGCGACATCAAAGGCGAGTGCAAAAGCGGCGATACCTTCTTGATCAGCTGAAAACCCAAAAAAGCCGCCAATATGAAGACGAACAGATAATCTGCATTGAAAGCGTTCACTGAATTATCCCCTGTCCAGAAACCGCGATCTGATCACCCTGGCGGTCTTCCAATTTCGCCCAGGTTTGGAACATATTGCCCCTGCCATGATCGCTGGCTCCTATAAAATCCCTCCACGCACTATTAAACATGCCATATTGATCCAGTAGATCGCAGGCAAGCCGGTCAGAGGCATTTATCACATAGGCGATTCGCGCAACGAATTTATTCGACCTCTACGATAAGTAGGCCTGATAGCATCCGCGATTTTCAAAATGGCTTGCAGCCGCGGCCTTCTTCATCCGCTTTGCTTGAGCATCAGGGGCAGACCAGCGGCGACAAATACCACCCTGTCGCAAGCGGCGGCCACATGCTGATTAAGCAGGCCCGCTTCGTCTCTGAAACGGCGGGCAAGTGCATTTTCCGGGACGATGGAGAGGCCGACTTCATTGGCGACCAGCACGATGGGAACCGTGCAGCCGGTGATGGCGGCGATCAGTTCTCCGCTCCACCGGGCAATGTCTTCGCCAGCCAGCAGCAGGTTGGACAGCCAAAGGGTAAGACAATCGACTAGGATCGGGCCAGATGGCGGGCGCGCGTGGGCATTCCGGATCGCGGCGGGCAGATCAATTGGGGCTTCGACCGTTCGCCAGCGCGCGTCGCGGCGGGCGCGATGCGCAGCGATCCGTTCGTGCATTTCAGCGTCGTACACCTCGGCCGTCGCGATGTAGGTCATGATGCCCGGCAGGGCTTCGCACTGCGCTTCGGCATGGCGGCTCTTGCCCGAACGGGCGCCGCCTAGCACGAGCAGCTTCTGGAAAGCGGTCATCGGCCGATCCCTGCGATCAGCGCCGTCGCGAGCCAAAGGAGCGCGCAGGCGCGAACATAGAGCGCCAACGCGGCGCGAGCTGCGGCGGGCGTAGCTTCGTCCCCTTCCCCGCCGATCCATGGCTTGGCATGATATTGGCCTTCATAGGCGACCGGCCCGGCAAGGCGGATGTCCAGCGCGCCCGCCATCGCCGCCTCCGGCCAGCCTGCATTGGGCGATGCGTGACGGCCATGGTCGCGCCAGAGAATGCGCCAGCCGCCCATGCCCCCGACACAGATCAGGACGCCGGACAAGCGCGCGGGGATCAGGTTCAGCAAGTCATCAAAGCGAGCTGCGGCCCAGCCGAAAGCCGTAAACGGCTCCTCCCGGTGGCCGATCAGGCTGTCGGCGGTGTTGACCGCCTTATAGGCCCAGATGCCGGGCAGGCCACCGACGAGCAGCCAGAAGAGCGGCGCAACGACCCCGTCGCAGAAGCTTTCGGCGAGGCTTTCTATTGTGGCGCGGGCGACGCCTGCCTCATCGAGGGTGGCGGTATCGCGTCCGACGATCTGGCTGACGGCGCGGCGGGCGGCGAAGAGATTGCCTGCTTCTAGAGCCTGAACGACGGGCAGGACATGGTCGAACAGACTGCGCTGCGCAAGTGCTGGCCAAGCGGCGAGCGCGAGACCGATCCAGGCCCAGGAGCCGAGGAAGTGGCGAATAAGCTGTTCTGCGGCCCAGCCTGCTGCGATGGCGGTCGCGAGGAGGAGGAGCAGCGTGATGATACCGCCGAGACGGCGGCGCGTGGTGCCGAAATGGCGCCGGTTCAAACGGCCCTCGCAAGCGGTGATGATCCGGGCGAAGGCTCCGACCGGGTGGCCGATACGGGCGTGCAGCCGGGCTGGCCAGCCTAGCACCGCATCGATGATCATAGCGGTCAGCTCAACCAAGCGCTTCGTCCAGCCGGGACATGACGGCATCATCGGCGGGCAGACCGAAGCGAAGCCAATGAGGGTAATCTTCGAACGGGCGAGTGAGAATGGCGTGGCGCGCGAGGCGGTCGAACAGCGGGGCAGCATTCGGCGTGTCGACCAGGCGGAATAGGGGGCAATCGCCCCGCGGGATGAACCCGTGGCGGATAAGTAGCGCATCGAGGCTGGCGGCGCGGGTAGAAAGGGTCGCGATCGTCTCATCAATCCAGCGCTGGTCGCGATAGGCAGCGCGGCCAAAGTCGATCGCGGCGGCGGATAAAGGCCAGTCTCCCAGCAGCCTGCGGCAGGCGGCGATGATGGGGGATGGGGCGAGGAGGAAGCCCAATCGCACACCCGCGAGCCCGAAGAATTTGCCGAAGGAACGGAAGATGAGTAGGCGGCGGTGATCCGCGACTTCGGCCGCCATGCTGGCACCGGACATGCAGTCGGCAAAGGCTTCATCGACGATCAGCCAGCCACCTCCCCTTTCCTGTTGAGCCAGAAGCTGCTGCATTTGCGCCCGCATATAGAGGCGGCCGTCGGGATTGTTGGGATTGGCGAGCAGGAGGGCGGTGCCGGGTGGTGCGTCTTCCGGTTGCTGCAACGGGCGCGAGTTTGGGGAAGCCTGCGCATGGGTGCGGTAGGACGGCAGGATATGGCAGGCGGGCGTATCGATCAGATGGCCAAGCAGGCGCAGGCCGGTTTCGCTGCCCGGCAGTGCGCAGATGTGATCGGGGGACACGCCAAAATGAGCAGCGGCGGCCTGTTCGAGATCGGCAAGTGCTGCGGGATCTGGGAGGGATTGCCAGTCCGGGGTGATCGTGGCGGTGCCGGGCCAGGCGAGCGGGTTTATGCCGGTAGAGAGATCGATCCAGGGAAGGCGCGTCTCATAACGTTGACGCGCGGCCGACAGACGACCGCCATGCCAGTGGAAGATGTCACTCATCGTGCCAGCACCAGTGCAGCTAGCAGGCCGCTTTCGATAAGTTCGATCCCGGCGCCATGGCCATCTCCCGAAATGCCGCCGATCCGGCTGCGCAGCCACCATCCCCAAAGCGGGACGAGGATAGCGGCGGACAGGAGGGCGGGAATGATCAGGCAGAGGGCTAGGGCCAGCAGCGTCCAACCTAGCAGATGCATCGGACTGATGCTTGCACGGAAGCGGCTGGCCAGGCCCTCATGGAGCGGCGGGAGCCAGAGGGTCCATGCCAGTGGGCCGATCCGGGCGACGAAGGGCACGGCGATGATGGCAATCGGCGCGACATGGTCCGCGCAAAGGCGCAGCAGGACGAGCTTCGCCAGCAGTTGCAGGACGATCGCGACGACGCCGAAACTGCCGATATGCGGGTCGGCAAGAACGGCGGACAGCTTTGCCCGGTCGCCATGCGCTGCCCCTGCCCCGTCAGCAATGTCGCCAAGGCCGTCGAGATGCAGCGCTCCGGTGATGGCGACCCAGGCGATGAGGCCAAGCAAGGCGGCCATCCAGGGATCGGCAAGCAGGCCGATCGTCATGGCGGCAGCGGCGGCGAGGCCCACGACGATGCCAGTCGCAGGGAACCATCGGATCGCGGCGGCGAAGTCCTTCTCCTCCGCGCGCACTTGCGGGAGCGGCAGGCGGGTCATGAGTTGAAGCGCGAGGATGAGGCGGGTCATGTTACAAGCCCGGTGATCTGCGCGCTGGGATTGTCCCCCGGCCAGATACGCAGGCTAAGTAGGGCGCCATAGGGAAGGTCGATTGCCCAGGCTTGCTGGTAAGTGAAGCCACACAGGGTAGTCAGCGCGCCACGTATCGCACCGGCATGGGTAAGGACCAGCGAGGGCCGGTCGATTTCGCCAAGTGCCGCCTTTACGCGCAGGCAAAGGCCGGACCAGCTTTCCCCTCCTGGCGGAGGATTATCGTCCGGGAATGACCAGAAACGACCAATTTCCTCGGCAGGGAGAGTTGCGGGATCGGCGCCCTCCCACGCGCCGAAATGCAGTTCGCGCCAGCGCGCGTCGATGTCGTGCGGCACCTGCCGGGCGGTTGCGATCAGGGCGGCGGGGGTGCGGGCGCGTGTCAGGTCGGAGCTGATCAGGCGGTCGAACGCAAGCGTGCGGGATCGTTCAACGCAAAGCTGCATCGCGGCCGGGTCTGGCGGCATGTCCATGTGACCGAGCAGGAGGCCGGGCGTCTGTGGCGCCGCGTGGCGCATCAGGTGGAGCGTGAGAGGGCTCATAGCGCGTTAGCCACCGCCGCTTCGGCGAAGGTTGCCATCTGGTCATGCGCGGCGAGGGCGGAGCGGATGAGTTGCGCCGCGACCGCCGCGCCGCTGCCTTCGCCGAGGCGCATGTCGAGATGAAGCAGGGGGTTCAGGCTGAGCTTTTCGAGCAGCCGGGCATGGCCTGCTTCGGCGGAGCAGTGGGCGGCGAGGCAGTGGGCCGTAATGGCGGGATTGTCGCGCGCCAGAGGGGCGATGGCCGCGCCGCAGATGAAGCCGTCGAGCAGCACCGGCACGCGCATCAGGCGCGCGGCGAGGATGGCGCCTGCCATCGCTGCAATCTCTCGCCCGCCGATGCGGCGCAGCGTTTCGAACGCGTCGGCGCAATGGGGGGCGTGCAGGGCGTGCGCGATCTGGACGGCGTGCGTCTTGCCGACGAGGGCGGCTGCGTCGATGCCGGTGCCCCTCCCCGTCCAGTCCTGCGCCTCGCCGCCAAAGGATTGAAGGCACAGCGCGGCGGCGGGGGTGGTGTTGGCGATGCCCATCTCTCCGGTGAAGAGCAGCTCGCAATCTTGCACGACGGTGGCGGCGCCCGCGTTCAGGGCATCAAGGCACTCCGCCTCCGTCATCGCGGGGGCTTCGCATATGTCGGCAGTGGGTTTATCGAGGGCGAGCGGGACAATAACCAGTTCGGCTCCGCAGGCGCCCGCAAGCGCGTTGATCGCCGCGCCGCCTGTCTGGAAGTTCGCGACCATCTGCGCCGTGACGGACGCCGGAAAGGCGCTGACGCCGCGCGCGGCGACACCATGATTGCCCGCGAAAATGGCGGCGCGGATGCGATCCGCGCGCGGGCGTTCGCGACCCTGCCAGCCTGCCATGAAGAGGGCGATATCCTCCAGTCGGCCGAGCGATCCGACGGGCTTTGTCAAAGATGCCTGCCGCGCCGCTGCCGTTTCGATCGCCGCCGCATGAGGTTCGGGGAGATTAGCGAGCGCGGCCTGAAAATCAGCGCGATCCTGAAAGTGGATCATGTGCAGACGAAGCCTTCAGGCGGCGTGCGGACGACGAAATGGCCCTTCACCCCCTGCGGCCATTCGGCGTAGCGAACGACGCCTTCTTCGCTGGCGGCGTGGCGCAGGGCGTAGTCGAGGATCGCGCGGGCGGCCTCTGCGTCCGGGGTGAAGTCGCCCAGAACATAGCCGACTTTGCCGGGACCACGCACATGGACGGTGCAATGACGCTGGCAGGCGAAGAGGCAGGGCATGTCCTGCACGGCAACCGCATCATAAGCAGGCTCGGCCGTCTGAAGATCGCGCATGGCCTCAACCAGCAGCGCGCCGCCGCGTTGCCCTGCCCCATCTTCCCGCTGGTCAGCGGACAGGCGGCAGGTCGAGCAGACCACCACCGAAGCTCTGTTTTCGACCGCGCACAGCATCAGCGGCCCGCTTCCATAACCATATCAACATGAAAGACCGTCATCATGGTCCTCCCCGCAAAATCGAACCGCAAACGGCCCTGCCCGGCCGTATGGCGAGCAAGGCGGTGGCTGTCGTCCGCGAGGGGAACCCCGTTCGTCCGGCACACCCTGTCCGGTCGAAGAACGACTGCGTCAGGCAGGTCTCCTGGCTCACGGGTCACTGCGTCCCGGCCGCCTTCTCGGGGGAAATCTTCCCCCAATGGCTGCGTGGCCGGTCCACTCACCGCTTACAGTTGCAGGGGCAGCGCGGGTGTTGCACCCGACTTCCCTTTTGATCCCCAAGGGGAACCTGTCGCGGGGCTGCTGATAAAGAGGCGGCGGCGCGTCCGCAAGCGGTAGATGGAGCGGCGCTTCGTCAGTCGGGCAAGTCGCCCGCCGCGAGTACGGCATCGGGCCGGGCAAGCACGACTATCGGCAATCCGGAGCTGGCCGCGCGCTCGGCGGCCAAACGGGTCGGGGCGGAGATGGTGACGAGTAACGGGCAATTGGCGAGCGCAGCCTTTTCCACCAACTCAAAGGAACAACGGGAGGACAGCAGCGCGAAGCCCCCATCCCAGGACAGTTGCTGCCGCCGCATGGCCCCGATCAGCTTGTCGAAAGCGTTGTGGCGGCCCGCATCCTCATAAGCGAGTCGGATCGTGCCGTCAGCGCCCGCCAGTGCGGCAGCGTGGACGGCGCCGGTTCGCCTGTTGAGCGGCTGATGCGCGGAAAGATCACCCAGCGCATGGAAGATCGCGTCAGGCTTTGCATCGCAGCGGGCGGTGATGGCAGGCAGCGGACGCATCGCCTGTTCAAGATTTTCAACACCGCACAGGCCGCAGGAAGAGTCCGATACGCGATGGCGGACCCGGCCGAGCAGCCCCTCCGCACGATCGGGCGGCAGCGTGGCGCGGGCTACAAGGCCCTGATCGGTCGCATGCACATCGACGTCCAGCGGCGGGTCGGAGGGCAGGATCAGCCGCTCGGCAAGGGCGAACCCCTGCACCAGTTCCGCGATATCCGCGGGGGTTGCCATCAGCACGGCATAGCCGATGCCGTTGAATTCGATGGCGACGGGAACCTCCTCCGCCAGTTCGCGCGTAACCGGCGATGTGTCGCCATCGGGCGCGATCCGGGTGAAGGAGAAAAGCGAAGACATGCGTCCGGTCTAGGCGGAGAGGACAGGCGCGGCAATATGGCGCGGAGGGCTGCGGCCATGTCAGTCCGGTGCGTATTTCCCCGCGGCCGGTGTCATTTCAATTTCATCGCCTTGCCCGCTTCCCTTTGGCGGCCAAGCCATCTATGCACGGCATCGATCGCGCCGGTGCCCGGAAGGGCTTCAAAGGGAATGCGGTGCGGGCTTCTGTAGACGGAGCCCAAATCCGCGGCTGTCCCTGCAACTGTAAGCGGTGAGCGAGATGCATAGCGACCTTCCGGTACGACCGGGGGTCAGCCACTGGGCCGGACGCTAAATCATGCGAGGCCTGGGAAGGCCGTGTGTCGAGCGATGACCCGCAAGCCAGGAGACCTGCCAGCGTCTGGTCGCTCTTGCTTTGGCCCAGGGGATGGCCGGGGCACGGTATTCCGTCTGAGCGACGCGTGCGGCGGGGCCGCACCGGCATGCGTGCCGGGCGCTATATGGTGTCCGTCCGGCGTATCATGTCGGCCGCTTGGCGGAGGTCCCGTTCAGGTTCGCTGACGCCGACGGGAGCCATGTCTAAAATGGCGATACAATTTCCGGCGCTTCGCCGCCGTGCCACTGTCATGTTCGCGGTTTTGATCGCCTGCAATATCGGCCTGTGGCTCTTTGCCCTGCTGATCTTTGCGGGCAACACGATGATGCTGGGCACCGCCCTGCTCGCCTGGAGCCTGGGGCTGCGCCATGCGGTCGATGCCGATCATATCGCGGCGATCGACAATGTGACCCGCAAGCTGATGCAGGAAGGGCAGCGGCCGCTGACCGTGGGCCTGTGGTTTGCGATCGGACATAGCGCGATCGTGCTGATCGCCGCCGTGCTGATCGCCGTCGCCGCCAATGCGCTGAGCAGGGTCGAGGCGGCGGGCGAGATCGGGGGCACGATCGCCACGGTCATCTCTGCCACATTCCTGTTCGCCATCGCGGCGATGAACCTGATGATCCTGCGATCGGTCCTGAAGACCTTCAACCATGTTCGCAATGGCGGCACCTATGTCGATGAGGACATGGACATATTGCTGGGAAACCGGGGGCTGCTTGCGCGCCTGTTCCGGCCGCTCTTCCGGCTGGTCACGCGAAGCTGGCACATGGCGCCGCTGGGCTTCCTGTTCGGCCTCGGCTTCGACACGGCGACGGAGGTCGCGATCCTCGGCCTGTCGGCGGGTCAGGCGGCGAGCGGCCTTTCGATCGCGACGGTGCTCATCTTCCCCCTGCTCTTTGCCGCAGGCATGGCGCTGATCGACACGGCGGACGGGGCGCTGATGATGGGCGCCTATCAGTGGGCGTTCGTGAAGCCAATCCGCAAGCTCTACTACAACATCACCATCACGCTGGTGTCCGCGCTGGTCGCGATCGTCATCGGCGGCATCGAGGCGGCGGCGTTGCTGGGCGACAAGCTGGGGCTGACCGGCGGCGTCTGGTCGGTCGCGGCCGATCTGGGTGAGCATTTCAACAGCCTCGGCTTCTTCATCGTCGGCCTGTTCGCGGCCTGCTGGCTGGTGAGCTGGATCATCTACCGCTGGAAGCGCTTCGACGAGATCGACGTGCTCCTCCCCAATCAAGGACAAACAATATGAGCAAGGTTCCCGCCACGGTCATCACCGGATTCCTGGGCGCCGGAAAGACGACACTGATCCGCCACCTGATCGAAAATGCGGGCGGGCGGCGGCTGGCGCTCATCATCAACGAATTTGGCGATGTCGGCGTCGATGGATCGCTGGTGAAGGGCTGCGGGGATGAGACGTGCCCCGATGAAGACATTATCGAGCTGGCCAATGGCTGCATCTGCTGCACCGTGGCGGACGATTTCCTGCCGACGATGCAGCGGCTGCTGGACCGCGACGTGCCGCCCGATCATATCATCATCGAGACATCGGGGCTGGCGCTGCCCAAGCCGCTGGTGAAGGCGTTCCAGTGGCCCGATATCAGGACCCGCGCGACCGTGGACGGGGTGATCGCCCTGATCGATGCGGACGCTCTGGCGGCGGGGCGCTTCGCCCACGACGAGGCAGCGTTGGCCGCTGCCCGTGCGGCCGACCCCACGCTGGATCATGACAGCCCGATCGAGGAACTGTTCGAGGATCAGATTGCCTGCGCCGACCTGGTACTGCTGAACAAGAGCGATCTGGTCGAGCCGGACAGGCTGGCGGAACTGGAGCAGCAACTGGCCGGGGAAGTGCGGCCGGGCGTGCGCATCGTCCGCACCGCGCGGGGGGAGATCGACCCGGCCATCCTGCTGGGTCTCGACGCGGGCGTCGAGGAGCAAATCGACGCACGTCCTTCCCATCATGACGATGAGGGGGATCATGATCATGAGGATTTCGACAGCTTCGTCGTGGAACTGGGGGAGCTGGGCAATCCCGCACCCCTGCTGAGTGCGCTGGAGGAGGTCATAGCCGATCATGACATCTTGCGGGTGAAGGGCTTTGTTGCCATTGCGGGCCGTCCGGCGCGGCTCGTCATTCAGGCTGTGGGACCGCGCATCCAGCAACATTATGACCGGCACTGGCAGGCAGGTGAGGCGCGTAGCTCGCGACTGGTGGTGATCGGTCAGGCGGGGATCGATCGACTGGCGATCGAACAGGTGCTGATGGGCCAGATGGCGGTCGCCTGATGCATTTGCTGACCGCCACGCCCGGCACTGTCTCCAATGGAGAGGAAGCGATCGACCTTGGCCAGACGCCGGGCGACATCGTGCTGCTGACCGTGGCGGACAGCGACCTTGCCTGCTTCGCCAGCGCAGCGGCGATGCTGGGGGATGGCGCGCCATCCATCCGGCTGGCAAACCTTCTCCAGCTGAAGCATCCCTATTCGGTCGATCTCTATGTCGAGAAGGTGATTTCTCACGCGAAGTTCGTGTGCGTGGTGTTGCTGGGCGGCAAGAGCTATTGGCCCTATGGCATTGAGGAAATTGCCAATATTGCGCGCGACAAGGGCATCGCGTTTGCCGCGATAGCGGACGGGCGGGAGGATGATCCGGAACTGCGCGCCGCCTCCACCCTGCCGCCGGACATGTGCGATCGGCTGCGCGATTATCTCCGGCAGGGCGGCATTGCCAATGCCACGGCATTTCTGAAGACCGCCGCCCGGATCGCAGGACTGGAGGCAGGAGCGCCCGACGCGCCGGTGCCGGTCGCCGACGCGGGGCTGTACCTGCCCGGCGTCGAACGGCCGACGCTGGAACAGGTTAGGGCTGGCTGGATATCGGGGCAGCCGACAGTGCTGTTCCTCTTCTATCGCGCCTTGCTGATCGCGGGCACTCTGGAAGCGGTGGACGCGATGGTGGCCGGGTTGCGAGCTGAAGGGCTCAATGTCCTGCCGGTCTATGTCCGGGCGCTGCGGGAGCCCTTTGCTCGAGACTTTCTGGATGGGGTGATTGGGGCGGTTCAGCCCGACGTCATCCTGAACGCCACGGCCTTTGCCGCGTCCGCGCCGGGCGAACCGCGTACGCCGTCCATATTGGAGAAGGCCGACTGCCCCGTGCTCCAGACGCTGTTCGCCAGCGCGGAACAGGCCGCGTGGCAGGACAGCGCGCGGGGGCTGGGTCCGCGCGACCTGGCGATGCATATCGCCTTGCCCGAAGTGGACGGACGCCTGTTCACCCGGGCGGTCGCGTTCAAGGCCGCCGCCCGATTTGATGCGAGGACGCAATGCAGCATCGTCGTGCCGCAGCTTCTGGCCAACCGTGTCCGCTTTGTCTCTCAACTGGCTGCGAACTGGGCAAAATTAAGCCGAGCGCCTGTGGAAGATCGCCATGTCGCGCTGGTCCTTGCCAATTACCCGAACAGGGATGGACGGATTGGCAACGGCGTGGGGCTCGACACGCCGGAAAGCGCTGCGGCGATCCTGCGCGCGCTAGCGGAGGCTGGTTATGCGACGGGCGACGCGCCGACCGATGGCGCGGCGCTGATGCGGCATATGACCGGGAGTGATGCGACATGCTCGCTCCCGTTGGCGGAGTATCGAGCGGCGTTCGATGGTTTTCCGGAGGGCGTCCGAAAGGCCGTCACTGAACGGTGGGGCAAGCCAGAGGACGATCCATTCTGCCGCGAAGGAGCTTTCCGCCTGCGGGTGCATCGTTTCGGCCATGTCGCCGTCGCGGTGCAGCCCTCTCGCGGCTATGATGTCGATCCCAAGAGCAGCTATCATGACCCGGCGTTGCCGCCGCCGCATGCCTATCTGGCCTTTCATATCTGGCTGGCGCAGGAATTTGGCGTCCATGCGGTGGTGCATGTGGGGAAGCATGGCAATCTGGAGTGGCTGCCCGGCAAGGCCATCGCGCTATCGGAAAACTGCTTCCCGGAAATCTGCGCCGGGCCGATACCGCAAATCTACCCCTTCATCGTCAATGATCCGGGGGAAGGCACGCAAGCCAAGCGACGGATCGGCGCGTGCATCATCGACCATCTGACGCCGCCGCTGACACGTGCCGAGACCTATGGCCCGTTGAAGGAACTGGAGGCGCTGGTCGATGAATATTATCTGGCGGCGGGGATGGACCCGCGCAGGCTGGAAACGCTGCGCCGGGACATATTGGCGCTGGCGGCGTCTCAAGGGCTGGACAAGGATGCGGGCGCGCAGGGCAGCGGAGACGATGCCTTGGCAGCGATCGACAACTATCTGTGCGAATTGAAAGAAATGCAGATTCGGGACGGATTGCATATCTTTACCCGCTCGCCCGAAGGTGCGCTGCGCCGGGACTTGCTGATCTCCCTCGCCCGCTGCCCCAGGGGTCTGGACGAGGATCAGCAATCGCTGCTGCGGGCTCTGGCGGACGATCTGGAGTTGGGCTTCGATCCGCTGGATTGCGGCATGGGCGCTTCATGGGAAGGCGCGCGACCGGAGGTGCTGGGCAGCGTGGCGGACGATGCGTGGCGCAGCGTGGGGGACACGGTCGAGCGGCTGGAACTCTACGCCATCCAGCTGATCGACTATGGCAAAGAAGCGCCGGGACCGCATAGCGCGGCGGTTCTGGGGGCTGTGAGGAAACAGCTTGCGCCTCGCGTGGATGCCTGCGGCGACGCGGAAAAGGCGGGGCTGCTCCGCGCACTCGATGGCAAGTTCGTGCTGCCCGGCCCTTCCGGCGCGCCCACGCGCGGGCGTCCCGATGTGTTGCCGACCGGGCGGAATTTCTATTCGGTCGATACGCGCGCGGTGCCGACCGTGGCCGCCTGGAATCTGGGCCAGCGGTCGGCCGACCTCATCGTGCAGGACTATCTCCAGCGCGAAGGCGATTATCCCCGCGCCATGGCCCTTTCCGCATGGGGCACGGCGAACATGCGCACGGGTGGGGACGACATCGCGCAGGCATTGGCCCTGATGGGCGTGCGGCCCCGGTGGGACTGGGCATCGGGGCGGGTCGTCGGATTTGAGGTGATGAAGATCGCCGAGTTGAACCGACCGCGCGTGGACGTGACGCTGCGCGTGTCGGGCTTTTTCCGCGACGCCTTTCCCGAACAGATCGACCTGATCGACAGCGCCGCGCGCGCCGTGATGGCGCTGGATGAACCCGATGAAGACAATCCCGCTGCGGCGAGGCAGCGGGCGGAGGCGGCTGCGCTGATTGCGGAGGGGACGTCTGAAAAGGCGGCGCTGCGTCGCGCCGGGGCTCGCGTTTTTGGATCGAAGCCGGGTGCATATGGTGCGGGTTTGCAGGCGATGATCGACGAGCGGTTGTGGCATGATCGATCGGACCTTGCGAACATCTATCTCGATTGGGGCGGCTATGCCTATGGTGGCGGGGTCGAGGGCGACGCGGAACGAGACCTTTTCAGCCAGCGCCTGAGCGATGCCGACGCCCTGATCCAGAATCAGGACAATCGCGAGCATGACCTGCTCGACAGCGACGATTATTACCAGTTCGAGGGCGGGATCGCAGCGGCGGTCGAGCATCTCTCCGGCCGCAAGCCGCTCAGCTATCATAATGACCATAGCCGACCCGAGCGGCCCGTCGTCCGCACGCTGGAGGATGAGATCGGCCGGGTGGTGCGGGCGCGGGTCACCAATCCCAAATGGATCGCGGGCATGATGCGGCACGGTTACAAGGGCGCGTTCGAAATGGCCGCCTCGGTTGATTATCTCTTTGCCTTTGCCGCGACGACCCATGGCGTGAAGGATCATCATTTCGACGCCGTCCACGCCGCCTTCATCGAGGATGAGGTGGTGCGCGGCTTCATGGCGGACGCCAACCCCGCCGCGCTGCGCGAAACCGCCGCGCGCCTCCGCGAAGCGCTGGACCGGGGGCTGTGGCGGCCACGGTCGAACAGCGCGGCCATGCTCCTCGCTCAACTCAAGGAACCGACATGATCGAACGCACCCCCGAACAACATGCCGAAAAGATGAAGAAGAAGCAGGCCGCCCATGACAAGATCATGGCCACCAAGACGCAGGAAAAGGGCCTGCTGATCGTCCACACCGGCAAGGGCAAGGGCAAGACGACCGCGGCGCTGGGCATGGTCGTGCGCGCGATCGGCCATGGCAAGAAGGTCGGCGTCGTCCAGTTCGTCAAGGGCGCAATGACCACCGGAGAAAAAGTCGTGTTCGATGCGTTTCCAGACAATGTCACGTTCAAGCCCATGGGCGAAGGCTTCACCTGGAACACGCAGGACAAGACCCGCGACATCGCCCTCGCCCGTGAAGCATGGGACGAGGTAAAGCGGATGATCGCCGATCCGGCCTATGATATGGTGCTGGCAGATGAGCTTAATATCGTCCTGCGCTATGACTATCTGCCGGTGGGGGAAGTGGTCGAGGCGGTGACTGCGAGGGACGAAATGAAGCATGTGCTCATCACCGGCCGCAATGCGCCCGAAGCGCTGATCGAAGCGGCCGATCTCGTCACCGAAATGACGTTGGTCAAGCATCCCTTCCGCAGCGGCGTGAAGGCACAGGCAGGAATAGAATTCTGACATGAGTGGACCCGCCATAACCCCGATCGACAGCGCGCAGTTCGAGGCGCTGGTGCGGGCGCGGCGGGACATTCGCCATTTCAGGACCGATCCCATCGACGAGGGCGATGTCGAATGGCTGCTAAGCATGGCGCATCGCGCGCCATCGGTCGGATTATCGCAGCCATGGCGCTTTGTGCGGATCGAGACGGAGGGGCTGCGGGAGAGGCTGGCGCTTCATGTCGATGCGCAGGTGAGGGAAGCGGGCCGGGAGTATGAGGGCGATCAGGACAAGCTCTACCGTAGCCTGAAGCTGCACGGCCTCCGCGAGGCGCCAGTGTTGTTCGCAGTCTATTGCGACGATGGGACGGAGACGGGCCATCATCTGGGCGCCGCCACCATGCCCGAAGCGCGCCGCTATAGCTGCGTCATGGCGGTGCATACGCTGTGGCTGGCGGCGCGGACGCGGGGGATCGGCATGGGTTGGGTGTCGATCATGGAAGCGGAAGGCGTGGACGCGATGCTGGACGTTCCGGCCAGTTGGGAGTGTCTTGGGCTGCTCTGCCTCGGACGGCCGGAGAGCGAAGAGGATGCCCCGGAACTGGAACGACGCGGATGGGAACAGCGGACGGATTGGCATTCAGTGGTGGTGCGGCGTTAGCGCAACCCGCTCCCACCTATTCGCCGTTCGGGCTGAGCCTGTCGAAGCCCCTCACTTCTCTTCAAGGAAAGAAAAGCCCTTCGACAAGCTCAGGGCGAACGGGGTGGACGATTCTCCCTACCCCTCACCCAACAAGAACCCCAGCACCAATGTTTCAAACCGTTCCTTGCATTCGATCATCGCCCAATGGCCGCATTTGGGGAACACATGCAGTTCCGAGTTCGGGATCACCCGCATCGGGAACAACGCGCCATCGAGCGGGCTGACCTTGTCGTCGCGGCCCCAGGTGATCAGCGTGGGCGCCTGAATCTTGCCCAGATAATCGATCCTCTGCGACACGCCCGGCCCGCTCATCGACTGCGCGATGAAGCCCAGAGCCGCGCGCGTGTACATCTTGCGGCTGCTCTCCATCGTCACCGGTTCGAGCGCGGCCTTGTAGCGCATGTCGATCAGTTCGTCGGTAATGATCGATTTGTCGTAAACCATCGATTCCAGCCAGGCGATGATGTTCTCGCGCGTCGGGTCCTCGATGAAATCAACAAGTCGGGTCAGCCCTTCATTGGGAAAGGTGGAGGTGATGTTGAACCCGATCCCGCCGATGGTGATGTAGCGCTGCACCCGCTGCGGATGAGATGCCGCGAGATGACCACCGACAATGCCGCCATAGCTGTTGCCCAGCACATGTGCTCGATCGATGCCAAGGCCGTCCATCAGCGCAACCACCGCATCGCGCGCCACCGCTACCGGATCGCCATTCACAGGATCGCTTTTGCCATAGCCGGGCGCATCAACGATGATCGTGCGAAAATGCTGGGAAAAGAGCGGCAGATTGCCCTGAAAATTCGCCCAGCCCGTAACGCCGGGGCCTGATCCATGTAGCAGCAGCAGCGCGGGGCCTGATCCAGCCTCATGATAATGAAGGCGGCCATTGGCGGTTTCGAGAAAACGACTGGTCGCTTCGAAGCTGAGATCGCTCATCATCTGCTCTCCATGTTGTTATTCGCAGAAGGGACTAGCCCTGGGGCAAAGCGGGCGCAAGCAAGCCGTCGCTGCCCACTTCCCTTTCGCGCGCATCGCCCTTATGAAGCGCAGCGGATCGGGCTTGCCCGGTCCATCGATCGCGCCGGTGTCCCGCAAGGGACTTAAATGGGAACGCGGTGCGGGAGGTTTCCCTCCCTAATCCGTGGCTGTCCCTGCAACTGTGAGCGGCGAGCAAGGCATGGACCGGCCGGACCCTTAAAACAGGGACGGTCAGCCACTGGAGCGATCCGGGAAGGCCCCATGCCAACGCTATGACCCGCAAGCCAGGAGACCTGCCGGAGCAAAGGTCGCTCTTGCCATGACCCAGGGGATGGTCACGGCTCGGTTCTCCGTTTGAGCGACGAATTCGTGCGGCTACGGCCGTGCAGGCGTGCGGCCTGTCCGCTTGCCTGTGCGTGCCGTCCGCTTGTCGTGGCGCTGGTGCGGGGAGTGCAGGAGCAATGCAGGAGCTGATGCGGCGTGACGCAGCGCGAACCGGCGTGCGCGGCTGGTGTCCGACGGCATGGCGGCCGATGATGGCTGGCGACGGGCTGTTGGTCCGGGTGCGCCCGGCGCTGGGCCGGATGACCCGCGCGCAGGCAGTGGGATTGTGCGAGGCCTCTCTCGCGCTGGGCAATGGGCATATCGACGTTACCAATCGCGCCGCCTTGCAAATCAGGGGCGTGAACGAGGCAGGCCACGGCGCATTGATGGAGCGGCTGGTCGGGCTGGGGTTGGCGGATGCCGATGCGGATCGGGACAGGCAGATTCCCGTCCTCATCAATCCCGATTGGTTACCCGGCGATGACAGCGCCGTCATAGCCGCCGCCTTTATCGCGCGCATGAAGGAGCTGCCCGATCTGCCCGCGAAGGTCGGCTTTGCGATTGATGCGGGGCCTGCCCCGGTCCTGAGCGATGTTCCGGCTGATTTCCGGATCGAAAGAGGGACGACCGGTGCGCTGATCCTACGCGCTGACGGGCGCGCGCATGGCGTGGCTGTGAGCGCAGAGAACGCTGCCGAGAGGCTGATCCGTCATGCCCATTGGTTCGTGGCCAGCGGTGGCGCGCAAGCCGGGCGCATGGCGCGGCATTCCGCCCCGCTGCCTGATATAGCGACCAAGGCCCCTGCCCCAGCCCGGCCTCGCGCTGCTGCCCTAGCCACTGCCCCCGGCCCTTTTTATGCAGCGCCCTTCGGTCGGATCGAGGCGGCTGCGCTCCTTGCCGTGATGGCGGGCGGTGTGGAGGCGGTGCGGCTTACCCCTTGGCGTGGACTGGTGCTGGAAGGCAGCGACGCCCCGTCCGATGATCCGGCCGATACGCGCCTTTCCGCCGATTGCTGCCCCGGTGCGCCAGCCTGCCCGCAGGCGAGCGTCGCCACGCGCGATCTGGCCGCCCGGCTGGCGCCGCATGTTCGCGGACTTCATGTCTCGGGTTGCGCCAAGGGGTGCGCCCGACCTTCGCAGGCGACGGTGGTCCTCACCGGGCGGGATGGCCGTTTCGACCTTGCCCACAATGCGCGCGCAGGTGGGCCGCCGCTGCAAACGGGACTGTCGCCCGACCAGATAATCGCCCTCTTCGGAGCCCAATGATGCCGCATCTCTATGAAACCAACGGGGCGGAAATCTATCGCCAGTCCTTCCGCATGATCCGGGCGGAGGCGGCGCTCGACCGCTTTGCGGCAGAGGAAGAGCGGGTTGCCGTGCGCATGATCCATGCGGCGGGCATGGTTGGCCTCGCGCCGCATATCCGCTTTTCGCCGCGCTTCGCCACGGCCGCAATCGCCGCGCTGGAAGCGGGCGCGCCGATCCTGTGCGACGCCCGGATGGTGTCGGAAGGGATAACGCGCGCGCGCCTGCCCGCTGGCAATCTGGTCCTCTGCACTTTGGCCGACCCGCAAGTGCCTGATCTTGCCCGCGCCATGGCGAATACCCGCTCGGCCGCCGCGCTGGAGCTGTGGCGGCCGCATCTCGCGGGTGCCGTCGTCGCGATAGGCAACGCCCCAACCGCGCTGTTCCACTTGCTCAACATGCTGGAGGACCCCGACTACCCACGCCCGGCGGCAATCATCGGTTGCCCGGTCGGCTTTGTCGGCGCGGCAGAATCGAAGGAAGCCTTGTGGGAGGCGCAGCCGGTTCCCAGCTGCATCGTCGAAGGGCGGCTGGGCGGCAGCGCGATCACCGTCGCGGCGGTCAATGCGCTCGCGAGTGCGGCCGAATGATCGGGACCATTCACGGCGTGGGCCTAGGCCCCGGCGCGCAGGACCTGATGAGCGTGCGGGCCGACAGGCTGATCCGCGATGCCCGCCACATCGCCTATTTCCGCAAGCCGGGCCGCGCAGGTCATGCCCGAAAAATCGTCGAAGGACTGTTGCGTCCCGACGCGGTCGAATATGCGATGGAATATCCGGTGACGACCGAGATTCCGGTCACCGACCCGCGATATAATCAGCGGCTTTCCGCCTTTTATGCGGAGTGCACCACGCATCTGCACGGGCTGGCGGCGGCGGGTGAGGATGTGGTTGTCCTCTGCGAGGGCGACCCCTTTTTCTACGGCAGCTTCATGCATCTGCACAGCCGCCTGTCATCACTTGCGCCCATGCGAATCGTGCCCGGCATCACCGGCATGTCGGGGGCCTGGACGGCGAGCGGGACGCCGATCAGTTGGGGCGACGACGTGCTGACGGTGCTGATGGCGACGCTGCCCGAAGAAGAGCTGGCGCGCCGTATCCATGACACCAATGCGCTGGTCGTCATGAAGATCGGCCGCAATCTGGCGAAGCTGCGCCGGGCGGTGGAGGCTGCTGGCAAGCAGGACTGCGCCTGGCTGGTCGAATATGCCACGATGGCGGACCAGAAGATCACGCCGCTGGGTGAGGCGGAGGCTGTCACCAGCTATTTTTCTATCCTGCTGGTCCATGGGCAGGGACGGCGGCCATGAGCGGATGGGTGGCGGTAGCCGGGCTCGGGCCGGGAGCCGAAGGGCTGGTGACGCCCGAAGTGACACAGGCCCTGGCGGAGGCGACCGATCTGGTGGGTTATGCGCCCTATGTTGACCGCGTGCCGGATCGCCCCGGACTTCTACGCCATGTGTCGGACAATCGGGTGGAGCTGGAGCGCGCGGCCCATGCGCTGGAACTGGCGGCGGCCGGGCGGCGCGTGGTGGTGGCGTCCTCCGGCGATCCGGGGGTGTTCGCCATGGCGTCGGCATTGTTCGAGGCGCTGGAGGCCGGGCCGGAAGCGTGGCTGGGGATCAACATCCGCATCCTGCCCGGCATTACCGCCATGCTCGCCGCAGCCGCACGGGCGGGCGCTCCGCTGGGGCATGATTTCTGCGCCATCAACCTGTCGGATAATCTGAAGCCATGGGCGTTGATCGAGCGTCGGCTGCGCCTTGCCGCGCAGGCGGACTTTGCGATGGCTTTTTATAATCCCCGGTCGAAGGCGCGGCCGGATGGCTTTGCGCGCGTGTTGGACATCCTGCGCGAGGAGTGCGGCGACGATCGGCTGATCCTGTTCGCGCGTGCCGTTTCGACGCCGGAAGAAGAATTGCGTGTCGTGACGCTTGGGCAAGCAAGCGCCGATATGGCAGACATGCGCACGATGGTGATCGTTGGATCAAGCCGCACCCGCCTGATCGAGCGCGCGGCAGGTCCTATCCTCTATACGCCGCGCTGGGCCGAATGATCGATCCACGCCAGCACGTCGCCGATATCATGAATGGCCTGCGCCTGTGGCAAAGGCGGCCGGTCGATCATCATGACGGGCAGGCCGATCGCCCGTGCGGCGTCGATCTTCGCGCGCGCGCCGTCGCCTCCTGCGTTTTTGGCGACGATCAATTCAATGCCGTGCGCGCGCATCAGGGCAAGATCGCCCGCCAGCGTGAAGGGGCCGCGATCCACGACCAGATGATGGCGCGGCAGCGCGGGAGGCAGTTCGGGCGCATCGACGAAGCGGAGCAGGTAATGATGCTGCGGCTGGGCGGCAAAGGCTTCGACATGCATACGCCCAAGGGCCAGCATGACGCGCCGGGGGGCACCGTCGAGCGCCCGGACAGCGCCGCCGATATTGGGCACATGGGTCCAGCGGTCGCCCTCCCCTGCTTGCCACGCCGGGCGGGTGAGCATCAGATGGGCCGTGCCCGCCTCGCGCGAGGCCGCGAGTGCATTCGCGCTGATCGTCGCGGCGAAGGGATGGGTCGCATCGATGAGGTGGGTGACCCGCGCGGCTTTCAGATAGGCCGCCAATCCAGCCGCACCGCCAAAGCCGCCGACGCGCACTGGCACCGGCTGCGCGCGCGGGTTGCCGGTGCGTCCGGCATAGCTCAACATGGCGCGCTCGCCTCGTTCGGCAAGGGCCTTGGCGAGCGCGCTCGCTTCGGTCGTGCCGCCCAGGATCAGGATGTTGCGCATGGTGGCTGAAGGTCCCTGGCTGACGATCATCGGCATTGGCGAGAATGGAGCGGAGGGCCTGTCCGACGCCGCGCGCGCCGTGCTGGAACAGGCTCGCCTCGTGACCGGCGCGCCGCGCCAGCTGGCGCTGCTGCCACCCCTTAGGGCGGAACTTCTGAACTGGCCAGTGCCCTTTGAGGATGGAGTGACGGCGCTGCTTGCCCGGAGAGGGGAACCGGTGGTCATGCTGGCGTCAGGCGACCCCTTCTGGTTCGGGGCGGGGACCAGCATCACGCGGCACCTTAGGACGGAGGAGTGGGTGGCGCATCCGGCGCCATCGACCTTCTCCCTTGCGGCTTCGCGCCTCGGCTGGGCGTTGCAGGAGTTGGCCTGCCATGGCCTGCATGCCGCGCCGTTGACCCGGTTGAGGCCCGGACTTGCATCGGGACGCCGCGCCATCCTGCTGCTTCGGGACGGGGCGGCGGTGCATGCGCTTGCGTCCTATCTCAGTCAGGAGGGCTTTAGCGCATCCATCCTGCACATAATGGAAGCTCTAGGGGGACCGCGCGAGCGGATCAGGCAGGCGCGGGCGCAGGAACTCACTTTCGACGATATCGCTCACCCCGTTGCCGTGGGCGTCGATATGGCGGGCGATGGCGATGCGATGCCATGTGTCAGCGGAATCGCCGATAGCTGGTTCGATCATGATGGGCAGATCAGCAAGCGGCCCGTCCGCGCCCTGACGCTGTCCGCGCTTGCCCCCCGACCGAGCGAAACATTGTGGGACATCGGCGCGGGATCGGGATCGATCGCGATTGAGTGGCTGCTCAGCCATCCTTCCACCCATGCGCTGGCTTTTGAGGCTGACCCGGTGCGCGCCGCACGGGCAAAGGCAAATGCGGAACGGCTGGGCGTCGATCGGCTGACATTGATCGAAGGACGCGCGCCTGCGGTGCTGGACGGCCGTGTTCGCCCTGACGCCATCTTCATTGGCGGTGGATTGAGTGAGACGCTTATGGAAGCGATCATCGCCTTGCCCGGCCAGCAAACGCGGCTGGTCGCGAATGCGGTGACGCTGGAGTCCGAAGCGCTGCTGGCGCGATGGCATGGACAGCTGGGCGGGGAACTACTGCGGATCGAATTAGCCAGCGCCGCGCCGATCGGCACCCGGCGAGGGTGGAAAGCCGCTTATCCGCTGGTGCAGTGGAGCGTCACGCTATGATCGTTGCTGGCTTTGGCTGCCGCAGTGGTGCGGGAGAGGGCGGTTTGCGGGCGGCACTTGCCGGGCATGGCGCGAGCGTCACGGCTCTGGCGACCCTGATGCACAAGGAAGCGCTGCTCGCCCCCCTCGCCCGCGCCCTGGGCTTGCCGCTCATCCTGATCGACCCCGGCGCGATCGAGTGCGTGGAGACGCCCACGCGCTCCAGCGCCAGTCTGGCGGCTTACGGCACCGGCAGCGTTGCCGAGGCGGTCGCGCTGGTTGCAGCCGGAAGCGGCGCGCGACTGATCGCAACCCGCATCATCTCGCCGGATGGGCAAGCCACCTGTGCACTGGCCCAAGGAGTATCGCCATGACCGTTCATTTCATCGGCGCCGGGCCGGGTGCACCGGACCTGCTGACGCTGCGCGGCCGCGATCTGATCGCTGCCTCGCCCGTGTGCCTTTATGCCGGATCGCTGGTGCCGCGCGCGCTACTCGACCATTGCCCGGCCGGTGCGCGGATCGTGAACAGCGCGCCGCTGACGCTCGACGAAATCATCGCCATCATCGCAGAGGCAGATGCGGCGGGGCAGGATGTCGCGCGGCTGCATTCGGGCGACCTGTCGGTCTGGTCCGCAATGGGCGAGCAGATCCGCCGCCTCAAGGCGCTGGGCATCGGCTATACGGTGACGCCCGGCGTTCCGTCTTTCGCGGCGGCGGCGGCGGCGCTTGAGGCAGAACTGACGCTGCCGGGCCTCGGCCAATCGCTGGTTCTCACGCGCACGGCGGGGCGGGCTAGCGCGATGCCTTCGGGGGAGACGCTCGCCGCCTTTGGCGCGACCGGCGCGACGCTGGCGATTCACCTGTCCATCCACAATCTGGCGAAGGTGATCGCGGACCTGACGCCGCTCTATGGCGGGGACTGCCCGGTGGTGATCGTCTGGCGCGCTAGCTGGCCTGATCAGCGGATCGTGCGAGGGACACTGACCACCATAGAGGCGCTGGCGGCAGACGGGCCGGAACGCACCGCAATCATCCTCGCCGGGCCGGTGCTGGGTGAGGAAGAGTTTGCCGAGAGCCAGCTTTATGCGCCCGGCTATGACCGACGATTCCGTCCTTCGACGGCGGAATCCCGCTTCGCCGGATCGGAAGAATGACGCCCGGCATCCTCATCGCCGCGCCACGATCGGGATCAGGCAAGACGGTCATCACGCTCGGCCTGCTGCGCGCGTGGAAGCGGCAGGGCGCGCGCGTTCAGTCCTATAAATGCGGCCCTGATTATATCGACACCGGCTATCACCGGCTGGCAAGCGGCCGGCCCGCCTTCAACCTCGACAGCTGGGCGATGAATGCGACGCTGCTCCACAGTCTGGCGGGCGAAGCAGCGGACGCCGACCTGATCATCGCGGAGGGCGTGATGGGCCTGTTTGACGGCGCCCCGGCGCGCGGCGCAAGCGGCAACGGCCGCAGCGCCGACATAGCGGCTGCGCTAGGCTGGCCGGTCATCCTGATCATCGATGTGTCGGGACAGAGCCAGTCGGCCGCCGCGATCGCGCATGGATTCCGGGTGCTGCGGGCGGACGTGCGGGTGGCGGGAGTTATCCTCAATCGCATCGCCAGCGCACGCCACGAGGCGATGATCCGGCAAGCGATGGAGGATGTCGCCATGCCCGTGCTGGGCGCGATCCCGCGATCGGATGCCCTTTCCATCCCGGAACGGCACCTTGGTCTTGTGCAGTCGGGCGAGCAGGAAGAGGTTGAGCAGACGATCGACGCCATCGCGGATATGGTCGAGGCGCATGTTGATCTTCCGGCTCTGCAAAAGGCGGCCGACGCGTTCCCCGGCACATCAGCGCCCCCCTATAGCTGCCCCCCACCGGGGCAGCGGATTGCACTGGCGCAGGATGCCGCCTTCTCCTTCACCTACGCCCATATGCTGAACGGCTGGCGCGCGGCGGGGGCGGAGATATTGCCCTTTTCCCCCTTGGCTGATGAAGCGCCCGACCGCCAGGCCGACGCCATCTGGCTGCCCGGTGGTTATCCCGAACTGCATGCGCCACAGATCGCCAATGCCGCGCGGTTTATGGAGGGTCTGCGCCGCCATGCGCAAGATCACCCCATCCACGGCGAATGCGGCGGCTATATGGTGTTGGGACAAGCGATCATCGATGCGCAGGGACGGTCGCATGCGATGGCAGGGCTGCTCGGGCTGGTATCCAGCTTCGCCGAACGGCGGTTGCAACTGGGCTATCGGCAAGCGCGGCTGCTGGCGCCGATGGGCGGCTGTGAGGCGGGAGCGCTGTTGCGCGGGCATGAGTTTCACTATTCGACGATTGTGGATCAGCCCGACGAGCCGCTTGCTGAAGTGACGGATGCGACGGGCACTCCGGTCGTCGCCACCGGATCGCACCGGGGACGGGTGACGGGCAGCTTCTTCCACCTGATCGCGGGTGCCGCATGATCCGCTTGTCATTGATCGGCATCGGCACAGGCAATCCCGATCATCTGACGCTCGCCGCCATC
Organism: Sphingobium sp. TomTYG46; assembly: GCF_055396345.1. Taxonomy (NCBI): domain Bacteria; kingdom Pseudomonadati; phylum Pseudomonadota; class Alphaproteobacteria; order Sphingomonadales; family Sphingobiaceae; genus Sphingobium; species Sphingobium sp. TomTYG46. The sequence continues at coordinate 498,381 of NZ_AP027325.1, forward strand.
CGGGCGATGAACGAGGCTGATCTGATCCTGCTCCCGCGCAAGGGAGAGGCCAAGTCCGACCTGATCGACCTGCGCCGGTCCATCTGTGCTCAGCTACTGACCGGCCCCGCACGGGTCGTCGAGTTCGACATGCCCAAGCGCGCGGATCAGGCCGCCTATGTCGAGGCGGTCATCGACTGGCATGATGCGATCGCCGCGATCTGGATGGAGCGGATCGCGCTGCACCTGCCCGATGGCGGTACGGTTGCGCTGCTCGTCTGGGGTGACCCGTCGCTCTATGACAGCAGCCTGCGGATCGCGGAACGGCTAGGCCCATCGGTCGAGGTCAGCGTCGTGCCCGGCATTACCAGCGTTCAGGTGCTAACGGCCGCGCATGGCATTTGCCTCAATCGGCTGGCCGATCCGGTGCTGATCACCACCGGCAGGCAGTTGCGCGAACGCGGCTGGCCCAGTGGCGTGCGCGATGTCGTCGTGATGCTGGACGGGGACTGCACCTTTCAGACGCTGGAGTCGGCAAAGCTGACGATCTGGTGGGGCGCCTATCTGGGCATGGAGCATCAGGCGCTGGCGCACGGTCCTTTGGCCGTGACGGGACCGGAAATCATCGACCGCCGGGCACAGCTGCGCCAGCGATATGGATGGATCATGGACGTGTATCTGCTGCGCCGGGACGCCTGAGGAAAAAGCGCTTCAGGCGGCGTTGACGGTCAGCTCGATTACCGGTTTGCTGATCACCGGGCTAACTCCGTCGATCGTCCCCATCGCGGCACGACGACGAAATTCGGCGGCCATTGCCTGATGCATGGTCCGCGCGGACGCATCGGCGGTTGTTGCCGCAAGCTGTTCATGCATCCGGGCTCGTTCAAGACATTCTTGTGCATTGAGGGCATGAGTCATGAAAATGCTCTCCTGCTTCTTTTTGAGCGCTCCATGCATCGCAGGATAAGACCGATCGCTGGAGCCACTCGCGAAACGCGGCAGAATTTACGCTTTTCCGCCTTGCTTTGGAAATGGAATCTTCGGACCGCCGGGGGCTGGCCGCCACGGCGCACCGCTTCAGCCGATCCAGCCCTGCTGCGGCTGGCAACGATGGCTTTTCAACTCCTTGCGGCTCTCGGCATGAACTTCGCTCAACGCCACTTCATAACCCCATAGATTGGCGAGACTTTGCAACACCATCGTCGCATCGGACGCGTCCAGCACCACCCCATCGATGACCGCATGTTCCAGCATCAGCGTCCGGTCGCCCGCCAGATCGACATCCACCACCTGGATATCGGGCTCCTGCCGGGCAATGTCATGCTCGCGCGCGAGGGCGCGGCGGATACGGCGATAGCCGCGCTCATCATGAATGGCATCGACGCGCAGTTCCGACTCGCTTTCCTCGTCGATCAGCTTGAACAGGCGCCACTGGCGGATAAGGTGCGGGCTAAGGAACTGCGATACGAAGCTTTCGTCGCGATAATTGGCCCAGATATCCTTCAGCACCTCGACCGGGTCGCGCGAACCGGCAATGTCGCTGAACCATTCGCGATCCTCCGCCGTCGGGTCCATGCAGATCCGCTCGATGTCGGACATGATGCCAAAGCCCAGCGCATAGGGATTGAACCCACCGAAATGGCCGGAATCGAAAGTCGGCTGATAGACGACGCCTGTGTGCGACTGGATGAATTCCATGAACGCGCCATCGGTTATCCAGCCGCGATCGTGCAGGATCGTCATGATGCGATAATGGGTGTAGGTGGCGCAGCCCTCGTTCATCGCCTTCGTCTGGCGCTGGGGGTAGAAATATTGGGCGATCAGGCGGACGATGCGCAAAATCTCGCGTTGCCAGCTTTGAAGGAGCGGGCCGGTCTTTTCCAGGAAATAGAGGATATTTTCCTGCGGCAGGCCAAGCGCGGCACGACGCTCGTCCGAGGGGACGGCAGCCGCCTTCGCGCCCACGGGGACGGTACGCCAGAGGTCGTCATAAATGCGATCGCGATAGGCTTGGCGCTCCGCCTCCCGCTCCGCCTCCGCCCTCAGGTCGCGGGGGCGAATGCGCGGATAGCGGTGCACGCCTTGATTCATTAGGGCATGGGCGGCGTCCAGCACTCGCTCGACGGCCAGTTGACCATATCGCTCTTCGCATTGCGTGATGTAGCCCTTGGCAAATTCCAGATAATCGAGAATGCCTTCCGCGTCCGTCCATTGGCGAAAGACATAATTATTCTTGAAGAAGTGATTATGCCCAAAGGCAGCATGGGCGATGACCAGCGTCTGCATAGTCGCGCTGTTTTCCTGCATCAGATAGTTGATGCACGGATCGCTGTTGATCACCAACTCATAGGCTAGGCCGCGAAGCCCCTTGCGATAGAGCATCTCATTGGTCACGAACTGCTTGCCGAACGACCAATGTTTATAAAATAACGGCATACCGATGGACGAATAGGCATCCAGCATCTGTTCGGCGCTGATGATCTCTATCTGGTTGGGATAGATGTTGAGCTTCATCTCCTGAAGCGCGATCGGTTCGATCACTTCATAAATGCGGTTGATCAGCGAAAAGTCCCAGTCGCTGCCGGTGAACAGCGGGGCGGATGCGCGCTCCCCCGTCAAGCGGGCGTCCCTTCGCCGACGCCGCGCCTTTGGAACAGTTCACGGAACACGGGATATATTTCCCGCCGGTGCGACACCTTGCGCATCGTGAATTGCCGGTTCGCCTGGCTGACGGGCGCATAGGCTTCCCAAAGCCCCGTGGCAGAAGTTGCCGCTTCGATGGAGGCGAACTCCTCCCGGCCCACTTCCAAATAGGCGAAATATTGGCAGAAGGGCAGGATTTCATTCTGCATCAGGTTGGCCACCCGCGCATTGTCCGACGCCAGCGTGTCCCCGTCCGAAGCCTGCGCAACATAGATGTTCCAGTCGCTGGGGCTGTACCGATCCTTGACCACCTCGATCAGCTTGTCGAGCGCGCTCGATACCAGCGTGCCGCCCGTTACCGTGCTGTAGAAGAATGTCTCCTCATCCACTTCGGCCGCGCGGTCAGTATGGTGGATGAACACCACATCGACATGTTCGTAACAGCGCGACAGAAACAGATGCAGCAGCGCAAAGAAGCGCTTGGCGAGATCCTTCATATGCGCTGTCATGGAACCCGAAACGTCCATCAGGCAGAACATCACCGCCTGAGCCACGGGCCGGGGGACCGGCTCGAAACGGCGGAAACGCATATCGACGGGATCGATATAGGCGATGAGGTTGCGACGGCGAATGATGTGCGCCCGTTCTTCCTTCAGCCTTTCCAGCGCCACGGCATCGTCGGGCAAGGGCACCGCACGCGCCTCAATCTCGGCGATGGCCTCGTCAACCCGGCTAAGGTCGCGGCCACTGGGGCGGCGCAGTGCGATGCGGCGGGACATCGCCTTTTGCATCGTGCGCGGAACGGACAGGTTGGACGGGTTGCCGATCGTCGAATAACCCGCGCGGCGCATGCCCTCTATCTTGCCCGCAACCAGCTTCTTCTTGGCCATGTCGGGCAGTTCAAGATCGTCGAGGAACAGGTCGAGAAACTCCTCGCGGCTAAGCGCGAAGCGGAAATCATCCTGATCCTCGCCCTCCCCAGCCTGTGACCCGCTACCACCGCCGCCGTCGGGGCGCTTGATCCGATCGCCTTCCAGAAACTCTCGATTGCCCGGCAGCACGCGTTCCCGGTCGCCACCCTTTGCCGATCGGTGCAGCGTGGGTTCGTGGATCGCGTCGCGGCGGATGGTGATTTCGCCTTCTCCGGCGAGGTCCTTGATGCTGCGGTCCTTCAGGCTCTCACGCACCGCCTGGCTGACATAGGCTCTCGCCCTCCTCAGGAACCGTTGCCGGTTGACAAGGCTCTTGCCCCCTGGATTTAGCCGTCTGTCGACTATGTGCATGGTGGCCTAAGCACCTCCATCCGTTTACCCGGCCTGCTTGACCCTTATATACCATTCCACCAGCCGACGGACCTGCCGTTCGGTGTAGCCACGCTCGATCATCCGCGCGACGAACTCGTCATGCTTGCCCGCCGTGTCGCCATCTTTCTTAGACCCGAAACTGATGACGGGCAGAAGGTCCTCGACCTGGCTGAACATCCGCTTTTCGATAACTTCGCGGATTTTCTCATAGCTCGTCCAGCTAGGATTGCGGCCATCGTTACTGGCCCGCATGCGCAGGGCGAACTTCACTACCTCGTTCCGGAAATCCTTGGGATTGGCGATCCCGGCGGGCTTTTCCGTCTTGGACAATTCCTGATTGATGATTTCGCGATCAAGGAGCTGCCCGGTGTCGGGGTCCTTGAAGTCCAGATCCTCGATCCACGCGTCGGCATAGGCAACGTAGCGGTCGAACAGGTTCTGGCCGTAGTCGTTATAGCTTTCCAGATAGGCCTTCTGAATTTCATTGCCGATGAACTCGGCATAGCGCGGCGCAAGCTCGCCCTTGATGAATTCCAGATATTTGGCTTCGACATCGGCAGGGAATTGTTCCTGCCGGACCATTCCTTCCAGCACATACATGAGGTGGACCGGGTCGGCGGCAATTTCGCTGCTATCATGGTTGAACGTCGCCGACAGCGCCTTGAAGGCGAAGCGGGTCGATGTGCCTGACATGCCTTCGTCCACACCGGCGGCATCGCGATATTCCTGCATGCTCTTGGCGCGCGGATCGATCTCCCGCAGCATTTCGCCATCATAGACGCGCATCTTGGAATAGAGATTGCTGTTCTCATGCTCCCGCAACCGCGTGAGGACAGAAAAGCGCGCCAGCATGTCCAATGTCCCCGGAGCACAAGGCGCCTTGCTGAGGTCCGACTCCCTCAGCAGCTTTTCATATACATGCCGTTCTTCGGTCGCCTGCAAGCTATAGGGCACCTTGATGACATAGATGCGGTCGATGAAAGCTTCATTATTCTTGTTATTTTTGAAATTCGACCATTCCGATTCATTGGAATGCGCCATGATGATGCCATTGAACGGGATGGCGCCGATATTTTCGGTGCCGATATAATTGCCCTCCTGCGTCGCGGTCAGCAGCGGGTGGAGCATCTTGATCGGGGCCTTGAACATCTCGACAAATTCGAGCATCCCCTGGTTCGCGCGATTAAGGCCGCCCGAATAGCTATAGGCATCGGGGTCATTCTGCGACAGCATCTCCAGCTTGCGTATGTCGACCTTGCCGACCAGCGAGCTGATGTCCTGATTATTTTCATCGCCCGGCTCGGTCTTGGCTATCGCGATCTGCCGCATGCGTGACGGCATGAGGCGGATGACCTTGAACTGGGAGATGTCGCCTGAAAACTCGTCCAGCCGCTTGCGCGCCCAGGGACTGATCATGCCAGTCAGGCGGCGGCGCGGGATGCTGTAATTATCCTCGATGAAGGCCCCATGCGTTTCCGCGTCGAACAGGGCCAGCGGGCTTTCGAAGATCGGGCTGATCTCATCCCCCGCCTTGAGCGCATAGATGGGGTGCGTTTCCATCAACGCCTTGAGCCGTTCGGCCAGCGATGACTTGCCGCCGCCGACGGGGCCGAGCAGGTAGAGGATCTGCTTGCGCTCCTCCAACCCTTGGCTGGCATGGCGCAGGAAGCTGACGATATGTTCGATCGTCGCCTCCATGCCGTAGAAATTGGCGAAGCTTTTATATCGGCGGATGGTGCGGTTCATGAAGATCCGCCCGAGCCGCTGGTCGCGGGACGTGTCTATGATCTCCGGCTCGCCGATCGCCGCCAGCAGGCGCTCCGGTGCTGATGCATGCATCAGAGGATCATTGCGGCATCCCAGCAAATAATCCTCAATCGACATCTCGGCTTGACGCCGTTCGTCAAAATTCCGGGTGAAGCTCGAAAACAGTTCGCTTTTCGTCACTGACGACTCCCGCCGCAGTAGTCATGTTACGAATATAATACGCGCGAGCCCGCAAAAATAGTCCTACAAAATTGAATGACTGTAAAAATTATTCCTGACCATCCGGATATTTCAGGATAAAGTGTATGCGGGACGCGGTCACCTTGACGATGTATGCGCCCCGCCGCGAACTCTGTCGCAGCGAGCGGAGCGATCCTCCTCGCTCCGCTCCCGAAGCCTTACTTCTTGCCGTTGCCGTTGCCCGAGCTTCCATTGCCCGAGCTGGTGCCGCCCGTCGTAGTCCCGCCAGTGCTCGTCGTTGTAGTGCCACCTCCGCCGGTGCTTGAGCTACTTCCGCCGGTCGATGAACCGCCACCAGCACTCGATCCGCCGCTGGATGAGCTTGACGAACTGGTCGAGCTACTCCCTGCGGATGATGCGAACAGGGCTACCTGCTGGTTCATCTGGCTACCTACCGCCTGCCCCAACAGCCAGGTCGCCCCGACCATCCCGCCGCCGATGATGGCCAGCAAAAGCGCATATTCAGCAGCCGTAGCGCCTCCACGATCGCGCCACAGTCCTGATATTGAAGCTGAAAAGATTCCAGGCATGATGCTTCCCCATTCGCCGATGCGCCTTCCCGGCGCACGGCGTCCACACCCGCCTTTAGATATATAACATAAATGCTATTAACCGCGATGGGCAAAGAAGGGTATAAGAAGGCGATCATTTCGCGGTCTTAAGAGCATGGAGAGGTGCGATGACATCCATTCTGCTCCACATTCACGACGATAGCGGCATGGAGAGCCGAATCCAGGCCGCCAGTGACATTGCCCGGGCGCTCGATGCGCATATCCACTGCGTGCAGGCCACCTCCATGCCTAACCTTGTCGCCGGGGATCTTTACGGCGGGGCATCCATCGCCCCCGCGATCATGGCCGAACTGCATCAGATCGATGCACGGATGCGTGCGAAGGTAGAACAACGGCTGCAACGCGAAGACGTGAATTGGGATTGGCGGCAGGTCGATGGCGACATCGTTCACGGCCTGCTTTCAGCGTCCGCCCTATGCGACTTCATGATCGTGACGCTGCCCGCTGGCCCTCGCCGTGAAATGAGCGATCCGTTGCATCTCGCCGCCGATCTGGCCATGGGCGGCCGCACACCAGTCCTCGCCGTGCCGGAGGATGCGCGGGGCATGATGATCACGGGCCGGGCGCTCGTCGCCTGGGAAGGATCGCGCGAGGCGTCGGCCGCGCTCCGTCTGGCCGTACCGCTGCTGAAGCATGCCGCCGAAGTGGATGTGGTGACCGTGGAGGAGGCAGGCAAATACCCCTTCCCCGCGACCGATGCGCCCGAATATCTCTCCCGCCATGGCGTCAGGACGCAATTCCACACATGGCCGCAGGATGGCCGCACCGTGGAGGCGACGCTGAAAGCCGCGATCAATGTGCTGAAGCCCGATTGGATGGTGATGGGCGCTTTCGGGCACAGCCGCTGGCGCGAACTCGTCTTTGGTGGCGTAACCCGCACGATGCTGCGCGAGGCCCACGTCCCGCTGTTGCTGGCGCACTGACGAGGCCGCAGCGAAGCTCCGATCCGGAGAGATTGCGCCAAATTGAACCTTTCACGGGCTTGGGCATACGCAAGAAAAGCCCTTGCGCGCGCCGCGCCACGCAAATACCGGGCGAAGAAGTTAACGCCGGGCAATCTTTGCCCCTCCGGTCCCATCAAATCGGCGGCATCTCCGGTCCCATCTGCCGCCGATAAAGCATAGATTCCCCGAAGCTACAGGGTCTTGCCTCCACGCGGGGCGAATTGCGTGGACGCAAGATCAAGGGGGAATTGATGCAATTGGGGTGGAAAGCCAGGATCATGATGGTTGCGGGCATGGTTGCCGCCATGCTGTTCCTGCTGCTCGGCGTTCGCGAAATGCAACGATCGTCAGCCGCGACGGTCCCGCCGATCCGCTCGGAAGCGGACAGTCGATCCCCCCAACCCGTCGTCCTTGCATCCGCCGCCCGCCCGATCCGGACAGGCGAGACAATCACCGCCGCGATGATCCGCAATGCGATAGCTGACCCCACTCGCCACCCGACCGCCGCCACGCCCGCCGAACTGATCGGCAAGGTCGCCACCCGCGCCATTGCCGCAGGCGCGCTTATCCCCCGGGACGCGGTCGGCGGCGAGGAAAAGCTCGCGATCCGCGTGCCCGTAGGCATGCGGGCGATCAGCATCGACACCACGGCCGAAATCGCGGTGGCAGGCCTTGTCCGCCCCGGCGACCGCGTGGACGTGCAGGTCGTCTATCCCGGCGCTGACGCCATCAGCGGCGCGCGCGGCGCAGGCCGCAGCCGCGCCCAGACATTGCTTCAGATGGTTCAGGTGCTTGCCGTGGGCGACGCGGTCCTCGGCACCGCGCCAGCATCCGGCACCAAGGACCAGCTCTCCTCTCCGCCACCACCCGCCCGAAACGTGACACTGGCGCTTGATCCCCGCCAAGTCTCCATCCTGTCGTTGGCTAAAAGCACGGGCGCGCTCACTCTTTCCCTTCGCAATCCGGTGGACAGCGAGCAGGTCGCGATTGCACCAGCCAGTTCCAACGGTCCTGATCCCGCCCCACTCGGCCAAGCCCCAGCCGCGCGCCCTGCGCCCGTGGCCGCGCAGGCCCGCCCCGCCCCTGCCCCCCGCCAGCCGATCGAGCTGGTCATCGGCGAGCGCCGCGAAACCATCTATTCGGGGAGCGCCCAGCGTTGAAGCTCATCCTCGCCCTCGCAGTAGCGCTCGCCGCAGCACCGCCCGCCCAGGCGCAGGACCAAAGGTCGCTGGCGATCCAGCAGAAGCGGACGCTCACCTATCCCCGCCCCATCGGTCGGATAGAGGTGGATCGCGACGACGTCATTTCGGTCGCCGCGCCAACTGCCCGGTCCTTGAGCGTGACCGGCATCGGGCCAGGCACCACCACAATCAGTATATTCAGCCGCGACGGGTTGCTGATGGCGGAAACACGCTTTGCCGTGTCGTCCTCCCCCGTACCCGCACGGGGGCCGGGCTCACTCCTCAGCCCGCATATCGTCGCAGGCGAGCAGGTCGTCGCCGTCGATGTGCAATTCGCCGCCGTATCCTCCTCCACCCTGAAGGCGCTGGGGTTCAACTTCTCCAAACTCAGCGGCGACATTCAGGGCGCGGTCGTCTCCCCCAGCAGCTTCAAGAGCGCCAGCTTCGCACCCGGTGGCTCCTCGCTGGACGCCAGCGTACCGATTCAAAACGCCTTCAACCTGTTCCTCTCCGCCCCCAATCGCGGCATCAACGCGGTGCTGAGCGCCCTGTCCTCCAACGGCTTGTCCGAACTGCTGGCCCAGCCCACCCTGCTCGTCCGCTCGGGCGAACAGGCAAGCTTCCTCGCCGGGGGCGAAATACCGGTCCCGGTGCCGCAAGCGTCGGGCAACGGCAACGCCATCTCCATCCAATATAAGGAGTTCGGCGTCCGCCTGTCCGTCACGCCCTTCGTCCTGTCACCCGACCAGATCGTGCTGAAAATCGCGCCGGAAGTCAGCGAACTCGACTATAATAGCGGCGTCCAATTGCAGGGCTATGTTGTGCCGGGCCTGCGCCGCCGTTCGGCCGAGACCACGGTCGAACTAGGCAGCGGCCAGAGCTTCGTGATCGCGGGCCTAAGCTATTCCAGCCAATCGACCACACGGGAAAAGACGCCGCTGCTAGGCGACATTCCCGTGATCGGCGCCTTCTTCCGCCGCCAGCAGACGCAGAAGGAACGGCAGGAACTGGTCATCGTCGCAACCCCCCGGCTGGTGGGACCGGTGCAGGCCAAGGATGTGCCTGCCCTGCCTGGATCGCTGCTCGACACGAAGGACCCGATCGTCCCCTTCGGCGTGGTGAGGCCATGACAATGGCGCGCATCATCCTCCTGTCAATCGACCACAGCCTCGCGGCGCGGATCAGCGAAGCCATGCAAGGCCGCGCGGCCGTCGAGCTGGCACAAGCAGTCACGCCGGATATGGTCGAGGGGCCATGCGTAATCCTGGTGGACCGGGACGCGATCCCTCCAGAACGCTCGATAGCAACAGCCCTGTCGGCAGTGACTGAAGGCGCGACCGGACGCCCGATCGTGCTTGTCACCGGCGAAACGGGCGCCGACGAGATATTACACGCCATCCGTTCCGGCGCGGACGATGTCATTCCCCGCGCAGCGGAAGGTGAAGAAATCGCCATCGTGCTCGGACGCCTCCTCAACCGCTCGACCGCCGATCATGGCAAGGGCGGACGGCTGACACTGGTCCTCGGCGCGGACGCCGAAGCCGCCGCGATGGTCGCCACCGACATGGCGGTCAGCCGCGCCCGCGCCGGTTCCTCGACGCTGCTGATAGACTTCACCATGCCGACCAGCGCGGCCGAGGCCTATCTCGACCGCCCGGTAAGCTACGGCATTGCATCGGCCATCGCCGACATAGAGCGCCTCGACGCAAGCCTGCTGTCCAGCGCCCTCGCCCGGCATGATCCAAGCGGCCTGATGCTCCTCACGCTGGACGGCGGTTCCGGGACCGAACCGGCCGGGATAGCCGCTTCCGACATCGCGGCGCTCGTCCGCCTGTTGCGCGCCTGTTGCGGCGATCTCATCCTATGCGCGGGCAGTCTGCGTCATCCGGGCCTCCTGCGCACACTGGCTTCGCTCGCCGACCGCATCGAACTGGTCTGCGCACAATCAATCCGCGAGATGGACGCCTGCCGCCGCCTGCTGGAGCGCATCGGCGATGATGAAACCACGCTCGCCCGCACACGCCTGCTGGTCTGGGATCATCAGCCCGCCATTTTGCTGGACAGCCGCCGCATGAGCGACATCCTGCGCACCAGCAACACCCTGCCGCTCCCCATCGATCAGATACGCCTGCGCAACGCCCTGAATGCGGGTCGCCCGCTCGCCATGGATGCCGCGCCGGATCGCTACATGCGCGCCATCCGCACCGCCTGCGGCATCGACCCGCAGCGTTCGTCCAAGAACCTCGAACGCCTGCGCCGCCTGCTCCAGCGCCCGGTGGAACCAGCGGCATGAGCCTGCTCTTCGACACCAGCCTGCCGCGCGCCACGGCGCGCCCCGCCCCGGTAGCGCAACCAGCCGCCCAGCGGATGAGCGACAGCTATCAGGCCGTCATGGCGCAGACCTGCGCGCAAGTCATCGAACAGCTGGAAGAGCGCGGCAGCACCGCCGAAACATTAGGCGCCCGAGCCCTCCGCGCCGAAATAGAACAAGTCATCACCAGCCGCAGCAGGCGCGGACAACTCGCCCTCAATTCAGCAGAAAGGCTGCTGCTGATCGAGGATGTGGAGGATGAGGTCGCCGGGCTAGGCCCACTCGCGCCCCTGCTGCGCGATGGCAGCATCGACGACATCATCGTCAACGGTCCCGGCACCATCTATGTCGAACGGAGCGGCCTGCTGGAAAAGGTGGACCGGCGCTTCCGCGACGACGCTCACCTCATGAACATCATCCAGCGCATCGTCGGCCCCATCGGCCGCCGCGTGGATGAAGCCAGCCCCTATGTCGATGCCCGCCTTGCCGACGGCTCCCGCGTCAATATCGTCATCCCGCCCGTCGCGCTCGACGGGCCGATGCTGTCGATCCGCAAGTTCCGCATGCAGGCGCTGGGCATAGAGGATTTCATCAACCGCCAGGTGATGAGCGCCGAAATGGCCGCCTATCTCGCTGCCGCCGTGCGGTCACGGCTCAACATCCTCATCTGCGGCGGCACCGGCGCGGGCAAATCCACCCTGCTCAACATGCTGTCCCACTACATCAGCGAGCGCGAGCGGCTGATCACCATAGAGGATGCCGCCGAGTTGCAGTTGCGGCAGGACCATGTCGTCCGGCTGGAAACCCGCCCGCCCAATGTCGATGGCAATCGAGAGATCAGCGCGCGCGAACTCGTGCGCAACGCGCTGCGCATGCGGCCCGACCGCATCATCCTGGGCGAGGTACGCGGGGTCGAGGTCGTGGAGATGCTCCAAGCCATGTCCACCGGCCATGACGGGTCGATGGCCACACTGCACGGCAACAGCCCGCGCGATGCCTTTGCCCGCCTCGAAATGCTGATGGGCTTTGCCGGGGTCCAGAATGACATCCGCGCAATCCGCCGCTTCATCGCCAGCAGCGTGCATGTCGTAGTGCATATCCAGCGCCTGTCGAACGGCAGCCGCCGCGTCACCGGCGTGACGGAAGTCACCGGCATCGAGGGCGAGGCCTATTCGTTCAACGAGCTGTTCAGCTTTCACGAACAGCCCGCCATGTCCGGCATGGGCGAATTCCGCAGCCACTCGCCCCGCCCCTATTTCGCGCCGCGCCTGCGCGATTATGCGCCCGCCCCCCTCCGGCAGGGCACAGTATGAAGGCGGCGGCGTTCCTCCTGCTCGCGCTGCTGACGCTGGTAGCGGCGGCCTCCCCGCTGCTCACCCTGCGCATGCGAGAACAGGCGCGCCTTACACGGCGGCTGGCGGCAATCGCTCCCGGCAATACCCCGGTGCTTCGGCAAAGCGTCCGCCTGACGGTGCCCAGCCTCGCCGCTCCGCTGCTGGCCCGCGCGCAACTGGAGATAACCGCGCGCGCGATCAGCATCTTCGGCGGCTGCATGGCATTGTTCACCCTCGCCGCATTGCTGGCAACCGGCCCGGTGCTGACAGTCATCCTGTTACCGCTCCCGCCAGCCATAATATTCCTGTGGATCAGGTCGCGCGCGCAGCGCCGCGTGAATGCCCTTATCGAGGCCCTCCCCTTCTACATCGATGCCGTACGCCAGATGCAGGCGGTCGGCAGCTCCCTGCCGCAAGCACTGGAACGATCGCTCACCGACGCACCCGGCATCGTCCGCAGCTATCTTGCGCCAGCCGCACGCCGCCTCGAACTCGGCGCGCCGGTTAGCGAGGCGATGCAGCAACTCGCAGACCGGCTGCGCGTTCCTGAAATGTCGATGCTGGCCGCCGCGATCCGCACCAACATGCGCTATGGCGGCCCCGTCAGCGCGGTGCTGTCGAACCTGTCCGCGATCCTGCGCGAACGCATCCGCATCGCCCGCGAGCTGAAGGCCGCGACGTCGGAAGCCAAGGTCAGCTCCCGTGTGCTGATCGCCATGCCGATCGTCGCGATGGCGCTGCTGATGGCATCCAACCCCGCCTATATCGACTTCTTCCTGGACGACGCGCGCGGGCACCGGATGGCATCCATCGCCATCGGACTTCAGATCGCAGGCATGCTGGTTATGCGCCGGGTGATGAGGCTCGCCTTCTGATGCAGTCGGCCTTCCTCCTCGCTTGCCTCTTCATGGCGCTCATCGGACTCGGCATAGCCTTGCTCGGCAGCCGGATGCTGATCGCCGACCAAAGGCTAGAGGCACGGCTCGCCCGGATTACGCCAACGAGGCAAGCCAAGCCCGCGCTCCGCCTGCCCACCATCCTCGGAGCCGAGGGCCGCGACCGGTCCAGCCTCGAAAAACAATTGCAGCTGGCAGGTTATCAAGACCCGCGCGCCATCAACCACTTCCTCTGGCTGCGCCTGGCCACAACCATCCTGGCGGCGCTGCTGGCCGCGCTTCTATGCCGCATCGCCTGGGGCGGCTGGCTATCGCGCCCAATGCTCATCATCATCGCCGCAGGGCTCGCCTTCGTCGGCGCGCGCCAAGCGCTGAACCTGCTCGCATCCGGCCGGGCAAGGAAGATCACCGCCGAATTTCCCTTCCTGCTCGATCTAATGCTGATGATGCTGGAAAGCGGCGTGTCGCTAGACCAATGCTTCCGCTCGATCGCGCGCGACGAACAGGTGGCGGTGCCGCACCACGGCCAGCTGATCGCCCTGCTCGTCACTGACCTCGACCGGGGCATGCGTTACGAACTGGCGCTCGACCGCTGGGCCGCGCGGGTGGCTGTCAGCGGCGCGAAAGAACTCGCATCCCTCTTCCGCCAGGCCATGTTCCAGGGGATCGAGCTTGCCCCGGCCCTGCGCGAATTTGCCCGCGAATTCACCCAGCGCCGCGTCGCCCGCGCGCGCGAAGCAATGGGCGGCATAACCGTGCGCATGGTCGTGCTGATGATCCTCTTCTTCATGCCCGCGCTGTTCATCGTTCTGGGCGGGCCGCCAGTCGTCGCCATCCTCGACACCTTGCGGGCGAGCGCGCGATGATGTGGCTCCTCCCCCTGCTGCTGGCCGCCACCGACATGTCCGGTTCGACGCGCAGCCTCTATCTGCAACTCATCCATCAGGCGCGCGCCGATGGCAGGCCGCGCGCCGCCATCGCCTATCTCGACGATTTCGACCGCCGCTATCCCGGCGACCGCGACGCCCGCATCCTGCGCGTCAACAGCCTGCTCGATCTCAACGACCTCAATGGAGCCGAAGCAGCCGCCGCAGTGCTCCCCGACGGCGGCGGCAGCGCGGTGCGCGGCCATCTGCTCGCCGCACGCGGACGCTGGTCCGAAGCCATCGCGCCGTACAGCCAAGCCGTTCAGGCAAGCCCCGCCGACCCCATGCTCCGCAACGCGCTCGGTTTCGCCCAGCTACGCGCTGGGCTGGCGACAGAGGCAGCGGAAAGCCTGCGCGGCGCGGTGGACCTGTCGCCGGGCACCCCAGTGATCCGCAACAACCTGCTGCTGGCATTGAAGGTGGCCGGTCAGAATGCCGAGGCGGAAGCCCTCCTCTCCACCATCCGCGATGAGCCTCATCGTGACGCCCTCCGCCGCCAGATCGCCACCGAAGCCGCTCGCCTCCCTGCATCGAAGGACCGCTGATGCTCTGCCTTTGCCTTCTATTGGCTTCCGCCCCCACGCTCCCTACCCCCGATAACGCCCGCCGCGTCGTCGAATGGCAGCTACGTTCGCCGCCCCGCGCGCAGGAAAACACCGGCCTCAGCGCGGAAGAAGCAGAGGTCATCCGCAACCGCTACCTGCAATCCATCGGCCAGCGCCTGCCCCGCTCCGCCGATCAGGACGCCCCCGCCTTTCCATGATGCTGCTCCGCCGCCTCCATACCCTGTGGCACGACCGGCGTGCAGCCGTGGTGCCGATGGTCGCGGCATTCGGCGCCGTGCTGGTCGGCGCGATGGGCTTCGCCCTCGACGCGGGCCTCTATTATGCCGGGAGCCGCGACCTGCGCGCCGCCACCGAAAGCGCCGCCCTCGCCGCCGCCCTATATCCCGCGCAGGCCGAAGCGCGCGCCCGCGACAGCCTCAGCCGCAACGGCTATGATCCCGCGATCCTGCGTTCGGTGGAATTCGGCCGCTACTGCGCCGACGCGGCCCTTTCCGCGTCCCAGCGGTTCGACGCCAGCTTCACCCGCTGCCCCGGCAATGGCCAGCCCAATGCCATCCGCATCCGCACCGGCAAGCCGAGCCGTCAATTCTTCACCCGCGTCCTGGGGGGCGCCAATCCCATACCCGACCTGTCCGCCACCGCCACCGCCGCGCGCATCGACGAGGCAGGCGTCGGCGTCAGCTCCGGCATCCTCACCGTCACCAACTCGCTGGTGAACAGCGTCAACGACCTGCTCGGCGGGCTCCTTGGTATCCAGCTGCAATTGGGAACCAGCGACGTCCAGACGCTGATGGGCGGCTATGTCGATGCAGGCCGCTTCTTCGACGCACTGGCGCAGCGTGTCGGCGAAACGGGTACTTATGGCACCCTGACCAGCCGCAGCGTGGGATTGCGCGACCTGATGCTGGCGGCGGCAAGCGCGGCCGACGAACCAGCCACCGCCACCACCCTGACTCTCGTCGCAAGCCGGGTGAGCAATAGCTACTCCGTGCCTTTGCAGGGCCTCTTCGGGCTTGGCGTATGGAAGAACATGCCCGTCGGCGAGGCGGACGAGCAACCCGGCCTGCGCGCCGGACTCAACGCCTATCAGCTTTTCGCCTTCGCCGTTCAGGCGGGCAATGGCAGCATCGACCTGTCCGACGCCATCAGCCGCGTCGCATCGGGCAGCACGATCCGCCTCGCCGCCGTCGCCACCGGCCCCATCGACCGGCCGCGCTTCTCCTTCGGACCAGCGGGCGAGACCAGCGCCAGCACATCGGCGCTGCGGTTGCAACTGAACCTTGGCCTCAACCTCAACATTCTGGGGATCGGCGTCGAATCCGTTCCGCTGCTTATCGACGTCGCCGCAGCCCGTGCCGAAGTCAGCGCCATAGATTGCGCCAACACGGCGGAGCAGGCCCGCGACAGCCGGGTCAGCATTCTCGCCAGCTCCGGCCTCGTCAACGCCTATATCGGTCAGGCGCCCGCCAATGCCATGAGCCGCCCGATGCCGCCGCTTTCCGCCAGCGACATAGCCCCCGCGCGCATCCTGAGCGTCCTCAACCTCATCACCGCCGACGCCCGCTCGGTCGCGCAGCCGGTGATGGGCAACAGCGGAACGCTGGTCTTCGGGCCGGGCGGTCAGGGGACGATTGGACGCCCCGGCGCGCCCGGAACACCCGCCACCATCGGCAACGGGTCGCAAACGGGGCCGCTGCTGACATCTCTCACCAATAGCCTCAGCGGCCCGAGCGGCCTTCAGGTGAAGGCGCTCAACCTCTGCATCTGGCCAGTCTGCGATGCAGGCGCCACGCGGTCCCAGCTGCTCGGCGCGATCACCACGCCGCTGGCGACGCTCATCGGCAACACCGCCGATCCACTGCTCGACAATCTGCTCGCCGCCCTCGGCATCCAGCTTGGCCATGCAACCATCTGGGTCACGGGCGCGCGCTGCGGCGTGCCGGTGCTGATTTAAGGAGACCGGCGGCGCGATCCCCCTCCACGCGCCGCCGATCATGACCGGAGGGATATGAGGAGAATGACGATGATCATCGATGTGGCACGAAAGTTCATGAAGCGGCTCGCGCGAGATCAGAAGGGCCTGACCGCCGTGGAATATGCCGTCCTCGGCGGCGTAATCGTGGCCGCGATCACGGCGCTTCAGACCGACTTCACCAATGGCCTGAAGGGCGCCTTCACCGCCCTGTTCAACAGCGTCAGCTAAACCGCCGATGACAGTCCGCCGCAGGAGGAGCCGCGCCCCCGCGTCCCGGCTCCTCCACTGTCAGAAAGGCATCGCCGCGCTGGAATTCGCGCTCGTCACTCCAGCGCTGCTGATGCTCATCTTCGCGATCATCATCTATTCCTTCTGGTTCTCGGCGCTGCTCGGCGTCCGCCATGCCGCTGCGGAAGGGGCGCGCGCTGCGATGGCGGGCCTTTCCTCCAGCGAACGCGCTACGCTCGCCCGCATCCGCGCACAGGCTGTGATCAACGGCTATGGCACGCTGCTCTCTTCCGGAGGGACAGCCGACATTCAGGCCGCGCCAGACGGCATCGGGCAGTTCAAGGTGCAAGTTCGCTACGACATGAGCGGGTCGCCGCTGATGCGCTACTCCACCTTCATCCCGCTCCCCTCGACCACGCTCGGCGCAACGGTGATCGTCACCAACGGCAGCTACTGACCGGCCCGGCTTGCCGCCCTGCCGCACCGTCTACGAATATCAACAATCCCCTTTCCTTTTCGCCAACGGCTGCGTAACTGTCCGCTCTCGCCAAGACGCGCGCGCAATATTGATTGTCCGCGCGTCGCGGGATGCCCGGAACGGCGCCAAGCGCCAGTTCGGATGTCCGCGGGGTAGTTTAGGGCACGCTTTTGCACCCGCAAAAGACGCCGCCATGCAGGAGTTAGCCATGCTTTCAAAGGTCACGCTCGCCAATACCGACCTCTCGGTCAGCCGTCTGTGCTACGGCACCAACATGCTCGGCTGGTCGATCGACCAGGACCGCAGCAACGCGATCCTCGACAAGTTCCTGGAGCTGGGCGGCAATTTCGTCGACACCGCTCGCTCCTATGGCGACTGGATGCCCGACGCGCCGAAGGGCGCCAGCGAACGCGCCATCGGCGCCTGGCTGAAGGGCAAGAAGCGCGAAGACGTCATCGTCGCGACCAAG
Source organism: Sphingobium sp. TomTYG46 (assembly GCF_055396345.1). NCBI lineage: Bacteria > Pseudomonadati > Pseudomonadota > Alphaproteobacteria > Sphingomonadales > Sphingobiaceae > Sphingobium > Sphingobium sp. TomTYG46. The sequence goes on from NZ_AP027325.1 coordinate 516,194, forward strand.
GGCGGTCATTTCGACATGCGTGCGGGCGACTATCGCAACCGCGTCAACCCGACCGACATCGGCAGCGACCTCAATGAGAGCCTTGAGCATCTGGGCGTCGACACGATCGACCTCTACTGGGTCCACATGGACAATCCGGAAACCCCGGTTGCCGAACTGATCGACTTCCTGAACGATGCCAAGAATGCGGGCAAGATCCGCTATTTCGGCGCATCCAACTGGTCGGACGCCCGCGTGCTCGAAGCCAATGAATACGCCAAGGCGAACGGCAAGGCCGGCTTTGTCGCCGTCGAACCCTTCTGGGGCCTCGCCAAGCCCAATGAAGAGGCTGCCACCGCTCAGGGCTACCAGATGTATTTCGAAGATCATGGCGGCAAGCTCAAGGATGCTGGCCTCGCCATCATCCCCTATTGCTCGCAGAGCCGCGGCTACTTCGCCTTCGCCGAAAAGGGCGAAGTTCCCGAGCATCTTCAGGGCTTCTATGACAACCCGGTCAACAAGGACCGTCTGGCCGCCGCCAAGGACGTCGCCGCCAAGCATGGCGTCAGCGTTTCGGACGTGGCGCTGGCCTATCTCCTGAACCAGCCGCAGCAGGTGATCCCCATCTTCGGCGCGTCCAGCCCGGCCCGTATCGAGGAAGCCGTCAAGGCCGCCTCGCTCACACTGTCGGCTGACGAAGTAGCGGCGCTGAAGATCGGCTGATCTTCCTCAGCGTAAAAGGAATGAAAGGGGGCGATCGGGTGATCGCCCCCTTTTTTATTGTTCATCCTGATCAAATTTACGCGAAGCGATCAATCTGGAACGGATTGTACAAATTATTACGCGATCACCATTATTTTTACCTGACTAACCGCGAATGAAGCGGTAAAAGACGATGAGACGATACGCATGTGGCAAATGTAGGAGATGATGATGACCGCTGCCCTTTCACAATCACGGTCGGGCGCGGCGCCTGCATCTCTCACCACGCCGGGCCAGATCGGCGCGCTGACCCTTCCCAACCGAATTATCGTCACCGCCATGGGCGTCAGCCTGGCCGAAGCAGACGGCACGGTCAGCCAGCGCCTGATCGATTATCATGTGGCGCAGGCAAAGGGCGGCGCGGGCCTGATCATCATGGGCGTCACCGGCGTCGCCTGGCCGGTCGGCGCGGTTCAGCCCAACCAGACCGCGATCTCGGACGACCGCTTCCTGCCGGGACTCACGAAACTTACCGACGCCGTCCACGCAGCTGGCGGCCGGATCGCGGCACAGCTCCACCATGGCGGCCTCGTCGCCGGGCATAGCGCGCAGGACGGCCATCCCCTTTGGGCTCCGGCCTATCCGCCCCCCTTTGCAGGCGACTTCCCCGACTATTTCCTGCCCGAAGAGATGGCGGCTTTCGCTGGCGGCGTCGAACCGCAGGTAAAGGTTCTGGAGAAGGCCGACATCGACCATGCCGTCCGCCAGTTCGCCGACGCAGCGCTCCGCGCCAAGCGCGCCGGAATGGACGGTCTGGAAATCCATGGCGGCCATGGCTACCTCCTCTCCTCCTTCGTCTCGCCGTCCACCAACACGCGGCAGGATGAATATGGCGGCGACGTGGCAGGCCGCGCGCGCCTGTTGCTGGAGGTCGTGCGCGCCGTTCGCGCGGCGGTCGGTCCCGACTTCCCGATGTGGGTCAAGATGGACTCGCGCGAACTGGGCAAGAAGAACGGCATCACCATCGACCATGCCCTCGAACTTGCGCCGCTGGTCGAAGCAGCGGGCGCCAACGCCCTCACCGTCACCGCCTATCATGATGTGGGCCAAGGCAAACTCCACTCCGGCTCCAACATCCCGCACGAACCCGCCTTCAATCTGGAGGCCGCCGCCGCCATCCGGAAGGTCGTTTCCATCCCGGTGATCGCATCGGGCCGGGTGGAAATCGACCGGGGTGAAAAGGGATTGGCGCAGGGCGAATTCGACTTTCTCGCCATGGGCCGCAAGCTGCTTGCGGACCCGGACCTGCCCCGCAAGCTGGCGGAAGGCCGGGTCGCCGACATCCGCCCCTGCATCTACTGCTATACCTGCGTCAGCACCGCCTATCTGCGCGAACAGGTGCGCTGCGCCGTCCGATCGGAAACCGGCTATGAGGACCTCGATTGGTCCCCTGCCAAGGTTCCGGGCCATGTCGTGATCGTCGGCGGTGGCCCCGGCGGCATGGAGGCTGCGCGCAGGCTGGACCTTGCGGGCGCCAGGGTAACGCTCATTGAAAAGTCCGATCGTCTCGGCGGCACGCTGCGCTTCGCAGGTCTCGCCTATGAACCCAATGAGCGGCTGCTCAACTGGCTGCGCGACCAGATCGGCCAGTCGAAGGTCGATGTGCGCCTGAAGACGGTGGCGACCCCGGACCTCATCGCCAGCCTGAAGCCCGACAAAGTCATCGTTGCGACCGGCGCCGTGCGCGACATGCCGCCGATCCCCGGTAATGATCAGGACTTCGTTCTGTCGGGCGACGATCTGCGCGGCATGATGCTGGGCGAGGACTCCGCCGAAATCCGCCGCAAGACCAGCTGGACGACCCGCGTCGCGACAAAGCTCGGCGCGGCAACCGGCGCGACCGCCAATCTTGATCTGGTGCGCAAGGCGACCCACGCCTGGATGCCGCTCGGCAAGCGCGTCGTCATCATCGGCGGCGAACTGGTCGGCGTGGAGCTGGCCGAATTCCTGATGGAACGTGGCCGAGAGGTAACGGTCATCGGCGAAGCCCCCCGGTTCGGCGGCGGCCTGCTGCTGGTGCGCCGCATGCGCCTGCTAGCCGAGCTGCGCGAACATGGCGTGGCCATGTTCCCCGGCGCGAGCGGCATCGCGATCGGCAAGAACAGCGTCAGCTTCACCAATGCAGACGGCGAGCAGAAGAGCGTAGCGGCCGATCATGTCGTGGTGGCCATGGGCGCCCACGGCGACTCCACCCTCGCCAACGCGCTTCGCGCACAGGGCCATGATGTGGTGGAGGTCGGCGACGGCACCGGCGTCACCTACATCGAAGGCGCGATCCGTGGCGCGGCTGAAGCCGTAGCCGCCATGGGCCGCTGATCCGGTCTTCAAGGCCAAAGAAGAGGGGAGCGCCGCAACGCTCCCCTTTTTGTATCTAGGCGGCCCTTATCTTGACCACCTCGCCCCGTTCGCCCTGAGCCTGTCGAAGGGCTTTACTTCCTTTTAGCAGTGAAGGGCTTCGACAAGCTCAGCCCGAACGGATTTGAGGGATTAAAAACCCCTCACCGCCCAACCAATTCCGCCCCAGCCTCAACCCGATAATCCGCCATCACCGGCGCCGCCATGGCATCGGCAAACGCCTCATAGCTCCACGGCCAGCTTGCCGGAACGCCAGTCGCATCCAGATACCAGCTGTTACAACCCGATCCGAAGATCGTCGTCCGCGCCGCCGCGATGCGCCTTTCCTCATAATCTGCATGAGCGTCAGCACTCGGTTCAACCGCCCGCGCCTCTCCGGATCTGAGGAGGTCCAGCAACTGATCGACATAGGCCCATTGCTTCTCCGCAATGTCGATCAGGGAGAAGTTGCCGACAGGTCCCGTCGGCCCATTCAACATGAAGAAGTTCGGAAAGCCCGGGATCGTCACAGCATAATAAGCGGTCGGACGAACAGCCCACACATTATCCAGTGAAACGTCGCCCCGGCCCAGCACCGTGGTCGGCCGGATAAAGCGGTCTGCATGAAAGCCGGTCGCCAGCACTAACGTATCGAGTTCATGCAGCCGCCCATCCTCCATCCGTACGCCCTTGGCCTCCACACGCGCGATCCGATCGCGCTCCACCTCGACATTGGGGTGCTGGACGGCATCATAATAGGACCAGCTGTAGATCAGCCGCTTGCAAGCCGCGCGGTAATTGGGGCGCAGCTTTTCCTTCAATTCAGGATCACGGATACTGTTTTCCAGATTGTCGAGGCAGATTTCCTCGATCGCCGCAATCTCCGGGCCATGCGTGTCCGTGATCGCATGAGTAAAGCGGAAGATGTTGTCCCAATATTCCTTGTTGTTGCGAATGTCGTCGATCAACGCGGGATCGCGACGGAATGCTTCTTTCTCTCCCTCGCTATACTGGAAATAGGGAACCGGCATGATCCACTGCGGCGACCGCTGGAAATGCACCAGTTTCGACGCACGCATATTGAGTGCCGTGATGATCTGCACGCCGGTAGACCCATTGCCGATCACGCCGACCCGCGCGCCATCGATCGGGGCATCATCCTGCCAACGGGCACTATGGAAAGCCTGTCCCTCGAAACTGTCCAATCCCTCAATATCGGGCAACTTGGGATGGTGCAGCACACCAGAAGCGGCAATCACGACCTCGGCCTCAACCTCTTCGCCGGTGATCAGCCCCAGCCGCCAGACGCCAGCGCCCTCGTCCCACACCGTAGACACGACTTCGCTGTTGAAACGGACATGTGGCATGATGCCGTATTTCTCGGCCGTCTTTTCGAAATATCTCTGTACTTCGCCGCCCTTGGCATAATAGGCGTCCCATTCCGCGTACGGCTCGAAGCTGTAGGTATAGGCGTGCGCTGGCACGTCGCAGGTCAGGCCCGGATAGCGGTTTTCCCGCCAGGTGCCGCCCAGCCTTCCGGCCTTTTCATAAACGGTGAAATCCTCGCCCGCCTGGCGCAGGCGGATGGCGGCAAGGATGCCCGCCATGCCCGCTCCAATAACGGCGAAGCGCAGACCTTTGCGGCCCTGATCGATGGACAAGTCACTCTCCTGTCGGTTGTGTTTCTGACCATCATGATGATGCGACGGGCCACGCCGCACATCATGCAAATGGATCAGGTCTTGACCGACAGGTGAAAATCAGCCCCTCGCCGCCTTCCGCCCGGCCTGCCGTCCGAAGAAAGTGCAGTCGGCAAGGCTGAGGCCGGAACTATAACCATGCCCCCAGGCCGGAAGCCCCGAAGTACAACGCCCCGCCGCGAACAGGCCCGCCACCGGCGCGCCAGCCCGGTCCAGCACCTCGCCATCGGTCGATGTCCTTAAGCCCCCGAGCGTGAAGAAGCTGAAATAGCTGGTCGCGAAATTCAGCTCCAGCGCCACGAACGGTCCCTGATCCAGCGGCGTCAAGATCGGCGCGCGCTTGTGGAACAACGGATCACGCCCCTCCCGCGCATGTTCATTATAGAACGCCATGGTGGCCGACAGCGTGCCCGGCGCCATTTCCAGTTCGGCTTCCACCTCTTCCCAGCTGTCGCCGGTCCCCGCGATCGTTATCCCCGCCATGGGCAGCGGCTCGTCAAAATGGGCGATGTCCAGCAACAGGTAGACCCGGTCCCCCAACTGGTCGATCGCAGCGCGACTGACCCGGCCGTGATAGCAATCCTCATTGATGAAGCGTTGCCCCGCCTGATTGACGAAAACGCCATAGGCCTGCGGTTCGGGCATGGTCCAGGGACAGGTGGTGAAAAACTGTTCCATATGGACGGCGTCGCCACCCGCGCTGACGCCCAGTTCGATGCCCACGCCGTCATCCTGATCGCCGATCGGGCTGCTGATCTTGAACGTCTCGGGACAATAGCGGCGGCGCATATCCTCGTTGAAGGCAAAGCCGCCCGTGCACAGGATAACGCCCTTCGCCGCACGGACGAAGCGATTGACGTTGTCGATGCGCACGATGACCCCGACGACCCGCCGCGCGTCATCCTGCACCAACGCCACCGCCCGCGCGTCCGTCGTCACCTCAACGCCAAGCGCCTTCGCTCGAGCCTCCAGCAGGTCGATGAGCGGCCGACCCCCGCCCCACCCCATATGCGCGATCACATGGCCGCGCGGCGCGGGCTTCGCGATCTCGCAAAAGGGCCATGCCGCTTCGCTCCCCGACCAGATCAGCGTTGAATCATCGGTCGGCTCGATATGTTTGCCCGGCAGGAAGTTGCCGCGATAGGGAATGCCCTGCTCCTTCAGCCAGGCATAGTGGTTGAGCGATTCCTGCGCATAAAGGTCGCACTTCGCCTCATCCGCGCACGGCCCGCCCGCCGCCTTCAGATAGGCGGCCAGATCCTCCGTGCTGTCTTCGAACCCGGCCTCGCGTTGGGCATCCGTCCCGCCGCCACCGCCGATATAAATCTCACCGCCCGACAGTGCCGACGCGCCGCCACTGCCCGAACCACGTTCGAACAGCATGACCCGCGCGCCACCTTCTGCCGCTTCGATCGCCGCGCACGCACCCGTGGCGCCAAAGCCGATCACCGCGATGTCGGTTTCGAAATCCCACCGTTCGACCTTGCTGGCGGGATAGGGACGGTGAAGCGAAATATCGGTCACGAAAGAACTTTCCTCTCCTAGATGATAGGGATTAGAAAGCCTTTGTCTGCCCCCCATCCACCATCAGTGTTTGGCCGGTGATATAACCTGCCGCGTCGCTTGCCAAGAAAACGGCGGCCGCGCCAATATCTTTTTCGCAATCGCCAATCCGCTTCAGTGATACCTTGCTGATCTGCGTATCATAGTCGGCGGGCGCCCATTCCTTCCACGCCATCACGCCCGGTGAATTGGCGAACGGGCAGATGATATTCACCCGCACCGCTTCTGCGCCCCATTCGCTCGCCGCGATCTTGGAAATGGCGCGGATCGCTTCCTTCGCGGCGCAGTAGGACCCCTGCGTCGCAATAGCATCGAACGCCGCGCCGGTCGCAAAGTTGATGACAGAGCCCTTGGCTTTAACCAGATGCGGATAGGCTTCACGCATCAACACGAAAGTCGGCCAGAAGCCGGTGTCGAAAGCAAGTTCCATGGCCTCGTCGGTCGTTTCGGCCATCGGCAACTGGCGCGAAGCTTGCGCCGCGTTCACCAGCACATCCAAACCGCCGAAATGCCCGACCGCCGCCTCGACGATCTTCGGCAACTCGGCTCGCTGCGCCAGGTCAACCGCCAGGAAATGCGCCTCGCCCCCCAGCGCGCGCAGTTCCGCCTCGGTCGCGCGGCCAAGCTCCTCCTCGCGGTCAACGATCAGGACACGCGCGCCAGCCTTGACGAAAGCGGTCGCCACACCTTTGGCCACCCCGCGCGCGCCGCCGGTTACGATCGCTGCCTTGCCTTCCAGTGCCTTCATGTCCTGCTCCAATCCGTTCTATTTATGTGAAGTAAGCCCCGCCATTCACCGTCACGATGCTGCCGGTGGCAAAGCTGCCGTCATCCCCTGCCAGAAACGCCACGGCGCCTGCGATCTCGTCCGGATGGGCAAGACGCTTCATCAGGCTGTCCGCCGCGATCATGTCCTTCATCTCCGTAGGCAAAGTCGCATAGATGGGCGTTTCGGTAGCGCCGGGGTTGACCGCATTGACCCGGATGCCGCGATCCGCCAGTTCCCGCGCCATCGCCCGCGTCATGCCCAGCACCGCCGCCTTCGCCGCGCAATAGGGGATGGGTCCATCGCCCTTCACGCCAGACGTCGATCCGATGTTGACGATGCTGCCGCCAGTCCCCTGTTCCGCCATCAACCGAACCGCCGCCCGGCTGCATTTGAACGTACCGTCCAACGTCACGGCAAGCACGCCGGACCAGCCCTCATCCTCGCAATGGATCGTCTGATCGACGAAGGTCGTCGGCTCCTCGCCACGCGCAATCTGCTCAGCCCGCTCGCCCTGCGCCGCATAATAGCGGTCCATGCCATCGCCCGCCGCGCTTCCCCGCCCGGCATTATTGACCAGCACGTCGACCCCGCCCAGCGCCTGCTTCACTTGCGCAAAGGCCCTGTCCACCGAAGCGCTGTCCGCCACGTTGCAGGCAATCCCCACATGCGGCGCAGGCAGCACGGCGCCAGCCGCCGCCGCATCCAGATCAAGTATCGCGACCGTCGCCCCTTCGGCAGCGAGACGCCGCGCAATAGCCGCGCCAATCCCCTGCGCGCCGCCGGTCACGACAGCACGTTTTCCCTTCAGCCGTTCCATGGCGATCAATCCTCTACTTCAGGCCGCCAGGCGACGCCGTTCACCTGCGCGCCGCCGTCGGCAAAGAGGGTATTGCCGCTCATATAGCCGCCGCCCTCGCTCGCCAGGAAGACCGCGACCGGGCCGATATCCTTTTCCGCGTCGCCAAAGCGCCCGGCCGGAACCTGTTGCAGGATCGCCTGCGTCATCTCAGGATTGGCCGCGAAATAATCCTTTGCCTGCGGACTCGTCGCCGAAGGACAGATGGTGTTGCAGGTGATGCCGTGCGGCCCCCACTCCACTGCCGCCGTCCGGGTCAGTGCCCGCATCGCTTCCTTGCTGGCATTATAGGCGACGGTGAACATATGCGCGTTCACGCCGTTCAGCGATCCCAGGTTGATCACGCGGCCATAGCCTTGCGCCTTCATGATGGGGAAAGCCGCCTTCATGGCCCAGAACACGGCATAATAGTTGAGGGCGAAGGAACCCTCCATATCCTCGTCGCTATGCTTCTCGATCCGCTTGGGGAAGCTGGCGCCCGCATTGTTGACCAATATGTCGAGCCGCCCGAACCGCTGGTGCACGGCCTCGACCATGGCTTCCACCTCGGCGCGCTGCGTTACGTCGGTGCGGATGAAAAAGGCGTCGACACCATGCGTGTCGCGCAGATACTGCGCCTCTTCCTCGCCCTGATCAGCCTTCCGCTGAGCGATCGCGACATTCGCCCCGGCAGCGGCCAGCGCCCGCACGATGCCCTGACCAACACCCTGCCCACCCCCGGTGACGAGCGCCGTGCGCCCTTCCAGCAGCTTTGCCATATTAGCTCTCCTTATATTCTCGTGACCCTACTGACCGCTCAGGCGTCCAGCAGCGCATAATCCAGATAGCCGACCCGATCGTCGCCATCGCCAGTGTAGAAGCTGGCCTTGTTGGCCTTGTTAAGCGCAGCCCCCGTCTGGAAGCGTTCCACCAGATCGGGGTTGGCGATGTAGAGATAGCCAAACGACACTGCCTCGGCCTTCCCCTCCGCGACCACCGCCGAAGCCTTCTCCAGGTTCAGCCCGCCATTCTCGATCACCGCCCCGCTCCAGTTGGCACGGACCAGCTCCAGCGCATCCTGCCCTTCCAGCGGAATGTGGATAAGATGGCAGTAGGCCAGGCCCATGCCGTCAACGGCCTTGAGCAGCGCCGCATAGGTTTCATGCGGGTTCGCATCATCCATGCCGTTGAACTTGACGCCCGGACAGATGCGGAAGCCGACCCGGCCCGCACCCACGGCACCGGCCAGCGCCTCCAGCAACTCGACCACGAAACGAATGCGGTTCTCCACCGACCCGCCATAGCGGTCGGTCCGGTGATTGCTGTTCGATGACAGAAACTGCATCGGCAGGTAGCCGCTGGCGCAATGCAGCTCGATCCCGTCCAGACCAGCGGCGATCGCGTTGCGAGCGGCGGTAAGATATTCCGCAATGACGCCGGGAATCTCATCTGTTTCCAGCGCGCGCGGTACGACCGTTTCCACCGGAACGCCATCAGGGCCGGGGATCTTGTCCGGGCACTGAATGGCTGACGGCGAAACCGTCTCTGCGTCCGCATCCTTGTTCGCCTGCACGGCGGCGCGGCCGACGTGCATCAGTTGCATGACGATCTTTCCGCCCCCGCCATGGACGGCGTCGGCGACCTTGCGCCATCCTTCGACCTGCGCCTCGCTATGGATGCCGGGCGTGCGCCAATATCCCTTGCCCGTCGGCGAAGGCTGCGTCCCCTCGGTCACGATCAGCCCGGCGCTTGCGCGCTGGCGATAATATTCGACCATGATGTCGGTCGGCACGTCGCCCGGCCCCGCCCTGTCGCGGGTCATCGGCGCCATGACGATCCGGTTGGACAGCGCAATGTCACCCAATGTCACGGGCGAGAAAATATCCGTCATAGCAAATCAGCTCCGTACGCGCGGCTTGGGCAAGGGAGCGCCGCGCCGCATCGTTTCAATGAATTTTTCCAGCGGCGCAGGCGCCTCGACCGGCCCGTCATGCGGCTGACCCAGACGATCCCAATAGCTTTTCCAGCTCGGGAACAGGTCGTGGAAGCTGCCATGATAGGGCTGCACGCCCGGCCAGCGCATCTTGCGATCACCGATCGGCGGCTTGTTGAGGTCGGTAGCGTACCAATAAAGCGGCAGGCGGCGCCGGAAATACCAACGGCCGTCGATCCGCTCATATTTGTCGAAATACATCATCTGCATGATGACCCACTCTGCGCCGGTCTCATGCTCATTTTTCGAATAGACGACGCCCTGCGCATGGTCGAGGTCATCGAAATCGATAATGTGGCCGCCAATATGATGGGACGTGCCATCAAACTGCATCGAATGGGTTTCGTCGAACCAGTCGCGCAGTTCCTTGCGCCCCTGCTTGCCGCCACCGACCTTCACATCTTCGGGGAACAGGTTCACCCAGGCGTCGGAGTCGCGCATGTCCAGCGCCAGCGAATATTTCGCGGCCAGCTGACGGATCGCATCCAGCGATTCCAACCGGTCTATGCGCGCAATCAGGCTCTCGTCCGCCACCCTCTCGATCCTTTCTATTTGAAGCCTTTGTTTCCCCTTTCTCCCCACCTCTGGAAATGCCAAAATAGCTCAAAGGTCATGACAAAAAAGCTCAACACCAAACATCTGTCGCGCCCGGTGGCAACGCGTGTCCCCGTCGCCATCGCCCGCGATCTGCTACGGCTGGTGGCGGAAATCGGCGTCGCTCCCGCCGATCTTCTGCGGCAGGCGAGCCTGTCCCACCTCATAGGGCCGCCGATCGGCGGAACCGCCGCGCAGCGCGGGCTTTCGCAGGATGATTTCACCCGCCTCTACGCCCATTGCACCTGGACGCTCGATGCGCAGGCCGCCCGGCAGGAAGGCCGCGAGCCTCTGACCAAGGCGGGGGTGGACATGCTCTGCCACTGCATCATCACCTGCCGCACATTGGCGGATGTGATCGAGCGGACGGATCGCTTTTCCGAGCTTATCGGCCCACGCGCCGGGCGGCTGCGGCTGAAGGTCGATGACGGCGTCGCGCGGCTCGACATGGCGACCCCGCGCCAGATCAGGAACGCCAGCGCCTATGTGTCCGACCTTGCGGGCCTCTCCACCTATTACCGGCTGTTCGGCTGGCTGATCGGTGAGGATATTCCGCTGCTCGGCGCCGCCATGCGCTATCCTCCGCTACTGGACGAACAGACCATTTCCTACCTCATGCCCGTGCCCATGCAGCATGGCGCACCGGAAAACAGCCTGCGCTTCCCCGCCAGCTATCTCGACCGCCCGGTGCTGCGCAGCCATCATGAGCTGGAGCATCTGCTCGAACGCTTCCCCTTCGACGTCGAACAGCCGCAATCGTTGGACGCCCCGCTCTCCGAACGCATCCAACACATGTTCAGCGCCATGCTGGGAAGTGGCGAGGCGCCCGCAACCGCGCACCAACTCGCCCGCCAGTTCAGCATCAGCGTCGCCACGCTCAAACGCCGCCTCGCCGATGAAGGCACATCGCTCGTGCAACTCAAGACCGAGGCACGGCGCGCGCTCGCAACCCGGCTGCTCGACGACCCCCGCCTCACCATCACCGAAGTCGGCCGCCGTACTCAGTTCAGCGACACCGGCGCCTTCCGCCGCGCCTTCCAGCAATGGACCGGATCATCGCCAAGCCGCTGGCGCGAACTGCGCCAAGGCGGCGGCGAGGCGCCGATCAGTACCGGCTGATGATCTTCTCGGCAAAGCGGTTGAGATCGTCGATCTTTTCCTGCAACGGCTGACTGTCCTCTTCCACCGCATAGAGATTGCGGAAAGAGGCGACGACATCAGTCACGCCCGCATCCTCCTGCCGACGGATCATATCCAGATCGACCTCCCCCATGGCCGAACCGAAGATGCGGAACGGGGCATCCTTGCGCCCCAGTTCCTCCCGATACGCCGCCAGCTTCTCCAGCATCGGCAGCATCATATCCATGCCACCCCCCGCAAACATCCAGCCATCGTTGCGCGCCGCGCGCTTCAGCGCAGGGTCGGAATGGCCCCCGATCAGGATCGGCACAGGCTTTGTCGGAACGGGATTGAGCTTTACCGGCGGCAGGTCGAAAAACTCGCCATGATATTCGAAATAGCCGCCATTGGTCAGGCCCCGGACGATGTCGATGCACTCATCGAACCGCTTGCCTCGCCCTTCCCACGGCACGCCCATGACCGCATAATCTTCCGGCCATACGCTCAGGCCCACGCCAAAGTTGAAGCGGTTGTCGAACAAGGCTTCGATCGACGCCACGATCTTCGCGACATAGAGCGGCGGGCGCACCGGCAGCTTCACGACATTGGTCGTCACCTCCAGCGCCTGCGTCGCGGCGAGCATCGCGGTCACATGGATGAACGACTCGAGGAACGGCTTGTTCTCCAGGAATTCGCGCCCGCCATCGTCGGTATAGCTATATTTGGTGCCGGAACTTTTCGGATAGATCAGGCTGTCGGGCACCGTGACACCCGCATAGCCCGCCGCTTCCGCCGCCTTGGCCAGCGGCGCATAATATTGGATCGCGGTCATCGATTCGCCCAGATGAAAGCGCATCGTCCTCTCCTTCCACATTATTATATTCAGGCCCGGCGGGCTGCGCCGATCAGGCCCGATATGCTTTCGACCTTATCCCCTCAGTGGGAAATTCAGTCAACTCCGCCGCTGATCCGGTTCGTGCGCATTGGCGCCCGCCACTACGCATATGATGGTACAATAGCGCCCAATGTTGCAAAAAGCGCATTGATCAAATGTTTTTTTCACCTATCCTGCGCGCCAACGCTGCTCCCCGCATGACGGGCAAGCAGCAAATGGATCAGGAAAGGAAAGAGGATGCTGCTCAAGGATAAGGTCGTGATCGTCAGTGGCGTTGGCCCCGGCATGGGTCAGGCGCTGGCCCGGCTAGCCGCAGCCGAAGGCGCAAGCGTCGTGCTCGCCGCCCGTAACCAGGCCTTCCTCGATGAAGTGTGCAGCGACATCAAGGCAAAGGGCGGCAAGGCCATCGCCGTCCCCTGCGACGTCAGCGATGAAGCTCAGTGCAAGACGCTGGCCGAACGCGCCGCCGCCGAATTTGGCGGCCGCGTCCACGGCCTCGTCAACAGCGCCTATTTCCACGGCGACTGGTGCTTTGTCGACAATGCCGACCTGGGCGACTTCGCCAAGGCATTCGACGTCAACTGCCTCGGTGCCCTGCGCCTGACGCGCGCCTGCGTCCCCTATCTGCGCGACGGCGGCGCGGTCGTGAACGTGTCCACCATGGCGACGGTCAATCCCTATGGCACCGAAGGCGGTATGGAAATGCCCTATGCAGTGGCGAAGGGCGCGCTCAACACGCTGGGCAAATATATGGCGTCCGACCTTGGCCGCCACGGCATCCGCGTCAACACCTGCCGCATGGGCTGGATCCATGGCGAGCCGGTCGAAAGCTTCATCGCATCGCAGGTCGATGCCGGTTTCAAGCGTGATGACGTGATCGCGGGCGTCACCAAGAATATCCCGATCGGCATCATCCCACCCGAAGATGACTGCGCCCGCGCCGTGCTGATGATGATCTCCGACTATTCGCGCGTCGTCAGCGGTGCTTCGCTAGACGTCAACGGCGGCCAGTGGATGGCGCCATAATCTTCAAGGAGATGCGCCGATGTTCAAATGCATCGCACTGCTGAAACGCAGGCCGGATCTATCCCGCGAAGCATTCGTCGACTATTATGAAAGGCAGCACGCGCCCCTGATCCGGCGCCTGCTGCCAGGCATAGTCGATTATCGGCGCAATTATGTCGAACTGGAGGGCGCCTTCCTTTTCCCCGGCGCCGCGCCGATCGACTTCGACGTGATCACCGAAATCTGGCTCGCCGACCGCGCTGCTTATGACCGCTTCACCGACGTCGCCGCGCAAGAGGACATCGCCAACCAGATCGCGCAGGATGAGGAAAACTTCCTCGACCGCACGGCCACGCGCATGCTGGTGGTAGACGAAAAAGGCACAGACATGTCCAACGCCATCACCCTCCAGGCATTGCTGGACGAGCGGGAAATCATACGCGGCCTGTCCCGCTTCGCCCGCATCCTCGACAATAAACAGTGGGACCGCCTGGGTGACGTCTTCGCGCAGGACATCAGCTTCGACTATGGCACCGGCGGCGACCAGCACGGCATGGCGGCGCTCGCCGCCAACATGCGCCGCTTCCTCGACCACTGCGGCGGCACGCAGCATCTCATCGGCAGCATCCTGGTCGATGTCGATGGCGACCGCGCGACGAGCCGATCCTATGTTCAGGCCCGGCATCAGCGGGTGAACGACCCCGCCGGACCCATATTCGATTCCAACGGCGAATATGTCGATCAGTGGGAAAGGCGCGCCGAAGGCTGGCGCATCGTGCGCCGCGATGCGATCTGGGCCGCGCATACGGGCGACCCCATGATCCTTCAGGCGGAACCCGGCAATCTGGGCTGATCAGCCTGCGCTCGCGCGGCCGATCATAGCCGCGCGAGCCGTCTCCCCTTACGCCACCTCTGCAAAGGGCAGGCACACGCTGTCGAACCCCAGCACATGCGCAACACGGCCCAACCCTACCCACGCCGCCACGCTGTGCGCCAGGTCGACAATCTCCTCGTCGGAAAACAGCGCATGCGCCCGTTCCCAGAAATCCTCATCCTGCGCGATCGATTTCGGCTCCTGCGCAAATCGCTCGGCAAATTCAATCGCCGTCCGCTCGCGGGGACTAAAGACAGGCGACGTCCGCCAATTCTCGACCGCCGCATAAAAGTCCTCATCCGGCGCGGATCCATTGTCGGCAACCGTATGACCGGGCCGCTGCCCCGATGCGGCAAACATCGATTGAACGTCCCGCGCCGCGCGAAATTGCTGGCAGATCACACAACCGTTGATCTGCGCCGTCCGTGACCGCGCACCTTCAAATTCGCGCAGCGACAACAGGCTGTGCTGATAGACCGCCTTGGAAAAGCCGCCCGCCGCACCCATGATCTCGCGCGCATAATTGCGCGATGCATAGCCATAGGGGTCGGCGGCATCCTGCTCGGGTAAGTCGATACGGATCATGGCATCTCTCCTTATGTTGCTGTCTTGTCGTTCACCCGCCCGCTATTCAATCCACGCCCGGCGCACCGGGAAATTGTGCATAATATTGCCCGGTCAGCATGCCGCCATCCACGGCAATCTCCGCGCCCGCCAGATAGGACGCCTCGTCGCTCGCCAGGAACAGGGTCGCGCGCGCCACTTCCTCCGGCGCGCCGACCCGTTGCAGCGGCACATTGCCGAACCGCTCGCTCACCTTTTCCCGCGTGGACCCGTCATGATTGGTCATCGCCGTATCCACGCCGCCCGGATGCACCGAATTGACGCGAATGCCCCGATGCCCCAGCTCCAGCGCGGCGACGCGGGTCAGCCCCCGCACGCCCCACTTGCTGGATGAATAGGCGGCAAGCCCGTTCGCACCCTTCATCCCGTCGACCGAAGAGATGTTGACGATCGCGCCCTTGCCACGGGCGATCATCCCCGGCGCAACGGCCTTGATGCCCAGAAACTCGCCGGTCAGATTGACCTTCAACACCCGCTCATATTCGGCAAGGCTCGTGTCCAGCAGCGTGCGGAACAGCAATATGCCCGCATTGTTCACCAATATATCGACCGGACCAAGATCGGCTTCGACCGCGCCGACCAGTTCAGCCCAGCCCTGCTCGCTCGTCACGTCATGATGATAGAAACACGCTACGTCGCCCAGTTCGGTCGCCAGTTGCGTGCCCACATCATCCAGCACATCGGCAATGGCGACCTTCGCGCCCTCCTCGGCAAAGAGGCGGCTGGTGGCGGCGCCCATGCCGCGAGCGCCCCCGGTTATGATCGCAACCTTACCCTGCAAACGGCCCATGGCGCCCTGCCTCTCCAACAAATTTTCTGCCCGTCGGTACGCATTTTGGCGTCTTTTCTTCGCAGGCATCTTGATACGCGTGGATAAACCGGCGCAAGAACAAGGGCAACCGGAATCGGGCCTTGGTCTCAAAAGGCACCAGAATTCCGGAGAGGAGAGTGCTGCCATGCTGTTGAAGGACAAGGTGATCGTGATCAGCGGCGTCGGCCCCGGCATGGGTCAGGCGCTCGCGAAACTCGCCGCGCAGGAAGGCGCAAAGGTCGTCATGGGCGCCCGCAACATCGATTATCTCGAACAGGTGCGCGCCGAAATCGCGGATCAGGGCGGACGAGCCATAGCCGTCAGATGCGACGTCAGCGATGACGGACAATGCCGCGATCTCGCTGAAAAGGCCGCCACCGCATTTGGCGGCCGCATCCACGGCCTCATCAACAGCGCTTATTATCACGGCGAATGGACCTTCGTTGACAATGCGGACGCAGCCCAATGGGCCAAAATCTATGACGTCAACTGCCTCGGCGCGCTGCGCCTGACGCGTGCTTGCGTGCCCTATCTGAAAGGCGGCGGCGCGGTGGTCAATGTTTCGACCATCGGCACGCTTCGGCCCGCGGGCGGCGAACATGGCATGGAAATGGGCTACGCCGTGTCGAAAGGCGGCCTCAACGTCCTCACCAAATATATGGCCGCCGATCTCGGCCGGTTAGGAATACGGGTGAACAGCTGCCGCATGGGCTGGATCTACGGCGCGCCCGTACAAGCCTATATCGACTCCCTCGTGACGGAAGGAGCCAGCGCGGAAGACGTCATCGCGGCGGTGACCAAGGACATTCCCCTCGGCATCATCCCACCCCAGGACGATTGCGCCCGCGCGGTACTCATGATGCTTTCCGATTATGCGGCAGTCGTCACCGGCGCGGCGCTGGACGTCAACGGCGGCCATTGGATGGCGCCCTGACACGATCATGCGAGTGGCAGGGTTAGGCGAAGCTCGTCGCCGTCTACACCTGTTCGGAAAATATCAGGAAGGGCAGATCAAGCGGTTCATACTGGAAGCCCAGCATTGAAATCGCGGCGGTAATTTGGCCTCTGTGATGCGTGGCGTGATTGAAGACATGGAGCAGCGCGCTTGGCATGGGAAGGGTGCGAGCCTGCCCCGTCGTCATTATATAGCGAAGATCGTCAGCCAATGCGGCCTCATCCAGATTATCGACATATTCGCCCCAGCGCGCAGTTGCCGCGATCAAGCGGGACGCGAGTAGCGCGCGATTGCTTTCCAACTCTGCATCAAGGGAAAGGGCCGTTGTCTGCGCCTGCGTAAATCTCGGATACCAAATCTCGCTGTCTGTCAGCAGCAGATGATTCAGCGTTCCGTGGATCGATCCGAAAAAGAGGCTGCATGACTTATGGTAAGGTTCGTCCGGTATCGACGCCACGGCCTTCAAAAGGCGTTCAGTCGCCCAACCATGATAGCGCGCCATCTGCACGAGCTGCTTTTTTGCAGAGGCCGCCATACAATCCCCGATTTGCCGGAAGCTGCAATTCTCCAGTTCGGAAGTTCCAGCTATTTCTCAAATGGAGAGCAGGAGCAACGATCGCACCCCTGCCCTCACGAACTCAAGCCGCAGCAGGCATTTCACCCCAGGCCAGGTAACGCGGCGTACCATCCTCGCCAATCTCTTCGGTCAGGATGGATGTGACGCGGCTCACCGACTCCGCGATCCACCAGCGCCCGTCCTGCTTGCGATAGACATCCTGATATTCCACCGCGAGCCGGGTCACCGACCGCGTGGCAAGGATGATCGTCCGGAAATTGAGCGACCACAGCCCACGCGCTTCATCCGCGCTCACCAATTCGATATCCGCATTGGTCGCGTGGTGAATGTCATAAACGCCACCTGCCATCGCCATTTTCTGAAATATGGCGATGAACTCGTCGCGATCCGTGAATAGCGGGAAATTCTGGTAATCCAGCCTTATGCCCTGCGGCAGGAACGTCTCACGCAATTCGTCCACCAGCTTCAGGTCGCAGGCGCGCAGGTAACGCGCCTTCAACTGACGGATGGCGTTGACGTCCTCCAATGCCGTCACGCGGGCGGCAAGCTCTTCCAGATTGATCGACATGATACTCTCCTCAGGGGTTGAACCTCCCCCCGTTTTTTAGTCTTCGGCCGCTTCTCGCGTGATCTTCGCGATGCCAGCCTCATATTTCAGATTATGGACGGATACCGACGTTTCCACCCGTTGGACGCCCGGCATTGGCCTGATCCGCTCCGTCACCAGATCGTTCAGCTGCTCGATATTGGTGAACAGCCCCATCGCCAACAGGCTGTAACGGCCCAGCAGAACGATAACGCAGGTGATTTCCGGAATGTCGGATAGACGGCGCGCCAATTCCGACACATGGGATGGATCGGCATCGATCCCCATCATGCAAAGGTTGGGCGACCCCGCCATGCGGAAATCGGTGACGACGGTGAACTGGATCAGCCCTTCATTCTGCAACCGCTTGACGCGTGTGCGAATGGTGCCCTCCGTCACCCCCAGTTCGGCGGCGATGGCGCGGTTGGAAATGCGCGCATCGCGGGCCAGCTTTTCGACGATCCCCTGGTCCAGCTTGTCCAGGCGTGCCCAATCGGCCTTCCCGGTCACAGCGGCACCACGTTGAATTCATATTTCACGATATCCACCGCCACCCCTGATGTGATGTGAACGACCCCCTCCACTCTGGCGATCTGCTCGAACAACATTTCCTGCACCTCGCCAAAATCCCGCAGTGCGACGAGCAATTCCACATCATGGTCGCCGCTCATGACATTGACGCTCAGCACTTCGGAAAGATCGGCCAGATCGCGGCCGACCTCCTGAACATTGCGACCCTGGACCTTCACGCCCAGGGCGATGATCACATTATAGCCATGGGCCGCAAAATCGGTGACGGCAACGACGCGCATCGCTTTCCCGTCGTCCATCTTTTGCAGCCGGGCAGAAATCGTGGCAGCGGTAACAGACAGCCGTTCTGCAATTTCCTGATTGGTTGCGCGGCCGTTGGTCCGGAGTATCTCTATGATGTTCGTATCGAGAGTATCCAGCGATGGCGGCGTCGTTTTCCGCCCGCTCCTGATCTGCATTCTTGCCCCGCCTTCAAAAATGTAGCCGGTTTAATAGCGCGCACTTGCGGGCAGCACCAGTGTCAAAGCTGATGCCGCCGCAATTTGCGCGGCTATCTACCGCTCATCCTATCGTGTTTCGGCGGGATGCAGCGCCTTGCGAAGGGCCGCGACGGCGTCGCGCTTCATTTGGCGGACTGGCGCGGCGTCGGGCGTCACGTCAAAACCGTGATAGGCACCCGGATAGACGTGCAGTTCTGCCGCAACGCCTGCTTCGATCAGTCGGCGGGCATAATCCATGTCCTCGACCAGGAAAAGATCGAGCGCGCCCACGCAGATGAAGGCGGGCGGCAGGCCAGCCAGGCTCTCCGCCCGCGCGGGGGCCGCGTAGGGCGATACGTCCGCCGAACCGGGCTCCTTACCCAGCAGGGATCGCCAGCCAAAGGCGTTGGCCTGCGGCGTCCACACGAATGCGCCCAAATGCTCGGGCAGACGCGTGATGCAGGTGCGGTCGTCCAGCATCGGATAGATCAGGTTCTGGTGCGCGATCGCCGGGCCGCCCCGGTCGCGTGCCAGCAGCGCCAGAGCCGCGGCCAACCCGCCGCCCGCGCTCTCGCCGCGAATGGCGATCCTCTTGGGATCGACGCCCAACTGCTCCGCGCCGTCATGCAGCCATTGCAGCGCCGCATAACAATCCTCGACCGCGCCCGGCGCCACCGTCTCGGGCGCAAGCCGATAATCGACCGAAACGACGAGGGCGGAAGCGGACAGCGCAAGCTCGATGTTGGAAAGATGATTGGTACGCACTGACCCCATCACATAGCCGCCGCCATGAATATGCAGGATCGCGGGGAGCGTCCCTTGCGCATCCGCCGGACGATAAACCCTGACCAGCAGTTCATGCCCATCGGGCGCCGTGATCCGCTCCTCCCGCCATTCAACACCACTATCCTGCGGCTCGGGCGCCATCGCCGTCATCTGCTCCATACCCTCGCGTATCGCGGGCAGGCTCTCTGCCGTGATGTCCAGCGCCGGCATGAAATCCAACCCCGGCAACAGGGTCGGGTCAATCAGGTCACGCATCTTACTCTCCTATTTTCCTATTTTTCCTATTTCTCGTTTTTCAGTGCGTTCTTTTCACCACTTCCTTCATGCAATCCACCGCCATTTGTGCCCGTTGATGGGCGTTGAAGCCTTGGTCGATGGCGTACTGCTGGGGTATTTCGACGCTGAGGGGTGTTGCGGGGTTGAGGGCGTGGAGGAACGCCGGGATGTTGAACTTGCCTTGTCCGGGGAGTTGGCGCTGGATGCCGGCTTCGCGTTCGATCTGGTCGGGATCGATGGTTGGTGGGCCGTCGGCTATCTGGGCGATGGCGATGGCGGGGTGGGCAAGGAGGGGGAAGCTGGTTTCGGGTTCGGGTCCGCGCATGATGTGGAGGAGGTCTGCTGTGACCTTGATGTCGGATCGGCCGGAGCGGGTGATTTCCTCGAGGGCGGCGCTTAAGGTTTGGACCTGGGAGGGGGGATAAAATTCGATTGCAAGCGCGATGTCGAACGGGGCGGCAAGTTCGGCCAGTTTGATAAGCTTTTCGGTGCGGCGGGAAGGATCGCGGTCGTAGCACAGGACATTGGCGAGGGGCGCGCCGAGCGCGGCGGCGGTTTCGAGCGCGGGGATAAAGTCCTGCGGGTTGGTACGTCCTGCCATGGTGAAGGGGTAGACAAGGTCGACCGTGACCCCGGTGGCGGCGAGCGCATCACGGGTCTGGCGCAGCGCCTGGGGATCGCGCACCAGATCATAGGCGGGCATGGCGGGCAGCACCTCCATCGCATGGAGGAACGGGCAGATGCCCTGGCATCCCACCTCTGCGGCGATTTGCGCAAGCTGCCAGGGGGTGGTGTCGGTGACGGTGATATGGTCGAGCGACAGGCGCTTGTCGGCCATATCCTCTCCTCCTGTTGCGTGTGAGCGACGCCGGGCGCGAACAAGCCGCGCCCGGCGGCTGATCAGGCTGCGGCTTCGCGCGCCTTGACCATGTCGAGGGCGACATCGACGATCATGTCTTCCTGCCCGCCGACCATCTTGCGACGGCCGAGTTCCACGAGGATGGTACGGGTGTCGAGGCCGTAGGTTTCGGCGGCCTTTTCGGCATGACGCAGGAACGAGGAATAGACCCCGGCATAGCCAAGCGCGAGGGTTTCGCGGTCGACCCGGACCGGGCGGTCCTGCAAGGGGCGAACCAGATCCTCGGCTGCGTCCATCAGCGCGTTGACGTCGCAACCATGGTTCCAGCCCTTGCGGTCGGCGGCGGCGATGAACACCTCCAGCGGCGCATTGCCCGCGCCCGCGCCCATGCCGGTGAGCGATGCGTCGATGCGCACCGCGCCGCACTGGGCCGCGACGATCGAGTTGGCGACGCCAAGGCTGAGATTGTGGTGGGCGTGGATGCCGCGCTGGGTTTCGGGCTTGAGCACGCGATCATAGGCTTCCAGACGGGCCTTGACCCCGTCCATGTCGAGCGCGCCGCCGCTGTCGGTCACATAGACGCACTGCGCGCCATAGCTTTCCATGAGCAGCGCTTGGCTCGCGAGCTTCTCCGCATCGATCATGTGGCTCATCATCAGGAACCCCGAGACGTCCATGCCAAGATCGCGGGCAATGCCGATATGCTGCTTGGAGACATCCGCCTCGGTGCAATGGGTCGCGACGCGGACCGAGCGCACGCCGATATCATAGGCGCGGCGCAGTTCCTCGACCGTGCCGACGCCCGGCAGGATGAGCGTGGTGAGAACCGACCTGGTCAGCACCGAGGCAACCGCCTCGAGCCATTCCCAATCGGTATGCGCGCCAAAGCCATAGTTGAAGCTTGCGCCATTGAGGCCGTCGCCATGGGCGACCTCGATCGCGTCGACCCCTGCGTCATCCAATGCCTTGGCGATCGCCTTCACATGGTCGATGCCATACATGTGTCGGATGGCGTGCATGCCATCGCGCAGCGTCACGTCCTGGATGTAGAGCTTGTCGCCCGCTTCCACGTTGAACGGAGCTTTGATCTCGGCGCTCATGCTGCCACCTTCTTTCCTTGTGCGATACGCTGCGCGAGCAGCTCGCCGGTCGCCTTGGCAGCGGCGGTCATGATGTCGAGATTGCCCGAATAGCTCGGCAGATAATCGCCCGCCCCTTCGACCTCGAGCAGGATCATCGTCTTGATGCCGGTGAACTCGCCGCGGCCCGGGATGGTGAGCTTGTTATTGTCGCCAAAGCGCTCGAACTGCACCTCCTGCTTCAAGCGATAGCCCGGCACATAGGCCTGGACCTTCTTGACCATCGCTTCGACCGAGCCGCGGATGGTTTCTTCGTCCGCGCCTTCGGACAGGGTGAACACCGTGTCGCGCATGATCATCGGCGGTTCGGCGGGATTGAGGATGATGATCGCCTTGCCCTGCGCCGCGCCGCCGACCTTTTCGATCGCGCCTGCGGTGGTGCGGGTGAACTCGTCGATGTTGGCGCGGGTGCCGGGACCTGCCGAACGCGAGGAGACCGAGGCCACGATCTCGGCATAATGGACGGTCGCGACCTGGCTGACGGCGGCGACCATCGGGATCGTCGCCTGGCCGCCGCAGGTCACCATGTTGACATTGCCCGCATCGAGATTGGCCTCACCATTGACGGTGGGGATGGTGTAGGGGCCGATCGCGGCGGGGGTGAGGTCGACCACCTGCTTGCCGTCGGCGCGCAGCGCTGCGTCATGAACCTTGTGGGCGTAAGCCGAGGTCGCGTCGAACACGATGCCGATCTCGGGGTAGACGTCCATCTTCATGAGGCCTTCTAAACCCTCATGGGTGGTGGCGACGCCACGCTCGCGCGCCATGGCGAGGCCTTCGGAGGCCTCGTCGATGCCGACCACCGCCACCAGTTCCATATTCTGGGGATATTTGATCATCTTGATCATGAGGTCGGTGCCGATATTGCCCGACCCGATGATCGCCGCCTTGACCTTGCCCGTCATTACTTACTCCTCACAGGGCTCGCATGGCTTGCAGCGATGCCCTCTCACAAATCTAGATAAAGCGCGCGGTGCAGCTGCCGACCCCTGCAAGCTGCATCTCGAACACATCTCCTGGCCGTGCCGGTTCGAGCGGCACCAGGCTGCCTGACAATATCACATCGCCCGCCTCCAGGGTAACGCCATAGGCGCCCAGCGTGTTGGCAAGCCAGGCGACCGCCTGGGCGGGCGAGCCCTGCACCGCATGGCCATAGCCTTCGCTGAGCGGCTCGCCATTCTTGGTGACGGTGACATGAAGATTGGGGAGGTCGTGCGCCTTGGGATCAACCCGCGCGTCCCCCAGCACATAGACGCCGCAGGAGGCATTGTCGGCGACGGTGTCGACGATGCCGATCTTCCAGTCCTGGATGCGGCTGTCGACGATCTCGAAACAGGGGACGATGCTCTGCGTCGCGGCGATCACGTCTTCCGCCGTGACACCGGGACCCTTGAGGCTGTCATGCAAGATGAAGCCGATCTCGGCCTCGGCACGCGGGGCGATGAGGCCGTTTGCCGCGACATCGATGTCGCCCTCGATGAACATGCGGTCAGTGAGGAAACCGAAGTCGGGCTGGTGCACGCCCAGCATGTCCTGCACGGCCTTGGACGTAACGCCGATCTTCTTGCCGATGACCCGCTCGCCATCAGCCTTGCGGCGTTCGAGCGCGCCAAGCGAGATGGCATAGGCGTCATCGATGGTGAGTTCAGGATGGCGCGCCATCAGCGGCGGCACGGTGCGCTTGTCCCGCAGCGCCTGGTAGAGCTCGTCTGCAAGGCTATCATTAAGGCTCTGGGCGTTAAGGCCGCTCACAGATAGGCTCCGTCCTGGAAGATGAGGGGATCGACCGCATCGCTGAGGCGCACCGCCTTGACGCGCGCAATGACGATACTGTGGGTGCCAAAGGGGGTCATGCTCTCGATCGTGCAGGAGAGGTTGGCCTGCGCCTCCTCCAGGATAGGGAGGCCATGGGGATCGGCGGTCCAGCTGCCAACACCAAAGCGCGCCTCGCGCGCCACCGCGCCGCCGAACGCTGCCGACACCTCGCGCTGGTGACGCGAGAGGAGGTTGATGCTGACCGGGCAGCCGGGGGTGAGATGGGCGTGGATGCTGGCTGTCTGGTTGACGCAGACGAGCACTGCTGGCGGGTCCATGGTGAGCGAGGTGATCGAGGTCGCGGCCATGCCGACAGGCGCCTTGCCTGTCCCAAGCGCGGTGACGATCGCCACGCCCGAGGGCAGACGGCGCATCGCGCCCTTCAGCCCTGTGGTAACGTCCACGGGCTCTGGAACAGGCACGGATTGCGCAGGAGCAGCGTCAGCCATTCTTCAGGAAGTCCAGCGAGTAGCGGTTGAATTCTTGAGCCCGTTCCACCTGCACCCAATGGCCGGTCTGCGAGAAGGTGAGGCAGCGCACGTCGGGGCAGGCGTCGAGGAAGAGGCGGGCGTGGCTTTCGGGGCAGAATTCGTCATTAAGGCCCCACAGGACGAAGATGGGCTGGGTGACCTCGCCAAGGCGGGGACCAAGGTCGGGGGTCTTGACCCGCGCGAGCACATCCTTGGGCTGGGTGCGCGCGACGGCAAAGCGTTCCTCGACCAGCGCGTCGGTGACGTGGTGGAGCGAGGAGGGATGCATGAGGTTGCTGATCAGGCGGCGCTGTTCCTCGACATTGAAGTCGGGACCGCCAAAGCCCGAGCGCATCTTGGCGATGCCGGGCATGGTGAAATAGCTCGCCTGCTCGGCAACGCAGCCCGGCGCCATCAGGACAAGCTTGCCGATGGTGAATTCAGAGTGATCGAGCGCGATCTGGAGGGCGATGCCGCCGCCCAGCGAGTTGCCGATGAGGTGGCCGCCGGTGATCCCATGCTGCGTCAGAGCCTCGAGCAGGGTCTGGGTGAAGAATTCGAGCGGATAGTCGGTCTCGGGTTTGGAGGAAGCGCCATAGCCGATGAGGTCGGGCAGGATGACGCGGTAGCCAGCGTCGGCGAAATCTTGCGCATTGTTGCGGAAATTGGACGCGCCCGATGCGCCGGGGCCGCTGCCATGGATGAAGACGACCGTAGGGCCGTCTGCATTGCCGGCGCCGGGGATTTCCGCGACCGAAATCTCATATCCGCCCGCGACCTTATAGGTCTTGCGGCTCAGTTCGCGGTTCAGTTCACTGGCCATGAACAATCCTCTTTTTATATCAGATAAAGGTGAAGGCGGGCGGTTCGCCGTTGATCGTGCCGATGACGTCGCTGGTGCGGTTGGCCGGGTCATTGGCGACATGGGCGCGCGCGGCATGGAGGTCGAGCCAGGGCTGGAGGATCGGGCTCGACATGTAGACCGCCCGGCCGCCAAGCAGCTTGACCATGCCGTCGGCAAGCTCGGCCATGCGGCGCACGACGCTGGCGGACTGGTAGGCAAAGAGCGCGCGCTTCTCCATCGGGACAGGCTCATTGCGGCCAGCATAGTCCATCAGTTCGTTGAAGGTCGTGCGGTGGGTGAGCTCCATCTCATTGGTCTCGGCAATCGCGCGGGCGATGGCGGCGTGGAGATTGGGGTCGGCCTTGGACGCCTTGCCGGTGTTGGTCGAGACGCGGTTGCCCATGATCTCCATCGCGGCGCCAGTGGCGGCGCGGATGCCGCCGAAGGCGGCGCTGGAGACCGAGCGGATGAAGAGCTGCGCCCAGGGGATGCGGTAGAGGGGCGCGGTGTTGGTTTCCTGGCCCGGATTGGTGCCGGCAAAGCCGTCGCTCGCCTTGTGGGTGCGGTGTTCAGGGACAAAGACACGCTCGACCAGAATGTCGAAGCTGCCGGTGCCCTGGAGGCCGAACGTATCCCAGGTGCCTTCGATCACCTGATAGTCGGAGCGCGGCAGGAGGAAGGTGCGCATGTCGGGCGGGCCGCCATCGGTGTCGAAATTGATCGCGCCCAAGAGCACCCATCCGCAATGGGAGGAGCCCGACGAGAAGCCCCAGCGGCCCGAGAGGTAGAAGCCGCCTTCGGCCTTTTCCACCTTGCCGACCGGCTGATAGGTGGAGGAGACGAGCATGTCGGGATCCTCGCCCCACACTTCCTTCTGCGCCTCGTCATGGAAGAGGGCGAGTTCGTAAGGATGGCAGCCAAGGACGCCGTAGATCCAGCCTGTCGACATGCAGCCTTCGGCGAGCGCCTTCTGGATCTCGAAAAAGACATTGGGGTGCATCTCATAGCCGCCATAGCGCTTGGGCTGGAGCACGCGGAAAAAGCCGGCCGCCTTCATCTCGGCGACGGTTTCCACAGGGACATCATGGGCGATGGTGCAGGCCCGGGCGCGCTGGCGCAGCACCGGGATCATCGCCTTGGCTTTGGCGATCAGACTTTCGGGCGAAGCTATCCCGGCATTCGCCTCGTCAATGGGTCGGCTTGCTACTGCCCCGGTCATCATCTTCTCCATTGTAGGCGACTCTACTTCAGATTTGCTATATGCGTAGTTTATGTAAACTGCTATTACGCAAACTGTCAAGGCAAACAGGGCTTGCGCATTTGGGCCGTTGCTTATAGGCGGATTGGGAACGAATTGCCATAAGCTCGTTGAGCGCGCTAACTGCGCCTCCCCCTGCAAGTGCAAAACAGGCGGCAGCGCTTGCCATATGCGTATGGGGAAGGTCATTTTGCAACGCTCTGCGGCAGAGCATGGCTGGCAGACAGGAAAGAAGGCGAGGCGCTTGAAATGGCAGTGATATCGCTAGGCTATGTGGTGATCGAGGCGCGGGAGCTCGGGCCGTGGCAGGATTTTGCCTGCAATATCGCAGGACTGATGGCGGCCCCTTCGCCGGACGAGGACGTCGCGCTGTTCCGCATGGACGACCGGCCCTGGCGCCTGCGGGTGCAGAAAGGCGCGGCCGACCGCTTCGTGGCGCCGGGCTGGGAATGCGCGAATCGTGACGCCTTCGAATCGGTTCTGGCCCGCCTCGAGGCGGCAGGCCGTCCGGTGGAACGGGCGGGCGTCATGGAGGCGCGTGGCCGCCAGGTCTATGAACTCGCCCGTTCATCGGACCCCGCAGGCAACCCGATGGAGCTGTTCTACGGCCGCTTCGTCGACTATGCCCCCTTCGTCTCGCCCGCGGGCGTCAGCCGCTTCGTGACCGGTGATAATGGCGACATGGGCCTTGGCCATGTCGTGCTGACCGCGCCCAATTTCGACGAGACCCACGCCTTCTACAGGCAAGTCATGGGCTTTGGCGACACCGACCTTGGCCGCTTCTACCTGATGGGCGGCGGCGCGGACGATCCGGGCGTGGGCTTTGCCTTCCTCCACTGCAACCCGCGCCACCACAGCCTGGCGCTGGGCCAGCTGCCCGAAAGCCCCAATGGCGCGGTGCACATGATGCTGGAGGTCGGGTCCCTCGAGGATGTCGGCCGCGCCTATGACCGGGTGTTGAAGAGCAAGGGCAAGGTGCCGCTCTCGGCAACGCTGGGCCGTCATGTCAACGACAAGATGACCTCTTTCTACATGCAAACGCCCGGCGGTTTCGACATCGAATATGGCTGGAACGGCCTGGTAATAGACCCCGACACATGGGTCCCCACCACCAGCCTCGCGGTAAGCGACTGGGGCCATAAATGGGCCCATGAACAGGACTGACTGGCAGGACTGCGCACGGGACCGGACGAGACTGACGTAAAAGGATGACTGAAACTATGCTCGACAAGCGTATGACGGTGGATGACATCGTCGACCAACTTTCCGACGGCATGACCATCGGTATCGGTGGATGGGCGACGCGGCGCAAGCCGATGGCCCTGATCCGCGCGATCGCCCGGTCGAACCTGAAGGACCTGACCCTGATGGCCGGCTATGGCGGCATGGACATCGGCATGCTGGCCGCGACCGGCAAGATCAGGAAGCTGGTCTTCGCCTTTGCCAGCCTGGACCATTATCCGCTGGAACCGCATTTCCGCAACGCTCGCCAGGCGGGCGCTTTTGAAGTGCTGGAACTGGACGAGGGCATGTATCATTGGGGCCTGCGTGCAGGCGCGATGAAGCTGCCGTTCCTGCCGACCCGCGTAGGCATCGGCACGGACGTCATCAACCAGTCGGGTTTCGACTTCAAATTCGTGAAGAGCCCCTATGAGGATGGCGAGGAATTCGTCGCCATGCCTGCTCTGGTGCCTGACGTCGCGCTGATCCATGCGCATCGTTCCGACGAGCGCGGCAACATCCTGACGCTGTCGGTCGATCCGATCTTCGACGAGCTGCTGGTCCGCGCCGCCAAGAAGAGCTACGCCACGGTGGAAAAGATCGTGCCGACGGCCGAGCTGGATATGAAGAAGAACAGCCGCTACAATCTGGTCGAGCGGGCGATGATCACCGGCGTTGCGGAAGCACCGCTGGGCGCGCATCCCACCAGCGCCGCGCCGGACTATCAGCTCGATCTCAAGCACATCAAGACCTATGTCGAAAGCGCCGCCTCGCCCGAAGCCTGGGCCGAGTATAAGGCGAAATATATCGATGTGTCCGAAGCTGACTATCAGGCGGCAATCGGCGGCGCGGACGCCGTCAAGCAACTGCCCGTCCCCATTTACTGAGCGAGACTGACATGACCCAGAATAGCTATTCGCTCGCCGAACTGGTCATCGCCGCCTGCGCCGAAGTCTGGCGCGACGATGGTGAAGTGATGGCGACCGGCATCGGCCCCCTGCCCCGCATCGGTGCGGGTCTGGCCAAGCTGAGCTTTGCGCCCGCGATCCAGACCACCGATGGCGAGGCCTGGTATACCAGCGAGCCGGTTGGTCCCGGCAAGCGCGTCGCCGAGCCTGAATTTGAAGGCATCGCCAATTATGACCGCGTCTTTTCCGCGCTGTGGAGCGGCCGTCGCCATGCGCTGGTGGGGCCGGTGCAGATCGACCGCTTCGGCCAGGCCAATATCTCGGTGATTGGCGATCACAAGAAGCCCAAGGCAGCGATGCTGGGCGCGCGCGGTTTTCCGGGCAATTCGATCAGCCATCCCAACAGCTTCTTCTTTGCAAACCACAACAAGCGTGCGTTCGTGGAAGGCGAAGTCGATTTCGTCTGCATGGCGGGCTACAACCCGGCGCGCTATCGCAATGGCGGTCCGCCCCAGGGTCTGGACCTGCGCCGCATCATCACCAATTTGTGCGTGATGGATTTTGGCGGGCCGGATCACCAGATCCGCGTGATCTCGCTGCATCCCGGCGTGACGTTCGAGGAAGTGCAGGACAATACAGGCTTCCCGCTGGCAAAAGTTGAGGGTGACATTCCGGTGACGCCTGCGCCTACGGCAGAGCAGCTGGAGTTGATCGCGAAGATCGACCCGAACAACGTCCGTGCCACCGTGTTCAAGGACAACCCGGCCGGAGACAGAAGGGCAGCCTGAATATGAACGAGACCGACCGCCTGGTCGAACCGCAACAGGTCGACATCGTCTACGAAACGCAAGAGCCGGTCACCTATGAGGTGATCGACAATGTTGCGTGGATCATGATGAACCGTCCGGGCTTCAACAACGCCCAGAACGGCCAGATGACCTATGCGATCGACGACGCCTTCATCAAGGCGACGAACGATGACGATGTGCGCTGCATCGTGCTGGGCGGCAACGGCAAGCATTTTTCGGCCGGGCATGACATCGGCACGCCCGGCCGGGACGTGCACAAGCATTTCGAAAACAGGCTGATGGTGCCGGGCCATGTGAACAAGCCCGCCGCCGAATTGCTCTACACACGTGAAAAAGAGCAATATGTCGGCATGTGCCGACGCTGGCGCGACACGCCCAAGCCCACCATCGCCATGGTGCAGGGCGCGTGCGTCGCGGGCGGGTTGATGCTGGCATGGGTGTGCGACCTGATCGTCGCCACCGACGATGCTTTCTTTCAGGACCCGGTCAACCGCATGGGCATTCCGGGCGTCGAATATTTCGCCCACGCCTATGAACTGCCGCCGCGCATCGCCAAGGAATTCCTGCTGCTGGGCGAGCGGATGAGCGCGCAGAGGGCCGAACAGTTCGGCATGGTGAACAAGATCGTATCGCGCGAGGCGCTGCGTGAGACGGTGGCGGGCATGGCGGCCAAGCTGGTGGCGCAACCGCGCCTGGGCAACTGGCTGACCAAGCAGGCGATCAACCATGTCGAGGAACTGATGGGCAAGCGCAACGCGATGGACGCGCAATATCATATGCACCATTTCGCCCATGCGCAGAATGATCTGGTCCAGGGCAGTTCGATCGCGGGGCTGGACGCCAAGAAGATGGCGGAAGCGAATAAGAAACAGGCGAGCGAATGATGGGCGATCCGCTGCACACCATATTGACCGAACGGCTTGGCTGCCGCTGGCCGATCATCCAGACCGCGATGGGATGGGTCGCTGAGCCTTCGCTGGTGATCGGGTCGAGCAATGCAGGCGCGTTCGGTTTTCTGGGCGCAGCGGTGATGACGCCCGACGAAGCGCGCGAGAAGATTCTGGCTGTCCGCAATGGCACCGACAAGCCGTTCGGCGTCAATTTCCACAGCTTTCAGCCGGGCGCTGACCAGATTGTCGAGCTGATCCTGGCCAACAAGGATCAGGTGCGCGCGGTAAGCTTTGGCCGTGGCCCCAATGCCAAGATGATCGGCCGCTTCAAGGATGCGGGCATATTGTGCATCCCCACCGTCGGCGCGGTCAAACATGCGCAGAAGATGGTCGAACTGGGCGTGGACATGGTCAATGTCCAGGGCGGCGAAGGCGGCGGGCATACAGGTTCCGTCCCGACCACCGTGCTGCTCCCCCAGGTGCTGGACGCGGTGAACGTGCCGGTGATCGCGAGCGGCGGCTTTGCCGACGGGCGGGGCCTTGCCGCGGCTCTGGCCTATGGCGCGGTCGGCATTGCGATGGGCACGCGGTTCCTGCTGACCAAGGAAAGCCCGGTGCCCGACAGCGCCAAGGCGGAATATCTCAAAGCATCGACCGACCGGATCGTCGTCACCACCAAGCTCGACGGGATTCCCCAGCGGATGGTGCGCACCAAATTGATGGACCGGATCGAAAAGTCCGGGCCGCTGGGCATGTGGCTGCGCGCGATCGAGGCGGGCATGGCGATGAAGAAGCAGACCGGCGCGAGCTGGTTCGACATGATCAAGTCGGCGCGGGGCATGACCGCGCACGGCGCGATGCCATTGAAGCAGGCGATGATGGCCGCAACCATGCCGATGCTGATCCAGAAGGCGGTGGTCGATGGCGACATCGAACATGGCGTGATGGCGACCGGCGTCGTGGGCGGGCGGATTGGCGAGGTCCCGACCTGCGCGGCTCTGGTCGACCGCATCGTTGAAGAGGCGCATGAGCGCTTGGCCGCACTCGCCGCCATGGGCCGCGAAACCGCCAGCGCCGCCTGAGCAAAAGGGACTTAAAAGATGCCGATCACGCTGACCATCAAGGGTGCCATCGCCGAAATCCTGTTCGACCATCCGCCGGTCAACGCATTCGACACCAAGGGTTGGGAATCGATCCCGGCCATGGTGTACGAAGCGGCGGCGAATGAGGATGTGAAATGCATCCTGATCCGCGCGGAAGGCCGGGGCTTTTGCGGCGGCGTCGACATCAAGGAGATGGCCGCGCATCCCGAACGCATCGCCAAGCTGAACAAGGATAATTACCTCACCTTCAAGGCGATCCGCGAATGCGCGATTCCCGTGGTGGGCGCGCTCCATGGCTTCGTTATTGGCGGGGGCGTCAATATCGCGGGCGCTTGCGACGCGCTGATCGCGGCGGAAGGGGCCTATTTCTCGCTGCCTGAAATCGATCGCGGCGCGATGGGCGGCGCGGCCTTCATGAGCCGCATGCTCCCGGTCCAGATGGTGCGCGCCAATTTCTTCACCGGCGGCCGCATTCCGGTGGAAGACGCCTACCGTCACGGTTCGGTGCACAAGGTGGTGCCGCTGGAGCAGTTGAAAGACGAGGCCTACGCCTTTTGCGAGGTGATTGCGTCCAAGAGCCGCGCCGCGCTGGTCATCGCCAAGCAGGCGCTGAACCTGATCGAACCGACCGACCCGTCGGCCCATTACCGGATCGAGCAGGGCTTCACGCTCGAAATGTACATGCATGAAGACAGCCAGAAGGCGCGTGACGCCTTTGTGGACAATAAGGGCGCGGCGAAATTCTGATGGACTTGACTTATACCCCCGAACAGCAGGCGTTCCGCGCCGAAGTGCGCAGCTGGCTGGAAGCCCATGTGCCTAAGGACACGCTGGAGCATTTCGACGCGACGCGCGAAGGTTTCGAAGCGCACCGCCAGTGGGAAAAGACGCTGAAGTCCGGCGATTGGGGCATGGTGACATGGCCCAAACAATATGGCGGGCGCGGCCTTGACCTCATCCAGTGGCTGATTTTCGAGGAAGAATATTATCGCGCCGGTGCGCCGGGCCGCGTCAACCAGAATGGCATTTTCCTGTTGGGGCCCACGCTGATCGAATTCGGCACCCATGAGCAGAAGCAGCGTTTCCTGCCCAAGATGGCGAGCGGCGAGGAAATCTGGGCGCAGGCCTGGTCCGAACCGATGGCCGGGTCCGACCTGGCAGGCGTGCGGGCGACCGCCGTCCGTGATGGCGACGACTATATCCTCAATGGCCACAAGATCTGGTCGAGCCGCGCGGTGTTCGCCGACTGGGCGTTCGGCCTGTTCCGCGAGCCGGGCAGCGAGCGGCACAAGGGGATGAGCCTGGTCTTCTTCCCGCTCGACGCGCCGGGCGTCACGGTCAATGCGATCAAGAAGATCAACGGCCATGTCGGTTTTGCCGAGATTTTCCTGGAGAATGTCCGTGTGCCTGCCTTCAACCGGCTGGGTGACGAGGGTCAGGGCTGGCACATCTGCATGGCGACGGCGGGTTTCGAACGCGGGCTGATGCTGCGGTCGCCTGCCCGCTATCAGGTGGCGGCCAAGAAGCTGGCGCAGCTGTGGACCGAGCATAAAGAGACGGCGGACCCGGCGCTGGAGGCGGATGTGGTGCGCGCGCACATGAATGCCGACGCCTATGCGCTCAACATCTATCAGACCGCATCGCGGTTGATGGCGGGCGCGAAGATCGGGCCGGAGGCGTCGACCAACAAGATTTTCTGGTCGGAACTGGACATCCACCTGACGCAGACCGCGCTCAACATATTGGGACCGCAGGCGGAACTGACGCATGACGCGCCGGACGCGTGCGCCGTTGATTGGATCGACGACTATATCTTCGCGCTCGCAGGCCCCATCTATGCCGGGTCGAACGAGATTCAGCGCAACATCATCGCTGAGCGCATGCTCGGCCTGCCGCGCTAAGGGGAATAGAGAGATGGACTTCACCCTGAGCGACGAACAGCTGATGTTTGCAGAGACGGCGCGGACGCTGTTTGCGGACAGCTGCACGCCCGACCATTGGCGCAAGATGATGGAAGCCGGGGTCGCGCGCGACGATGCGCGTTGGGCATCGATCGTCGAAACCGGCCTGACCTTGGTGCTGCTGCCCGAAAGCGCGGGCGGCATCGGGCTGGCGGAAGCCGACTTTGCCCTGATCGCACGGGAAGCGGGCTATGTCGCGCTGCCCGAACCGCTGGTCGAAAGCGCAGGCGTTGCCGCGCCGATGCTGGCCGCGCTGGCGCCTGATCATGCATTGCTGAGCGACCCGGTGGCCACTATCGCGATCCAGCATCCGGCCAATCCCTATGTCGCCAATGCCGACAGTGCGGCGGCGATCATCCTGCATGGCGATGGCGAGGCGTATCTGGTGACGCCCGACCAGGTGACGCTGACGGCGCAGCCCAGCATCGATCCCTTCCGCCGCCTGTTCAGCGTCGAGTGGAACAAGGACAAGGCGACGGCGCTCGGTAAGGCTGACTGGGACCTGGCGCTCGATCGCGCGGCGCTGTTCAACGCGGCGTTCGGGCTGGGGCTGGCCCAGCGGTCGGTCGATCTGGCGGTCGAATATGCCAAGGAACGGCAGCAGTTCGGCAAGCCCATCGGCAGCTATCAGGCGGTCAAGCATCACCTTGCCTCCGCTCAGGTCGCGATCGAGTTCGCCAAGCCTGTGGTCGCCGCCGCCGCTGCGGAAATCGGCGCGCGCGACGTGCAGGCCCGCGCCCGCGTCAGCCATGCCAAGCTGGTGGCGCTGGAAGCCGCCGACAAGGCCGCCCGCGCATCGATCCAGGTGCATGGCGCGATGGGGTACAGCTGGGAAGTCGATGTCCACCTGTTCCTGAAGCGCGCCGTCGCGCTGACGCAGACATGGGGCACGCCCGCCTATCACCGTGCGCACATCGCCGCGCGCATCTTTAGCCAGCCCATGGGGCCGGACCAGACTTTTGCCCGGGAAAATGAACATGCCTGAAGCCTATATCGTCGACGCCGTTCGTTCGCCCATCGGCCGCAAGAAGGGCAGCCTGGCGCAGGTGCATCCTGCCGATCTGGGCGCGCACCCGATCCGCGAGCTGGTCAAGCGCACCGGCATCGATCCGTCGCGCGTGGACGATGTGGTGTGGGGCTGCACCGAAACCATCGGCGGACAGGCGGGCGACATCGGCCGTACCGCTTGGCTGGTCGCTGGCCTGCCTGAAGAAGTGCCCGGCGTCACCGTCGACCGCCAGTGCGGATCAAGCCAACAGGCCGTGCATTTCGCCGCGCAGGGCGTGATGAGCGGCACGCAGGACCTGGTCGTCGCGGGCGGCAGCCAGGCGATGAACCAGATTCCGATCATGGCCGCGATGATCGCAGGCGCGCAATATGGATTCGACAGCCCCTTCCACGGGTCGAAGGGCTGGGTCGAGCGCTATGGCATGGAAGAGGTCAACCAGATCAAGTCCGCCGAGATGATCGCCGACAAATGGGGCATCAGCCGTGAGGCGATGGAGCAGTTCGCGCTCGCGTCGCACCAGCGCGCGCAGGCCGCCTGGGACAATGGCTGGTTCGACAAGGAAGTGGTGGCGCTTGAGGGCCTGGCCAAGGACGAAACCATCCGCCCCACGACCTCGCTTGAGGGGCTGGCGTCGTTGAAGCCGGTGAATGAAGGCGGGATCATCACCGCAGGCGTCGCCAGCCAGAATTGCGACGCCGCCGCCGCGCTGCTGATCGCCAGCGAGCAGGCCGTGAAGGAGCATGGTTTGAAGCCCCGCGCGCGCATCCATCATCTGTCGGTGCGCGCCGCCAACCCGGTGTGGATGCTGACCGGCCCCATTCCGGCCACGCAATATGCGCTGAAGAAGGCGGGCATGTCGATCAGCGACATCGACCTGTTCGAATGCAACGAAGCCTTTGCCAGCGTCACCATGGCGTGGATGAAGGAACTGGATGTCCCGCATGAGAAGGTTAACGTGCAGGGCGGCGCGATCGCGCTGGGCCACCCGATCGGCGCGACCGGCGCGCGGTTGATGACGACGCTGCTCAATGCGCTGGAGCGCACGGGTGGGCGCTATGGCCTGCAGACCATGTGTGAAGGCGGCGGCCAGGCCAACGTCACCATCATCGAGCGGCTCTAAGGGACCCAGCCCCCATGCCCGCCTACGCCTATCAGGGGATCACACCCGTCGTCGACCCGACCAGCTACGTCCATCCGCTGGCGTCGCTGATCGGTGACGTGATCGTGGGGCCGGGCTGCTTCATCGCGCCGGGCGCCTCGCTGCGCGGGGATTTCGGGCGGATCGTGGTGGAAGGCGACAGCTCGATCCAGGACAATGTGTCGGTCCATGCCAACCAGCTGCGCGACACGATCATCAAGCGCGGCGCGACCATCGCCCATGGGAGCATCATCCATGGCTGCGAGATCGGCGAAAATGCCCTTGTCGGCATGAACGCGGTGATTTTGGACAATGCGGTGATCGGCGATGAAAATCTCGTCGCCGCCCTTGCCCTTGTGAAGTCCGACACGGTGACCCCGCCGCGCAGCCTGGTCGTCGGCAATCCGGCCAAGGTGGTCAAGACGTTCGAGCCGCATCAGGTCACCTGGCGCAACAATGGCGAGGGGGAGTATCAGAAACTCGCCCGCGCCGCGCTGACTGGGCTGGTCGAGGCCGAGCCGCTGCGCGCAGCAAGCCCGGAGCGGCAGGCGCAGCGCGTGGCGTCGGACGCTGTCGCCGTGCGCCTGACCGGCGAAACCGCGCAGCATCGCGAACGCCAGGCGGCGCAGCGAGAGGGTCAACCATGAGCAGCGCCACCGCCATCACCAACCTCCTCTACCGCTATGCGGAGCTGATGGACGCAGGCGACCTTGAAGCCGTCGCCGCCCTGTTCGAACGCGCCCGGATCAAGACTGGCGGCGGCGAGACGGTCGAGGGTTCCGCGCCGATGCTGGCGCTCTGGCGCGCCCATGTGCGCATCCATGACGATGGCACGCCGCGCACCAAGCATGTCATCACCAACCCCATTATCGAGGTGGACGAGGTGGCAGGCACCGCCACCTGCCGCTCTTACTATACCGTGTTTCAGGCGACCCCGGACCTGCCTTTGCAGGCGATCTGCGCGGGCCGCTATCATGACAGCTTCACCTACATGGATGGGGCATGGCATTTTTCCGGGCGGGATTATTCCCTGCTCGATCTGGTGGGGGACCTGAGCCAGCATCTGCTGATCCCCGTCGCAGCGCAATGAAGGAGTAAGGCAAGTGGGTATCTGCGAAGGACGTGTTGCGATCGTGACCGGGGCGGGCAATGGGCTGGGCAAGGCCTATGCGCTGGGCCTCGCCGCGGAAGGCTGCAAGGTCGTGGTCAATGACCTTGGCGTTGGCACTCATGGCGAAGAAGGCGCGACCAAGGGCGCGGCCGAGCAGGTCGTGGACGAGATCAAGGCGATGGGTGGGCAGGCCGTCGCCAACACCGACGATGTCGCCGAATGGGACTCGGGCAAGAGGATGGTCGAACAGGCGCTCGACAGCTTCGGCGCGCTTCATGCCGTGGTCAACAATGCAGGCTTCGTGCGCGACCGCATGTTCTTCACCTGCTCCCCCGAAGAATGGGACGCGGTGATCCGCGTCCATCTGCGCGGCCATTTCTGCACCTCGCGCCATGCCGCGGAATATTGGCGCGCGCAGAGCAAGGCGGGCAACCCGGTCGATGCGCGCATCATCAACACGACCTCGGGCGCAGGCCTGCAAGGATCGGTCGGCCAGTCGGCTTACTCGACGGCCAAGGCCGGGATCGCCGGGCTGACGCTGGTGCAGGCCGCCGAGCTGGGGCGCCTTGGCATCACAGCCAATGCGCTCGCCCCCAATGCCCGCACCCGCATGACCAATACCGGCGCGTTCGACATGGAGGCGAAAGAAGGCGAGTTCGACCTGTTCGCCCCGGAAAACATGGCGCCGCTGGTCGCCTATCTGGTCTCCGAACAGTCGAAGGGCGTCACCGGCCAGGTGTTTGAATTGAAGGGCGGCCAGGTCTTCCTGTCGCAGGGCTGGACCGACAGCCCCGCCTTCGACAAGGGCGCGCGGATTGAAGCCAGCGAGATGGACGCGATCGTGCGCAAACTCCTCCAAACCCGCGAACCGGCAAAGCCCGTCTACGGAGCCGCCTGATGGACTTCGCGCTCAGCGACGACCAGCGCGCGATCCAGGACGCCGCGCGCGACTTCCTGACCGATGCCGCCAACCCCGACGTCATCCGCGCCGCCGTCGAAGGGACGAGCGGCTTTGACGAGAGCCTGTGGGACAGCCTTGGCGAGATGGGCTTTACCGGGCTCATGATCCCGGAAGGCCTGGGTGGCCTGGGCCTGGGCGCTGTCGAAATGGCGCTGGTCCTCGAAGAAACCGGCCGCGTCCTTGCGCCCGTGCCCTTCTTCGAGACCGCCGTGCTCGCCGTGCAGGCGGTGCTCGCGGCAGGCAGCGAGGAACAGAAGGCGGCGCTGCTGCCCCGCCTCGCGTCGGGCACGCGCGCAACTTTCGCTGGCACAGCAAGCCGCCCCACTCTCGCCAATGGCCGCCTCACCGGCACGGCGCAGTTCGTGACCTTCGGCCATGTCGCGCAGCTGATCATCGTCGCCACCGCTGACGAGAGCCTCGTCGTCCTCGAAGCCGACACCCCCGGCCTTGTCATCGAGGCGCTGCCCGCGCTCGACCGCACCCGCCGCTTTGCTTGCCTCACCTTCGATTGCGCCGTCACCGACGCCATGGTGCTGGGCGCGCCCGGCAGCGCCAAGGCGGCGATCGAGCGTACCCTCACCATCGGCGCCGGGCTACTTACCGCCGAGCAAACCGGTGGCATGCAGTACAGCCTCGACGCCACGGTCGATTATGCCAAGCAGCGCGTCCAGTTCGGCCGCCTCATCGGCTCCTTCCAGGCCTATAAGCATATGCTCGCCGACATGATGCTGCTCGTCGAAGCCTCGCGCTCGGCCGCCTATTATGCCGCCGCCGCGATCGACGATAACGGCGAGGAACTGGCCGAAGCCGCCCACGCCGCGCGCGCCTATGTGTCGGACGCCTATTGCTCGGTCACGGGCGATGCCATCCAGCTCCATGGCGGCATCGGCTTCACCTGGGAACATCACGCCCACCTCTATTTCAAGCGCGCCCGCGCAACCGCCAGCTGGCTCGGCACGCCGGACCAGCATCGCGAAGCGCTCGCCAAGATCATCATGAAGGACGCCGCATGACCCCGACCTCGCCCGTTCCCCCCTATCCCACGCCCTTGGGGCTTCTCAAGGGCAAGACCGTGGTCGTGACCGCGGCCGCTGGCACCGGCATCGGCTTTGCCGCCGCCAAGCGCGCGGCGGAAGAAGGGGCCAGGCTCCTCATCAGCGATTTCCATGAACGCCGCCTCAATGAAGCAGCCGACCGCATCGCCGATGAAGCCAAGGTCGAGCGTCCCGCCACCTTCGTGTGCGACGTCACCAGCGAGGAAGCCGTGCAGGGCTTGCGCGACGCGTCGCTTGGCCATCTCGGCAAGGTCGATGTCCTCATCAACAATGCAGGGCTGGGCGGCGAGGCCGATATCGTCGACATGACCGACGAGCAGTGGGCGCGCGTGTTCGACGTCACCTTGACCTCGCTGTTCCGCATGACCCGCGCGTTCCTGCCCTCGATGTACGCCAACAAGTCGGGCGTCATGGTCAACAACGCCTCGGTGCTGGGCTGGCGCGCGCAAAAGGGCCAGGCCCATTATGCCGCCGCGAAAGCCGGGGTCATGGCCTTCACCCGCTGCGCCGCGATCGAGGCGGCCGAACATGGCGTGCGCATCAACGCGGTCTCGCCCAGCCTTGCCATGCACCCCTTCCTCGCCAAGGTGACGACGCAGGAGGCGCTCGACAAGCTCGTCGAGAAGGAAGCCTTCAAGCGTCCCGCCGAGGTCTGGGAAATCGCCAATGTCATGATGTTCCTCGCCTCCGACCTCTCCTCCTACATGACCGGCGAGATCGTCGCGGTCTCGAGCCAGCGGGCGTAAACATGGCGACCATCTTCGAAAACCCGCGCGATCTCCTCGGCAAGGAGGGCACGAAGCTCGACACGTCGGAGTGGCTGACGATCGAACAGTCGCGCATCGACGCCTTTGCCGACTGCACCGGCGACCATCAGTGGATCCATGTCGATCCGGTCCGCGCCAAGGACGGTCCCTTCGGCGCCACCATCGCCCATGGCTATCTGACGCTCAGCCTCGTCAACCTGTTCATGCCGCAGATCGTCGAGGTCCGGCGTTTTTCCGCTGGGGTCAATGTCGGCATGGACAAGACCCGCTTCCTCAATCCGGTGGTGGTCGGCTCGCGCATCCGCGGCACCGGCGAAATCGTCTCGGTCGAGGAAGTCAAGGGCGGCGCCATCCAGGCGGTGATCCGCGTCACCGTCGAGATCGAAGGTAAGGACAAGCCCGCCTGCGTGGTCGATACCATCAACCGCTATTTTCCCGAAAGCTGACATGAGCCGGGGCACCATCCTCGCCTGCGCCCTTAGCCTTCTCGCCACCCCTGCTGGAGCAAGACCCATGCCCGATCCCGTCAAGATGGAAGCCGCCGTCCACGCATATGTCGCCGCGTTCGAGGCCGGTAGCGCCGACCAGGTCGCCACCCTATATGCGCACGATGCGACCGTCGAAGACCCGATCGGCTCGCCCATCCACAAGGGCCGCGAGGCGGTTCGCGCCTTCTACGCTGAATCCATGAAGACCGGCGCGAAATTGAAGCTCGAAGGCCCCATCCGGGTCGCGGGCGACTATGCCGTCTTCCCCTTCTCGGTGAACCTCAACTTCGACGGCGGTCCCAAGCGCATCGACGTCATCGACACCTTCCGCTTCAACGAAGCCAATGAGGTCGTCGAAATGCGCGCCTTCTGGGGTCCCACCAACATGCACGGTTTTTGAGTAAAGGATTGTTCGATGCGTGAAGCAGCCATCATTTCCACCGCCCGCACGGGCGTCGGCAAAGCCTATCGCGGCGCGTTCAACGACACCGAAGCGCCGTTCATGTCCTCCCATGTGGTCGATGCCGCCATCGCCCGCGCCGGGATCGATCCCGCCCGCGTCGATGACGTCTATCTGGGCGTTGCCAACCAGTGGAACACGCAAAGCTATAATGTCGGGCGCCTGACCGTCCATGGCTCGGTGCTGCCCGACACCACCGCCGGTTTCTCGATGGACCGCAAATGCTCGTCCGGTTTGAACGCGCTGGCGTTCGCCGCGCGCGGCATCATCGCCAACGAGATCGACTGCGCCGTCTCGGGCGGCGTGGAAAATGTGTCGCTCACCATCGACAAACATTATCCCGCCTTCCGCAACCGCTCCGAGTTCATCAAGGCGCGCGATCCCAACGCCTATATGGTGATGATCGAGACCGCCGAGATCGTCGCCGAACGCTATGGCATCAGCCGCGAGGACCAGGACCGCTTTGCCGCCCAGTCGCAGCAGCGCGCCGCCGCCGCCCAGGAAGCGGGCAAGTTCGATGACGAAATCGTGCCGATCACGGTCACCAAGGCCCTCTTCGACAAGGAAGGCAATGAGACCGGCAAGGAAGAGCTGACCCTCACCAAGGACGAGGGCATCCGCGCTGGCACCACTTATGAAAAGCTCGCTGAATTGAAGCCCGTGTTCAAGAACGGCACGGTCATCAAGGAAGGCAAGCATGTGACGGCAGGCAACGCCAGCCAGCTCTCCGACGGCGCCTCGGCCCAGGTCGTCATGGACCTTGCCACCGCGCAGAAGGAAGGCCTCCCCATCCTAGGCATCTATCGCGGGTTCCAGGTCGCAGGCTGCGGCGCGGACGAAATGGGCATTGGTCCTGTGTTCGCCATCCCCAAGCTGCTCGAGCGCACCGGGCTCAAGATCGACGACATTGGCCTCTGGGAACTCAACGAAGCCTTCGCCAACCAGGCGATCTATTGCCAGCGCACGCTCGGCATCGATCCTGAGAAGCTCAACGTCAATGGCGGTGGCATCGCCATCGGCCACCCCTTCGCCATGACCGGCTCGCGTCTGGTCGGCCATGCCCTGATCGAGGGCAAGCGCCGCGGCGTCAAATATGTGGTCGTCTCCATGTGCGTCGCGGGCGGCATGGGCGCGGCCGGTCTGTTCGAGGTCGCCTGATCCATGCAACTTGCCTTCGCCCCTGAACT
This sequence comes from Sphingobium sp. TomTYG46, assembly GCF_055396345.1. NCBI lineage: Bacteria > Pseudomonadati > Pseudomonadota > Alphaproteobacteria > Sphingomonadales > Sphingobiaceae > Sphingobium > Sphingobium sp. TomTYG46. The sequence goes on from NZ_AP027325.1 coordinate 557,694, forward strand.
CAAAGCCTTCCGCGAGGAGGCCGCCAGCTGGCTCAATGAACAGCTTAGCGGTCCCTTCAAGGCCATTCGCGGCCAGACCAATCAGGTCGACAATGTCGAGGAACGCCGCGCCTGGGAAGCGGCGCTGGGCGAGGCGCGCTGGAGCGTCATTGGCTGGCCCGAGCAATGGGGCGGGCGGGGTGCCTCGATCGCGCAGCAGATCATCTTCGCCGAGGAATATGCCCGCGCCAAGGGTCCGCCCCGCGCCGGGCACCTTGGCGTCGAGCTGCTCGGGCCGACGCTGATCGCCATGGGGACCGAGGAGCAGAAGGCCCGGTTCCTGCCCGACATCGCCACCGGCAAGGCGATCTGGTGCCAGGGCTATTCCGAACCCGGCGCAGGCTCCGACCTTGCCAACGTCAAGACCAAGGCGCGCCTGGAGGGTGACCGCTACATCATCGACGGGCAGAAGATCTGGACCTCGATGGGCACGATCGCCGACTGGTGCTTCGTCGTTGCCCGCACAGAGCCCGGCAGCGTCGGCAACAAGGGCCTCTCCTTCCTCATGGTCCCCATGGATCAGCCCGGGGTCGACGCCCGCCCGATCCGCCAGATGACCGGCGAGGCCGAGTTCGCCGAGGTGTTCTTCGATGGCGCGCAGGCGCTCGCGATCGACCGCATCGGCCAGGAAGGCGAAGGCTGGAAGGTCGCCATGGCGCTGCTCGGCTTTGAACGCGGGGTCTCCACCCTCGCCCAGCAGATGCAGTTCAGGAACGAACTGGACGACATCATCGCCATCGCCAAGGCCAACGGCAAGGCACAAGACCCGCTCGTCCGCCAGAAAATCGCCACCGCCCATGCGGGCCTCAAGATCATGCGCTACAACGCCCTGCGCATGCTCTCCGGCGGCGAAGCCAACCCCGAACTCACAGGCGCCGCCTATACCTACAAACTCTACTGGTCCCGCTGGCACGTCGCATTGGGCGACCTCGCCATGGCGGTCATGGGCCAACAGGGCGAAATCGGCATAAACGACGAACGGTTCGACAGCCTCACCACCATGCACCTCATGTCCCGATCCGACACCATCTATGCCGGAACCGACCAGATCCAGCGCAACATCATCGCTGAACGCGGATTAGCTATGCCAAGAGAACCTAGAGGGTGAGGAATATTCAGTGCGTCGCTCTGGCGGCGCTCTGTGTGAATTAAAGAAGAAGATGCACAATTGAAACGAGGAGAATAGAGATGCCGCTAGACCCGCAGCTTGAGGCCATGTTCGCCAGTCAGCCGGAATGGCCGCCGATCCGGACTGTTCCGGTTCCTGCGTTGCGGGAGGCGGTGCGGTCGAGTTCGATCCAGCTGCCGCCCCCTGCTGTATCCCTTGCCTCGATCGCCGATCGGACCATTGCGGGTCCGAACGGTGAGATACCGGTGCGCATCTATACGCCCGAGGGCGCGGGACCTTTCCCGGTCACTGCCTATTTCCATGGCGGCGGGTTCGTGGTGGGCGATCTCGACACGCAGGACATGATCGCGCGCGGACTGGCGGCGGGTGCGGAGACTATCGTGGTGTCCGTCGACTATCGGCTCGCGCCCGAACATAAGTTCCCGGCGGCCTTCGAGGATTGCTGGGCCGCGACGCAGTGGGCGGCGGCGCATGCGGCTGAACTGGGAGGCGATCCCGCCCTGATCGCCGTCGCTGGCGATAGCGCGGGCGGCGTGCTGGCGAGCGCCTGTGCCCTTCTGGCAAGAGACGCGGGCGCGCCCCGTATCGCGGCGCAGATCAACTGGTATGGCCCCGGCATCCATCCGATCCCGGAAGAGGGGTCCGCGCTGGAATTTGCGAATGGCCCGGTGCTGCGCCTGGAAGATGCGCATTATTTCTGGGAACTGCACATCAAGGACGACAGCGATTACGACGATTTCCGCGCCAGTCCGATGAAGGCGACGAGCCACCAGGGCCTGGCGCCCGCCTTTATCGCCAGCGCCGAATGCGATCCCATTCGCGACGCGGTGGAAGCCTATGGCCCGGTGCTGGAAAAGGCCGGGGTGGAAGTCCAAGTGAAGCGCTATCCCGGCATGGTGCATGGGTTCGTGTCGTGGATCGGTTTCCTGCCGGGTGCGCAGGAAGCGATGGCGGATGCCTGCGCCTTTGCGAAAAAGCAGTTCGCCGCCGCGCGCCAGACTGCCTGAACCGCATGAGGCGAAGGGCGGCGCCCCAAGTTGGAGCCGCCCTTCGCCAAAGAATGATCCTGTCCGAGTGATCCTCATGCCGGGCACGATCCGGGGGCGCTTCTAGCTGATGCGAACGAGCAGCGGGACCCCGGATCAAGTCCGGGGTGACGAAAGAAGCGGATGCTTCGATGTAAGGCGATCACGCCCGTTACCCGCCGCTATCGTCCACCGATCAGCGCGCGGGCATCGGCCGATCCGTCGAGCAAACGGTTGATGCGCCGCGCCACCTTCCATTCCGTGCCGAGCCGCACGAGATGCCAAATATTGGCGGAGGCGCGGTGGGCTTCCCATATATCGCCCGCCTTGCGGAATACGACGGAATAGGTCCGCGCGGTTGCCCTGTCGCCGTCCAGATCGATGACCGGCGGGCTAAGGACATGGGCGGCGCCGCCATGGATCAAGCTCTGGTGGCTTTCACCCTCCAGCAAAGCCTGGATCGCGGCACGGCCGGTGTAGCTGCCGAACCCGCCGACTTCGTAGACGCCATCCTCGGCCCACAGAGCGGCGGCACCCGCGCAATCGCCCGCGTCCACCAAAGGGCCATAGCGCGCGATCAGGTCGCGTATCGCCTCCCTGTCTTCCAATATGACGATACGCGCGGAGAAGTCAGCCGAGGCGATCAGAGCTTTACGACCTTGCATTGCGGCACCGGATGCTCGTCCGCCTCGATCCAGCGCCAGAGGCCGGTGCCCTTGCGGTGACCGGACAGGTCGATCCAGTTGCCGTAGCCGGGGTCCTTGTCGGCGCAGACAAGGATGACGCTGCCGTCCTCCTCATATTTCGCCTTCGCGCCGTTGACCCATACCTTACGGTTCACATGGTCCATGGATTCCATCCACCAATTGTCGATCTGGAAGTTCCAGAAGCGGCAGCGCGGTGGTTTAGCCGTGATGACCAGCGCCTCATCGGGCGCCAGATCGTAATAGATATGTCCGTACCAGATTTTCGGGTCACCCCCGGCGCGCTGGTAAACCGGCTGTTCCTTGCCATCATAGATGCGGTTGGGCTGTTCCATGAACCATTGCGACCAGTCCGCGAAGGTGTTCGCGGTTCCGCGCACCCATGCAGCAGCGCCGTTAAGCTGCGTTTCGATCGTTTCGGGCGCCAATATGACGGGGACGGCAGGCCCCTCGCTGATCCGTTCGATATGCACGTCCGCCGCGACTTCAGCACGCTTGTCATTGAAGGTCTGACGGATGATCAGCAGCGTCGTGTCGTCCGCCATCGGCAGCCAGTTGCCCGGCTTTTGCGTCTTGCTGACAATGATCTCGAAGCTGCCATCCGGCCCGACCTGCATGTCGGCAAGTTCGATCTCCCCCGTGGAAGCCATCGTGCCATCGATGGCGTAACGGTTTGCCTTCGACCCGATCGAAAAATAGGGCACGCTGTTCCGCTTGCCGGTGATGCGATAGTCGCGATCACCCCGGACGACGATTTGCTGATAAAGATTGTCCGGATTATCGGCCCCGATCTTAATCGCGTCATCGGTCAGCAGGAAAATGCGCGGAAAATCCGGATCGCTGGAATCGACCAGCATGTTGAGCGCCGTCCGCGTCAGCCGGGAAAGATAACGCAATCCCTCTGCCTGGTCGATCGCGGTGCCGGGCGCGCTGGGGCGGTCCAGAACGTCGCCCGCCTGCGCCAGCTGGTCGCAGAAAGTCCGCCAGACTGCCGACAACCGCACTTCTCCACCTTCCTGTCCGGTCACCCTACTCTCCTATATGCGTATTAGATGGATTGGTTTACGCCATTTTCAGGCGCTGATATGGAGATTGTCTCACATAAATGCGTAACATGGAAGGGGTTGAGGAATGGCTGCATTAGCCTTCAGTTTCACCAAGATCATCGTTGGGGATCTTGCCGCCGCCGAACGCTTTTACACCCAGCTGTTCGGCCTTGAGGTGGTGGGATATATCAATCTTGGCGAAGGCGAAGCGTTGATGAACGAGGTAATCCTCAAGACTGCTGGCGCCCAGCCGCCCGCCCCCAACTTCATTCTGGTCAGCTATCCCAACCGGAATTGCCCCGCCACCGGAGAGGCGACGACGGGGTTCGTGGTGGAGGATCTTCACGCGACCCTGGCAGCTGCGACCGCCGCCGGTGCGACGATCGAACTCGGTGCGACCGACGTACCCGAACATGGTTTGCAGATGGCCTATATCCTCGACCCCCAAGGCCACAGGATCGAGTTGCTACAGATGCTGAACGCCTAGGATGTGGGGGGATTGAATGATCGTCACCTTAGAGTCTTTCCGATGTTGAATGAATCGTTGGGGATTTCCAGACGGTTGGAAGTGTGATTCAAGGTGGCCACTGGTGAGGAGGCCAGCATGGATGAGGCCATTATCACAGGATTTGCGGGTTCGGTTTTGTCGGGCTCTGGATCGAGGCATGTCGGCGCGGGGGGCTGCGCGGTTGCTGGAGGTGAGCCCGGCCACGGGGGTTCGCTGGGCGCAGTCATGGCGAACGCGCGGGTCTGTTGAGCCGGGCAAGGTCGGCGGTCACATGCTCCCGTTGCTGGCGCGTGAGCGCGAGTGGTTGCTTGCGCGGATCGAGCAGAAGAAGGACCTGACGCTGCACGAGTTGCTGGCCCAGCTGCGTGAAGAGCGTGGTGTGGTGGTCTGCTGCGACACGCTGTGGCGGTTCATGGGCCGCTTGGGCAAGACGTTTAAAAAAAGACGCTCTTCGCCAAGGAACAGGACCGGCCCGACGTCATCCGACGCCGCAACCGCTGGCGCTGGGTCCAGCGCTGGGTAGATCCCAAGCGCATGGTCTTCATCGACGAGACCTGGGCGAAGACCAACATGACCCGCACCCATGGCTGGCATCACCGGGGCGAGCCGCTGATCGACAAGGTGCCGCATGGCCACTGGAAGACGCTGACCTTCATCGCTGGCCTCAGGCATGATGGCATCGTGGCCCCTTGCGTCCTCGATGGCCCGATAAACGGCGAGAGCTTCACCGCGTGGGTCGAGCAGTTCCTGATCCCCGCGCTGGAACCCGGCAGCATCATCGTGGTCGACAATCTCGGCAGCCACAAAGGCAGCCGCGTGCGCAAATTGCTCAAGGCGGCGGGCATCAGGCTGTTCTTCCTGCCGCCCTACTCGCCCGACCTGAACCCCATCGAGGAGATGTTCTCCAAGCTCAAGCGTCTGCTCCGCAAGGCCAACGAACGCACCGTCGAGGCAACATGGCGACGCATCGGAAAACTGCTCGACCACTTCCCGCCCGCAGAATGCGCCAATTACATCCGTGGAGCCGGATATGCCTCAATCTAAGTCAGAAAGACTCTAGACTTAATCCGGAGGCAGCGGGACCCCGGGTCGAGCCCGGGGTGACGGAAGGGAGTACAATGCTCTCAATCACATTTCGTGGTCGATGAGGGCGCGGGTAACTTCCCCCGCCTTCAGCGCGGCGATGGCATCGTTGATCTGATCGAGCGGCCAGATGCCGCTGATCTGGTCGGCGATGTTCAACCGGCCGTCCCGCGCCTGCGCGATGAGTTCGGGATAATCCCGATCAGGAAGCGCGCCGCCGTTCATGGTTGCGATCACCTCGCCACCCATGACGAAGCTGCCGAGCGGTAGCGCCGCTTCCGCACCGGGGCGTGACATGCCGATCAGCACCACGCGTCCCCCGCGCTTCGTGCAGCGCAGGGCGGTATTGATCGCCCCGACCGCGCCGCTGCATTCGACCACCACATCGATGGGGCCATATTTGCCAGCCAAGGCGGCGGCGGCCGTTTCGCTGTCCTGTGTGGGGTCTGCCAATACAAAGTCGGTCGCGCCAAATTGCCGCGCCGTCGCTTCCTTGGCCGGATTGGCATCGACAGCGATTACATGGGCGCCGTTGCGGGCGGCGCCCTGGATGGCGTTGACGCCGATGCCGCCGACACCAAAAACGGCCACTCTGTCCCCGGCACGAACGCGGCCCAGAACGCGGGCGGCGCAGACTCCCGTCGAGACCGCGCACCCGATCAGCGCGCCCTGGTCCAACGGAAGATCATCGATGGCGAAGAGCTGCGACGCCTTCACCACGATCTCGCTGGCGAAGGAGGAGACGTTGGCAAAGGACGCAACCGGCTTTCCATCCAGCGTGAAGGGGAAGCCAGGCGTGAAGCCCCAATTGATGTCGCAATTATGCGGTTCGCCACGCTGGCATTCACGGCATTCCCCACAAGGCGTTTGCGTGCCCACGCAAACATGGTCGCCTATGGCCCAGCCTTCGACGCCAGCACCCAGCTCCGCGATCTCGCCAGCCGCTTCATGGCCCAGGACGACCGGCAGGTTAGGCAGATGCGGGGTCAGCATCGCGATGTCGCTATGACAGATGCCCGAACGCAGCACGCGGACGCGCACCTCGCCGGGACCGACAGCGCGAAGCGTCAACTGGTCGCTGACGAAGAGCGACTGTCCATCCCAGATCGCGGCCCTCATGCGCTCAACCCCGCCAGCAGGGGATATCGGAAGGACGGATCATCCCGACCCGCGCGGCCATTGGGTGCGTCCTTGCTCATGCGTTCAAAAGCCTCTTCATCAACGGGCACGATCGATCCATGATCGAACACCAGGCTGCGATATGTGAATTTCCATTCGCCATCCCGCCGTTCATATCGATCGAGATAGCGGCCAAGGGCGATGAACAGCTTTGCGCCCGGCCCGTGGGTCCGGTGCCATGCCTCCACATAATGTTCACCTTCGGCATGGTCGCCATCAATGACGAACAAGCTGTTCGTAATATTGTGGCGAGTGAGGTCCCAATGCGCGGTGATTTCGGGCAGCCAGGCAACGAAGTCGTCCGGACCTCCCTGAAACATTGCCCCGTGATCGTCGATCGCGTCATCATGATACAGCGTTCGCACCAGGGCGAAGTCGCGGCGATCACATCCACGGCAGTAGCGCATGACCAGATCATGTAGTGCAATCCGGTCGAGCAATGGCTGCGACATCTATCTCTCCATTAGGGGGCGGTTACGCGCATATTATCACTATGCGGGATAGCCCCCATCCCGCCGGTAAGGAAAGCGCAAAAGAGCCCGTCTGCCATTTTCGCGACAGGGCAACTGCCGACCGTCCAAATCATTTGGCGACGGGGCGTAGATCGCCTATAATCCATGCAACCCCGCCAAAGAAAATGGGGAAGAGGATGGAACCTGACAGCTCGGTATTTCTGCTCTGTCCATTTCGATTGCTGTGCCTGGCCAGCGGCCTGTCCGCGCTAGTGGGATTCAGCGTCATCCTTCTGCTGACATAATTTCATTTCCGATTCCGCGTCGGAAAAAACTTGCCTTCCGCCTGCGGCAAACTTTAAGTCATCGCTTCGAAGCCCAGACAGTAGGATTTCCATGACAGAGCCAAAGGGGTCGTTGGCCGATGCGGTCGATGCAGAGCCCCTCCCCGACGATGCGATTGACGAAGGGGCAAGCCGCCCGAAGCGGCGGAGGCTGGGCCTTGTTCTGGGCATTACGGCCGTGGTCATTCTTATAGCTGGTGCGTTCTGGTTTGCCCGTTACCAGCTGTACGGCAAATATCAGCAAAGCACCCAGGACGCCTATTTGCAGGCCGACAGCGTCACCGTTTCAGCGCGGGTGTCCGGTTACGTCAGTGAAGTGCTGGTCCATGAAAATCAGGATGTGAAGCCCGGTCAGCCATTGCTGCGGATAGAAGCGCCCGATTATCCGGCGCAGGCGGCGCAGGGTAAGGCGCAGATCAACCTGGCGCAGGCGAACGCCGCCAATGCGGAAGCGCTGATCGGGGAACAGGAAGCGGCGATCGAGCAGGCGCGCGCGATGCTGGCGGCGGCGCAGACGAAGGCGCGGTACGCAGCGGCCGAAGTTGCGCGATACAGTCCGCTCGCGGCGAGTGGCGCGGAACCCGCAGAAAAGCTGGCGACGCTTCGCACCCAGGCTGCTCAGGCGGCGCAGGATGTGGCGGCGCAAAAAGCATCGACGCAGGGCGCGGAGCGGCGGATCGGCAGCCTGCGCGCCCAGATCGCCCAGGCGAAAGCGCAAGGTCAGAGCGCTCGTGCTCAGCTGGACGCGGCGCAGCGCAACGTCCGGGACATGGTGATACGCGCCAGCGTGGCGGGGCGGGTGGGCGATCTTTCGGCGCGCATCGGCCAGTTCGTCCAGCCTGGCCTGCGCCTGATGTCGGTCGTGCCGGTGGAGCAGCTTTATCTGGAAGCGAATTTCAAGGAAACGCAGCTGGGGCTGATGCGTCAGGGGCAACCGGCGGAGATCGATGTGGACGCTCTGCCGGGGGTGACGCTGCATGGCCATGTTGCCAGCCTTGCGCCTGGCACCGGAGCGCAATTTTCGCTGCTGCCTCCGCAAAATGCGACGGGCAACTTCACCAAGATCGTGCAGCGCGTGCCTGTGCGCATCGCCATAGATGCCGACCCGTCGATCAAGAAGCTGTTGCTGCCCGGCATGTCGGTTGAGGTTTCGGTGGATACCCGATCGGCCCGCGAGGAGCTGGAACGGCTGAAAAATAGCAAGCAGGTCCGGCCGGAAGCCCGCAAGTGACCGCAGGCCAGCCTGAGACAGCCGAGCGCGCAAGCGTCGCGGACTGGCTCGCGGTGGCGGCTGGCACGCTGGGTGCGATGATGGCGATGCTCGACATTTCCATCGTCAATTCCGCCCTGCCGATCATACAGGGCGAAATCGGCGCGAGCGGGACCGAAGGAACCTGGATCGCGACGTCGTTCATCGTCGCGGAAATCATCATCATACCCTTGGCGGGCTGGTTGCAGCGGCTTCTGGGGCTGCGCAACTTCCTGCTGATCGCTACCGTGGGTTTCGTGGGATTTTCGATGATCTGCGGCATGGCGCAGACATTGCCCGTCATGATCGGCGGGCGGATCGGTCAGGGCATTACGGGCGGGGCGCTGATCCCCACGGCGATGACCATCATCGCGACGCGACTGCCGCGTCATCAGCAGCCTGTGGGTAATTCCCTGTTCGGGGCGACCGCGATCCTGGGGCCTATCATGGGGCCGGTGCTGGGGGGCTGGCTGACCGAGAATATCAGTTGGCATTATGCCTTCTTCCTCAACCTGCCGGTCGGGATCGCTCTGCTGCTTCTGCTGCTGGTCGCGCTTCCCCATGAGCGGCCGCGTTTCGACCTTATCGGTGAAGCGGACTGGCTGGGCGTGTTCGGCCTTATCCTGGGGCTGGGCGGGCTTACCGTCGTGCTGGAGGAGGGCGAGCGGGAGCAATGGTTCGAGTCATCAACGATCATATGGCTGACCATCACGGCTGTGTCCGGGTTCGCCATGCTGCTGGCCGGGCAGCTGCTGGCCAAACGGCCCGTGATCCGGTTGCGCCTGTTGCTGGACCGGCAGTTTGGCGCGGTGTTCATCATGGCGATGATGATCGGCATGGTGATTTACGGCACATCCTATGTGATCCCCCAATTCCTTACGCTGATCGCAGGCTATAATGCGCTTCAGTCGGGGCAGATCGTGCTGCTGTCGGGGATACCGATGGTGCTCATGATGCCGTTCATGCCATGGGCGATCCGCACCATACCGATCCATCTTTCGGTCCTGATCGGATTGGTCCTGCTGATCCTGAGCACCTATATGGAAACATCGTTGACGTCGGCGTCCACGGGCGCCGATTTCGTCGATTCCCAGTTGATGCGCGGCGTCGGCACCATTTGCGTCATGATGTTCCTGAACCAGGCGGCAATCCGTTCCGTGCCCATGTCTTTGGCTGCGGACGCGTCGGGTCTCTACAACGCCGCGCGCAATCTGGGCGGCTCCTTCGCGCTGGCGGGGATCGCGGTGGTGCAGGACCAACGGCTGTGGCTTCATGCGCGCAGGATGGAGGAGAATCTCGCGGCCAATGGCCTTGACCTTCAACATTATGTCGATGTGCAGGCACTCGCGCTGGGCGGCCGGGATGCGGCATTGCGCGTGATCGAACAGGGCATTCAGACGCAGGCGCTCACCATGGCCTTTATCGACCTGTTCTGGATGCTGATCATCGCCATCCTGTGCACCGCGCCGCTCGTCTTTTTCCTCCGCCCGCTGCCACAGCATGCTGAGCCAGTGGCCGCCCATTGAGATTGTCGATGCGTAACCGATCCGCCTTTGCCTTTGCCTTGCTCCTGACCACGGCCTGCACCGTTGGCCCCGATTATCGCGGCCCTGCGGACGTGGCCCCTGCCCCACCGCCGCATTTCGTCCGGGGAGATGCGGGGGCCGCGCCAGTGGAAGCGGCCGCGCCATGGTGGACGAGCCTTGGCGATCCGGTTCTGAACCAGTTGATGGATCAGGCATTGGCCGGGAACCCGCGCCTGGACGCGGCAGCGGCGCGCATCCGGCAGGCGCGCGCGGCTCTGCGCCAAAAGAGGGCGGAAGAGCTGCCGACGGTCAACGGCTCAGTCATCTATGCCAAGGCGCGCTTGCCCGGACAGTCGGAGGATGGGAGCGCCACCACGCTCGACCTGTACAATGTCGGTTTCGATGCGAGTTGGGAGCTGGATCTCTTCGGCGGCGGCCGCCGGGCTATCGAGGCGACGCGCGCCGATGTCGCGGCGAGCGAGGCAAGGCTGGACGATTCCCGCGTCAGCCTGTCGGCGGAGGTTGCGCAAAGCTATGTCGAGCTGCGCGATCGGCAGCAGCGCCTGTCTCTGGGTGTCGAGGCGTTGGCGTTGCAGGATGAGGAGGTCGCCCTCACCCGGCAACGTTTTGAACGGGGGACGATTGCGCGAGGCGAACTGCTGCAACAGGAGTCCGACCGGGATCGCGCGCGCGCGCAGTTGGCGCCGATGCGGGCCGAGATCGACGCGTTGAAGGACAAGCTGGCGGTGCTGACCGGCGCTGTTCCGGGGACGCTGGACGGCTTGCTCGACCCGTCGGCTGCTTTGCCGCTGCCCCCTGCGGAGGTCACGGTGAGTGATCCGGCGGCTTTGTTGCAGCGCCGCCCCGATATACGCGCGGCAGAACGCAAGCTGGCCGCCCAGACGGCACGGATCGGCGTGGCGGATGCGGCGCGCTTTCCGCACATCAGTTTCCTGGGGCTTATCGGGCTTGGCGGATCGGCGCCGGAGGATCTGGTCGATCTGGACAAATTCACGGTGGCGGCGGTGCCGCGCATCAGTTGGTCTTTCCTCGATTTCGGAAAAGCGCGCGCGCGGATCGATGCGGCGGAAGCGCAGCGGGATGAGGCGGCGGCGGATTACCGCGCGGCGGTGCTGACAGCGTTGCAGGATGCCGAGGGTTCGCTGGCGCGGTTTCAGCGGCAGCGGGAGAGCCTGGCCGATCTGGCGCGGGCCGAACGGCAGGCGGCGATGGGAGCAGAGCTTGCGCGGCAGCGGAGTCAGGCCGGGACGATTTCAGGAATAGACTATTTGAAGCAACGGCGTCTGGTTTTGGCGGCTTCGCAGGCAAGGGTGCAGGCGGCGGCAGGACTGACCGTGAGTTTTATCAATGTTCAGAAATCTCTGGGGCTTGGGTGGCAGGGGATGAACAGCCGCTGAGAAAATTCATTACGGACAGGAATAAAATAGGAGAGACAGGATGAGCGTGGATCTGGCCATGGGTTGCCGCCGTCTGGTGGACAAGGTCGTCGTCGTGGCGGGCGCGTCCACCGGCATCGGGCGGGGGACCGCGTTGCGGCTGGCGGCGGAGGGCGCGACGCTGATCGTCGCAGCGCCCGGCAGTCACAAGGACAAGATCGACAGCCTGGTCGACGAGATCGCCGCGATGGGCAGCCGCGCCACCGGATGCGCGTTCGATGCGACCGATGACGCATCGATTGCGGCGCTGATCGATATGGCGGCAAGGACCTATGGCGGGATCGACGCGGTGCATGCCAATTTCGCCGACCTGCAAATCCTGTTTTCCGACACCGATGCGCTGACCGTGACCGAAGAGGTGATGGAGCGCACATTGGACGTCAATCTGAAGGGCATGATGCGGATCACCCGCCATGCCCTGCCCAAGCTGCTTGAGCGCGGCGGCGGGGCCATGATCTATACCTCATCGGGCGCGGCGATCGCCGGGGAGCCGGTGCGCCCCTGCTATGCGATGGCGAAGGCCGGGATCAACGCGCTGGTGCGCCATGTCGCCAGCGGCTGGGGCAAGCAGGGCATTCGCGCCAATGCCATCATGCCAGGGTTGGTGATCACGCCAGAGCTTCGCGCCACGATGCCGACGGATTTTCAGCAGCAGGTGCTGGAGGAAGGACGGTCTCCGCGCCTTGGGCTGGTGGAAGATATCGCGGCGATGGTCGCGTTGCTGGCGAGCCGGGATGGCGAGTGGATCAGTGGTCAGTGCATCGCGGTGGATGGTGGATCGACCATTAGTTAGGGGGGAAGGTCGCCACCCTGCCGAGGGCGTTCCAAGGATCAGCGCGAACGAAAACGGCGGCTCTCGGTGGAGAGCCGCCGTTCGCGTTTCAGGGGATTGCCGTGATCAGAAGGCGATCTTGGCATCCACGCCGTAGGAGGTCGGCTTGTTGAACGTCGCGCCTGCGAAGCCCAGAGCACCGAAGTCGATGCCGTAGACCAGCCGCTTCTGGTTCAACAGATTGTCGCCCCAGATGCCCACGTCGAGCTTGCCGCCGCCCAGATCGAAGCCTTCGACAGACAGGCGCGCCTTTACGTTGGTCTGGCTGGGCGAGACGATCTGTTCGTTGAACGGCGCGGTGTTGTCGAGCGCGTTGAAGTAGATCTTCGTGCGGTAGGAATAGTCGCCGCGCAGACGGACGAGCGTGTCACCGCCGCCGATCGGGTGCGAATATTCAGCGCCGACATGGACGTTCCACTTTGGCGTGTACAGCGGCCGTGCCTCGTCAGCGACGTCCACCACCGTGTTGGTGCCCGGATCGCGGAAGAGGAAGGTTTTGTAGTCATGCTTCACATAACCGACCGAGCCGTCGATCTGGAAACCGCTGAACGGCACAGCCGTCAGTTCCGCTTCAAAGCCCGACAGACGCACCTTGCCCGCGTTGACGATCAGCGAGGTGGCGCCACCGCTGCCCGCGGCGAATTGCTGGACCTGAAGGTCGTTATAGTCGGTGATGTAGCCAGCGACGTTCAGGCGCAGGCGATTGTCGAACCACTGCGATTTGACACCAGCTTCATATGAAGTCGCCTTTTCCGGGTCGAAGCCGTTGATGCTGCCGCCGCGCGGGTTGATGCCGCCCGAGCGATAACCGGTCGATACGCGGCCATAGACCATGACATCGTCCATCACCTCATAGCTGACCGACGCCAGCCAGGAGAAGTTGTCGAAGCTGCGGCGGCCACGCTGCACGGGGAAGACGTCACCTGCCAGATAGATGGTCTTGTCATCGGCGGTATGACGGCCGCCCAGCGTGACTTCCAGTTTATCGTCGAGCGAGGACGGCTTCCAGCTTACCTGACCGAACACGGCCATGGACTGCGACGTGCCGCCGAACGCCTGAACGGGGTTGAGGTTCAGACCGACGTTTGTGAGGCCGGGATTGGCCGCCGCGATAGCGTCAGTCGTTGGCTGATCAAAGCCAAGGAAAGGCAGACCGGCGATAGGCGTCACGATGGTCAGTGCCTGGTTGTTATATTCCGACGATTTTTCGTAGAAATAATACATGCCGAGCAGGTAGCTGAAATCACCGACCTTGCCGAGCGCCTGGAACTCCTGGCTGAACTGCCACTGCTTCTGAGGCGCGTTGTTGCCGGTGTAGGGAACCACATCCTGCACAGATACAAATGTAGGCGAGTTGAAGTCGATCACTGGCCCGCGCAGCACGCCATTACCCGAGAGGTTCAGGATCGTGTCCTGGAAGAACTTCCGGTAGCCGGTGATCGACTTGACCGTAAGCTCAGGCGTCGCTTCATAGCTGAGCGTCAACCCATGGCCCTGAACGCGCGTCTTGCTGCCGTAGCGGAAATTGCCGTTGCGGTCGGTGAAGCCCGCCTGCTGGACCGTGCCCTGACGATCCGGGCTGACGAGGAAAGGCGCGCCGCCATAGTTGGGCGACTGCGAATAATAGTCCTGCGCCAGCGGCGTGGTAGCGACGATCTGGAAGAAGGCAGGCGTGCCCTTACGATTGTCATAGTCGAAATTATAATTGACCGTGAGGTCACCAAGGTCTGCCTGCAAACCGATGGCGACCGAGTCCGCGTTCAGTGAACCGGGGTCCTGCGAAGCCGGGGTCAGCGTGTTGTTCACATAGCCATCGCCCTGACGATGCTGATAGGCGATCGACGCCTTGAGGACGTCGCCCAGGATGTAGCCGGTATCGAGCCGCGCGCGGGCATACCATTCGTTGAAGCGGCCGTAGCCAGCCTTGGCCGTGACATGCATGTCGTTGGCGGGCTTCTTCGTGATCAGCTGTAGCGCGCCACCGATGGTGTTGCGGCCGAACAGCGTGCCCTGAGGACCGCGCAACACTTCGATGCGCTCAAGGTCGATAAGGTCGAACACGGCACCAGCCGCACGGGCGAGGTAAACGCCGTCAAGATAAACGCCCACGCCCTGTTCCGAAACGGCCGAAGGTTCGTTGTTGCCGATACCGCGAATGTAGATGGTCGCGGCCGAAAGGCTGGACGGCTGCTGTTCGATCGTGATGTTTGGCGCGAAGTTCGGCACATCGGTCGGATCGGAGATGTTCTGCCGTTCGATGAAGTCGCCGCTGAGCGCGGTCACAGCTACGGGAACGTCCTGCAACGTTTCAGCGGAACGACGTGCGGTCACGACAATGTCGCCCAGGCTCGTCGAAGGCTCCTGCGCGGCGTTTTGTTCCTGAGCGTTCGCTGAAACCGAAAAAGGCACCAAAATTGCGGTAACGCCCGCAAGCAATATGGATTTCATATATCCTCCCAACACATGCTGCTCTTAGTCAACAGTCCCGGTCTTTATCGTTATGTACATGCGCTACACGGGAAAAAGCGCCTGTTGACCCCGAACATGGATAAACATGTCCGATGCAGCTCCGTTAGTCGCAATTATCGCTTACATCAAGGATGATCGCGTCAATCTGCGTATTATCTGACGTTTATATCTACGCTGTTGCACATTTGCACTCTGGCAATCCTGGCGCCTAGCGAGAGGCGGAATGGCCGCCCAGCAACTGCGAAGGCGAAGTTGCGACATGGCGGAGCAGCAGCGTTTGAGTGGAAAGACCGTACGGAATGGCGGCCTGGGCTTGCCATCCCGGCAGCCACAGGACGGCCTTCGCCGGAAAGGCGAGGTCGGTCCAGTTGCTGATAAAGTCGATCGAAACGCCGGGCATGTCTTTGGCGTATCCCTCCGCCCACTCGATCACCGTTGAGCGCAGATCGACGCCTTCGGAGGCGTTCTGAACGAGCAAGGCGGTTCGGCGGCCGTCGGTCCCGGCGGGGTCTCCGGCGGAAAGGATGACTTCTTCGACCCCAGCCGAGGCGATGAGGGGGCGATTCATGAAGCGTTCCTCATCAGCCGCCATGATCTTTCCCACTGGCCCCGTCATGAGTGCCGCCGCTGCGTCTATATCGTCGGCCCAGAATTCGCTGATCGTGTCCCAGCGGAATAACTGCGCTCCTGTGACGTGGTTGCGGGCGTAGGCAGAGAAGGGGAAATAGCTGATCGCCAGTGGAGCGTGATTTTCCTCATAGTAACGCTGGAAATCTTCAAGAGTGGTGCCCGGTTTGTGGGCCAGAGCGCAGATGGACTTGGTCATGCGGCGGCACTCTTTGCGGAAAGGACGGCGACGATTTGCTCTGCGGCGGCGTAGGGATCAAGCTGCCGCGTTTCGACCTGATCGAGTATGGTCTCGCCACACAGGGCCATCGCGCGGGATGCAAGTGCATCGCGTACCAGCGAGAGGACCTGTTCGCGGGCGCGCAGGCGGCTGCGGCCGGTGAAGTCGCCATGGTCGTCCAGATAGGCGCGATGGGCGGCGATCGCATCGACGATGGCGTCGGCCCCCTCCCCTTTCGCGGCGACGGCGCGCAGCAGGGGCACGTTCCAGCGCTGGTCCGTGACGGTTTGCGCGCGAAGGTGGAGCATCAGCTCCATCTGGCGGTGGGTGGCGTCATAGCCGTCCCGGTCGGCCTTATTGACGACGAAGATGTCGCCTGCCTCCATGAGGCCCGCCTTCACCGCCTGAATCTCGTCGCCAAGGCCGGGCACCGCGACGATGACGGTCGTGTGGGCGAGGTTTACGACGTCGATCTCATCCTGTCCCACGCCCACGGTTTCCACGAGGATGATGTCATAGCCCATGGCATCGAAAACGAGGCAGGCGTCATGGGTGGAGCGGGACAGGCCGCCCGCCTGACCCCGCGTGCCGAGCGAGCGGATGAAGACGCCGGGGTCGAGCGCGTGGCGGCTCATGCGGACGCGATCGCCAAGGATTGCGCCACCGGTGAAGGGGCTGGACGGATCGACGGCGATGACAGCGACGCGCTGGCCGCGTTTGCGCCATTCGGCGACGAGCGTGTCGGTGAGGGTGGACTTGCCAGCGCCGGGCGGGCCGGTGACGCCGACCACCTGGGCGCGGCCGGTGTGCGGGTAGATGGCGGCGAGCGCTTCCGCGCCGCGCGGGTCGCGGTCATCCAGCCAGCGGATGGCGCGCGCGCCTGCCGCCACTTCCCCGGCGAGAAGGCGGTTCGCGACGTTCGCCGCGTTTTGCATCATCAGGCGGCGTCCTCCGCCAGCCGCTCCGCCCACCAGCCCTGGAGATAGGCCACGATGTCGCGCGTGTCGGAACCCATGGTGAAGATGCGATCAACGCCTGCTTGTTCGAGGATCGGCTTATCCTCTTCGGGAATGACGCCGCCCGCGACGAGCAGCTTGTCGCCAGCGCCTGCTTCGCGGAGCAGGCGGGCGAGCTTGGGCAGGCTGCGCGTGTGGCCCGCCGACAGGGTGGAGATGCCGACGACGTCCACATCCTCCTGCACCGCGGCGGCGCAGACCATTTCCGGGGTTTGCTTGAGGCCGGTGAAGATCACCTCCATCCCCGCTTCGCGCAGGGCGTGGCCGATGACGGTGACCCCGACGGTGTGGGTATCCATGCCGAGCTTGGCAAGCAGGACGCGCAAGGGGCGCTTGAATGTGGTCATGCTGGTCAGATTCCCATCAGCTGGCTGTCGGCGCTGTGGACGCCGAAGACGTCGCGCATCGCGTTGCAGATTTCTCCATGCGTGGCGTAGAGCTTCACCGCCTCCAGGCAGGGCGGCACCATGTTCGCGCCGGTGCGGGCGGCCTCGCGCACCTTTTCGAGGGCGGCATCGACGGCGGGCTGGTCGCGGCGGGCGCGGAGGTCCCGAACCTTGCGGATTTGCTCCTCCTCCATCGCTTCGTCGAGGCGGAAGATTTCGATCTCGCGCTCTTCATCTTCGCGGGCGAGGTGGTTGACGCCGACCCACTTGCGGCGGCCTTCCTCAATGTCCTTGTTGCGCTCATATTGCTCGCGGCCGAGCGCGCGCTGGATATAGCCGGTTTCGATGGCTTTCAGCGCGCCGCCCATGGCGAAGACCTTCTCCATCTCGGCGAAGGCGGCGTCCTCCATCTGCTTGGTCAGCGTCTCTACATAATAGGAGCCTGCCAGTGGGTCGATCGTCTCGGCAACGCCGGTTTCATGCGCGACGATGTGCTGGATCGCCGCACCTACGCGGATGGCGTTTTCGGCTGGCAGGGCGTGGGCTTCGTCATAAAGCGGTGTGGTCATCGCCTCCCCTGCCCCGCCCAGCGCGCAAGCGGTGGCCATGATGCCAAGGCGGGCGATATTGTTGAGCGGTTGTTGGAGCGTCAGCGCGATGGTGGTGGGCGACGTCATCATGCGGATCTTGAGCGCTTCGGGCTTTGTCGCGCCGTAACGCTCCTTCATCAGCCGCGCCCAGCATTTGCGGAAGGCGCGCAGCTTACAGACGCCTTCGAAGAAATCCATGTCCACATTGACGACGAAGTGATTGATGTAGGGCGCGACCGTGTCGATATCGAGCCCGCGCTCCAGCACAGCGTCGATATAGGCGCAGGCGATGGCGAGCGAATAGGCGATCTCCTGCACCGGGTTCGCCTTGGCGGGCTGGAGCTGGGCGGAGATGATCGAGATCGGCGCCCAATTGGGGTGGTTGCGGATGATATATTCGATGCAGTCCGTCGCGATCCGGAGCCCATGTTCAGGCGGGTAAATGTAGCGGCCGACGCAGGTATATTCGATCAGGATGCCGTTCACGATGTGGAGGACGAAGTCCTTCGGGTCGATGCCCTTCTTTTCCAGCGCGGCGATAATCATGGCGAGGTTCACCGGTTGCGGCGCATTGCAGACGCTCATCAGATATTTGAGCTCGTCGAAGGGGAGATCGAAGGCCTTTTCCAGGTCTTCCAGGCTATCGAGCGCCATCCCTGCCCGGCCGACTTCGCCCTCCACGATGGGATCGTCGCTGTCATAGCCGTTGGTGGTCGCAAGGTCATATTCGAGGATCAGGCCGGAGAGGCCTTGGTCCAGCATGTAGCGGGCGCGCTTTGCCCAATCCTCGCCCTTGCCGAAGCCGGTGACCTGGGTCATCGTCCAGAAATCGGTGCGGTGGCCGTTGGGGCGGGTCGAACGGGTGTAGGGGTATTCGCCGGGGAAGCCGAGATCTGCGCTGTAATCGAAGCCGACCGCGTCAAGGTCAGCGGGCGTGTAGAGGGGCTTGATCGGCCATTTGAGCGCCTGCGTCACGAATGGGTCGCGGCGTTCTAGGCGTTCGCTTATGGCGGGGCCGCGCGTTTCCTGCTGCCAGCGCGCTTCTTCCTGAGCGATCGGATCGGCGGCGGGCGTGATGGGTCCGGTCGGGCGATTCATGGGGGCACTCTCCTTGACCATATTGCTATGCGGCCGGGGCGGGTGCGCAAGGTTCGCTGGAGTGAAAGCGCATGATTGTCGCATGATCTCGTAATATTTCGCGCTATGTGATAAGCGGTGCCCATGGATGCCATTTCGATCCGGCAGGCGCGGGAGAGCGCCGACATTGTGCGGCGATCGGCGCGGCTGGATGGAGCGGTGGTCGAGATTTGCGCCTATCCCGAAGTGCGGGAAGAAACCGTGCAGATGGTCGAGGCGCAGTCGGTCCTGATGCTGGGGCTGTCGCGGCTGCTGACCGGGTCGGAGGGGCGGAAGGCGGGCGATCCGCGCCGTCCGTTTGCGCGCATGGGAGCGCTGGCGTTGCGCCCGGCTGGCGTGCCGATGGAGTTTCACGTGGCGCAAGGCGCTTTCGATACCATCCGCATCCGCTTTGAGGATGAGCGGATTGCCCCGGCGCTGGTGGGGATCGGTTTTGACGATGCGACGCTCAGCGCCTGTTTCGACATGCACGCGCCGCCGATCGAGGAGGCGATGCTGCGGCTGGCGGCGGAGGTGGAGCATCCCGGCGGTGACAGCGCCGATGTCGGGGAGGCTTTGGTGCGGCTGATCCTGCTCGACCTGCGGCGGGTTCTTACCCAAGCGGCGGAGCGCGCGGGGCGGCGGCGGGGCGGGCTTTCCGCGCGAGCGCTGCGCATCGCGCTGGCGATGATCGACGCGCCTGGTGATGCACCCTCGATCGATGCGATGGCGGAGCGGTGTGGGATCAGCCGGGATCATTTCATCCGCTGTTTCCATCACTCGACGGGGATTAGTCCCGGCGCGGCGATCCGGCGGCGGCGTATCGACCGGGCCAAGGCGATGCTGACGGAGGACAAGGGGTCGATCGAGGAGGTTGCGCGGGCGTTGGGCTATGCGGGGGCTCCATCCTTTACGGCAGCGTTCCGGCGCGAGACGGGGCGGCCGCCGGGTGCCTGGCGGGCGTTGATGCGGTAGGGGCGGTACATACTCAACCTCCGTTCGGGCTGAGCTTGTCGAAGCCCTCTTCTTTAAAGAAGTAGAGCCCTTCGACAAGCTCAGGGCGAACGGGGGAAAGGTGGTCTTGAACCAACAACGCTTCTTGGGGCCGCCTGTGTTGAAGATGTCTCGATACGAACAGGGTTCAATCTGGCCGGTGGAGGTTCTACGAACCAACAATGAGTGAAATCGACTTCACCGCCACGGTCATCACCTCCTGCCCAGTGTCCGGCGGACGCTTCGAGCTGGTGGAATGGCATTGGCCCGACATGGTGAGTTTCGAGCAGACGCAGCAGCAGCTGATGCTGGAAATGTCGCTGCCTCCGATGGCGGCCGACGCGTCGGCTTACTTCCCGGATATCGATCCTGAACGCCGCTGCTTCATGGGAGCGTTGTTTGTCCGTCATCCGGGCGTGGCGATCGGCGGGCGATCGGAAGGCAGGCAGATCCGCGTGATCCGATGCCTTTTCGACGAGCAGCATGGCGCGGCGATCATTGGCGCGGGCGAGCCTTCACTGTCGTTCCTGCAGGGGCTGCTGAATATTCGTAACGAGGCGCTGCGCAGTTTGATGCGGCTGGCCCATCGTGAATTGATCAATCCGCTGGACCGGTCCGCCGAGGCGATGGAGGCGCTGTTCCAGCTGGTGCGGGTGGAGCTGGGCCGCGTGTTCCATCAGGCCGCGGGCGCGGCGACGGCCAGCCGCCTGGCCCCTTGGCAATTCCGCCGTATCCGCGAGCGGATAGAGGCGGGCGCGCCGATGCCCGGCGTTTCTGAACTGGCTGCCCTGTGCGGGATCAGCACGCGGCATTTGCACCGGCAGTTCCTGGCGCTGACCGGCAAGACCATTTCAGACTATATCGAAACCTACCGCATCGAGCAGTCGAAGCTGCTGCTGGCGCGCGGCGATGTGCCGATGAAGCAGGTGGCCGAGCAGGCGGGATTTTCCCACGGCAACAGCTTTGCCCGTGCCTTTCGCCGGGCGACGGGTTTGTCTCCGCGCGAATATCGGCAGCGGTCGGCGGCTTTGATGGAGTGAGGGCGCGGAGGGCTTCTCGCGAAACCCTCCGCTCCCTTGCTACCAGCGCAGTTTGAGCGAGGTGAAGCCCATGACCGGGCCGCCAAAGACGGACTCCGCGTCTTGATCGGGGTCCAGTTCGAATTCGGGGATCTGCCGCAGCCATTCTTGTAGCGAGATCATGATCTCTCGCTTGGCGAGGTGCGATCCGATGCAACGGTGCGGTCCTAGTCCGAAGGTCACGTGATTGTTGACCTTGCGATCGAGGTCGATCGTCTGTGGGTCGCTGAACGTGCGCGGGTCGCGGTTCGCCACTGTGTTGGGCAGGACTACGCGATCATTGCGGCGGAACTGCACGCCCTTGAACTCGCAATCATGGGTGACGCGGCGATAGATGTTGGAGACCGCGTTGATCCGCATCAGCTCCTCGATCGCGAGGAGGAATGCGGATGGATCGTCCAGCCGGTCGCGGAATTTCTGCCGCGCGTCGGCCGACGTCGCGAGGTAGCGCCAGACATAGGTCATGGTGTTCGTGACCGTATCCAGCCCCGCGACGAAGAGCAGGAAGCCGCAGTTGATGATGTCGGTCCAGGGGAAGGGATTGCCATCCGCATCCCGTGACTGGACCACGGTGGAGGCTATGTCGGTGCCGGGATTTCGCTCCTTCTCCCTGAACAATTCCTCCAGCACGTCATAGATTTCCAGCAGGTTTGCCGCCCTGATGTCTGGGTCGGTGCTGCGGAAGAAGGTGTCGGAGATGCGCAGGAATTCCGGCAGGCGCTCTTCGGGCAGGCCGAACAGTTCAAGGAACGTGCCGGTCGGGAATTTGGCGGCATAGTCGTGCACGAAGTCGCACCCGCCCTTCCCGGCGAAACCCGAGATCAGGCGTTCGGCGCGGCTTTGCAGTCCATCGGTCATGCGGCGAACGGCGAGCGGCGTGAACATGGGCGCAAGCAGCTTGCGGAAAACGTCATGCTGTGGCGGATCAACGCCATTGGGCTGAAGAACCGGATAGGGTTCGAGCGGGGGAATCTGCGCCTTGTGCGTCGAGAAAATCTCGTGATTGCGATAGGCTTCGGCAATGTCGGCATAGCGCAGGAACACCCAATGGCCGCCATTGCGCGGGGTGTAGAAAATGGGCGGCGCACCTTTTTGGATAAGGCCGTGCCAGATCTGCACAGGATCAGACACGTCGGCAGGCATGTCGAAAAAGTCGAAATCCAGGATCAGGTCTTCAGGGACATGGGTTGGCGCGGCGGGATAATAGGTGACGGTCATGCCACCGTACCCTTCGCGATGCGGAGCGCGCCTTCGGGGCAATTGCGCACGGCGAGCCGCACTTTTTCCTCAAGCTCCGGGGGAAATTCGGGCTGTTCTATGACGACTTTGCCCTCGATCGCGTCGGTGGAAAACACCTCCGGGCACAGGTCTTCGCATCGGGCGTGCCCCTGACATTGGGCTAGATTGGCAACCACTCTCATCGAGGCAGAATCTCCTGATCTTCGTTGCCGCCTTTTACCAAATCGGTGATCGGGGGCCTATTGTCGCGATGGAGCAGAATGCGTCATCAGGAACATATCAGGACATTGGTACTGGCCGCCGGTCAGAAGATGCCAAAGGCTTTCAGGCGGTCGAGCATCTGGGTTTCGCCCGTCGCGCTCACATCCACCGGTTCGAACTCAAGCTCGATCATGCCGTCATAGCCGCCAATGGCTTGAAGGATCGCGGGCCAATCTAGTTCGCCAAGGCCGGGATCGACGCGATCGGGTATGTCGGCGAACTGGATAAGGCCGGTCTGCTGCGCGCAGGCGGCGAAGGATGAGGGCACATCATGGCCCATCATCGCGACATGGCCAGTGTCGAACAGCAGCCGGACCGAGGGCATTGCGACGGCGCGGACCATCTCGGCCGCGTCCTCCAGCCGGTCGAGCAGGAGGCCGGGAATGCGGCTGGCGGCGATGGGTTCGATGAGCAGCGTCAATCCGCTGCGCGCGGCCTGTTCGGCATAGCGCTTCAGGTTTTCGGTCATTGCTCGGAGCTGCGCTTCGCGCGGGCGCAGATTGTCGAGGCCAGCCACGCAGACGACGCTGCCGCCGTTGAAGCGGGCGGCAATTTCGACGCTCAGTTCCACGTTGCTGCGCAGATGTTCGAGGCCTGCTTCATCCTCGGCGCTCCAGACCGGCTGGTTCCAATATTTAAGGTCGCTGAAGCTGGACAGGACAAGACCGCGGCTCGCCATCCGATCGGCCATCGCGACTTGCTCAGCCTCCGGCCGCAGCATCAGGAACAGGTCCTGCACGCCGCGAAAGCCATGATCGGCAAGCGTGTCAATCTGGTCGAGCGAGTTGGTGGACCGGCCGAGATGCGCGAGCATCGGCCGGTCGGGCGAGCTGAGGCCGAGATGACCGCCGATGGGCCAGCGTGCGGTCATTGCGTCACCGATCGGGCGAAGTTGAGCAACGCCTTGTTGAAGGCGGCGGGCTGTTCCTGCTGCACGAAATGGCCTGCTTCGGGGATGGCGATGATGTCGCGGAGGCCGGGGACGCGCTTGCGTAACCGCGCTTCCCAATCGGTGAAGAAGCCGAAGGACGGGTCTTTTTCGCCATAGAGGAACAGGGTGGGCGTTTCGACATCATGGTCAGCCCATTTTTCGCCAATGCGCCAGTTCACGTCAGCGGTGCGGTAGCTGTTGAGGCCCCCGATGAAACGCAGCAGCGGGTCGGCATCGATATATTCGCTGACGAAGCGGTCGAACTCTGCCTTGGTGAGCCAAGGCCAAGGAAGCGGCGGCGCGGGCGGCAGGACGTCTAGATAGCCGCTGCCGACCGATGAGACTGTCTTCCAGCTCCACAGGTCGCCCTTTGAGGACAGGGCGTAGAAAAGGCGGGCGAGGAATTCGGATGCGCGGTCGGCGAGTTCGCGCTCGGCAGGGCCGACTTCCATGAAATAGTGGAAGTGGACAAAATGCTCGGCGGCCATGGCGGCGAAGCGTTCGCTGGGGAGGCGGTCGGGGGAGGACGCCTCCGGTCTGGGCGGCGCATCGGCGGGGAAGCGCGGGGCGCTGCCGAGCATGGCGCGTCCGGCCATGTCATAGTCATAGGGGATGGTGGCGATCAGGCCCGCCACCCGATCCGGCGCGCGGACGGCAAGGTTCCAGGCATATTGCGCGCCGAAATCCTGACCGACGATCACGGCCTTTTCCGCTTCATAATGGTCGAGCAGGGCGGTGAGGTAGGCCTGCATCCGGTCGGCATCATAGGTGGCGGGATTGGTGGGACGGTCGCTGCCGCCATAGCCGAGGCTGTCGATGGCGACGGCGCGGAAACCGGCTTGCGCCAACGGTTCCATCTGGTGACGCCAGGACCACGCGAGGCCGGGGAAGCCGTGGATCATGAGGACGAGCGGCCCCTCCCCCTGCTCCACCGTGCGCAGCCGGTAGCCGCCAACGTCGATCCGTTTGTCCGTCATAGATGGGCATCCTCTTCCCCGCGGGCGATGCGCCATGCGAGGCCCGCTATTTCTCCGGCACGGGCGCCGTGGATGGCGGCGGCTTCGCTTGATGCGTTGCCGCTGATCGCGCGGTGATAGACACCCTGACGGATGGCGGCGTTGCGGAACATGGCGAAGGCTAGGGCATAGCGCCAATGGGCGGGGTCGATGGGGCCTGCGCCGCTGCGCTGTGCATAGCGTTCAAGATAGTCCGCTTCGGACGGGATGCCGAGCGTGGGGAGGTCGGCGTCGGACAGGCCGCGATAGCCTTCCTTCGGTACGCGCCAGGCCATCAAATGTTGGGCAAGGTCGGCGAGCGGGTGGCCTAGCGTGGATAGTTCCCAGTCGAGGACCGCGATGATGCGGGGCTCTGTGGGCGCGAAGATCATATTGTCGTTGCGATAGTCGCCGTGGACAATCCGGCTTGCTTCGAGGCCGGGATCGTTGGCGGGGAGCCAATCGATCAGGGACTCCATCGCGTCGATCTGCTGGGTCTGGGTGGCGCGATATTGCCTGGTCCAGCGGGCGACCTGCCGGGCGAAATAGCTGCCGGGCTTGCCATAGTCCGAGAGGTCGACCGCAGCGGGGTTGATCGCGTGGAGCGCGGCGAGGACGCGGTTCATTTCATCATAGATGGCGGCGCGGTCGGGGAGTGGGAGGTCGGGGAGGCGGGCGTCCCAGAAGTTGCGGCCCTGCGCATAGGTCATGATGAAGAAGGGCGTGCCGACGATGCTCGCATCCTCGCACAGGGCAAGCGGGCGGGCGACGGGAACGGCGCTGTCCTTCAGCGCATCGGTGACGCGATATTCGCGCTCGATCGCGTGGGCGGAGGGGAGCAGCACGCCATCGGGCTTGCGGCGCAGGACGAAGCGGGGTTCGCCGTCCACCGAGAGGAGATAGGTGGGGTTGGACTGGCCGCCTGCAAATTTCTCCGCGCTGATCGCTCCTTCCGCGCCCGGCACATGGTCGCGCAGCCAAGGGGCGAGGCGCGCCGTGTCGAGCGTGCGGACGTCAGTCATATTTGGCGAGTTCGAGGCGGCCAAGCTGGTGACGATGCACCTCGTCCGGGCCATCGGCAAAGCGGATCTTGCGGGCGTGGGCGTAATAGCTGGCGAGGAAGAAATCCTGGCTGATGCCCGCCGCGCCATGCGCCTGCATCGCCCAGTCGATGACCTGACAGGCCATGTTGGGCGCGGCGACCTTTATCATGGCGATGTCCGCCTTCGCCACCTTGTTGCCGACCGTGTCCATGCGGTGCGCGGCGTGGAGGGTGAGCAGCCGCGCCTGATCGATCATGATGCGGCTGTTGGCGATGCGTTCGATGATGACGCCCTGTTCTGCGAGCGGCTTGCCGAAAGCGACGCGGCTCTTCACACGGCGGCACATGGCTTCGAGCGCGCGTTCGGCCATGCCGATCATGCGCATGCAGTGATGGATGCGGCCGGGGCCAAGGCGGGCCTGCGCGATTTCAAAGCCGCGCCCTTCGCCCAGCAGCATGTTGGAGGCGGGCACGCGGACATTGTCGAACAATATTTCCATGTGGCCATGGGGGGCGTCGTCGTAGCCCAGCACCGTCATCGGCCGCAGCACGGTGATGCCGGGCGTGTCGCGCGGGACCAGGATCATCGACTGCTGCTTGTGCTTGGGCGCTGACGGATCAGTCTTGCCCATGAAGATCATGAGCGCGCAGTCCGCCTCGCCCATGCCGGAAATCCACCATTTACACCCGTTTATGACATAGTCATCGCCATCGCGGACGATCAAGCTTTCGATATTGGTGGCGTCAGACGAAGCCACCTGAGGCTCGGTCATGGCGAAGGCGGAGCGCATTTCGCCCGCCAGCATGGGTTTCAGCCAGCGTTCCTTATGCTCTTCCGTGCCGAAGCGCTCCAGCGTTTCCATGTTGCCGGTGTCGGGCGCGGCGCAGTTGAAGACGGCGGGGCACCAATGGACGCGGCCCATTTCCTCGCACAACGGGGCGTATTCGAGGTTGGTGAGCCCCGCGCCATGGGTGCTTTCGGGCAGGAAGAGGTTCCAGAGGCCCGCCTGCTTTGCCAAGGGCTTCAGCTTATCGATGAGGGTGACGTGCGCCCAGCGGTCGCCGGTCGCGACTTCCTCATAGTAACGCTGCTCATTGGGATAGATGTGCGCGTCCATGAAGGCGCGCAGGCGGGCGAGAAGATCGGCGGTTTTCGCGTTGGGTTCGTAGCTCATGCGTAGAAGCCCCTGCCCTCACCCGCATATTGGACGAGCAGCGGCGCGGGGGTCCAATAGGCGTCGCCCTGCTCGGCGCGGAATTTCTCGATGGTGGCAAGCACCTTGTCGAGGCCGATCTGGTCGGCCCAGTGCATGGGACCGCCAGTATAGCTGGGCCAGCCGAGGCCGTTCACCAGCGCCACATCGATCTCATGCGGGCGGGGCACGATGCCTTCGCTCAGCAGCTTCGCGCCTTCGTTGACCATGGCATAGAGCAGGCGTTCGCGGATTTCATCCTCGCCAATGTCGCGCAGGGTGAGGCCGTGGCGCTTCGCATGGGCGGCGATCATCTCGTCGGTCAGCGGGTCGGCGCTGGCTTTGCGGTTCTCGTCATAGCTGTACCAGCCGGAGCCCGTTTTCTGGCCGAGGCGTCCGGCGGCGACCATCTGCTCGGGGAAGTCGGCGCGCAGTTCGCGCTCCGTCGCGTTGGCGGCGCGGGCCTTGCGGGCGGCGGCCTGCACGTCAAGCCCCGCGAGGTCGCCAAGCGCGAACGGCCCCATGGGGAAGCCGTAGGACAGCAGCACCTTATCGATGGCGGCGGGCTTTGCGCCCTCCTCTACAAGGAAGAAGCCTTCGCGGGAGCGCTTGGAGAGCATGCGGTTGACGATGAAGCCGTCGCACACGCCCGACAGGACTGGGAGTTTGCCGATGCGCTTGCCCAGCGCCATAATCGTCGCGACGACTTCGGGATCGGTCTTTGCGGCGCGGACATTTTCCAGCAGGCGCATGACATGGGCGGGATTGAAGAAGTGCATGCCGCACACATCTTCGGGCCTTGCCGACGCCTCAGCCAGCGTGTCGATGTTCAGGAAGCTGGTGTTGGAGGCGAGGATCGTCCCGGCAGGCGTAACCTCGCCGAGCTTAGCGAAGACGGCCTTTTTGATGTCCAGATCTTCGGTCACTGCCTCGATCACCAATTGCGTTGGCGACAGGTCGCGGGGGTCGTCGCTGGTGGTGATGAGCGCGAGGCGCTTGTCCATCATCTCCTGCGACATGCTGCCCTTGGCAACCGAGGAGGACCACATTTTGGTGATGGCTCTCATCGCGGCGTCGATATTGGCTTGGTCGAGGCCGATGGCGATAACCGGAATGCCGACGCTGACGAGGGCCATGACGATGCCGCGACCCATGACGCCAAGGCCGATGACGCCGATGCGTTCGATGTTGCGGGTCAAGGTGTCGGGGGCGAGGCCGGGGATGCGCGCGACTTCGCGTTCGGCGGCGAACAGGTGGCGCAGCGCCTTGGACTGCGACCCGTGCATGCATTCGCGGAAGATCGCGAGTTCCTGGCGAACCGCCTCGTCGAAGGGCAGTTCATAGCCGAGGCGCATGGCTTCCAACGCGCGCAGCGGCGCGGTTTGGCCGCGCATCTTCTTGGCGACAGTCTTGCGGGCTTCTTCGAACAGGGCCGGGTCGTCAGCGGGCATGGGTAGGGTGGAGGAACTGCGTGGCCCCTTCCCTTGCGCCACCAGTTTTTCCGCGAAGCTGCGCGCTTCGGCGGCGAGGTCCCCGCCAGCCACGACGGCATCGATGAGGTTCGACTTCAGCGCATCGTCGGTGCCGATCGGATTACCCTCCGTCACCAGCTTGATCGCGGTGGCAAGGCCAGCGAGACGCGGCGTGCGCTGGGTGCCGCCGCCGCCGGGCATGAGGCCGAGCTTCACTTCGGGAAAGCCGAACTTCGTGCCGGGCGCAGCGATGCGATAGTGGCAGGCAAGCGCGACTTCGAGGCCGCCGCCCAGCACCGTGCCATGGACGGCGGCGATGATCGGCTTTGTCGAATGGTCCATCATTTCCATGACCAGCGGCAGGCCGGGATCAGCCATGGGCTTGCCGAATTCCTTGATGTCAGCGCCCGCGATGAAGGTCTTGCCTTCGCAGCGGATGACGAGCGCCTGGAGGGCGGGATCGGATTCCAGCTGGCGAATGGCTTCGGAAAGCCCCTGCCGCACGCTGGCGGAGGTGGCGTTGACCGGCGGATTATCGATCACCGCTTCGGCGATCGCGCCATGGATGTGGAAGCTGACTGTTTGGGACATGAAGGATTTCCTGTTCAGGACGCAGGCTGAAGGGTCAGGAGCACCTTGCCCTTCACCTTGCGCTTTTCGAGATGTTGGAGCGCGGCCACTGCGTCAGGCAGGGCAAAGCACGTGTCGATGACGGGTTTGAGCGAGCCGTCCGCCAGCCAGGCGAGCAGCTGGCGCATGTTTTCGCCCTGCGCGACCGGATCGGCGCGGACGCTGTTGCCCCAAAGGACGCCAACCGCTGACGCGCTCTTGAGCAGCAGCAGGTTGGCGGGGATGGAGGGGATGTCGCCACCGGCAAAACCGATGACGAGCAACCGGCCGCCCCATGCGAGGCTTTTCACCGCCGTCAGGTTCATGGGGCCGCCCACAGGATCATAGACGACATCGACGCCCTTTCCGTCGGTCAGCTGCTTGATGCGTTCGCGCAGATCCTCCTGCGCATAATCGATGAGGTCATCCGCCCCCTGAGCCTTGGCGAGCGCGAGCTTTTCGGCGCTGGACGCAGCAGCGATCACGCGCGCGCCCATATGCTTGCCAAGTTCGACGGCGGTCAGGCCGACGCCGCCGCCCGCGCCCAGCACCAGCAGCGTTTCGCCGGGCTTCAACTGGGCACGGTCCTTCAGCGCATGATAGGAGGTGCCGTAGGTGATGGAGATGCCCGCCGCGACCTCCAGATCGATGCCCTCGGGCACCGGCCAGACCTGCGTCGCGGGGACGCGCACCTGCTCGGCAAAGGCGCCGCTGCCGGTGAAGGCGATGACGCGGTCCCCGATGGTGAAACCCTTTACGTCAGGTCCAACGGCGGCGATGCGCCCCGCTGCTTCACTGCCGGGAACGAAAGGCAGGGCTGGCTTTGTCTGATATTTGCCCTGCACGATCAGCACGTCGGGATAATTCACCCCGGCGGCCGCCACGTCGATCACCACTTCCCCCGGCCCTGCTTGAGGCTCGGGGAAATCGCCATGGTGCAACTCTTCGACCGGCGCGAATGCGCTGCAGATCATGGCTTTCACATCACTCTCCTTGAACACACCTACCGGGCGTGCATGACCTGATTAGGCCTTTGGAGGCGATGCTACCATTTCGTATTTCCGACGCATGACGTCAGAAAAACTGACGGATAGGCGATTGGAGAAGCTATTTTCCTGATCCGCCTATCTGCTCGCCCCATTGTCGGGCAAATTCGTGAAAGGCGCGGCAGGCTTGAGGCTGCTGGGTGTCTCGGCGGCTGACCAGGCTTACGATGCGGGTGAAGTGCAGTTCCGGCACGGGCAGCTCGACCAGCTCGCCGCGCGCCAGTTCATCCGTAACGGTCAGGCTGGAGAGGCAGGCGAGGACGGCACCGTCGCGGACGATGCGCTTGATCGCTTCGACGCTTTCGCCTTCGAACACGATGTTGAGCGAGTTCATGGATTTGAGCGTCTCGACGGTGAAGGAGATGCGTTCGCTCGACAGGGTCTTTTCCAGCGCCCATGGCTGGTCGCCAAGGTCCGCGAGCGGCACTGCCCGGCGTCCGGCAAGGGGGTGGTCCGGAGCGGCGCACACGACCAGCCGGTCGCGCAGCCATGGTTCCGCCTCCAGATAGCTGCTGTTGACCGGCGCGCCGACAAAGCCGACGTCCAGCGCCATGTTGCGCACGCCCTCCATCACTTCATGGGACGGCATGATGCGCATTTCCACCCGGACGCCGGGGTGCAGGCGCATGAAGGCCGCGCAGAGGCCGGGCAGCACATAGTCGCCGACGGGAACCGCCGCGCCTATGCGCAGCCGCCCGCGCACTTCTTCCGGCAGGGAAAGGGATTCAAGGTCCGCGACCTGCACCAAGATGCCGCGCGCCATTTCAAGGATCGGACGGCCCCGGTCGGTCAGCAGCATGCGGCGGCCCGACCGGGCGAACAACTGCACGCCCAGATGGGTTTCCAAGTCCTTGAGCGACATGCTCGCCGCCGAGGGGCTGAGCCCGATCTCGTCAGCCGCGCCCGCCACGCTGCCGGTGCGGGCGACGGCCTCAAATACCGCGATCTGGCGTAATGTTACCCTCACGCGGCCGCTTCGATCAGCTGATCTCGCCCCGGTGCATCGCTTCGGCACGCGCCTTGAGTGCCTTGGCCGAGTCGTTGAAGGCTCGCGTCACCCACGGACCGCAGAAGCGCATGACATGGATGCCGTTGGGGCCTGTGAAGGCATCGGTCGATTGATAGCGGCACTTGTCCGGCCCCAGTTCCTCAATGATCTGGTCGCGGCGGGCGGGATAGGGCCAGGCTTCACTATCCTTCAGTTCCCAGGACAGGAGGCGGCCCGGTTCGAACGCGCAGACATATTCGCAATTGGGCGCGAGCGAGCCCGGATTGGCATAGTTTACGAGCCGCATGTGAACAGGCGCGCCCATTTCCAGCGTGGATTCAGCCCAGACGCAGAAGGGGTTCCATTCGCCATAACGCGGCATGTCGGTCAGGATTTTCCACACGACCATCGCGGGGGCATCGATTTCGATGGGGTCGGACGCGACGAGCGTCTCGGGATCATAGACTTTGAAGGGATCGAAGCGATCAGCGGTCAGGGTTTCGGTGGACATCCTCTTCTCCTTGATTTCTGTGACCCGGCACGCGCCCCGCCGTGATTTGGCGACGCGAATATCGCAGGTTTCGCGACATGACGCGCCTGTTTGCGTAGACAATAACAGGCGACATCCTCCGGTCAATGGCATGGACAGGGGCAAATCCGGCTTGACCTGCGTATCATATTGACCAATTCAGCACGCAAGACATCATATGCGATCCCGCTGAACCGGCATATTCAGCCGAGTCCTGCGGCGTCAGCATCAGCATGACGCCCGGGAGAGACCATGGCCGACAGTTACGACTTCATCATCGCTGGCGGCGGATCGGCGGGGTGCGTGTTGGCCGGGCGCCTGTCGGAAGATCCGCACAATCGCGTGCTGCTGCTTGAGGCAGGCGGCAAGGACAACAGCGTCTTCATCCACGCGCCGGGCGGGCTGCTGCCCCTCATGTATCGCGGCATGTTCCAGTGGATGCATGTCAGCGTGCCGCAGGCCAATGCGGGCGGGCGGCAAATGTATACGCCGCGCGGCAAGGTGCTGGGCGGTTCGTCCTCCATCAACGGTATGGTCTATGACCGGGGCGCGGCGGCGGACTATGACGGCTGGCGGCAGCTGGGGAATGAAGGGTGGAGCTATGACGATGTGCTGCCCTATTTCAGGAAGCTGGAGGATTTTCAGCCCGGCGGCGAAGAAGGCTATCATGGCCAGGGCGGGCCAGTGCTGGTCACGCGGCCGGGGATCAACAATCCGCTCGCCAAGGCGTTTCGCGATGCTGCGGTCGCGGCGGGCGTTCCCTATAATGACGATCCCAGCGGATCGCAGCGCGAGGGCGTGGTGCCCGCCGATGTCACTGCCTCGGCAGGACGGCGATGGAGCGCGGCGCGCGCCTATCTGACGCCTGCGCGCAAGCGGCCCAACCTGCGCGTAATCACGGGCGCGAATGTGGAGCGCGTGATCGTGAAGGACGGCCGCGCGACCGGCGTGGCGTGGCGACGCGAGGGGCAGCTGGAAGAGGCGCATGCGACGCGGGAGGTCATCCTGTCGGCAGGCTCCATCCATTCGCCGTGGATCCTGATGCTGTCGGGAATCGGGCCAGCGGACCATCTGCGTCAAGCCGGGGTGCCGGTAGTGCATGACCTGCCCGGCGTAGGGCAGAACTACCGCGACCATGTGGCAGTCAGCGTGAAGCAATATTGCACGCAGCCGGTGTCGCTCTTCAACGTTTTCCACCCGGTTGTCGCGGCCAAGGCGGTCGCGAACTTCCTGCTGTTCCGCAAGGGGCCGCTGGCGAGCCCTCCGGCGGAGATCGGCGCCTATCTCAAGACCATGCCGGGCGCGGAATATCCCGATGTGAAGGTGCATTTCGCCATGGCGCTTTACGAGGCGATGGGACGCAAGCTCATTATGGACCATGGCTATTTCGCGCATATCGACCTGCTGAACCCGGAGAGCGTCGGCGAAATCAGGCTGACCGGTCCCGACGCCTCCGCGCCGCTGTCGATCGATCCCAACATACTTTCGACGCCCAAGGATATGGCGATGGGCCGGGCGGCCATCCGCGCGGTGCGCGACATCTTCGCGCAAGCGCCGTTCGATCCCTTCCGGGGCGAGGAGCTGGCTCCCGGCGCGAGCATCCAGTCGGATGACGAGCTGGACGCCTATCTGCGCGAGACGGCGATTTCAGATATTCACGCGGTGGGCACCTGCCGCATGGGGGATGACCCCATGGCGGTCGTCGATCCGCAGCTGCGGGTGCGCGGAGTGGCGGGGCTGCGGGTCGTCGATGCATCCGTGATGCCACGCGTGCCTGGCGGCAACACCAATGTCCCAACGATGATGGTGGCCGAAAAGGCCGCTGACATGATCTTGAAAGCCTGACGCCCTTGCGATCGGGACAATGAAGGAGAGGCCGATGTCTGATCTGCGTTTTGACGGTAAGGTGGCGATCGTCACGGGTGCGGGCGGTGGACTGGGAAAAGCCTATGCGGAGCTGCTCGCCGCGCGCGGGGCCAAGGTGCTGGTCAACGACCTTGGCGGCAATTTCCAGGGCGAGGGCAAGGATCAGGGCTATGCCGACGCCGCTGCCCGCGAAATCCGCGAAGCTGGCGGGATCGCAGAGGTCAATGGCGATAGCGTCGCAACATCGGCGGGCGCCGAGGCGATCGTGCAGGATGCGCTTACGCGATGGGGCCACATCGACATATTGGTAAACAATGCGGGCATCGTCAGCGCGTCGGGTATATTGTCGACGGTGACCGATGAGCAATGGGACAAGGACATGGCCGTGTCGGCCAGCGGCACCTTTTACCTGTGCCGCGCGGTATGGGACGGCATGCTGGAGCGTAATTTCGGGCGGATCGTCAACATCTCGTCCGGATCATGGTTCGGCATGGGTAGTGCGGTGCCCTATCCCGCCGCCAAGGGTGCGGTGTGGGCCATGACACGCGGCCTCGCCGCCGCGACGCAGGCGCAGGGCAAGGACGTCAAGATCAATGCCGTCATGCCGATCGCGGGCAGCCGCATGACGCAGCTGATGGGGCCGGAAATTCACGGCCTGATGGAGCGAGACTTCCCCGCGCGCGCGGTCGCGCCGGTCGTCGCGATGCTGGCCCATGACAGCGCGCCCTGCAATGGCGAGATGTTCACGGCTGGCGGTGGCGGCTATACAAGGGTGTTCGCGGGCGTCACCCGGGGCTATCGCGCGACCGACAAGGACTGGACCCCCGAAACGGCGCTTGCACAATTCGATACAGTGATGGACACGAGCGGTTTCCACATCCCCGCGGGGTCGATGGACGAAGCCGCCCTCTACACCTCGGACGTGCCCTGGGAGGCGTTCAAGGCCTTTATTCAGTAAGTTTGTTCAGCAAGGAAGAGCAGAAGATCATGACTGGCAGGTTGCAAGACAAGGTCGCCATCGTCACCGGCGGTGCGCGTGGCATGGGCGAAGCGACGATCCGCCTGTTCGCGCGCGAAGGCGCGAAGGTGGTCATCGCCGACGTGCTGGAAGCCGAAGGCCAGGCATTGGCCGCCGATATTGGCGATGACGCGATGTTCCAGCGTCTCGACGTGTCGGACGAAGGCAGCTGGACCGCGTTGGTCGATGCGGTCATCGCCCGCCATGGCCGGATCGATGCGCTGGTCAACAATGCGGCGGTCGTGGCTTTCGGCCCCATCACCGACCTTAGCGTCGCAGATATCGACCGCGTTCTGGGTATCAACGTCAAGGGCACGATGCTGGGGATGAAGCATGTCGGCGCGAAGATGTGCGCCGCCGGGCGCGGATCCATCGTCAACATATCGTCGGTGGACGGCCTTCGCGGCGTCAATTCGGTTTCACTCTACAGCAGCTCCAAATGGGCGGTTCGCGGCTTTACCAAGAGCGCGGCGCTGGAATTTGGCCATCAGGGCGTGCGCGTCAATTCGGTGCATCCGGGCGGCGTCAACACGGCAATGGGCAATCCGCAGGCGCTGGAAGGCGATGCGAAAAATGCCGGCTATGAACGCGTGCCGTTGCAGCGGATCGGCGAGCCGGAGGAAATCGCCGCCGCCAGCCTGTTCCTCTGTTCGGACGACGCCAGCTATATTTGCGGCGCTGAACTTGCGGTCGATGGCGGCTGGGCGGCTGGCTATTATCACCATTATCTGCCCGCGGCGCCGACTTCGCTGACCTCGATGTAATTCCTTCCCTCTCGGAGAAACTTGAACATGACTGAAGAAGAAAAGGTCTTTTCGGGCGGCGTCGCCGTCATCACCGGCGCGGGCGCTGGCATCGGCATGGGCTTTGCCCGCCGCTGCGGCCAGATCGGCATGACCGTCATCGTTACCGACATCGACAAGGGCCGCGCCGACAAGGTCGCCGCCGAGATCATTGCGGCTGGCGGCAAGGCCGAAGCGATCCAGCTTGACGTGTCAAAGCCCGAAGCGCTCGACGCGCTGGCGCAGGATGTGTTCGACCGGCATGGCGCGGTTCGCCTGCTGATCAACAATGCGGGCATCGAGACCATCGGCAATGTCTGGGAAATCCCGACCGCCCGCTGGGAAACGACGCTGAACGTCAACATCCATGGCGTCGTGCATGGCGTGCGCGCATTCGTTCCGCACATGCTGCGCGTGGGTCAGGAAGCATGGATCGCCAACCTGGCCTCCATCGGCTCCTTCGGCCAGATGCCGACGCAGGCGGCCTATATCATGAGCAAGCATGCCATCCAGTCGTTCAGCGAGTGCCTCTATCTGGAGATGCAGGTCGCAAAGGCGCCGATCAACGTCTGCTCGATCATTCCGGGCATGCTGAAGACCAGCATCTTTGACGCCGATGCAGGCGTTGGCGAACCCGAAAGCGCGGCGGGACACCGTGCCACCATGGCGCATATGATGGCCAACTACGGCATGGATCTGGACGAAGGCTGCCGCGTCTTTGTAGAGGGCCTTGCCGCGCGCAAATTCTGGATTTCGAGCCAGCCGGAAATGACCGAGCAGGCGGTCGCTGGCCGTATCGCCTTCTTCCAGGAACAGAGCAATCCGGAACTGGGCGAGCAGCAGCGCG
This sequence comes from Sphingobium sp. TomTYG46, assembly GCF_055396345.1. Taxonomy (NCBI): domain Bacteria; kingdom Pseudomonadati; phylum Pseudomonadota; class Alphaproteobacteria; order Sphingomonadales; family Sphingobiaceae; genus Sphingobium; species Sphingobium sp. TomTYG46. Next base: position 593,581 of record NZ_AP027325.1, read on the forward strand.
CGCTGCTGGGTATCTGAAGCAAAGGCCGGGCGGGTTCAGGCTCGCCCGGCCCTTCTTTATCAGGCCTTCGCGGCCTCTTCCTTGACAATTTCCAGGAACAGCGGCCGTTCGCCGCCGCCATGGACTTCAAGGCGCGCGCCGCTGATATAAGCGGCGGCTGGCGAACCCAGGAACACCACCGCTTCGGCGATGTCGCTGCCCCGGCCCATCCGCTTCAGCGGAATGGATGACGCGATCCGATCCTGCGCGGCCTGCGTACCATAGGTCATTTCAGCCGTCTCGGTCTCGATCAAGCCGACGATGATCGCGTTGACCCGCACCTCCGGCCCCCATTCCTGCGCCAGGCTGGTGGTAAGGCTGAGCAGGCCCGCCTTTGCCGCGCCATAGATCGCCGTATCGGGCGACGGGCGCGCGCCCGACACGCTGGCGATGTTGACGATCGATCCGCTCACGGCCTTCAGATGCGGATAGGCGGCCTGCGCCACATGCAGCGGGGCCAGCAGGTTCAGTTGCAGGATGCGTTCGGAAAAGCGCGGGCTGGCCGTCGCAGCGTCGGCCTGCGGCGATCCGCCCGCATTGTTGACGACGAGGTCGATGCGGCCATGGCGCGCGACAAGTTGGGCAATCCAGTCCGACACTGCCGCAGGATCGCGAATGTCGCAGGATGCGAATTCCGCCGTCTTTCCGTCGATCCCGATCGGCTCATCCGGAGCAGTTCGGCCGCAGGTCGCTACCGCATAGCCCTCCGCCAACAAACGCCGCACAATCGCCGCGCCTATGCCGCGCGTGCCGCCTGTGACGATCGCAACCTTGCCAACTCCCGTTTCGCCCACGGCCCTATCCTTTCCTTTTCGAGAAATGCGCAGTGGGCGCATCGCATGGATAGGCCCCATACTCAATCTGCGCCATCCTTCGCCAGACTTAATGCAGTGGTCATTGCAGATTGTTACGCAGATCAGGTATAGGGGGCTCATAACAAGCGCATATCGCGTCACATATGGAGAGGTTTGATGGCTTATACTGTGCAGCAGCTCAGCGATCTGGAAGATATCCGGACCCTCAAGCATCGTTATTTCCGGGGAATCGACACGGCCGATCTTGCGCTGCTCGGCACCCTGTTCACGGAAGACCTGACCGTCGATTATCGTGGCGGCACCTATCGCGTCCGGCTGGCGGGCCGCGACAATATGCTGGAGTTTCTGGCGAACAGCTTCCATTCCGGCGCGGTCGCCATGCATCACGGCCACATGCCCGAAATCACCCTGACCGGCGAAAATGACGCCGAGGGGCTATGGTATCTGGAGGATATCTTCATCGATGTGGAACAGGGCAGCCACACCATCGGCAGCGCCATTTACCGCGACGTCTATCGGCGTGAAGACGGCGTGTGGAAGATCGCGCGCACCGAATATGATCGCGTGTTCGAAATGATCCGTCCGCTGGCCACCGACGCGCAGATCACCTCGCACCACCTCGCCACCGCTGGCCGCAAGCCAGAACAGCGCAGCGACATCAGCCATTTGATCGAGTGGGCCGCCTGACGGGGAGCACGCATATGAACGCGCAGGACGTTGCTGACCGGCTGGTCATTCATGACCTGCTGGCCCGTTATTGCCACGCCATCGACCAACAACGGTGGAACGACCTGCGCGCATTGTTCGCTGACGATGCGCGGGTCGATTTCACCGCTTTCGGCGGGCCGCGTGGCGATGCCGATATGCTGATCGCGTTTCTGCGGCCCGTGGTGGAAGGATTGGCGGGCACCTATCATTCGACGACAAGCATCATGTGCGATCTTGATGGAGATAGGGCGACCGTGCGCTCCGCCGCTCATGTTGTCATGTCATCCAAAGGACCCAACGGAGGCGAGCAGCACAATCATGTCGGGCTTTGGTATGAGGACGAACTCGCGCGAGCCGACACGGGATGGTGCTTCGCCAGCCGAACACAGAAACGAGCCTGGGTAGATGCCGTAGCATCTTAATGATGCACGGATGCAACAGATGCGGCATTTTTGCGGCAGCCCGCTAGAGAATGGGGCGACCGACGTTATAGTCGCCCGCAATAACAGAATGACGCTTTTTTTTGGGGAGGAAAGCATGCGCAAGACGCTATATCCGATCGTATCGCTGATCGCTCTGGCCGCACCGGCGGTCGCGCTGTCGCAAACGGCAGCGACGGGAGCTGACGCTGCCAGCGACAGTGACATTGTCGTCACGGCCCGCCGCCGCGAAGAACGGTTGCAGGATGTGCCGATCGCGGTGAGCGCGGTGGACGCTTCGGCTCTGAACAGCCGGGGCCTCGACAATGTGACGCAGATCAGCCAGATCGCGCCCAATATCCAGTTCACGCCGGGCCAGGGCGGCAATAGCGGTGGCATCGCGCCCTTCATCCGGGGCGTGGGCGAAAATGACTTCATCATCACATCCGATCCTGCCGTCGGCGTCTATATCGATGGCGTCTATGTCGCCCGCACATTCGGCGCGACGACCGAATTGCTGGGCATCGACCGGATCGAAGTGCTGCGCGGGCCGCAGGGCACGCTGTTCGGGAAGAATACGGTGGGCGGCGCGATCAACATCGTGTCGGCGGTGCCGGGCCGGGAGCAGAAGATCGAAGCCGACCTGCGCTATGGATCGTTCAACACGGTGCGCGGTCGGGTCTATGCGCAAACACCGCTGTCGGACAGCTGGTCGCTGGGCGTTGCGGCACTGGGCGAGTTTGGCGAGGGGTGGCAGAAAATCCCGTCCGGCGACAATCTGGGCAACCGCAACGTCGTCGCGGGCAAGCTGGCGCTGCATTATGATGGCGAAGGGCTGGACGCGGTGTTGCAGGTCGATGGGCTGCACCGGCGCCAGCACAGCGCGCCGCACAGCATGATCGCCTTCACGCCGACCTTCTTTTCTATCCTGCAATCGACCTTCATCGCGCCCTGCTGCACCGTGCCGGGCGACATCGACCGTACCGACAGCAATGCGGAGCTGAACAAGGATCAGACCGACGCGGTGAACGCATCGCTGACGCTGACCAAGGATCTGGGCGGGGCGACGTTGAAGTCGATCACCGCCTATCGCTATGTCGATGCGTTGTTCGGCCGTGACGGCGACGCGTCGTCGGCGGTCAACTATGCGGGCGACATTCATGACGAGCGGGCGCGGCAGATCAGCCAGGAATTGCAGCTGTCGCTCGACCTTGGCGGGCGCGGCACATTGTTGCTGGGCGCGTTCGCCTATCGCGAAAAGACGCGGGACAATACGCGGCTGATCGTCGCGGATGGGCTTTTTCCGGCGCTGGTGGCTGCGGGGCTTGATCCTTTCCCTGTACCCTTCCCGCCATTTGCCATTCCCGCGTCGTCGCTCGATTTCAACATCGACTTCCGCAACCGGCAGCGCACCGACAATCTCGCGCTGTTCGCGAATGGCAATTATGAACTGACCGACGGCCTCTCGCTGGAACTGGGCGCGCGATATACGTGGGAGAAGAAGAAGTTTTCCCAATCCGCGATCCGCATTTATTCGGGCGAGCCGCTGCTGGCGGGGACGCCAAGCTATACGCTGGAAAAGAGCTGGGACGCCTTCACGCCGCGCGCCTCGCTTTCCTACAAGTTCCGGCCGAACCTGATGACCTATATGTCCTATTCGCGAGGCTTCCGGTCGGGCGGGTTCAACGGGCGGCCTACGTCGCTGGAGGAAATCGGTTCCTATGATCCGGAACATCTGACCTCCTACGAAGCAGGGCTGAAGGCAGGATTCGGCCGCATCGCCACCATCAACCTTGCCGTGTTCCGCAACGAATATCGCGACCAGCAGATACTGGTATCGACCGTCAGCCCGACGACCGGCCTGATCGTCGTCCGCAACGAGAATGCGGGCCGTTCACGCATTCAGGGGATCGAGCTGGAAGGCGCGTTCAAGGTTTCGCCGCGCTTCACCGTCACTGGCGCGCTCGGCTTGCTGGATGCCAAATATCTGGAATATGTGTCAGTCATTGGAGGCGTGCCCACGGATGTCAGCAACCGCAAGCTGAAGCAGGCGCCCGATATCACGGCCAATGCCAGCGCGGTCTATCAGGCGCCGCTCAGCGACAATGTGGAAGGCGTCCTGCGACTGGACGCAGCCTATAAGAGCCAGGTCTTTGTCGACGCGGAAAACACAGCGCTCCTGCGGCAGCCCGATCATGCGATCCTCAACGCCAGCGCCGAACTGCGCTTTGCAGACAGCGGCGTGTCGGTGCGCGTGGGGGTGGATAACATCACCGATCGCCGAATCATCACGGCGGGCTATGATGCATCGACCAGCTTCGGCTTTACGGAGGCCTATTATTCGCCGCCCCGCCGCTACAGCGTGACGCTGGCCCTGCGACGCTGAACCGGGTACGGCCTCGACGGTGGCTGCCATCGTCGAGGCTGGAGGCGGAATCTGAATGATGAGCGATGACACCGCCTTTGCCGACCTGTTGCAGACGCTCTACGGCGGGCTGACGCGATCACCGCCGTGGGAGGATTTCCTGCGGGCGCTGGCGGCCATCACCGACACGACCTTTGCCACGCTGCTGATCGGTCGGGGGAGTGCCGGGATCGATGCCCATGTCACCCCCGGCGCGGACCCGGAGCGCACACAGGAATATCAGCGCATCTCGCAGGCCGATCCCTTCGTCGGCCTGCCCGAGGGGCAAGTCGTTTCCTTCCGTGATTTCGTGCACCATGTCCCGGCGCGCTTCCGCGACTGGCTGGACGTGGCGCGCAGCAGTGAAATTCTGGGCGTAGACCTGCATCGTCTGCCTGATATCGCCGTCCGGCTGCGCCTGACGCGGGACGAAGGCCAAGCGCAATTTGGCGACACAGAACGGGAATTGCTCGAACGGCTGATCCCGCACCTGCGCATCGCGCTCGACCTTCACGCGCGGCTCACAAGTACCCAGGCGGAAAGCCAACTGTTCAGCAGCGCCATGGCTGGTTTGGCGGTAGCGACCCTGATCCTTGATCGGGAAGGCCGCATCCTGCGCCGCAACACGCTCGCCACGCATATGCTGGAAGATGGCGCCATCGTTTCCGAGCAGCATGGCAAGCTGGAGGCCAGGACCGGTTCCAGCGCTGCGGCGATCAACCGCATCCTTTCCTCTCCGCCGCCACTGGGCGAGGAAATCCTGTTCGAAATCGCCTCTACCGTCGGGCAGCCGCTGCATGCGCGGGCGCGGGCCATCCCTTCCTCCGCCTATGGCGACGGAGCCTGGATCGCCCTGTTCATTGCGGACCCCAGCCGACCCGCCGGTCCATCGGAAGAGCTGTTGCGCGAACGATTCCAACTCACACGGGCGGAAGCGGGCCTTGCCGTTCATCTGGCGCAGGGCGCCACGTTGGCGGACGCGGCGGACGCTTTGGGCATCGCCTACAATACGACGCGATCCCATCTGCGCGCGATATTTGCCAAGACCAACACGCATCGGCAGGTCGAACTGGTCACGCTGCTGCGTTCCGTCAGCAGTGAGTCTGAAATCTGATCCATTTGGATGATGTAGCGGCACGGCACTCGGCATAGCCTGTCTCCACGATCAGAAAGTTTTGTGGAGAAGATGATGAAATTCTCGATCATTTACGAAGCGCAGATGGCGGACACGTCGCGCCAGAACGAACAGCAGGTGTTCCGCGACATTATCGAGCAAGCCATCCATGCCGAGGAAATGGGCTTCGACACGATCTGGGCCGTTGAGCATACCGCGCTGACGCAATATGCGCACATGTCCGCACCGGAAACTTTCCTCGCCTATCTCGCCGGGCGCACCTCGCGCATCGGCATCGGCCATGGCGTCGTCTGCCTGCCACCCGCGATGAACCACCCGGTGAAGGTCGCTGAACGCATCGCCACGCTGGACATCCTGTCAAATGGCCGCGTGCATTTCGGCATGGGCAAGGGCGGGACGCAGCAGGAAGCGGGCACCTTCGGCTATAATCTCGAAGATCTGCCGCCGATGATCGACGAGAGCATGTATCTGATCCCCAAGATCCTGAAGCATGGCGAGATCGAACATGATGGCCAGTTCGTGAAAATCCCGTTCCGCCCGATCCATCCCAGCCCGATGCAGGACCCGCATCCGCCGATCTACATGGCCTGCACCCGCGCCGACACGCTGACCACCGCCGGATCGCGTGGCATCGGCGCGCTGGTGCTGGGTTTTGCCGGACCGAGCGACATCGCGCAGAAGAACGCCATTTATCGTGAGGCCTTCAAGAACCGGAAGGCCGAGGATCAGGTTGGCTACCGTCCGACCGAGCATCTCGCGGCCCTTTGCCCCGCCGTGGTTCTGGAAGACCGGGAGAAGGCGCGCAGGATCGGCCTTCGCGGACAGCGCTTCTTCGTGGAATCGCTGGGCCACTGGTATTCGGGCGGCCCCGCTCCCGATGTGGAGGACCTGGACGCGAGCGAAAGCCTTGCCGCGCTTCAGCGCCACAAGGAAGAAACGGTGGCCTGGCTGTCGGAAGAGAAGATCACCATCGGTGGCCACCACACCGAATCCTTCGAGGTTGTCGAAGATGCCTATGGCACGCCGGAAGATTGCATCCGGCAGGTCAAGCGCCTTCAGGATGCGGGCGCCGACGAAATCCTCTTCATGTTCCAGATGGGCGGCATCCCGCATGAAGTGATCATGGAGACCATCCGCAATATCGGCGAGAAGGTAATCCCCTATTTCCGTGAGCAGGCGACGCTGGCTGCCGAATGATGGATTTCCCGGGCGGGGCAGTGCGCTCCGCCCGGAACACCGCGAGGATCCCAACACCGTTCGGGCTGATATAGGACGATAGGCTAGCCCTGCGCGTACAGGGCAATCATCGCTTGCATCAGCCGCGCCGCGCGTTCGTGCGGCTCCCCAGTCGCCAAGGCACGCGACGGCGCTTCCACGGCTATGGTCGCATGGGCCGGAAGCAGCGGGAGGAGCGCCCCGAGGCCGAACTCACCTTCACCGGGCAGCAGGCGGTCGAACACCGCTTCGTTGACGCGGTCATGCGGCGGCTCGATCGGGCCGTCGTTCAACTGGACATGGCGGATACGCTCAGGCGGCAGGCAGGCCACATCGTCCCAGCTTCCGCCGCTGCGGATAACGTGGAGCGTGTCGATGCACAGGCCCACCTCGGCGCCTAGGGAATGGGCAATCTCAAGCGCCTGTGAAGGCGACCGGATCGAGGATAGCGGATAGGGCTCGATAATGGCGGGAGCACCCGTCCGCTGGCAAATCTCCACCATGCGCGCCAGCGACTCCCGCAGCCGTGCATGATCCGGGTCGAGGCCCAATATATTGACGGTCCCGCCCAATTCGGCGGTCAGTTCGGCGCTGCTTTCCAGCAGCCCCCAATCGGGGTCGGCATCGAGCATGAAAGGCTCGATGACGCCTGCTCGCAGGCCGGTATCGCGCAATGCGGAAATCACCGCCTTGCGCCCCCTCTTGTCCAGGATGAGGTCAGGCGTCGGGCTGATCGGGATCGGGGTCACGAACAGGCTGACGGCGGTGAAGCCTGCACTGGCGGCGGCCTCGATCACCGTCAGGGCGTCGAGGTTCACCAGCGAAAGATGGTCCAGGCAAAAGCCATTCTGAGGAGGGGGCGTCATGAGAACCAGCCCCCTGCCACGCCCGAGAGTTCAGGCGTGAACGCCCCCGTCAACGCGCACGATTGCGCCATTCATGTGCCCTCCATCCTCACTCGCCAGCATGGCGATGACGCCCGCAATCTTGTCTGGGGTCGCAAATCCATTGATCGGGCCGAGATGATTATACAACTCCCAATCGGCGCCTTCCACCATGCCGGTTTGGACGCTGTTGGCGAGCGGCGTTTCGATGCCGCCCGGCGCGACAGCATTCACCCGCACGCCGCGCTTGACATATTCCCAGGCGAGGCTCTGGGTGTAAGCGGCGACCGCGCCCTTGCTGGCGGCATAGCCGGTGAGGAAGGGGTGGCCGAAATGGCTGGAGGTGGACGCGGCGTTGACGATGTTGCCCTTCGCCTTTTCCAGATGCGGCAAGGCTTCGCGACACATCAGGAATGTGCTGCCCATATTGACCGCGATGATGGACATGAAGGCTTCATAGTCGGTCGTTGCCGCATGGCTCGACCGGATGATGCCCGCCATGTTGACGAGGACGTCGAGTTGCCCGGCCTCTTCGACCCACTGCGCCACGATCGAGCGGGCAGTGGGTTCGTCAGCAACCGATCCAGCGCGGATGGCGATATCCGGCTGTTCCTGCCTTAGCGTTTCCAGCCCCTTCTCATCCAGATCCACCGCGAGCACCCGGCCACCCTCGGCGGCCAGACGGATCGCCGTCGCGCGGCCTATGCCAGACGCCGCACCGGTGACGATAATCGACTTGCCTGCAAAGCGGCGGCCAAGGTCCATTGTCTGCTCCTTAAGCCACTATGGCAGGGTGCGGGATGCGCGGATCGCCCAGCATCGCCCGATAGGATGGCGGGGTGCGCCCGCCAGCTTCGGTGATGCCATATCGCTGCGCAATCTCTGCCGTGATCAGCGTCTGGCCGTTCAGTTCGTCCCGGTTCGGATCGTCATGGATCGCGGCGATCACCCGGCCATTGAATTCGGGCGTCTCGGCATCGGCCATGAACTTCTCATATTGCTCAGGATGTTCAGACAGCGTGCGGGCGCTGCGCTCGGTGTGCAGAGGCCCCATCCAGAGCGCGATCGCCGCGACCCCGGTTCCCCGGAAATCCACGCCCATGTCAGCGGCGAACTTGTCCACGCCAGCCTTCTGCGCGCCATAAGCAGCGCCGTGCATATAGCAGACCGACCCGAAGGAGGAGGTAAAGGCAATGAGGCCGCTGCCAGCCGGAACCATCATGCGCGCGGCGTGCCAGCTCGCCAGATAATGGGACCGTAGGCCGACGTTCAATATATCGACGAGGCCGGGGGATTTTTCCCAGAAGGGGCCGGGCTTGACGAGGTCGTCATTCAGGGCGGCGACATTGTTGACCAATATGTCGAGCCTGCCGCTTTCGTCCCGCACACGTTCGAACAGGGCGGCAATCGCACCCTCGTCGGCATGATCGACCTGCACCGCGCGGCCCTCGCCACCTGCCGCATCGACCTGCGCCGCCGTCGCGCCGATGGTCCCGGGCAGTTCCGCATCGCCTTCGCGGACGGAGCGGCCCGTCACATAGACGCGATAGCCCTTCTCTCCCAGCGCCACCGCAATTCCGCGACCCGCGCCTCGGCTGGCTCCGGTGACGATCGCGACCGGACGTTCACTTCTCTCCATTTTATTTTCTCCTTATGCCGCCTGCGTGGAACTACGCTTATCAAGTGTGACATGCAGGCCATTGGTGCGCTTGTGCATGTCGGGGGTCTTGTCCCGCGAGTTGTAGAACTGCTTGTACCAGGTCCGAACTTTGCCATAGGGGCCGTCATTGGGGATGACGAGCGGGTTGAGGCACGCCCGCTTATTCTGCCAGATCTCGACATCCTGCGCGAAGGCTAGGCGGCTGCCTTCCTGATATTCCAGCGCGGCGGCGCGCAGCTCATCGGTGACGGGCGCGGAGCCGTCATTCACCTGCACCATCAGGCCATGCCAGACGCGGATCTTGCCATCCTCGATCGGCGTGTGGGTGATCATGATGAAGCTGTCGAACGTCCCGGCCATCTCCGATTGGAGGATCGAGGGGCCGGTGTACCAGGTGTCGAGCGTCAGCACATCTTCGGGATTGAGCGTCAGCGTGCGGTGCCCGGCGGCATAATATTGGTGGACGATATGGTCCTTGAACTCATTGGCGAAGTAGACAAAGTCCTTCGCGCCATGGATCGGGATGAAGTGGCCAAAGTCGGCCATGTTATCGACCACCTCGATCGGGTGGATGTCGAGATCGCCCATATAGTCGATCTTCCAGTTGACCCAGCCCGGCGCATCATAATGGCCGCCAAAGTCGGGCAGGTCGAAATTGGGTTCGAGCCCTTCGGGATCATGCCAGATCCAGATCGTGCCAGCGCGTTCCATCGCCGGGAAGGTCTTGAGCTTGGCTGCCTTGGGCACGAAGTCGGAATAGGGGATGTTCTTGCACTGGCCGTCGGGGCCATATTGCCAGCCGTGGAAGGGGCAGCGGATCGATTCGCCCTCCACCTGCTCGCCATCGCGCACGATATAGCTCGTCGTGTTCTTCGCCAGATGCGCGCCCATGTGCGGGCAATAGGCCTCCGTCACATAGACCTTGCCGCTCTCGCCCCGGTACATCACCATGTCCTGGCCCAGATAGCGCATCGCCTTGGGCGTGCTCGTCGCCTCAGCGCTCTCACCCACCATGAACCACCCACGCGGAAAGGTGAATTCACCCAGACGATAGTCCGACGATGTCGCCATTTCTTGATCCTCTCACTGCCCATGGCAAATTAGCAGCTAATGCGGCGAGTCACAGCCTCGCTTATAGCCTTTTTGAAATCTTCCTCTTTCTACGCAAAACATCATTATAAAGGCAAGATCATATGTTAAATGCGCGGTTCAACGCCGTTATGACTCTATGGATAACGAGGTAAACAGGATATGGCTGAATCCTCCCCACCCGGCGTGCCGGGACCTAACCAGGCGCACATGCGGGCCGCGCTTCAGGCCTATGTGGATCGGATCAACGCGGGCGATCGGGACGGCGTTCTCGCGCTGTTCGCGTCCAATGCGGTGATCGAGGACCCGGTCGGTTCTCCGCCCAAAACCGGCGAGGAAATCCGCGCATGGTTCAGCGACACGATCGCTTTTGACACATATATCCGACCGGTCGCACCGATCCGGGGATCGCATGCTAATGCGGCCGCGCTCGTGTTCGATGTGACGTTTCAACCGCCGGAAGGCCCGCGCCTGCTCATCAGGTCGCTGGATGTCTGCACGTTCGATGGAGAGGGAAAGATCACCAGCCTGAAGGCCTATTGGGGTCCGGAGGACATGGAACCAGCCCCCTGAACGGAGGCCATGAAAAAGGGGCGCCCTGACGGGACGCCCCTTCGTCCTACTCTTGCTGTCCGCTCGCGCTCAGGCGGCAACCAGCTCACGCGGCGCTTCGGCCGGATATTCGGCCGGGCCACCATAATCATAAGCGGCGTTCAATGCCTTGATGAAAACCGGATCGTTGATCGGATCGGTCGGCATCTCAATCTGGAAACCGCGCGAGCGGACATCCTTGATCAGCGTGTCGAACACCTGATCATAGCTGAGGTTATCAGACCCATCCATGTTCTTCTTAAGCTCGGCATAATCTTCGAACACTTCCGCCGACCAGTGGACCAGGAAGCGCAAATCGTCGGTATGATAACGCTCGATGACCTCGTCCCCGGTCTTTACCAGCCAGCCATCGGGGTTGCCCGGTTCGCCGCTGAACATGGAATCAAAGCCCAGCCCCTTCGGCTTGCGGCGCTCGATCGGGCCGTTGGCTTCGCCGCGATGGACGAGCATTTCGTTCTGCACAACGACGCCACGGTTATAGACGGGCGGTTGCAACCGCGCGGGCTTTTCCAGCGGACCCTTGGGCCAATAGGTGAAGCCGCTATTGGGATCATGGCTGAACCAGGTGATCACCTGAGCCATCTTGATCAGATAGTCCTGGAACAGGCCCGACCGGCCCATGATCGAACATAGCCATGTGGGCGAGTTTTCATAGCGAACGCCACGGAAGCTGGGCGAATCCAGATGACCCGGATCAGTATTGCCGCAGGGACCGTTCACGTTGAACAGCATCATCTGCGGCTTGGCATAATCAGCGTTCCAGTAAGACTTGGCATATTCCAGGAACGTCGGATTGTAGAAGGTATCCTGAATCTCCGGGTACATGCAGGTCGAATAATTGGCGTAGAAGCCGCGGAATGTCGGCGTCAGGAACATGTCGAGCGTCGGCTCGAACCCTTCCGGAAAACCGCCCGCGAAGGTGGCGATCAGAGATTCCGGCGTCGGAAAATGCTGCGCGATGATGAGCTTCCAGGCGCCGCTATGGACGACATCCAGCAGCCGCCGACGTTGATCCTCGGTGTATACGTTGCTTACCTCACGAGGCGGGGAAACAGGCTGCAGCATGTCGGACAACCGCCGCTTCTGCTCATTGCTCAACATGATTCTGCAACTCCTCTCCAAATGTCGGGCGAATCATTCCATCCGCCTTTGAATGCCGTAAAGTTATCGTATTATAACTTTTTGGTCAATCCTGGTTGGCACGGAAATGTCCATCGGCCCCGGTCGGGATGTTTTGCGTCACACAGGAAGGATAATGGCACGGTATCGACAGAAGATTGGCTGGCCGCGCGACAGGGATGATGGCACCTTCCTCCATCAAATAAGGAGAGGATGTGGCGCGATGACTGACGCCTTGAAAGGACCGATGGACAAGCGCGAGATTGAATCGCGGGCCGCCCAACGGCTGTTGTCCGGCCAGTCGTGGGAAGATTTCTGCGACGTCCTGAAAGTCGCCGGTAAAATGATAGACCGGTTCGGCGATGATCCGTCCGATCTGGACAGGGCAGAATGGTATCGTTTTCTGACGCGGGTCGCCCGGTCGAGCTTCGAGCGGCTGATCGAAAATGCCGAACCCACCCGGCCGCGCCTGCGCGACATGGTATGGCGCCAGTCGATCAACGTGCAGACGGTCGATCAGGACCATCTGATGTGCCAGTTCGATGAGGCCCGCGATTACCGGATCATCGGCACGCGCGGGACCATACCCTATTTCATCTTCGCCATATTGACCGCGCCAGCGCCCGACGATTTGGGCGCGCGTGATTGGGCGCAACTCGGCGTAGAGGGATTGAAACAGTTCGACCCTTCCAACCTGAAAACCACCGGCTTCCTGGGCAGTCAGCAGCTTCATATCGAAGATGACGGGACGTTCGAGATCATCCTGTCGCAAAATGATCCCGGCGAAGGCAAGAATTGGCTGAAGTTGCAACCCGATACCAACTGCATCCTCATCCGGCTGGTCTGGAGCGACCGGGAAAAGGAAATCGCTCCGGGCTTGCGGATCGAGCGGATGGATGGCGCGGCGCCTGAACCCGTGACGCCCGCGCTGATGGCGAACAATCTGGCATGGGCCGCGCAGGGCGTGCTGGGCTATGCGGAACTGGTGCGGAACTGGTGGAACGGCACACAGGGCAATTTCGCGGCGAAGCTGAACCGGCTGGATTATAGCCGCGCGCAATATCTGTCGAACGGTGGCGTGCCCGACCGCCACGTCGCCTTTGGCGGTTGGGAAAAGGGGCTGGACGAAGCGCTGGTGCTGGAATTCGTGCCGCCTGAGTGCGAATATTGGAACTTCCAGATCTGCAACATGTGGCAGGAAAATCTCGACACGTTCGAGGATGGCAACGGATGGGTGAACAACTACCGCTTCGTCGCTGAGCCTGATGGCCGGGTCCGTATCATCATCGCCGAGCGCGACCCCGGCCTCGGCGGCAACTGGGTGAATAGCTATGGGCATGGAAGGGGCATTTGGGGGCTTCGGCTGGTGCGAACCGAAAGCACGGCCGACGTCAATCTCTGGCGTCTACCGCTTGTCCGGCTGGAAGCAGAGGGGACGGGTGCGCTGGATCCAGGCGCGGCAATCCTGACCGGCCAGTTCGTGGATTGATGTCATGACTGTACGAACACTTGACCATGTGAACATCCGGACAGCCGACGTGCCCGGCACCGCCGCCTTCTTCCGCGACGTGCTGGGCCTTCGCGCCGATGTCGCGCCGGGGGCGGAGTCCATCGACAAGGGGTGCTGGATATATGATCCTGACGGTCGTCCGATCATCCATATCGGCCCTGTCGAGGGCCGCTATCCCAGTGATGATGCGTTTCCCTTCACCCCTGCGCGGGGCCGCGGCGCTGTGCATCATGTGGCGTTGGAATGCGACGACCTGCCCACGATGTTCGCGCGACTGGAAACCGCCGGTCTTGGCGTCGTGCGCAAGGATTATCCGCCGGCCAATCTCTGCCAACTATTCGTGGAAGAGCGGAACGGGATCATCCTGGAACTGAATTTCCGTCTGGATCAGGCATGACGCACGATCCGATGCTCATCCTGTCTGCCCCGCCCTTCATCCATGTTCCGCTGCTGGAACGGCTGGCGCCCGCTCGGGCAGCCGGGTTTTCCGCCATATCGCTGATGCCCGGCGACATCTGGGCTTTGGAAGAGGCGGGGATGAATGCCGCCGACATCGGCATGCGGATAGCGGATCATGGCTTGGCCGTGATGGAGATGGATTGCACGGCCTGTTGGCTGCCCAGCCATCGCAGCGCTGGGGGTGATGCCCCTATGGCCGCCCTGCTCCGCTCGATGACGCCCGACCGCGTTATGGAAACCGCCGCGCGCATCGGGTCACCCTCCGTCACGGCGGTGGAGATGATGGGCGTCACGCCGTCACTCGATGAGGCTGCGGAAGCCTTTGCCGAGTTGTGCGACCTGGCCGCCCGCCATGGCATGAAGGCGCATATCGAGTTCCTTCCCTTTGGCGGCATCCCTGACCTGGCGAGTGCTTGGGCGATCGTTCAGGCGGCGGGCAGGCCCAATGGCGGCCTGACCCTCGACAGCTGGCATTTCTTCCGCAGCGGGGCGAACTTTGATCTGCTGGAGCGCATTCCGGGGTCGCGCATCCACACTATCCAGATAAACGACGCGCCCGCGCAGCCGCAATCCGACCTGATGCACGAAACGATGACCGCCCGTCTTGTGCCGGGACAGGGCAGCTTTGACCTCACCCGTTTCATCCGCACGCTCGATCGAATCGGGGCGATTGCGCCTATTTCGGTCGAGATTTTTTCCGCTGCGACCAGTGCAGCGCCGATGGATGAAGCCATCGCCTCATGGGCGCCAGCAGCCCGCGACATCATCAGAAAGGCCAGAGAAGTACAATGAGTGGAGAAGAAATAGGCGCGGTCGTCGTAGGCACCGGCTTTGGCCTGTTCACGCATGTCGGGGCGCTGCGGGAGGCGGGCTTCGAGGTTCGTGCTATTGTCGGGCGCAACAGGGAACGCACGGCGGAGCGTGCGGCTCCCCTCGGCATCCCGCTGGCATCCGATAATCTGGAGCAGGTGCTCGCCGACGATCCGGCGATCCGCCTGGTGACGGTCGCGACGCCGCCGCACGCGCACTACACGCCGGTGATGCAGGCGATCGCCGCCGGACGTAACGTGATGTGCGAGAAGCCCTTTGCGCGCGATCTGGCGCAGGCGCGCGAGATGCTGGATGCAGCGAACAAGGCTGGCGTCGTCCACGCCCTGGGCGCGGAGTTCCGGTTCGACAGCGCGCAGGCGCTGCTGCGGCGCGTGGTGCAGGATGGCCTGATCGGCGATCCGCTGATGTTCAGCCGCATCTACCAGCAGCCGGGCACGGGCGAGGAAGAGCCTCTGGCCGATTGGTGGACCGATGCTGCGCAAGGCGGCGGCTTCCTGGGCGCTTTCGGCACGCACATGATCGATCAGGTTCGTTCGACCTTGGGAGAGATCGTGGCGGTCAACGCGATCTTGCGCAAGCTTTCCACGACCCGCCCCGCAATGACGTCCGACGACTATTATAATGTGCAATTCAGGACCGCGAGCGGATGCATGGGCGTGATAGAGGCGGCGATGAGCTTCCCCGGCCCGTTCGTCATGGCGACCAAGGTGGCAGGGACGAAGGGTGCCGCCTGGATTCAGTCCGGCAACGCCTTTGGCGATCCCGAAGAGGTGTGGATCAAGGACGGGAACGGCGCGCGGCAGGTTCCGATGCCTGCCGAACTGGTCAATCCAGCGCCCGAACCCTTTGCCGTCGCCGAGTTGATCCAGACGGAAATGGATCGCTGGCACACGCAGGGGTTCGATGTAGCGCCTTATGCCAAGCTGTTCCGCCAGATGAAGGCCAGGATCGAAGGGCGCACGCCGCCGCTGCCTGATCCGGCGGGCGATTTTCTTGATGCGGCGGCAGGACAGGCCGTGCTCGATGCTGCGCGCCTTTCCGCAGCGGAAGGCCGCTGGGTTGAAGTGGAGACTGTATGACGAACCCATCCTATGATTTTTCCGGGGCGCATGTCCTTGTCACTGGCGGCACCAGCGGCATAGGCGCCGCAGCAGCAGCTGCCTATCGCGAAGCAGGAGCGAATGTGACGATTACCGGCACGCGCGGCAGTGCCGACGAATATGGGGGCGACCTGTCCGGCTACCGCTATCTCCAGATGGACATAGAGGACGGCAAGAGCATCGACGCGGTGGCGGCCAGCCTGGATAAGCTCGACATTCTGGTGAACAACGCCGGGGTGGCGCTGCCCAGTCTCGGCCTTGACGAATATGAGCCTGATGTTTTCGCGCGCTCCGTCAACATGCTGCTGATTGGCGCTTTCCGCATGGCGCGGCAGAGCGCGGACCTGCTGGCTCAAAGCAACATGGCAGGCGGTGCAAGCGTCGTCGGCATCGCGTCGATGAGCAGCTATTTCGGCATTCCGATTGTGCCGGGCTATGGCGCTGCCAAGACCGGCCTGCTCGGCCTGACCCGAACGCTGGCGGTGAAATGGGGAGAGCGCGGTATCCGCGTCAACGCGGTCGCGGCAGGGCTGACTCGCAGCCGCATGACTGAGGGGACATTCGCGCAAGAGGATTGGATGGCGCCGACGCTCGCCAGAACGCCGCTGGGCCGTCCCGGTGCGCCCGAAGATATCGCCAATGCGATCCTTTTCCTTTCGAGCCCCGGCGCGGCCTGGATTACCGGTCAGACCCTGGCTGTTGACGGTGGCTATACAATCTCAGGCTGATTGCGCGCACATAGGCAGAAACGATAAGAGCCGGTCCTTACAGACCGGCTCTTTCGCTATGTCGTTCCTTTCGACCCGCGATCAATGCAGTTCGAAATTCTCCTTGGCGGGACCACGTGTCTGGTTCCACAGGTCCACCAGTCGCCACGGCCACGACAGGAACACGCGGCCCTTCGAGTTATTATAGTAGCTGTTCGCCCTCGGGTGGGTCCAGATCATGTTCTTCATCTGCTCTTCGACCTGCCCGTTCCAATGCTCGAAGGCCTGCTGCGTAGGTTCGACAGCACGAGCACCGGCTTCATTGACCCAGTCCAGGCATTCAATGATGTAGTTCACCTGCGCTTCGGAGATCAGGTTCTGCCCGGCCGCATGGTTGGGCGCGCTGTTGGGGCCGACCGTCATGAAGTAATTGGGATAGCCCGGCACCGTCACGCCCAGATAAGAGCGCGGATCGTCCTTGCCCCATTCGTCGCGCAGTGACCGGCCGCCCTTGCCATGGATTTCGAGCTTGCCCATCATGTTGGCGACGTCGAAGCCCGTGGCGCAGACGATGATGTCGAATTCATACTCCGTCCCGTCCTTCAGGCGGATGCCCTTGGGGGTGAAGCATTCGATGCCGCCCTGTTCCAGCGTGACATTGGGCTGCTTGAGCGCGTCCAGCCAGCCGGCGTCCAGAATGATGCGCTTGGAGAAGATCGGGAAGTCCGGCGTCATCTTTTCCTTAAGATCGGGGCGGTCGTGGAACTTCGCCTCAAGATGGGCTAGCGCCCACTGCCGCGCGCCTTCGTTCACGGCGGACACGGACGGGCTGTCGATCGGCCATTCGGGATCCTTGACGACATTGGCGTAGAGGCCGTCTGCCGCGAACCAATAGACGCGGAAACGGAACCATTCGCGGAAATGCGGGATGTAGCGCAGGGCGAACTTCATGCCCGGCGAGACTTCGTGATTGATCTCAGGATTGTAGATCGTCCAGTAGCGGGTGCGCTGGAATACGGTGAGTTCGCCGACCTGATCCGCGATCGCCCCGATCAACTGCGCGGCGCTGGCGCCAGTGCCGATGATGCCGACGCGCTTGCCTTCGATCCGCGTGGACGGATCCCAAGTGGCTGTGTGCATCATCTTGCCCTGGAACTCTTCGCGGCCGGGAATGTCGGGCCACTTCCAACGGTTAACCGGGCCATGGGCGTTGATGACGGCATTGGCGCGGATGACTTCTTCCGTGCCATCCTTGCCGCGAACGGTGACGTTCCAGACCGCTTCGGCATCGTCATAGCGCAGGGCAACCACTTCGGTGTTGAAGCGGATGTTGCGGCGCAGGTCATATTTGTCGGCTACGTGCAGCAGGTACTTCTGCATGTCGACGCCCTTGGGATGATAATGGGTCCATTCGGGCGTGATTTCGAAGGAATAGGAATAGAAGTGGCTGGGCGTATCGACGCCGACACCTGGATAGCGGTTTTCGTACCAGGTGCCGCCGACTTCGGGGTTCTTTTCGATCACGATATGCTCGTAACCGCCTTCTTCCAGCTTCAGCGAGGCAGCAAGGCCGGTCATGCCCGCGCCGATTACCAGCACCTTGAAACCGGGCTGGGGCGGCGTGCGCCCTTTAATTTCCTTACGGGGTTTGGGCAGCTTGAAACCGATCTGGTCGAACAGAAGGGGCAGGAATTCGTCGGCCACTTCTTCGGCCACGCCGACGCTCATCATCCGCTTCATCAGCGCTTCGGAAGGATCGTCCTCCCGCGCCGCGCCCGGCGTGGTCAGCACGTGCAGCAGCTTGGCGCGCAGTTCGTGCAGATATTCGGCCGGAATGTCGGTGCCAGGGACGGAGAAAGGCGGTTTGATATAGTTGCCGAAAATGTCCAGCATCGCCGCGTCGTGGGTCAGATGCACATAGACCATCAGCAGCGTCTGGATATTCGCTTCCTCCAGCGCGACGCGCAGTTCTTCGCTATCGGGCAGCGGCAGGCTGCGATCGTGCCAGTCCCGTGCCATTACCGCGCCATCGACATGTTCAGCCATCGTCCTAGGGTCCTCTCCGACTCACTATATTTGTAAGTGAATGCTCACTTGTGGATAATAGGGGCTGCTTTTTGAGTCAAGCAACCCTGCCTTCACAGCCCGAGCACCCTTGAAGAAAGGTGCGCACAGCCCTCCCGACATGAGCCGCACATTCCGTTTCATCCGGGAGCGCAGCGTCGATCAGCAGATAATTATGAACCGGCATCAGGAGCATGGAGAGCAGCAACTTCGCCGCTACCATATTGTCCCCTTTCGCGACCCCAGCACGCTCAAGATGGCTAGCCAAGGGAAGGATAAGATAATCATCCTGGCTCTGCCGGATCATGGGTCCAAATTCGGTAAACTCATGCGCTTCCCGCAACAACAGCCGCGCCATGCCGACAGTCGATGGCCTGGTGAACTCCGTCAGCAACGCGACGCCAAAAGTTCGTAGATCAGCTTCCGGCTCGGCAGGATCGCTGAATTGGGGCAAGGGAAAACGCTCTACCCCAGCGGCAAGGCAGGCCCGGAAAAGGGCCGCCTTGTCTTCATGCCAAAGGTAGAGGGAGCGCTTCGACACGCCTGCCGCCTGCGCGATCGCGTCCATGGTGACCGCACGATAGCCTTGGCGGATGAACTCCTCGCGCGCGATCTGGAGCAAACGACGCTTCTTCGCGAGCGTCTGGTCTGCCCGGCCTATCCGCGTCGGGAGAGGCACTGATTTCCCTTCAGCAGATGCGGGTGCGGGCGTCCCCATCAGGCCTCATGCCGTACTGGAAAGCGGTCATAGTAAAAGGCGAAACGTTCCCGAGCGGCGGCTTCGTTCAGGCCGAACACGCCCTCCAGATCATAGACTACCTTGCCATGTTTGTTGCGCGGATTTTCGTTGAGATAGCCAAGCAATTGGCTCTCCACCTGCGGCGTCAGTTGCAATCCCGCCAGCGCGTAAACCTCCCGCATCACCCGTTCCTGATCCGCCATATATTCGTGGAACAACAGGTCGACCGATTGTTCCGGACCCCATGCGTCCCGCTGATCGACACAGGCGCGCAGCAACCGCTCGATCCGGTCCAGCCAGAGGCGGGCAAGCGCAGGAGGATCGATCGGGTCGCGGCGGATACGGTCGCTATAGCCAAGCATGGTGGTCAGCGACCGAAGAACAGCGATGGGATCGCGATGCGTGATGACCATCGTCGCATCGGGGAAAATAGCCTTGATCGCGGCCAGATTTTCCATGTGTTGCGGTGATTTCAGCAGCCAGCGATTGGGGCCGCGATGCCAAGTCAGCACCTGTAGCACCTTCTTTTCATAGGCATAGCTGGGCGTGCGGTCATGAGCGAAATAATGGTCGATCCATCGCGGAATGCGCGACTGGAATTCCCAGCTGTAACAATTGAGGTCCATGTAGAGCAGTTCATTATCCTCATGGATCGATGCTGCATCCATGCCGTGCATCGCCGCCATGTGGGGCAGCATCGCCTCGAACGCCCCCCATAGCTCCGCGCTGCGGGTTATACGCGGGTCAACTTCGCCGGGCGTAAGTTCGCGCACTTGAACGGGCTCCTCTGCCTCCCAGAGCGTCAGCGACCGCAACCGCTCATCGCGGGCGAGCCAGTTGACGAGGTGCGTCGTGCCTGAACGCGGCAGCCCCGCGATGAACAGCGGACGATCGATCTGGATGTCGAGGATTTCAGGATGTCGCTTGACGATATCCTCGATCCGCAGGCGGTTCACCATCACCCGGACAAGATGATCGAGCAGGGTGATACGGCCACCGCGTGTCAGGCCTTCATCCTCCTCCCACGCCTGAAGCGTCACCGCCATGCGTTCGCGGAAGCTCTGATCCTCACCAAAATCATCAAGGCCGCCGGAATTGGCGATGGCCTGGGCCAGAACCTGATCCACCGTCATACGGTCGGGCCGGTCGGCGGGTCCCCGGCGGGCCGCCTCGATCATTGGCGTGATAACCGGGTCCGCCATGTCGTCGATATGAATTTCCTGCGGCTCGAGCTGCATGGTTTCGCTCATTTTTGATCCTTCTCAGCGTGTAGCGTGGCGCAAGCCCGCTTCACGCAGTCTGGGGGAAAGTGACGATGACCTTGGCCGACGCTTCGGTGTCCGCCGCGATGCGGAAGGCCTCATCCAATTTGTCGAACGCGATACGATGGCTGATCAACGGATCGACATTGATCTCGCCGCTCGCCAGCATCTGGAGGCACTCGTTGAATTCATCCTCCCGGTCGGTCGCAATCGATCCGGAAATGCTGAACTCATTGGCCATCATCTTCCACAGATTGACCGGCATCGGCTTTTTGTGGAGCGCGACGATCACGATCCGCGCGCGGAATTTGGCGACGTCGAGCAACTCAGCCAATGGCGGCTGCGCTCCGGCGGCGTCGATGATGACATCCGTTCCGACAAAGGGCATGCCGAACCTCTCACCGGTTCCGTGCGCCTTCCCGATCGCATCGACTAGCGGTTCGCGCGAGGGATTGACGGTGATCGCAGCGCCAAGCTGACGAGCGCGTTCGAGCCGCGCGTCCGACAGGTCGGCGATCAATATGTCCTTCACGCCACGATGGCGAAGGCAGATGATGGTGCACAGGCCGATCGGACCCGCGCCGAGTATCACCACCTTGTCGCCCGGCTGTACCCGACCGATGTTCACGCCGTGCAAGCCCACGGACAGAGGCTCGGCCAGCGCTGCTTTTTCAAGCGGCAAGCTATCGGGGATAGGGCAGATGTCGGCGCCAGCGCGGGCGTGCGGAACTAGGATGAACGGAGCGAAGGCGCCCGTCGGCCCGCCCCCACCGATCAGACCGGCATCGGGATTGACGGCGCAGCGCTGACCCGGCCGAATGCCATGCACTTGCGCGCCCACCTTTTCCACGACGCCCGCAAATTCATGGCCAATGGGCAGGGGTTCAACGAGCGGCGCGCCGCCGCCCAAGCCACCTGCGGCAACATAGCCCAGGTCGCTGCCACATACGCCGATGGCGCCGATGCGCACCAGCACATCATGGGGACCGACGACCGGCATGTCGACCTGATCGACGCGCATGTCACCAACGCCATGAACGCGCGCCAGCGGCATGGTTGCGGAATTTTGCTGATCCGGATTCGCGCCCGCTCCTTGGGAATCGCTCATGGCGTCCTCTCCTCACTTTTTGTTCGGCGAAATTGGTAAACCAATCAGTTTCCGAGTCAAGAAGAGAAGCGGCTAGAGTCTTTCCGATGTTGAATGAATCGTTGGGGATTTCCAGACGGTTGGAAGTGTGATTCAAGGTGGCCACTGGTGAGGAGGCCAGCATGGATGAGGCCATTATCACAGGATTTGCGGGTTCGGTTTTGTCGGGCTCTGGATCGAGGCATGTCGGCGCGGGGGGCTGCGCGGTTGCTGGAGGTGAGCCCGGCCACGGGGGTTCGCTGGGCGCAGTCATGGCGAACGCGCGGGTCTGTTGAGCCGGGCAAGGTCGGCGGTCACATGCTCCCGTTGCTGGCGCGTGAGCGCGAGTGGTTGCTTGCGCGGATCGAGCAGAAGAAGGACCTGACGCTGCACGAGTTGCTGGCCCAGCTGCGTGAAGAGCGTGGTGTGGTGGTCTGCTGCGACACGCTGTGGCGGTTCATGGGCCGCTTGGGCAAGACGTTTAAAAAAAGACGCTCTTCGCCAAGGAACAGGACCGGCCCGACGTCATCCGACGCCGCAACCGCTGGCGCTGGGTCCAGCGCTGGGTAGATCCCAAGCGCATGGTCTTCATCGACGAGACCTGGGCGAAGACCAACATGACCCGCACCCATGGCTGGCATCACCGGGGCGAGCCGCTGATCGACAAGGTGCCGCATGGCCACTGGAAGACGCTGACCTTCATCGCTGGCCTCAGGCATGATGGCATCGTGGCCCCTTGCGTCCTCGATGGCCCGATAAACGGCGAGAGCTTCACCGCGTGGGTCGAGCAGTTCCTGATCCCCGCGCTGGAACCCGGCAGCATCATCGTGGTCGACAATCTCGGCAGCCACAAAGGCAGCCGCGTGCGCAAATTGCTCAAGGCGGCGGGCATCAGGCTGTTCTTCCTGCCGCCCTACTCGCCCGACCTGAACCCCATCGAGGAGATGTTCTCCAAGCTCAAGCGTCTGCTCCGCAAGGCCAACGAACGCACCGTCGAGGCAACATGGCGACGCATCGGAAAACTGCTCGACCACTTCCCGCCCGCAGAATGCGCCAATTACATCCGTGGAGCCGGATATGCCTCAATCTAAGTCAGAAAGACTCTAACGGCGGACCGAGTGCAGGGCGAACAAAAACTGCCCCGCACCTTTTGACAGGTACGGGGCAGCATCATTCGATCAGCATTAGGCAGCCCCTTCACGCCGGGGCACGACGGCTATTTCATCCGATCTTTGCAGAGATGAGGAAGGGCCTGAGGTAAGCTTCCATGCCTTCGCTGCCGCCTTCGGACCCCATGCCGCTGTCGCCGACGCCACCAAAGGGCGTTTCCGGCATCGCCATCGCGAAATGGTTGATGCCCAACATGCCCGCATGGATTCCTTCGGAAATCTTGCGTTCGGTGCTCATGCTGTTGGTGAAGGCATAGGACGCAAGACCATAAGGGAGCCGGTTCGCCTCCGTCAGCGCGGCGTCGATGTCGTCTACCGGCATCACGAGCATGAGGGGACCGAACGGCTCCTCATTCATCGCGTCCATTTCGGGCGTCATCCCCGACAGGACGGTCGGCTGGAAGAAATAGCCGCGATTGCCGATGCGCGACCCGCCGGTTTCGATCTTCGCACCGCGTTGCACCGCGTCCGCCGCCAGCGCCTCGATCTTGGAAAGCTGGCCTGCTGTCGTTAGCGGCCCCATCTGCGTGTCCGCAGCCATGCCATCACCGACGCGCAGCTTACTGGCCACCTCGGCCACGCCCGCGACGAAATCGGCATAGAGCGGCTTTTCAACCAGGAAGCGCGTGGGCGAGACGCAGACCTGCCCCGCATTGCGGAACTTGAACTCCGCCGCCAGCGGAACGACCGTGGCAAGATCGGCATCACGCGCAACGATCACCGGATTATGTCCGCCCAGTTCCATCGTCACCTTCTTCAGGTGCTGCCCGGCCGCACTCGCCAGTAAGCGACCGACGCGGGTCGATCCGGTCAGCGTCACCTTGTGGATTTCCGGCGCAGCGCAAAGGGTGGCGGAAATCGCAGCCGGGTCACCCCAGATCACGCTGATCGCGCGGGGTGGCAGGCCAGCAGCCAGCAGCGCCCGACCGATGCGCCACCCGGCGCTCGGCGTTTCTTCGGCGCACTTCAGCACGACCGAACATCCTGCCGCCAGTGCCGGTGCGACCTTCTGCATGACGGTCCATGCCGGGAAGTTCCACGGCGTGAACGCGGCCACGGGACCAACGGGGCGGCGCTGTACCGCCCAGCGCATGTCGTTCGCCCGCGTGGGGATCAGACGGCCATAAGCGCGGCGGCCTTCTTCCGCATACCAGTCGAGCAGATCCGCGGACCCCAGCCATTCGCCCCGCGCCTGCGCCAGCGGCTTGCCGCCCTCGCGCGTCATTTCTGCGGCGGCTTCGTCAGCCTCAGCGCGCATCAGGTCGGCGGCGCGGCGCAGGACCTTACTGCGTTCGAAGGGCGAGATGGCGGACCATTGCGCGAAGCCTTCAACCGACAGCCGGGCTGCTTCAGCCGCTTCTTCAGCCCCGCAGGACGGCAGCGTTGCGATCAGTTCTTCGGTAGCCGGGTTGACCAGTTGCATCGTGCCGAGCGAACCTTGGCTGCGTTCCTGACCATCGATGATGGGGCGTGGCGTCGAATTGGTCATATGCAGGGTTCTCCAGGTCTTGGGTGCGCTGCAAAGCTCAATTCCTTGACGATCAGCGGCGCATGGGTTGGCGGCTTCTTACCCTTCCTGATCGGTAGGGGGAAGGTCCGGCCGCCGACGAAAGGCGCGGTTCAGGCGCCCCGAATGAAATCAGCGGTCGGCGACGCAGCGGCCGCTAGCCTCAACTCACCCAATATGCCCGCCCAATAGCTTTCCGACCCATCAGCCAGACGCCAACCATGCAGGCGGCGGGTGAGCAATTGCAGGTCATATTCCTCGCTGATGCCGATCGCTCCATGAACCGCATGGGCGATCGCCGCGACCTGACCTGCGGCGAGGCTCGTGCCATGCTTGGCGATTGCGGCGTCGGCAAGCTTTGGCTGAAGTCCCGAGCGCGCGCCGATGGCGGCGGCGATGCGGGCAGCCACGGCCTGTTCGGCGAGGACGGACAATTGCTGCTGCACTGCCTGCTGCTTGCCGATGGGCTTGCCGAACTGGACGCGTTCATTGGCATAGGCAACGGTCATTTCCATGACCCGCCCAGCCGCGCCGGAGATGAGCTCCGCCCGCAGCACAGCAGCGACGGGGCGCAATGCAACCCCGTTCAGCCCCGAAGCATAGGCGTCCGCATCATGGGGAATGCCGGTTGGTTCGACCTTTGCGGCGGTCAGCACCGGCGCGTCGGGGGTGCCCGACAAAAGGTGCGAGGCGACTGCGGCGAAGGGCACTGCGCCAGCGCCCGTGGCGATCGCGATCGGACCTTCGGGTGCATCAAGGCCAGCTGCGGCGAGTAGTGCGCGGGCGATCATCGTATCGCCCACCGGCAGCGGCACGGCGTGGCGGCCGAGCAAGGCGATCAGTGGCGCCGCGTCCTCCAACGAGAGCCCTGCCCCGCCCGACTCTTCGGCGACGAGGGCGTCAAGAAAGCCGGATTCGACAAAGGCATTCCACATCGCGCTGCTGTCGCCGCCCTGCTCGATCTCGCGGATCGCGGCGGGGGTGCAGATATCTTCGATCAGACGGGCGAAGGGATCGATCAGTTCGGACATGTCCATGAAGTGGCTCCCTTCAGCGCAGGCCAAGGCCGCGGGCAATGATGCCGCGCAGGATTTCACGCGTGCCGCCACGCAGCGAGAAGCTGGGCGCGATATGGGTGACGTAAAGCAAAGTGCGGTAGAGTTCAGGATCGACCGGCTCGTCCGGATTGGCGGCCAGATCGTCACCGATCAGCTGCGGCACGGCCTGTTCGAAGCTGGTGCCGAGGTCCTTCATCAGCGACGCTTCAACGACCGGGCTTTCACCCGCCACCAGTCGGGCGGTAACGGCCAGCGACATTTCGCGCAGCACCGCCTGCTGCGCCATCAGTGATCCGACGAGGCGGAGCGTAGCGCTGTCCTTGCGACCGACCGCTTCGAGATGGCGGACCCAGGCGTCGATCAGCACGACGGAGGAATAGATGCGCTCTGGCCCGCTGCGTTCGAAGGCGAGTTCGGCCGTGACCTGCTTCCACCCCTGCCCTTCCGCGCCGATCAGCGCGTCGGGGGCGAGGCGGACGTCTTCGAAGAAGACTTCGGCGAAATGCGCGTCGCCGGTGAGGTCGACAATCGGACGGATGGTGATGCCGGGGGCTTTCAGATCGACGATCAGCTGCGACAGGCCCTGCTGACGGTCAGCGCTGGTGCCCGAGGTGCGAACCAGGGCGATCATATAATCGCTGTGCATCGCGTTGGTGGTCCAGATCTTCTGGCCATTGAGCAACCAGCCGCCGTCGGCCTGCTGATCGGCGCGGCTGCGGACGCTGGCGAGGTCGGAGCCTGAACCCGGCTCGCTCATGCCGATGCAGAAAAGCGCTTCGCCCTTCGAGATGCGGGGGAGGTAGAAGCGGCGCTGTTCTTCGGTGCCGTAATGCAGGATGAGCGGGCCGCTTTGACGGTCGGCGATCCAGTGACCGGCGACAGGTGCGCCTGCGGAGAGCAGTTCTTCCACCACGACGAAGCGGGTGAAGGGACCGCGGCCGACGCCGCCATATTCCTTGGGCAGCGAGAGGCCGAGATAGCCTGCTTGTCCCAGCTTTCGGCTGAAGGCGGCGTCGAAGCCCTGCCAGGATCGGGCGCGGCGGTGGACCGGCAGTTCGGCGATGGCTTCCTGAATGAGCGCGCGGAGGGCGGGGCGGATTGCCTCATCTTCGGGCGGCAGGGCGGAAAGGGTGAGTGTTTCGAACAAGCCGACCTCGTGAAACCAAGAAGGAAGTGGCGAGTAAATCGCGTTTTGTGACTTTATAGTCCAATATCGAATTTTGGTTATTCGATATTCAATGGCTATCGGAGGCGATGGCGGCGAAGTTTTTGGCGAGGGGGTTGGCTGCTTCGCGAGGCAAAGCAACACCTGTCAGGACCGGCACTTTCGTCGCCAGGCGGACGAGGCGGACGCCCTGGGGGACCGAGCCTGCAGCGCGGGAGGGGACCAGCGCCACGCCGAGGCCGGAGCGGACCAGGGCGAGAACGGCGCTCAGTTGCGCGGCTTCCTGGGCAACGATGGGCATGAAGCCGGCCTTTTGACAGGCGGTGAGCGTGATCGAATGGAGGACGCTGATGCGGCTTTGCAGGATGAAGGGCTGTTGCGCCAGATCGCCAAGGGCCACGCTTTCGGAGTCGGCGAAGGGGCTGCCTTCGGGCAAGGCCGCATGCAGTTCGTCCGGGTCGATGACCTGCGTGTCCACGGCCGCGATCTGAAGCAGCGGCAGGCGGACGAGCCCGACGTCCAGCTCGGCGGCGGCGAGTTTTCGCGCGATTTCGGCGCTGGTCGCTTCCTCCAGCACCAGTTCGACGGCCGGGTAGCGGCGGCGATATTCGGCGATGAGGCGGGGTAGCAATTCGAAGGTGGCCGATCCGACGAAGCCCACCCGCAATTGACCGCGTTCCCCCGCCGCACCCTCCCGCGCCGCTTCCCGGAAGCGATCCGCCTGCGCCAAGGTTGCCCGCGCCATGTCGAGCGAGGCGCGGCCCGCCGCCGTCAGCGTGACGCCGCGCGCGCTTCGCACGAAGAGGGCGGCGCCCAGTTCGTCCTCCAGCTTGCGGATGGCGACCGTCAGCGGTGGCTGCGACATGTTGAGCCGCTCGGCAGCACGGTGGAAGTTGCCGGTGTCGGCGAGCATGACGAAATAGCGGAGCTGGCGCAGTTCCATGATAGCTTCCATATATCGAACAATCGAAAATCAATATTAGCTTGATAGGGAGCGAGCGCCTAGCGTCCCACGATCTTTTCATGTTTGGATTGGGAGAGTCCCGCTTGGATCCGTTTCTTCTCGTCGAGCGCGACGGCCCCGTCGTTGTCGCCCGCTTCAACCGCCCCGAAGAACGCAACACCATCACCGAGGTCGCGCATAGCGAGGAAATCGTCGATTTCTGCCGCCAGATGGTGCGGGACAATTCGGTGCGCGCGATCGTCCTGACCGGCAATGGCAAGGCGTTCAGCGCAGGCGGCAATGTCAAATATATGGCCGAGCGTTCCGGCATGTTTGGCGGCACCCCCTATGAAATTCGCAACGCCTATCGCACCAGCGTGCAGATGATCGGCCCGGCTATCCATGAACTGGAAGTGCCGATCATCGCGGCGATCAATGGCCCGGCGATCGGCCTTGGCCTGGACATCAGCTGCATGTGCGACATCCGCCTGATGGCCGACACTGCCGTGGTGGCCGAAAGCTATGTGAAGCTGGGCATCATTCCCGGCGGCGGCGGCGGCTGGCTGTTGCCGCGCCTGATCGGGCCGCAGCGCGCCAATATCATGACGCTGACTGGCGATGCGATCAATGCGCAGACGGCGCTGGAATATGGGCTGGTGGCCGAAGTGCTGCCCGCCGACAAGCTGATGGACCGGGCGCTGGAACTGGCGGGCAAGATCGCCGCCAATCCGGGCCACTCCACCCGCATGGCCAAGCGGCTGATGCGCGAAGGGGCCGACATGAAGCTGACCACGCTATTAGAAATGGCGGCGGGCTATCAGTCGCTCGCCCATTATACCGAAGATCATCATGAAGCGATCGCCGCCTTCCTTGGCAAGCGCGCGCCGGAGTTCAAGAACAAGTGAGCGAGCAGCAGACAGCCACCGGGCCTCTGGCCGGGATCAAGGTGCTAGACCTTTCGCGCGTGCTGGCGGGGCCGTGGACCACGCAGATATTGGGCGATCTGGGCGCGGACGTGATCAAGGTCGAACAGCCGGGTCAGGGCGACGACACCCGCCGCTGGGGGCCTCCCTTCCTTGACGACGGGTCGAAGGACGCGGCCTATTATCTGTGCGCCAATCGCAACAAGCAGTCGGTAGCGATCAACCTGGCCGACCCGCGTGGCGCCGACCTGATCCGCGAGATCGCGCTGGGCGCGGACATCGTGGTCGAGAATTTCCGCGTCGGTGGCCTAAACAAATATGGGCTGGATTATGCATCGCTGTCGGCGATCAATCCCAAGCTCATCTATTGTTCGATCACCGGCTTTGGTCAGGACGGCCCCTATAAGGATCGCGGCGGTTACGACTTCCTGATCCAGGGCATGAGCGGGCTGATGTCGATCACCGGCCGTCCCGACGGTGAGCCGGGTGGTGGGCCGATGAAGGTCGGCATCCCGATCAGCGACCTTGTGACCGGCCTGTATTCGGCGATCTCCATCCTCGCGGCGCTTGCCCATCGCGACCGCACGGGCGAGGGCCAGCATATCGACATGTCGCTGCTGGATACGCAGGTGGCGTTGCTCGCCAATCAGGCGTCCAATTACATGAACGGGGGCATGATCCCCCGGCGGCTGGGCAATGAGCATCCCAATACCGTGCCCTATCAGGATTTCTCCTGCTCCGACGGCGATATATTGGTGGCATTGGGCAATGACCGGCAGTTCCGCAGCTTCTGCGACCTGATCGGGCGGCCGGACCTGCCGGACGATCCGCGCTTTGTTGATAATGGCAATCGCTCGCCCAACCGGAAGGCTTTGCAGGACGAGATGGGTCCGGCGATCGCGAAGTGGAAGTCGGACGATCTGATCGCCGCGATGGAAGCGGCGAAGCTGCCGGGCGGGCGGGTCAATGAAATACCCGACATTCTTGCGGACGAGCATATCGCTGCGCGTGGCGTCATCAAGGACATGGTTCGGTCGGACGGCACACCGGTCAAGGTGCTGGGCTATCCGGGGAAATTTTCCAAGACGCCCGCCGATTATCGCCGCGCGCCGCCGCGTTCGGGTGAGGACACGCGTGACGTGTTGAGCGACGTGCTGGGATTGTCCGAAGGGCAGATTGCAGCGCTTGTCGAAGCGGGGGTAATCGCGGAAAAGCTGCATTGATTTTGGCGCGCAGAGGCGGCGGAGGCGGAGGACGGTGATTATGGCCCTCCCCCCCGTCACCCCGGACTTGATCCGGGGTCCCGCTTCTTTTCGCGGTGCCGTGAGCGTAGCGGGACCCCGGATCAAGTCCGGGGTGACGGATGTAGCTACTGGTTCATCATGCCGGGGACGCCCGGCTCAAGATTGAGAGGATTACAGCATGACCACCAAGATCGGTTTCATCGGGCTGGGCGCCATGGGTCTGCCCATGTCATCGAACCTTCAGCGCAAGGGCTTTGCGGTCACCGTGTATGACATCGACGCGGAGAAGATGGACAAGGTGGCAGCGCTGGGCGCGACCAAGGCCGCCACGGTCGCCGAGGCCAGCCGGGGTCAGGACATCGTCATTACCGTCCTGCCCGCGACGCAGCATGTCGAAGCGGTGGTGCTGGGCGAGGACGGCGTGCTGGCCAACATCGACGCGGGTGCGGTGCTGATGGACCTGTCCACCATCGACGCCAAGGGGACGGACCGGGTGGCGGCGGCCTGCGCAGCCAAGGGCATCGGCTTTGTCGATGCGCCGATCGGCCGTCTGGCGCTGCATGCCGAGCGCGGGGAATCGTTGTTCATGGTCGGCGCGGAGGACGCGGAATTCGCGCGGGTCGAACCGGCGCTGAAGGCGATGGGCACCGACATTTTCCGCTGCGGCAAGCCGGGCATGGGCAGCCGCATGAAGGTGATCAACAATTTCATGCTGCTGTCGACGGCGCAGATCGTTGCGGAATCGCTGGCGCTGGGTACGAAGCTGGGCCTCGACATCCAGACCATGCATGACGTCACCGGCAACACCACGGCGCGCAACGGCCAGTTCCATGTGCTGATGGTGAACAAGGTGCTGAAGGGCGATATGGAGCCGGGCTTCACCATCGACCTCGCCTTCAAGGACTTGACGCTGGCGATGAACGCGGCGGCGGAAAATCGCGTCGGCCTGCCCATGGGCGCGGCGGCGCATGCCGCGTTCGGTGGCGCACGGGCGACTGACTATGCGAACAAGGATTATTCGGCGCTGCTCGACTATGCCTGCCGCAACGCCGGTGTCGAAACGCCGCGCATGGATTGATCCGGAAAGGCCGTGAGCGCGCCGCAACTGATCGCCACCTGCTGGACCACGGCAGGCAATGTCCGGCCCGACCGGCCGGACAATCTGGGCCGCTTTCCGCTGGAGCAGCGGATCGAGGCGGCGGCGCGCGCGGGCTATGCGGGGACCGGCTTTTGGCTGGGCGACCTGCTTGCCCGGGAGGCGAGCGGGCGGGACTATCGCTCGCTTAAGCGGCGGCTGGATGATGCCGGGCAAAAGATCGTCGAGCTGGAATATCTGGCCGACTGGTTTGCATCGGGGGAGCGTCGCGCTCGGTCGGATGCGGCAAGGGCGGAGTTGTTCCGCGCCGCCGACGCGTTGGGTGCGCGCCATATCAAGGTGATGCCGCCGTTCGTGCCTGACGATCCGGCGGGTGACGATCTGGCTGGCGAATTTGCGGCGCTTTGTGCGCAGGCGGCGGATCATGGGCTGATGATCGGGCTGGAGATGCTGCCCTTTTCGATGCTGCCGAACCTGAGCGCCGCGCTGGAGATGGCGGCGGCGGCAGACGCGGCCAATGGCGGTCTGCTGGTCGATATCTGGCATGTGATGCGCTCTGGCGGCACGATGGAGGAGGTTGCGCAACTGCCCGCGCGCTTCATCATATCCGCTGAACTGTGCGACGCGACGATGGCGATGCAGGGTGAGATCACGGAAGATACGATGCGCCATCGCAAGCTGTGCGGCGAGGGTGAGTTTGATGTGCCGGGCTTCATCCGCGCGATGGGTCGGGCGGGCTATGACGGCCCTTATGGCGTGGAAATCCTGTCCGATGCGTTTCGCCAGCTTCCGCTGGCCCAAGCCGCGCGGCGCAGCTTCGATAGCAGCGTGGCGCAGTTTGGCCGCTGATCCTTTAGGCATGATCGTGTTTGAGTGATCGTCACCCCGGACTTGATCCGGGGTGACGGAAAAGGAGCCTTGATACAGATGCGATCGATTGTCCTGTATGCATTGACGATTGCGCAGAAAGGCATTTCCGTCGCATCCGCCCTGTCATAGGAGGCGCATGGCGGCGGGGGCGAAACCGTCGAACCTAAGGGGCACTGTTCATGGCTGTGACGATACTGGGCGCGCTGGTCCCGGTGTTTGGGCTGATCCTGATCGGCTATGTGTGCGGGCGCTATGACATATTGGGCGATCGCGCGTTCGAGGTGCTGAACCGCTTCGTCATCGCCATCACCCTGCCCATCCTTACCTTTCGGTCGATCGCCCATATGGACCCGAGCAATCTGGCCGTGCCGGGCATGTTCATCGCGGTGACGCTGGGCGCGCTGATCACCTATGCGCTGGCCTTTGCGATTGCCCGCCGTTTTGGCCGGTCGGGGGCGAATGCGAATATCGCGGCTTTGTGCGCCTGTTTCAGCAATACGGGCTTTATCGGCCTGCCGGTGGCGACGCTGGCCTGGGGACCGGAGGCGATCGCGCCGGTGTCCGTGACGATGCTGATCTACTCGGCGATCGTGTTCACGGTCGGTCTGGTGATGAGCGAGGTGACGGCGAGCCAGGGCCATGGGGTGGGCACCGGATTGAGGCTGGCAGCGCGATCGACGGTGCGCAATCCGTTGATCCTGATGGCGGTGCTGGGGTGCGTCTGGTCGGTGCTGCGCCTGCCGCTGACGGGACCGGCGGACATATTGATGCAGACGCTGGCGCAGGCGACGGCGCCGTGCGCGTTGACGGCGATCGGCATCTTCATCGCGCTGCCCCGGCAAAGCGCCACGCCGGGTCCGATTGGGCGGGTCGTTGCGCTGAAGCTGCTTGTTCAGCCGCTGATCACGGCGGGGCTGTTGTGGATGCTGCCGCCGATCCCGCCGCTTTGGGCGAAGGTCGCGATCCTGATGGCGGCGATGCCGGCGGGCGCGTCCAGCTTTGTGCTGGCGGGGAAGGCGGGGCGTTGGGCGATGGAACTGAGCGCGTGGGTGGTGATGCTGACGACGACGATGGCGTCGATCACGCTGATCGGGATGCTGTGGTGGCTGGGGGCCTAAAGGTCTTCGGTGACGCGCGCCATTGCCAAGGGGCGGACGAGGAGGAAGAGGGCGGACCAATCGCCGGTGTCGGCAGCGGCTTCGCGTTCCTGCCGGGCGATGAGATAGGCGTCGTCGCGCAGCCGTTCGAACAGGGCCTGCACCCGGTCGCGGCCATTGGGGCCTAGCCAGAGCATGTCCGAGACATAGCGGGCGTCCCCCTCCAGCAGCGAGGGGCCGAGGAAGAAATGCTTTACCACCCGGTTGAAGGCCTGGTCGAGCGGGCCGCCGGGGCGCCAGCGGACGGCGCGGCTGGTGAGTGGGCGCAGGCGTCCGCCGGGCAGGCTGTCGACGAGGCCGAGGCGTCGCAGCCGTTCGATCGCTTCGTCCAGCGCCGCCGTGCCGATGCCGAGCGTCGACTGGCACTCCGCCCGCTGCGCGCCGTTGAGGATGAGGAAGAAGAGCAGCGCGAGGCTGCGGTCGGCGGCTAGGACGCGCTCCTGCGCCAGGGTGAAGCGATCCGCGCCGCTGTCGGCCGATCGGGCGAGCAAGTCGCGCACGTCGATGCCGATGGCGAGGCAGAGGCGGTCGAGATTGTCGAGCGTTAGTCCCTTGCCCCGCAGCCAGCGCCACAGGGTCGGCTCGGCGACGTCCATGCGGGCGGAGAGGTCGGCGACCCGGACGCCTTGCACACGCAGTTCGTGGCGGAGCTGGGCCAGGATTGCGGCGACGCCGGGGCTTTCATTTTGGGGCATGTGTGATTTCCGATCTCTGAATGATCGTAGGGGATCATATAATGATTGTTAATGGCAAGCGCGAATTGATCCGGGGGCGTCCTTATCCCACTATGCGTGCGAGATAAGAGAGAGGATGGACGGATGGCGACCACGGCCGACTATGGCTTGGGCGAATATGCTTTCCCCCGTGGCTGGTTCATGATCGCACGGGGCGAGGATGCCGTTGCTGCGCCCAAGGCGCTGCGCATGTTCGGGCGCGATCTGGTACTGTATCGGGGGGAAAGCGGGCGCGCGGCGCTGCTGGATGCCTATTGCCCGCATATGGGCGCGCATCTGGCGGCCGAGCAAAGTTCGGGCGCGGGCGCGCAGCGCATCGAGGGGGACTCGATCCGTTGTCCCTATCATGCATGGCGCTTCGGGCCGGATGGCATTTGCAACAATGTGCCCTATTTCGACGGGCCACTGCCACCGGCCGCGCGGGTGCGCGCCTTTCCGGTGGAAGAGCGGTTCGGATGCCTGTTCGCCTGGCATGATCCCGAGCAGATGGAGCCGGACTATCCCCTGCCCGACCTGCCGGAATGGGAAGATGCGGGCTGGGTGCGCTGCGTCTATGATGATCTGGGGCAGATACCCGTCCATCCGCAGGAGATTATCGACAATCTGGTCGATGCGCGGCATTTCGGGCCGGTGCATGGGCAGCGGCTCGCCTATTTCAACTCGCGCTTTGAGGGCGTCACCGGACGGCAGCTGTCGGGCGGAGGTCATGAGACGATGACCAGCGAGGGCGGCGTGCTGGACGTCGATGCTTATTATACCGGGCCGGGCATATTGATCGCGCGCTTTTCGGGTGAGACGGATGCGGTGCAGATCGTGCTGCATACGCCGGTCGAGGATGGCGTGACCCATGTGTGGCATGGCATCATCACGCGGGGACGGCAGGTGCCGCCTTCCGCAGAGGATGTCGAACTGCATGGCCAATATCAGGAGCTTGGCCTTTCCGCCTTCTCGCAGGATTTCGAGATTTGGCGGACGAAGGCGCCCGCGTTGCAGATATTGCGCTTGCCGACCGATGGGCCGTTCCACCGCAACCGCGCATGGTATCGGCAATTCTACAATCCGCGCGCGCAGG
Source organism: Sphingobium sp. TomTYG46 (assembly GCF_055396345.1). Classification (NCBI taxonomy): domain Bacteria; kingdom Pseudomonadati; phylum Pseudomonadota; class Alphaproteobacteria; order Sphingomonadales; family Sphingobiaceae; genus Sphingobium; species Sphingobium sp. TomTYG46. The sequence continues at coordinate 628,416 of NZ_AP027325.1, forward strand.
CGGCGAGCCATCAGGGCCGCGCCAATGGCGACCATGCCACCAAGGGGCTGGATCAGGCGCCGACGGCCGCAGCGGCCGAATGACATTCATAACTGACAGAGGATAGTAGAGAAATGAACAGGGATTTCCCGGAAGGCGCGGCGCTCATCTTTGGCGGCAGCGGCGGGATCGGCAAGGGCGTCGCGGTAGAGTTCGCCAAGTCGGGCACGGACGTCGCCATCTGCTATCGCAGCAAGAAGGACGTGGCAGAGGCGACCGCGCAGGCGATCGAAGCGCTGGGCGTGAAGGCGAGCCTGCATCAGGTCGATGTGCGCGATCGCGCTTCGGTGGATGCCGTCGTTGCGTCCGCCACCGCCGCCCATGGCCGCGTGCATAGCGTCGTCTGGGGCGCGGGGCCGCTGGTGCCGCAGGTCGCGATCGCCGAATGGAGCGACGAGCAGTTCCGGCAGGCGATGGAGGTCGAGGTGTTCGGCTTTTACAATGCGGCCCGCGCCTTCATCCCGCACATGCGCGAAAAGGGCGGCGGATCGTTCGTCCATCTGGGATCGGCGGGGCATGACTGGTGGCCCAAGCTCGACGGCCTGTCGGTCGCGCCCAAGGCGGCGAACGAGGCGCTGATCAAGGGCATCGCCAAGGAAGAGGGTAAGTATGAGATCCGCGCCAATTCGGTGCTGGTCGGCGTCATCGACGCGGGCATGTTCCACGAACTGACCGCGCAGGGCGTGTTCGACGATTATTGGATCGCCGAGACCAAGAAGCTGCTGTGCCTGAAGCGCTGGGGTCAGTCGGAGGATATCGGCCAGGCGGCGGTGTTCTTCGCATCCGAACGCGCCCGCTATGTGACAGGTCAGGTGATTTCGGTGTCGGGCGGCTTTGGGGTCTGATGCTGTCTTAGGGCGGTTTATGAGAGGTTCTTAGGGGGGGGAGGGCTTACCACCCTCTCCCTTTTCCCTTCCTGCCGCTAGAGCATGATCATGCTTGCGTGATCGTCACCCTGGACTTGCTCGGGGGGTGACGGCTCTTTTCTGACGCTGCCGAGGCAGCGGGACCCCGGGTCGAGCCCGGGGTGACGGAAAAGGAGCCGAGGGCGTAAACTCATACGGGCGGGACGCCGATCCTGATTTGGAGCGCCAGGCTTTAAGTCCGTCGCAGGACATGTTCGACGCTATCATCGGCTGTACCGGCTTTCCCTTCGTCGCAGCCGACTTCCTTTTCCAGCGCGGCGCGGATTTCTTCGACCTCGTTCGCGCTGCGATGCTCTATGCCGATAAACTGTTCGCGCGCGGCGTCGAGAGCGCGGATGACCTCGTCCAGCTTTGCCTGCATGGCGGCGGCGTCGCGATTCTGGCTGTTCTGGATCAGGAAGACCATCAGGAAAGTGACGATGGTCGTGCCGGTGTTGATGATCAGTTGCCATGTGTCCGAATAGCCGAACAACGGACCGGTCACGCCCCATATCAGAATGAGCCCCAGCGCGAACACAAAGCTGAGCGGCTGGCCAGCGGCCGAGGCGATCCGGGTGGCCATGGCGGTGAAGATGCGGTCCATATCATGTCCCTAATGCTGCTGCCGCTGGTCATTCGGAACCAGCAACATTTAGAAACATTCAACCAAGCGAAATGATCAACGCCGCCGCAATAAAAGCCACGGGATACGCAATATCTACTCTGAGCGTCATCCTGCTGGGCTTTGTGTCATGGCAAAGCGCGCATAGTGATCCGCTGCTGTCGCTCTGCCTCGCCGCCGGGGTGGTGACGTCGATCGTCGGGATGGGGTTGCGATGGCTGTCCTATCGCGTGGACGAGACGAAAAATGAGGCCGTCAACAACGCCAGCCCGAACGGCGGGCGTGGGACATGATGTGATGCATCACCTGATCTATGCGGGCGCGATGGCGCGCAGCTTGCCGCATAAATCTGATGATCATGGTGGGTGAGGGAGCCGCCGCGCCGCCATCGGCGGATGCGAGCAGGCTCCCCTTGCTACCCGTAGATTAGAGTTCGACCACCGACAGAATGTGGCTGTCAAAGCCCGGCCAAACATAGTCGAACTCCAGGATCAGCGTGTCGCCGATCTGGCCGCTCGTCAGCAAATCCGTCTCGACAAACAGCTGAAGGCCGTTGCGGCCATAGGCATAGCGCGTGACGTTGCCGAAGGCCGGTGACGCGTCCAGTTGCGCATCGATTTCCGCATTGCCCTGACGGGGGCGATTGACCTTTACCTTCAGGCGGCCCTTCAGGTCCGGATCATTTTCGTTCGCGTCGATGAGGGCGAGCGTCATCTTTTCGATCACTTCGAAAGAATCGACCAGCGTTCCGATGTGGAACGTATATTCGGGATCGGATTCCACCGCCTCGCGCAGCGCGGCAACCGCCGCATGTTCCTTGTCCGTGCCATAGCCCAGCGCTTCGCGCGCGGCCTTGTTCAGCGCGGCCTGCGCCGCGGGCAGGGCGGCCAGATAGAAGATGCCATCGCCGCGGCTGCGGTTGTCGTTATGCACCACGAAACGATAGAAGTTTCCCTGGGGAAAGGGCAGCATCTGCGTTTCCACGAAGCCCAGAAGCTTGAGCAGCTTGGCCGCGACAGGGCCGTCCTCCGCGTTCGGATAATATAGGGCAACATGCCCCATCGAACGCATGCAATCCTGTGCCTCTACCGCCAAAGTAGCCATTTTTAGTGCCTCCTGATCCGGCCGCTCGCACGGCCCGTATTGCGTGGAAAATCCGCCCGATCGGGCCATCCATCCTGAACGCCGTTAGTTGCGCCAAGCGACCGCTGCCGCAACCTGATCCGCCCTTATGCCGCCTGCGTGGAACTACGCTTGTCGAGTGTGACATGCAGGCCGTTGGTGCGCTTGTGCATGTCGGGGGTCTTGTCGCGGGGGTTGTAGAACTGCTTGTACCAGGTCCGAACCTTGCCATAGGGGCCGTCATTGGGGATGACGAGCGGATTCAAACAGGCCCGCTTGTTCTGCCAGATTTCGACATCCTGGGCGAAGGCGAGGCGGCTGCCTTCCTGATATTCCAGCGCGGCGGCGCGCAGCTCGTCCGTCACCGGCGCGGAGCCGTCATTCACCTGCACCATCAGGCCATGCCAGACGCGGATCTTGCCATCCTCGATCGGCGTGTGGGTGATCATGATGAAGCTGTCGAAGGTTCCCGCCATCTCCGACTGGAGGATCGAGGGGCCGGTATACCAGGTGTCGAGCGTCAGCACGTCTTCGGGATTAAGCGTCAGCGTGCGGTGCCCGGCGGCATAATATTGGTGGACGATATGGTCCTTGAACTCATTGGCGAAGTAGACAAAGTCCTTCGCGCCATGGATCGGGATGAAGTGGCCAAAGTCGGCCATGTTGTCGACCACCTCGATCGGGTGGATGTCGAGATCGCCCATATAGTCGATCTTCCAGTTGACCCAGCCCGGCGCATCATAATGGCCGCCAAAGTCGGGCAGGTCGAAATTGGGTTCGAGCCCTTCGGGATCATGCCAGATCCAGATCGTGCCCGCCCGTTCCATCGCCGGGAAGGTCTTGAGCTTGGCTGCCTTGGGCACGAAGTCGGAATAGGGAATGTTCTTGCACTGGCCGTCCGGGCCATATTGCCAGCCATGGAAGGGGCAGCGGATCGATTCGCCCTCCACCTGCTCGCCATCGCGCACGATGTAGCTCGTCGTGTTCTTCGCCAGATGCGCGCCCATGTGCGGGCAATAGGCCTCCGTCACATAGACCTTGCCGCTCTCGCCACGGTACATCACCATGTCCTGGCCGAGGTAGCGCATCGCCTTGGGCGTGCTCGTCGCCTCAGCGCTCTCACCCACCATGAACCAGCCACGCGGAAAGGTGAATTCACCCAGACGATAGTCCGACGATGTCGCCATTTCTTGATCCTCTCACTCGCTACCTGACGTAGCAGGACGGGCCGTTCGCCCATATGAACCATATGGCGATCAGCCCGACCACGATAACTGCTGCCATATAATTTACGCAAAGCCATCCGCTCGCGCAAGTTACTTATCGCCAATAAGCTTGAACCGGCCCTTAATGCTGCGCATTGGAGAAACGGCCACCCGGCGTCACCCCGACGTTGCGTAGGCCCAAAATCACGGAGCCGTGGCCGCTTAGGCCATCGCCCGCGCGGCCGATATGGTTTCGTGCAAGGTCGCGAGCAAGGCGTCGAGATCGGCATCATTGGCGATGCTGACGTCCAGCATGACGGCCCCCTTGGCGACCCGTGCCCGCCCGATGCGGTCGCCGCCCGCAAGGATGGCGATCTCACCCATATCCCTGGGCCGCCGCGCGGCAGCCTGACGCAGGCGGGACAGGACCGTTGCGGATGGCAGCAGCGCCCCGTCACCTGCCGCCCGCGCCTGCTGCTCTGTCGCGATGATCCGTGCTTCGGCGATCACATCCGCTCGCTGCTCGTTCCTGCGGAGCAGCGGGGTCAGCAATTCGGAATAGCGGACCTTCAGATCTTCCTTCGTGGCGAAGGCCTGGATCACCTCTTCGGGCAGTTGGGCAAGGGCGAGCAGGCGGCTCAGCTGGCTGTTGGACAGGCCCAGCGCTTGCGCCATGCGCGATTGCACACCGCCGTAGAAGCGGTCCACCGCCTGCTGATAGCTGCGCGCGCGGTCGAGTTCGCAAATGTCGGCCCGTTCCCGATTCTCGATGTCGGCCAGCCGGAAGGCTTCCTCGTCGGATAGCTCGACCAGCAGCGCGTTGAGGCGCAATTCAGGGCGGCCATTATGGTTGAGCCAGTCGATCGCAAAGCGGCGGCGGCTGCCGACCAGCAACTGGTAGGGCTGTTCCGACGCGCGGGGGTTCAACCGCACCAGCACGGGAATGCGGTTGCTGCCCTCGGCCGCTATGGATTCGATCAGCGACCGGCAGCTGTCGGGATTGAGGCCCGGCTGATCGCGCGGATTGCCGTCCCAGACCACGCATTCGTCCGGCCGGATCAGCATCGGCGCGCGGCTGTCTACCCTGGCCTCGGCAAAGCTGGTGAGCCGGTCGTCCAGGCGACCCAGCGCCTCCTGCTCCGCCATGGCCGCGCGGCCGGTTTTGCCATCGCGAGACAGCGTCGCCATCATCTCCCGTATCAAGGCCACCATTCCATCGATCCTCCGTTGCCGGGACTGCACTAGCGCCATGCGCCCTGTCCCGCCCGCTGGACTGCGTCCGTAATGGTGCGAGTGAGGGGCAGCGGGCGCCTTCTTTGCGTGTACGCAAAAGCGGGATCGGCGCAGGCCGACCCGGCGCCATCGACGATCACGGTCGATGTCATGGTGCGGGCAAGACCCAGAAGATAGGCGACGCGCGACTGGTTACGTTCCGATGCATGGGCCGTGTGCAGGAAAGGGCGGTCCAGCTTCACCATGTCGGGGGACAGCGCCATCAGCTGCCCTACCGACGCGCGGCCCGACCCGAAGCGCGATACCGATATCCGGACACCCAAGGCGCGGAGCGTCCTGACAAAGGCCAGCGCGTCGCGAAACAGGATGATGTCGCTATGGTCGCTAATCTCGATCACCAGCCGCCGCGCGACCTGTGGCGCTTGCCTTAGCCGGTCGAGCAGTTCGCCCCAGCCCGCCCCTTCGCCATGCAGGTTGAGGGACAGGCTTTGCGGCGACAGCGCGACGGACAGGCAGGCGGTCGGGTCGCTCTCCAGTTCGCGCAGCACGTCGCGTACCAGCAATCGGTCGATCAGATGGGCCAGGCCGAGCCGCTCCAGCGCGGCGCAGCTTGTGGCGCAGTCGGTCTGCTCGCCGGTCTGGCCCGCGCGCCGCAGCGTTGCTTCATGATATAGGGTGGCGTCTGCATTCTCGACCCGCGACACGGGGCGCCAGCGGATGAAGGCCGTGCCGTCGTGCACCTGATGCAAGAGGGCGGCGGCCTGCGCCATGTCCTGCCGGTACAGGGCTGCGGCCTCGCCGGGTCGGATGGCAATGGCCCCCTGATGAAGGCTGGAGGCCGTGAGCCGGGCGCGCGCCTCCCCTTCCCCGGCGGCGGCATGGCCTGCGGATATGGACAGCAATATATCGCGGCCTTCGTACCGGAACGGTTCGCTGTCGAGCGCTTCGCAGAGCTTTTCGACCAACCTTTCCACGGGCTGGGACCGCATGAGCGGATAGCGCGCGGTCAGGGTGATCCGGCCTCCCTCCACGCCGCGAAGGTTGATGCGGCCCAGATGTCGCCGCGCCGCATGGGTCAGATGATCGACCGCACCATCGGCGGCATCGGCACCATAGGCCGTTTCGATCGCATCAAAATTATTGAGATTTATGACCAGCAGATGCTCGGCCTGATGGGGTTTCGTCAAAGGCACATCCTTTCAGTGAACCCAGCGCACAAGGAAAAGGACGGGAAGGTTTGAGGAGGCGGCGCCCACCGCCTCCTCTCCCCTCCGCGGGAAGGCCTAGAGCGCGCTGCGTTTAATCGGACGCAGGTCGCGCGCTCTAGTTTTTTGTTATCGCATCGTTTTAAGCGCAAAACCGGTTCCCACTTTTGCGCACGATGCTCTAGCGACCTAACAAGCCTCCCAACAGGCCGGTAACCGGCGCGATCGGGCTTTGTTCGCCCGTCGATGGAGCCGAAACGCCACCGAGCAATCCGGTAACTGGCGCCAGCAGCGATTCCCCGCCGCCGCCGCCGCCTGCGGGCAGTGCCGGAGCCAGCCCGTTGACGGCGTCGAGTACGGGAGAGACGACGCTGTCGATGGTGGATGTCACCGTGGCGACAACGGGCGCGGTGCCGGTCACGACCTGATTGACCGCGGCGCCCGCTTGCGCCCCCAGCACACCGCCGACGAGGTTGCCGACCGGCGCGAGCCCGGCCTCCACACCCGCCGTGGTTGTCGGGACCGTCACATCGACGATCGTCCCCTGCGTCAGCACATCGGCGGTCAACAGCTGCCCCTGCGCGGGGGCCGTGGTGGACGGCAACAGATTGACCCCGGCCAGCGTGCCGCTGGTGGAGGGACCCGTTACCGCCTCACCACCGACATTGGCGCCGATCAGCGGAGCGCCAAGCAGCGCGCCCGGCGCTTCGCCGCCACCGCCAAGCGCACCCGTCAGGCCGCCCGCGACGGTTTCGACCAGCCCCGTAACGGGGGCAAGCGCGCCATCGCTGCCGACAAGCGGGGCCGTTATAGGTGCGAGCGCGCCGTTCAGCGTGTCGAGCAGTGGCGCCGTCACTTGCGTGGCGGCGGAGGTCACCGTTGCCACTACGGGGGCGAGGCCATCGGTCAATTGGGTGACCGTGCTCCCCGCCTGATCGCCCAGCAAAGTCCCGGCGAGCGAACCCACCGGCGCCAGTCCCTGCTGCACGCCCGCGACCGTGGTCGGCAGGGTGGCCTGCACAACGGTGCCATCGCCGTTCAGCAGATCGACCGTGGCAACGGTTCCGGTCGCGCTCCCGGCGTTGGAGAGGGCATTCAGACCGACCAGTGATCCGGGACCTGTCGGACCCGTGATCGCCTCGCCACCCAGATTGACCCCGATCAGCGAGCCGCTGGTCGGGCCAGTCGGACCACTGGGGCCGCTGGGTCCGCTGGGTCCAGACGGACCGGTCGGGCCAGTGGGACCACCGGGGCCAGTAGGGCCTCCGGGACCTGCCGGGCCGTTCGGTCCTGTTGGGCCACCGGGGCCTGTCGGACCACCTGGACCGGTAGGACCGCCGGGGCCGGTGGGACCGCCTGGACCTGTGGGGCCGCCTGGACCCGTTGGGCCACCGGGGCCGCTGGGACCGCCCGAACCATCTGGGCCGCTCGGGCCGGATGGACCACTCGGCCCACCTGGACCACCAGGACCTGTCGGGCCGCTGGGACCGCTTGGCCCCGATGGCCCGGAAGGCGTGTTCCCGCCTGCCGTGCGGACACTGAAACCAACGCCATCGGAGCAGGCGCCGAGTAAGAAAAGCGGAATCGCCGTGGCGCAAAGCAGCAGACGCCGCCCTGACCGCGCTGGCCCAATCAAAGACATGCTACAACCTCCCTGTTCAATGCGAACATCATCGCAAGGCCACAAGGCTAAGCACGGCATTCCCTTACGGCTTCTTCTAAAATCACCGATTTGGTGAGATTGGGGTTTCGATTGGTGGAAGATGCGGAAGGCCATAAGGAAGGCGGGGGATCAGATACGCAAATGGCGCACAAGCGCTGTTGGGAGGAGGAAAACCGCCGGTCAGGTCCGGGAAATGGCGTTCGGCCTGCTTGCAACCGTGCAAAATGGCGTGGTCGGGATGATTCCGTTCTTTATCCATTATGGCTCAATCTTTGTTCAATGCAGTCGGTGCAGTGGGAAGAGGAACGGATTAGGCGAGCGGGTTTTCCGTCACCCCGGGCTCGACCCGGGGTCCCGCTGCCTAAGCAATGTCAGAAAAGAAGCGGGACCCCGGATCAAGTCCGGGGTGACGATCACTCAAACATGATCATGCACTAACGCCAGCGTGGCCCTTCGATCCAGGTCACCAAGCTCCGCCGCACGCCCGCCGTCACCGGCAGCACCCGATGTTGCAGGAAGGACGGAAAGATCAGCAGGCTTCCCCGCGCCGCGAATGTCGCGCCGGGTTGCGCGACGCAGAAGAATTCGAACGTGCCGCCTTCATACTCCTCGGGCTCCGACAGTTGCACCACGACCGACAGCTTGCGGTCGAACGGGCGGCCTGATTCCAGCCACACATCCTGATGCCAGTCATATTTGCCCTGCTGGGTGGCGTGATATTCGGTGAACTGCACTTCATAGGGCGCGACGATGTCCACGCCGAAGTTGGTTCGATTGGATGCTTCGACAAATTGCATCACCCGATCGACGATGTCCTTTTCACGCAATGGATCGAACCAGCGGATGATCGAAGACCGATACGCCTGATCGTCGCGGCTGCTGTCCGCAAAGCCGACCGTCGCGGACTGGTCGGCATAAAAATCCGCCCGCTTGACGATGGCGTCGCATTCGGCAGCCGTCAGGGCCGACGGCCACACTTCCCATACATTATTCATGATCTCAGCCTTCCTTTGCGTACACGCAAAACGGGGTCAGAAGGCGCGCCCAATCCCGAAGAAGAAGCGCGCCCGGCGCGAATCTGCGCTGGCGGCGCGCTTGATCGGCACCGCCAGCTCCGCGCTCGCCCGCCATTTGCTGCCGATACCGATGCGCACGCCGCCGCCAGCCGATGCGAGCGAGACATTCTCGGCAGGCAGGCGGTAATGAGGACGGGCCACCGCATGCGCGACCGCGCCATCGGCATAGGTGAAGAGCGTCGCCTTTTGCAAAATCCCCGCGCGTGCAGGGGTCCAGCTGAGTTCAGCGCCGCCCGCGATGGCCTGTTCGGCGGTCCTGATCCCCACCGGGAACGCCATGCCAGCCCCGCTGCCGCCTAGCGAAAAGCGCTCTGTCACGGGCAGCCTGTCGCGGGAATATTGCGCCTTCGCATTGAGTTTCAGGGCGACGCGTTTGGACAAGCTGCGCACGGCCACCGCCTGCACATTGACCTTGGTGAAAATCTTCTCCGAAAAGCCGGTAAAGGCCCGCGCGCCCAATAGGCCCACGCCCCGACTGACGACCGCTGACAGGGCCTGCCCCTGCTGCTGGTCGGAATGCGACCAGGATGCACCCAGCCGCACCGCCCGCGATTTATAGTCGCCAAACCGGACATCGAGGAAATAATTGCTGCTGTCGATCCCGTCGATCGAGGCGTTGACGGTCAGGTTGGTCTTGTTGGAGCGGACTAGCGCGTGGCTGATCGCCACTCCCGCCAGCGTCGCTTCCCCTTCGATCGGCCGGTCGCGCACGCGGCTTTTCATATGGGCGATGTTGGCGGACAGGGTCGTGCCGTTGCTGCCGATCGGGGTCGAATGGCTCAGGGAATAATATTGATAGCGCTCCGGATAAAAGGGCAAATAGCCCGCGATCCGGCTACTGTCGCCTTCGCGCAACAGCCCATTGGCCGTGACGGACAATTGCGCCTGAACGCCGTCGATCATGTTGCTGACGGCGCTATTATCGATCAGGATGCCGATCTGCACCTGCTCCCGTTTGACGATCAGGTCCAGGATCAGATCGCCTTCGCCGCCGCCCTGACGCACCCGCGCCTCGACGCTTTGGCCCGGTATGTCGCGTAGCAGGCCCAGCGCGCGTTCCAGCGTCGCCTTGCGCAGCGGAGTATCGCGCTTCAGCCGCCGCATCTGCGCTTCGATCAGACGGATCGGCATGCTGGGGGAAACGCCCGCCAGCCGATATTCCTTCACCCGTCCTTCGACGATCTTGACGATCAGTTGTCCTCCTGCGGGCACCTGCGCCGGGATGGATACGGCATAAAAGGCGATGTCGCTGCGGGCGTAGGCATCGCTTACCGCCTTCGCCGCCGCCTGCAATGTCTCACGCGTCAATGGCCGTCCGATCAACGGAGCCACCGCCTTGTCCAGCAGCGGCGCGGGCAGCGAGCCTCCCATATAATGCACCCGCGCCAGCCGGACGCTCTCGGCCGAATTGCCCACCGATCCAACCGCCGGAGCGGGCGTAGCGACGGTCACGGAAGGGGCAGGCGCAAGGCCCGGCGCAACCCGATCGGCCCTGTCCCGGTCGATCACTGGCGCAGACGCACCCTCTCCCGGCCCGGCGATCTGCGCCGCTGCGGGAGCGGTCATTGTGACGAGCGCCACCGCCGCCACAACCGCCTTCAGCCCGTTGATTGCCCTGTCGAAACCCATTTGCCCCATGCCGCCCCGCGCCATGGAAAATGGCGCCTGCCAGCATCAGGGCCTAGAGCAATGTCTTTGCGATTTGCCCCGGAAGTGGAACCGATTTGGTGCATTTCCGCCAATTGTTCACCCGGACAAGTGGCGATTGTCACCAGATTGGTGGGATCGTCGCAGAGGTGGAGCGCGATAATCAACTTCCGTCATCCCGGCGGAAGCAGGGATGACGTGATAGGAAGGGATCAGATTCCGGGCACGCCCAACAGTCGCGCCTCGTCCTTCAGCCTTGCGGCCTGCCCCGGATTGGCCTTGCGCGCTGCCTCATACACCGCCTGCGCCTTGGCCGTTTCGCCGAGCGTCATGCGGCTGCGCATCAGCATGATCCAGCCATCGACATTGCCGGGATTGGCTTTGAGCTTGGCCTCCAGCCCTGACACCATGCCCTCTATCATCGCGTCCTGCTGGCCCTTGGGAAGCTGCGACGCCGACTGCATCTGCTCCCGGCTAGGACCCGGGATTGCCGCTGTTGCTACCGAGCCGATCGGCGGATGTGGCGCGGTGGGCTTTACTGCGGCCAGGCGATCCTTCACGTCGATGCCGTTGATCTTGCCAACCTGTTCGATCGTGCGGCGCAGGTCCGCTTCCCATGGCGCGCCGGGCGGCGTGTCGGCGAGCAGGGCCAGCCAGTCGCGGATCGCGCCGTCATGATCCTTGGCCAGGTCCTTGCGCACTGCCTGAAAATAGCGCGCGCGTGGCTCCTTGGGGTCGAGCTTTACCGCCTTGTCGAAAGCGTCTGCCGCTTCCCGGGGCATCGGGTCATGCTCGCTTGCCATCACCACCGCTTCGCCGAGCGATGACCAGAAGGTCGCATTGTTCGGGGCCAGCTTCACCGCATGGCGATAAGCCCGCGCCGCGTCGGCGTGGCGGCCGTTTTCGAAATAGGCCCAGCCGAGCATCTGCCAGCCTTCCGCGTCATTGGGATTGGCGCCCACACGCTCCTGCAAACCACGGATGACGCTTTCCGGATCGGTGGGCTGCTGGCCCGCCGCCGCGAAGGGGGCCGACGCGGATGCCGCCTCTGCCTTTCCCGGCCGGTCGCGCCAGACATTATAGCCGACCGACACAATCGCCAGCCCGGCCGCTCCGATGAGAGCCATGCGCCCCACGCTCAGCTTCGTCACTTGCACCATCCCCGATAATCTCAACTGCTCTCTAGCGTGACGCAGCGGAATTGATAGAGTGCCCAAAGACTTGATCCGCGCACCATAAACCGGCAGGGGCATCGCCGGGGCTGCGGGTGATCTCGCAAGAGGGGGGCAATCAAGTGACTGAGCGCGTGCGTATCGCGATCGTCGGGTCGGGACCGGCGGGGATGAGCGCGGCCGCGCGCGCGGCGCAGCTGGGAATTTCCCACCTTCTGATCGAAAAGACGGACCATCTGTCCGACACGATCTTCAAATATCAGAAGGGCAAGCATGTGATGGCGACGCCCAGCCAGCTCGTGCTGCGGTCCGATTGCGATTTCGATGCGGGCAAGCGCGAGGCGATCCTTGGCCGCTGGAACGAGCAGGCCGACGGGTTGGGCCTGAACGTCGCCTATAATGCAGAGGTGAAGGCGATGACCGGGACGGGCGATCCCATTGCCGGGTCGGTCCAGAAGATCGTGGAGCGCAAGCGGGACGGCTCCAGCGAGACGAAGGAGATCCAGCGGCTCGCTCCGCCCTATCGGCTGACGTTGACCGACGGGCGGGAAATCATTGCAGACGCGGTGATCATGGCGATCGGGACGCAGGGCAATCCCAACCTGATGCGCGTTCCGGGCGCGGATTTACCGCATGTGCAATATCAGCTGGACGACCCGGCCGATTATAATGACGAACATATCTTCGTCGTCGGCACGGGGGACGCGGGCATTGAGAATGCCATGGGCCTTGCCGCTGACGAGGCTCAGGGGAATGTCGTCACCATCCTGAACCGGGGAACGGAGTTCGCCAGCGCAAAGCCCGCCAACGTCAAGGCGCTGATGGCTGCGGCGGAGGCTGGGCGCCTGTCGATCATGACGGAATCGACCACGGCGAAGATCGAGCCGGGCTTCATCACGCTCGACAGCCGCGATGGCGAGGTGAAGGTGCCATGCGACCGCATCATCGCCCGCATGGGTTCGGCACCGCCGCGCGCCTTCGTCGAAAGCTGCGGCGTCGAATTTGCCAGCAATGATCGGCTGGCCTTCCCGAAGCTGTCGCCGGTGTTTGAAAGCACTGCGCCCGGCATCTTCGTGATCGGCGCGCTGGCGGGCTATCCGCTGATCAAGCACTGCATGAACCAGGGCTATGACGTTGTCGAATATATCAACGGCAATCGCGATCTGAAGCCTGCGGACGAACCGATACTCGCCGCCAAATTCGCCGCGCTGCCGGGGCAGAAGGGCGTCGCGGAATGGCTGGAATATCTACGGACCAATGTGTCGATCCTGGAGGGGCTGTCCCCCCTTCAGATGCGCGAGTTCATGCTGGACAGCGAGGTGCGCGCCTATCGCGCGGGCGAGGTGATCTTCGAGAAGCATGATCCCGGCTCCTCGCTGTTCGGCATCGCTGGGGGTCAGGCGCTGGTGGAGGTCGCTTCCGGCACCAATGTGCCCATCGACGCGGGTAGCATCTTCGGTGAAGTCGGTCTGATTTCCGGCCGCCGCCGTGGTTCGACGGTGCGCGCGGGGACGGACTCGATCATGGTGGAGGTGTCGCGGACGGCGGCGCTCAAGCTCATGTCCTCCAACCCGCCCGCCAAGCGCGCGATCACGCGCATCTCGACCGAGCGGCAATTGCTCCAGATGTTTGGCGCGGGGCTGACGCCCGCCGACCTTAGTGAAGTGCTCGACAGCGCCGAGATCAAGACCGTCAAGGCGGGCGAAGCGATCCTGACCGAAGGCGATCTGGGCAACGACATCTATGTGATCCGCGTCGGATCGATGATCGTGGAGAAAAAGATCGGCGGCAGACAAGTCTTCCTCTCCTATCTTCCCGCCGGGTCCTATGTCGGCGAAATGGCGCTGATCGCGGGCGGGCCGCGTACCGCCACGGTCAAGGCCACCGTGAAATCCGAAGTCATCAAGCTGAACGGCGACGCCTTCGCCCGTCTGATGGCGGCCAAGCCCGCCCTGCTGGAGCGCGCGCGCCGCGACATGGCGGCGCGGCAGGACGTCAACGCCTTCATCGAAAGCCGCAAGGATAGCTTTTCCACCGTCGTCGATATGTATTCTGAGACGGCGAAATTCCTGGTCGATAACGGCATCGGCGAGGCGACCGACGTGCTGCTGATCGACGAGCATCTTTGCGTCGGCTGCGACAATTGCGAAAAGGCATGCGCCGACAGCCATGAGGGCTTGTCGCGGCTCGACCGGGAGGCGGGGCGCACCTATGCACATCTGCATGTGCCGACGAGCTGCCGCCATTGCGAGCATCCGCACTGCATGGCCGACTGCCCGCCCAACGCCATCCATCGCGGCCCGGACGGCGAAGTGTTCATCGATGAGACCTGCATCGGATGCGGCAATTGCCAGCGCAACTGCCCCTATGGCGTGATCCGCATGGACAGCGTGCCGCCCAAGAAGCCGGGCCTGCTAAGCTGGATGTTTTTCGGCGCTGGGCCGGGGCCGGGCGAGCCGTCCAAGAAATGGCGCTACAAACATGCCGAACCGGGGGTCGAGAAGCCCAAGAAGGCGATCAAGTGCGACATGTGTTCGGGCATTGATGGCGGCCCGGCTTGCGTGCGCGCCTGCCCGACGGGTGCCGCCATTCGCGTGTCGCCGGAGGATTTTCTGACCGTCGCCCGCCTTGATGGGCAGGCTAATTGAGCATGGCTGAGGCTTGTCCCTTTTTGATCGAGACATGGCGTGCTGCTGCGAAGGCAGGAGCCCAGTTCGAACCTCGCTGCTGGGCTCCTGCCTTCGCAGGAGCACTGGTTCATCTCACGCTCCAAACCAAAGTGGTCGCCCTCTGATGGCCACACGCGCTACCTCCACCCGCCGCGTCAAAGGCGAAACCCTCCATGACGGCTTCCTGCGCCACGCGAACTTCCGCTGGCTGAAGATCGCTTGCGTTCTCTGCCTGCTCGCCATCGCCAGCTATCTGCTCGTGGACGTCACGCCCCATCATAATGGCGGTAGCTGGTACGGCTACACGCTGGGCACCATCGGCGTTCTGCTGATCCTCTGGCTCACGCTGCTCGGCCTGCGCAAGCGGGCGATGACGCGCGGCCGCTGGTCGCTGAAGGCGTGGACGAGCGCCCATGTCTATCTGGGTTTGAGCCTGATCGTCATCGGCACGCTGCACACCGGCTTCCAGCTTGGGTGGAACGTCCATACCCTCGCCTATCTGCTGATGATGCTGGTGATCCTTTCCGGCCTGTTCGGCATCATCGTCTATGCGACGCTCCCCACCGCGCTCAGCAACAACCGGGCGGAAATGACGCAGGTGCAGATGCTGGAAGCGATCCGCGCCATCGACCGTCAATTGCATGACGCGGCCCAGCCCCTGCCTCACCAACAGGCCGGCCTGGTCCGCCAGTCCCTTAATGACGATCCCTTCGGCGGCAGCCTGATCGCGCGCCTGTCGGGCCGCTATCCCCGTTGCGCCACCGCCGCGGCTCAGGCGTCGCTGCGCTATTGGACCGGCGACCATCCGGATACGGGCAAGGAACCCTTGGAAAAGGTCGATGCCCTGCTCGAACGCAAGCAGGCGATGCTCGCCCGCCTCCGCCGCCACCTTCGCTTAAAGGCGCTGCTGGAGATCTGGCTCTACGTCCATGTGCCCGCCACCTTCGCCCTGCTGGCCGCGCTGACCGCGCATATCGTCAGCGTCTTCTTCTACTGGTGAGCGCGCAGATGAGCTTCACAGTCCGCCAGATCAGCCTCACCGCAGACGGTCGCGAGATCGTCCGCAGCGCGACGCTGGCAAAGCCGCAGCTTGTCCTCGGTCGTGCGTCAAGCAGCGACATTCACCTTCCCGACCTCGCGCTCGAACCCGATCACGCGCGGATCGAGCAGATCGACGCGCGCACTATCCGCGTCCGCGCCACCGGCACGCTGGGCTTCGATGTCGAAGGCCGCACCACACGGCAAGCGGACATCGACACCAGCAAGGGCGCGGAACTGCGCTTCGGCGGCCACCGCATCACGGTTTCGCGCGAGGACGACGCGACCATCCTGTCCATCCGCCGGGTCGACGCCGTGTCGCAAGCGTCGGAGGAAAAGGAGGAGGCCCGCGTCTTCTCCCTCGCCCGCCTCGCCCCGCCCAAGCGCCTGACCGCCTGGGGCCTCGTGCTGGCCATCCTCATCGGCTTCCTCGTCGTGCCGATCTACAGCTACGCCACCCGTCCGGCCGACGACATGCGCAACATCTACAGCGTGAAGGGCGATGGCGCCTGGTCCTCCGGCCCGTTGAGCCAGGCCCACCACGCCCTCGAAGGCAAGTGCGAGACCTGTCACCAAAAGGCGTTCGTGTCCGTCCGCGATACCGCCTGCCAGACATGCCACAAATCCGTCCACGATCACGCCCCCGCCGCGCGCATCGCCATGGCGCGCGCGGAGCCGGGCATCGGCGGCAAGTTTCTGAACCTCGTCGCCACGACCTTTGGCAAGCCACCCGAAGGGGCCTGCGTCGATTGCCACCGCGAACATGAAGGCGCAGGGCCGATGCAACCCGCGCCCCAAGCCTTTTGCACCGACTGCCACGGCAGCCTGAAGGATCGGCTGAAGGACAGCAAGCTCGCCAACGCCAGCGATTTTGGCACGGATCATCCGCAATTCACCGCGCTCGTCCAATATAATCCGGGCAAGCACCCCAGCTTCACCCGCGCCAGCCTCGACGCGAAACCGATGGACGACAGCGGCCTGAAATTCCCGCACGACGTTCATCTGTCGAAGACCGGCGGCGTCGCCCGTATGGCCCGCACGCTTAGGCCGCAATCGGGCTATGGCGACGCGCTCGCCTGCAAGGATTGTCACCGGCCGACCGCCGACGGCGTGCGCTTCCTGCCCGTCGATATGGAGCGTGATTGCCAGTCCTGCCACAGCCTCGCCTTCGAGACGATCGGCGGCACCGTCCGCACCCTGCGCCACGGCCAGCCCGATCAGGTGATCGCGGACCTTCGCGCCTATTATCGCTCCACCGCGCCCGCCGCGCCGCTCTCGCTCGGCGGCATGGCAAGACGCCGCCCCGGCGACTATGCGCAGGGCCGCGTCTATCACGCCTATTTCGGCGCGGCGGCCGCTCGACCCTCCCGCGCCGACGACGCCATCCGCGCGGTCTTTTCCAAGGGCGGCGCCTGCTATGACTGCCACATCGTCACGGGCGGCGGGACAAGCTGGCAGGTCACCTCCGTCCACCAGCCCATGCGCTACATGATGAAGGGCTGGTTCGATCATAAGGCGCACGCGACCGAGACTTGCGAAAGCTGCCACGCGGCGCCCAAAAGCCATGACGCGCGCCAATTGCTGCTGCCCGGCATCGACAGCTGCCGCACCTGTCATGGCGGTGAGAGGGCGAAGGCCGACGTGCCGTCCGGCTGCGCCATGTGCCACAGCTACCATGTCGGCGACGGCGCGCCCTGGACGCCCGCCGATCGCGCCGTCAGACGGGATCAGGCGGACAGGCCACGGCGCGTAAGGGGGAGCTAAAGACCATGTTGATCGCCCAGATCACCGACATTCATCTCGGCTTTGACCCCGGCAATCCGGCCGAGCTTAACCGCCAGCGGCTCGATCAGGTCCTGCGCGCTCTGATCGACGGCCCCAACCGCCCGGACCTGCTGCTGGCGACCGGGGATCTGACCGAACGGGGCGACACCGAAAGCTACCGCGCCCTTGCGGAAGCCTTTGCGCAATGCCCCTTCCCGGTCTGGCCCGCCATGGGCAATCATGACGACCGCGCCAATTTCGCGCAGCATTTCCCCCACATCCCGCAGCAGGACGGCTTCGTCCACTACGCCATCCCGCTGGAAAACCGCCGCATCCTGATCCTCGACACGCTGGAGCCGGGCCGCCACGGCGGCGCCTTCTGCGAAGCCCGCGCGGAGTGGCTAACCGCTCGCCTCGACGAGGACGCCGAAACGCCCACCCTCATCGTCCTGCATCATCCCCCGGTCGAAGCCGGGATTGAATGGATGAACACCCACCCGGACGAACCCTGGGTCCAGCGCTTCGCCGCCGCCATCGCAAATCGCCCCAACATCGCCGCCCTGCTCTGCGGTCACCTCCACCGCACCATAACCGCGCCGTGGCAGGGCACCACTGTCGCCATCTGCTCTTCAACGGCGCCGCAACTGGCGCTCGACCTGCGTCCGATGGACCCGGACGCCCCGGACAACCGGCCGATGATCATCGCCGACGCGCCCGCCTATGCGCTCCACCGCTGGACGGAGCATGGCCTTGTCACCCATTTTGATACGGCGGGCGATCATGTCGCGCTGGCCAAGTTCGACACCGGCATGCAGCCGCTGGTCCGCATGCTGATGGATGAGCGGCCGGGGTGATGGCTCCGTTGGGTGGTAAATTGCCATTCCGGTTTTGGAAATTTGGGGATGGAAAGCAGCCGTTAAACTGTGCAGCTCTACTCTCCGACCGCAACTACTATCGATAGGCTGACGCCGATGCGGCATTCCAAGGGACATGGATCAATTTTGTGCTGGATTGCCGCAGCGGCGGCAACGGTGGCGGCTTTTCCCGGTTCAGCCCACGCCTGTCGGACGTTCGTTTCTCCAAAATTCGAGGACGTAAGTTATGCCGATGTCGTGGTGATCGGTCGCGTAGACAACTATCGGATCATCCGCGACGAGGCGTTCCGCAAGCGGATGCTCGCATTGCCCAGTCTGCCCGCGCAAAGGCGCATGACCTATGAAGACCCCAGGCAAGGCTTGCTGTCTGATTACGCGCGGTTCGACATTCAGGTAGAACAGGTTCTTGTCGGCCAAGCGTCGAACAAAATATCGGTCACATGGGATAACTCGACATTTGGGGAACCGGACCAGATGGCCGCAGGGCGCTATCTGATCGCGCTGCGTCGGCCCAACTCAGCTAGCCCTCCCTTGCTCGGTCCAAGCGCGACAATCTTGCCTAGTCCCGACCCTAACGCTTTGACTCTTCTACAGGCGCCCTGCTCAAGCGCTTTCATCTACGACGCCGAAAGCGGTGAGGCTCAAACCATTCGGAGCATTTTGGACGCCCGCCGAAAATAGATGGAATTGGCTCCCATGTCTGGTTTCGGGCAGCGGCTCAACAGCGGCAACAGTTGGTCGTTAGCAAACGCTCAGCCTGTCATCTCCTGCGAAAGCAAAACATTAAAACAACCCTCGCCCTACTCCATCGTCCCCATCGCATTTCGCTCCCGAAACATGATAGGTTGCGCGCTGCCATCGTCGGCACCACGATCGGCGGCAGCAGGAGAGCAGCGAATGGCTCGGAACGACGATGATCTGTCAGTGCTCGATGTGCTCATCGTCACCGCGCTGATCGGCCTTACCCTGGGCGTAGGCTGGAAACTGTGGGGATCGCTCTTTACCTCTTAGGTGCCGAAAGCGATGTGGCGGTCCATGGTCAGGCTGGCCCACAGATCGTGCAGCCAACGCCCCTCTTCAACGGCCAACGCGACCGCATTCTTCCCTCACCGTAGCAAAGGCGGTCGCCACGCCTTCATATCCACATCGTCGTTGACCTTGTACGGCACACCCTTCCCGTTCAGGAACAGCCATTCCATCTCCGGCCGGGTGAAGGGCCGCGATCCCAGTCGTCCGAATACGGCGATCTGCCCGCCCGTCTCATCCACCGCGCGGTCGCGGTCCAGCCCCTTGGACAGCGCCACCGCAGGCGTGGGCGTGCGCGCCCAGGCGATCAGTTCGGGCTTGGGCGCGGGGGAGAAGCCGTAGAAATTGGGCTGGCTCGCCGGGCTGGTCAACTGGATCACCTTCATGCCGTTCCGGCCGTCCGCGACATAGGCGAAGAGCGAGGCGTTGGTGGTGCCGACGATGACATCCTCCACATCCGTCATCTGCCCGCCGAACGTTTCCTTGGCGTAGACGGACGGCCGGAGCGGATTGGTGATGTTGACGATCGCCAGCCCCTCGGCCTTTGCCGCGACATAGGCATAGGTGCGCGCCAGATAGATGCGGCGCGCGTCCTTCAGCGGCACGGTCGCGGATGGTATGGCCACCGGATCGGTGAGCTTCGTCACATCGAACAGTTTCAGCCCGTCGGCGTCGGTGACCCAGAGGTAGCGAAACTGGATCGCGCTCGCCCGCGCATCCTTCATCGGCCGGACGGCGGCAAGGCGTGGGTGGAGCGGGTCGCTGAGGTCCACGACCACCAACCCCACATCGGCCGTGATATAGGCGATTTGCCCGGCCAGCTGGATATGTCGCGCGCCGGTCAATACACCGTCCGGGTTCCAGGTGACGGCGCGCTTCAGGAAATTGTTGCGGAATTCGCCGTCGGCCATGGTCTCGATATTGACCATGATCAGCCCCTCGACGCTGTCGGTCACCGCCGCATAGCTGTAGATCGGCAGGAACGGCTGTTCCTGATTGATCTCGCGCAATTCCTTGGTGCTGCGCAGCGGGTTGATCGGCTGATTGGTCGGCAGCGCCATGCAGGTCGCATTTTTTGACGCCACGCCTGTATTATGGCCGAGCTTCGAGAATGGTCCGCTGACGATTGGTTCGGAAAAGCCCTTGTTGGCGATCGACGCGACGTCATAGGCGCGGAAACCGCCCTTGCCCTCCGCCACATACATATATTCGCCGCGCAGTTGAAGGCAGCCGACGCGATCAGCGGTGCCCTTCACGACATTGCGGAATTCTTCGACCGGGCGCGTCTCGCCCGACGCCTTTTTGTCGAAGGTTCGCCCACGCACCCAATTCTTCAGCTCGCGGCCATTCTGTTCGACGTGCAGCTTCCAATAATCGGGATAGGCATATTTCTGGAGATAGCTGCCGATCACCGCCTGCGGCTCGTCCCATTCGGTGACGCGGATCGCTTCGAACCCGCCTTCAAGCCCGGTCCAGGCATTGAGG
Organism: Sphingobium sp. TomTYG46; assembly: GCF_055396345.1. Taxonomy (NCBI): domain Bacteria; kingdom Pseudomonadati; phylum Pseudomonadota; class Alphaproteobacteria; order Sphingomonadales; family Sphingobiaceae; genus Sphingobium; species Sphingobium sp. TomTYG46. Next base: position 649,162 of record NZ_AP027325.1, read on the forward strand.
CCGACGAAGTTCACGAAGTTCGTGCCGAGCAACATCAGCTGCGACATGATCGCGTTGTTATCGTCCTTCGCCGACAGGTGGCAATCGGAGCAAGTCTTCGTCTCGGTCTTTCGCACCGTATGCGGGAAGTGCGGCGCGAACGCCTGTGACGAAAAGCCGATGCCCGAAATCGGCGGCTGCTGGATATAGATGCGCTCGCGGTTGATGTTGGTCGATGACAGCACCAGCGCGGACGTCGATCTGACCGGGGCCGTCTCATTCCCCTTGGTCGTCATATGCTTGCCGAGCTGGAACATCTCGTCGCGCGCGACCTGCGGGTTGTAGGTGGCGAAGTTGCGCGTCTCCTCGCCATCATAATGGTGGAGCGAGGTTTTCCAGTTCGCCTCGATCGGGAGATGGCACCCGCCGCAGCTCGTCGTCCAGCTGAGGTGACAGGTGAAGCAGGCCATGGAGTCATCGCCATGCGCCCGGTCTGCCTTTGCGACGCCGGGACCGAAAGCGAAGCTGCCATCCTCCGCGCCCGACTTGCTCATCAGCTTCGCGCGCGCCGCTTTCGCATTGAAGTGCGGATTGGCGGGATCGACGCTGTCCTTGACGAGGCTCACCTCCCACTCAAGGCTAGGGTCCACGATCGACCGCTGGATCAGCTTGCGCCGCCCGCTCGCATCATAGAACCATTCGAAGCGGCGCTTGCCGTCCGGGTTGCGCAGCAGCGCCAGGTTCGTGCCCTTTGGCGGCGCGGCCGGTCCCGAAGTCAGCAGCGTCGGATAGGCGTCCGCCGTGCCGTGGCAATCCTTACACCCGATCTCGATCGCGTTCGCGACTTCGCCATAGATGAAGCCGTTGCCGTGGCTGTCCTGCGCGAAATGGCAGTCGGCGCATTGCAGGCCCTTTTCGGCATGGATGTCCATGAGGTGGACGGACTTGCCCGGATTGACGCCGGGCTGGACGAATTTGCCTTCGCCCTTCTTCCGCCATTTCTCCGGATCGTCGTTCGACACGACCTTTCCATCCGCGTCGAGCAGATTGCCCTCGCGGTCGCGCTTGAATACGCCGCGGAAGTTCCAGCCATGGCCGTGATAGTCGGCGAATTGCGTATCCTTCGCCCTGTCATTGAGGTCATAGACGTTGCGCAGGAAATCGAGGTCCGCCCATTTGCCCTTCGGCCCAGCCCCTTCCGGATTGCGCTCCAGCGTCTGGTGGACTTCAGCGGCGTCGGGATATTTCTGCTTCTCCGGCCACATCAGGGCTGCGTCGGATTCATAGTCCCACATGGTGTAGCCGAGATAGCTGTTCAGGAAGATATTGGGCTGGTGCATGTGGCAATTCATGCACTGCGCAGTGGGGATGGCCCGAGTGAAAGCGTGGCGGATCGGATGCCCGCTTTCCTTGACGGCGCCGATGGGATGATCGGGCGTGTCGTCATGGGCGCCCTTCAGAGCGCCATGTTCCATCTTGTTCGCGATGGTCGGATCGACCGTGGCCGTCTGCCCGTCGCGCCCATATTGCGCATAGGTCAGGCTATGGCGCGGCTCGCGGTCGTTGGCGTAGACGACATGGCAGCCCGAACAGCCTGAATGGCGATAGTCGCCCGGCTGATCATTGGTCCCCATGAACCACATATAGGGGTCGTTGAGGCGCGTCTTGTGCAGGTTCAGCACCGGGATCGCCACGCGCAAGCCCGTCCCCGGCCCCCGGCTCGATTGCTTGAGGTCAGGCCGCCCCGGTTCTTCGAGCCGCTGGATGGCGCCGGTGGGATTGGGCAGGCCGATCTCCGCAAACTGCGTCGCGATATTGCGGCCGCCGCGCTCGAACACGCGGAACACATCGCCCGGCGGCGTCACCTGCCAGTTGGGTAGCGGATAGAGTTCGGCCAGCGCGCCGCGCGCCTTCTGCTCCGCCGTCAGCGTGCCCGGCGGCGATCCGGGCGACACGATCTTCGCGGGCTTGCCATCCTTGGTATACGCCTCGCCGAAGATGTAATTTTTATACGGCACGATTCCGTTATTATAGGCCGCCCCGCCCCACAGCATCGCGCCCGACGCCATCAGCGAGCGCTCTGCCGCCTCGATCGTCTGCATATGGCACGACCCGCAAGCCTCCCGCGCCACGCGATAGTCGCTGGGGTTCACGAAGCGCACGAACTCCGGCGCTTCGCGGTTGAGCAGGGCGTAGGTCCGCTTGGGGTTTGCCGAGGACGGATAATGCCAGCTTCCCGGATAGCGCGGCAGGACATGCGCCTTGTCGCGCGCCGCGACATAGGCGGGATCTTCGAAGCCATGGGCAGGATCGCCGCGCACCGTCGCGTCGCCGCCGTGGCAATCCACGCAGCCCAGCATTACCGCCGGGGTGGCGTGCATCGACGGCTCGTCCGTCTTGGTGTGGCAGCTGTAGCAGCCGTCCGACTTGGCCGCGACCTGATCGGTGGTCTGGCTCATTGGCGCGGGGGGTGTCGCGGGATAATGGCGCTCGACCGGCTTTTCCGCGTCCGAGGCGTGGAGGATGGCCACGGGAATAAGCAGGGCAGCCAGCAACAAGAGCCCTATCGATGCCATGTTCCGCCGTGCTCCTGCGAAGGCAGGAGCCCAGCTGAAACGCTGGAGCTGGGTTCCTGCCTTCGCAGGAACACGAGGCGCCAAAAGGAGGGAAGCCAGCAAACGCATCAATAACTCAGGATCAGGTTGCCGAGCACGGAATAGTAATTCCGGTTGCGCTCGCTATTGGTGAAAAGGTCGCGAAAACCCGCGCCCGGCAGCAGGGTCGCGCCCGACAAGCGGAACACGATATTCTGCGTCGCATGCGGCCGCCAGATCGCGGCGGTGGACAGGTCCCATCCGATCGACTTGGGAATGCTCCCCTCGTTGCGCAGCGCCTGCAAAGTCGCCGCGTTCTGGAACCACAGATGATTGGCATTGGCCGACAGCCGCAATTCCGGCAGCAGATCGAAATCCGCCCCCGCGCCCAGCAGCATCGTGCCAGGATTGTTGAAATTCGACTGCCCCTGCTCCTTCGAGGACCGCAGCGAGTTCAATATGCCGTTGCGGCCATTGATCCCGATAACGCGCCCGCCGCCCGCAAAGGGAATGGTCTGCCTGATCCAGTAGCTCGTATCCGCGCCCGCAAAGACAGGATTTTCAAAGATCGCATCGAACCCGGTTTCACGATTGTCATGCGGGTCGCCGTCGCCGCTCGCATAAAGCCCCGACAGCCGGAAGCGCATCCAATCCTTGTCGATGCTCGCCTCGGCAGCGGCAAAGAACGCCCTGATCTGCGCAGGCTGCGACGTAAAGAAACTGTTCCGATCCTCCCCCAACGCCCCGTAAACAGAGGCAGTCAGGTTGATCCGGCCAACCCGCCCATCGGCATTATAGCCCAGATACACGACATCATAATCCCGCCCGCGCAGATCGCCGAGCAAAGCAGGGCGCACCGGGAAGCCATTATCGTCCACCTCGATCCGCCCGGCCTCGCGGTTCATATTATAGACGGCGGTGATCTGGCTGGTGAGGCCGGGGATCAGGAAATCCTGCCGATACAGGTTCGCCAGAAACACCCAATCCCGTCGCGGCGACTGCACCACGCTATTGAGGCCCGAGTTCGTGTCCTTCTCCAGCCGCCAGAAGGCCGCGAGGTTGAACTGAAAACGGTTATTGTCGCGATTGCCAAACAGCCGGATGCCCAGTTGCTGATCGTTGAACAGGAAACCGCGAAAGTCCGACTGGAAAGGCTGAATGCCGACGCGGATCGATCGAAAGTCGTAGCGATCCGACGTGTTCGCCAGGTGATAATCGACGAACAGCTCCTGCACGCCCAGAAAATGATCGGTGCGGTGCGAGGGCTTGGAAGGCTCAACAAACAGCACCCGTCGTTCGGGCACATTCACATGGTTGATATTATAGGCCAGCGTCAGCCGATATTCGATCTCCGGCGGCTTGAACGCGGTTGATCCCTTGATCAGCGCCACGCCGCCGATGAAGGTCTGGCTCAGCACATAGCTCGCGTCCTTGCCGAACACATCGATGCTGGCGGGCCGCTCGGTCGTCTGCACGCCCACCGGAATGGGAAAAGTGCGCGGCTCGATCACGGTATCGCTCACCGCATTGGCGACGAAGAACCAGTCGTCACCCTTGATCGGCAGCCACTTGACCTTCTCGCGATCAATCGGCCGGTCGCCCTTCAGCGTGTTCTGGCCATAAGGATCAAACCAGCGTTCCTTCACCACGCCCAGCGATTCAATCAGCCGCCAGCGGTCGGGGATCGGCACCTGATCGACCGGGAAGGCCTCGGGCGGCGGGGCACGCACCGCGCCCTCATTATTCTGCGTCACCGCCTCGGGCAGTGGCGCTTCATAGCCGGGACGCCGCCGTCCCTCGATCGACTGCTCGTCTGCGCCAGCCTCGGGCGCGTTCAATATCTCTTCCCAATTGTCGGGCGGAGGCGGCGGCACGGGCTCGCCCGGCTGCGCCAGCGCAAAGAGCGGCAGGAAGACGGCAAGCCCCACTGCTATTGCACCACCGGACAAGCTGCATTGCTGCTGCTGCCAAGAAACGGAGCCACGGGGCACTGAACATAGCGCAACCGAACCGACTTGCCGTCGGCCAGACCGACGACGATCCGATCCGCCCGGATCGCAGCGGGCGCATTGCCGATGCTCCCGACCCGTTGCCCGCCATTATGGGCGCCCAGGAAGCTGATCATGTCATCCTGATCGATGCCGTCGCCCGACACGCCGATCGCGCCGACCAGAACATTGCCGCGATAAATGGGCACGGAACCGGGAAATATCTGGACGCCATTCTGGATGCGATTGCCCACGCCCACGCCGGTGACGGCCGAACATCGCTGCGGCACATCGGTCGCACTCGCGCCCGTAACGAAAGCCAGATGCGCGGCCAGATCACCCACCACCAACGCGGATTGCAAGCCGGTGGAGAAGGGATTGAACTGCGCGATCGGGCGGGAGAATGGCCCATTGGGCCGCCCCACCTCGCCATCGGGAAAATAGGGCCGCGACAGATTGCCATTTGCCCGGTCGGTAAAGGCATGGGTGCCCGTCAGCGCCGAAGGATCGTTGAGGAAGGTGCGCGCCTTGCCCACAAAGGCCGCCACGTCCGCGCTGCTGCTCGCCAGCAAATCCGGCGCAGCATGGCTGCCGGAGAAGAAAGCCGCCGTCCGCGCCTTTTGCAAGCTCACATCCGTGCCGAAGATCGGCGCGTCGGGCGACCGCACGATTCCCAGCGGCTGCCCACGCGTATCAACGACGCTGATCGTCACCTGCGCGCGGCTGTCGAGCGGCTGCCTGATCTGCGCCCGCGCCCGGCTCATGATGGCGAACGCTTCCTCCAGCACCGCCGTCACCTCGGCGGCACTCAGGGGTTGCGCGACATCGCCCGCATCAGTCGCCGCGCGGATCGGGAAGCGGTTATTCCCCGACCCGTCGGTCAGCACGAAGGCGTCGCGATTGGCAAACTCCGCCACGCGCGAAGCCCGCACGCCCGAAAGCTCGCTGCCATAGGCGACGCCCGCCAGCACCATCGGCGCGGGATCGCCATAATAGCCGCGCACCGCCACCAGCGCCCCGGCGCTGCCGTTGATGGCGGCGAAGCTCGCCGTCCCGCTCGCCATCAGTCCCGAATAGGCCGCATCCGAATAGCGCAGCGACGTGCCGTCCACGAAGATGCGGTTGGCGCGCACGCTGTCGGGCGCTTCAAAGCCCAGCGTCCCGGCCAGCGCAATATATTCTTCCGGATCATTGTCCGTGTCGGTGACGTTCGGGTCTGATCCATAGACCCCGTCCGCCATTACCCCGACGCCGCCAACGACAACGCCATTCTTGTAAAGCGGGAAACCTCCCGGATCAGCAGCCAGCCCCAGCGGCGACCGCTTCGGCCCGATCATCGCCTGCGCGCCCGACGACATGTAGCGCGCCGACAGGTCCGAGCAGGGCAGCTGGCTGAACTGCACCCCGAACAGCGGGCCGCTTTCCAGACCCACCGTATTCGGCGCGGGCGGAAAATGCTCCTGCACGATCATGCTCGCCGTGCGCGTCGAAAAGGCATTGCCGCCGCTCGACAGATAGGCCCCGGTGATCGCCTTGCTGATCGCGCCAGCCTCGGCCGGAACGGTCAGATTCTGCGCGTCAATATTCTGGCCGTTAGGCGCGGCGCTGGTGGTTGCGCTCGCCCGCGCGCCGTTCATGCGAAACACCGCCAGCACATTGCCGACCCGATCCGTCACCGCGATCACGGCAGGCAAGCTGCGCGCCTGCGCCTCCGCCGCCGCATGCGCGACGACAGTCTCCACATCGGCAACGCTCAGCGCCTCCTGCACCGGATCGGCATAAAGCCGCGCTGGCGTCGGCGTTGGAGTGGGCGATCCCCCGCTTCCACCGCTACTACCGCCGCCGCCGCCGCAGGACGCCAGCATCAGTGCCGACAGCGCCGCGAACGCGCTTAATCTGTGCCGCAATCCGCTCACCGCAATGCTCCGATACTACGCGCCGCGCTGCCCAACGCGCTGCGGAAAGCGGGGGGTTGGTAGCTGTTGGGCTCCTTGACAGCTCCGTAGGCGCGATTGACGTCCGCGCGGATGCCTGCCGCTGCGCCCACCGTCACGCGCCCCGACTTCACCATGGAGTTGAGCAGCGTATCGATCGCCATCACCGCCTGCACCGACCCTTCATAATCGGTAAAGCGCGGGCTGATCGCCCCGCCCGCAATCTCGCTTACGATCGCAAAGGCCATGTCCCCGCTCGTCCGCGCACCCGCAAAGCCATTGGCTAGCGCCCCCGCGCTCGCCGCCAGCTTGCCAGCCGCCGCAACCGCCGCGCCCCGATCCCGCGCGATGGCGGCATGGAACGCCTTGCTGTCGGCATCGAACCGCGCCCCGGCGCCCGGCGCAATCACCTTCGCGGCCGCCGACAGCATGATCATATTCTCGTCATTGAAGGGCGGCATGCCCGCCGGGATAGGCCGTCCGGGGTTCGCTTCCCACGTCTTGCTCCGCTCCGCCTGGTCATAGATGCGCCGGTGGCAGCTCTGGCAATCGAAGAAGTAGAATTCCGGGAAAGCCCCCTCGCTTCCCTTCGCGCTGGCATATAGCGTCAACGCCCGCTCCACCGCCATCGCCTGCCCGACGGCCCAGAATTTCAGGCTGTCCGTCCGCCCCTTGCGCCGCGCATAGTCGGCATCCTCGTCATGATGCGCTTGCATCGACGAAAACAGGTCCAGCTCGAACGAGACGCGCGGATGCCCCGCCGCCATCATGCGATGATCGACAAACTGCCCCGGCCGCTCGCTCCCGAAATGGCAATCGAGGCACACCGAAGCGCGCGCCTGCGGCCGGTCCAGCGGCATCATCCCAGCCGCGACGTTCGACGCGTGGCTCGCCCCGACAGCATAGTGCGACGCGATCCAACCGCCCGCCGCGCCATGGCAAGCCTCGCACCCGACGCCATCCTGCGCCAGAAAGCGCGCACCTTTGACCGCCGCCGGAGTCGAATGGCACCCCAGGCACGCAGGCGCGGCCGCCGCATCGCCCAGTCCCAGCGTCGCCGCGATCTGCCGCCCGCGCGTACCGCTAAGCACCGCAAAGGCACGGCTGTGCGCGCCACCGGACGTCGAAGGCTCCTGCCAGCGCATCAGTTCATCCTGGCGCACGACCTTGCCATCGCCTTCCATCCGGCCGTGGCATGTCGAACCCGCGCAGGAAGCAACGCCCGTGAAGCCGCGCGTCACTGGCGCCGCATCAGCCGCCCCCCCGCCGCCTCCCGGCAAGGCGCACAGCAGCAGCACGAGCAGCATCGCCGCGCCCAGCACCACCATGCCAGCCGCCCGCCTGCTTACTCCGTAGCTCCTGAAGCCCCCCATTCACACGCCCCCTTGCGCGCGACCGCTCTAGCCGCGTCCGCCCCGCCCTTTCAATCCCGTTTCGCCTGATCTTTCCGCTTATTGCGCATCGCAGGCCGGTTCGCCGGGCTCGCCGCATGAGCGATCCCACAGATCCTCATTGCCCGCGCCCGTCACCGGCTCGTCGATCAGCGGAGGAAAACCCTCCGTCACGACATCCCGCAACTCGATCAAGGCCGTCGGGAAGATGCGCGACACCGACACCGTGGGATCGAGCAAGCCGTCGAACGTTTCCCGATTATCGAAGCTCAGCGTGGTGCAGGAGCCGAAGAGGAAGCAGCCGTTGATCTTGGACCCCACGGCATAGCGCCCATCGATCGTCACCAGCGGGATCGTGTCGAGTCCGGTTGCAAAACCCCCGCCAGCCAGCGCCAGCCGCCCGTTGACAGCGATTTGCGGCCGCCCGTTCCCGCTGCTGATGATCAGGCTGTTGGCGGTAAAGCCGCGCCGGTCGGCAAAGCTGGTCGACAGCCCGCTATTCTGGATGAAGATGCCGTCGGTCGCGGCCAAACGGATCGTCCCCGCCTGCAACATCCCGGCGTCCAGCGCCAGTCCGTCATTCTGCGCCAGCCGCAAATCCCGCGCCGTCACTGTGTCCGCCGCCCGGACATCGGCAATCGCCTGCGCCGTCGCGACATAGATGGACGGCGCGTCAAGCGTCAGCACGCCGCCCAGCCCGCCATTGCCGTCACTGATCGCGATGGAGCCAAGCCCGGCAATCACCTCCAGCGCGTCTCCCGCCGTCAGCGTCAGTCCGCCAGCACCAGTTCGCCCGGTCATCGCCACCGCGCCCTGCACACGCAACAGCCCGGCAGCGCCAATGCTCATCACGCCGCCGCCCGGAAGTATATTGGTCCCGATCGTCAGGTCGCGCACGGCCACGTCCCCCGCGCCCGTGATCGCGATCCCGCCAGCCGATACACGGCCCAGCTCCGCCGCCGACAGGCTGTAGCCCGTCGTCGCATCGCCACCGCCGATGAACGCCTGCGCGCCCGACGCATCGAAGCGCAACAGCCCCGCCGCGCTCACCTGCCCATTGGCAGAAATCGCGATGTCGCCGGAACCGATCGTGACCGCCTGTCCGCTGACCCGGCCGTTCACCGCGACAAGCCCGGCGGCATTCAACAGCACATCGCCACTCGCCACGGCATTGGCGATCGCCATCCCGCCGCTCGACCCCAGGCTGATGTTCCGCCCCAGCGCCGTGATCGCACCCTGCGCCAGCAGATCGTTCACTACCAGATCGCCAGCCCCGGCATCCAACGCCGCCGCTCCACCCGAAGCCAGAGCCTGCGCGCTGATCCCGGATCCGTTCATCGTCAGCAGTCCCGCCGAACGCAGCGATGCGCCCGCCGCGCTGATGCCGCCCGGCGTGTCGAGGACAATGCTGGCCGCCGACAGGCTGTCCGTGCCTGCCGTCCGTCCGGTATGGCTGAACGCGATGTTCGTGCCCGAATAGCCGGTCAGCGCGCCCGTCACCGCCAGCGCGCCGCCGCCGTCGAACGCAAAGGACAACGGCCCTTCCGTCAGGAAATCGGCAGCGCCATCGACCTGCACCACATTGCCCGACGCGGCAAAGCTGATGCCGGTGAAGCCCGGCACTACGGTGCCCAACGCATGCAAGGTCATCGGCCCGGCCACGCGCAGGCCGCCGCCCGCAGCGCTGCTGCTGTCGGTAAAGCTGATCCGGCCGCCCGCGTCGCCATTGGCGGTCATCGACAGTGAAGCCAGCTGCCGCTGCACACCCGCGCCGAGCGCGATGCCGCCGCCATTGCTGAGGGAGGCCGTTCCCCCACTCGTCAGGCCGTCGATCCCGCCCGCGCCTGCCAGTCCCGCCGCGCCGTCCGCGACGATGGAAAGCGGCCCCATCAGGAAGTCACCATCGCTCGCTGCGAAGGAGGCGGCGCCGCCTGCGCCCGCTCCACCGTTGCCGCCCGCCCCATCGGCCAGCGCCGGGTCGCTCGCAACGCCGCCATTGGCCCCCGCGCCGCCCTGACCAACCGCCGTGATGCTGTAGGGGGGAAGCGTCGAAAAGCTGTTGCTTACACGCAATTTTCCACCGTCGATCCGCAATGTGGCCGACCCGCCCGCCGCATCTCCGCCCGAACCGCCTGCGCCACCGGCAAGCCCGTCGATCCCGGCCGAACCGGCGCCGCCGGTCGCATTGCCGCTCAACAGCAGGCCCGCGCCAGTGACCGCGCTCGCCCCGGCGTTCACCGCGAACAGCGCCGTCCCGCCCTGCGCGCCGCCGCCATCCGCACCCGCGAGGCCCAGCCCGCTCTGGAATGCGCCAGTGCCGCCCGCGCCGCCCAGCGCCTCTGCCAGAACGCCGATGTCGCCCGCGTCGAGCGAGGTCGATGCGCCGGTCAGTCCCAGCGTCGCCGTGCCGCCAAAGGCATCGCCGCCCCGGCCCGCCGCTCCGCTGAACGCCGCGCCGCCAGCGCCGCCAAAGCCGGAAGCCGACACGCGCAACTCGCCGCTGACGCTGGTCGCGCCAAAGCTGATGTTGAGCGCCGCGATGCCACCAGCACCCGTGCCGCCCGCGCCACTGCTAGCGCTATCTGCGCCCACGCTGCCAAAGCCGTCGGCGCTGACGATCAGGCTGGCAAAGCTGGGATCGACGTCGATCAGCATGTCTGCCGTGCCGCCCTGGCCCGATCCGCCCGCGCCGCCCTGACCGGGTCCATAGGCATAGATGGGCTGGTCGTTGATATCGAAACCGCTGATATAGCCGTTGATGCCCGCCAGGCCGCCCTGCCCTTCGGCCGACACGGTCAGCGCGCCGATCGCATGGCCTTCGCTCAGATAGGCGACGCGCGCCGTGCCGCCCATGCCGTTGCCTGCCGCGCCGCCGGCCGCATCACTGCTATTATTGCCGCCCGCGCCACCGACGCCCGCCGCCGACATCAGCAGCGACGGCGCCGTCAGCGCGCCGCTCGCCAGCGTCAGTTCCGCCGTGCCGCCAGTACCATTGCCCCCTGCGCCCGCTATGTAAAAGCCGCCCGACCCATCGGAACCGGCCAGGCCGCCTGCGCCGCCATAGCCCAGCGCCCCGATGCTGAGGTCCTCAGTGACGATGATCTGGCCGGTGCCGCCCGCGCCCATCAGCAAGCGGGCGGTGCCGCCGAAGCCCGCGCCGCCATCCGCGCCATTGGGGCCGTTATAATTATAATAGGCAAACGGATCGCCGCCGCCCACGCCATTTGCCTCGATACGAATGGCATCGGCGTTCAGCACGCCGCCGCGCGATTCCAGAACGGCCGTGCCGCCTGTGCCCGATCCGGCCAGGCTCGATACTTGGTCAATGGCGTTCGCCGCCACCGCCTCACCACCGACGCCCCCCGCGCCCAGTTCCAGATTGGCGATGTTGGCGGTGCCGCCGGTCATCAGGAACTGGACCGATCCGCCCTGCCCGCTGCCAGCCTGAAACGGCGTGACGCCATCGCCGCATGACGGGCAGTTGACGGAGGAAGACCCGCCCTGCCCATTGGCCTCTGCATACAGGCTGCCCGCATCGAAACTGCCGCCCGCGACCAGGAAATTGACTGACCCGCCAGTGCCGTTCCCGCCATCGCCCTCGTTAAAAGCCGACCCTCCCGAACTGAACGCAGAGCCGCCGAAACTCAACGCGGCCATTAAGCCGAACGATCCTTCCGTGGAAGCGCCATCAGCCGAAGCATAGAGAGCGCCGAAACGCATCACCGCGTCCCCTGCTGCACCGGCCCTGCTCTCCACCGCTATGCTGCCGCCCAGCCCGTCGCCACCCCGACCCGCTACGCCATCGAAGGATTCCGTGCCGCCGCCCACACCTTTCGCGTGCAGGGTCAGGCCACCATCCGCCACAAAGCTCGCGTCGGTCGCCTGGATCAGGATCGACCCGCCCGTGCCATTCGCCCCGTTTGCGCCATAGCCGCCCCGACCATCGGCGGTGATGTTGCAATAGAAGGTGCAATCGGCCGCGAAACTGCCGCGCAAGCCGTTCTCCGCACCTGCTGACAGGGTGATGCCGCCCCCCATGCCGGTCCCCGCCACGCCGCTGGCGTCGCCACCTGTCGCATTGGCATATATGTCGAAATAGCCGGTCGTGATGCTGCCGCCCGCTGCCGAAACGCTTATCGTCCCGCCGGTCGCGTTGCCGCCTGTGACGGCAGGGAGGGGGAAGCTGTTCTGGATTCCTGCGGTCGCACTCAACGTCATGTTGCCAAAATCGATCGCGCCCGCCAGCGGCCCGCTCGGTCCTGCCGCGGTTCGTGCCGATACGGTGATGGCTCCGCCCGTCGCATTCCCTGCGCTGTCGCTGCCGACCCCCGCCGTCGCATCGGCATTGGCGAACAGGCTAGCCGCGCTGATCGAACCGCCTTCCGCAATGACGTTGATCGCACCCCCCGTCGCATCGCCACCGGCCGACACCGGAGAATTAATCCCTCCCAGCCCATAGGCGTTGGCGTTCAGCCGCATTGTCCCGGTAACGTCGATCTGTCCGTTGGCTGTTGGCAAGGCGCTGCCGCCAAAGGTCAGGACGTCGATTGTCCCGCCCGTGCCGCCAATCCCGGCGGTCAGGTTCATGTCGCCGCCAACGCTGATGCTGCCGCCCTGATCGGCGCGCACGGTGATCGCCTCACCCGCCTTCAGGTCCATGGTGCCGGTGTGCGCTATGGCTCCCGCAGCGCCGGATTGCAGCGTGATCGATCGTTCCGCCGTCAGGTTGAGGTTCGCAAAGTTCGCGGCAGCGCTTGGCTGAACGGCGATATTGCCGGTCGCGTGCCCGTTCACGTCCGGTTGCCAGGTCCCGCCGCCGATGCTGATGCTCGCCTCGCCGGTGCCGGTCACATTGCGCGCGCCGATGACGTTGCCCGCTATGTCATATCCGGCGGCCAGCACCACCGCGCTGCCCGACTGGACCGCGCTCGCCGCCGCGTCATAGCCGACATTGCCCGACAATAGCATGGTCAGCGCCTGATTCTTTGGCATCGCAACCATGAAGACATGCTGCGCATCGGTGACCGTCGCGCCCGGCCGTTCTGTGGTGCGCGTATGCACTACACCATTGGTATCGGTCGTGCCCGCGCTGATGCTGATGTCGAACAGGCCGTTATTTATGGTGATATCGACTGCTTCTGCGCCGACATAAGCCGCCCCGCCGTTGACGCTGACCGTGCCGCCCTGCACCACGCGCGGCGCCACCAGCGCGACGTAGCTGCCGCTCGACAGTGCGTTGATCTGCGCGCCCGGTTTCAGTTCGACCGATGTAAGGACGTTGCTGGGGCCACGAAAGCGGATCTCGCCCCCGCTCCCATAAAGCCCGCCGGTGGTGTCGATGTCATTGCTGGTCAGCACCAGCGACCCGACATTGAACAAGGCGTTAGGACCAGCCACGATCCCGCCCGGCGCGTAGAACCACACCTTGCCGCCCGTGCTGCCGTTGATCTGACTTTGCACTGTGCCGTTCAGTTCGATCACTCGCGAAACCGACACTCCGCTGCCGTTCACCGGGAGGATTCGGTTCAACACCGTGAAGTCACTGAAACCACTGAAGACGACAGTGTTATTCTGGGGAAGGAAGTCGATCGGGCCGGTGCCGCTCGTATTGTCAGGCGTCCAGTTGATAATCGCCTCAGACGAATTCAACGTGATGGTGTCGGTCCCGGCGGATGATCCTTGCGAAACAAAGGCATCGCCCGATTGTACCGAATAGCTGCCCTGAAAGGCCTTGTTGACCTGCGCCACGCCAGCGCCGCAGCCAACCGCGAGCGCAACCGCGCTGGAGCGGCCCAACAGGGTCAAAAGCCAGGATTTGCTACGTTTAGCCGACATTAACGCCTCCACGGCAGAATTCGAGTGCTAAGCGACAACAGCAACCGCGTGTCGCCCCGCTCCGTCTGCAACCCCGCGCGCCGCAGCGGCGTTGCCAACGTCAGGTCGATCCGCGCATGATTGGACCAGGTCGCCCGCACTCCGCCACCGGCCGAATAGAGCTTTTGCGGATCAAGCCCGGCAAAGACGCTGCTTTGGTGCCACATCCACGCCGCGTCGAAGAAAAGGAAAGGCTGCACCGCGATCGCGCCCGGTCCCTTCGGCGTGATCCGCCCATAGCGGACCTCCGCCCCGAACCCGACGCCGCTGTCCCCCGTCAGCGTGCCCGGATCATAGCCGCGCCCGACCGTATAGTTGCCCGCGCTCATCTGTTCATAGGACAGCAGCGGATCCGGGCTATATTGCGCGCGCGGCGACAGCGCGAAGGTCAGCTTCGGAGTGGGGCGATATTCCGCCTGCACCCCTCCCCTCACCAGAAAAGCGGAGGCGTCTCCGTCCAACTGTCCCGTCGGAATGCAGGCCGCCTGATTGCCGCAAGGCTCGCTCGCCCCCAGCCCGGCGAGCCCGTGGCGCAGTTCCAGATTACCGCCGATCCGCCATCTGGGTTCGATCGCCGAATAGCCGGTCGTACTGCCCAGGCTGTCGGGATCGATCGCCTCTCCCTCCAGCCGAAGAAACAGCACCCGGAGCCGATCGCGGGACAAGGACAGAGAGCCGATGCGCAGGTCCTGATCGACCACGTCCAGCCCGCCACTCGCCAACAGCGTGTGCACCTGTCGCCGCACGAGGGGATAGGTCAGGGCGGCCGAGGCGATCATCGTTCTGGATGACAGGTCCAGCCCGTCGATATCCGGCTTGCTCCAGGCATAGGTAAAGTCGCCCGACAGCCGCAGCCCGTCGCTGCCCAGCGCCATGCTGTGCCCGACCTGTAACACCGTCTGCTCGCTCGGTTGCACGGTGTTGAAGATGCTGAGGACCGTGCTGTCCCCCATCCCGGTCAGGTCGTTGAAGCGCACCCGCGCGAGGCCGCCGAAGCGGCCCACCGCATTGCTGCCAAGATTCTGGACATTGACGTCCATTTCCACCCGGCGACGCACCACCTGCACTTCGCCGATGACCTCGCCCGGCGCCGTCCCGGCGGGCCGCAGCGCCAGCCGCACGTCATAGCCCGGCAGGTCGCGCGCCAGCAGCAGGTGCCGTTCGGCCTCATGCACGTTGAACAGCGGTTGCCCCTTGAGCGCTTCCATATGCGCGGCAATCAGCCGTTCGCTCCTGCCCGCGTCGCCCCGCACCTCGATAGCGACCAGCCGCGCCATCAATATGTCGAAACGGACGGTGCCCCCTTTCTCTATCCGTTGCGGCGGGACCTGCACGGCCGCCAGATAGCCGAGCTGCCGCAGCGCCGTCGCGGCCCGGTCGCGGACCTCGCACAGGCTGGCGATCGGCACGTCGCGCCCGGCCAGATCGCCCCAGCTGTCCTTCAGGATGGCCGCGTCCACGCCGCGAAGGCCGTCAAACTGCACATCGGCAAAGTTCACGGTCACATTGGCAAAGCGCGGATCGGCCAAGGGGCAAGGCGCCCGCTCCACGCCGCCCTCGACGGTCAGACGGCTTCCTTCGCCCGCGACATCGGCGGCCTGCTGCCCCGGGGACAATTCCTCCCGCGTCGGTGCGCGCGGCGCGACCTGCGCCATTGCGGGCATTGGCGCCATGGCAGTCAGTGCCAACGCCAACCGCCATTGCGCACGCCCCGCCATGCGCGATGTTGCTGCCCCCTGAAACCCCATAACCGTCTCATTCCCCCAAAGTGCGACGGGAGCGGCCATATGGCCTGTCGTCCCTGTCGCTGCGACCGTCCGGGGAAGGCGCTCTGCCCGTCGCCCGTCGGCTTATCAAGTCCCTAGCGTGCCGCCGTATCGATCAGCAGATCAAGCTGCGCCTGGCATCCATGCGCGATCAGCGCCGATGCCATGTTGTCGATCCCGCCAGCGGGCGCTCCCAGCAGTGCGAAGCGAATGTCGGTGGAACGCCCATCGGCATCCACCCGATAGGTTGCGCCATCCTTGACCGGGAGCGCCGCGGGCCATGCCGCCATCGCCTCCCCAGCGGCAAAGCTGGCCGTACCCTGCGCGCCACCGCCGCTGATGCTGACGGTTGCGGACTTTTTGACATCGGCTCGCCACAAGCGCACGGCGACGGGATCGGACACGCATAGCGGCCCCGGCTGCGCAACATCGACCAACCACAGATTGGGGCGCTTCGGCACCGCTGACGCGTCCCCCAGGGCGCCGCGCACGGCCCCGGTGCGCGCCCGGCGAACCCTTTTCGTATCAAGCAGCGCGGCCATGGTCACATTGGAAGCAGGCACTGTCGCCGCTGCGGTCACGCTGAAACGGCCCGGTCCACGCAGCGTTCGCGTACCCTTCGCATCAAGCAAGGTCACGACGTCCCCCGCCTTGAGCAGCAGTGCCCCGCCATCCGCCAGCTTCTTGCCCGGCGCATAGCTGCCCGCCGAGGGTCCCGAAGACCGCACCACCAGGCTGTCGGCCCATGCAGGCGTCCCAGCGCCCACGGCCACCGCCATCCCGAGCGCCATCGCCCCCTTAGCCCAGACCATAAGTTCCTCCATCCCCAATATATTCATAGCGATACACCAGATTGGCGAGAGCCGCATCATCCGGATGCTCCTGCGCCACTGCCTTGAGATCGGCCAGCCCCGTCGCCCGCTTCTCCGCATCTTCAGTGTCGAAAACGGCAAGCGCGGCGCTCAGCCGGGCGCGATCGGCGGTCGCGAAATCAGGCGCTGGCTCAAACAGGTCAACCGGCGTCGACCGACCGCGAAGGCGGACCCGGCCCATCGGCCGCCACCAGTCGAGACCGGATCGTTCCATCGCCTCCCGCGAAACCAGCACTGACGTCTCCAGCGCCTTGTTCGCCGCTTCCAGCCGCGCGGCGGTGTTCATGCTGTCGCCCAGAGCCGTATATTGAATGCGCCCTTCGCCGCCGAAATTCCCGACAATCGCATCACCATGATGCAGCCCCACCCGCGTTCGCCCGATCGGCGGGACGCCGGGCGGCAGATCGCGCCGGAACACCTCCCCCGCCTGCCACATGGCATAGGCGGCGAGCGCGGCGTTGCGCCCGTCATCCTCTCGCGCGATCGGCGCGCCCCAGAAGGCCACGACCGCATCGCCGACGAATTTGTCGATGGTCCCGCCATGCGCCAGGACGACGTCGCTCAACATGTCGAGATAGCGGTTCAGCAACTGCGCCACCATTTCCGGGGCGATCGCGTGGCTGAGTTTGGTGAAGCCCTCCAGATCGGTGAAGAGGGTGAAGATAGGCCGTTTTTCGCCGTGCAGCGCCAGCTTCTCCGGCTCCGCCAGAATCTGCGCGGCGATGTCGCGGGGCAGATATTTGCCCAGCGCCGCCTGCGCGAAGCGGCGCTGTTGCGAATTGACCGCCCGCGCCGCGGCGCTGACTGCCGCAAAGGTGACGACCCAGCCCAGCGCCCAACCGGCGGCGGGTAGCCCCTTGGTATCCCAGCCCCTTGCCTGCAACCAGAGCGGCAAGCCCGCTATCGCCACGGCCTGAAGTCCAAGCGCGGGCACCAGCCAGAACCAACGCAAATCCGCGAGGCTGGTGAGCGCTGCGGCTAGCACGATGACCGCCGCCGCGATCCACAATGCCCAGCCGGGGACCGCAGGCAACAGAGCGCGATCGAGCAGTTGCGCCAGCATGGTGGCATGGACTTCCAGCCCGATCATGGTCGATTTCGCCTGCCGCCCGGACAGCGGCGTTTCGAACTGATCGATATCGACGATGTCGCCGCCGATCAGCACATGCCGACCCCGGACCATTGGGGCCAGAGCAGCGGCCATGGAGGGGTCCGCGAGCAGATCGATCTGAAGGCTCGGGATCACCGGTTCTTCCGATCCGTCCGCCTGGGCGCGCGGCATGCGGAAATGGATAGCGCCGCCATAATGCGCAAAGGATGCCGACGGGTGCATCGCCAGCGACAACAGCGGTGGCTGGCCCGGCACTGGTTTT
This sequence comes from Sphingobium sp. TomTYG46, assembly GCF_055396345.1. NCBI lineage: Bacteria > Pseudomonadati > Pseudomonadota > Alphaproteobacteria > Sphingomonadales > Sphingobiaceae > Sphingobium > Sphingobium sp. TomTYG46. Next base: position 666,933 of record NZ_AP027325.1, read on the forward strand.
GGCCAACTGCGCGCGACATTGTCGGAATCCGTTTCCAACCGGATGCTCGCGGGCCTGACCCTGGAGGTCCGCGCCTCAGCGATGAACCGGTCCAGATATTGCTGCTGTTCAAAGATGATCTGTTCGCGGTTGTCGCCGAAATTGGCGTAGCCGAGCCAGACCGGCGTGCGCATCGCATGCAGCGCCGACAATAGCTGCGCGTCTTCATCCTGCGGCTGGTCGAACAATATATCGATGCCGATAGAGGTTGCGCCCATCGCGTCCAGATTGCGCAGCGCCCGCGCCAAAAGCCCACGATCCAGTGGCGAGCGTTTGCGCGTCGCGATCAGCGTCTGGTCATCATAGACGACCATCAGGATGCGCTTGTCCTGCTCGACACGGGGGGCGAAAGTGGCCGTGCGCCAATCATACAGGCCGCGCTCCGCGTCGGCGGTCGGCATCTCCCGCTCTGAACCGGCGGCGCCCAATGGCTTGGTCCAGTTCCACCCCGCAACGAACAGCGCCAGCAGCAATAACAGCGCCGTCCCGGCAAGCCGCCATCGCCCCGCGTCCTGCATGACGCGCGCGCCCCGGCGCAACAGGCCCTGCGCCGCCATCGGGATCAGCGCCGGGCTATCAACGGACGGGCGCCATCGCCTATGACGGCAAAGCCGGACCAGTAGAAAGGATGCGAAGTGTCCGCGTCGTCCATCAGCTGAATCTGGGCCGAACGCAGCGCCTCAGCCACGGGTTGGTCGGGAGCCGCCGCGAACAGCCCGGCCATCAGCCTTTCGGTCGCGCGATATTCTTCGGGCGCAGGCCAGTGGCTCGCGATGATGGAACGGCCGCCCGCGCCGATGAATGCGCGCACCAATCCGTCGAGCGCTCCGCCGCTGCCGGAAAGCCCGGCCGCGCGGGTCGTTTCGGCCCCCGCCGCCCCAGCCGTGTCGCAGGCCGACAATATGACAAGGTCCGCATCCAGCCGCAGGTCGAAGATTTCGCCAAATTGCAGCAGGCCATCCGACCCGGCCTTTGGCGCAAAGCTGGTCAGCAAGGCTGGGCGGGCCGGGCATCCCGCGCGCGGCGGCGTGACAAGGCCGTGGGTGGCGAAATGCAGGATACGGAAGTGGTTAAGGTCATTGCGCGCCTTGACCGCCTCGTCGGTGAAGGCCGCGCCGGTTACCAGTTCGCTGCCCGAGGTTCCAACCGCCTGCGCCGCCTGACGCAACTCGTCCGCCGGAATAGGGTGACTCCACTGGGCAGGCGACCAGCTGCAATCGTCAGCCTGACCGGGCAGCGCGCCACGCGTCAGGGCGGCCAGCCTTGGTCCGGCAATCGGCGCATTGTCGCCAAAACCGATATAGCTTTGCGGTGCGCCCGATGGCGGCGTCAGCCGGGCGTCGCGGAAGGCGCGAGCCGACAAGGCGGTGCTCACCGCATGATCGCGGCCGAGCCAGTCGATGCCCCGGAAGTCGAACTCATCGCCGCCCTTCTCCAGCCGCGCGGCATAGGCATCGACGCCAGGCTGACTGGCGACCAGCAGGTTGACCGGCAGTTGCAGCATCGCGCCGTCCGGCTCGAAAATGAGATGCCGCGCGCTCTTCAGCCGCTCATCGATCGGGCCGAACAGGTCGAGATAGAGGCTGCGCGCCACCGGCAGATCGAGCGCATAGGTGGACTGCACACCCGCGACATCGGTCGAAATCGTATCGCGCAGCGCCGCGACCTTGCGTGCCACCTCGCCGGCGCTGATGGGCAAGCGGAAGCCCGTCGCGCCCTGCCCGTCTATCCACAGGGCATAAAGGGCATCGCCAAGCTGGGCGAGCTTGTAATAGCCCTCCCCCGCCTTCAACGTTCCGCGCATTTCGCCAAGGGTCAGCGATTGCGGGCTGACGGCGCGATATTGCGGATAGGCGGCGAGTGCCGTCAGCGTCGCGGCCTGATCGGTCGCCAGCGCGTCGATCTCCGCCTGCCGCCGCGCTATCTCATCCTGGGTCGCGCTGTCGTCGCTACCCGCTTCACGCAATTGGGCGAGGGCGATGCGGCCACGCTCTATATCGCGCGACAGAGATGTCGACTGGCGGAAAAGACGCGCGGCCTCTCCGTCGCCCGTCGACAATTCGCGGCTCAGCAATTCCAGCGTCTCTGCCGCACCGGGTCGCACCAGCAATTGTGACGCTGCGAACAGGTCCGCCGCCAGTTCGGGGCGTCGGGGCATTTCGGACGTGAGCAGCGTGAAATAGGGCTGCAACTGGTTCGCCATCGCCGTCAGCGTGCCACGATTGGCCACGGTGGACGTCATGATCGCGCGATAGTTCTTCAGCGCCTCATCGGTCCGCCCGCGCCGCACGAGGAAGGCGCCCAGCCGGGCACGCGCGCCGTTGAGGGCCATCGTTTCGGGATATTGGGCGGCGATCAGGCTGACGGCTTGATTGAGCCGCGCCTCGGCACCGCCATAATCCTGTTCCGCTTCGTGCGTCAGCGCGATCTCGCCCAGCAGTTGCGCGCGCAGCCGGGTGATCGATGTCACGCGGCCATCGCGCACCTGCTGCACGTCGTTGAGCGCCTGGGTAAGCACGGTGCGCGCCTCCCGAGGCTTGCCCGACAGGCGCAAGATGGTGCCGCGCAATTGCTGTGCTTGCGCATCGAGTATGGCCGCCCGCTCACGCGGCGTAAGTGCTGTATCCTGCCGTACGCCCAGTGCCCGCGTTTCAGGCGCGCCGCTGCTCAATTCGGCCGCCACGTCGTTCGGCAGGGTCACTGCGCCATCAGTGCCAGCGGCCAGCACCGTTCCGCCTTCCACTGGCTGGTCGAGCAAGGCGAGCGCGCCCTGAAGATCGCGCTGATTAAGGTGATGCACAGCTTCGAAATTACGGCGCAGGCGGAGTTGGACAGCATCTGCCGTCGGCACGGCGCGAGCCTGGGCAAAGGCGGCATCGGCCTGATCGAACAGGCCAAGGTTGGACAATTGCAAACCGTGGTTCACGAGATATTCGTGTTGTCGGTTGGCCCGTTCGGCGGGGCTTAAGGCTTGCGTATCGGGATCGCGGGCGAGGCGGTCGGTCAGGCTGTCGAAAAATTCGGCGGCCTCGGCATAGTTGCCGGAAGCGTTGCGACGATAACCCTCCGCCATAACGGTCTGCGGGTCGAGGGTCGCCGCCTGCATCCGGGCAAAGGCTGCCGCATTGCCACCGCCGGTCGTGACGATGTCGATCTTGCCCGGCACGGTGCGGCCCGACGTGACGGTGCGGAGGCCAAGGTCCAGGACCGTGTCATAGGGCGCGAAGCCCTGCGTCACATAAAGCGTCTTGCCCCGTTCAACGGACAGGATGCGGTAAGCGCCCGCTTCGCTGGAGCAATGGCGGACTGTTACCGCGCCAATATCGGGCAAGGTCATGCCACCCGGCGCACCGCAGTTCACGGCAGATCGGCGCGATGCCGACAGTCTTTCGAGCAGCGCCCCTTCGTTATCGGCCCCGCTCCGCCGCAGCGCATAGATGCGGCCTACCGGACGCGCGGCGTCACGACATACAACGGCCCATGCGCGATCGAACATGGTGCGGCTTGCCGGGTCGCCGTTGACGCTCTGCGCCTGACAGAGCGCTCCGCCGCCGCTGCCGATGCGAAAGCTGTCCTGCAACAGCGGCCGGTCAAGCTGCGGCTGCGCGGCCAGCGCAGATGACAGGCCCAAAGCGCCCAGCCCGGCCAAGATCCGACAGAAATTTCCTATAGCGCTCAAGGCTATCCCCCCAGCCTCGCCGGATCTGTCCGTGCAAGCCCCCCATGGCGGGACCCGGCGCGCTCTTCATAGCGCCGCCCCAGCTTGCCGCAAGGTAAAAGAGGGGTGTCGCGCCGATCCGATGCACCGCTTAAACCAGCATTTCGTTGGGGGTGAGCGCCGCCGCCTCCCGCAGGGACGCAAGGTCGGGGATCCGCAGCCACTTGGATTGCAATTCCACCAGCCCCCGTGCCCGCATAGTCTGTAGCGTCCGGTTGACATGCACCGGTGTCAGGCCGGTAAGGTCCGCAATTTCCATCTGCGTAAGCGGCATCGCGCATTGCTGGCCATAGGTCAGGCCCGACACACGCATGCGACCGAACAGTTCCAGAAGCAGATGCGCCAAACGCTCCAGCGCGGTCTTGCGGCCGAGCGTTACCAGCCAGTTGGTCTGCCGATCGATGACCTCGGCCAGGCTTTTCCAGCAGGCTTGATGGCTTTCCACCAGAAGCGTTCCATCGGAAACGCAGGGAAGGCGCGTGGCCCGCACATTGGTGAGCGCAACTATGGGCTGGGAAGGCCGTTTGCCCAGCGCCCAATGTGGTTCGCAAATGTCGCCGGGCAGGTACAGACCGGTGATCTGGCGCCGTCCGTCAGGCAGCAACCGATACCGGCACGCCCAGCCCTCATCAATTTGGAAAATGGCTTCGGGCTGTTCATCCTCCCGAGCGAGAAACTGATGCGGACGAAAATGGCAGTCGGATTCCTTAACCGCAACCTGGCGTAACATGGGCAATTCCCTGTCGATGCCCCTATGAAGAGCATAGCTAAAATATGTAAGCCGCCCTTTACCCATGTTGGAGCCATTAAGCTGTTGCGGCGAAATGGTGCGTAGGGGCGGCAGACGCCAATATTAAGTTCGACTTCATTGTGACGTGGGTCTGCTCTCGCGAGTCCGCCATGTCCGAACCAACTTCGGCGGCCCAGCAGCTCAATTAACGACCAGAACCAGGGATTTGAAATGACCGATACAAACGACGAATATGTATATGACCAAGCTTCGGGCGAGTGGATCTCCGCAGCGGAGGCTGCTGCCAAGGACCAACTCGCAGACCGGGTTGAAGTGCATGATTCCGCCGGTAACCTTCTGGCGGATGGCGACAGCGTCATCACGATCAAGGATCTGAAGGTGAAGGGCGCCGGGCAGACGCTGCGCAAAGGCACCGTGATCAAATCGATCAGGCTGACCGGCGACCCACAGGAAATCGACTGCCGCTATGAGGGCATCAAAGGCCTGGTTCTGCGAGCCGAGTTTGTGCGCAAGCATTGATCTGCGGCGGGGTCCAAAACGCTGGCATGGAGATGGACGGATAATATCGCTCCGGACTTGTAGCTGGACAGTGCGTCAATCCCCGCGCGCGGCACGACGTGCGCTCCATCCCATGCGCCCCTTTAGCAGTTCGCACAGAAAGAGAACGCAGGCGGGAATGAGGATCAGGAGGGCCAAATCCGTCAGCTTCAACGGAGCAAAGTCCAGAACCTGACGCAGGGGTTCCAGCATGAATATGAGCGCACAAGCCAAAAGAACGAGCAGCGCGACATAGCGCAGCGAAACATTGTGTCGCCAGACGGCGCTCGTCAGCGATGTACTGAAGGACCGATTGACCAGCACCAACGCCATGATGGACGTCATCAGCCCAAAGAAGAGGAGCGCACGCACGCGGCCAGGGTCATAGCCCCAGAGGGCTGCGCAGATGTGGAGAGCGAGGAGCAGCGCGAAGGCAATTCCGCCATAAGCGATGCTTGGCAGGACCAGACGTCCGGCAAAGAGGCGTTCGTCCGGATTGCGCGGTGGCCTGCGCATGATACGGTTTTCTTCCCGTTCGGCTTCGAAGACGAGCGCGCAAACCGGATCGATGATCATTTCGAGAAGGGCTATCTGGATTGGCCCCAGCACCAGCGGCAGGTCCAGCAGAAGTGGGGAAACGGCAAGCCCTGCGATCGGCACATGGACCGCGAAGATGAAACCTATGGCTTTGCGGCTATCCCCCGCTCCCCCCGGCTGTAATAAGTATATGTCCCGATGGGCGACGCATTCGGGACGTGGGAAATAGGCTTCTCCATCTTGTCAGTTGAAGGAGCATCGCGATGCGAACACTTCCGCTATTGGCCGCCGTGCTGATCACCAGCGCGTGTAAACCGGCGAACGAGACGGAAGCGCCCGCGCCCCAGGCGAATGGTTCGACGATGAACTATGTCGAGGAGATCGCGGCATTGCCCAAACAGGCCCGGGAGGCGGCCTTTTTCCGTGCTATCCGGGATGCTGGCCTGCCTTGCCAGCAAGTAATCGACAGCAGCCCGATGCCCGGAACCACCCCGCCGTCCGCTGCCTGGAGGGCACAATGCGAGGATAGGACTTATCATCTCATCCAGATCCAGCCCGACGGATCGACCGTGGTCGCCAGCCGGACCAATCCTTGAGGCCCGATCGTGCGCTCCAGGCCCGCCGGAGAGTGACCATGACGCAAAGGGACAGGCCCGCGACCCGTCTATGGATGATATTGGCCATAATCGCAGCCGCGTTGATCCTTATCCTCCTGGCCGCCCAATTGATCAGCGCAGAATGGCTATGGATCATCCTGAACGGGCTATTGCAGCACGAACTGGGCTGAATTTGCCATAGAGGTCACAATCACGCCGATTGGGTATTCCGTTGCCGACGCGCATCATCCAGCAGCTTGACCACTTCGGCATCGCTGGTCTGATCGAATACCACATAATGCGCGCCCACCGCATAGAAGGGATGGGGTTCGTAAAGGCAGATGATGTCGTCGCATTCCTCGCGCAGACCTGCGATCACCGCCGCAGGCGCTACCGGAACCGCCAGAATGAGCCGCGCGGGACGCGCCTTGCTCATGCCCTTGAGCGCCGCCTTGATCGTGCCTCCGGTTGCTATTCCGTCATCCACCACGATCACGGTACGGCCCGATACCGGAATGGGTTCATTATTCCCCAGATAAACGCGCCGACGCCGATCGATTTCAGCCAGCTGCTTGCGCATCTCGGCGCGGATATACTCCGGCGCGGGGGCCAGCTGCCGCACGATTTCCTCATTAAGGACAAGTTGCGGTTCTGCCCCATCGACCACCGCGCCGATGCCCAGTTCCTCATTGCCCGGCGCGCCCAGCTTGCGCACGAAGAGAAGATCCAGGTCGGCATCGAGCGCTCTTGCCACCTCGAAGCCGACTGGCACGCCTCCTCGCGGCAAGGCAAGAACCAACGGATGGCTCGGCGCAAAACGTGCCAACGCCTTGGCCAAATGGACGTCTGCATCATGACGATCGTGAAACTGCATGGATTGAGGCTTCATCGGGTCTCCCCCTTCAGGTGAGAGTTGAACCAACGTCTGGCCAGACTGATGACCTGATCGAGCGTTCTGGGTTCCTCGAACAAATGGCTCGTTCCGGGCACGATGACCAGTTGAGCGGGCGCCAAACATGACCCCTTCGAATATGTCGCGACCTTGGACTGCGGGCCTGCCCAGGAACAGGAAGTTCGCGGTGATGCCGAGCAGTGTAGCAAGGATTGCCGACCTTTCACCCACCACAGGGCGATGGCCATGACGGCGACGATAAATGGCATATAGACCGACCTGCCGCCCAGCCAAGGGGCTAATAGCGCCCGCACCGCCGATGCGATTGCAACAGCAAGGATAGTCGCCGCAAAGCCAGCCAAGGCCGCGGTTAAGACCTGTCGACCTTACGTGAGCCTTCGACTAGGCGAACCTCGGACAGCTACGTCGCTTAACGGATTAGAGCCGGGAGCAGCATGGTCATGTCATCCTGCTCGATCCGCTGCTGAAATCCCTGATTTTTGACGCACGTCAATTCGTCGCCGCGACTGAAGATTTAATGTCTTTGGAAAGGAGACATAAAATGGATCAGCTGTTTGGCCTTTACTTCCCGCATTTCGTCGCTGGCCTGATGATCGTGTTCATGCTCGTTCTGGGCGGCCTCAGCGTCCAGGACGCCATGCGCGGCGACCGGAATTGAGTGAAGAGCAGCCGCCCTTCCACGCCGTAGGCGGACGCGAAGGGGTCAGCAGGATCGTCGATCGATTCTATGACCTCATCGACTCCGTCCCTGCCTATCGCGACCTGCGGGCGATGCATGCCGATGACCTGACGCCTATGCGGCGGTCGTTGAGCGGTTTTCTGTGCGGCTGGCTGGGTGGCGACAGCGACTGGTTCGCGGCCAACCCCGGCAAGTGCATGATGACGCTGCACGCCCGCTTTCCCATCACCGATGCCGTTGCCGTTCAATGGACGTCGGCGATGCAGAAGGCGATGGAGGATTGCGGCGTCGAAGAGCATCTGGCCGCACGCATTGGCAGCGTCTTCGACGCGATGGCGTCGGCCATGGTTCGCGACTGATTCTGACTGCCCCCGCGCATGTCACCGGGTGGCAGTTCTTGCATCACCGGCTGGCATCCGAAACCGCTAGGATGTGGTCCGCACGGCCGGGGAAGATATAATCGAATTCCAGAACCATGCCGCCGCCCAAAGGACCATCGACGATCAGGTCTGTCTCGCAAAAAGCTTGCACACCATTGCGCCCGTAGGTGTAGCGCGTGACGCCTCTATAAACTGGTGATGCATCAAGCCGGGCGTCGATCGCCGCGTCGCCCGGCTGAGCGCGATTGACCAGAAACTTCAATCGCCCGGCAAAGCGCACATCATTGGCCTCCAGCGCCTGGAGCGCCAGATAGCGATCTTCCAGCTGCTCAAGCGATGCATGCAGGAACCCCACATGAAAATCATATTCAGGATCGGCTGCCTGTGCAGCCCGATAGGCTGGAACGGCGGGATGCTCGCTATCAGTGCCCAACCCCAGCGCTTCGCGCGCCGCGGTCAGCAGCGCCGCTGTCGCCGCCGGTAGCGGGCTGAGATAGACGATGTTGTCCCCACCATTGGGGGCAAGGACATTGGTGGTGAAGCGATAGAATATGCCGCCTTGCGGCAGTTCCATTTGCTGGGTCTTCATGAGCCCGGCGGTTTCCAGCAGCAATGCAGCCGCCAGACCATCGTCGGGCCGAGGATAGTGCAAATTCACATGACTGATTGTCTGCGCCGCCTTTGCGCGCATGGTCGATTGGACGTTCATGCTGTTCCTCTCTGCCGCAGCCTCTCGCCCGGCCCGCAGATAGGAAGGCGAGGTGGCTTCAAGCGCATTGAGGCAGATCAAATTTCAAACATACGCGTAGAATTTTGTTCTATTTGTAACGAAAATTGTCGCTTACTTAGCGCATAGACCGCGAATGATCGGAGAAAAAATCGCTTCATGAAAGCGAAAATTCCTGAAATTTGATGATGGTCAATTCCCTCCTGGTCGTCCCGGTTCATCATGGCGCCACAACCGACTGGAGGACGACATGGAAGTCGCGGCTCTCGCCTACAGCATCATTACGTCCCGCGATCTTCAGCAATGGGTCCGCTTCGCCGAAGACATCGCGGGATTTTCCGTCCATGCGCTTCCGGGCGGACTGGCGCTGCGTATTGACGAGCGCGCGGGGCGGCTGTTCATCGTCGAAGGCGATCGTGACGGCTATTGCGCCAGCGGCTGGGAAGTCCGCAACGAAGAGCAATATGCGCAGGTCCTTGCCGCGCTCGATGCGCGAGGCATTGCCTATACACATTCGACGCAGGCGGAGCGGGCATTGCGCCATATCACCGCCATGGTGTGGTTCCACGACCCTTCGGGCAACCGCCACGAGCTATGCTATGGCTATGTCAGCAGCTTCGCGCCTTTCTGCTCACCGCAAGGGTCGCGCTTCGTTACCGGCGACCTTGGCTATGGCCATGCCGTACTGCCCGCCCCGAATATCGCAAAGACGCGCAGCTTCCTGAGCGCAGTGCTGGGCCTTGGCCTGTCCGACTTCATGGTCCACCGCCCCGCTGGCGAGGGGGGACCCGAAATGCGGATCGACTTCCTGCACTGCGCCAATGGCCGTCATCATAGCCTGGCCTTGTTCGAAGGCGAGGTGCCATCGGGCTGCGTCCATCTGATGGTCGAAGTCGCGACGATCGACGAGGTCGGCCACGCCTATGACCGGGTGCTCGCGTCCGACGCGCGTCTGATGGCGACACTAGGCCGCCACACCAACGATCACATGATCAGCTTCTATGTCGAAACGCCCGGCGGCTTCGCGCTCGAATATGGCTGCGGCGGGCGGGTCGTGGACTGGGATCATCACACCGTTTTCGAAAGCACATCGGCCAGCCTGTGGGGCCATGATTTCAGCATCGGCTTCGGTGCCGATGAACAGGCAAAACTGGCCGACGCGGCCTGATCAGAAGGAGAGGGAATATGACGCTAGCCAATGCGACCACCGCACCCGCCATGGCCGATCTCGTCGATCGGGCGGCGGCGCTCGTGCCGGTTCTGCGCGAACGGGCCGACGCCTGCGAAGCGGGCAACAAGGTGCCGGACGAAACCATCCGCGATTTCCAGGACGCGGGCTTCTTCAAGATACTCCAGCCGCGCCGCCATGGCGGATATGAGATGAACATCGAGACATTCTATGCGGTGCAGATGAAGCTCGCGGAAGGCTGCATGTCTTCCGCCTGGGTACTGGGCGTTGTCGCCGTGCATAATTGGCAGCTCGCCCTGTTCGACGCCCAGGCGCAGGAGGATGTGTGGGGCAAGGATTGCACCACCCTCATCTCCTCCTCCTACATGCCGCGCGCGCAGGTCACGCCGGTCGAGGGCGGCTATCGCATCAGCGGGCGCTGGGGCTTTTCCAGCGGCGTCGATCATTGCGATTGGGCGTTTCTGGGCGGCCTCGTCAACGATCCGGAGACGGGAGAGCCCGACTTCTGGACCTTCCTCGTCCCGCGCGGCGATTTCAAGGTGCTGCCCATCTGGAACACGATCGGGCTCGGCGGCACGGGCAGCCATGACGTGACCGTGGAGGACGCCTATGTCCCCGCTTACCGCACGCACCGGTCGAAGGATGGCTTCGCGTCCACCAACCCCGGCGCAAAGGTCAACCCCGGCCCACTCTACAAGCTGCCGTTTGGGCAGGTCTTTGTCCGCGCCGTATCCTCCTCGTCCATCGGTGCGCTTCAGGGTGCGCTGGACTGCTTCATCGAAAAGGGCGCCAAGCGCAGGAGCGCCAACAGCGGGGCGAGCGCCACGGCCGACCCCGATGTGCAGATGGTGATCGCTGAGACCCGCGTGGCGATCGACGAGATGAAAACCATCCTGTTCCGTAACTTCGCGCACCTCACGGAAAAGGCGCGCATGGGCGAGCAGGCGGACCTTGAAACCCGTCTCCACTACCGTTTCCAGTCGGCACAGATTTCCAGCCGCTGCTGCGCGCTGATCGCCCGCATCTTCGCAGCCAGTGGCGCGGAAGCCATTTATCGCGGCAATCCGATCGCCCGCGCCTTCTGCGACATTCATGCCGGGCGGGCTCATGTCGCGAACAATCCGGGCGTGGTCGGCCGCAATTTCGGCGGGGTCATGCTCGGCGCGCCGAACGGCGACAGCTTCATCTAACAGGAAAGGCAGAGATCATGGCAAAGACAGCCGAATATGGCCTGGGCGAACTGACCTTCCCCCGTGGCTGGTTCATGGTGGCGACCGCCGATGAGGTGACGCAGCAGCCGCAACCCGTACGCTTTTTCGGGCAGGACATGACGCTTTATCGCGGCAAGAGCGGACGGGTCGTGCTGCTGAACGCCTATTGCCCGCACATGCGCGTCAATATCGCGCGCAACAGCACATCTTATGTCGTGCGCGACGGCAATCAGGTGGAGGGAGATTCGATCCGCTGCCCCGCCCATGGCTGGCGCTTCACGCCCGAAGGCCAATGCGATGACATTCCCTATTCGACGCACAACATCCCCAAGGCCGCCTGTATCAAGTCGCATAAGGTCGTGGAAAAAGCCGGCTGCATATGGATGTGGCATGACATGGAAGGGGGCGAACCCGAGTATGACCTGCCCGATTTCGCCGAATGGGGCCGCACCGGCGAGGGATGGGTCCGCTGGCAGGTCGACCATCTGGGCACCCTTCCGATCCACCCGCAGGAAATCCTCGACAACATGACCGACTATGCGCATTTCGCGCCGGTCCATGGTTCATCGGGCAATGTCTTTTTCGAAAATGAATTCGACGGTCCCATCATGCGCCAGCGCTTTGCGTCGGGTCATCGTACGCTGGTCGATGGCGGCGGGCTGCTGGAAACCGACACCTGGTACACCGGCCCCGGCATCCTGCTGTCCCGCATGGAGGGCAAGCACCCGTCGCTCATGATGATCTGCAACACGCCGGTCGAGGATGGCGAGGTCCGCGTCTGGTTCGCGGTGATGGCGCAGACCGCTGCGAACGGCCAAGCGACCGTGGAGGAACGCGCCACCGCCCGCGCCTATCATGAAGCCGGACTCGCCGCCTTTTCACAGGATTTCGAGCTGTGGAAATATAAGGAACCGGCCATCAACATCCTTCAGGTGCCGGACGACGGGCCGTTTCACAAGGGACGGCTATGGTATCGCCAATTCTACAATCCGCGCGTCCGCGCGGGCGAGTTCCAGAAGCGGGTCAACGGCGTCCATACCACCGTGGACCTGCGCGGGAGCAAGGCTGCGGCCTGAAATCCCATAGCTAAGGGATCGGAGGCGGAGCTTCCCTTAGGGCCGCTCCGCCGCTGCCATATGCACTGCCCGATTTTGACGCACGTCAATGTGTTCGCGACAAGTAAGTATATACTTACCTCTCGAGCGAACCGGCATTTCTGCCTCCGCGCAACCAAGAGAGGAGCGAAGATGAACGCGCATAGCCAGCCACATCCGGCGACCACATGCCCCCTGCCCATCGCCGACCGGGATGGACTTCGCAGGGCGTTGCAGGACGCCAACCTGCCTAGCCTGCTGATGGTTTACACGACCTATGCGCAGGACCGCGAATATCTGGACAGTTTCGCGCCCTACCTGACCGGCATCTACACGGCAGAAGCGCCGTCGAATGTGCCGGACGAAATGGCGCAGGATCTGCGGGACCGTCTCTTCGCGTTGCTGACGAACCCGACGCCGCCGGTGGAACGCCCGATCGATCCTGAACTGCTGCGCCGGATGATGGGCGTCAGCGTGGGCGAAGATGTCGATCCAACGATCATGCCGGTGCTTTACGACCAGATGGGCTTTGAACGCACCGTGCCGCGCAAGGACATACCCGGCCGCATCCATCCGCCCGCCGGTTTCTGTGTGCTGGTGATCGGCGGCGGCATGACGGGCATTGCCGCAGGGATCAAGCTCGGCGAGGCGGGCTATGACTATACGATCATCGAGAAGAACCCTGACCTTGGCGGCACATGGCTGGAAAACCGCTATCCCGGCGTGGGCGTTGATACGCCCAGCCACTTCTATTCCTATTCCTTCGAACTGAACCCGGACTGGAGCAGCTACCACCCCAAGGGACCGGAGATTCACAGCTATCTGACCGGCGTCGCCAACAAATATGGCATCCGCGATCATGTCCAGTTCGGCACGAAGGTGCTCGCCGCCCGCTGGAGCGATGCGGACAGCAACTGGCACGTCACCTTGCAGGATGTGAAGACCGGCGCGGAACGGGTGGAAGTGGTGAATGCGGTGCTACTCGCCCACGGCGTTCTGAACCGCTGGTCCTTCCCCAATATCCCCGGCCTGGACAGCTTCAAGGGCACCAAGATGCACACCGCCGGATGGGACCCGGACATGGATCTTACCGGAAAGCGCCTGGCGGTGATCGGCACGGGCGCCAGCGCCGCCCAGCTCGCGCCCGCGATCGCTGACAAGGTTTCCAGCCTCGTCATCTTTCAGCGTTCCAAGCATTGGGTACTCAATAACCCGGAAATAACCGCACCGGTGAACGACAATATCCGCTTCGCGCTGCGTAACATTCCCCACTACAAGGAATGGTTCCGCTTCCGCGTTTACTGGTTCACCGGCGATGGCCTCTACGGCAATGTGAAGAGGGACCCGAACTGGCCCAACCAGGACGTCTCGATCTCTGCCCAGAATGACGGCGCGCGCAGCTATGCGCTGCAATATATCCATCGCAAGCTGGCGGGCCGTCCCGACCTCATTGAAAAGGTCGTTCCCGACTATCCGATCTTTGGCAAGCGCATCGTTCTGGACGCCGACGGCGGCTGGCTCGACACTTTGCTGAAGCCCAATGTCACGCTGGAAACCGACCCCATCGATCATGTCGAGGAAAATGCGATCGTCACCAAAAGCGGCAAGCGCTACGAAGTCGATGTGATCGCGCTCGCCACCGGCTTTGAACTGGCCCCTGCGCTCGGCCCGCTCAAGGTCTATGGCCGGGGCGGCTGCGATCTGGCGGCGGCATGGGGCAAGGACGAGGCGCGCGCCTATCTGGGCGTGATGGCTCCCGCCTATCCCAACTTCTTCATGACGCTTGGGCCGAACAGCGCACCCAATCATGCTGCCGGGGTCAACATGGTTCTGGAAGCGCAGATCCATTATATCATCGAGGCGCTCGACAAGATCGTGGCCGCTGGCGGCAAGGCGGTCGAGCCGACCGAGCAGGCCTATCTCGACTGGAACGAGAAGGTTGACGAGCAGATGAAGCAGATGGTCTGGACCCACCCCAAGGCCAAAAGCTATTATCTGAACAGCAAGGGCCGCAACTATGTGTCGTGCCCGTTCAAACTCGCCGAGTACTGGAACTGGACACGCAATCCTGATCCGGATGCGATGGTCATTTCCTGAGCTTCAAAGACCAGCAAAAAGGAGGCCAGATCCCAGCGGATCCGGCCTCCTTTTTCTATTATCCCTTCGGGCGATTCCCTATTCCTCGTCGATCAATATCCGCACTGCCGCGCCTTCGCTGTCATCGAACTGCCCATCCCGCAGCGCCCAGAAAAAGGCGGCGAGGCCCAGCAGCCCAAGGAACAGGGCGATCGGGATCAACAGTCCAAGGCCGGTCATTTCGCGGCTCCCTTCAAGCGCAATGCATTGGCGATCACGATCAGCGACGATGTCGACATGGCGATCGCAGCGACCAACGGCGTGACCTTGCCCGCCACCGCCAGCGGCACCGCCAGCACATTATAGCCGATGGCCAGCGCGAAATTCTGCTTCACCACGGCAATCGTCCGGCGTGACGCACGAACAGCCATCGCCACGGGCGCCAGCCTGTCGCCCAGGAATACAGCGTCGGCCGTCAACTGGCTCGCATCGCTGGCGGAGGCCGGAGCCATGCTGGCATGACCCGCCGCCAGAGCCGGGCCGTCATTCAGCCCGTCGCCCACCATCAACACCTTCTCGCCGAGCGCCTGTAACCGCCCGACCAGCGCTAGCTTATCCGCCGGGCGCAGGTGGCCGATCGCCGTCGTGCCGGTCGCGCGGGCGATCTCCTCCAGCGCCTCGGGACGATCCCCGCTGGCGATCAGCGTCTTGAGGCCCATCGAGCGCATCTCGCTCAGCGTTTTGGCCGCATCCGGGCGCAGGGCGTCGGAAAAATGCAGCAGCATCGAAAGCTCGCCGAACCGATATTCGCTCGCAAGGCCGAACAGGCTGACGACGCTGCGTGGCCGGGCCAGCGCCACCGCCACGCCATAATGATCGGCGAAGACGCCCTCTCCCGGCACTTCGCGGATACGGTCGAGGGACGCGGGGGCGACTTGCCGAGCCTCCAGCGCCTGCCGCAGCGCGTCGCTCAACGGATGACGAGAGACCCTTGCCAGCGCCAGCAGGATCGACTGATCCTCACACTCCAGCCGGTCGAGCGCCTGCGGCACCGGACGGCCCAGCGTCAGCGTGCCGGTCTTGTCGAACAGCGCCTCGCTCACTTCCGCCAGCCGCTCCAGCGCCGACCCGTCCTTCACCAGCACACCGCGCCGCATCAGCGCGCCGCATGCAACGATCTGCGCCGCCGGGACCGCAAGGCCGAGCGCGCAGGGACAGGTGATCAGCAGCACGGCGACCGCAATCAGCAGCGCCTGATGTGCCCCCGCGCCCGCAATCATCCACCCGGCAAAGGACAGCGCGGCGAGCAAATGGACGCAGGGCGCATAATAGCGCGCGGCACGGTCGGCAATCCGGACATAGCGGGACTTCCCCTGTCCCGCTTCCTCCATCAGCCGGGCGATGTCGGCGATGACCGTGTCGGCCCCGGCGGCCGTCACTTCGACGGTGATCGGCCCTTCGACATTCATCGCTCCGGCCTGAACGGCATCGCCAGCCCTCACACGTACCGGCGCGCTTTCGCCGGTCAGGAAAGCGAGGTCGATGCCGCTTTCTCCTTCAACGACCCGACCGTCGGCGGCCAGCCTTTCGCCAGCCGCGACGATCATGCGCATGCCTGGACGCAGCGCACTGGCCGCTGTCCACTTGCTGCGGCCACCTTCGCCCAGCACCAGCGCGCCCGGCGCCGTCTGTTTCAGCAACGCCGCCACGCCTGCCCGTGCCCGCGCCCGCATCATGCTGTCCAGGCAACGTCCCGCCAGCAGGAAGAAGAGCAGCATCACGGCGCCATCGAACCAGGCATGTTTGCCGCCACTGATGGTTTCGAAAAGGCTCATCACCGTGGTCAGCAGCACGCCGATGCTGATCGGCACATCCATGTTCGTGCGCCCCTGCCGCAACGCCGCCCAGGCGGAACGGAAGAAGGGCTGGCCCGCATAAGCGACGGTCGGCAAAGCGATCAGCGCCGACAGCCAGTGGAACATCGTCCGCGTCGCGCCTTCCGCGCCTGACCAGATCGACACCGACAGCAGCATGATGTTCATCGCCGCGAAGCCCGCCACGGCGAGCGCGCGCACCAGCGCCCTGCTCTCGGCCGCCGCGACATCCTGCCCCGGATCAGGAAGCGGCTCCGCGTCGAACCCGAGCGCGACGATTGCGGCCTTCAGTTCCGGCGGGGTCAGTGCAGGATCATGGCTTATCGCGATCCGCTTGGCGCTCATATTGACCCGTGCGGAGCGGATGCCGGGCGTCAGCGGCAGGCCATTCTCGATCTTCGAGATGCACCCCGCACAATGAATGCCCGGCACCGCGAACAGGCTTTCCTTCGCTTCAGCCGAAGCTTCCTTGTTGAGAACAGGCTGGCTGGCCATCAGTCGATCTCCCGCAACAGATGTTCCTCGCCGCGACCATGACGAATATCGAAACGCAACTGCCACCGCCCCGCAGGCAAGGCGCGGTCGCTCACGTAAAGGCCGGGCGCGGTTTCATGGATTTGCAGCACAATGTCAGGCGTCTGCCCCAGCGGATGCTGCGCCACCACCCGCATCCGGGCACCGCGCACATTCAGCGTCATCCGCACATGGCGCGCGGGGTCCAGCGTCACCCGGTCACGCCATCCCAGCTTTTCCTGCGCACGGGCCTCCGCCAGCCAGCCGTTGAACTTCTGACTGGCCACATAGCTGTTCTCGACCACCGTTCCGCCGAACGAACGCACGGCGACCGTCGCCATCAGCGTGTTGACCGCGATCACCACCGCGAAAAAACTGATAAGTATCGCCGTCATATGCCAGCCGGTGAAGGAACGGGCTTGTTTCATGTCAGGGCCTTTCAAATCGGGCGGCTTCGCTGCCGACACCGCCTTCACGATCCGTGGCGCGGATCAAGAAAGCGAAATCCTGCCTGGCTGGACCAGCGGATGGGAGGACGAGGAAAAGGCGCAGCTTCGCTACGCTGTCGGCGGGGATGGTGGTGCGTACGGAGGCGCTGGCCTTGTCGCGCGATCCGATGTCAGTCCACATCTTCGCGCCAGGAAGGCCGGTAAGGCTGACCTCCACGGCGCGTGGCCGGGTCTCCATATTCCGCAGCTTCAACGTGTAGGCATTACGGATCGCGCCGTCCGACAGGCGCACGAAGATCGGGTTGCGATCCTGCTGCGCACTGATGTCGAGCCGCGTCCGCGCACCCAGGGTGAACAGCATCGCCGCACCAATGCTCGCCCACACGCCGAAATAGGCGATGGTCCGCGGGCGCAGCAATGTCTTCAGCACCGGTTTTGGCGCCGCGCCCTTCTTCTCCGCCTCCGCATCGTCCTGCGTGCAGTAATCGATCAGCCCACGCGGCCGCCCGATCTGTTCCATCACCTTGTCGCAGGCGTCGATGCACAGCGCGCAGGTGATGCAGCCGATCTGCGGCCCTTCCCGAATGTCGATGCCGGTGGGGCAGACCGCGACGCACTGATTGCAATCGATGCAGTCGCCATAGTCGCCCGGATGCGCCTCCGCCTTTTTGAGGCTGCCGCGCTGCTCCCCGCGCCAGTCCTTATAGGTGACGACGAGCGACTTCTCGTCCAGCATCGCCGTCTGGATGCGCGGCCATGGGCACATGTAGATGCACACCTGTTCCCGCATGAACCCACCCAGGATGAAAGTCGTGGCGGTCAGCACCGCCACAGTCCCGTAGGCGACCGGCGCTGCCGTGCCGCTCCAAAATTGCTGCTGCAAAGTGGGCGCGTCGGCGAAATAGAAAATCCATGCCCCGCCGGTGATGAAGGCGATCGCCAGCCAGACGGACCATTTAGCGAGCCGTCGCGCCAGCTTGGCTGCGCTCCATGGCGCTTTAGCCAGCTTCAATTGCGCATTGCGATCGCCGTCGATGAAACGTTCGACATGCTGATAAAGGTCGGTCCAGACCGTCTGCGGGCAGGCATAGCCGCACCAGGCCCGGCCCACGGCGGAGGTAACGAGGAACAGGCCAACCCCCGCCATGATGAGCAGCCCGGCGACATAGTAGAATTCGTGCGGCCAGATTTCGATTGAAAACATGTAGAAGCGACGGTGCGCCAGATCGACCAGCACGGCCTGGTCCGGCGCATAAGGCCCCCGGTCCCAGCGCAGCCATGGCGTGCCCCAATAGATGGCGAGCGTCACCGCCATGATCGCCCATTTGAGGCGACGATAAAAGCCGTCCACCGCCTTGGGATAGACGCCCTTGCGCTTCTCGTAGAGCGAAGGGGAGTCCGCCATCAGCATCGGCTGCTCCCGGTATGAGGGGACAAGCTACATTCACACACTCCCGTCATCCCGGGCTTGACCCGGGATCCCGCTTCTTCCCCACGCCCATGACAAAGGGCAGCGGGACCCCGGATCAAGTCCGGGGTGACGAAGAAGGGGCGGCTCCTATTGCCCGGCATTGCCCGGCACCTTGCCCGCAGCTTTCACCGGCACAGCCTCACCCCCGCCCAGGCTGTGCACATAGGCGGCCAGCATGCGGATCGTCGCCTTGTCCAGCTTGTCGTCCCAGCGGGGCATCACACCATGGCGGCTATTCCAGACGGTCTCATGGATAGTGTCCGTGTCGCCGCCATAGAGCCAGATCGCATCGGTCAGGTTCGGCGCACCGACGTCCCGGCTGCCCTTGCCTGCTGGTCCGTGGCAGACGGCGCAGTTGTCGGCAAAGACCTTGGCCCCGCGCTGCGAGGCGGCGCTGGCCCGATCCTGCCCGCTGATCGCCCGCACATGGGCAACCACGTCATCAACCTGCGCTGCAGTCAGCAACTGATCCTTGCCGAAAGCGGGCATCAGCGACTGACGGGTCGCTGCATGATCGGGATTGCGCACGCCATCGGTGATGGTCTTTTCGATCGCAGGCAGATTTCCACCCCACAACCAGTCGTCGTCATTCAGGTTGGGATAGCCTTTCGACCCCGCCGCGCCCGATCCATGGCACTGCACGCAATGCACGCGAAACGCAGCGCGCCCACCCTCGACCGCCGCCTGCATCAGTTGCGGCCGCGTCGGCAGCGCGTCGATGGGGGTGTCGGCGATCGCCTGCCGAACCGGTGCAATCTGCTGTTCGCGGACGGCCAGTTCCTTGTTCAGCGCACCACGGCTGGACCAGCCGAGCACGCCGCCAGTCGCCCGGTCGATCATCGGCAGGGCGGGATAGGCGATCACGTAACCGATCGCGAACAGGATCGTCACGTAAAAGGTCCACAGCCACCATCGCGGCAGCGGAGTGTCCAGTTCCTGGATGCCGTCCCACTCATGATGCTTGATCTCGGTGCCGGTGGCGGCGTCGATGCGCTTGTCATCAGCCATGATCGACCTCCGCACGCTCAGTCTCGAAAATGGCGCGCGCGGCCTGATTGCTGCGCTCGCGCCCTTTGGGCCGGAAATGCCAGCCGATCAGGACGGCATAGGTAACGCCCATGAAGACCAGCCCCCAACTGTCGGCGAAATGCCGCAAGGCGTCGTAGCTCATCGTTCGACCTCCTGCGGCCTGGCGCTTTCCACATCGACCAGCGTGCCCAGCATCTGGAGATAGGCGACCAGCGCATCCATCTCCGTCACCTTGCCCGGATCGCCGTCGAAATCGCGCGCCTGCGCCTTGGGATAGCGTTTGATCAGCTCCTTGGCGTCCGCATCGGGATCGGCCTGCGCCTTCAGGTCGTCATTGGCCTTGGCGATGTCATCCTTGCTGTAGGGCACACCGACATCAGTCAGCGCGGTCAGGTCCTTGCGCATGTCCGCAGGCTTCAATTCCCGCTCAGCGAGGAAGGCATAGCCCGGCATGATGGACTCCGGCACCACGGCGCGCGGGTCCTTCAGATGCTGGACATGCCATTCATCCGAATATTTGCCCCCTACGCGCGCCAGATCAGGCCCGGTGCGCTTCGATCCCCATTGGAACGGGTGATCATACATGCTCTCAGCCGCCAGGCTATAATGGCCATAGCGTTCCGTCTCGTCGCGGAAGGGACGGATCATCTGGCTATGGCAATTATAGCAGCCTTCACGGATGTAGATGTTCCGTCCAGCCAGCTCCAGCGGCGTATAGGGCCGCATGCCCTCCACCTTCTCGATCGTGTTGTCGATCCAGAAGAGCGGCGCGATCTCCACGATGCCGCCGATGGCGACTACGATCAGCGACGCGATGCCCAGCAGGGAAACATTGCGCTCCAGCTTGCCATGGTCCCAGAACTTGGCTTTGGTCTTGCTTGTCATGTCTTGGCGTCCTTAAGCAGGCTGGGCGACAAGCGGCCGATCCACTGCCGGATCATAGGCCGCATCACTCATCGGCTTCTCCGCACGCAGCGGGCTGCCCGCGATGGTCTTGCCGATATTCCAGGCCATGATGATCGCCCCGGCGAGGTACATGAGGCCCCCGGCAGCGCGGATCACATACATGGGGAACATGGCGCTCACGACTTCGGAGAAGGCATAGACGAGGTAGCCGTCGCTCCCATATTCGCGCCACATCAGCCCCTGCATGATGCCCGCCACCCACATCGACGAGGCGTAGAGGACGATGCCCAACGTCGCGAGCCAGAAATGCCAGTTCACCAGCCGCAGCGAATAGAGCCGCTCGCGCTTCCACAGGCGCGGCGTCAGATAATACAGGCAAGCAAAGGTGATGAGCCCGTTCCAGCCCAGCGCGCCGCTATGCACATGGCCGATGGTCCATTCGGTATAGTGCGACAGGCTGTTGACCGCCTTCACCGACATCATCGGCCCTTCAAAGGTGCTCATGCCGTAGAAGGCCAAGGCCATCACCATCATGCGGATGATCGGGTCGGTGCGGATGCGGTCCCACGCGCCGTTCAGCGTCATGAGGCCATTGATCATCCCGCCCCAGCTCGGCATCCACAGCATGACCGAAAAGACCATGCCCAGCGTCTGCGCCCAGTCGGGCAGAGCCGTATAATGAAGATGGTGCGGACCCGCCCAAATATAGAGGAAGATCAGCGACCAGAAGTGGATGATCGACAGGCGATAGCTATAGACCGGCCGTTCCGCCTGCTTGGGCACGAAATAATACATCATGGCCAGGAAGCCGGCGGTCAGGAAGAAGCCGACGGCGTTATGCCCGTACCACCACTGCGTCAGCGCATCCTGCACGCCTGCAAAAGCGCTATAGCTCTTGGAACCGAGAAAGCTCACCGGCACCGACAGGTTGTTGACGATGTGCAGCATCGCGATCGTCAGGATGAAGCTTAGGTAAAACCAGTTCGCTACATAGATATGCGGTTCACTACGGCGCAGGATGGTGCCCCCGAAGACGACCAAGTAGGCGACCCAGACGATGGTCAGCCAGATATCGACATACCATTCGGGCTCGGCATATTCGCGCGCCTCCGTGATGCCCATGACATAGCCGGTCGCGGCCAGCACGATGAACAGCTGGTATCCCCAGAATACGAACCGCGCGAGCGAGGGAAAGGCCAGCCGCGCCCGGCAAGTGCGCTGCACGACATAGAAGCTCGTCGCAATAAGAGCATTGCCGCCGAATGCGAAGATCACCGCCGACGTGTGCAGTGGTCGCAACCGCCCGAAACTGGTATATTCAATGCCAAGGTTCAGCGCGGGGAAGGCAAGCTGCAAGGCTATGAAGAGCCCGGCTAGAAACCCCGCCAATCCCCAGAAGACGGTCGCAATCACGCCCCAGCGGATCGGATCGTCATCATATTTCCCCTGATCGGCGGGCATCTTCAGCAGTCCGCGAGCGATTCCGGCATAATCGGCGCCACCAATCGTCACCACCACCATCAGCAGCGCCGCCGCGCAAGCGATGGCCATATGGACGGCAAAGCCGCTGTCCACCGCCATCAACGCCGCCAGCAAGGTCAGCACAGCAAGCGCGAACCAGCCGCCCGATTTCAATAACAAACGATCCATCGGATTTCCCCGCGAAAGGTCTTTGCGGCGCCCCTCGTTCGGTCGCCGCCCCTAAGCTCTGACCTCTGGCAAAGGCGGCGCGGCGGGTATGTAGGGGAATGTCCTTAGGCAGATTGTCGCCACTCCTCCCCCTCCCGCAGGCGGGAGGGGGCCGGGGGGTGGGCTGGCGCAACATAGCTCGCTTCGCTCGCGCCCACCCCTAACCCCTCCCGCCTGCGGGAGGGGAAAGTGTCGGAACACCGGAAACTCGCTATCACTCGCCTTCGGCCATGGCCTCCAGCCGCTCGGCATCGGAAATCCGCACCCCGCGCCGCCCGGCCAGCGCGATCACGCCCAGTCGCTTCATGTCGCTGATCTGACGCGAGACGGTTTCTATGGTCAGCCCCAATATATCCGCGATCTGCTGGCGCGACAGAGGTAGGTCAATCACGCCGTCGGGGTCCGCGCGCAGCCGTCGGCTCATGTCCAGCAGGAAGGACGCGACCTTCTCCCGCGCATTCTTTCGCCCCAGCAGCAACATCCAGGCTCGCGTCCGATCAAGGTCGTCCAGCGTCCTTTGGAGCAGCCGATGCTCGAGCTGCGAATGCTGGCGCGCAAAGCCATCGAAAGCGCCGCGTGGGTAGAGGCAGAGCCGAGCATCGGTCAGCGCCGTTACGCTATGCGGCGTGCGCGCGCCGAAGGGCCGCCCGATGAAATCGGATGCATAGACCACGCCCACAATCTGCTCGCGCCCGTCGCCGGTGGAGGTCGCAAGCTTCAGCGTGCCTTCGATCACATTAGCGACGATCATGCTGTCATCGCCCTCCCACATCACCGTCTGACCAGCTTGCAGCGTCACGCGCCGCCCGATCCGGTTGAGCGCCCCGCGCTCCTGCGGGTCGAGATCGGCGCAGATCGCCTGATCGCGCACCTCGCACCGATCGCAATATCCTGCACCGCAGCCTCCGGCAGCCGGGGTCATCACCGCCACCATTTCGGCATTGCCGGGCGCCTTTTGCGCCAGATCAAATTGCATATCCATGCCCGCTGCATGCCGCCATGCGGGTTTCAGACCTATCCGTAAATCTCCCTAGCGATCCCCTCCTCCGTCACCCCGGGCTTGACCCGGGGTCCCGCTTCTTCAATGCCAAAACTATGGAGCGCGCACGAAAAGGCGGTTGGGTTTACATTATGAGCGATCGATATCGCGGAACGATGTATGTGGGCGTGACGTCAGACCTTTCCGCCCGCATCCACCAGCATAAAACCGGCACCGGGTCCGACTTCTGCGCGCGCTATCGCTTATACCGACTGGTCTGGGCCGAACGGAGCGATGACATCTCGGCATGCATAGAGCATGAGAAGCGCCTGAAGCGCTGGCAACGTCAGTGGAAATTCGCGCTTATCGAGCGCGCCAATCCGAACTGGGGGGACATGTTCGAACTGCTCGCCTGAAGGTAGCGGGACCCCGGGGCAAGCCCGGGGTGACAGCTATACCCTCACCCCACCCCCGCATGGAACGCGATCCGCAGCGCTTCGGCCAGGCTCTTCACCTCCAGCTTCTGCATCAGGTTGGCGCGATGAATCTCCACCGTTCGCGGGCTGATCCCCAGATCGAAGGCAATCGTCTTGTTGGGCAATCCCTCGACCAACCCGTCCAGCACATCACGCTCCCGATCGGTCAGGACATTCAGCCGCGCCCTTGCATCCTCCGCCCGCTCCCCGGCCCCACGATCGGCCGCCGACAGCAGCCGCGCAGCTTCGACACATCCCAGCAGCGCTGCCTTCTCGAACGGCTTTTCGATGAAGTCGCTCGCGCCCACCTTCATCGCCGCGACCGCCATGTCGATGTCGCCATGGCCCGTCATAATCACCACCGGCAGCATGATGCCGCGCGCGCGCAATTCCCGCTGCACCTCCAGCCCGTCAATGTCGGGCATGCGCACGTCCAGTAGCACGCATCCCGGTTCCAATCCCGCCGCTTCCTTCAGAAACACCGTGCCGCCCTCGAAAAGCCGCACCGCATAGCCGCTAGTCTTCAGCAGGAAGGACAGCGACCGGCGGATCGCCTCGTCATCATCGACGACATAGATGGGGAAAGGTTCGCTCATGCTTTCAGTCCGCTCGGTCCAGGGTGAAGTGAAAGGCCGTGCCGCCCCATTGCGACGGCTGCGCCCAGATGCGCCCGCCCTGCCCTTCGACGATGGTCTGACTGATCGACAGGCCAACGCCCATGCCCGACGGCTTGGTGGTGGTGAATGGGTTGAAGAGCGTACGTGACATGTCGGGGTCCAGACCCATTCCGCTGTCCGCGACGATCACCTCCACCCGCCCATCCTCGGCCGAGACGGCCGACAGACGCAGGATACGCGCGGGGCTGCTCGCCATCGCCTCCACCGCATTCTTGATGAGGTTGATGATCACCTGCTGCAACTGCACGCGGTTGACGAGCACATTATTCACACGCCGATCGACGCTGATGTCCATGTCGATGCCCCGACTGTCCATGCCGATAAAAGCGAGCGCCGCCCCTTCGGCCAGCAACTCGCGCAGCGATTCAGGCTGGCGCATCGTCTCGCCGCGCTTGATGAACTCGCGCAGCGACCGGATGATCTCGCCCGCGCGCAACGCCTGCCGCGCGCCTTCGTCCATCGCCTCGCGCAGCATCTCGCGATCCACTGGACCGTCGGCATCCAGCAGGTCGCGCCCGGCCTCCAGATAGTTTGCTATCGCCGTCAACGGTTGGTTCAACTCATGCGCCAGCGCGGACGCCAGCGTCCCCATAGCCGTCACCCGGCTGGCATGGGACAATTCCGCCTGAAGGTCGGCGACGCGCCGCTCGGCCTGCTGCCGTTCGGTAAGGTCGCGGATGAAACCGGTGAACAGCCGCTGTCCCCGGTCATGCACCTCCCCCACCGACAATTCGATCGGAAAGGTCGATCCATCCCGCCGTCGCGCGCTGGTCAGGCGGCCGATGCCGATGATCCGTTTTTCGCCGGTATTGAGATAATGGTCGATATAGCCGTCATGCCGTTCCCGATCCGGCGACGGCATCAACATGGAGATATTTTCGCCCAGTACGTCGCTTTCGGCATATTGGAACATACGCTGCGCCGCCGCGCTGAACGACACGATCCGCCCGGCCATGTCGATGACGATCAGCGCGTCGGGCACCGTCGCGAGGATCGACCCCAGCAGCGCCTGTTCCAGGCTATGCTCGCGCTCGCTCAAGCCTTCCGTGTCATCGTCGTCCGCCACCGCCATCGGGTTACAATGCCCTGTCTTCAATGCGCCAGCAAGACAGGCACGCGTCCTTCGCGCAGCATCGTTCGGGTCACGCCGCCAAACACGAACTGGCGCAGCCGGCTGTGACCATAGGCGCCCATCACCATCCAGTCGGGCTTCAGCGCTTCGACGGCAGCTATCAGGGCGTCCTCCACAGCTCGGCCGTCCCGTGGCCAGCTATGGACTTCCGCTTTAATCCCATGGCGGGCAAGATATTCGGGGGCATCAGTCGCGGGGAAGGTATTTTTACTCGCTTCCTCCACAGTCACGATGTGCACATCCTGCGCGAGCTTCAGCAGCGGCACCGCGCCCCGCAGCGCCGCCGATGCTTCCTGCGATCCATCCCAGGCGACCAGCGCCCGCCCTGCTACCATCAGCGATTTCGCCGATTGCGGGACCGCCATCACGGGCACCGGCCCTGACAGGGCCAGTTCGGCGGCGATCGGCGGTGGGTCGGTGAGTACTCTGCGCGGCCCTTCAGGCAGGGTCACGATGATGACATCGGTCAATGTCGAGGCGGCTAGTAGACCATGAAGAACATCGCCATCGAATTGCCGCCAATCCCAACTTACACCTTCCGCGCGAAGCCTTTCCTCGGTGCGCGACTTGATTCGCGCGTCGATTTCACGCAGCTCGTTGATGATGGAAGGCGCCAGCGCCGCGCCGCCATACATGTCTGCGGCCACCATGTCGGGCATTTCCGTCACCTGAGCACAACGAATGTGCGCCCCCGTCGCGCGCGCGATGTCGCACGCTGCTTGCAGGCGGCTTTCCGCACCCCGATCGTCATGGATATGAAGCAGTATCGATTTCATCTCACATCTCCTGCCGAGGAACCGTAACTTGTCCTTGCTGGCTAGGATCTGACGGCCTCTGCCGCCATCCGGGATAGTCCTTATAGTCTTTATCCCCCGAAAACCCGATCTGGTTGGCATGACATGGACAACGATACGCCTCGAACTCGCACGCACGCCTGCTTTTCCAAACGGATCGGCAGCTCGCAGCTATGTCATGCGCCTGCCGATCGGCCAGGACGGGCTGATCGACGAGCAGGAATATCGGCATAAACCCGAACTCGCCACCGTCCGGCGCTTCTGGCCGAATGAACCCGACCGCCATGGCTGGCTGCTACGGACTTCAAACGGCTGGGCGCTATCCTATGAGCCGGGTGAGGAGGATGACGAGCAACTCTTCCGCCTGGACGCGCATGCAATTCAGCCCGGCAGCTATCTGACGCTGACGGAGCCGGATGGCGAGCGCCTGCCCTTCGTGGTGAAGGCGCTCGCCGCGGCATAGGGTTCAGAACTTTACGCCCACACCCGCGCCAAAGACCAGCGGATCGAGATGCACGCGAACCTTCTGCACGCCCGCCCCCGCGGTCGACAGCCGGGCCGTGGTATCGACGTCGATATATTTGACATCCAGGTTCAAGAAGACGCGATCCGTTAAATCGACATCGACTCCGGCCTGCGCCGCCCATCCGAAGCTGTCTGACATGTGCACACTGGTCGCGCCCACCGCGCCCTCCAGCGCGTTCGACGCCTTTTCGTTGTAGAACAGCGTGTAATTGACGCCCGCCCCGACATAGGGCCGGATCTTGGCTTCCGGCAGGAAATGATATTGCGCCGTCAGCGTCGGCGGCAGCACCCAGGTGGATGCCAAACGGCCGATCGCCCCGGTCGTTCCGGTGCGTCCGCTGGCGCTGTGCTTGGTCGTGGCGGCGATCAGTTCAAAGCCCACATGGTCGGTCGCCATATAAGTCACGTCGATCTCCGGCATCACGCTGTTATCGACTTTTACCTCTTCGCCCGGAAAGGCGGGCAGCACGCTCCCGCTTCGTTCATTGGGCGCAACCATGATGGCGCGCAGCCGCACCAGCACATCGCCCTGCGCGGCCTGCGCGGGTGCGGACATGGCGGCGCAACCAGCCGTCGCTCCAAGTAAGATAGTCTTGATGAGCATTTCCAAAGTCTCCGTCCCTGTTATCGGTGACTTGGCTTTGCCCCGGCGCCGCACGCCCGGCATTGATCCGGCGCAAGCGGCAATTTGACCTGGCTCAATGCCGCGCGCGCTGTCCCATGCGATCCGGTTCAGCCATGTGGACATACTATCCTGACCTGCTGGCCCAGCCGGTGCCGCGCTACACCAGCTATCCCACCGCCGCGCAGTTCACCGCCGATATGGGCGCGGATGACCTTGCAGCCAGGCTGGATGGGATGGAAACGGACGCCCTCCTCTCCCTCTATGTCCATATCCCCTATTGCCACGACATATGCTGGTATTGCGGCTGCAATACAGGGGCGGCCAATCGCGCCCAGCGGTTGACAGCCTATGTGGAGGCGCTGGAACGAGAGATGGCTTCCATCGCGGGACGCTTGCGCGGACGCGGACGCGTCGCGCGGATCGCCTTTGGCGGCGGTAGTCCCAATTCGTTGCCGCTCGTCGATTTCGTCCGCCTGCTTCAGCAATTGCTGCTCTGTTTCGATGCACGTCACGCCGAAATCTCGGTCGAACTGGACCCGCGCCGCCTCGACGCCACCTGGATTTCCACCATGGCGGCCATGGGCGTCAGCCGCGTCAACCTTGGCGTACAGACCTTCACCCCGCATGTTCAGGCCGCGATCGGCCGCATTCAGCCGCTCGACATGGTGGAGCGAGCCGTCGATCAACTCCGCGCAGCCGGGATCGCGATCGGTTTCGACCTCATGTACGGCCTACCCGGCCAAAGCCTCGACGATCTTGCGGCGACGTTGGAAGCAAGCGTCGCGATGCAACCCGCCCGTGTCGCCCTGTTCGGCTATGCCCATATGCCGCAGCTACTGCCCCGCCAGCGCCGCATCGACGGCAGCAATCTGCCCGATCTCGCCACGCGCTTCGACATGGCCGCACAAGGCTATCGCATGTTAACCGCCGCTGGCTATGCGGCGATCGGCTTCGACCATTTCGCCCTGCCGCAGGACGGCCTAGCAATATCAGCCCGCGACGGAGGGCTGCGCCGCAACTTTCAGGGCTTTACCGATGATCCTGCTGATATTCTCCTGGGTCTGGGCGCCAGTGCGATCAGCCAATTTCCGGACCTCATCGTCCAGAATGAAAAGCAGGCCGGGCCTTGGCGCGAACGCGTAGAGCGCGGCGAGCTTTCCGCCACCCGCGGCACGCTGCGCACGGGCGATGACCGGCGTCGTGGCCGGATCATCGAGGCGATCCTTTGTAGAGGCGAAGCGCATATGGGCACTGCGCTGCCCCAGCCGGACCTGTCGCGCTTCGAGCGACTTGGCCTATTGCGATTGAGCGAAGGCCGGGTGCAACTGACCCCCGGCGCGCTCCCCTACGCCCGCAGCATAGCCGCCGCATTCGACAGCTATCTGCAACCAGCGGAAAAGCGGTTCAGCCATGCGGTTTAGTGCGCTGGCGCTGGCAAGCCTCGCCTTTGCCAGCCTCTCGGCCGGACAGGTGCCCCACTTTGCGGCGCGTTCGCCCTATTTCTGCGGCCCAGCCCCTCTCGGTTGGAAACCTCCGGGCCGACACAAGCCCGCGCTGCCTTCAGACGAGAAAATGGGCTGCCACTTCCTCATGTGCGGACGCAAGCGCAATCAAGCCAGAGCAGGTGGGTCTTGCTCCCCTTAGTTGAACCGTTCACCCCGTTGTCATCCGAGGCGACCCGTTAGACCGCGATGACAGGAAACTCAGAGTCCGCGCAGCGCGACATAGGCGCCCACGGCGGTCACCGTGACGGCGAACAACCGCTCCAGCAGCCCTTTGCGCGCGCCCATCTTACGGCCGAGTGCGATACCGATAGCCGCCCCACCGACACCGCCCACGATCAATACCCCCACGAGTGACCAATTGACAAAGCCTGACAGCGCATAGGAAGCCGCAGTGGTGAGGCCCAGCGCCGTGACGACGACGAGTGACGTTCCCACTGCATTTTTGAGCGGCATGGCAGTCGCCATCATCAGCCCCGGCACAATCAGAAAGCCGCCGCCGATCCCGAAAAAGCCAGCGGCCAATCCCACTCCAAGGCCGATCGGAACGAGGCGGGGCAACAATCGACCAGCGGTTGCTCGCGACAGTCGTACATCGGGCGCGTCGGTAGTGCGCTTCGTCCGTAGCATGGAAAGCCCCACGCCGATCATCAGCAAGCCAAACAGCATCAGCAATCGCTGGCCGTCTATGGCCTTGCCGATTTCCGCGCCGATCGCCGCGCCAGTGACGCCAGCTCCCGCGAAAACGAGGGCGCATGGCCATTTCACTGTACCGGCGCGGGCATGGCCGATCAGGCTGAAAGCCGCATTGGCGGCTACGGCGACCGCTGCCGTCCCGATGGCGGCATGAGCAGACCCCACGCCCACCACATAGACCAGCAGCGGCACGGCAAGGATCGAGCCGCCGCCGCCGACCAGACCCAATACGGTCCCGATCAGGCCGCCCGAAGCCAGAGCCGCAACGATCATAGCCGGAGACATGATCAGCCTACGCGCCGAGAGAACGGCGATTCCATGGCATCACCTGCAACAGCTTCGCCATGCCGCACCAGCCGGTCGCCCCCGCCATCATCAACCCCGCGCCAACAAAGGCCGACAGGCCGAAAAAGGCATGAGCGACGAGGAAACCGAGCAGGACGCCCAACAGCACAAGGCCTCCGGCCACCAGTTGCACCTGCCGCATGATCTCCAACGGCTGTTCCCGGTCGAGGCGCGTCGGCAATCCCGCCGCGCGCCAGCCGTCCAGACCGCCCAGAAGTATATGGCAGGGCGTGAAGCCCGCCGCCGCCTGCAAGGCTGCCTCATTGGCTTGCGTTCGCATGCCTGACTTGCAGTGAAAGATGATTGGCCCGGCCACCTGTGGCAGTTCCTCCAGACGATCGAGCGGGACATGGATCGCCCCCGCAATATGCTCGCGGGCATGTTCGTCGGGTCCACGGATATCGACGAGCGTGGCGCCCTTGGCCACGGCTTTATCCGCTTCGTGCGGGGTAATGGTTGTGATCGGCATCGGATCATTCCTTGCAGAAGATGGTATAGAGACTGGCGAGCAGCTGTTCCGTCCGCGCATCGGCGATGCGATACCAGAGCGTCTGGCTTTCCCGTCGAAAAGCGACCAGACCCTCCTCCCGCATCCTGGCGAGATGCTGCGAGAGGGCGGATTGCGACAAACCGACCTGTTGCGCGAGGTCCCCCACGGTCATTTCGCCATGTTCGACCAGCTTGCACAGCACCATCAGGCGCCGGACGTTGCCCATCGCTTTCAGCAGGTTCGAGACTTCGCCCGCCTTCTTTTCGAAGGTGGCGAGGTTCATCAACGGACGGATCATCATTTACTCCATTAGATATTGCTAATTTAGATAAGTGTAATATATTGTCAAGGAGCAATGGAGGACGACATGGACACAAAGCCCCTGATCGAAGCCTTTTTCGACGAGGCGACCTATACGGTCAGCTACCTGGTCGCTGACCCTGAAACCCGGGAGGCGGCAGTCATCGACCCGGTGAGGGATTTCGACATTGCCAGCGGGGAGGTTGATACGCGCTCAGCCGAGCGGCTGCTGGCCTTTGCTGAAAAGCAGGCTTGGCGGATCACTATGGTGCTGGAGACGCACGCCCATGCCGATCATCTGTCCGCGGCACCCTTTATCAAGAGCAGGACCGGTGCGCCCATCGGCATTGGCGAGCATATTTGCGACGTGCAGAAAATCTTCCGTCCCGTCTTCGGGCTCAACGACATGCGGATCGATGGTTCGGATTTCGACCGGTTGTTTCGAGATGGCGAACAGTTTTCAGTAGGCATGCTGCGCTTCACCGTCATGCATGTTCCGGGGCATACACCTGCGGACATCGCTTATCTGGTCGGCGACGCGGCCTTTGTCGGCGATACATTGTTCATGCCCGACTATGGCACGGCGCGGGCGGATTTCCCCGGTGGCGACGCTCGCATTCTTTACCGTTCCATCCGACGGCTGCTGAGCCTGCCCGATGAAACCCGCCTGTTTCTGTGTCACGACTATAAGGCGCCCGGCCGCGATGACTATCGTTGGGAAACGACGGTAGGTGAAGAACGGCGCACAAGCGTCCATATCAATGACGGAGTGGATGAAGACAGTTTCGTCGCCATGCGCGAAGCCCGTGACGCGATGCTGCCCGTACCTCGGCTGCTGTTGCCTTCGATTCAGGTCAATATCCGCGCAGGTCATTTCCCCGAAGCCGAAAGCAACGGCGTTCGCTATCTCAAAATTCCGGTGAAGATGAAGACGGTTTGACTGCGACTTATACCTATCGCGATCTGCTCCGATGCGCTTAGGCTAGCTGCGACCATGTTCAATATCGCTCACCCCTATCTTTCCCTGATCGCATCGATCGCAGTGGGCCTGCTTGTAGGGATGGAGCGCGGCTGGACACAGCGGAACTTCGGCAAAGGGCGCAGGGTCGCGGGCTTTCGCACCTTTGGGCTGATCGGGTTGCTTGGGGGACTCGGCGGCCTTGCCCCCGACATGGTCGCCGCTGCCCTGGGCCTGGGCGTCTCGGCTGTGCTGACGGTCGGCTACAGCCGAAGCGCCGATCAGGATCATCTGTCCGCAACCACGACGCTGGCGGGACTGCTGACCTTTGGCGCGGGTTTCTGCGCCACGCGCATCTCGCCTGCTTTGGGCCTGGCAACAGGTGCGGCGATCTTTGCGATATTGAGCTCACGGCAATCGATGCACGCTCTGCTCCGGGGAATGGATGAGAGCGAGATCGAGGGTGTGTCCCGCTTCCTGCTGGTGTCTCTCATCATCCTGCCGCTACTGCCAGATGCCTCGTACGGCCCTTACGACGCCTGGAACCCCAGGAAAATCTGGATGGTGGTCGTCTTCGTGATGGGACTGTCCTTCGCCGGTTATGCGATCTCCAGGCGCTTCGGCCGCGATCGCGGCGTGTTGCTGGTCGCGCTTACCGGGGCCATTGTGTCGTCCACCGCCGTCACCGCCGATTATGCCAGGCGGCTCCGCGACGAACCCGATGGTCGAGGATTATTGACGGCAGGCATTGCGGTGGCATCAATCGTGATGTTCGTCAGGGTGCAGTTGGTGGCACTCGTCCTCGTCCCCCGCGCGCTACCGTCTCTGGCACTGACCATGGCTCCGGCAGCGCTTGTAGCCGTCGCGTTCGCCCTGACCGCATGGCGTACCCATGGCAAAGGCGGCAACGGAGCCGCCGTCGCCAATCCCTTGGGCTTTACCCCCGCACTCCTGCTGGCTGCCCTTGTCGCGGGATTGTCGCTCGCCGCGCGTTGGGCATTGGAACATTTTGGGCAGGAGGGCATGGCAGTCGTCCTGACTCTCACCGGGATATCGGACGTCGACGCCGCCGTGATGACGATGGCGGGGCTCCCGCCACATGCGATCGATGATCAAACCGCTGGCTTCGTACTGGGCGGCGCGGTTCTGGCCAACACTCTGGCCAAAGGCGTCATGACGGTGGGCATCGGTTGGGGCCACGGCGGCATGAGAGCCGCAATACCGCTGTTTGCTGCTCTTGCAGCGGCAGCGGCGAGCCTTGCCGCCTGGATCGCGATCGGCTGACCGTCTGCTCCTTTTATTGACCCAAGGGGAGCACCGCCGCCGACTTCCCTCGGCCGCGATGAATTCCGAGCTGCATAATGCAAGTTATGAACTTTACCAGTGGCACCGGAACATCATCCTGCCGTGCTCGCTCTTACCACAGAGAGTAGCGGCGTCAGCCCCGATTTAGCTGCTTCAAGGCCAGGTTCTAAGAACACTGACGCGCGTTTGAAAGCCACAGCTCTCGTTAGGAAAATAGATCCATGTCCACGATAGATCTGCAACCTCAAGTCCAGAGCAAAGCCCCGCCTGTTCCCCGCGACCTGAAACAAGTGTCGCTGAAGGAAGATATGGAGGTGCAATATTGGTCCCAGCGTTTTCAGACATCTCGGCGCCAATTGGAGGAAGCGGTGGAAAAGGTCGGCCATAGCGTCAATGCGGTATCCGACTATATCGACCGAAACCGCTGACGTGCCATGAACCACATCGACCCACCACCGCCCCGTAATACAGGACGGGCGGCTGCCTTGATCGTCCTGGCGATAGCCGTGATCATTGCAATCCTCTTCATCGGTCGCCACGTGTGGCATGGGGAAGAATTGCAGGATAATCAGGAGGCTGGCACCAACGTCGTGGGTAATTATCAGGGGCAGCCCACCCTCTGATCGAAGAAAGCAGGTTTTCTCTAGAAGCGCGTCGGCCTAACCCTGATTGGAACGGTTTCGGGCAGACGCCGCCACCCCAAATCCTCGATGACGTCATTGCTTTGCACTGCTTCCCGGCCCCGGCTGCGGTCGAGCGACCAGGTGATGTGGAAGGTGCCTCCATCTGGCCGTCCACTATGACCGCCTACGACAACGATCAGGGCCTGGAGCCCTTCGCCGTCGCTGATGCTGCCGACAATCGCCGCCTGCTGCAGATCGGGCAAAGGCTCATCCTCTGCCACGCCCGATTTCAGCGTAATGTGATCTGCCACGACATCCGGCCAGATCGGCGGGAAGCGGCGGAGGAGGGACAAGCGCTCGGCCTCATCGATTTTCCAGCCGATAGCCGACATGTCGTGCTTCTCCAAAGCCCTGCCGATAAACGTCCCAGCCGCCTATTAGTCGCACACGGGACGTTCCACGGAGTAACGGGCTAGCTTCCCATCAGCTTTCCAGCATTTCACGGATGCGGGCGGAGAGCATTTCGATCTGGAATGGCTTGGTGATCATCTGCATGTTGTTGGACAGGAAGCCACCCCGCACGGCGGCTCCTTCCGCATAGCCCGTCACAAACAGGATGGGCAGGTCGGGCAAATGCGCTCGCGCGATTTCCGCCAATTGCCGCCCGTTCATTCCCGGCAAGCCAACATCCGAGATCATGAGGTCGAAGCGCCGCCCGGCCTGCAATATGCGCACCGCCTGCTGTCCGTCGGCGGCCTCTGTCGCCTTGTAGCCCAGTTCCTCAAGCACATCGCGCACGAGGAGCCGGACGGACTCATCATCTTCGACCAGCAGCACCGACTGGCCGTCACCATGGTGAATGGCGGCATGTTCCAAGGTTTCGGCTTCAACTTGCTGTGCCGCGACCGGCAGGAAAATCCTGACCACCGTTCCTTCGCCCACCGTCGAGTTGATGCGCACCAGGCCATTCGACTGCTTGGCGAAGCCATAGACCATCGACAGGCCCAGGCCCGTACCCTGCCCGATCGGCTTGGTAGTGAAGAAGGGATCGAACACCTTGTCCAGCGTATCGCCATCGATGCCGACGCCGGTGTCAGACACCCCAACCATGATATAGCGGCCCGGCGTGATGCCTGGATTGCGCGCGCAGCACTCCGCATCCAGCTCCACCTCTTCGCATGACAGCGTCAGGCGGCCGCCATCAGGCATCGCGTCGCGGGCATTGATCGCAAGGTTGATGATCGCGCTTTCCAGCTGATTGGCGTCCACCAGCGCCGTCGGTAACGGGGGGGAGGAAAGGATTACCACCTCGATCGATTCATTCATGGTGCGGCGAAGCAGGTCCTCCAGCGAATGAATGAGCTTGCACACGTCGGTGGGGCGGCTGTCGAGCGACTGCCGACGGGAAAAGGCGAGCAATCGGGACGTCAGCGCCGCCGCGCGCTGCGCCGATGTGCTGGCGGCATCCATGAAGCGATCAAGGTCGTCCAGTCGCCCACCGGAAATCCGGCGCTTCAGGATGTCGATGGCTCCAATGATGCCCGTCAGCATATTGTTGAAGTCATGCGCGATTCCGCCGGTCAATTGGCCGACCGCCTCCATCTTCTGCGCCTGGCGCAACGCTTCCTCAGCACGGGCGCGTTCTTCCGCCTCGGCTTCCAGTCGCAGCAGCGCCTCCCGCAATTCGCGGGTGCGGGCGTCGACCTCCTGCTCGAGCCGCTGAGCCGCTTCGGCAAGCGCCTGCTGGCTCCTCTTCTGCTCGTCTATGTCGACGATTACGGAAATGGAGCCTGTAACCCGTGAGCTGCCGGGGTCGAGCAGCGGCACGCCGCTTACCCGGGTCCAGACCGGCGGACCTTCTGTCGGGTGATGCAGAAACTCGATCCCCCGCACCTGCTCGCCCTTCAGGGCGCGCATCGTCACGAAGCGATCGCGCTTGATACGGGTGCCGTCCTCTTCATAGCCTTCCCACCGATCCTCGGCGTCGGGCAACCGGGCGGGGATTTCTCCGCTGGGCAGGAAACGGCGGAATGCGGGGTTGGAAAGCAAAGTGCTGCCATCGGCATTGATGAAGGCAACGCCGACCGGGAGATTTTCGAGCAACGTATTGAGGCGGCTGCGTTCTGCATTGATGGCTGCAAACTGGTCGCGAATCTGCAATTGCTTCTGCCGAGCCCTTATGCCCGACGCGACGGCGCTGATCAGCGATTCCCCGCTGACCGGCCGTTCCAGCAGGATGACGCTAAGCGCGTTATCGGGCAATCGACGTCTTATGGCCTCGCTGGAACCAAAGCGGCCCGCCTGCCGTCCGGCGAGCAGTATGAAGGGAATGTCCGACCATGCAGGCTGCGCATCCAGCGCGCGGTGCAACGGACCCAGGTCGGTGAACAACGCTTCTTCCGTGACGAGTGCGACGCCTGTCTGCTCGTCGATGGCCTCTGCCATCTCGGTCAGGGTGGGGCAGATTTGGACCCGATGCCCCTCCCCCCGCAGCAGCCGCGTCACGCTGTCGGCGTCGCTGCCATAAGGTGCGCTGACGATGACCCGGAGGGTTGAGGATGCGGCGGCCTTATGCACGGCCGTCGCGGTCCTCCATCAGTGGTGAAGAAGCTCCCAGATATTCCGGCGTCCCGGTCAGCACGCCCCTGAAATCAGAGAGCGGCGCGCCGACGCGAACGCCATGGGTATCGATCCTGAATTCGCGGATGGAGTCCTCATGCGCGCCGCTGCGGTGCTTGATGACCGACAGCGCCTTGCGGATGCGCCCATCCGCCTCGAAAAAGCGCATAAGGATGACGATGTCAGCGATGTAGGACACATTCAGTTCGTCGGTTCGCATCGACCCGAAGAAGCCCTGCTGTGGATTGACAAGCAAGGTCACGACGCCCCGGTGGCTGAGGTACGACAGAAGCTCATGCAATTGCAGGATCAGCTGCTGTTCCTGGGGCATGGCCGCCAGATATCCGTTGAGGCTGTCGATCAGGATGATGCGTGCATTACGCTCCTCCACCTCCTGCCTGACCATGGCGGCGAATTCGCCGGGCGCGACCTCGGCCGGATCGATCTGGCGGATGACAAGGCGGCCGTCGTCCATCAAAGCCTGTAGATCCGTTCCGAACAATCGCGCTCTGGTAATGAGCGTGCCGATCCGTTCATCAAATTCGTATATCACCGCATTTTCGCCGCGTTCGCAGGCGGCGATGACATATTGCAGGGCCAGCGTCGTCTTGCCCGCGCCCGCAGGACCCGTGATGAGCGTGCTGGTGCCGCGTTGGGGACCGCCGTCCAGAATGGCGTCGAGCTCCGGAATCTTGCTGGGCACCGGTTCGCCGACGAACGGCGCATGATGGTCGGACGCGATGAGGCGGGGGAATATGTCGATGCCGCCCTTCCGGATGATCATGTCGTGATAACCGGCGACGAAATCGACGCCGCGCATCTTTTGAATTTGCATGCGCCGCCGCGCCGCGCCGAAATCGAGCGTCAGCCGTTCCAGCGTTATCACTCCATGGCAGAGACTATGCAGGTGATTGTCACGGATACCCGCGCCGCCGGTCAGGTCGTCCACCAGCAGAACCGTGGTGTCGATCTGCGCGAAAAACTGTTTGAGGAACAGCAGCTGGCGCCGGTAGCGGAGCGGGTCCTGCGCCAGAAGCCGCAATTCGGACAGGCTGTCGAACACGATGCGACGGGGCTTTAGCCGTTGCACCTCCTCCCGGATCAGTTCGATGGTGCCGCCCAGTTCCATTTCCCAGCTGTGCAGGATCGATTGGTCCCGTCCCATGCCCAGCACGGAATCGGCAGAAGCAAGTTCGAAGAGGTTGACGTTGTTCAGGTCCCAGCCGTGCGAGGCAGCGACGACCGATAATTCCTCGCTGGTTTCAGACAGCGTGACGTAGAGGACTGGCTCGCCCGCCGCCACGCCTTCGAGCAGGAATTGCAGCGCGAGCGTCGTCTTGCCTGATCCGGGAGCGCCTTCGAGGAGATACAGCCTCTGGGCAGGCAGACCCCCGCCCAACACCAGATCGAGTCCTGAATTGCCCGTCGAAACGCGATCAAAAATCCCTGTCATTCAACCATGCCTCCGTCAGCACGGACGTCAGCATATCGATCAAAGTCACAAAATCCATCGCCTGCCGAGGCAGGATCAGACGCACCGCACCGCAAAATCATCAAGCTATAACGCGGCAATATCCTGGCGGTTGCATCTTCATTGCAATGGCTTAACGAT
This sequence comes from Sphingobium sp. TomTYG46, assembly GCF_055396345.1. Lineage (NCBI taxonomy): Bacteria > Pseudomonadati > Pseudomonadota > Alphaproteobacteria > Sphingomonadales > Sphingobiaceae > Sphingobium > Sphingobium sp. TomTYG46. The sequence continues at coordinate 704,969 of NZ_AP027325.1, forward strand.
CGGGTGCATCGTGGGACGCAGAGACTGTGCCGGTGCCATCGGGATGGGTGTCGGCCGGATTTACTCTATGCCGCTTCCTTGCAGCGGCGACGGCGCTGGATCATAGGCGGCTGGCACAAGCAGTGCTGATCGGAATAATAGAGTGACTCAATCCTGCGATCTTGCGATCCGAATGCGGCGGGCGGCATTCAACCGCGCGTTGGCGGAGATGGACCTGAGCGCAATAGGGCCGTTGCTGTCACCCGCCGCGATACTGGTGACCGGTAGTGACAGCGGGGTGATCAGCGGCCGCAAGGCGCAGCTGATGGCATGGAAGCGCGAGTTCGCGGCGCCCGATCGCACCATCTATGTTCGGATGCCGACCAGCATCATTGTCTCTCCGGTCGAACCGATCGCGATGGAACAGGGCGAATGGAAAGGCTTGGCAGCGGAAACGCAGGAGCTGACCGCGTCCGGCATCTACAGCGCGAAATGGCGCAAGATTCGGGACGAGTGGCTGATCGAGGCGGAAATCTTCGTGACGCTCGCCTGATAGTTGCTGGCCCGGTGGATGAGGCCGGGCCAGCAGATCATGATTAGCCGAGAGCCTTCGCCATGACCCGGCCGAGCCGTTCGGCAAAGGCGCGCGGATCGGTGGGCAATTCGCCATCGGCAATCCGCGCCTCGTCCAGCAGCAGCCAGGCGGCATCCTCGCGCAGGCTGTTGTCGTCCTGAAGTCCGCTCAGCCGGACGACAAGGTTGTGGCGCGGGTTGAGTTCGAGCACGGGCATAGAAGCCCCAGCGCCGCGACCGGCGGCGGCCAGCAGCTTTTCCAGCTGCCTATCCATGCCATGTTCGGCCGCGACGAGGCATACGGGACTTTCGGTCAGCCGTTCGGACACGCGGACATCGGATAGCTGATCCTTCAACAGATACTTGGCGAAATCGATGAAGCTGCTGACTTCTTCCGAAGCAGCGGGCGCAGCCGCCTCCCCTTCGGGCAGGGGCACGAGGCTGAGGTCGGCAAGGCCCTGCGTCACCGATTTGAAGGGCTTGCCATCATAATCGACGCCAGCGGTGACCCAGAAGCTGTCCACCTGGTCTGTCAGCAACAGCACCTCGATCCCGCGCGCGCGGAAACCTTCCAGCTGCGGCGAGGAAGCGAGGCGATCGAGGTCGGAGCCGGTGGCGTAGTAGATCGCCGTCTGGTTCGCCTTCATGCTCTCGGCATAGTCCTTCAGCGAGCGCCAGCTGTCGCCGGAGGTCGTGGACTTAAAGCGGGCTAGGCCGAGCAATTGCTCGCGGCGGGCGAAGTCCTCGTACAGCCCCTCCTTCAGCACTGCGCCGAAAGTGTCCCAGAATTTGATATAGGCTTCGCCATCATTGGCGGAGAGCTTCTCAAGCTCGCTGAGGACGCGGTTGCTGACGCCCTTCTGGATCGCCGCCAGCACCGGGCTCTGCTGGATCATCTCACGCGACACGTTGAGCGGCAGGTCGCTGGAATCTACGAGACCGCGCACGAAGCGCAGGTAGCGCGGCAATATGTCCGCCTCGTCGGTGATGAAGACGCGGCGGACATAGAGCTTCATGCGGCCGACGCGGTCGGGATCGAACAGGTCGAACGGCTTCATTTCGGGAACGAAGGCCAGCACCGAATATTCATGCAGACCCTCGGCCCGATAGTGCAGCGTCAGCGCAGGCTGGTCGAACTGGCCAGCGACGCTGCGGTAGAAGTCGGTATATTCCTCCGCGCTGATCTCGCTCTTGGGCTTGGTCCAGAGCGCAGCGCCATCCGCGATCTGCTCGGCCTCGGCATCGGGCTTCTCCTTGAGGAAGATCGGCACCGGCACATGGCCGGACTGGTCCTTGATGATCTGCTGGATCCGATAGCGTTCGGTATAGGACGCGGCGTCTTCCTTAAGATGCAGGATGACGCGGGTGCCATGTTCGGGCGCCTCGGCCGTTTCGGCGGGCTGGACGGTATAGGTGCCAAGGCCGTCGGACGACCAGCGCGCCGCCTGATCGGAGCCCGCGCGGCGGGACAGGACATCGACGCGATCGGCGACCATGAAGGCGGAATAGAAGCCGACGCCGAACTGGCCGATCAGCTGCGTTCCTTCCGCGTCCCTGGCGCTGGCGACGCGTTCCATGAACGCCTTTGTCCCGGAACGCGCGATGGTGCCGAGCGCCTCGACAAGCTCGGCCTCGCTCATGCCGATGCCATTGTCCTCTATCGACAGCTGGCGAGCGTCGGGATCGAGCGTCACCGTCACTTGCGGACTGCCGCCAGCGGCGAGCGCGGGATTGCTAAGGCTTTCATAGCGCAGCTTTTCGCAGGCGTCGGCGGCGTTAGAGATGAGTTCGCGCAGGAACACATCCTTGTCCGAATAGACCGAGTGCACCATCAGGTGCAGCAATTTGGCTACGTCAGCTTCGAAGGAACGGGTTTCAGGAGCAGCGTCGGTCGGGTTCGTCATGGCGTTTCTTTCGTGCCCTCCAATGAATTTTGGCCGCCGGACAGATGGCGCGGGGAGCGGCGGGTTTCAAGCTGGATTGGGGTTCAATTCATGAATGAGAAGGTGAATTGAGCGCGTTCAGAACGGCAGGAGGGGGCGGAAAAGCATATGTAACGAACATATATGTTTGGTTACATCCAATATGCTGATATAGCCCGGAAATGCTGGATTTTTCTTCATCTTCCGAGCAGGCGTTTCTTTTGTTGGGGAGGCTCGACGGGCGGCTTGCCAACAGCCCGGCCACCGACATCTGGCTTGCCCGGTCGCGCCTTAAAGGGGCCGCGGCGCTGGCCAGTGTCGCGTCCGTGCCCATTTCCGTCGGAGATTTGCAGGACTGGATTTGCGGACGGACGCCCCCACCCCGCCATAGCGAGGGGCTGAACGATCCCTTGTCGATCGCGGCGCTGGTTCATTTCGTGCTTTCGGCGAGCGAGGGCGAGCGCGATCCGATAGCGCGGGCGACGCTGAATATATCACGCCAGCTGCTGGACGACAGGAAAGAGGCACAGATCTGGGCATCAGACGATCTGGTGCGCTTCGGCCCGGCCTGGCGGGCGGTTCAGGCGGTCGTGGAGGCCCCCTACCCTTCAACGGGCGTGGAAGAGGTGGCAGAGCGCGTCATCACGGCGCGGGAGGGCCTGGCGGCTCCGATGAGCGAGGGACAATTGCTGACGACAGCGGATGGGCGGCAGTTGCAGATTGATCCCCGTCGGACAGATTTGGGATGGGTGGTGGCGGCGCACATTCCGGCGGCGCTGGAAGCGTGCGGGTTGACGGCACGGCAACTGCCGTCCTTCGTCGATCTGCCCCGATTTCCCGGCGTGAATATAAGGACGCTGACGGGGCAGCTGATCGAAATGATCGGGCGACAGGCCGCGCAAGGATTGGCGGAACTTGACCGGCTTGAAGCGCGGCTCAAGAAGCTGCCCGAAGAGCTGCCAGTGACGAAGCGGAGCAAGGCGCCCCTGCTGATGCGGTTGGAACTGGCCTATCCGGGTTTGAGCAAGGTGGCGATCGCGCGTCTGCTCGGCATCTCGCATCAGGGGGCGACCAAATTGGTGTCGCAGCTTGCCACTTCTCTCTCTTCCAAAAACTAGAAGAATCTCCTTCTGGTTATAGGGTTTAGTAGAAGGTTAGAGAGTTACGCGAGCCCGGGATGCGGCAAAAGTGCCGGAGATACGCGAGTCGGGCGACGGGCGCTGTTCCTGAAAGGTCGGGCTTTCGTTCCCGGAGTGCCGAGCGTGGCGTTCCTGATGTGTCGGGGAAACGTTCCTGAAGGAGCGTTGGCCGTTCCTGGAGTGTCGATGGTGCGAGGTTGCTCGGCGGATTGGCGCAGGGATTGAATCAGTTGCATCGGCCGACTGCTCAATGTCGTTCAAAAGCTGTGGATGAAATGAAGTTGGCAGTAGCTTCGGGAAATCAGGTGCCGAACGCACTGTAGAGCAACCGACACTTCGGGAACGCTTATGCGCTGACGAGCAAGCCCTGACTGACGAGGGGGCCTTTGGGGCCGAAACGTCAGAGGCGGTGGCGGTTCTTTTCATGGAAACGGCGCACGAAGCCGATGAAGGCTTTCTGGTAGTTGACCGGCGTGCGCGTCGGGTCAGCGTCAAGCCAGTTGCGGAAATCCTGATGGAGGGATTGATAGTCCCAACCCGGACATTCAGTGCGCAGCGTGGCGAGGGTTGCGTCGGTGAGTTCGCCAGCGGTCGCGCGGGAGGAAAGGCTGGTGACTGTGCGGCGGATGACATCCCCGGCGTCGAGCAAGGGTTGCGGATCGGCTGCTGGACTTTTGCTGGCGGAAGCTTTCGCGCCGTTCAGAGCCGCGACCTTGGGTGCGATGCCCAGTTTCGCAGTCGAGGCGTCGTTTGAGGCGCGCGGGACTTCGGCCGACCGGCGGCTCATGCGTAGCGATGGCTCGCGCTTACCCTGGGGTTGTTCGAGCAATAAGGTGTAGCCGGGCAATGGGTCGCGTTCGGCGATCTTGGCGATCTCGAACTTGAAGCGGCGATAGGCACCTTCTGCCCCAGACTTTTCGAACAGGGTGGGCATGGAGATGGAGAAGCCCCCCTCCCCTGCCCCGCCAGCATGTTTGCGCGCGACCTTATAAAGCCAGCGTTCGCGGCCTCCGGTCAGATCGAAATAGGCGCGATCGATGGACAGGACACCGCCCTGCATCAACACGCCTTCATAGAACCAGTTGCTGAGTTCGATCGTCATGCCGCGCGATCGTTCGGTGCGTTCATCGACAAGCTGGGTCCAGCCATCGAGCCAGCTGAAAGTTGCTTCCCGACGGTTTTCGGCGCGGATGTTGGTCTTGATGGTGGTGGACACCAGACGGTCGAGCGACTGGCCGAGCAGTTCATAGGCGCGGCCGGTGGTCGGGCGATGAATGGCGCGCAGCAGATCATAGGGCATGAGGTGCAGCTTGCGCGGAACATCATTGATGCCGCGCCGGGCCATGTCAGCCAGAACCGAGGCGCAATAGATAAGGATGTCGGCATCCCAGATGGTCGCCATGCCGTAATCGGGATTGGCGGACACATGGACCCAGGCTTTGCCGTCGGGGGAGGTGTAATCGATCGGCTTGACGCGCTTCGACTTGGCGAGACTGAAGAAGGGACGCTCCATCATCTCGCGCTGGTCGCGCAGCGGCATGTCCGCGATATAGGGAAGGAACAGCTCGAACTGGTCGGTAAGCTCAGCCTTGCCGGTGCGCGTCATGGGCGGCTCCTTGGCAAGGGCAGGGGGGTGAGGCTGTTTCCCCGGGGAAACGACGAGAGGATTAGTGCGAAAGAAGGGAGTCTCCGGGAGGAGAGGGGAGGGCGGCCCGATCTGGCGTGGCCTTGTTTCCCCGGGGAAACAGCGCGTGACCCAAGGGCGGGCAAGATGCCCTTTCCCTGTGTCGCGATGCTGTTGTGCCCCCCCGAGCCTGTCACTGCTGTAGACCCATTCCCTGCCGCTCAAGATGTTCGAGCGTGTCGCGGAGCGCGGTCGCCAATGTGGCCATGTCCGCGCCCGAGCCCGCATGGAAGCGAATGGTGATGCCCTGGCGGTTGACCGACTGCACGGTAAGGGCAGGGCGGCCGTAGCGCGTGGTCCAGGTGAAGGGTTCTTCCTTCGGTTCCGACACGGCTACGCGTGGCGCGTCGAGCAGGCGCTTCAAGACCTCGGCAGCCGGGATGGGCGGTGCACCCGCAAAACGGCGTTCCCGTTGTGTCGTGATGAGCCGCGCGGCTTCTGCGTTGATCGCCGGGGCAGCAGCAGGATCGTCCAGCGCCTGCGCCAGCGGATAAGCGGGCTTTAGCTGGACGTCGCCCGGCGAAGGGAAGGCGTCGATGATGTAGTCAGGAATGCCCGCGACCTTGATCATCTTGCTGAGCCAACCCTTGGACAGCTTTAGCCGTTCGGCCATGCGCGTCAGGTGGCTGCCATAATGGGCGCCCAGTGCTTCGGCATAGTTGCGCGCGCGTTCCAGATCGGTGACGTCCTTGCGCGCGCGGTTTTCCAGATCGGCGAGGCGGAAGGCCGCTTCGTCGTCCAGCTGGGCGACCTGCGCCACGAACATCATGTCGGGATAGCTGTGCGCCCGCAGCCAGCTGATCGAAAAGTGGCGGCGCGTGCCAGCGATCACTTCATAATCATGGTCCGGATCGCCTTCGACACGGCGGATCACGGCAGGCACTTTTTGCCCGCCCTCCGCGATGATCGAGTCGATCAGTTCGCGGCAATTATCCTCAGTCAGATGGGAATAAAGCCGGGCGTTGCCGCGCCAGATACGGACCTTTGCCGGATCGAGCAGCAATTGCGTGACCTGCCGCACCTCGCCTGACGCGAGGCGCGCGAGCGCGGTTTCGCGGCCGAGCAGCGTTGCGCCGCGCGCGCGTTCGGGGCGAGCCGGGGCAGGGGAGGGGGGCGACGTTTCGGCCTCGGTAACAGGCGGGCTGTCTGCCGATGGTGCTGGGGCGGGGGTTTCCGCCTCGTCCGACAAAAGGGCTGCCAGATAGTCCGATTGCTTACGCGCCATGGGCTTGTCCTCCGATTCGCGGGGAACATAAGGTGAACATGTCTGTGTAGGACAGCGTTGATTTTGGTTCGCGCGGAGACGCGGAGACGCGGAGGAGTTGTGGCTGCGGCGCAGCTGCACCTTTCAGGGCGGCTTCGCTGCACCGAACCCTGGAGCAGAGAGTTTCGCCCGCGGCGGAGCGCCATATCTCCGCGCCTCCGCGTCTCCGCGTGAACAAAGCCTCATGCCGCATTGACGATGTCCTCCTCACGCGCGGGGGCGACGCGGCCCCAGCTTTGGCGGACGAGCGCTTCGATCTGGCCCATGGCTTCGTCGAGATTGGCGCGGCAGCGCTTGTGGGTGCGCGGCGTGCCGATCGGCTTTTCCAGTTCGTACACGGTCATCATACGCAGCGCCGCATGGCTGATTTCCGCGCTGTCGAGGATGGGCACGGGGAGGAGGGCAGGGCCGAAGCTCTGCTCCATGATCGCGCGGACCATCGAATGGCTGGGATCATTGCTGTCGAATTTCGAGCAGAGCAGGCGGATGAACTGATAATCGACCTCAATGCCAGCGGTTTGCAGCTGCTTGATGACCTGATCCATCATCGAGAGGAACTGGACGGTCGAGCAGAAGTCCGGCGTCGTGGCGGCGAGCGGCACCAGCAGCGCATTGGCCGCCTGCATCACCGCAAGGCTGATCGTGCCGAGCGCTGGCGGCGGATCGAGCAGCACCACGTCATAATGGCGGGCGAGGTCCATCAGGCCCTGTTTCAGCTTACGGAAACGCGCCGCGAGGACGGAGCCGCCGTCGCTGCCCGCCGCCGCCAATTCATATTCGACATCGAACAGCTCAAGGTTCGACGGGATCAGATCGACATTGGGCCAGGCGGTGTGCTTGACCGCGTAGAGAAGGTCGACCTGGGTCGGATCAATCGACAGATAGGGATAGAGTGTCTCTTCCCGCTGAATATTGAAGTGCGGGTTGAAGCCGAACAGGGTGGTGGTGGTCGCCTGGCTGTCGCAATCGAC
>NZ_AP027325.1:717500-883473 GCF_055396345.1 Sphingobium sp. TomTYG46
GACGTATAGGGCCTGACGCCTGCCCGGTGCCTGAAGGTTAAGAGGAGGAGTGCAAGCTCTGAATTGAAGCCCAGGTAAACGGCGGCCGTAACTATAACGGTCCTAAGGTAGCGAAATTCCTTGTCGGGTAAGTTCCGACCTGCACGAATGGCGTAACGACTTCCCCACTGTCTCCAGGATATGCTCAGCGAAATTGAATTCTCCGTGAAGATGCGGAGTACCCGCGGTTAGACGGAAAGACCCCGTGCACCTTTACTGCAGCTTCAGAGTGGCATTAGGAAAGAACTGTGTAGCATAGGTGGGAGGCTTTGAAGCGATGACGCCAGTTGTCGTGGAGCCATAGGTGAAATACCACCCTGTTGTTTTCTGATGTCTAACCTCGCACCGTTATCCGGTGCAGGGACCCTCTGTGGCGGGTAGTTTGACTGGGGCGGTCGCCTCCTAAAGAGTAACGGAGGCGCGCGATGGTGGGCTCAGGACGGTTGGAAACCGTCTGTTAGAGTGCAATGGCATAAGCCCGCCTGACTGCGAGACTGACAAGTCGAGCAGAGACGAAAGTCGGTCATAGTGATCCGGTGGTCCCTCGTGGAAGGGCCATCGCTCAACGGATAAAAGGTACGCCGGGGATAACAGGCTGATGATTCCCAAGAGCTCATATCGACGGAATCGTTTGGCACCTCGATGTCGGCTCATCACATCCTGGGGCTGGAGCAGGTCCCAAGGGTTTGGCTGTTCGCCAATTAAAGTGGTACGTGAGCTGGGTTCAGAACGTCGCGAGACAGTTTGGTCCCTATCTGCCGTGGGCGTCGAAATTTGAGAGGAGTTGACCCTAGTACGAGAGGACCGGGTTGAACATACCTCTGGTGTACCTGTCGTCCTGCCAAGGGCGCAGCAGGGTAGCTATGTATGGACGGGATAACCGCTGAAAGCATCTAAGCGGGAAGCCTCCCTCAAGATAAGATTTCTTCGAGCGGTCGTAGACCACGACCTTGATAGGCCGGATGTAGAAGTGTGGTAACATATGGAGCTAACCGGTCCTAATTGCTCTGATCGCGCCTGAGAGTCCCACCATCAATGACAATGCTGGAAACAGCGTCAGCCATTGAGCGTGGTGATCACCTCAAGCCAGATAACAAATAGACTTACCAATAGTGCACGGCATCGATTAACAACCCAAAGCGCAAGCTTCATTGCTTGGTGACCATAGCGTCTGTGACCCACCCGATCCCATCCCGAACTCGGCCGTGAAACCAGTCTGCGCCGATGGTACTGTGGCTCAAGCCCCGGAAGAGTAGGGCGTCGCCAGGCATTGAAGCTTGCGCTTTAGGAAATTAAACCCAATCACATGTCTCACAAAAGGGCGGCCCATAAAGCCGCCCTTTTGCCTTTGGTGACGCGGGATGGAGCAGCCCGGTAGCTCGTCAGGCTCATAACCTGAAGGTCGTAGGTTCAAATCCTACTCCCGCAACCATAATTCCAAAAACGAAAACCCCCAGCGTGCAATACGCCGGGGGTTTGTCGTTTATGTGGCGCGCGAGCCCAAAGACGCCAGTTTGTCTCGGCTGCGCTTGGCAGCAGAGTCTGGTGGATGTGCGGCATGCCTTCGTAGACATCGAGCACGGCCATCTGGCCAGCGATCCGGATAGCTTGATAGAGCCTGACGGCGTCGCTCAGCGCAAGTTCCCGTGTACCCGCCTGAATCAATGTCGGTGGGATTGGCTGGGAATAGTCTGCAAACACCGGAGAGACATACGGGTTGACCCGGTCTTCCGGAGCTGCGTAGGCATTCGCCGCTGCTCGAATGGATTCCATCGATAGCGTTATATCCGCATCGGCGAGCGTGATTCCGGTGTCCCCGGACAGCGTCAGATCAGCCCAAGGCGACGCGATGAACAATCCAGCCGGTAGTGGCGCCTGCTCGTCGCGCAGGCGCCGCACCGTGCCAAGCACCCATCCGCCGCCTGCGGAATCGTCGGCGAACGCAATATTGCAAGCACCGATCCCGTCCTGTAGCAGCGACCGGTAGACACTCGCAACCTGCTCCGTCGTTGTCTGCCAGTTGCCCCGGGGGCGAGCGTGTAATCCACGGAGCGACTTCCAGGCCGGTCGCCTCAGCTGTGCTGGGAAGGCGATGATTGAGCGCGCTGACATAAGGGTGTATCCGCCGCCATGCGCGTAGAGAATTCTGCGGGATTGATCGAGAGTTTCGGGTGGCGCGATACGAACCACGGGTACGCAGCTAAGACGTCCTCTGAAATCTGCGCGCCGACACTCGCCGCGATGGCGGTCATCATCGGCGTGGCAATGGCAATCGACTGTGCGCGAGAGCATCCCAATCCTCAAGACTGCCCCCACGTGCGTTTAATGGAGGCATATCTTTCAGCGAGTCCATCAACTGGCGCAGTGCTTCCGCTGTCTTAGCTAATAGCGAACGGGGCAGTTAACACATCATCAGGCTTCCTCTCCATATTCAGGATGGTTGTGCCATTGCCAAGATCCGGCATGTAACCGCTTGTCCTGCTGATCTACCCGGTCTATCTTTGCTATCCGATTGGATCCTATCCACATGGATATATAATTTCAAGGTTTGCCATGTTCGGCGTCGGCCAGCCAAAACGGGAACGCGCACTTGAATGCGGTGGCGCTCCATCGATAATCGGCCAGGAGCATATGCATGCATGACCAGAGCCAACAGGATTACGGTCGCATCGCGCGGACGGCGCAACTGCCGAAGAAAGCGCAGTCCGGCCGCCGGAAATCGCGTGTTGAGCAAGGGGAAGAGACCCGGGCGCGCATCCTGCAGAGCGCGCTGAAACATTTTAGCGATAATGGGTACGCTGGCGCGTCCGTGCGCGACATCAGTGCAGATGCGGGGGTCACCCATGCCGTGATCCGCTTACACTTTGAAACCAAGGAAAACCTGTGGAAGGCGGCAGTCGATCACCTCTTCGCCTATCAGGAAGCGGCTGTCACTTCTTTCAGAACGGCGCCCGATGATCTTACTGTGGAGAGTTTTGTCGATTTGATCCGGGACTACGTCCGCTATTGCGCCGGGCACCCGGATAACATGCGGATCATGATCCACGAGACGATCAGGGATTCGGACCGGCTGCGCTGGGTCGTCGAAAAGCACCTCAGTCCGATCCACGAGGATCTTCGGCGGCTTTTTGAGCGTGCCGTTTCCCTTCGGATACTTCCGGCGGAGCAGATGGAGTCGCTGATGTACATTTTCATCTCTTCTTCCCAGATGATCTTCGCGCTCCGTAGCGAAGCCGGGCTGATACACGGCGTCGACGTGCTCGACTCCGCGTTTGTCGAGCGGCACGCCAATGCGATGGCGGCCTTGCTCGTCGGGAGCGCCTCGAAGATCCATGCCCCTGCTTAGCCGACATGAATGACGCCGGAGAGTATATGGAAATCTGGCCCGCCGACCTGATCGATGCGCCAGAACTTCTCGACGAGAAGGTCTGGGACACGAGTGTCATCGAAGGCAGACCGAACAGAATGATTTCCGGCATTCGGCGGCCGCGACTGGACGTCTTTCGGCCCGCCACGCCCAATGGGTCCGCTGTGCTTGTCATGCCGGGCGGCAGCTACGCTCGCCTCGCCATCGACAACGAGGGTTATGAGGTGGCTCGCCATCTTGCCGATCACGGTTATAGCGTGTTCGTCCTGACATATCGGTTGCCCTGCGACGGGTGGGCGGAAGGCGCCGATGTCGCGCTCTGTGACGCCCAGCGTGCAATACGCGTCATCCGCCACCATGCCGCCGCGTTGAACCTTCCCATGAAAAAGCTGTGCGCGTTGGGATTCTCGGCGGGCGGGCATCTCTGCGCCGAACTGATGATCCAGAATGAGGCGGTATATAGTCCGGTCGATGCGGCAGATGGGTTTAGCGCGAAACCGGACCTTGCGGCCCTTATTTACCCGGCGACCACGATGCAAACTCCTTACCGCCACGATGGGGTGCGCAACAATCTGCTTGGGCCGAACGCGAACGCAGCGTGCGAGATCGCCCGCTCGCCCTATCTTCACGTCCAGCCTGACAATCCTCCCACGTTCATCGTCCACGCGGAAGACGATCCGTCGGTGCCCGTCGAAAATGCGCTGCTGCTTAGTTCGTCGCTCCGTTCTGTCGGCGTGAGTTGCGAGACTCACCTGTTCCCTGAAGGCGGCCATGGTTTCGGTATAGGCTTCGCACCAGGGCGGTCGGTGGAGCCGTGGCCGAAACTGCTTGTTGGATGGCTATCGCGGCAATGCGCATGACGCGCTTGATGGCGCCTCTGCCGGGCTTTGCCTGATCGAAGCGCAGCCGTGTAATCGGCGTGATGAGGCCTGTGCGCAGCGTCGTCTTTTCAAACATCAGCATGGCTTTAACGGACGCCACGGATGAAGAAGGCGCGCGCAACGCGAGCGGTTGTATAAGACGACGCGCTTGCCGTTCCAGAACAATCAGAAGTTGCGTTTCACGGTCAAGCCATGATGCCGCCCTGGGAACGGCCATAATAAACGCCGTCCACGTAGATGCCGACGCCGGGATCGCCGGTGATCATGCTCAGCGACTTAGCATTCTTCGCGTGATTTGAAGCTGATGACGGCGTTCAGTTGGTATTTGCGATTTCCAGGATGTGCAGAGCCAATTGTCGAGCCGAAGCCGCTGCGATTGGAGTCGCTCAGCTGTACAAAGCGGTGAACAACCTCACTTTGATCTTGGCCGTTATGAGCGCGTGCATCGCTGCTCGAACTGCAGCTGGAAAAGCTGGAATTGTTTTTTATGGCTCGTAAGGTAAATTCCAAGCGAGGATCAGCTTGGGTTGAGCGACACATTTTGACCCCTCCAAAGTCTAATTTACGGGGAAGCTTCAATGTCAGATAAAATAAAACAGCCGCGCGAACTGGAGGATTTGCTGGAAGCGATCCGCGCGCGTTATGATGAGTTGAGTGATCGCCTGCAGCGTATAGCGCGGCACATTCTTGAGGAGCCCAACGACATTGCGTTCGAGACACTGGCGGTAGTCGCGGAGCGTAGCAATGTGCAGCCGTCCGCCATCGTTCGCTTCGCACAGGCATTCGGCTTTTCTGGCGCCAGCCCAATGCAGCGCCTGGTGCGAGAAGGCCTGCTGCGCGAAGATCGTTCCGTCGGTTATGCCGAACGTATTCGCCAGCACCGATATTCAACCTCTGACGAACCGGAAGGCCCCCGCGAACTTTTGTCGGAATTCGTCCAGGGCAATATTCTGGCCTTGGAAAATCTCAATCATGCATTGGGTTCCCGGGAACTGTCCGAAGCGATCGAGATGCTTCATAAGGCCGAAACCGTGTTCGTAGCAGGCTTCCGCCGGTCATTTCCGGTAGCGACCTATCTTGCCTATATGTTGGGGCAAGCGGGGAAGCGGACCGTGCTCGTGGATGGCCTTGCCGGGCTACAACTTCAGCAGGTTGGCGGCCTTCGCGCCGGTGACCTGATGCTGGCCATCAGTTTTGCCCCCTATAGCCACGAAACTCTGAGCCTCGTGGAGGCAGTAAAAGGCCAGTGCCCCGTCGTAGCTATTACCGACAGCGTCATCGGTCCCATTGCGAAGGAGGCGGATTTGATCCTCCAGGTCCGCGAATCGGAGGTGCGGGGTTTCCGTTCTCTGGCCGCGTCCATGTGCCTGGCACAATCGCTCGCAATCGGCATGGCGGCACTGCGCGACGAATCCACGGCGGCCGAACAGCCCGCAAAAAGCTTACAACCTACTATTTGAGCTATTGCACTATAGGTTCTGATCCAATATAAAGTGGAATGTAATTTCCATAGGAGAGGAATGGTGGGGCAGCCGATTGGTGGGGACGCTGTATTTGCGGGAGATAGTGTAGCGCCCCCGGCCGATGCGTGGCGGACTGTAGACGGTCTCTTCGAGGACGTTATCGAGCGCGGCTTGCTGAGCGGCGCCGTGACGGCGGCATGGCACGGGAACTCCCTTGTGCATCGTTCAGCTTTGGGCTGGCGTGACGTCGCGACCCGTGATGCGATGCGGCAGGATAGTATCTTCAGGATCTATTCCATGACGAAGCCGATAACGGCGGCCGCGATGATGATCTTGTGGGACGAGGGCAAATGGGCTCCTTCTGATTTGATTGCCGACCATCTTCCTGAGCTTGCCGGTCTGCAAGTGCTGGAGGCTGGATCCACCGCAGAGGCTCCAATGCTGGCGCCGCCGACCGTGCAGCCGACGCTGGAACATCTGATGACGCATCAGGCCGGGTTCACCTATGGCTTTACCGACGAACCGGTGGACCAGCTTTTCCGCGCGGCGCATGTGCCGGTTATTCCTCACAGTGTCAGCGCGGAAGAATATCTGGCCCGCCTGGCGCGGGTGCCAATGGCTTTTCATCCGGGCACGGGTTGGCGATATGGCGTATCGATGGATGTTCAGGGCCTCGTCATCGAACGGCTGAGCGGCATGACCCTGCGCGATTTCATGCGCCAGAGGATTTTCGAGCCTTTGGGGATGGTCGATACCGACTTCATCGTGCCGGACGAAAAGCGTCACCGGCTTGCTACGCTTTACTCGCTGGCGGGCGATGCGATGGTGGAAATGGAGCACGGTGCCGAGCGGCTGCACTATGATAATGTCGCGGGCCTTTCGCCCAGCGACCTGATCCCGCCCTGTGACAAAGAGCCGCTGCTGGCATCCGGTGGAGGCGGCCTTATGTCCACCGCAGCCGACTATCTTCGCTTCGGACGGATGCTGCTGGGTAAGGGGGAATTGGACGGCAACCGGATCGTCAGCCGGGAAGCTGCCGAACTGATGATGCGCAGCCACACGCCCGATCATCTATTGACGGGGGATTTTGGCACCGCTCCGCACGGGCTGCGTCCCGGCTATGAATATGCCTATAACGGCATAGTGGTCACTGACCCGGAAAAGGCGGACGTTCGTCTTGGGCGTGATACTTACTTCTGGGATGGTGCGGCAGGTAGCTGGTTCTGGTGCGATCCGCAGAACGACCTTGTGTTCGTGTGCATGGTCCACCTGTTGACGGATGCCGAACGGCTGGCGCTCCAGTTCCAAAGTCGCGGGATCGTCGCTGACGTTCTGAATGAATTGAACGGGAAGGGCGCCGCGTCCACCGTCCCGATGCACGTGGCAGGTGAGCAATGAGCGGCTTTTCGACTGGCGTGCGTGCGCTCGATCTTATCACCCTCGGCCGGTCGGGCGTGGACCTTTATGGCGAGCAGGTCGGCGGCCTGCTGGAAGATATGGGTTCGTTCGCCAAATATGTAGGTGGAAGTCCGACCAATAGCGCCATCGGCGCGGCGCGGTTAGGCCTTGACGTTGGCATCATCACCCGGGTCGGTTCGGACCATATGGGTCGTTTCATCCGGCAGCAGTTGGAGGCGGAAGGCGTCGACGTGGCGGGGGTCGTCAATGATCCGGAGCGGCTGACGGCGCTCGTCATTCTGGGCATCCGCGATCCGGAAAGCTTTCCGCTGATCTTCTACCGCGAAAACTGCGCCGACATGGCGTTGTGCGAAGAGGATATTGATCCTGGCTATGTGGCGTCTGCCCGGGCGTTGCTGATCAACGGCACCCACCTGTCGCAACCCAATGTCCGCGCCGCGACGCTAAAGGCAGTGCGGGCGATAAAGGATGCGGGCGGGCGCGTCGTCTTCGACATTGATTACCGCCCGGTTCTGTGGGGCCTGGCGACGAAGGATAATGGCGAGGACCGTTTCGTTTCCAACGCGCAGGTCACGCAGGAGCTTCAGCAAGTTCTGCCGCTATGCGACCTGATCGTCGGAACGGAAGAGGAAATCCATATCCTGGGCGGAACGACCGACACGGTCGCCGCCTTGCGCAAGATCCGCGAGAACAGCGGCGCGCTTCTGGTGTGCAAGCGAGGTCCCGATGGATGCGTCGCTTTCCCGGCGGGGGTGCCCGATCAGTTGGATCAAGGTGTTGTCGGCAAGGGCTTTGCGATCGAGGTTTTCAACGTTTTGGGCGCGGGGGACGCGTTCATGGCGGGATTCCTGCGCGGTTGGCTGCGCGACGAGAGCATTGAGCAGTGTTGCACCTATGGCAATGCGTGCGGCGCCATCGTGGTGTCACGCCATGGCTGCGCTCCGGCTCAGCCGAGCGCGGAGGAGTTGCGCGTGTTTCTCTCCCGCAATGACTGGCCGCTGCGGTTACGCGACAGTGCGGCGCTGGAGCATGTCCATTGGGCGACCAACCGGCTGACCGGCTATGACAAGCTGACGGTGCTGGCGATCGACCATCGCGCCCAGTTCGATGAGCTTGTCGAAGAGCTTGGCACCAACAATCTGGATCGTGTGACCGAGTTCAAGGAACTGGCGTTGCGCGCCATGGCCCAGGTCGCGGGGGGCGAAGACGGCTTCGGCCTGCTCGCTGACGGACGTTATGGCCGGTCCGCGTTGGAGAAGGCCGCTGGCGGCCGCTACTGGATCGGCCGTCCGATCGAGCTGCCGGGGTCGCGACCGCTGCGGTTCGAAGGCGGGCAGGAAGCCGCGACGATCCTTGCCGACTGGCCGCTCGACCATGTCGTCAAATGTCTGGTCTTCTATCATCCCGACGATCCGGCGGACCTTCGCGCCGAACAGGATCGGCAGATATTGAGCCTGTTCGAAGCGTGCCGGGCCACCCGTCATGAGCTGTTGCTGGAGGTCATTGCGTCCAAGCACGGCCCGGTCGGAATTGATACCGTCGCGCAGGTAATCGAACACATCTACGGCCTGGGCGTTTATCCTGACTGGTGGAAGCTGGAACCCGCGGTCGATCCTGCCACCTGGACGGCGATAGAAAAGGTCATAGCGGCGAACGACCCCTATTGTCGGGGCATATTGCTGCTAGGGCTGGCATCTGATGAAGAGACGCTGCTGGCCGGCTTTGCCGCAACGGCCAACAGTCCGATGGTCAAGGGCTTTGCCGTTGGCCGCACCATTTGGGTGGAGCCCGCCATGCGCTGGTTCAAGGACGAGATTGACGACGACACGGCCATCGCACAGATGGCGGCCAGCTTCAGCGTGCTGGCGCGGGCGTGGCGCGACGCAAGGCAGGACCCAGCATCATGAGCGGAGAAACCATCAGGCTGACGATGGCGCAGGCGCTCGTGCGGTGGATGGCGGCGCAACGCGTCGACATTGACGGCACGGAACAACCCTTCTTCGCCGGGGTGTGGGCGATCTTCGGACATGGCAATGTCGCGGGCGTCGGAGAGGCGCTGGCGGAGATCGGCGACGCCCTTCCCACCTATCGCGCGCATAATGAGCAGGGGATGGCCCATGCCGCCATCGCCTTTGCCAAGGCCAACCGCCGCCAGCGCGTGATGGCGTGCACGACGTCGATCGGGCCGGGCGCCACGAATATGGTGACCGCCGCCGCACTCGCGCATGTGAACCGCTTGCCCGTGCTGTTCCTGCCCGGCGACGTCTATGGCAGTCGCCTGCCCGATCCGGTGCTTCAGCAGATCGAGGATTTCGGTGACGGCACGGTGAGCGCAAGCGACTGCTTCCGCCCGGTCAGCCGCTATTTCGACCGCATCACCCGGCCCGAACAGATATTGGACGCCGCGCCCCGTGCCATGGCAGTGATGATGGACCCGGCACGGTGCGGCCCGGTCACGCTGTCGCTTTGCCAGGATGTTCAGGCGGAGGCTTTCGACTGCCCGGTCAGCTTCCTTGAGCCGCGCGTGTGGCGGCAGCGGCGTCCTCATCCGGACGTGGGCGAGTTCAGTGCGCTGGTGCAGGCAATCCGCGCGGCGCAGCGGCCGCTGATCGTCGCGGGTGGCGGTGTTCTTTATTCCCGGGCTGAAGAGGCGCTGACGGCGCTGGCGCAAGCCACCGGCATTCCGGTCGCGGAAACGCAGGCGGGCAAGGGCAGTCTGGTCGCCAGCCATGCTCAGGCGCTGGGATCGATCGGCGTTACCGGCACCAGCGCCGCAAATCGCGCGGCGCGGGAGGCTGATCTGGTGATTGGCCTTGGCACCCGGTTGCAAGATTTCACCACCGGATCGCGCACGTTGCTTCCGGCGCAGCTGTTTCAGGTCAATGTCGCCGCCCATGATGCGCACAAGCATGGCGCTCAGAGCGTCGTGGGCGACGCGCGGGAAGTGATAGAAGAGCTGGCATTATCGCTCGACAAATGGCGTGTGCCGCAGGCGTGGGAGGACGCTAACGAAACCGCGCGGGCCGAATGGAACCATGCGGCGGACGCTGTCATGGCGCCATCGGACGCGCTGCCTTCCGATGCGCAGGTGATCGGCGCTGTTACCCGCAATGCGCCCGACAACGCCGTGGTGGTCTGTGCCGCTGGGGGTCTGCCGGGTGAACTGCACAAGCTGTGGCGCGTTCGCAAGCCGGGCGGTTATCATGTCGAATATGGCTTTTCCTGCATGGGCTATGAGATTGCGGGTGGCCTGGGCGTCAAGATGGCCGATCCCAGCCGGGAGGTCTTCGTACTCGTCGGTGACGGCAGCTATTTGATGCTGAATTCCGAGTTAGCGACTTCGGTCATGCTGGGAATGAAGATCACCGTCGTGCTGCTCGACAATGGCGGTTATGGCTGCATCAACCGCTTGCAACAGGCGACTGGCGGCAGGCCGTTCAACAATCTGCTCGCGGATTCCAGGCAAGAGGTTCTGCCGCCTGTCGATTTCGCTGCCCATGCCCGCAGCCTTGGCGCGCAGGCGGAAAAGGTGTCGGGCATCGCGGCGCTGGAAGAGGCGCTGGGTCGCGCCGCCGCGTCACGCAGCAGCTATGTCATCGTGCTGGAAACCGACCCCGCAATCACGACGCAATCGGGGGGGCACTGGTGGGATGTCGCGGTGCCGCAGGTGTCGACTCGCGCGGAAGTCGTTGAGGCGCGTGCCCGCTATGAGGATATGAAGAAGAGGCAAATGCCATGACGATACGTTGGGGCGTAAGCCCGATCGCCTGGGCGAATGACGACATGCCCGAACTTGGGGGCGACATCACGCTGGACACGCTGCTGAACGAAGTACGGCAGATCGGTTTCGAGGGGGTGGAACTTGGCTGCAAGTTCCCGCGTGATGCCGCCACCCTTCAGCCCATCATGGCCTCGCACGGGCTGGACATCATCGGCGGCTGGTATTCCACCAATCTGCTGGTCCGGGACGCCGACGCCGAGATCGAGGCGATGGCCGACCACCTCGCCCTGCTGGAGGCGATGGGGTCACAGGTCTTCATCGCAGCCGAGACATCGAACGCGATCCACTGCGATCGCTCCCGGCCGCTCGACGCCCATCCCCGGATCGACGATCAGGCGTGGGAACAGTTTGGAGCGCGGCTGAACGCTGTCGCCGCCTATGTGAATGAGCGCGGGCTGCGTTTTGCCTATCATCATCATCTGGGCACGGTGGTGGAGACCGGCGATGAACTGCGGCGCTTCTTCGAAGTTACGGGCGATCATGTCGGCCTGACGCTCGACACGGGTCATTCTCTGTGCGGCGGCATCGATCCGCTGAAGGTCATAAGCGAACGGCCCGAGCGGGTGAGCCACGTCCATTGCAAGGATGTGCGGCGGAACCGGTACAATCGCCTCCGGGCTGGCGGCGCGAGCTTCCTTGATGGCGTCGTCAGCGGCATGTTCACCGCGCCGGGTGATGGCGTCTATGATTATGAGCCGTTCCTGGGCGCCCTCGCCAGCGTCGGTTATGACGGATGGATCGTCATCGAGGCGGAACAGGATCCCGCCCTCGCCAATCCCTATACCTACCAGCAGCTTGGTCTGCGCACGCTGCGGAATATTGCGGCCGAAGTGGGGCTGGCGGCATGAGCCTCAAGGTCCCAAGCCATGAGCCTGATGCGCAGGGCGTCGTGCTCGACATCACGCCGGAAAGCGCGGGATGGCGCTATGTTGGCTTCAAGGTTGTCCATCTTGCCGCGGGGCAAGTCTATGATGGGGGTGAAGAAGGCCGCGAAGCATGCCTGGTCATCCTGTCCGGCATCGTTGATGTGACCGCCGGAGAGGAGCGGTTCGAGCGGATTGGTGGGCGGGTTGATGTATTCGCCGGACCTGCAACCTCGGCCTATGTCCCCGCAGGGACCATCTACAGCATCCGGGCAGCGAGCGATGCGGAAGTCGCGATCTGTACTGCTCCGGGCGGTGGCAATCGTCGTCCGCGTGTCATCGCGCCGGAAGACGTAAGGTTGGAGACGCGAGGGCAGGGCACAAACCAGCGCTTCGTGCGCAACATATTGGATGACGCAGGCGACGCGGAAAGCCTGCTGGTCGTGGAAGTCATCACTCCCGGCGGCCATTGGTCAAGCTATCCGCCGCACAAGCATGATCGAGACGCCTGGCCGCAGGAAACCTTCCTTGAGGAAACCTATTATCACCGCCTGTCGCCGCCGCAGGGCTTTGCCTTCCAGCGAGTCTACACTGACGACCGCTCGATCGACGAGACCATGGCCGTTGAAGACGGTGACGTGGTGCAGGTGCCGCGCGGCTACCATCCCGTCGGCGCGCCGCACGGCTACGACCTTTATTATTTGAACGTCATGGCTGGCCCGCGTCGCGACTGGGTGTTCGCCAATGACCCCGCGCATGAGTGGATCGCGCGCGGCGCGCCGTCAGGGCCTGACACGGGAGAATGAGTTGCTGACCTTCGTTCGTGTGCTTGCCGGGCGAAGTGAACCAAAAGTTTTGACGTCTATCGCCTGTCCAGCCCCGCCGGTGGAGATCTGCACTTTATCCATGGCGGCGGCTGGGCGTCCGTGAGGGCAGGGAGCATCCCCGCCCTCAATCTACGCGACGGCGTTGTGCAAAGATGATGAGGAAGATTTGACCATGACCGTAGAAGCCGAAACGCGAAACATTCCCCACTTCATCGGGGGGCGTGCGGTGACTGCTACCGCGTCTCGCACCAGTGATGTGTTCGACCCGAACAGTGGCCAGGTGCAGGCACGGGTGGCGCTGGGAACCGCCAGCGAATTGCAGCAGGCGGTCGATGCCGCTCAAGCGGCGCAGCCCGCATGGGCGGCCGTCAATCCTCAGCGCCGGGCTCGCGTCATGTTCGAGTTCAAGCGGCTGGTCGAACGCGACATGGACGAACTTGCCCATCTGCTTGCGTCCGAACATGGCAAGGTGGTCGCCGACGCCAAGGGCGACATTCAGCGCGGCCTTGATGTCGTGGAGTTCGCTTGCGGCATTCCCCATTTGCTGAAGGGCGAATATACGCAGGGCGCTGGCCCCGGCATCGACGTCTATTCGATGCGCCAGCCCATCGGCATCGGTGCAGGGATCACCCCCTTCAATTTCCCGGCGATGATCCCGCTGTGGATGAGCGCCGTCGCGATGGCCTGCGGCAACGCCTTCATCCTGAAGCCTTCGGAACGCGATCCGTCCGTTCCGATCCGCCTGGCGGAGCTTTTCATGGAGGCCGGGCTGCCTGCGGGCATTTTCCAGGTCGTTCATGGCGACAAGGAAATGGTGGATGCCATCCTTGATCATCCGGCGATCAGCGCGGTCAGCTTCGTCGGTTCTTCCGACATCGCCCATTATGTCTACCGGCGCGGGGTCGACAACGGCAAGCGGGTGCAGGCCATGGGCGGCGCCAAGAACCACGGCATCGTCATGCCCGACGCCGATCTCGACCAGGCGGTGGCTGACCTTTGCGGCGCGGCATTCGGTTCGGCTGGCGAACGGTGCATGGCGCTGCCGGTTGTGGTTCCGGTCGGACAGGAAACGGCCGAGCGGCTGAAAGCAAAGCTGGTCCCCGCCATGGAGGCCCTGCGTGTGGGCGTCTCCACCGATGCGGAGGCGCATTATGGTCCTGTAGTGACCGCGCAGCACAAGGCGCGCATCGAACAGTGGATCCAGACCGGTGTGGATGAGGGCGCGGAGTTGGTCGTCGATGGGCGCGGCTTCTCGCTTCAGGGGCATGAGGACGGCTTTTTCGTCGGCCCCACCCTGTTCGATCATGTGACGCCGGACATGAGCGCGTACCGGGAGGAGATTTTCGGCCCCGTGTTGCAGATGGTGCGGGCCGACAGCTTTGAAGACGCGCTGGCTCTCCCGTCCCAGCATCAATATGGCAATGGCGTTGCCATCTTCACGCGCAATGGTCACGCCGCACGGGAATTTGCAGCGCGGGTGAATGTCGGCATGGTTGGCATCAACGTGCCGATCCCGGTGCCGGTCGCCTATCACAGCTTTGGCGGCTGGAAGCGTTCGGGCTTTGGCGACCATAACCAGCATGGCGAAGAAGGCGTGCGTTTCTGGACGAAGGTGAAGACCGTGACGCAGCGCTGGCCGAACGCATCGGGCGCCGCTTCGGGATCGTCGCTGTCCGATGCCTTCATGATCCCGACGATGAAATGACGTTTCCGCAGGCCCGGTTCACGCCGGGTCGGCAATCAGGTGGAGCAGCTTCTCTTGACCACGCAAGAACTCAGCCAAGTTGTCGGAGCTTCGGAGCCTTGCCTGCGTGACGACACGATCGGCGAAGCACTCGACCGCGCCGCACAGCGCTGGCCCGATGAGGATGCGCTCGTCGCACGGCACGGCAATGTTCGCTACAGCTGGTCGGAACTGAAGGCCGCCACGGATGACTTCGCCGCAGGCCTGCTCGCGTTGGGGGTGAGACCGGGCGATCGGGTTGGCATATGGGCGCCCAACTGCGCCGAATGGACCATCGCTCAGCTGGCGACTGCCCGTGCGGGTATGATCCTGGTCAATATCAACCCGGCCTATCGCGTCACGGAGTTGGAATATACGCTGGCCAAGGTGGAAGTGACGGCGCTGATCTGCGCGGCCTCGTTCAAGACCAGTGATTATCTGGCCATGACGGAGACGTTCGTCACGCACTTTGGCGGGCGACCGGGAGAGATTGTGTCGGTCGGCCTTCCAGCGTTCCGCTATGCCATCAAGATCGGCGGTGATCCGCGTCCGGGCTGGCTGGATTTTAGAGAGGTTGCGGACCTGCGGACGGCAGCTTCGGAAGCGGAACTCGTCGGTATCGCTGCAACGCTGAAGGCGGACGATCCGATCAACATCCAATTCACCAGTGGAACCACAGGGGCGCCAAAAGGCGTGACCCTTTCGCACCACAACATTCTCAACAACGCGTTCATGTGTGGCCGTGAGATGGGCCTGGTGCCAGGCGAGCGCATTTGCATAGCGGTGCCGCTTTACCATTGCTTTGGCATGGTGATGGGCAACCTTATGAGCATGCTCCATGGCGTCACCATGGTCTATCCCTCACCCGGTTTCGATCCGCTCGCGGTGCTGGAAACCGTGGAAGCGGAACGCTGCACGATATTGCACGGCGTGCCTACGATGTTCATCGCGGAACTGGAGCATCCTGAATTTGCGCGCTTCGATCTGTCCTCCTTGCGAACCGGGTTGATGGCAGGCTCGCCCTGTCCAGAAGAACTGATGCGCAAGGTGATGACGCGGATGCACATGCGGGACATCGGCATCGGCTACGGCATGACGGAAACCAGCCCGTTGAGCTTTCAGACCTCGCTGGACGATCCGGTCGAAGCCAGGGTCGCCACGATCGGGCGCATTCAGCCCCATATCGAAGCCAGGATCGTGCATCCCGAAACGGGCGAGATTGTCGCGCGCGGGGAGCCGGGTGAGCTTTGTATTCGCGGCTATTCCGTGATGCTCGGCTATTGGGGCGATCCTGAAAGGACGGCGGAGGCAGTCCGCGACGGCTGGATGCACACCGGCGACCTCGCCACGATCGATGACGCGGGTTATGCGCGGATCGTTGGGCGCATCAAGGACATGATCATCCGTGGCGGCGAAAATATCTATCCCCGCGAACTGGAAGAGCTGCTTTACCTCCACCCATCCGTGCTGGACGTGCAGGTCATCGGCATCGTGGACGATCGGTTCGGCGAAGAGGTAATGGCCTGTGTGAAGCTCCGCGACGGCGAGCAGGAAGATGCTGAATCGATCATCACATTCTGCCGGGAGCGCGTGGCCCATCATAAGGTGCCGCGCTACGTTCGCTTCGTCGACAGTTTTCCCATGACCGTATCGGGCAAAGTGCAGAAGGCCCGGCTGCGCGAGATGATGGAGGATGAGCTGGCGAAAGCCCGCCAATAGAGAAAATGAGCGCTGTGTTTCAGCGCGCAAACAACAATATCCTGTTTTAGGAAAGGTATTCCATGTCTGAAATCGCTCTGATTGGCGCTGGCAGGATTGGCAAGATTCACGCTGCGAACATCGCCGCCAATCCTCGCTTGACATTGTCGCGGGTCGTTGATCCGTTCGGTGGGGCGGAAGAACTGGCTGGGCGCTATGGCGCGCGTGTTTCGACGGTGGAGGAAGTCTGGGCCGACCCTGCGATTAGCGGCGTGGTGATCGCCAGCGCGACTGACACCCATCTCGACTATACGCTGGAGTCCATCCGTGCGGGAAAGCATGTCTTCTGTGAAAAGCCGCTGGACCAGGATGCTGGCCGTGCTGCTCAGGTCCAGCAGGCCGTTGCAGGGAGCGACCGGCATGTCCTGCTCGGCTTTAACCGGCGGTTCGACCCCAGCTTCGCCAGCCTGCAGCGACGCTTGAAGCAGGGCGAGATCGGCGCGTTGGAGACGCTGCACATCATCAGTCACGATCCAGCGCCGCCGCCCGCATCCTATGTCGCTGTATCGGGCGGCATCTTCAAGGACATGTCGATCCATGATTTTGACATGGCCAGCTGGCTTCTGGATGAAGAGATTGAAAGCGTCTTTGCTTCAGGCGCTGTGCTGATCGATCCTGAAATAGGCGCGGCGGGCGATTTCGACACCGCCAAGATCCTGCTGCGCACAGTCAGCGGCAAGATCTGCGTCATCTCCAACAGTCGCCGCAGCGGCTACGGCTATGACCAACGCATCGAAGCCTTCGGGTCGAAGGGCATGATCCGGGCCGAGAACAAGTTGGAAAGCAGCGTCCAGACCTGGACTGAGGGAGGCGCGCGATCGGATTGCTTCCAGAACTTCTTCCTCGATCGTTACGCCGAAGCCTATGCGATCGAGGTGGAGCATTTTGCCGATATCATCGAGGGCAAGGCAATGCCCGTCGCCGATGAAAGCGACGGCATCAAGGCGCTCATCCTTGCCGAAGCCGCGGAGCAGTCGGCGCGCAGCGGAGCAGTGGTCAAGCTGACCGGCCACGCAGACCGTTGAAACCAAAAAAGATCAAGGAGATACTGATATGGCGTTAGATCCAGTACTGCAGCAGATCATCGCACAGCTTCCGGTGCCCACGTCCGACAAGATCGACCATGAAGTCATGCGCCGTGATATGGATGCCATGATCGCGATTTTTCATGGGCCCGACGGTCCCATTGAGGTCGGATCGGTCGAGAACATGGATATTGCAGGCGATGGCGGGCCGGTGCCGCTTCGCATCATACGCCCTCTGACTGCTCCTACAGGAACCATGCATCTGCTGCACGGCGGCGGCTGGGCATTTGGTAGCATTGAATTCATAGAGCCGCTGGCGCGGCGGCTCGCGAGGGATCTCTCGATGGTCGTAGTGGCGAGCGGATATCGGCTCGCTCCTGAAAATCCCTTTCCCGCGGGGTTCAACGATTGTCTTGCCGCTGCGCGCTGGACGATGGAGCATGCTGCTGAGCTCGGTGGCGCGGGGAACCCGACCGTGATTGCTGGAGAGAGCGCCGGAGGGAACCTGGCGGCGGCAGTGGCCCTGGCGCTGGCTGAGGAAGGGCGCGGGAATTTCGACGCCCAACTGTTGTTCTTCCCGGCGGTTGATCTGCGAGAAGAGGGAGCGAACTATCCGTCCCGTATCGCCAATGCGGATCCGACCTTGCGTACCGAGATTCTGCCTCAACTGGTGCGCGACTATTGCGGTGCGCACAATCCGGCAGATCCCCACATATCGCCGCTTGTGTCAGGACAGCTGGATACAGTACCGCCTGCGGTCATCGTCGTGCTGGAGGTCGATCCGCTCCGCGACGAAGCCGTTGCCTATGCCGATCGGCTGCGAGAGGCGGGTGTCGATGTCGAATTGGTGAAGTTCGATAATCTGACCCATGGTTTTAACAATCTGTGCGCGCTGGTGCCAGCTGCGACCGAGGCCACAGAGGTGGTTGAGCAGCGCCTCATGACTTTGTTGGCCCGAAACATTCGGGACTGAAGCTCGGCGAAGTCATCGGCAACACGGAAAGTGGAGCGGGGAGGACTGATACCGAAGAGTATAAATTTTGTTCGTTGAGGAGGTCCATGATGGACGACGTGGCGCAATCCAGCATCCAGACTGGCGGCACTGATTTTACGTTCGATGTATCGCAGGCAATGGCTATCCTGGATTTTGACGAGACGGGCCATACCAATGCGGCGGTGATATGTTGCGACCGGCACGCGGCGGACAAATCGCGGGTCGCGTTGCGCCATCGCGGGATCGATGGGGTTACACAGGAGTGGACCTTCGCGCGGCTGGCCCATGACAGTGGGCGGCTCGCGGCTGCGCTGGCGTCCTTGGGTGTGAGCAAAGGCGACCGGGTGGCCGGACTGCTGCCGCGTTCGCCCGAACTGCTGATCCTGATCCTGGCGACCTGGCGGCTGGGGGCAGTTTACCAGCCTTTGTTCACGGCCTTCGGGTCCAAGGCCATCGAATATCGTCTGGAAACCGCCAACACCCGCGTGATCGTGGCGGACCAGGATAATCTTCCGAAGATTGCCGATGTCCCCTCATCGATTGAGCAGATCGTCGTCTCCTCTGGCGAAGCAGGCGCCAACCGCGACTTCTGGCGCATGATCGAGGATGAGGAGGACGGTCATCCTGCCGTGCCCTGCGGGCTGGACGACCCCTTTCTCATCATGTTCACATCTGGAACGACGGGTCCCGCCAAGCCGCTGCTGGTGCCGGTAAGGGCGATCGCTGCCTTTGCCGCCTATATGCGCGATGCGGTGGGGCTGCGGCCTGAAGACCGGTTCTGGAACTTCGCCGATCCGGGCTGGGCCTATGGCCTCTATTACGCTGTGACTGGCCCATTGGCTCTCGGCATGACGACGACGTTCAACCAGCGCGGATTCGACGTCGAAGACGCTTATGACACGATCGCAGACCTTGGCATCACCAATGTCGCAGGGTCGCCGACGGCCTACCGCTTGCTGCTGGCAGGCGGACCTGAAAAGGCGGCGCGGATCAAAGGTCAGCTTCGCGCCGTCAGCAGTGCGGGTGAACCGCTCAATCCCGAGATCATTCGCTGGTTCGACGAGCATCTCAGTGCGCCGATCTACGACCATTACGGCCAGACCGAAGTAGGCATGGTGCTGTGCAATCATCATGGGATCGATCATCCAATCCACATCGGGTCCGCCGGGTTCGCGTCACCGGGGCACCGCGTCGTCGTCTGCTCGCCTGAAGGAGAGGAATTGCCTCAAGGAGAGCCGGGCATCCTCGCGCTGGACCGCAAGGCGTCACCGATGATGTGGTTTTCCGGCTATCTGGGCCGGGAAACCGCGGCGTTCGTCGGCGACTATTATTTGAGCGGCGACACAGTCGAGCAGAATGAAGACGGAAGCATTTCCTTCATTGGACGGGCCGATGACGTCATCACGACGTCGGGCTATCGCGTCGGGCCATTCGATGTCGAAAGCGCTCTGCTGGAACATGATGCCGTGATGGAATCCGCCGTGATTGGCAAGCCCGATCCTGAACGAACCGAGATCATCAAAGCGTTTATCGTCCTCAATCAGGGCTACAGCGCGGAAGATCCCGATCTGGCGTCTTCGATCCAGCGCTACGTCAAAACTCGGTTGTCCGCCCACGCTTATCCGCGTGAAATCGCCTTTGTGCCGTCCTTGCCCAAGACGCCAAGCGGCAAGCTACAGCGTTTCCTGCTCCGGAATGAGGAAATCGCCAAGCAGCGGGATGCCGAACAGTCAACTCGCTGACGTCCCCGGACTGGGCGTGGCACCCGCCTAACGAACGATAGAATAAAAGAAAGATCGATCATGGACATCAATGGAATGGCTGCCGTCGTCACCGGCGGGGCGTCCGGCTTGGGCAAGGCGACGGCGCAGATGTTGGCGGAGCGGGGCGCCAAGGTCGCGATTGTCGATTTGAACGAGGACGTTGGTCGGGCAACGGCCGAAGCATTGGGCGGCATTTTCATCGCAGCCAACATCGCCGATGACGCCAGCGTTACGGCTGGTCTGGAAGCCGCCGAGCGTGCGCATGGCGTCGCGCGCATCCTCGTCAACTGTGCTGGCATCGCTCCGGCGGTGAAGACAGTGGGCAAGAATAACGAGCCGCATCCGCTGGACAGCTTTGTGAAGACGGTGACGGTCAACCTGATCGGCAGCTTCAATGCCATCGCCAAATTCTCCGCCCGGCTCGCTGCGGCGGACGAGATTGACGGCGAAAGAGGTGTCATCGTCAACACCGCATCGGTCGCCGCCTATGACGGGCAGATCGGGCAAGCAGCCTATAGCGCGTCGAAAGGCGGGGTGGTCGGCATGACCCTTCCGATCGCGCGCGATCTCGCCCAGCATAAGATTCGCGTGATGACTATTGCGCCCGGCATCTTCCTGACGCCGATGCTGGAGTCCTTTCCTCAGACGGTTCAGGATGCACTTGGCGCACAGGTGCCGCATCCGAGCCGCTTGGGCAAGCCGACCGAATATGCGCAGCTGGTGGAAAGCATTATTCGTAATCCCATGCTGAACGGCGAAGTGATCCGCTTGGATGGTGCGATTCGTATGGCGCCACGCTAATCTGAATTATCCGGATGCGATGCAGAAACGTGCACGATTGAGCGGTTCCGTTCGATCGGCGCCCTTCATGGGGAAAGTGGGAAAATTTCAGGCCGGACTGGGACGAGTCGTACCCCGTTAACCCGCCGATTCCAATGACGAACGACGATGGCGGAATGGAATTTTCCACTCACCAATTGATGTCGATATTCCATCATATATATTTACAGATAATATATTCTATTATAAGGCAGTTGGAACGGGCGTTCGCTGCCGGCCAGTTCGACCGCCCTTGATAAGGAGAGATAAGATGCGCATGAGGGGTTGTTTATTGGGCAGCGTCGCGAGCTTGGCCGCGCTACCCGCCATTTCGACATTTGCACAGGCGCAGGACGCCGTGCCCGAAGCCGCTGTGCAAGCCGGACAGTCGACTGCCGCGTCAGCCAATTCAGCGCCAACAGGCGCGCAGGTTGACTCATCAGGCCAGGGGTTGAAGGACATTGTCGTAACAGCTCGCCGCCGGAGCGAGAGCGCGCAGACGGTGCCGGTCGCTGTCAGCGTCGCATCGGCCGAATCGCTGGAACAACATCAGGTTCTCAACGCCTACCAATTGGTGAATCTGACCCCAAGCTTACAAACCCGGTCGACCAACCAGCAGGCTGGTGCGGTAAACTTTACGATTCGTGGCGTCGGTACATCCGTCTTCGGACCCCAGGTTGAGCAAAGCGTTGGCATTGTGATCGATGATGTCGTCATGAGCCGTCCTCAGCTTGGGAACATCCAGTTCTTCGACCTCGAACGCGTTGAGGTTCTCCGCGGCCCGCAAGGTATGCTGTTCGGCAAGAACGCAGCAGCGGGCCTGATCAACATTGTTACAGCGCAACCGCGACTAAATCAGTCCGAATTTCTCGCGAATGTTCTTTATGGTAACACTACGGCGCCCGGAAACGGCAACGTTGCCACTTTGCAAGTTGCGGGCAACACGCCGCTGAGCTCCAACGCCGCGCTCCGGCTTTCCGCCTTCGTGACGCGCCAGGACGCCTTTGTGGAGGACATAGCGCTTCGGCAAAATCTCGGAAACACTGCCTATGGCGGTCGTCTAAAGCTTCTTTGGGAACCGAGCGACGCGCTGCGTCTGACACTTGCCGGTGACTATCAACAATCAAACGGGCCAGGTGAAGGCGTGCTCGTGCGGCGATTCAACGCACCTGGCGGATTGATCGAGGCCATCGATGCGTCCAACGGCATCGTTGCATCGCCCAGAAACACGGCCATGGCGACGGATGTCAGAAACGAGAATGACTCTACCGTCTATGGCGTATCGCTCAAAGCGGAATGGGATATTGGCGGCGGATATACATTGACCAATGTCCTGGCGCATCGCCGTTCACGCATGCGTACGTCCATCGACACCGATACTACCACCGCTGATCTTTTCAACACCAATACGGGCGGGCTTACCCGTCGCCAGACGACGGAAGAGTTGCGGCTGACTTCGCCAAGCGAGGGACGTTTCAGCTATCAGCTTGGCTTTTTCTACCTGGATCTTCTTGCTCGCGAATATTTGTTACAAGGTGCAAACCTCGGCATTCCGGTCATTGTTCCAGGGCTTTCGAACTTCGGAGGTTATGCCGACGGGAATTCTCCGACGAAAAGCTATGCGGGATTTTTCGAAGGACAATATAAGCTCAGCGACAATC
The DNA here is from genome assembly GCF_055396345.1 of Sphingobium sp. TomTYG46. Taxonomy (NCBI): domain Bacteria; kingdom Pseudomonadati; phylum Pseudomonadota; class Alphaproteobacteria; order Sphingomonadales; family Sphingobiaceae; genus Sphingobium; species Sphingobium sp. TomTYG46. The sequence continues at coordinate 739,884 of NZ_AP027325.1, forward strand.
TACGCGTGACTGCAGGTGCCCGCTACACGCATGATGACATTCGTTATCATATCAGTCTTTCAAATCCGGCAGGGGTCATCGGGCTTTATGGACCTGCGTTCTCCCTCGATCGCCGGGTCAAGGAGAATAACCTCTCATATCGCCTAGGACTGGACTATAGCATCAGCCCGGATGTGCTCGCCTACGCTACATACACCCGGGGGTATAAGGGTCCGACCTTCGATCAACTTTCCGGATCTGCCGTGAACCCTGAAATTCCTAAAAGCTTCGAAGTCGGTGTCAAATCAACGCTGTTCGACCGCAAGCTTCGTCTTAACGTCGCAATATTCGACACGACGTTTAGCGGTTTCCAGACCCAAGCACAGCGGCCGGGAACTGCAGCAGGGTTCACGACGCTTAACGCGGGCAAGCTGAAATCCCGCGGTGTGGAAGTGGAATTCACGGCTCTCCCGTTTGAAGGGCTGACGATCAGCGGCGGCACCACATACAATGATACGGAATATCGGAACCTGTCGGGCGTGCCCTGCTATACAGGGCAGCCCGCGGGAACCAGCGGCACCAATGTCTGCTTGCCAAATGGCACGACAGATGTGAGCGGGAACCAACTCGAGAACGCGCCGAAATGGACCTCAACGATAACAGCCCGTTACGAGCATCCCGTTTCCAGTAACTGGGTGGGATTCCTGCAAGGGGATGTGTATCATCGCAGCGCCTTCAGCTTCAGCCAGACGCGTGACCCACGCCTTAGGGTCCGTGCGAACGCCATCGCTGGCTTGTCAGCAGGTGTGCATACAGCGGATGACAAGCTTTCAATCGCTGCCTTTGTCCGCAATCTGTTCGACAAGCGGGTCCCCAGCTATATTTTCGCTGATCCGGTGTCTGCCTTCTATGTCGGTCCGACAGGCCAGAGCGACGCGGCTCTTGGCGGCAATTATTGGCAAAGCTTTGGTCCAAACTCCTTCCGGACTGTCGGGGTGAGTTTGAATTATAAAATGTAAGTTGATGTCGAAACCATTCGAAAGAGGATGGGAAATGCTGCGGGTCCCTCAGTCAAGCGGCTGAGGGGCCGTCTTGATGAGCTGCTGAAACGGCATGCGAAGAAGACTTGGACATATTGGCAGCGCTTATAGTTGCCCGATGGAAGGATGCCCGCAGTGGCTATCGAAGGAAGCGGATCAAGCTTAGTCAGTCCTGGGTTCTCAAGAATGCGGAGTACGCGACGTCTTGCGGTTCTGCTTTTCCTTGCATACGCATCGCTGATCGCTGTTTTTCAGGGCATCCTGAACGTCCTGCTTCCGCAGGTCGTTGCAAGGCTTGCTCCTGACGCCAAGGTGGGCACCTTGGCGTTCCTTTCCACAGGCGCGGCGATCGCGGCTGTCATCGCCCTTTTTGCTGGAGGCGCGGTATCAGATCGCACCAGGTCCCGTTGGGGTAAGCGCACGCCCTCCCTCCTGATTGCCTTGTTCGCGAGCATTGCGCTCATGCCTCTGGTCGGAGGCGCGACCTCTCTTCTGCAACTGACAGTCTTGCTGCCTCTCTTGTGGTTCACGCTCAATTATTACCAGTCTGTGCTGCTTGCTGCTTTGCCTGACCGAATTCCCGCGCACGAGTTGAGCTTTGCGTCGGCCGCAATTGGATTGGGCGCCCCTGTAGGGATTTTCGCAGGCATCAACATCGCCACAATGGCTGCCAATATAATGACGGGCTATATATTTCTTGCGATCCCGCTGACCATCCTGACATTCGTTCTGATCGTGTTGGAGCCGGAAGACTCGTCTCTTGAAGAGCCGGTGAAAGAGCGGCAAAACTTCAGCTGGAAAAGCTGTTATGCTCAATTTGGAAGCTTCGCACATCGCAACTATTCGCTCGCAGCGATATCAAGAGCGCTGCTCTTCCTCTGTTATTTCAGCGTGACCGGTTATATATTTTACCTGCTTCAAGACTATGTGGGACAGGAACAACTTCCATACCAAAGCATCAACGCGGGAATGAGCATCTTCTCCAGCGTGATGACCGCCGCTTGGCTTCTGGTCACCGTCCTCACAGGGTGGCTCTCTGGCCGCTTACCGCGAACCGTGCTGATTGTAGCCACAGTGTCGATCCTTGCGGGCGTCGTGACGTTGCTGCCAGCTCTTTCGAATAGCTGGATCATGTTCCTTATTTTCGGTCTTGGAACGGGCATCATGTTCGGCAGCTATTTCGTCCTGGACCTGAAGCTTGCTACCCTCGTGCTGCCTGACGAAAAGACCGCAGGCAGGGACTTTGGCATTCTGCTCGCCGCTGGTTCGGCGCCCGGCGTAGTGGCCCCGGCAGTGGCAGGCGCCATCATTGCCGTGAGCGGCTATCCGGCTCTCTTCCTCTTTGGTGCGGGCGTGGCTTTTATTGGCGGCCTGTGCGTGGCGTTCATCAGGCTTCGGTGATGCCGCAGGCGCGCTTCAGGTCGACCTGATCCCTGGTACGAAAGTTACAAGATTTCCTTTTGCAAGGCGGTGATCATGACTGGAGAACAAGCCACCCGCCGAGCGGAAGAAGAGGCTCCGTCGGCTTATGCATTTCCGCTCCTGCTGAAGCATTTGCTGGCGTCAGGAGTTGCACGCGCTCCCGAGCAGGAGATCATCTACCGCGATATCGCACGGTTCGATTATCAAACGCTTGCCAAACGTGTAGCCAAATTGGCCAACAGTCTTTCAGACCTTGGGATCGGCGTCGGCGACACGGTGGGTGTGCTCGATTGGGACAGCAACCGCTATCTGGAAAGCTACTTTGCCATTCCCGGCATCGGAGCGGTGCTGCACATGGTGAATATTCGCCTGTCTCCAGAACAGATATTGTACACAATTAACCACGCGCGCGACGATGCTCTTCTCGTCCATGCCGATTTCCTTCCAATGCTTGAAGGCATCTGGGACCGTATCGAAAATGTTCGTGCTGTCATAGTCCTGACCGACATGGACGAAATTCCGGCGACTGCATTGCCTATCAAGGCGGAATATGAAGCTATGCTGTCCATGGCGGAAAGCGAATATCTCTTTCCAGATTTTGATGAAAATATGCGCGCCACGACTTTTTATACAACAGGCACCACCGGCCTGCCCAAGGGCGTGTTCTTCAGCCATCGCCAACTCGTTCTTCATTCCCTCGTGCTGGCCGGATCCATGGCAGCTGCTCCGGTTCAAGGCCGCCTGCATCGTAGCGACATATATATGCCGATCACCCCGATGTTCCACGTACATGCTTGGGGATTGCCATTCATCGCAACGATGCTGGGGTTGAAGCAAGTTTATCCGGGGCGCTATGCTCCCGCATCCCTGCTCGCGCTGCAACAGGCCGAGGGCGTTACCTTTTCGCACTGCGTGCCGACCTTGCTCCAGATGCTGCTGACGTCTGCCGAAGCGACCGACATCGACCTAAGGGGCTGGAAGATCGTCATCGGCGGGGCTGCACTGCCCAAGGCCCTGGTTCATTCTGCGCTTGAGCGGGGTATCGACATCTTTGCAGGCTATGGCATGTCTGAAACTTGCCCGGTCCTCAGCATAGCACAGCTGACGGAGGAGCAATTGGCGGACGAGTCCGCGGAAATGGTGGAAGCACGCACGCGTGCGGGAAGGCCGGTGCCGCTCGTCGATCTGCGCATCGTCGACGCGGACATGGAACCGCTTCCAGGCGACGGGAAAAGTGCCGGAGAAATCGTCGTGCGGGCTCCCTGGCTGACGCAAGCCTATTCAGGCGATCCGATATCTTCTGCGATGCTATGGGAAGGGGGATATCTGCATACGGGCGATGTCGGCGTGCTCCACCCTGATGGGACGCTGCAGATCACCGATCGTGTCAAGGATCTGATCAAGACGGGAGGAGAATGGATATCTTCTCTGGAGATCGAAGATCTTATTTCTCAACTCGAAGGTGTCAGCGAGGTGGCGGTGATCGCCGTACCTGATTTCAGGTGGGGTGAGCGTCCGCTCGCGGTCGTTGTGCGGAAAGCCGGTTTTGAATCGCTGACCGAAGCTATGGTCAAAGCGCACATCAAGACATTTTGCGAACGCGGCCAAATCTCGAAATGGGCAGTGCCTGAGCGGGTCATGTTCCAAATCTTGCTGGAGAAGACGAGCGTAGGTAAATTGGACAAGAAGAAGCTTCGCGAACAATATTGCGCTTCAAAATTATCCAATCATTCCGGTTGATGGCCACCTATGCGGGGGGTGTCGTGCACGCGCTGGCGCGACGCCTCCTCTCATTTCGAACAAACGCCGGAGTTGAGATCACTTTGCAGGCATATCCAATAAACCACGGTCCTTCATCCAGGCGAGCATCTCCTTCGCCCACATGCCCGCAGCCGCAGTCTTCGCGTTCATCCCGAAGCCATGCCCGCCCGTCTCATAAAAGTGAGCTTCGATCGGACGCTTGGCCGCCCGCCACGAATTAAGGAGGCCAAGCTGCCCTCGTGCGAAGATGGGATCGTCCAGCGCCAAGGCGAGGAAAAGCGGCGGTGCATCTGCCGGAACGGCAATTGCTTCGGGAGAACCGTAGATTGGAACAATGAAGTCCGGACGATCCGTCTTTTCAGGTGCCAGACCAACCCCCATGGTCAAAACCGCGCCAGCGGAAAAGCCCAAGAACCCAACGCGCTGGCGATTGATGCCCCAAGTTGCGGCGCGGCTACGAACCAGCTTAAGTGCGGCCAGCCCATCTTCAAGAGCCGCACGGGGAAGCGTAGGCGCAGTCCTGGGAAAATTGGAGGGGGCGGTCATTTGCTTCGCCGCTTGCATCATCATGGCTTCGAACGCCCTGGCGTCGCGCGGCGTGCCCTCGGTGCGATATTTGAGCACAAAAGCGGCGATGCCGCGCGCTGCCAACCATCGCGCAGCGTCATATCCCTCATTATCGATAGATAGATATTTAAATGCTCCGCCGGGTGCTACAATCACGGCAGCGCCCGTTGCCTTGCCAGCGGGCGGGAGCACGGGCGTTAGCGTCGCTCTGGACACATTGCGCACGCCGCGCACACCGAACACCATGCCCCGTTGCTCAGTGTCGGGGCCGGACGAAGTACCCAAGGGGATCTCGCCGGATGTTTCCCGATCATGAATGTCCGTTGCCTCAGGAGATCTATGCGGCTGATGTTGGGCTAAGGCCGGGGCGCCGCTCCCAGCCATGGCTATGAGTAGGGAGATCAACGCGGGGGGACGCTTCATCATTTTCTCCTAAGCAAGAAGGCTGCGAATAAAGGAAGCAGCTTCAGTGCGGAAGATATATTCCATATGCTGCAATAAAAATATATATATTCACAATTCGCGCCTCTCGGAAGAGGGTTGCCGCAATCGCCGCCACCCTCCTCCCTCCCATCTTGATACGGTACCGCAATGACCGATAAGATGGCAAGCCACTGATTCAAAAGAAGAATATTTCAAATCAGCAACAACTGGAAATTTCATGTTGCAACATGGTTTGACGTAATCATCATTCTAGTCCATATTCAGTCAATAGAAATAAGAAGGAGGAGGGGTATGGTGAACGTGAGAGGAGTTTTGCGCGCGGCGCTTCTAAGTGGCGCGGCATTTCCGTTGGTTGCGCCAGCCGCCGCTCAAGGCGTGGACCAAAAAGTCTTGCCTCCCGATGTTCAGACCGCGGCGGTCGGCGAAATCATTGTCACCGCGACGCGGCGTGCCGAGCGTCTCCAGGACGTCCCGATTTCAGTCACAGCGGTTCGGGGCGAGGAGTTGGCGCGTCAAGGCGTGAACGATCCCGATCGGTTGTCAGCGGTTTCGCCAAGCTTGCAGACGCAAAATGGCGGGGCCAAATCGCAGGGTAGCAATTTCTCCATTCGCGGTGTCGGGACAACCAGCTTCCAACGCACCATCGACAGCAGCGTGGCGTTAGTCATCGATGACGTAGCTCTGGCGCGAACGGAAATGGGCGTCGTCAACTTCTCTGACGTAAGCCAGGTTGAGGTCCTCAATGGCCCCCAAGGCATGCTGTTCGGACGAAATGCATCAGCTGGCCTGGTTCACATCCGCACGAATGATCCAGTCATTGGTGAGGCGAGCGCGCGCGTGAACTCGGAATATAGCGACCTTCATACGGGGAATGACACGCATCAGTTCCGCGTCAATGGCATATTGAATCTGCCAGTTTCGTCCGATGCCGCCGTTCGCTTGAATGCATATTACCGAGACAATTCTCCTATTCTCAAAAATGTCGTCCCCAATCCACATCTGGATCTTGGCCTGCGCCAGATAGGCGGGTCCGGCAAGCTTCTTTGGAAACCGAACGATCGATTGTCGATCTATATCGGTGGTGACTATATGAGCTCCAAGGGGCTCAACACCGGTGCATCGTCGATCAGATCAGTATCGCCCGCCAATCCCATCGCTCCCATCCTTGCCTCGGCGGGAATTGAACCCGGGCCAGGCAATACCCGCGTCAGTTTTGACACCGCGTCATTTGAAAATTCGAAAGTGGGGGGCGCGCAGATCAAGGTCGAATATGATCTTGGAGACGATATTCAGCTGACCAACATAGCCGCGGCCCGTTTCTATAAGGTGGATGTGGAGTTCGACCCTGATTTTCTCCCAGTCCCTTTACTCGACAGGTTTACGGAACCTAAGAAATTTCGGCAGTTCTCAGACGAACTGCGGGTTGCTTCGACGGGCGGAGGGCCGATCGACTATCAATTTGGCCTCTATGTGCTGAATGCGCGTATTCGCCAGTCGAACTTCATCACAGGCAATCTGGGATCGACGCCGCCGCCCGGCATTCCTTATCTACTCGGAAACTCAGTGAATCAGGTCCAAAATCTGCGCAGCTATGCAGGCTTCGGTCAGGTCACTGGCAGGCTGACGGACAAGCTACGGCTCATTGGTGGTGCTCGGCTGACCTACGACGAAGTGGACATTCAATATTCTTCAGACGGATTGGGCGCGCCCATCCAGATCATTCCCGTCGCGGACACGCCCACCGTCGAGAGACATAATACTGACTTTTCTTGGCGGGGAACGCTGCAATATGACGTGTCGCGTGACAACATGGTCTATGCTACCGCATCGAGAGGATATAAGGGGCCTGGATTTGCCCAATTCTCGACAATATATGTGCGTCCGGAGATTTCCCGCCATTATGAGCTGGGTCTAAAATCCCAGTTCTTCGACAAGCGGGTTACATTCAATGCCGCGTTATATCATACGTCGTTCCGTGATTTTCAAGCGCAAGCGTTCGACCCAGGAACACTGTCTATCTTTGTACAGAACGCAGGCGAACTGGTAACGAAAGGCTTTGAACTTCAAATTGCTGCGCAACCGATTGACGGGCTAACCATCTCAGGTGGCCTTTCTCATGCCAATGCGAGGTTCAAGGAATTCAAGGGCGACATATGCTATGCTGGCCAGCCAGACTGTGTTGGCGGGGTGACGGATTCGAGCGGACGTCGTCTGCCCAACGCGCCCGCTTGGACTGGATTGGCAAGTATTCGCTACGAACGGCCCGTCAGCGCAAATCTGGTAGCGAGTATTGGCAGTTCGCTCTACTCCCGTTCTGCGGTCAACTACTCGTCAAATGGGGACCCAGCAACAAGGCAGGAGGGCTATACAACGGTTGACTTCGACTTGGGCCTTAGGGCTGCTGATAGCAAGTGGCGTTTTAGTGTCTTCTGCCGCAATTGCACCGATAAGCGCTTCGTTGGGTATATCCAGGGCGCCCCTCTCACTGGGGGTGTCTACACGCAGCAGTTCACCTACGGGTCGTTCAGATCGATCGGACTATCAGCCGAGTTGAACTTCTAGGAAGGTCAGTTTTTCCCCAAATCCAGCAGGGACCGATCGGCCCGGCTTCCGTCAGGGAGCCGGGCGCATGCAGACGCCGTTCCAATGCCGTGCTGAGAAGGTCTGCTTTCGTCGGAACCGCCCATTCACATGTCCGACAGCAACGTTCCTGCTATTGTGATCCCGGTCATTTGCACTAACCGGCTTAGGACGCGCTTAAACATCAACGTTGCGCGCCTTGCGACCGGGCCATAATAGCAGGCCAGCGGGAGCAGCGGTTGTGAGACGGAAGACAGAGGCTAAGCGCACACAGATACTCGAAGGCGCTGCACGCGTCTTCGAACAGCGGGGATATCACGGCACCACGCTCAACGACGTCGCCCGTGAAGTCGGCTGCTCCAAAGTCACGATCTACAATTATTTTGAATCGCGTGAGGATTTGCTGAAGGCCATCATCGTGCAGGGTTCCCGCCCCACGATGGACTATCTGGCGGCCGCTCTCCAGGGCGAAGGCAGTTTGATCGATCGACTTAAGACATTCGCGCGGACTTACCTTATTCTCGTCATGAATGATTACTCCCTGGCGATGATGCGGCTCATGATCGCGGAGAGTGCGAACCATAAGTTTTCCCAGATATTCGCGGATGGGAGCGAGCATGACATCTGGCAGCATGTCACACTTGCCATCGAAGGCTGGACGCGGGGCTGCTCACCCTCTGTCGATGCAGGTGAACTGTCCAAAACCTTACGATCGCTTCTCCACGGTGGCTCGCATTTTCAATGCCTGATCGGCGCTCAGGCAACGCCGCAGATAGAGGCGCTGCTCGCAGAGGCCGACACCGCAGTCGACCTCATCTCGACCCGCCTGAAAGTTTAGAGCGCGCTGCGTTTAATCGGACGCAGGTCGCGCGCTCTGGTTTTTTCGTTATCGCGTCGTTTTAAGCGCAAAACCGGTTCCCACTTTTGCGCACGATGCTCTAATTCCTCCTACAAAAAGCCTCTTGACCGCGCTTCCTTAAACTGTACTCATGGGTTCATAATAGAACAGTTCAGAGAGGATGCGTTGGGATGATCTTTTCACCGTAGCTGCACTCCCCAGCCAAATTTACTTCTTTTGCAACGGTAAACACACCGGCGGCCATCGACCGGTGATCGGGCCACTGTGCCCGGAACAGGGGGGATTATATGCGCTTCAATCGTATCTCGCTTCTTTGCTCAGCGGCCACCGGCGCCCTCATCCTGGCCTTGCCGGTGGCACCCGCCTCTGCGCAGTCCGAAAGTGGCGCCGCGGTGGTGACGGCCGATATCATCGTCACGGCACAAAAGCGTGAAGAGCGGCTTACCGACGTTCCGCAGTCGATCAACGTAGTGACCGGGCAGGACATAGAGCGCTTCAATCTGACCAACTTCTCTGACATCCAGAAGCTTGTACCCGGCCTCGATGTCAGCGGTGGCACCGTTTCCCTGCGCGGCGTCAAGTTCAACACGTTGACGCTGACCCGACCGACCGTGGATGTCTACTTCAACGAGGTGGTGTCGGAACGCGCCGCGCAGATCCAGGCGCAATATGACGTCGGCCAGATCGAAGTCCTGCGCGGCCCGCAGGGGACTCTGCGGGCGGGTACAGGACCGTCGGGTGCAATCCTTATCGCCTCCCGCCGCCCCCTGCTCGACCGCGCCGATGGCTATGCCATGGCAAGCTATACCGATCTGGATGCCCTGAACATCCAGGGTGCGGTATCGATGCCTATCGTCGAGGGTTCGCTCGCCCTGCGCATCGCGGGCCTGTACGAAAAAGGGCGCGGCGCGGACATCCGCAACGTCGTAAACGGACAGCGGGATCGGTCCAGGACCAGCAGCGGGCGTGCCAGCCTGACGTGGCAGCCCAATCCCGACCTGCGCTTTGACCTCGTTCATCAGCGCCTGCAAAGCCGGGGCAGATCTAGCGCCCAGGTGGAAGGATCAGGTGAATTTGGAACGTTCAGCGCTTCTGATCGCGCATCGGTCGCTGACCTTGCGGGCAGGGTCGAGACCGACACGCAGATCACGACCCTCAATGCAGTCTGGGACTTTGCAGGCCACCGGCTAAGCTATACCGGCGGTCATTCCAAGGCGCGTTTCGGCACCACATCCGATAGCGACTCCGGGAATGCCTTATTAACCACGCCCTTCGGCCGGATACCCATCGCACTGTACACGGACACGATATCAGATCAGCGCGACTGGACGCATGAGGTGCGTATCGAACGGACCGGCGACAATTTCTGGAACTATCGTCTGGGCATCTTCCGCCGGAGCGTCGAGCAGAACGTCAATGTCCTGATCGACTTCACCGGCGCCAATGGCAACTGTCGGACAACGCCGGGGCCACTCGCTGCTTTCGGGCTGCCCTGTACCTTTGTCGATACCTCGGGCTCTCCATCGCAAATCGAAATGGGCTATTTCATGACCCATACCTTCAACCTGTCGCATCGTGACAAGGTCGAAGTCGGCGTAAGGCGTGCAGTCACGGACTCGGCAAAGGCCTGGACCGGCAGCGCGAGCTATACGCATAAGTTCAACGAGAACCTGACGGCTTATGCGAATTGGGGGCGCGCTTTCCGGCCGGGCGGAGACGAGGAATATCTGGTCCTGTCCAATCCCCAGATCCCTGCGACCGAGTTCGGATACGATGCGGAAACGTCCAACTCCTTTGAAGTCGGTTTCAAGGGTTTGTTCTTCGACGAAAAACTCAGCATTGCTGCAGCAGTCTTCTATCAGAAGTTCAACGGCTATATTTCCAACGTCCAGGGCATCGTCTGCACCGGCAATCCCGCGGGCATAGGGCTGATCCCAGGAACGGTCTTCGCGACGCAAGACGGCCTGCCGCCAAATGGCACCAACCCTTGCGGGACCGGATCGCTTGGTCCGACCTTCAACGGCGATGCAAGCGCGCGCGGCGTCGAGTTCGATGCGCGCCTGGCGATGGCAAAGGGCTGGATGTCGCAACTGACTGTCAGCTACGCCAATGCCCATTTCGACGACGCAGAAATCCCGTGCAACGATTTCAATGGTGATGGCGAGGCTGACTCCCAAGGGATTCCTGCGGTGCAGGCAGGCCGCTACTTCAGCCGTTGCACGTCACGCGCATCCTTGGGCGGTTTGCCGAAATGGCAAGTCAGCGCCAACACGGAATATACCGCTGCCCTGTCGGGCGGCCTGGATGGCTTCGTGCGGCTGCTGGCCGACTACTCGCCAGCCGCCCGCGAGCCTGCTGATGGACGCCGCGTTCCATCTTCCTTCCAGGTCGATATGTTCGCCGGTTTGCGTCTCGACAATGCGAACGCCTCCATCGAACTCTTCGCCCGCAATCTCCTCAACGAACGGAAAAGGATGCCGGGCGGTGGCGAAATCTACAGCCTGTTCGGTGCGCCGACCGGATATTTCCCGGTGAGCATCGGACGCGGCCGCGAAGTCGGCGTACTTGGGCGGGTGTCCTTCTAATGGCCTTTATGGGACGACAAATAATGCGTGGTTCAATCTCGTCACTCGCCTTCTTGCTGATGATCGGCGGTGTCCAGCCCGGCCATGCAGCTGCGAGCGTCGGGGCGGGCGCTACGCTGACCGTCAACGATGCCGATGGCCTTGGCCGGGTCGGCGACAAACGCCTCTCGCTGGCCGAAGCCATCCGCCTGGCGAATGGCAGCCTGACCCTTACGCAATTGAGCAAGGCCGAGCGGCGGCAGGTGCGGGGATCGCCTGGGCCTGCGGCTGCTGATCTCATCCGCTTTTCCGTGCGGGGCGATGCCGTTCGCCTTCCGGTTCAGATATTGGCCAAACCCGATCAGCCCTTCGCTCCTTTGATCGTCAACAGCCTGATGCCGATACTGCGGGACAATGATGGCGACACGATCGGCGGAAGGGGCGTGAGACTCACCAACGGCGCAGATGACATGCGCGACACGGTGAACGCTGCCCCCCTTTTCAAAGGCGCGCCGATCGGCGGACTTGGCCTTATCGTGGAAAGCGCCAATGTCACCATCAAGGACGTGGCGTTCGAGCGGTTTGCAACGCCGCTTTCCTTCAGGCCCGCCGCTGGTAAAACGGTGCTCTCCGGCATGCGCGTCACCGGCAACAAATTTCATAATGGCGGCGGCATCACCTTCAGCGCGGTCACTGCCGCCGGGGAGCGTGGCACGCTCCGCGACCTTGTCATCAGCGACAATGATTTCCGCGGGCCGCGTCAGTTCGGCGAGGAATTTCCCAGCATGCTGCACAGCGCCATGTCGATCGTGGGCGTCGATAACGGCGTCAAGGACACCAGCGCCTCCGCTCCCGACGGCGTGATCGAAGATGTGACGATTGCTCGCAACAGCGTCAAGGACTTTGCAGGCGGAGTGCATGTCATGCCGCTGCAGACGGTGTTCGCGCCCAATCGGGGCGCCCGGCTGTCGCGCCTCACCGTAGCTGGCAACGACATCGCGCTGCTCGACGAAGCGACGGACCCCGCCATCTACCTCTGGGGGGCGGTGGCCGTGAACGGCCATGCATCGGACGTATCCGTCTCTGACGTACTGGTCGAAGGCAACAAGGTCGTCGGCAACGGCTTCATTGTCTTCATCGCGGGCGTGGAAGCGTTGATGGGGGGTGAGCAGCCTCCCCGTAACATTCACATGAAGGGCGTCCGTGTGCAGGGCAACCAGATCAGCCCACGCAAAAGCTGCTCCGTCGGCATCGCCACCATCGGCGGGTTCCCAGAGATGAATGGGCCGCCGGTGACTGAAATTTCCGTCAGTGACGTCGAAGTGTCCGGCAACACGGTCGCAGGGTGCGCAACGGGGCTGCTGGCCTCTCCCGTAGTCAACGTCGGCGCGCCGGGGAAAAGTACCGGCAACATGGTTCGCGGCATCAGATATGACGGGAACACCATCACGGGCGCAAAGACCGGCATATTGGTGGCCGGCGGCGCATTGATCGCGGCTGGCGAAGTCAATGGCTCGGCCGATATCGTGCGCAATCATGTCCACGACGTTCAGGTTATGCGCAACAGCATCGATGCCGACCAGGCTGGCATATTAATCGCGGGCGGCTATGTCGCGAGCAAAGTGAAGGGTCATGTGACCGACAATGAAGTCCAGATCACCCGGATTGCTGACAACAAAGGTACAGGCACTACTCCCTTGTGTCGGGTGGCCGACCAGTTCACCGACGGGGCCGCTCAAGCAGAGGTCCATGGCAACCACGTCATCGCGCAAGGAACCAGTTGTGGGCGATAGGGACTGGCCCGCAGCCGGACGCCCGGCGCCTGCTTCACCGGTCAGGTCTTATAAGCCCGTGCAGATCAACTTCAATTCGATATAGTCATCGATGCCCCAGTGGGAGCCTTCGCGCCCAAGGCCCGATTCCTTGACGCCGCCGAAAGGCGCGACCTCCGTCGAGATCAGTCCGCTGTTAAGGCCGACCATTCCATATTCCAGCGCTTCCGAAACGCGTATGCTCCGACCCAGATCCCGCGTGTAGACGTAGCTGGCAAGGCCAGCCGGAGTGTCGTTGGCCATCGCGATCGCTTCAGCCTCGCTTTGGAACCGTACCAGACCGGCGACAGGGCCGAATGTTTCCTCCCTGCAAAGCAGCGCGTCGGCGGAAACATTCGCCAATACCGTGGGAAGGAAGAAATTGCCTTCGCCTTCAATCGCGTGACCGCCTGTCAGGATATGCGCCCCGCGCGCCACGGCGTCGTCGATATGGGCCGATGCCTTGGCCACTGCCCGCCCGTCGATCAGCGGCCCCTGGTCCGTGGGTCCGCTCATGCCCGCGCCCACCACGAACTGGCTGACCCGTTCGGCCAGGCGCGTCGCAAAGGCTTCGAAAATCCCATCCTGAACCAGAAAGCGGTTCGCGCAGACGCAGGTTTGGCCGGTGTTGCGAAATTTCGACATCAGAGCGCCTTCAACCGCGCTTTCAACATCTGCGTCATCGAAAACGATGAAGGGTGCGTTGCCGCCGAGTTCCAGGGAAACACGCTTCACTGTCGACATGCAGCGTGCCGCCAGCATTTTGCCCACGCCCGTCGAACCCGTGAAGGTGAATTTTCGCACTCGCGGGTCCGTGGTCAGGATTTCCCCGATCGGCGCTGCGTCGCCGGTCACGACGTTGAATATCCCGGCGGGCACCCCGGCCTCTTCCGCCAACATGGCGAGCGCCAGGGCCGAAAAGGGTGTGAGCTCGGATGGCTTGAGCACCATCGAGCAACCGGCGGCCAAAGCGGGTCCGGCCTTCCGGGTGATCATCGCCAGGGGGAAGTTCCAGGGCGTGACGGCGGCGACGACGCCAACGGGTTCCTTGCGCACGGCAAGACGGCGATCGGACGCGTGGGGCTGGATCAGTTCGCCATTGATCCGGCGCGCTTCCTCCGCGAACCATTCCAGAAAAGAGGCTGCATAGGCGACCTCGCCTTTGGCCTCGGCAAAAGGCTTGCCCTGCTCCAGCGTCAAAATTGTCGCCAGATCGTCCTGGTGCGTGAGCATCAACTCACCCCAGCGCCGCAAAATGGCGCCGCGCGCCTTTGCAGCCAACTTGCGCCAATCGACCTGAGCCCGCCAGGCGGAAGCGACCGCCTGTTTTGTTTCGTCCGCGCCCAAATTGGGCACAGCCCCCAGTTCAGAGCCGTCTGCGGGATTGGTGACGGCGATCTTCGCCGTCCCCTCGACCCACTGCCCGTCGATGAAAGCCGCTTCCTTGAGCAGGTCCGGTCGAGACAGAGTGTGAGGGAAGGTCACGCCGCCTCCCTCGCGACAGCTGTCAGTGCCTTCTCCAGAATATTCAGGCCTTGTTCCAATGTTTCGTCCTCGACAGTCAGCGGCACCAAAATTCTTATAGCCTGACCGGACTGGCCGCAGCTTAGCAATATCAGCCCATGTTCGAGCGCGCGAGAGCAGACACGCTTTGCCTCAACGCCGTCGGGCTGGCCCTGTTCATCGACGATGTCAAAGGCAATCATCGCTCCGGGGCCGCGCAGGCCGGTGATCTTCACCAGATTCTTGTCCTCAGCGAACAGCGCAATGCGTTCGCGAATTCTGTGGCCGATAACATTGGCACGATCGAGGAGATGCTCATCCTCGATCACATCCAGCACGGCCAAGGCTGCGGCCAGCCCGACGGGAGAGCCGCCATAGGTGCCCCCCAGACCGCCTGGGCCGATGACGTCCATCACATCAGCGCGCCCTATGACCCCGGAAATCGGAAAGCCGCCGCCCAGCGACTTCGCGACGGTAAGGAGGTCGGGCTTGATCGGCATATGTTCAATGCCGAACATCTTCCCCGTTCGCGCGAAGCCGGTCTGAACCTCGTCCGCGATCACCAATATGCCGTGACGACGACGGATATCATCAAGCGCCTGGAAAAATTCAGGCGGCGGGCTGTGGAAACCGCCTTCGCCCTGAACCGGCTCGATAATGAAAGCCGCGATGCGTTCCGGTTCGATGTCGGCCGCAAACAGGAAGTTGAGAGCCTTGAGCGTTTCCTCAATGCTGACTCCGGTGGTCGGGCTGGGATAAGGGAGATGGTAGATTTCCCCCGGAAAGGGTCCAAGGCCCCTTTTGTAGGGCGAAACCTTGCCGGTCATGGCGGACGTCAGCAGGGTCCGGCCATGGAAGCCGCCCGCAAAGGCGATGATGCCGGGGCGGCCGGTGGCGGCGCGTGCGATCTTGACTGCGTTTTCCGTCGCTTCCGCGCCGGTCGTGAAAAAGATGGTTTTGGCATCGCCATCGACGGGCGCCAAAGCGTTCAGCCGCTCAGCCAATTCGATATAAGGCGGATAGGCAACCACCTGAAATGCAGTGTGCGTATATTTGTCGATCTGGTCGCGAACTGCCGCGATCACCCTGGGGTGACGATGGCCCACGTTGAGAACCGCGATCCCGCCCGCAAAATCAATATAGGCATTGCCTTCGACGTCCCAGATGGTGGCGTTCTCGGCCCTGCTGGCGATAATATTGGTGGCGGTTGCGACGCCCTGCGGAATGGCTTCCTTGCGACGGGCGTTATATTCGGCGTTCCGCATCTGACGACCTTCATGATGGTTTCTGGAATCTGTCCTGATGCTGACACATTAGGAAATTCCGCATCCCGGAAGCAGTTGCTTTCGGCGGCCGCATTGGTAACCTCAGGTCACCATCCACTCCTATGGCTGAACGCGATGAATTCACCATTGCCTCCTTTCTCCGCTCTCAGGGCCTTTGAGGCAGTGGGCCGATTGGGCGGTATCCGACGAGCAGCGAAGGCCCTTGGCGTAAGCCATGCCATAGTGAGCCGTCACATAAGGGGGCTGGAAGAGCGTTTGGGCGTTACCTTGCTGGACCGGGAAAGCGGGCAGCTGACAGCGGTCGGCGTTGATTATCATGGCCGTTTGGTGAAGGTTTTCAATGAATTGAGGGAAGCAACGGATGCCGTTCGGGGCAGGACCGATGGCAAGCTTGTGATATCCTGCGTCGGGGGGTTGGCATTGCATTGGCTGGCTACGCGGCTCGCAATGTCTTCGGGTCGGAACGGAATGCCGCCGGTCGATCTTCGCTCGGAAGAAGGGCTCCTTGATCTCTCGAACAACGCCGTTGATGGCGACATTCGATATATTGGCGATTGCCAGACGCTGGACCGGAAGCGCGGTGTGCGAACGCTTGAACTGGCGAGGCCGCATGTTTTTCCGCTGGCCTCGCCGATGTTCGTCTCTCGCTGGGGCGACAATATCCGATCGGCGGAAGACCTGGCTACATTGCCGCTGATCGAGGAACGCAGCGATGTGGAATGGCGCATGTGGATGAAGGCGCAATCTATCGATCTTCCGCCGAACACCCCGACCGGCAGATATGGTCATGCCCATCTGGCGCTGGCCGCCGCGCGCGCGGGCCAAGGGATCGCGCTTGGCAATCACTATCTCATTGCCGAAGATCTTGCGGCGGGTAGACTGGTGAAGGTGGTGCCTCGTGAAAAGGAATTCGTGCCTGTGACACTGGGAGCCTATGTTTTCAGGGGTCCCGCCAATCGGTGGTCGGACCCATCAATCGTCCGTTTCAGGCGCTGGCTAGCGGCGCAATTCAGCGCGGACCCGGCATATTGATGCGTCTTCAACAGGCTGGCCGGGATGTGTTTGCCTGAACATGTTTCGTTTTGAAGTTAGGGCAGGGGGAAATGTCTGAAATGTTGTCACTGGAATATCTGGCTTCCCCTGAGTGGAATGGCAAGATCGCCCAGCTTATCGCTTTGGAAGGTAAGGCGAGAGCAGAAGCGCTATTTGACATGTTCTCCGCCGCGCTCCGATCAGACGAGATGATGTTGTTTCATTTTCGTGAAAATGTTGGGCCAGAGGTCGTCGAACATCGTACGTCGAAATCTGTCAGGCAGCAGCAGATCAACGACTATAAAAACGGATTTTACCTTACCGATCCATTCTATCTTGCCATTGAGCGGTCCATTGAAAATCAGGCGATCAGTCTTAAGGACGTGGTAGATCAGGATGATTTTCAAACCAGCGATTTTTTCGTTCGGCACTATGTTGACACCGATCTTGTCGATGAGATGTGCTATTGCATGTCGGACGGGCAGGGTGGGCACATATTGCTTTCTTTCGCCCGGTCCCGTGATGCGGGGCGTTATTCGGATGAGGAATTGGAACTGGCCAAGGCGATTGCTCCGATTGTCTTCGGAACGCTTTCTTCGAGCTGGCGCCATTTTGCCGACCCGAAACTATTTGTTCCTCCTTCGCCCGAAGAAGTGAAGCTGCACGACGATCTGAAAAGAGCCCGCGATAATTTCGGCCGTTCCTTGTTGACCGATCGCGAGTTCGAAGTCGTTCAGATGATGCTTAGAGGATATCCGATAGATGTGATCGCCAAACGGCTGAAAATGGCCGAGGGCACGGCGAAGGTGCATCGGAGGAATATTTACGCCAAGCTGGATATCAGTTCGATGGCGGAACTGTTTTCGCTGTTCATCGACGTGGTTGGGGAAGTGAATGTCGGCCTGGATGCCGATCCGTTGCTCCAATATGGGCAGGCGCCCCGCAGCAACTAACTTGCCTGCGCGACTAAGCCACGCGAGAGGCGGATATGGTCCCCTGAACATCCGGTGAGCAACCAGCCGTCATCATGTTGGCTGCGCGGACGGTATTCGAAAGCAGACATGCGATGGTCATGGGCCCGACGCCGCCGGGCACAGGGGTGACGGCTGCGGCATGATCGAGCTCTGAAGTCACCGCATCACCCACGATGATGCTCCGGCCATCCTTGTCGACAATCTTGTTGATGCCGATGTCTATCACGATCGCTCCGGGCTTGACCCAGCCGCCGCGCACCAGACCCGGGCTGCCTGCGGCCACAATCACGATGTCGGCGGTTGAGACGATGGATGGCAGATTACGCGTGTTGATGTGCGTGACGGTGACGGTGCATTCTCTTTCCAGCAAAAGCAGGGCGACAGGCTTGCCGACGATGTTGGACTTTCCGATGACGACAGCCTTCAGGCCACAGAAGTCCTGCACCACGCTTTCAAGCAAAAGAAGACAACCGAGCGGTGTGCAGGGGATCAGGCCCTGAGTGCCCGTGGACAGTCGGCCGACATTCACGGGGTGGAAACCGTCCACATCCTTCGACGGGCAAATGCGGTCCAGCACGACTGCTGCGTCAATGTGCTGCGGCAGCGGTAGCTGGACCAATATGCCATGCACGGTGGGATCGATGTTCAGCGCATCGATCTCCGCCAGAAGGGCGTCCTGGGTCGTTTCGCTCGGCAGGCGCCGCTCGATCGACCCTATGCCGACCCGCTTGGAGGCCTTCAACTTGCGCGAGACATAGACATGACTCGCCGGATCATCACCCACCAGAATGACCGCCAAGGTGGGCGCGATGCCGCAGCGCGTCCGAAAGGCGCCCACGTCGCGGCGAACGGTCTCCAGAATGTCCTCGGCCATCATTTTGCCGTCAATGATTTTCGCCATGGTTAGCCCACGCGATCGGCGGCGTAGCTGCCCGGACTGGCGGGAAAAACGATCGTCCGGTCGCCATTCACAAATACGCGATGATGTATGTGGGCGTGGATCGCGCGGGCCAATGTGCGGCTCTCCACATCCCGTCCGATGGATACATAATCGTCCGCGCTCTGCGCATGGGTGACGGCTATTGTTTCCTGCTCGATGATCGGGCCTTCATCCAGTTCCGCGGTGACATAATGGGCGGTGGCGCCGATCAGTTTTACGCCGCGCTTATGGGCCTGGTGATAGGGTTTCGCACCCTTGAAGCCGGGCAGGAAGCTGTGATGGATGTTGATGACCCGGCCCGGCATCCTGCGGCACAGTTCGTCCGAAAGCACCTGCATATAGCGGGCAAGGACGATGAGATCGGCTTGCGTCCGCTCGACGATCGCCATCAGTTCGGCTTCCGCTTCAGCCTTATTATCCTTGGTCACCTTGATATGGTGGAACGGCAGATCGTGACTCAGTACGAGATGCTGATAATCGAAATGGTTGGAGATGACGCCCACGATGTCGATCGGCAGCATGCCGATCTTCCAGCGATACAGAATGTCGTTCAGGCAATGTCCAAAGCGAGACACCATCAGGATGACCTTCATCCTGACTGTGGAATCATGAAACTCGAAATTCATATTCCATTCTGCGCCGATCGGCGTGAAACCCTCCGCGATCTCCGAAAGCGCCTTCCCTTCTTCGGAGATGAAGCTGACCCGCATGAAGAAGGTGCCGGTTTCCACATCATCGAATTGCGAGGAATCCGAAATGCTGCACCCCTGGCTTGCCAGGTAGCTGGAAATGGCGGCCACGATCCCCCGCTTTGACGGACAGGATACGGTGAGGATATCGGTCGTCACATTCTTCTCCAAAATTCTATGCCCAGTTGCCCGGCGTGGGCTTCACAGCTTCGCGGTCAGTTCAGGGACGGCGGTGAAAAGATCGGCGACGAGCCCGATATCGGCGACCTGAAAAATCGGCGCGTCCACATCCTGATTGATGGCGATGATGGTCTTGCTGTCCTTCATGCCAGCCAGATGCTGTATCGCGCCCGATATGCCGACCGCGACATAAAGTTCGGGAGCAACGATCTTGCCCGTTTGCCCTACCTGATAATCGTTGGGGGCATAGCCCGCATCGACGGCGGCGCGGCTGGCGCCCACGCCCGCGCCGAGCTTGTCGGCCAGGGGCATGATGATCTGCTCGAACGTCTGCGCATCCTTGAGCGCGCGGCCGCCGGAAACCACTATCTTGGCGGAGGTCAGTTCAGGGCGTTCCAGCTTTGCGATTTCCGCACCCACAAAAGTGGACAGACCGGCGTCCCCCCCTATGGAAACCTCCTCAATGACAGCGGAACCGCCTGTCGTGGGCGCCATGGGGAAGGCCGAACTCCGCACGGTGATCACCAGCTTGGGATCTGTGGATTCGACGGTCGCGATGACATTTCCAGCGTAGATCGCGCGGGTGAAGATTCTTTCTCCTTCCACGGAGAGGATTTCCGAAATCTGCATGACATCAAGCAGCGCGGCGACGCGCGGCGCCACATTCTTCCCCATGCTCGTCGCGGGCACGAGAAATGCATCGTGGTTGGTCATGAGGGCCGCCACCAGCGGTGCAACATTTTCCGGCAGTGCATGCTCGTAACAGGGGTGATCGGCCAGAAGGACCTTATCGATACCCGCGATCGCCGCAGCCGCCTCTGCCACGCCATGGCATGCAAGTCCGACCACCAGCAAGTCGACAGCACCGAGTTTGGCGGCGGCCGTGACAGCGGACAGGGTAGCGTCTTTTACCGCGCCATTATCATGCTCGACCAAAAGGAGAATTCTCATCTCAGGCAACCCCCAGTTCCTTGATT
Source organism: Sphingobium sp. TomTYG46 (assembly GCF_055396345.1). Classification (NCBI taxonomy): domain Bacteria; kingdom Pseudomonadati; phylum Pseudomonadota; class Alphaproteobacteria; order Sphingomonadales; family Sphingobiaceae; genus Sphingobium; species Sphingobium sp. TomTYG46. Next base: position 760,492 of record NZ_AP027325.1, read on the forward strand.
TTGACGGCCAGAGCGTCCGTATCGGCGACTTTGATACCGGCGGAGCGCGCTGGCGGCTCGGCCAGCTTCAGGGTCTTGATGCGCGGGGTGCAATCCACCCCGTAATCCGCGGGACTCATGATCGTGACAGGCTGCTTTTTCGCCTTCATGATGTTGGGAAGCGAGGCGTAGCGCGGATCGTTCAACCTGAGATCGGCAGTGATGATCGCTGGAAGGGTGAGCCTTACCGTTTCCTGGCCACCGTCGATCTCCCGCGTCACCTTGATTGCGTCTCCATCGACGCTGATCCGGCTTGCAAAGGCGCCCTGCGGTCGGCCCAGCAGCCCCGCGAGCATCTGTCCGGTCTGATTTGCATCGTCGTCAATCGCCTGTTTCCCGAGGATGACGAGAGCGGGATCGGTCTCCGTCACGATCTCTTTCAGAATCTTCGCGACGGCGAGTGGTTCGACGTCCGTGTCCGTCTCGACAAGGATGGCGCGGTCCGCCCCCATGGCCAGCGCCGTACGCAGCGTGTCCTGCGCCTTGGCGGGGCCGATGGACACGGCGATGACCTCGGCAGCCTGACCCGATTCCTTGAGGCGGATCGCTTCCTCAAGGGCGATTTCATCGAAGGGATTCATGGCCATCTTGACGTTGGCAAGGTCAACGCCGCTTCCGTCTGCCTTGACCCTTGGCCTTACGTTGAAATCTATGACCCGCTTCACGGGAACGAGAATGCGCATGATATCCTCCCGGCGACGCTAAAGCGCCTTCAAGATGCCGCTGCTAATGTGAGAAAGGTGGCTTGGGCGGCTCACGCCTTGATGCGCAGGCCCTTTGGATCATACCAGGGGCCTAACTGCGCCTCCACCTCATGCCGCTTCCATGCGATCTCGACCTCGAAGCTGCTCGCTTCCAGAAACGCCTTGTCGACGCCATCCTCGTGATGGACATAACCCATCCCCAGCGAAGCCCCGATGCGATGGCCATAAGCTCCCGAAGAGATGTCGCCGACTATCCGGTCACCGATCCACAGCGGTTCATTGTGGAAGACGAACGGGGCGTGCGGGTCCTTCAGCTTGAACTGGACGAGGCGTTTGGTGAGCTTGCCTGCTTCCTTCTGACGCAGAAGCACATCTCGGCCGATGAAGCCGCCGGGCTTGTCCAGCGCGACCGCGAAACCCAGGCCGCCCTCCAGCGGAGTATCCTCCTCGCCGATGTCGTGCGCCCAGTGGCGATAACCCTTTTCCATGCGGAGGGAATTGAGGGCGAAGAAGCCAGCGTCGCGAAGTCCGAACTCCGTTCCCGCTTCGACAAGGACATCATACACATGTTGGGCGAACTCAGCCGGCATGTAGAGTTCCCAACCCAGTTCACCCACAAAGGTGACGCGGCTGGCACGGACCTTCGCATAGCCAAGGTCGATTTCCTGACTGGTACCGAAAGGAAAGGCTTCGTTGGAGAAGTCGGCGGGCGATATCTTCTGCAACAGTTCGCGTGACTTAGGACCCATTACGGCCAGCATGGGTAATCCGGACGTGATGTCGACCACATGGGCATGCGCGTCATCCGGAATATGCCGCTTCAGCCAGGCCATGTCGCGGCGCTGGGAGGCGGCGATCGTGACGATCATGAAGGACGTTTCGGACAGGCGCGTGATGGTGACGTCGGCCTCGATGCCGCCCTTGGGATTGAGCCATTGGGTATAGACCAGCTTACCGACCGGGACGTCGATTTCATTGGCGGAAAGCTTGTTGAGCACCTTGAGGGCGTCGCGGCCCTCCATGAGATATTTGACGTAGCAGCTTAGGTCGAAGACTGAGACATTCTCCGCCGTATTGCGGCATTCGGCAGCAGTGTCGTCGAACCAGCTCGGCTTATGATAGGAATATTCCACTTTCGGTGTCGTTCCTGCGTTGCCGAAGAAGCCGGGTCGTTCATACCCGTTCATTTCGGTCATCCAGGCGCCCTTGGCGATCAGGCGATCGTGGAAGGGGCTGCGGCGAACGTTGCGGGCGGTCTCCATCTGCAGGTTGGGCCAATGCATGTTGTACATTGCGCCGAGCGTTTCCGTCGTCCGGTCGTGAAGATATTTCTTGTTGGTCTGGAACGAGACCGTGCGACGGACATCGACATCGACCAACTCTACTGGTGGCATGCCGTCATTGATCCAGTCCGCAAGAACCTTGCCGACGCCGCCCGAAGACAGGATGCCCACTGAATTGAACCCGCAGGCGGTGAACAGGCCGCGCACCTCTGGTGTTTCGCCCAGCAGGTAGCGGTCGTCGGGAGTAAAGCTTTCAGGTCCGTTGAAAAACAGCTGGATACCCGCATTGGCCAGCAGCGGCACACGGTTCACCGCGAGTTCGAGGATGGGTTCGAAATGGTCGAAATCTTCGGGCAGCGTATCGAAACAGAAATCGGGTGAGATGCCGTTCATGCCCCAAGGCTTGGCGTTCGGCTCAAAGCAGCCGAGCAGGAGCTTCCCTGCATCCTCCTTATAATAGGCGTGTTCGTCGGTGACGAACATGACCGGCAGGTTGCGCGGAAGTTCCGGGATAGCCTCGGTGACGATGTAGAAATGCTCTGCGGCATGCAGGGGAAGGCTTACGCCGATTTGCGCCGCCAGATCGCGCGACCACATGCCGCCGGTGATGACGACCTTCTTGGCCCGGATTTCGCCTTGCTCGGTCATGACGCCGACCGCCTTGCCGCCTTCGACGATGATGTTCTTGACCAGGCATTGCTCAAGAATCTTGGCGCCGCCCATGCGCGCGCCCTTTGCATAAGCCATCGTTACATCGATGGGGTTGACCTGACCGTCATTGGGGAACCAGAAACCGCCGACGATGCCGTCGATGTTTACTGGCGACCAGCGTTCCTTGATCTGGCCAGGGGTGACAGGTTCAACAGGCAGGCCGAAATTGCGCCCCATCGATGCGCCGCGGGCAAGCTCTTCGAGCCGTTCGGGCGTCTTGGCGAGGCGCAGCGAACCCCGTTGCATATAGCCGGTTGCCATGCCGGTCTCGGCTTCCAGCTGTCCGAACAGCTGTCCCGTATAATAGGCAAGCTCTGTCATCCGCCGGTTTGCGCGGAGCTGTGTGACCAATCCCGCCGCGTGCCAGGTTGTGCCACAGGTCAGTTGCTTGCGTTCGCACAGAACTACGTCCGAAATGCCCAGCTTGGTCAAATGGTACGCTATGGAGCATCCTGCGATGCCGCCACCGATGATTACGACTTCGGCGGAACTCGGATATGACGTCACGGAAAACACTCCAGATATCTGCGATGTAGTGAGTGCGCAGAGGTATTCACATGCGCATGTGAAGAGGTCGCCCGTCTATCCAAGTCATCACCCGGCAACAGGTCTGTAAATTCTGATCGGAGCGTTTGATTGTCCGGCAAACTGCTTATCCGCTATTGGAACGACGCACCCATCAGGAAGAAATCTATTGTGTGGATGGGATAGTGCTGGCGGCGCGCTGGTGTAACAATACCCCGACCGGGGTAGTATTATGCTGGCAGGGGGAGGGGCGTGGTCCACCTAAGCCAGCTAGGACTTTCGGAAGGGCCGAATCTGTGGATGCCGTTGCGAGAAGGGCGTTATAGGGTGATGGCCAAGTGAGGGGGCATAGAGCGTGAGAGAACATGAGCTCCGCAAGCGGGTCGTCGGAGAAATGCATTTGCGGCGCTGGCCAAGGCTTTCAGCGTCGATGGAGATCGTGCAGATACTGAACATTCTGGATGAAGGCGATCGGGCGCAGGAATGCGATTTCGTCGCTCAATTCAGCGGGAATCCAGCTTGTCTACCCGGCGCCAGCCATGTTTCGGGAACGTTGCATGACGGGATAGCCTACACTTGGGAGCGCCACAGCGAAGCAAGCACCGTCACTCTTTTTATAGACCCCGGCCAAGCGGACTCGACGGACCACGTTGTTTCACAAATGGAAAAATTGCCGGGCGCCGCGATACGCGCAACCAGGATCCAGATCGTCGAAGACGAGGAGAAGGCTCAAACCCGCTTGGAGGATATGGCGTTCGTCGGCGATGAATTGGTATCCTGCCATGTAGGTGACGGTATTCGCATCTGGTCCGATTTTCGTATCGGTCCTGATGGATATGGCAGGCTTCTTGTAGCTGCAAACGGCGCCAGTGACGGCGACCTAACACGTGCCGTGCAGCGTTTTCAGGAACTGGGAAATTACCGTAATCTGGCCCTTATGGGCCTGCCGGTGGCCCAAGCACAATCGCGATTGCTGCGCGATGCCGAAGCCAAGCTGCGAGACCTTGGCCAGATGCTGAGTCATCCAGAAGTCCGCGACGACGATCTACTGAACGAGCTGTGTCAGCTCTCGCTGGAGATCGGCGCCCTCGCCGGCGCAACAAATTATAGGATGAGTGCGACCGCAGCATATGCTCAGTTGGTTGATGAGCGGCTGGCCGAATTGGCTCCCCGGCCAATAAGGGGATGCCAGTCGCTCACCGATTTTACCCAGCGTCGCTTTCTTCCCGCGGTGCGCACATGTGCGAGCTTCACCAAACGGTCGCGCCAGATCGCTGACCTCGCGACCCATCTTTCCAATTTGCTGAGGACCCGCATCGAAACGCGGATCGAAAATCAGAACGCAAGACTCCTGGCCTCGCTCGAACAAAACACCAGCATGACGCTGAGGCTCCAGCAGTTGGTGGAGGGATTGTCCGTGGTCGCCATCAGCTATTATGGCGTGTCGCTGTTGGGGCATATGCTTGAAGGGATAGAGCCCTTCGCGCCTGCTCTGCACGCTTCGGCGATCCTGTCCATTGCGACGCCGCTCATACTGGCCGGAACCTGGTTTTGCTTGCACCGCCTCCGCAACGCGGTGCTGCGGCAGCCAGGGGGTTAGGGCGTAAAGAAATCCAGAGCAATTGGATCGTAAAGCGCGATAATAAAGGGTTGGCTGTTTCCCGATGGCAAGCCAGCACTGTTCAGGCAAGCATAAGCTACCCTTCACAGGGTATTGTATAACAATTTCGTCAGCCTGATCCTCTGGGCCGTCTCAAATTTGGCGATCGGGACCGCGCCCAACAACGATCCGGGGGTTTATCCAATGTATCACAACAGCTTCTATGCTTTGCAATCCTTGAGTAAAGGGCAAGATCTTTTCCAGACATGGGGCGCGCGCGCGATGCGGGCTTCGATAGCAGCGCTGGCGATCGGTATCAGCATGGTTCCTGCTTATGCTCTGGCCCAACAGGGTGGACAGGGTGCCAACGCGAGTGCTCCCCAGCCCGATGGCTTGGCCGGCGACATCGTGGTTACCGCACAGCGACGTGAGCAGCGGCTCGACAAGGTCGGCCTTTCGATCTCTGCCTTCTCGTCCGACCAGATGCAGGCGATGGGGGTCCAGTCGGCCACTGAACTGGCTTCCAAAGTCCCGGGCGTCGTGCTTGAATCGAGCGGCGGTTCGGGGCTCAACGGCAACCTGACGATGCGGGGCGTCGCGGCGACCGACTTTTCGACCAATCAGGAATCGCCCAACGCTATCTATTTCGACGATATTTACGTCAGCTCGCCCTATGAAACCAACTTCCCTGTCTATGATCTGGAGCGTGTAGAAATTCTGCGCGGCCCGCAGGGGACGCTGTTCGGTCGAAATTCCACTGGCGGCCTCGCCAATTTTATCACCAAGAAGCCGACAGAACAGTTTGAAGGGTTCGTGTCGGCCACGATCGGCAACTATGATCAGAAGCGCCTGGAGGGCGCCGTCGGCGGTCCGCTGGACGACAAGACGCAGTTCCGCATTTCCGGTATGCTGGACTATTCGGATGGTTGGTGGAAGAACGCGGCTGGTCCAAACACGAATGCGCAAAAATTCTTTGGCGCGCGCGCGCAGATCCAGCGGGACCTGAGCGACAATTTCAAAGCCTATTTCGCAATCTCCTATGATCGCAATCCGCGCGCAAGGATCGGCACCTATGACTCCCAGCCAGCCTATCTGGTGAATGGCACGCCGCAACTCCTCCCCGCTGATGTGGATGCATATGGCACTGGCCCCGGGAACGACGCCACGGGATATCGCGATCCCTATCCCGACGCGCGCAAGACGGCGTTCAACGCCGTCGGCTATCTGAAGAAAGAGCGTATTTCACCGACCTTGCGCCTTGAATGGAACGCCTCGGACGAAATTAGTCTTATTTCCCTTACCAACTACACAGATTTCAAATTCGCCTATGCAGAGGATTGCGATGGCACGCCCCTGAATGCCTGCTATTTTCCCAGCGGCCAGAATTTGAACCAATGGTCCGAAGAGCTTCGCGTGTCGAAAGTGGGCGACAGGTTTAACTTCACCGGTGGTGTATATTTTCTGGATATAAAGCAGTCCAATTATCAGAACTATTCATTCCCTGCATATGCTGGTACGGAGTTCGCGTTCGATATCAGCAACGTCTTCGACCAGCATGTCCGTTCCTATTCGGCGTTTGCACAGGGTGACTATGCGCTGACCGATCGCCTGAAGCTGACCGTCGGCGGGCGGGTGCTGCACGACACCAAGAGCTTTTCTTCGCAGGTATATTATAATGAGTTGGGAGACGGGGTCACCAACACCGTCTACAATCCTCCGCTGCTGGGATATGATTTTTCGGAGGCGACTGTCGGTCGCGCCGCGAAGAAGAAAGAATGGCTGTGGAGCGGTCGCCTTCAGCTCGATTACACCGCCAGTGATGACGCGCTGCTCTATGCCAGCGTCTCGCGAGGCGTGAAAGGCAGCGGTTTCAATAGCAATGCTGGCGGGACGACTACGCTCGATCAGACGCCCTTTGGCGCTGAAACAATGATTGCCTACGAAGCAGGATCGAAACTGAAGCTATTTGATCGTGCCGTTCGCCTGAATCTTAGCACATTCTATTATGATTATTCCGACTTCCAGGCATTCCAGCTTCAAGGTCTGACATCTTTCGTCACCAACAATGATGCCTATATGTATGGTGGTGAAATGGAACTGTCTATTACACCCATGCGAGGCCTCGATCTTCAATTTGGCGTAGCAAATCTTCATACGAAAATTTACGATGTGAACACCAGCTATAGCGGTGTTATTGATCAGGGTGCGGTGAATGCGCCCAAGTGGACCGTCAATGGCCTGGCTCGCAAGTCGTTCGACATCGGCAACGGCCAGCTCGCCTTCGTATATGATTTCAGCTATCAGTCGAAGCGTTACTCATCGGTTGACAACAATGCGATGAACCTTCTTCCCGCCGCTACGCTGCACAACGCTCGCGTAAGTTTTTCGCGCAATGGCTTCGAAATTGCTGCGTTCGTGAAGAACTTTACCAATGCCGCAAAGCAGGTCTCCGCGTTCGATTATATCGCGCTGTTTGGAACCAGAATTGTCACCTACGTTCCTCCGCGTCGTTATGGCATTGAGCTTCGCAAAGATTTCTGACGTTCCATCTCCTCTCTGATTGGCGGCCCTCCCGGACTTGTTCGGCAGGGCCGCCTTTTTTATTCTGGACTGGGATGCATTCTCAAGTCTTGCGATTGCCGGGTCCGGTCAGCAAGTTTGAGCAGCCCCAACGCGACCGCGAGGATAGTGGCCGCGATCACGGGCATGTGCCACTTTCCCTCTCGCGCGATAAAGTTCTGAGCGACCACGAGAATGAGAAGCAGCGCTCCGGCAGCCGGTGGCATCAAATATGCGAAGCTGGCGACGGATTCCCGGCGCAGGATCAGGATCGCGCCCAGGCTGATCAGGAAATAGGGCAGCAGCCAGAAATTGATCACGATGCTGGCCAGTGTGGTGATGGCCTCGATAGGGCTTTCGGCTCCGCTCAGCCTTATCAGCATTGGCACGATCGCGCCGATAACGCCGACCAGCAAAATCGCGCGGCGAGGGGCATGGCTTTCAGGGTCGATGATCCCCAGCGAGGCTGGCAGCATCGAATCCTGGGCCGCCGTCGCCACGATGCGGGCGGCGAAATTGAAGAACGCGATCGTCGATGCGACGACCGAGGCGCCGACCACAAGATCGAACTCGGCCGTGAGGCCCGGCAGGCCCGCCTGCGCTGCAAGGACAGATATAGCCGTTCTGCCGGCGAGAATGTCGTTCATGTGCGGCGCTAAAACCGAATATTGAAGCAAGGATCCCAGAGACCATGTCACCCCGCATAAAAGTAGGGTGTAGGTCAGGATGCGAGGAACATTTTTCCGTGGATTCACCGTATCCGAGGCCACCGAAGTCAGGCCGTCGAAACCGACATAGATCGCCATGCCCCATACCGCCCCCGCGAGTATTCCTCCGGCATCGAATTTGCTCGTGTTGAACTGATCGAAGAATCCGGCTGGATGGTTGGAGAAGGCGAGGAGCATTACCACCATGATGACCGGCAAGCTGATCAGGGCGAGCAATCCTGCGACGCGGGCGGACAAATCAGGGCCGCGATAAGCAAAAAATGCCGAGAAGGCGGAAGCGACGAGACTTAAGGCGCATTGCCACGGCAAGCTCGTCGCCTGGGGAAATCCGGTCTCGGACAGCAGGCTCGTCAGATAATATATCTCGTCATTTACGATCATCGCGATCACGCCGAGATAGCCGAGCATGAGCGAGACGCCCACCACCCGTTGCCCCCAGTTGCCAAACGCGATTTCGGCATAGGAGACGAGTGACCCGCTAACGACATATCGGCTGGCGAAGGTCGTGATCGCACGCCCGATGAGGAGCGCGACCCCCAGCGTCATCAGCGCACTGATCCAGGAGCCAGCGTCTCCGAACTGAAGCAGCAGCGTCGGGACGCTCGCCAGACATGGCCCAACCTGCATCGCTGCGAAGCCAAGAGCTACCGCCTTTAAGGGAGATAGAGCGCCGGAGGTGGCAGTGTCTTCCGTGGACGTTGTCAATGCTGGATCCCGTTTATACCAAAGGCTGATCGCTTCGGATCGAACCCTCTCACTTGTCTTGTTTTTCCTGACTGCGAAATCAACGCGGATATCAGAAACGGAACGAAATATCGGCGCCATATGTCCGGGGTGCGCCCGGTGTGGCGAGGTTGGCGTTCATGAACGATTTGTAGTCGACGAGATAAGCATAGTAGCGTTTCTTCAGAAGGTTCTTGACCCATAACCCAATTTCCAGACCGGTATTTCCGATGGGCTTGGTGAGCCGACCGTTGACCAGCCAGTAGCCAGGTTGTGATATATCGGCTGTGTTGAAGGCGTCGAAATATTGAAGGCTCGAATAGCGCGCGTCCATATGGATCGCGAACGCTGCGTCGGTGTCCTGAAGCAACTTCCAGTCCGCCGCGCCGTTCAGCGTCCATCGCGGCGCCGAAGTCAGCCTGTTGCCGTCGAGGACGATCCCGCTGAGCGTCAGATCCTGGAATTTGCCGTTGGTGTAGCCGATCCCCGCGCTGAGCGTCAGGTTCCGGGTGGGTGCGGCCGCCGCCTCCAGTTCCGCGCCCCATATGCGGCTGCGCGGCGCGTTCACCAGAATCTCCAGTCCCTGATCCGTCACGTCGAGGAACTGCTGGTTCCTATATTTGTAATAGTAGACCGCGCCATTCAGTCGGAGCTTTCTGCCGAATAGCTCGCTCTTGGCTCCGATTTCAAAAGCGTCGAGGATTTCCGGTTTGACGATCGTGATCTCGGCGGGATCGAAATAGGCGTAGCCATTGAATGTGCCCGATCGATAGCCTCGGCTGAAGCTGGCATACACGCTGGCGTTGCTTGTAAGCCTGTAGCGCAGTGCCGCCTTGCCACTGAGATTGCGGTTGGTGAAGCGATCTTGCGGCGGTCCCTCGATGAAGGTGCTGACGCCATAAACCGGGGCGCCGGTCGCCGGATCGAAATAGCCCAGATAGGCCTTATATTCATTGATGTCCGTGCGATCGTTGGAATATCTGAGGCCGATCTGAACCTCTATTCCATTGTCGAACTTGTAGGTCGTGTGTCCAAATGCGGAAAGACTGCGGCGCTTCATCCTGAACTGATTGGTGTACACGCATCCCGTCACATTATCGATCAGGCAGATCGGCGTTCCGGCAACGTCTTCGGAAAAGGAAGCATAGGAATCGTACCGGGTTGCACTGCTGATTTTCTCATCAGACGCGGCTGCTCCCAGAAGCCAGGTGAACGGTCCCGAGCCCCGCGAAGCGAGGCGAACTTCCTGCGACCAGACACGGGCCTTGGCGTCGCTTCCATCCGCAAGGATGCCTTCGGGGCGGCTGTCGTCATCGCTATAGGCGCGGAAGCGGCCTTTGTCGTAGGTCGTCACTGACGTCATCATGATGTCGGAACTCATGTCCCACTCGGCGCGCAGGATGACGCTGTCATTATCGACCTTGAGATAGCCCTGGTCGCCTGCATTCACATCGTAGAAGCCAAGTCCCTGATTGAAGATACCGGCAAATCCCAACCCTTCGGGGCCGACATTGGTCACCGTGTAGCCAGCAGGCCGGGTGTCGGAACGGCTGCGGCTATAGCCCAGATTGAAGCGGAGATCGGGGCTGGGGCGGAACGCGGTATTGACCCGGAACGCATAGCTGTCGTCGTTGGCGAAATTCTTGAGTCCCGGCTGAACCGCGTGGAGATAGCCGTCGGACTTGCGGCCATCGAACGCCGCACGAATGCCGAAGACGTCTTGGACCGGCGTAAACTCGACGGCGGCGGTCAACTCCCGCAGCCCATAGTTGCCGGCCCCGGCGGTGACGAAGCCCTCCGCGCCATCGAGGTCGGGCTGAACGGTATAGATGTTAACCGCGCCGCCGGTGGTGTTGCGGCCGAAGAGCGTCCCTTGCGGCCCGCGCAAAACCTCGACCCGGTCAATGTCGTAGAGTTGCTGGGCGCGGAACACGCCCGCCCCCTTATAATCTTCATCAACATACATCCCGATCGGGCCTTGCTGATGCTGCGAATAATCGACCAGCGAGACACCGCGCATCGCGAATATCGGCTGTACTTCACCGAAGGGCGTTTGAACGGTCAGGTTGGGAACCTGGACCGCGAGTTGAGAGGCGTCGGTCAGCTTCAGGTTCTGCAACGCACTGCCGGAAATCGACGTCACTGAAACGGGTAGATCCTGCATCCTCTCCCGCCGTTTTTGGGCGGTCACGATAATCTCTTCCAACTGTCCTCCCGCCGAGGCCGGAGGCGACGGGGCCTCTTGCGCGTTCACGGACTCCATGGCGGTCAATGCTGCGAGGACAAAAAGGCTGCTCGACAGCCGGAAATATTTTACCTGGCCCATCAGGACCTCCCCATTTTTCAAGAAACCTAATCTCCCTGCGTCCCAATAAGGATCTGGGCGCGCCAGCGTGGATCAGGTGAAGATCCGTGCGCCCTTGTTAGTCGGCTCACGGGTCGCCTCATCGAAAATCCGGCCCAGGACATAAGGAAGATATGTCTTTCCGCCCTCAAGCCTGTCGACACGTTCGACCAGGTATCCGCCACCCCCATAGGTCATTGTAGCGCTGATTATTTTTCCCAGTTCAAGCGTATCCACCGGGTCGAAGCCATTCGGTCGCAGCGCGACGCGCACGTCGTTCAGCTCCTTCCCATAGAGTGTGTCCCATCCGTTGTTGAGCGTGACCAAGGAAGGATCACTCGCGAATCCCGAGCCGTCTGGCGCAAAGTCGTATTTAATGGTGAAGTAGCGGGAACGTTCGTCCGTGGTGGTCGGCAAGTCGTCGCCCAGGCTAGCCTCAATTTCGATAACTCGCGTACCGTGGCGCTCGGCCCACGCGTAAACCGTTTTGCTGTCACTGTATATTTGGGCCGATCCGCGCTTCTTGGGATTGCCCCAGAATTCGCGGCCTGATGATACTTCATAGTCGCCGCTGACGATCTCCTGAAGGGAATATATCCCCTCACGGCCCTCATGGACTGCCTTCATCACGATCCAGCCGATTTCCTCCTCCGCGCGAACCTCGTTTCCTTGTTGCAAGCGGCCTTTGAACGATTCGCGCATCAATCCGACGCTGATGGTGATCGTGGGATTTTCAGGAACGTCGAGGCATGGTGGCAGAACGGAGCGCGCGAACTTTGCTGTTGTTTCAAACTCGACATTTACGAAGCAGCTGTGCGTGTGGGTGTTTTCGCTATGAAAAATATCCAGGAAATTGCGAACCTGCTCTTCCGACCACACATATGACATTGAAATATTTCCTCGATATCATCACTGGATTTCCCGCACCTCGAATCTCCAGAAGGTGCGTTGGCTTGAAAAGCTGTCACAGCTTTGCGGATGTCGTTAGCCGTTTTCCGCAAGCTGTTGCGGGGCGAGTACGAATGTGCCAGCCTGATGCAATTGGGATAGGGGTGCGCCACCGCGCATCGCCCGCGAATTGAAGCGCGTAAATGGACGAATTGGATAGCATTGGCTGGCCTCACATCCGTCCTGCAAAGGGACGCGATCTGCCTTTGCCGTTGCCCCGGCGTCCTACATCCTTTCCCGACGAACATGCCGAAATCAAGGAGATGAACTGGCGCACGCAATATGTGCAGCTGTTGCCTGGCCTTTTTGAGGGCGCGCTCTTTGACATGGAAATGGCTGGCGTAACGGTAGGGCTGGAAGAATATAACCTGCCGATGGAGGAGATGTTCTGCGCGCCCCCCGGCAAATTCTTCTATTTCCGGGCGCGCTCCAATGGCGAGGCATTTTGTGAAGGGCAGGCGCTGAATGGAGAATTCGGACTGATATGCGCCGATGAGGCGTTACTCCACTTTCTGGTGCGCGGCGATTATTCCGGCTTTTATGTGGCGATAGACCAGGATTTGCTCGACGTTTTGCTGGCCGATTTCGACTGGCGGACATATTTCAAGGTCAGAAAATGGATTTCGGTGTCAGCGGAGCGCACAGCCATGCTGGACGCAGCCGTTTTTGATCTTCTGAAATGTTTGTCGGACGATCCGCGCAACGCTGAACTGGTGGATCGGGGTGAAAATGTGGCGCTCGCGGCCGGATCCGTCGTAGCTGACCTGGACATTCAGGCGAGCAGCAGGCCCTCGCTCGACACACGAACCTATCTCTTTCGAAAAGCGCGTGACTATATCCTGGACAGGATTACCGAGGACTTCACCGTCGCAGAGCTTTGTGAAGCTCTGCGCGTCAGTCAGCGCACCTTGGAATATAGTTTTGCCGATATCACGGCACTAAGCCCGAAACGATATATTCTGACGCAAAGGTTGAACCGTGTACGTTCAGATATTCTCGCAAAAGGTGCCAGGACCGACGTGCTTGATCTGGCGTATAAATGGGGCTTCCACCATCCGAGCCGTTTTTCCCAGCAGTATCGGCGTCATTTCCACGAACTTCCTTCTGCTACCAAAGGCCGCTTGATCGGCGGTCTCGGCAACGCGGAGAGAGGTAGGGTGTCCAAGTGAGAAAAGGGTCGAGGAGGTTGGCCCCATCGACTCGCTGCCTTTGCCGAAGGGCAGAGCTACGGTGATACCCTCGCAGAGGTATTGCCGATCAATGTCGCAACCGGCACCATCGGGCGAATAAGCTATGGTCGTCCTCTAGTCATTTATAGAAGTCGGCCTTCCAGCAGCTGTAGCAATTTTCGCGGCCTTGAAGGCGCGCACTCTTAAAAAAGAACAGAGTTTCATAACTTTGAAGCTAGAGGATCAGGCGGCGCGTGAACACAATGGATTTGTTCAAGCTCGATGGGAGAGTGGCTCTCATAACGGGAGGTGGGCGCGGTATCGGCTTTGAGCTTGCTACGGCTCTGTCGCACGCTGGCGCGATTGTTTACTGTGCCGATATCGATGGTGCTGGCGCTGAAGAGGCAGCTGAACGGATTGCCGCGGATGGCGACTGCGCCGCCCATGGAATACAGGTGGACGTGTCTCAGGAGGCGTCGGTTGCCAACATGGTTGATGCCGTCATGAAACGGCACGGACGCCTTGATGTCTGTATCGCCAATGCAGGCATCGCTGAGCCTAATCTTCCTATATCGTGGGAGGATTACACGGCCGATCTCTGGCGTCGGCTGATCGATGTCAATCTGTCGGGCGTCTTCTTCACCGACATGGCGGCGGCGAAGGCCATGAAGGGTCGTGGCGGAGGCTCCATCATCAACATCGCGTCCATCGTCGGCGTGACTGCGGACTCTCAATGGGGCTGCATCGGCTACGCGGCGGCGAAGGGTGGGGTCGTGCAGCTTACGCGCCAATTGGGGGCCATGCTGGCTCCCGAGGGCATCAGGGTGAATTCGATAGCCCCCGGTTATGTCGCCACAGGATTGAGCGAAGGCGAGCAGCTGGATCATCCCGATCCAGAAGTTCGCCGCCTCCAGGCCGAACTGTTGGCTCGCACGCCGATGAAGCGCTACGCCCAGCCGCAGGAACTGCGGGGCGCGGCTCTCTTCCTGGCGTCCGAAGCCTCATCCTACTGCACGGGCTACACCTATGCCGTCGATGGGGGCTGGCTCGGTGCGTGATCATGGGTGCTGGAGTGAAGAGCAGGCGAACTTCAGCATAGTTTTTCTGGGAGTATTTTGATGTCGGGGTTCAAGCCATTTGCGGACTATAGCAACCATATTCTGGTGAACGGAGAGTTGCGGCGGAGTGCTTCGACGACCGCGCTTGACGTGATTGATCCTGCAACGGAACAAGTGGTTGCGAGCGTGTCGGACGCGACTGATGCTGAACTCGATCAGGCGGTCGCGAGCGCGAAGCAGGCGCAGCGCGCATGGCTCAAGCTTTCGGCGCTGGAACGTACCGAAGCGCTTCATAAGGTCGCGCAGGCCATTGAGGACGACCGGCCGTTGCTGGCTGAATCGATGACTCGCGAAATGGGCAAGCCGTACAAAGAAGCCTTCGACGAGGTTACATGGTCCGTATGGGCGTTCCGCTATTATGCAGAAGTGTCCCGCCACGATCATGGCCGTGTCGTCGGGCCGGTCGTAGGCGGCCATATGAACCTGGTCACCAAGCATCCACTTGGCGTCGTTGGCATCATCATGGCGTTCAATTTCCCCTACTGTCTCTATTCCTGGGAAGCGGCTGCGGCGCTTGGTGCTGGGAACGCTGTGATCCTCAAGCCATCCGACCACACATCGGTCTCGTCGATCCTGTTCCTCAAGACGATGATGCCGCACTTGCCGCCCGGCCTGATCGGCCTCATCACGGGTGGCGTTCGCGTCGGCACCGCGATGGTCGCGCATAAGGATATTCATGGCATCGCCTTCACTGGCAGCGTGGGCGCGGGCCGGGCCGTTGCGAAGGGATGTGCGGAAAATTTCAAGAAGGCTCTGATCGAAACGTCGGGCAACGATCCGTTCATCGTCATGCCGTCGGCCAATCTCGACATTGCCGCGCGCGCCGCCGTCTTCGCCGCTAACCTCAATGCGGGTCAGGTCTGCACGTCGGGCGAGCGCTTTTATATCCATCAGGACATCCACGATGCCTTCATCGACAAGGTGGTCGGACTGACACGGAAGATCCGTATCGGCAACGGTCTGGACAAGGTCGATATGGGTCCGATGGTGTCGGAGCGCGAACGGAGCCGCTACGAAGGACTGGTCTCGCGCGCGATCGAGGCGGGAGCCCGGGTGGCGACCGGCGGCGCCCGCCCGTCTCACCTCAACGCTGGCTACTTCGTCGAACCCACGGTCTTGACAGAGGTCCAACCGGACGCCGAAATCCTGAATGTTGAAAGCTTCGGTCCGGTGATGTCCATCTGCCGCGTCGCTGATTTCGACGAAGCTCTCACGCTCGCCAATCGGTCGGACTATGGCCTGGGATCGACGGTCTACACCACGGACCTTGGTGAAACGCACCGCGCCATCGAAGAGCTTGAAAGCGGCATGACCTGGATCAATGCCCCGCTGATGGACAATAACGCCGCGCCTTTCGGTGGCCGCAAAATCTCCGGCATGGGTAGCCAGCTAGGCGCGGAGGGCCTGGACCAGTTCCGGCACTCGAAGATGGTGATGATCGATCCGAGCTGCTCGTCTCATGATTTCTGGTGGTTCCCCTATGCAGATGCGGAAGCGTTTGGCGGCGAGAAGTGAAATCCAGTTTTATTTTGAATTCATGAAAGAAATTACAGAAAGGCTAGTCAATGAGCTTCGTCAAAACAGACCAGGAAGTCGCAGAAATTGAGAGCTTGCTGTCGGAGGGGCAATTTACGACAGAATCCCTGACGATTGAGTTCAAGACCACGCAGGAATTTCTGCGTAAGGTTCTCCCGCCCTGTTTCGATCTTCCCGACGAACCGATCGCCTACGCCAACGTGTCGCATTGGCAGTCGGCGCTTTGTGGCGAATTCGACTGCGGCATCATCTATCTGTCGTGCAAATATAAGGGTGAAGCTGGCACCACCATGCTGACCTTGTTCGTCAGCGGCGATATGCCTGTCACCATCGGGCGTGAAATGTGGGGTGAAGGCAAAAAGACCGGTAACGCTCGCCTGTATGTCGATGGTCATGAAGTTTACGCCTATGCTGAACGCAACGGTGTGCGCCTGATAGAAATTCAGGCCGAACTCGGTGCTGACCTTGGCCCAGCGCAAAACAACGTCAAGGATTTCGAGCTGAAGGCGCAGCCGCACACGACCGGCAAGGGCTTCCAGAACAAGGTGGTGTTGAGCTGCCTTGATACGGCGGAGGACTTCCGTGTTACGCGGCAGGGCACGGGCACGCTCAAGCTCGCCGGTACCGCGGTCGATCCGCTCGACACCATACCGGTGGTCGAAGTGGGCGGCGTCTCCTATGGTGAAGGCGCCTCCTGCTGGACCATACCTTTCTGGGAAGAACTGGATGACGGTCATGACTATCGTCCGTATATCTACGGTCAGAAATATGACGACTTCCGGTTGTTCAACAAGGCTCGCCGCTTCACCAGGTAAGAAGGGAGGCACCTTGGACATCGTGCAAAAGTGGCCGCCGGTTTTGCGCGAGCCGAAACAAAATTAGCGTGGCGGGCTGCGTCTGATTTGATGCAGCCCGCTCTAAGCCCCCCGCGCTGACGGACGTCGAACGGAGTGATCAGGTGATAGAGAAAAAGCAGCCAGATTTCCGCGCATGGGTGGCTCTGGCCCTCTGCTTTATAGCGACGGTCATTATCTTTCTTCCCTATGTGGGCTATTCGACCCAGATCGCGACAATGATGAGCGATCTTTCCATGGACTATACCATGGCTGGCGCCCTGGCATCGGGGACGGCCCTGTCGGGCGGCATCGTCGTGTATTCGGCCGGAGGGCTTTTCAACCGTTGGGGGGCCAAGAATGTCTGCGTCGCGGGGCTTGTCTTGTCCGCTCTCGGGCAGTGTTTATTCTCATTCGCCTCAACCTATCAAATGATGTTTGTCGTTCGCATTCTTCAGGGTGCCGCCATTCCACTGCTTTTCGTCGGACCTTATACCATCGCAATGCATTGGGCGGAGCATTCCAAGAGGCTTGGCGTTTTCATGGGCATCATGCTTTCCACTGATGGTATTGGCACAGTGTTTGCTGGATATGCCTATTCGCACGTCCTCGAAACCTGGGGCTGGCGCATCGGATCGCTGTGGGGAGCGGCGGCGCTTCTGATTATCGCTGGTCTGGTCTGGCTGCTTCTGCGCGAACCGGAGTCCACAGCACGGGCCGATCCTTCCACGCGCGTGGACAAACCTTCTCAACTTACTCAATATCTCTCCGTGCTGCGCCAGGCCAATGTGCGAGTGGCCGCGCTCTTTCTCACCGGAGTGTGGGGCACATATTCGATCGCTGTCTATTGGGTTCCCACGCTTCTGATCGAGGAAGGCCATTGGTCCGAAGCCGCTGCCGGGTTTGCCGGTGCGCTCTATCCGTTTGCCGGGGTCGTTTCGGCCGTGACCTTTGGTCTGCTGTCAGATCGGCTGGGCCATCGGAAGCCGCTGATGCTGATTTCCGGTGTAGGGATGGTCTTCTCCTTCATGGGCGCGGCGATGGCGGTCGATCAGCATCGATATGATTTGTTGGCGATGACGCTGCCGCTGGGCGGATTGTTCGCCTATGGTGGGTTGCCGCTGGCCTATTGTCTTGCGGCTGACGCTGTCGGGCTGGAAATGGCCGGAATGGCGACAGGCTGTATCATGGGCACCGGACTGATATTCGGAGGCGTTATCTACCCGCTCGTCCTGGGATATGTTCGCGATAGAACAGGCCTTTACACGCTGGGCTTTGTTTTGGCCGCTGTATCTCTCCTGATATTCAATTTTATCGCTGTTCTGTTTGGGCGCGATGTCGTTCGATCCAGTCAGGGCTCGGATCATGGTACGCCTGCGCAGTCAGCTGTCTAGCGCGGCTTGATCTCCGACTAGTAAAAGGAAGGGCCTCGATGGAAATTTCAGTAGTCACCGGGGCAGGCTCAGGCATCGGAGCTGGCGTCGCCATGAAGCTCGCCGCACGCGGGAGCTTCATCGCTCTGGCCGACCGGAATGCCGATGGAGTCAGGGAGACGCTTGAGCAGATCGAACGCGCTGGAGGACAGGGCATCGCGGCTACTGTTGATGTGACCGACGAAAATCAACTGGCCGGTTTCATCCAAAGCGTCGCGAAGGATTTCGGACGGCCCTCGACCGCGGTCGCCTGTGCGGGCATCGCTGCGACGGGCACGGTTGTAGATACGTCGGCCGAGCTGTTTCGCAAGATGATCGACGTCAATCTTACAGGCGTGTTCCTTTTCGCGAAAGCGATCATCCCATTCCTGGAGAATGGGGGCGGGACTTTCACTGCCATCGCGTCGGACGCTGGTCTGAATGGCTTCCAGGGCTACGCCGCCTATTGCGCGTCGAAGCACGCCGTCGCGGGACTTGTAAAGAGCATGGCGCTGGACCATGGCCCGAAGGGCGTTCGCTGCAACGCCATTTGCCCCGGATATGTTGAAACGCCGATGCTCGATCAGTTGCTGGCGGAAATTGGTTGGGCGTTCGACGATGCGGAAAAGGCTGTGCCGTTGGCGCGTTTCGCGAAGGTGGATGACGTGGCCAATCTTGTCGATTTCGTATCGTCAACCCTAGGCGGATACATCAATGGAGCTCTTATCCCGATCGACGGCGGAGGCTCTGCGGGGCCTTTTGCGCCAGCGTGATTACGGGGTCGACCACCAGATATTGGTCTGCTGCCGGATTGGTGGCACCGATATAAGGTGTTTTTACCTATCGGAGACCAGCCAATCGGCTGGATCGACAGAGTAGTTGAGTAGCACGCCGCATTTATCATCGCGCGCCCATATGATGGTTGCCAGCAGTTCGCGCCGGTCTGTGATGATCGAGACCTGCGATCCAAGCGGTGGAGCGTATTGAACCGACAGCATCGCGCCGTAGCTTGATATGTTCTTGATTGTTGTCGGCACGCCGACACCATCATGGAACATGGTGGCGGGGATGTTCGCCTCGTGACGCAGCTCAACGCGTTCTTCGCATGGCCTCAGTGCGATCCTCATGTTTTTTCTCCGGTTTCCCCCCGGCTCAAGACGACACTGATCGGCAAGAATGAACACGCGCTTTCCAATCATGGTAAGCGCGCACTTCGGATCGCCCATATCACCACACCGGCCGGATGATTTCAGGCTAAGAGTTGAAGTAGCGGAGAGGGCTGCCGGGCTTAAGGGGGCGGGGCATGAACCTGCTTACCAGCGCTATCATAACGAGCGGTGCATTTGGTCTGGCAGTGCCCTTCGAACGAAGAAGGGGGAGAGCCTTCAAAACAGCTTTCCCCCTTCTTCCTTACCTCCCGTAATTCACCGACAAGGTCACGCCATAGTAGCGAGGACGCGTATAGATGCTTTCCAGGAAGCCGAGGCTCGAAACGTCAAGCGCATAGGTGCGATATTTCTCCGCCGTCACGTTCTTCGCAAACGCGGTTAGCGTGAAAGGATCGAACTTGTAGCTCAGGCTCGCGTCCAGCGTCTGATACGCCTTTTCGCGCTCCACCGGGGCGCATACGACGCTGAAGCAGAAACCGCTGGTGAACGTGCCATCCAGGCGGGCGGTCAGGTCTCCGCTGCCCACTGGCAGAGTATAGCTGATGCTGGCATTGCCGGACAACCGAGGCGCCTGGGGCAGGCGGCTATCGGTGGTCGTGCCGTCGGGCAGGCCGATGCCCTTGACCTTGCTCTTGAGATAGGAAAGGCCGCCCGAAATGTTGAGGCCCTCGGCCGGCACCGCTGTTATCTCCAGTTCGCCGCCATAGACCCAGGCGTCATGGTTGCTGATCGTCTGAACGAGGTCGATCAGCGAAAAGGCCTGGTAGTTATGATAGTCATAATAGAAAGCGGAAGCGTTGATCCGCAGGCGATTGTCCAGGAATTTGGACTTTAAGCCGGCTTCATAGGACCAAAGCACTTCCGGCCCGTGTGGCAGGCGCGACACCACTACCGGCGCGGAAACTGGTGCCGAAAAATTCCCTGACTTCGTGCCGCGGGTAACACCTGCGAACAGCAAGATGTCATCGGTTGGCGAATAATCCAGTTGCAGCTTGCCCGAATAGAGATTGTAGCGCTTGCGGGCATCATCGGGATTGAGAGTGGGGTTGAACTCGATGATCTGATTGTCGGTCACGCCGCCGGTGATCGATGTGAAGTCGAGACGGTAGTCGTCGGTCTTCTTGTCACGGGTATAGCGTGCACCGGCTGTCAACTTCAGCTTGTCGGTCAGCGCATATGTACCTTGCGCAAATATCGACGGCGATTTGGTGCGGATCGAATAGTCGGAATTACCGGTCGAAAAATAATCCAGTCCGATCAGATTATATTCGGCATGCGACTGGTAATGTCCGTCAATGTCGATGTAGTTGACGCCTGCAACCCAGCGGAGGCTTCCGGTGTCCCCTTCGGCGCGTATTTCCTGTGAAAATTGGCGAAGATTGGTCCGTGGAGCGAAGATGCACCCGTTTAGCGGTGTGCCGTCACAATCCTCCCGATAGAATTTTCTCATCCGCTGATAATCGGTGATCGAAATGATCGTCACATCGCCAACGGACCAGTCGATGCGGCCGGTATAGGCCTGGATCGTCCGGCTGAAGACGGACGGGATATTGTTGTTGTTTTCGTATAGGCCGTAGCTTGCCGGTTTCACATAGCCGTTCGGATCGACGCCGGGGCCAGTACCCCAGAAATCATCGGTAGGCGACTGTGTCACGCCGCGGCCATGATCGGCGGGAACGGCGGGCGTGTAGGTGTAGGTGCCGCCCGCGATTGAATTGTCATCGCGCGATCGCATGGCGCGCAGCAAGACTTTCAGGTTGGGCGTGGGTTTCCAGAGCAGCTGGACACGGCCGGCGAACTGATCGGTTTCGCCACTGTCGCCGATCGCCGGATTGTTGCTTTTGACGAAGCCATCCCTCTGCACTCGCGCAATGGCGAAACGGGCCGCAAGCGTATCCGAAACAGGGCCACCAGCGCCTATCTCCGTCGCGTAACCGCCGTCGCTGAACCATGTGGCCGAAGCATTGAGCGAAAAATCGTTGGTGGGTTTGCGCGAAATATACTGGATCGCGCCGCCCGTCGCATTGCGGCCGAAAAGCGTCCCTTGAGGGCCGCGCAGCACTTCCACGCGTTCAATATCGAACAGGGGGAAGCCCGCTGTCGCCATGGAACTCAGATAGGAATCGTCCTGATATACCGCGACGGGTGGTTCCAACTGATCGGAATAGTCGTTCTGCGATACGCCGCGAAGATTATAGACGGTCGTGGAAGGACTATAGGCGTTATATTTGAGAGCGGGGACAAGCTTGACGATGTCCGTGCTGTCCACGATTGCCCTGGCTTGCAGATCCGATCCCGACAATGCGGTGACCGATACCGGCACCTTTTGAAGATTTTCCTCGCGGCGCTGCGCGGTGACCACGATTTCCTGGATACCCTGAACGGGAGCAGGTGCTGCCGCCGGTTCCTCCGTTTGCTGTGCCAGCGCCGCAGCTGGGAAGGCCATCACCATGGCGAGCGCTCCAAGGCTGGAACTGCTATGCCTGCACAAGCGGTTTTTCAACTTCGACATACCCTTCGCTCCCTTTGTTGATCGAGCAGATATCAACAAGCGCAGGTTCGACTCCTGCATCTCTTATTGTGAACGTATGTTCGTATCTAAAACTTAATCTGTCAATATGCCATGTGATTGCGTGAAATTCCGCGATAATGATCCATATATAGGGAAAATATGCGATGATTCATGCGCTTAATCCACCGATTGACAATTCTCCTCGAATCCTATTAGTATGAATACATATTCGTATTAATGTCCGAAATTTCAGTTTGCCTTTTAGTGGGGTGGAGCTTGTATCGGAATGGGGGATCGCATGGTGAGGACGCGCAGACGCCTTGATGCCGCAGCCGCGCGCGGGCCGAGCTTCCTGGCGAATCCTCGGGAATTGGGATTGATCGACGCGAGCGAAGCGTCTCAGAATTTTATCAAGGCAGACGGCCCATGGCGCTGTTGGGGATGGCCCGGCAAGATCGCCTGCAATTGACTCGAGAGGACTGGAGCGATGTCATTGGATTTCTTTCCCACGATCGCGAACCGCGAATGGCGCGAAGGCAAGGTGGAAGCGGTTATCGAACCTGCGACCGGGGACCAGATCGCCGAAATGGTCGATGTTGGCGAAGCCGGGGTGGATGCAGCTGTAAGCGCGGCGAAGGATGCGCGTCGATCATGGGCGGCCACCACGCCGAAGGATCGCGCAGCGGCGCTGTTACGCCTGGCCGACGCGCTCGAAGCGAATGCCGATCAGTTCGCGGAACTGGAAGCGCGCGATGTGGGCAAGCCTTTGGGCGACGCGCGGGCGGAAATGTTCTCCGCAGCCGATAAGTATCGGTTCTTCGCGGGTGCGGGCAGGGCGCTGACCGCGCCTGTATGCGATGAATATAAGCCCGGCATCACCAGCCTGGTGCGGCGCGAACCGCTGGGCATCGTCGCCGCGATCGCTCCCTGGAATTATCCCATGGGGCTGACGAGCTGGAAGATTGGCCCGGCATTGATGGCGGGCAATACCGTGGTGCTCAAGCCAACGAACGAAACGCCGCTGACATCCCTTCTGCTAGGCCGCATCGCTGCGGAGATATTCCCCGCTGGCGTCCTGAATGTCGTGACGGGCGGTGGCGACAGTGTCGGCAAGGCGCTGGTGCGGCATCCCGACGTTGCCATGGTTTCGTTGACCGGCGGCACCAGCACCGGCAAGACCATCATGCGCGATGCCGCCGACATGGTGAAGAAGGTCCATCTGGAACTGGGCGGCAAGGCGCCCGTGCTCCTGTTCGACGATGCCGATCTCGACAAGTTCGTGGTGACGATGCGTGGCGCTGCGTTTCGCAACTCAGGTCAGGATTGCACGGCGGCGACCCGCGTCTATGTGTCGAAGGCGCTGTTCGGCGAAGTGACCGAACGGCTCGTGCAGATGGCGGAAGGACTGACCGTCGGCAATGGCTTCCTCGATCCGTCGGTCCAGATGGGGCCGGTGGTGTCCCAGCGCCATCGCGACAGCATTGCGCGGCAGGTGAAAAGGGCGGTGGGCGAGGGTGCCCGGATCGTCACCGGCGGCGAGGGCAGCGGCGCTTTCTACACGCCCACGATCGTCACAGGGGCGGACCAGCGTTCCGCCATCGTCCAGGAGGAATTGTTCGGCCCCGTCCTGGTCGTCAGCACCTTCGATGACGAAGATGACGCGATCGCAAAGGCCAATGACGTTGCCTACGGCCTGGCGGCGTCAATCTGGACGCGGGACATTAATCGCGCCGTCAAATGCGCCGCGTTGATCGAAGCCGGGACGGTGTGGATCAACGATCATGGCCCGACCGCGGCGGAAATGCCCTTCGGCGGTTTCAAGCTGTCGGGCATCGGGCGCGACATGTCGATCCATGCGATCGAGGAGCATACGGCGCTCAAGCATGTCGCCATCAGCCATGGATACCAGCTGTGACGGTCGCGTCTGGCATGAAGCTTGGCTTCGCGCCGGAAATTGGTCCGGCGCTACAGGAGCAGGTGACCGGCATCCTGTCCCAGTGGACGCTGCCTGATCTTGCCGACGACTATCAGGTCAGTGCGATGAGCGGGGGTGGCAGCAACGTCAATCTGAAGCTGGAAGGATCACGCCACGCGCTCGCACTACGCGTCTGCGCACCCGAACCGGAGCGTTGGGGCGTTGACCGCGCTGCATCCATCCAGGCGCAAAGCGATGCGGCGCGAGCGGACCTCGCGCCCAATATCCTGGCATCGATATTGCCCGAGGGGCATTTCCTGTGCCCGTTTCTGAACGGCGGCGTGATGACGCCCGCGCGCATGCGGGAAGAAGGGCTGCTGGGTGATGTCGTGGAAACGCTGCGCAGCCTCCATGCGCAGCCTACCACCGGGCGCGCCTTTTCGCCCTTTGAGGACGCGGCGCATTTCGTGAAACTGGGCGATGCGGAAGGTGCGGTGCGACCCGCCGAGTTTCCGGACATGTATGATCGCGTCAGGCAGATCGCGCAGCTTTTCGCCGCTATCGATGCCCCACGGGCATTTTGTCACAGCGACCTCGTGCCGCAGAATTTCATCGTCGGCGACCGGCTGCGCCTTATCGACTGGGATTATGCCGGAATGGGCTGGGTCGCGTTCGAAATGGCGAGCTTCGCCTGTCAGGCCACCCTTACGGACGAAGAGACGGAGAGCTTTCTGCGCTTGTACGATCCCCAACTCGACGACAGTCAGCGCGCCCGCGTTGCGCTGATGCGTGCGGTCGCGGGGGTTCGGGAGGCGGCCTGGGCGGCCATGGCCGAACCGATCCTGTCCGCCCATACGACGCCGCTCGATGGCTGGACCTATCAGGGCTATGCAAGTTCCAACCTGACCGAAGCCCGCAAGGCTTGGGAGAAGGGGAGCTTTGCCGAGATGCTGAAGGCCGCGGCCCATGTGCGGGAAGGAGCGCGTTTCTGATGCCGCCTTTCGAAACGCTTTGGCATGCGCTTCGCCATTGGGCGGACGAAACGCCGGGACGGATCGCCCTGCGGCAGGGTGAAAGATCGGTCGAATATCATGTTCTCGCCGCCAAGGCGGAAGACTATGCGCGCTTCCTTCGGTCAACCGGCGTGCAGAGCGGAGACCGGGTGATCATCGTCGGCCTCAACGTCATCGAATGGGTCGTCGCCTATCTCGCCGTCATGCGCCTTGGCGCCATCGCCGTGCCCGCGAACAATCGCATCAGTGCGTTGCAGATGGCTGACCTGGTCAGCTTGCTTGAGGCGCGCGTGGCGATTGCGGACAAGCGCCACACATCGCTTCTTGCCAAGGCGCCGATATTGGTACTCCCGCTGGAAATGGCCACGGCCATGTCGGCGCAGGAGGATCTGCCCGATTTCGTGACGGGCGAAGCGCCCGCGCTGATCAGCTTCAGTTCTGGGACTACCGGCGAACCCAAGGGCGCGCTGCTCAGCACCCAAGCCTTGTGCATGGCATCGGAAGTCTTCCGCTTATTCTTCCGCGCGACCAGCGCCGACAGCACTGTCGTGATCGCCCCCATGTTCCACAACACGGGTTTCATCGACCAGTTCGGTCAGATGCTGCTGGCTGGCGGGGAAACGATGCTGGTGGAGGAATTCCATCGCAAGGAAGCGATCGCCGCTTTCAAGGCCGCGCCCGCGACCTTCGTCACCGCCGTGCCCAGCGTGCTGCGCATGCTGATGATATTGGACGATGCCGACGCGGTGTTTGGACCGGCCCGAACCGTCTTGTTTGGCGGATCGCCGATGCCCGCTGCCTGGTCGCGGGAGATGCTGGAACGCTGGCCCCATCTTGAGCTTGTCCATGGCTATGGGCTGACGGAATTTGGTTGCGCGTGCAGCTTCCTGCCGCCCGAGATGATCACGGACTTTGGCGAATCCGTCGGCTTTGCCGCTCCCTTCGCAGAATTGCGGGTGGTGGGCGAAGACGGCCGGGATGTCGCGCAGGGGGAGTCCGGCGAAGTCTGGGTCGCGGGACCGACCCGCATGACGGAATATTGGCGGCGTCCCGAGGCTAACGCTGAAAAAT
Source organism: Sphingobium sp. TomTYG46 (assembly GCF_055396345.1). Classification (NCBI taxonomy): domain Bacteria; kingdom Pseudomonadati; phylum Pseudomonadota; class Alphaproteobacteria; order Sphingomonadales; family Sphingobiaceae; genus Sphingobium; species Sphingobium sp. TomTYG46. Next base: position 786,404 of record NZ_AP027325.1, read on the forward strand.
TGTCGGGCAAATGGTTGCGGACAGGCGACCTTGGCCGGTTCGATGATGCTGGCCGCCTGTTTCTGGACGGGCGGCGGGACGATGTCATCAACCGTGGCGGCGAGAAGATATTGCCGTCCCATCTGGAGTGCCTGCTCGCGGAACTGCCGGAGATCGGCTATTGCGTGGTGATCGGCATCCCCGATCCGGTGTTGCAGGAAGTGCCCGTCGCGGCGCTCGAAATCCGGCCGGGCCGGATGTTCGATGAAGCTAGCGCGCGCGCTTTCCTGGCCGCGCGGCTGCCTGCCTATGCGATGCCGGTCCACTTCATCCTTTTTGATCCCTTCCCGCGCATCGCGTCCGGGAAGGTGGACCGCCGGAACGTGCGCGATGCCGTCATCGCGATGCTGAACGATCAAGGCCCAAATTCGGGAGAGACTGATGAAACGTGAATTCGATGTCGTGGTGATCGGGGCTGGGGGGCGGCAGGCGCAGGCCATGCTGGCCGCAGCTGCGCGGGGCACCGATGTCACGCGCTGGCTTGCGATCGATCGGGCCTGGCGGCCCGAGACGCTGGCTGCAACGCAGGCACTTGGCATGCAGACGAGCGAGCAGGACCCGCTGGCGGACGCGGGTACGCTGGACGCGCTGATGCGTTCGACGGCGATCGTCGCGAACCTGGCAGGCCCCTATTACCGCACCGGCTTTACCGTATTGGACGCAGCGATCGCGGCCGGGACCGACTATCTCGATATTTGCGACGACGCCGACATCACGGTTCCGATCCTGTCGCGAGATGAAGCCGCCAAGGCGGCGGGCGTCACGGCGATCATCGGGCTGGGTTCGACGCCGGGCGTGTCGAATATCCTGATCCGCCTTGCGGTCGATCATCTAAATGGCGCGGACGATGTCGAGATTGCCTGGGTGGTCGATGCCAAGGACATGACCGAAGCGGCGACCAAACATTTCTGGCATTGCTTCAATCTTGTCGATTTCGACGGGACGGTTCATCCCGTTCCGCTTCCCGGCGAGATGCGTTCGCGCGTCGTCGATTTCCCCGGAACGGTCGGGCGGCAGACAGTGGTGAAGCTGGCCCATCCCGAACCGCTTACCGTTCCCCGCTTCCTGCCCGTCAAACGGGCGGTCAACTATGGAGCGATCGCCCCGATCGACGCGCATGCGGTGGCAGCGGCCCTTGCCGCCGTCGCGGATGAGCAGCAGCCCGGCAGCACGAGCGAGCGTACCGACATGCTGGTCAAGGCGTTCCAGCAATTTCTGGCCCGTTTCGAAGGTGGCGAACGGATTGGAAGCGGGTTGCAGATTGATGTTCATACCGACGGCAACGGGCTTCGCTACGCGTCGGGCGCGGACACCAGCATGGAAGAAGCCACTGGCGTTCCGGCGGCCGCAGGGGTGCTGATGCTGGCGGAAGGCGATACGCCGCGCGGCGGCGTGTTTGCGCCCGAAGCACTGTCGCCCGAGAAATTTTTCGCGGCTCTTCGGCGGGTCAGTCTCGGCGGCGGCGGGCTAGGGGTCTATCGTCTTCAGAACGGACGCCAGGGTGAAAGGCTGCGTATTCGCGACCTGATGGCTGGGACATCGGAGGCTGCATGAGCGAGGATCTGGCAGGCAGGGTCGCGCTGGTCACGGGCGGAGGCCGGGGCCTTGGCGAAGGTATCGCCCTCACTTTGGCTAAGCGTGGGGCTACGGTCGTCCTGAGCGGGCGCAACCCCGTCGATCTTCAGGCTACCGCAAAGACGATCGAGAGCATGGGCGGCAGGGCCAGCGTGCAGCCGGGCGATGTCTCGTTGACCAGCGACGTCGAAAAGGTCGTTTCCGGTGCGTTGGAAACCCACGGGCGGCTGGACATTCTCGTCAACAATGCGGGAATTGCCGACGAAGCGGCGTTCCTCGACATAGAAGAAGTGGCATGGCGGCGGGTGATCGACGTCAACCTGAACGGCGTTTTCTTCATGACCCAAAGAGTAGCGCGGCAGATGCGCAGCCAGGGTGATGGCGGCGCCATCATCAACATAGGGTCTATCGAAGCGCATGCGGCGGACGGTCCCTTCGCCAGCTATGTCGCCGCGAAGTTCGGCCTGCGCGGCATGACCATGAGCGCGGCGATCGAACTGGCCGAATATGGCATTCGCGTCAATTCCGTCAGTCCGGGCTGGGTGCATACCAAAATGGTGGAAGAAGCACTTCGACCGGCAATGCTGCAACATATGCTGCATGATTTCAGACGCGTACCCATGAAGCGCATGGTGACTGTTGATGAAGTGGCTGGCGCGGTTGCCTTCCTCGCCAGTGACGCCGCATCGGGCATAACCGGAACTGATCTGGTGGTCGATGGCGGCACGCTCGCCGACATCCATGTCCACCGTTCGCTTCCCAATGATGAGGATAAGCAGTGACCCGTCCCCGAATCGCCATCATCGGCGCTGGCACCGCCGGTTGCGGCGCCGCCCTTCGTGCCGCGGAACTTGGCGCGGACGTGACCGTGCTGGAGCGGGAGGCGCCCGCCAGCGGGTCGTCCGGCCGTTCCGCTGGCGTCTATAATTATCAAACGCTCAACCCACTCGACATCGAGATTCGCATCCGCGCGAAGGAACTGTTCCTGCGGCTGGAGCGAGAGCGTGGGCTGCCGCTCGCCAAGATCGGCAATGTTCGCGTGGCCTATACGGACGAACAGATGGACCGGCTGGCCGCCGCGGTGAAGGTGCAGCGGGAACTGGGCGGCATGGATTCCCGGCTGATCGATCGGGAGGGCCTTAGGCAATTGGTGCCCGACATGCGCGTGGATGACCTGGCGGGCGGTCTGCTTGGTCCTACGGACGGGCATCTGGATGGATATCTTCTGTGCACGACGCTTCTTGAAGAGGCCAAGGAGAAGGGCGCACGTGTCAGTGTTCAGACCGACGTGCTTTCTCATTCCAAGGCGGGCGGGGTGCATCGGCTGGAAACCAGCAAGGGCGTGGTCGAAGCCGATATCGTGATCAATGCGGCTGGCGCATGGGCCGGGAATGTCGGCAAGCTGCTGGGCCATGCGGTGCCAATCAAGCCGCAGGTCCATGAAGTCTTTCTGGTCCGATTGCCCCGGGACCTTGGCTATACTGTTCCGATGGTCAACCTCTACATGCCGGGACAGGAGGGCGAGGGTCTTTATTTCAGGCAGGATGGTCCCGACAGCCTGATCGCCGGGCTTCATACCTATGAAGCTATCGACGGACTCGATGTCGATCCCGACAGCTTCAGCCCGCCGTCTGGCGACGATCATCTGATCACTGTCGCAACTCTTCTGACCGAGCGGATGGGCATGGACGATTTCGGTTTTTCCAACGGCTGGTTCGGCCTCTATCCCATCAGCATGGATGATCGCTTTCAGGTCGGGCCGTACGAAGCCGATCCTTCCGTGCTGGTGGTCGGCGGGCTGGGCGGTGTCGGCGTCACGTCCGGATCGATCCTCGGCATGTGTGCGGCAGAATGGGCGTTGTCCGGCAAGCCTGCGACCGTGCCGGGCGTCGAGGCGCTTCGGCCCGACCGCCCAAGTTTGAGCAGCTTTCGATGAGCGAGGTTATCATGGACGTTCTGTTGACGAACGATGACGGCTATCAGGCGGGCGGCATGGCTGCCATCCGGGACGCGATGATCAATGCGGGCCTCAACGTGCTGTCGGTGGCGCCTGACGGGCCACGCAGCGGTACATCCCGTTCGGCATCCTTCCGCAAGCCGGTGGTGATGACGCGCGATGGCGGCGATGATCGCAACCCGATCTATCGCGCCGACGGCACGCCCGTCGATTGCGTACGCGCCGCGATCCTGTCCGGCTTGGCCAAGGATGTCCGCCTGGTGGTGTCCGGCATCAATGAAGGCGCCAATCTGGGCGACGACGCCACCTATTCGTCCACCTTCGGCTCCGCGGCGGAAGGCGCGTTGCTCGGCCTGCCTGCGTTGTCGATCTCACAGCAGGCGCGTGACGGACGCTTCCGCTTGGTTGATCTCACCGATTATGATTATGGCTGGTGCAGTGAGGTCGGCGCTGAACTGGCGGCGTGGATGATAGCCAGCCCGCCGCCGCCGCGCAGCATCCTCAATGTCAATGCGCCGGGCATGCTGAAGGACCGGCGTCTCAAGATCACAGCGCTCGACCATCGCGTCTGGGACCCCGGCCATTATGAGGCGGTGGAAACGGATACCGGCCACGGCTGGTACACCTTCCTCACCAATGTCGACCGCGATCCCGTGTTCACGATGCGGCCGGGGTCCGACGCCAGCGCCGTCGCGGCGGGCCATGTTTCGGTCACGCCGGTCAGCTTCGATTTTGGCGATGTCCGCGCGGCCGGTCGCCTGCGCCGCTGGCTCAGGCAGTCGGTGGAGATTATCGATCCGCGCCTGGGCGCCAGCGACGGTGAGTGCAGGAGCGGCTGCTGTGGATGAACGGCCGGTCGCCCTGGTGACCGGGGCAGGGGGCGAACTGGGTCGGGCCATCAGCCAGCGGCTGGCGGATGCTGGCCATGCCCTTGCCTTGTTCGAGCGCGACGAAACCACGGCTGCGGCCCTGCGCCAGGACATGCCGGACGATTGCCTGGTCCTGGCGGCGGATCAGACCGACCGGGGTGCGATCGATCAGGCGATGGATGAGGTACGCGCGCATTTCGGCCGCCTCGACGTCGCCGTCGCCAATGCCGGTTATGCCAAGTTCACTGGCTTTCTGGAGATGGAACCAGCCGTCTGGGACCGGCACGTCGCGATCAACCTGAGCGGCACTTTTCACATTTGCCAGGCAGGTGCACGGCTGATCGCGGAGGGCCGCAGGGGCGGGTCGATCGCGGTCATCTCATCCTCGCTGGGGCTTCGTCATGCGGATCAGATCGGCGCTTATTGCGCGACCAAATCTGCCCTGTTGATGCTGGTCCAGACCATGGCGGCGGAACTGGGCATCCACCGCATCCGGGCGAATGCCATCCTGCCGGGCGTCATAGAAACGGCCATGACGAAATGGATGGTCGAAAAGCCGGGTGTCCGCCGCGATCTGTTGCAGAAAACCCCGATCGGCCGCCTGGGCCTGACCGACGACATTGCGGAGGCCGTCGCATTCCTCTGTTCCGATAAGGCAGGATTCATCACCGGCGCCAACCTGTCGGTCGATGGCGGGCAGTCCATCTACGGCCAACCCGCATGGACGCGTCAGGATCGCTCGACACCCTTTGAGCCTGAGTGGACGGCTGGCCTCGGCGACGAGGCGTGAACCGAAGAATGTAACATCCCGGGGCCTGAGCTGCCGGGATGGATTCAGGCGTGGGGCTGACGGTCACGCCAATCGACGGGGGCGATCGCGATAAAGACCGTCGCCTGCTCCCCTTCATAGCGCAATTCAGTGCCGTTCCCGATCCACAGCATGTCCCCGGGTCCAAGTTCGTGGACCTCATCCCCCGTGCTCAGGCGGAACTTGCCCGAAAGGCACAGGATCATCTCGTCATATCGCACCGTCCATGGCACAGACCGGCCATCGAACGTCGCGAAATAAGCACCCATCGTCCTGCTGCTATCAGGCCCGATCAATCGGGCGATGCTGGCCGAACCCGGACCATCGCCATAATCCGACATGGGTGTATCCTGAAGGCGGAACAAGCGGATGTCGGCGGTCACAGCATGGCTCCTTCAAGGGCATGCAGCTTTGTATTGGACGGTGCCGCAGCCGCCTCGGCCGCAGCCTTGTCCTCCTCCTCGAAGCGCAAGGCGCGTGGCACCGACAGCCAGCGCGCGACCATGATGCCGCAGATCGCCCCCACCAGCTTTCCGAACATCAACGGCACGATCAACGAAGGCTGGAAATTCGCGATGAAGGCGAGGGAATCCCCCAATATCCAGGAACCACACACCGCATAGGCGATCGTCATCACCTTGTTGCGCGCATCCATTTCCGGGATCAGTCTGAATAGCGTCAGCGGGTTGGCGGTGGTCGCTATCAACCCGCCGCTTCCGACGGCACTGAAACCGGTCAGCTTGCCCAGCTTCTCGATGGCTTTGCCGCAATAACGACGCAGCGCATAGACCATCGGAAAGGCACCGGCCAGCATGATGCCGATATATCCGGCGATCTCCAGCCCCCTTATCGAATTGGCCGAGTCGGCCAGCAGCGGGTCAAACGGCCATCCGCCGAACAGATGGCCGAAAACGCCCGTGAAGTATTGGACGATACAAGCGCCGAAGATCAGCTTTATCGCCGCATCGGCAAGGCGGCCAAATCCCATGAACCCTCGCACCATGAGGTCCGGGATGAACCGCAGGCCCGCCACGATAGCGCCAACGATGATGGTCAGTGGGAAAAGGTCGTGCAGGATCTGACCGAATGTCATGGCGAGGCGGAACGTCGCCGGGCCGCCGGTTGCGACCGTGGGCCGGATGAGCGGCTGGGTCATTGCGACGACGCTTAATCCCACGAACAGCGCGATGGGTATGGTGATAAGGCCCGCCATCATGCCCAGGGCCAAATAACGATGGTCCTTCCTGGGCAGCATCGCCAGCGCCACAGGGATGGTGAAAACGACATGCGGCCCCAGCAGGAAGCCGTTGAACGACGCGATGATCCAGTTCTCACGGCTGGCAGCGAGCGCGTCGGCCATTTGATAGCCGCCCATATCGACGGAAATCAGCGTCGTCGCCGCCATCGCCCTGTCCGCCCCTGCGAGGGAAAAGAGCGGGGCGACGGCGTGGGTGATGGCGGCCGACAGGACCGGTGCCGCAGCGAGCACTGCGCCGACCGGAAGGAAGAGGATGCCCGTCGTGCGGATCCCCTCCATGAATTCCCAGCCCATGCCTGTGCTATCGTCCCGGACAGCGGCGATCGCGCCCCACATCGCGAAGAGCATCACGACGCCGATCACATATTGACCCAACCCGCTCATTTTCGAGTCTTCCCGCCGTCATTAATACGAATGTTCATTCATATTAACCTGACCTGCGATGTCGTCAAGTGTCTTCGGGTCAGTCAACCTTCAGCATGTTACGGGCAAGTTCCGACATACGTCGAGCGACCTTTTCCGGGCTGTCCGACCCGCCCGGACGATACCACACCAAAACATTGTCGCACATCGTGCCTATGGCCAGCGCACAAATGCGTGGATCCAGCGCGTTATCGGATCGTCCGGCCAAAATGTCCCGTACAATCTGGGTGAGGACGTCGAGGTAGCGGCGCATATGTGAACGGATTTCCTGCTTTGCGCCAGGACTTCCGATCCTTTCCAGCATCGCCGAATCTATCAGCCGGTCGTTCGCCTTGGCGAAGGCGGCGTTGGAAATCTGGTACAGCACATGACGGCGGATAAGTGCGTTCATCCGTTCGACCGGCGGCATGTCCGCCTCGTCATTGTCCACCACTTCGCTGTTGAACATGTCGAGGGCAGCAAGGACCGCCGAAACGAGCAATTCATCCTTCGATTTAAAGTGGTTATAGAAGGCGGGTGGCTTCAGCCCAACCTCTGCCGTAATGTCCCGCAACGACACCGCTTCATAGCCGCGAGAACCAAACAGCTCCACCGCGGCCTTCAACAACTCCTCCCGCATCCCCGATTTGCGACGGGTCCTCTTCGGCCGGACGCGGTGCGCCGAGGCGATCGGAGCCGCCGTAGCATCGCCGACCTTTGCGGAGTTCGTTTGCAGCAGTTTAACGTTACTATCCTTCACCGACACGTTTTAATGCCCCAGTCGCGAATGTATAAATGCAAACGATCTTTCATATTATGCATATGCCCTGTCGGACGGCGCCGTTCAAATGGAAACTATTTCGTTCGGATCGCGGACCACCTTGATGCGCGATATCTGCCTCGCGTGCACTCGCGTGTTTTTTGGCCGATTAGGCGTATAAGTTGGCCATCAACCCGCTTCGCGCCAGACTTCATTGTGTCATAAGGACGGAACACGGCCCCTTCGTAGTTTCAGACTTCCAACGGGTTGGAGGAGCATTCAGTTGGTTGACACTAGTAAACATACCAGCGCCGTCCATGTGCTTGCTCGCAACTTCGTCGAAGGCGACGTCATTTCGGCGCATTCGCATCCAAACGGCCAGTTCGTCCACGCTGTTTCGGGCGTCATGGAAATCAGGGCGGATCACAAATTGTGGGTCGTTCCGCCACAACGTGCCGTATGGATCCCGCCTGGGACCGTGCATGAATTCCGGGCGCGAACGCCTGTTCTGTTGCGTACGCTCTATATCGCGTCGGATCGAACACCGCCCCTTTTGGGCGAAAGGGCGGGAGGATTCGTTGTCACGCCGCTGGTGCGAGAACTCATATTGCGAGCGATCGACCAGGCCGTTCCCAACTGGGATGCAGCGCGCACTCTTCGCCTGCATGCGCTGTTGCTGGACGAACTGAACGATCTACCGGCGGACGCCGTTATGCTGGCGATGCCATCCGATCCTCGCCTTGTCCGGGCATGCGAACAGATACTGGACAGCCCCGGTGGCCCCGATATCGAGGAGCTTGCACGTTCATCGGGTGCTTCGGCGAGAACATTGTCACGTCTGGCCCGCGATGAACTGGGTTGCCCTCTTTCCGTCTGGCGGCAGCAAGCGCGGATCGTCGCGGCGTTGCCTAAACTCATCGCGGGAGAGCCCATCCTGAGCACGGCCTTGTCGCTGGGATATGAAACGCCCAGCGCGTTCACCGCGATGTTCAAACGCTTGATAGGAACAACGCCGACCGCCTTTGTCACTGAACGGAGCGGTTTTGCAATAGGGCCAGAGAGATGACGCCGTTGGATTGAAACGGGGGTTGGTGAGTGGCCAACCGTCATAAACGAACAATTGCTGAAAATAGAAACAAACGTTAATTATTATGGTTGTCCGAGCGCCCCTCGGCTCGGCAAAAGCGGAAGCGATACGTCGATGAACATCCTGTTGACCAACGCGGAAGGTTACGACGCACCGGGCATCGCTGCCCTGCGCAGCGCGTTGATACTGTCCGGCTTCAACGTGCTGACCTTGGATAGATGAATGAGTGAGATTTGCGGCGGCACATGCCGTTGCGGATGGATGGATTACTTAGCGTAGGAGTGAAAAATGGTTAAGATTGATTGGGATAGAGTTGGGAAAGGTGTCGCTCGCGAAAATGAGCGGATGATCTGGCGGCCTTACGGCGCACCGATCGTTCTTGATCTGGAACATTCTGCGTTCCACGATGCACCAATCTCCGTTCCATGGAACATTCCCGAAACTCTGGCCGTCTCGGTGGCCATTACCGGCGCGTTCTTCCGCCGGTCGCAAAATCCGAACCAGCCTTATACGCCGGAAGAAATTCGCAATTCTGCCCGCGAATGTCTTGAAGCAGGTGCAAGCACGGTTCACATTCATGTTCGCGATGACGAGGGTTATAATGTCCTTTCGCTAGACCGGTTCGAGCAGGTCATCGCGCCCCTGAAGAAGGACTATCCCGACCTGTCGGTCGATGGCTGCCTTGTTCCGGCGCTCGAAGGCGAATGGGCCGAAATGAAGCGGGTGCTCGCCACTGGTCTGCTGGACGGTGCGCCGATCAACACCACGACGACCTATATCGGCGACTCTCTGTTCAGCAAGCCTGCGCCGGTCATGATCGAAAAGGTGCGCCTCATTCTGGAAAATGGCGGCATTCCTGAAATCGCTGTCTATACCGACGCCGACGTTGCCAATGCCGACCGCTTCCTGATCAAGAGCGGCCTGATAAAGGGACCGGCCTTCTGGCTGATCCTGCCCGCCTTGCCGGGTTGCAGTCCGATGGAAAATCCACGCCAGATGGTCGAAGGCCTGATGCGCACCGTCACCACGATCCGTGACGTCGATCCCGATGGGGTGATCATGGTGTGCGCGGCGGGCCGGGCATCCATGTATGTCGCTACGCTGGCAGCCGCGATGGGCCTGCACATTCGGGTGGGCATGGAGGATACCTATTGGCTCTGGCCGCATCGCGATGATCGCATCCAGTCGAACTTGCAGACCTTCGAACTCGGCGCGAAGCTGGGCGAGGTTCTGGGTCGCCGGGTCGCAACGCGTCAGGAATATACCGACATGCTGAGGTCCTGCGCCCAGGGATAACCGGCTGCGGGGTTAAAGAAGCGGCCATGCTCCAGTGGACGGGAGCATGGCCGTTCTCATGTCGACTATATAGGGTTCGCTTCATTGGCGATAGCGGTCGGCTTCGGGGCGACCTATTGATAACCCGCCCATTTTTGCCAGTGATTGACGAGCATCGACGCCAAGGGATCAGGCAACCCCATTACCTGTCGATGCCAAGCATCCGCCTTGCCAGGTCCCAATAAGTCGCGACGAGAGTATCATCATCTGTCTTGGACGTGGAAACGTACCAGCGTCCGACCTGATCATACATGGTAGAGATAGCGCTCGACACAATCCTGTAGTCCGCCTTCGCAGGAGCTTCTTCGACCAGCAGAGCCACCAATTTCGTCACTTCGCGCAAATAGAGCCGCAGCCGGTCCTGAATAGCCTGCTGGAACGTTATTTCGCCGACGCGCTGAAGCAGATTGTGCGCCATCAATATGTCGAAGGCCCTGGCGATGACCGGGTTGTCCAGCTGGTAGCGGATGTGCCGTTCCAAAATCCCTTCCAACGCTTCAACGTTCGATTCGCGGGGGTCGCGAGGACCCAGGACCCGCTCGTTGAAGTCCTCCATCGCCCATAGCAGAGCTTCGCCCAGCAAGGCTTCCTTCGACTTGAAGTGATTGTAAATGGCGGGTGCCTTGATGCCTGCGAACTGAGCCAGGTCACGCATGGTCGAAGCTTCAAAGCCGTTCTTCGAAAACAGGTCGAGCGCCGCGACCAGCAGCCGTGCCCGGGTATCCGATCGCGTGGCGCGGTTCTCCCGCTCGATCGCCAGCTCTTCGGATTCGGCCAGCCTGGCCTCGTATCCAGCGCGCTTTCGCAGGACCTTCGTCTGATTTGTCGGTGAAGTCATTCTGCTGGTTCCTTAATACTCTCCCAAGCCCGATGGCAACCATCGATGCAACCTCCTTCGATGTTGCTTGGCCCCTGATCCCTCACCGCAATTACAACCCCGTACTTGCATTAACAAACGTTCACTAGTATGTTTCGGCGGAATGCGATAATATCCGTAATTGGACGGGAATGACCTAATACTGACGGGGTTAAAATGGCAATCTGGCCCAATGAAGACTCCCAGTCGAAGCGGCTCTACGAACGCGGGCTCAAGGTCTATCCCGGGGGAATTACGCGTCTGGTTCCATGGCTTGAGCCTTTCCCGGTCTACACGAAATTCGGCAAGGGCGCCTATGTCACCGATGTCGATGGCACGGCGCGGCTAGACCTGCTCAACAACTTTGCGTCGCTGATCCACGGTCACGCCAACCCGGCGATCATAGAGGCCGTTTCCAAGCAGTTGATGTTGGGGACGGCCTACACCAACCCGACCGAGGTTGAGATCGAGCTCGCTGAACTCTTATGCGACCGCATAGAGTCCGCGGAAAATGTCCGGTTCAGCAATAGCGGTTCCGAAGCGGTGATGTCGGCGATCAAGGCCGCGCGCGCGTACACCGGTCGACCCGCTATCGTGAAGGTCGAAGGCAGCTATCATGGCTCCTATGATTATGCCGAAGTCAGCCTGGACACGCCCAAGGAGGAGTTCGCCACGCCGCCAAAGTCGGTTGGCTACGCTGCGGGCGTACCTGACCGACTTCTGGAAGATGTCTATGTCATCCCGTTCAATGATCCTGAAACTGCCGCCCAGATCATCCGTGCGCATAAGGATCGCATCGGGGCGATTCTGCTCGACGCCGCGCCCAGCTATCTCGGCTTCACCCATGTAACGCCGGAGTTCGCGGCGACGTTGCGGGAGCTGGCGACCGAGATCGGCGCTGTGTTCATCCTCGATGAAGTCATATCCTTCCGCCTGGACCATGGCGGAGCCCAGAAGCGATTTGGCATAAAGCCGGACCTCACCGTCCTCGGCAAGATCATCGGCGGGGGCTTTCCCGTCGGTGCGCTGGTAGGATCGAAAGAGGTGATGAAAGTCTTCGATCATCATTCGGGTAGGCCGTTGGTGCCTTGGAGCGGGACTTTCTCTGCCAATCCGGTGACAATGACGGCGGGCAAGGTGACGCTGGAACTGCTGACCCCCGAATTGGTCGCGCATGTCAACATGCTGGGCGATCGTGTCCGCGCCGGGTTGACGCAGGCCTTCGCCTCATCAGGGTTTCCAGGGCAGGTGACGGGCGTCGGGTCGATGTTCAAGATCATCACGCATCAGCGGCCTGTCCATGACTATAGAAGCCAGCAGCATACGCCCGCCGAAAGCGCGGCAATGGTCGTGCTGCAACGGCTGCTTGTGCTCAAGGGCTTCCATGTGTCGGGGGCAGGCATGGGGTTCCTTTCCACCGCCATGATTGCGCAAGACACCGATAATTTCTGTGCGGCTACGGAGGAATGCCTCCGTCAGCTTCCCCATCCTGACAACGGAGAAGGGCCGATATGGTAAAGCGAGGAGACCGGGTGCAACTTGCCGCCGGGCCGCATTGACGATGTATATCCAATCACGAAGAATGTGAGCTGTAGATGATCGGGACGATGATGGATTTTGAGCTGACGATAGGCTCTATCCTGCTGCATGCCGACCGGTTCCACGGTGATCGCGAAATCGTGTCGCGTCAGCCGGATGGCGGGATAGTCCGCAGTTCCTATTCACAGCTTCTCAATCGCTCACGGCAATTATGTAGTGCGCTGACCGATCTGGGCGTCGTTGCGGGAGACCGGGTCGCCACCCTGGCCACCAACTCGCTGCGGCATCTGGAGGTCTATTTCGCCGTACCCGCCATGGGTGCGATCATCCATACGGTAAATCCTCGCCTGTTCCCGGAACAGGTCGAATTCATCATCAATCACGCGCAGGACAAAGTCCTGGTGGTTGAGCCGCAATTCGTTCCGCTGGTCCAGCAGATCAGGGGCAGCCTGAAAAATGTCCGCCACATTGTCGTCATGGGATCAGGCTGCGGGGACGCTGCGGGGCTTTTACCTTATGAGCAATTGGTCGAAGCGGCGCCCGGCGCCTTTGACTTTCCAGTGATCCCCGAACGAACCGGGTCGGCGCTCTGCTATACTTCGGGCACGACCGGTGCCCCCAAGGGAGTCCTTTATTCCCATCGCTCGGTAGTGCTGCAATCGCTAGTGATTTCGGGCATCGACTGGTTCGCGGTCCGGCGCCGGGACAGCCTGCTTCCCATAGTCCCCATGTATCATGTCAATGCATGGACGCTGCCTTTTGCTGCGGCGATGAACGGGTCCAAGCTCGTCCTCCCGGGCAGCGGGCTCGATTCACGCAGCCTCTTCGAACTGATCAGCGCCGAACAGGTGACGCTGGCCGCAGGGGTGCCCACCATCTGGACCGACCTGATCCAGTTTCTGGAAGCGCAGGACGAACGCATAGACTCGCTGGAGCGCGTCATCGTCGGCGGGACGGCTCCCACGCCGTCGATGATCAAGACGCTGGAGGAAAAATACGGCGTTCAAACCTGCCATGGCTGGGGGATGACCGAAACAAGTGCTGGCGGCTTGTTCAACGCGCCCCATGATTGGGAGCATCTGGACGACGAAGACAGGCGGGCCATGCTCGGCAAGCAGGGGCGCACTCCCTATCCATTCAGCATTCGCATTGTCGATGCAGAAGGGGAGGAAGCTCCCTGGGATGGGAAGACGTTCGGCAGCCTGCAAATTCGTGGTCCCAGCGTTACGTCCAGCTATTATGACGGCGATGGTCCTCCTATCGAAGCCGCGCACGAAGGATGGCTCCCGACCGGCGACATCGCCGTCGTCGATCCCGCAGGCTATGTCGAAATCGTCGATCGCGAAAAGGACGTCATCAAGTCAGGCGGGGAATGGATCAGTTCCATCGCGCTGGAAAATATCGCAACCTCTCATCCCGATGTCGCTGAAGCCGCCGTTATCGGCATCCCGCATCCACGATGGGACGAAAGGCCGCTGTTGATCGTCGTTCCTCGCGCTGGCTGCCACCCCGATCCGGCCGATCTCATCGCCTATTTCGCAGGCAAGTGCGCGAAATGGTGGATTCCCGAGGAAGCCGTTCTGGTGGACAGCATCCCAAGGCAAGCGACGGGCAAGGTCTTCAAGGCGCGGCTGCGCGAAGCCTATGCAAAGGCCGGAACGGAGAGCCCGTCTGCGGAAGCCGGCTCAGGGCCGGTTTGAAACCGACGGTGCTGTCAGACCAAGGCGAACCAGTTTCCACATGATGTAGTTCGGATGGCAAGGGTAGGCTTAGCTGGCAAGCAATTACCTAAGGTCAGGACTCACTGATCAGAGCCAGAAGATGACGGTGGCAGCGAGGGCGATGGCGGAGAAGAAGGCTGTCGGGCAGCGGTCGTAGCGTGTCGCGACGCGGCGCCAGTCCTTGAGGCGGCCGAACATGATCTCGATGCGGTTATGCCTTTTGTAGCGGCGCTTGTCGTATTTGACGGCCTTGTTCCGGGATTTTCGACCAGGGATGCAGGGGGTGATGCCCTTTTCCTGCAAGGCATCGCGGAACCAGTCGGCATCATAGCCACGATCGGCGAGCAGCCATCTTGCTTTGGGAAGCTCATCGAGCAGGGCAGCGGCACCGATGTAATCGCTGACCTGACCGGCCGTCATGAAGAAGCTGATCGGGCGACCGTTGGCATCTGTTACAGCATGAAGCTTTGTGTTCATGCCGCCTTTCGTGCGCCCGATCAGGCGCCCCGCGCCCCCTTTTTTACCCGCAGGCTTGATGCCGTGCGGTGCGCCTTGAGATAGGTCGCGTCGATCATCACCGTCTTGCGTTCGTAAGCCTGGGGCGCAGCCAGCCCTTCCATCATCCCAAGGAAGACACCCTTATCGCTCCACCGCTTCCAGCGGTTGTAGAGCGTCTTGTGCGGCCCATAATCCTTCCATCCCGCCAGCGTAACCCGTTGCGGTTCACGAAAATGATCCCGCTCAACACCCGGCGATCATCCACCCGAGCCTTGCCGTGGCTCTTCGGGAAATACGGCTCCAGCCGCGCCATCTGTTCGTTCGTCAGCCAGTACAGGTTGCTCAAATCCAGTCTCCTCACGGAGCCTGAATCAGATCGCCACGCTCTGATCAATGGGTCCTGATCCTAGAGCATCGTGCGCAAAAGTGGGAACCGGTTTGGTGCTTAAAAGGATGCGATAACAAAAAACTAGAGCGCGTGACCTGCGTCCGATTAAACGCAGCACGCTCTAGATGTTTAGTACCGGCCTTTGATGGTACATTATTCAGCCATGAATAGAAAAATGTACTGCGGGCCAGATTTTACACGGGAGTTCGCGGTGACAACTCGCTGTAATCCAGCGCCATCTCGACGATCTGATGCTGGATATCGTCCACCCCCCCGCTGGGCGCCAATGGCCGATCTTCCGGCGCCTCCGGCCCGCCTTGGACGAAGCGATCATATCAGCGATAGGACTGGCCTGCGCGGTGAGGACAGCATCGCAAACCCTCCTTAATTTACAACCTCAAATCTGTGCCATTGGTGATCACGGCAGACATTACGCCGACAATTGTGCAGTGCGCGTTGATGCGGACGGGATCATCCCGGCGGCGCAATTCCTTGTTCGGTGAAGAAGTCCGGCGCGTTGATCATTTCTGGTCCGGCCAGGTCCGGGGCGTCTGCATGGCTCGCCAACCACACGACGGTCTGTGCGGTTTCGTCTGGATCGCGCGCTGCTTCTCCCGATCCGATCGTTTCAGCCTGATCGCCCATGGCCGCGCGCAGCGTGTCCGTCATGGTAAAGCGCGGTTCGATCAGGAAGGCGCTGATCCCGTCCTTGCCGTGCTCCTGGTTGATATGGTCCGGGATACGATTGAACGCTGCCTTGGGCGCCAGATAGAAGAGGCCCACCCCCGGAGAGCGGGCGGAAGGTTCGATGGAGGACAAGGTCGTCATGAAGATCATTCGCCCTGAACCCTGTGCCACCATCGTCTTCAGCACGATCTGGCTCAGGTGAAATTGGTTCAGGAAATTGCCGGTGATCGCTCTTTCCGCGTCTTCCAGCGCGACGTCCATGATCGGTTGGAGGATAACCGGCCCTTGGTAGATGCCATTGTTCACCAGCACGTCTATCCGCCCCCAGCGATCGAGTACCGCCGCGACCCCTGCATCGATGGATGCGCGATCGAGCAGGTCGATCCGTGCGCCCATCGCCTGACCGCCAGCCGCCCTTATCGCTTCCACTGTCGATGCCACGCTGCCCGGCACAGGCGTGTCCCCCATGCTCTCCATACGGCCAGCGCCTTCCGCCATGGTGCGGCCGGTCACTGCGACGGCGAAGCCCGCGCGGCCAAGGGCGATCGCTATTGCACGGCCGATGCCGCGCGTCGCCCCGGTGACCAGCGCCACCGGTGATTGAACTTCTTCACTCTGTTTCATCATCGGGCCATACCCCCAACCTCTCTCGGCCTTCGCCGACTATCGCCTGCAAACATCATGACCGAGCGATAAACCATAGCCCTAGTTTGTTGACAAGCGTCCCCGTTCATTTAACCCCTTCGCCAGGAACGACGCAATAGAGGTAGGAGATAAAGACGTGAGCGTGGAAAAACGGCTGGCCGGGCGTGCGGCGCTGATTACCGGAGCGGCAGATGGAATTGGCCGGGGCATGGCGCTGCGATTTGCGCAGGAAGGCGGGTCCATCCTGGTCGCGGATTTCAATGCGGACAAAGGCGTGGAGGTCGTGGAGGAACTGCGCGGCCTTGGGGTGGATGCCGACTTCCGCAAATGTGATGTCACGGTGCGTGATGACGTCGTCGGTGCCGTTCAGGCTTGCGTCGATCGCTTTGGCTCTATCGACGTCCTGGTCAACAATGCGTTTAGCGGCGGTGGAGTGCAGCGCATCGAGACATTATCCGATGCGCAGTTCCAATCCTGCATGAACATGTGCCTTTACGCCGCGAAATGGTCGATGGAGGCGGCGTTCCCGCACATGCGCAGCCGACATTGGGGCCGTATCATCAACATCGGGTCGCTTAACGGCGTCAATGCGCATCTGGGGACCGCCGAATATAATGTCGGTAAGGAAGCCCTTCGCGCCTATACCCGCAGCGCCGCCCGGGAATGGGCAAGCTACGGCATCTGCGCAAACATCATCTGCCCCGCCGCCGTTTCCGCGGGATACCGTGAATTTGAGCGAACGGAGCCGGAAGTCGCCGCGGCCACCACGGCGGCTAATCCGATGGGCCGAATGGGCGACCCGGAGGCCGACATCGGCGGCGTTGCCCTTTTCCTGGCCAGCGAGGACGCGCGATACCTGACCGGCAACACGCTGTTCGTCGATGGAGGTGCGCATATCAATGGCGCTGCATGGGTGCCCGACCTCGGCCCGGATAGCTGAACATCACAGGGTGAGCGACGCGGAGGCGGTCAAACCCCGCCTCCGCGTCGGCGATCCTTTCACATGCAAGACTCCGGTCTCTCGCCGATCTTAACGGCAGCGCGTCGCACGGCCGATCGCAAGAGTTGGTCTAACCAACCCAATTTGCCACCCCGCATCCCTTTGCGCTGTTGATCGGTAGCCCGTTCGACGGGATGAGTTGGGCTGAACCGTCGCGCTTTGGGGAGATAGGATGGCGCTGCCAGTTTCAGTCGTCGTTGGCAGCGTTTGCCCGCGCGGTGGCGAGGCCGCGAGATGAGAGCCGTGCTGAATGCGGTGCGGGCGCATGTGATGTGGGCAGCCCTGTTCAGTGCGCTTGCCAATCTGTTGTTCCTGGCGCCGACGCTGTACATGTTGCAGGTTTATGATCGCGTCGTGCCGACGCGGGGGGCCACGACGCTGGGGTTCCTGACCATCGTGGTGCTGATGGCTTTCGCCACCCTTTCGTTGCTGGAATATGTTCGTTCGCGCATCATGGTGCGGGCAAGCATCGCGCTGGACCGGCGGTTCGCGCGGACGCTGATCGCCGCTGCCCTGCGCCAGCCGCCAGCCGCGACGGGCCAGCACAGACGGCAACAGCCCATCCGCGAATGCGACCAGCTTCGGCAGGCGTTGACCGGCCCGGTCATGAACGCGCTGTTCGATGTGCCGTGGGCGCCGATCTACATCATCGTGTGCACCATCATCCACCCCTGGATCGGCCTGTTGGCGCTGGTGGGCAGCGTGGTGCTGCTTGCCATAGCGTGGGCGAGCGAGCGGGTGATTTATTCCCCGCTGGCGCAGGCCAATGCGGCGGCGAGCCAGTCCTATGCCAGCCTGGACCAGAGCATGCGCGGGATGGAAACGATCCGCGCGCTGGGCATGCGGACCCCCATGGTGCGCCGCCATCTGGCCGAGCGGGCGGATATGCTGAAGTGGCAGGCCAATGCCAGCTTCGCGGCGGGACGGTGGGTGATGGTCAGCCGTTTCCTGCGCAACGCACTGCAATCGGGGGCGCTGGGCCTGGGCGCCTTGCTGGCGATCGATGGGCAGATTTCGGGTGGTGCGATCTTTGCCTCATCCTTTCTGCTGGGGCGGGCATTGTCCCCCATCGATCAGCTTGTCGGCCAATGGCGCAGTTTCGTGCAGGCGCGCGAATCCTATGCGGAGATCAAGATTTGGCTGGAGGGGGAGTTCGATCCGGCGCCGCGTACCGCCTTGCCCGCGCCGACCGGCCGGGTGGATGCCCAGAATATTTCCGTGCATGATCGTCAGTCGGATCGGCTGATCATCAACAATGTGTCCTTCACCATCGCGCCGGGCGAATTGGTGGCGGTGATCGGGCCGAGCGGGGCGGGCAAGTCGACCCTGGCACGCCTGACCGCCGGGGCAATAGGGATCAGCCGGGGCACGATCCGCATCGATGGCGCGGATTATGCGCAATGGGATGACGAGGCGCTGTCGGCGCATATCGGCTATATGCCCCAGCAGCCCTCGCTTTTTGCCGGAACGATCCGGGACAACATCGCCCGCTTCGCTTTTGAAGAGGGAAGCGCCGCCGTCGACAGGGACAGGATCGATGCCGAGGTGATCGCCGCCGCTCGTCTGTGCGGTGTGCACGAGATGATCCTGGGATTGCCGAGAGGCTATGAGACGATGCTGGATTGGGGCGGCACGGGGCTGTCAATGGGGCAGGCGCAGCGGATCGCGCTGGCCCGCGCCTTGTTCCGCGATCCCGCCGTGCTGATCCTGGACGAGCCCAATGCGCATCTCGATTCCGATGGAGAGGCGCAGTTGATCGACGCGCTGCGGCAGGCGAAAGCGCGCGGCGCCGCGATCATGGTGACGGCGCATCGCACCAGCCTGCTGGCGCCAGCGGATCGGATATTGGTGCTGGACCATGGCCGCATGCGGATGAACGGCCCGCGCGACAAGGTACTGAGCGCGCTCACCGCGACACGATCATTGGCTGCGGCGGAGAGGGCGTGATGTTGATGCGGTCGCGGCGCGTACTCCTGCTGACCAATGGAGAGGGGGGGACGGTGCCTGCCGTGGGGCCGGATATCCGCCGGGAGGTGCGGGCCGGTCTGTTGATTGCGGCGGCGTTTTTCCTGCTGTTTCTGGGCTGGGCCGCGTTTGCCCGGTTGGACGCCGCGGCGCTGGCGCCGGGCCGGGCAACCATCGCGGGGCAGCGGCAGAGCGTCCAGCATCGCGATGGCGGCATCGTTGCCGCGATATTGGTGAAGGAAGGGCAGCAGGTACGGCAGGGCGCCGTGCTGATCCGTCTTGCCGCACCGGCGGTCACGGCGCAGGAGCGGGTGCTGGCTTCACAGGCCATCTGGCTGATGGCGCAGCGCGCTCGGCTGAGGGCGGAGTTGGCGGGGACGGCGATCGCTGCGCCGGTCGAGTTCCGGTCGCTGACCGGGGCCGACGTCGCCGATGCCGACGCCGCCATGCAGGCCCAACGGGCGCAAATGGGTGCGCGATCGGCGCTGCTGGCGACACAACAGGGTGTGGCTATGCAGGAAGGCAGCCAGGCCGGATCGCAGGTGCTGGGCTATCGCGAGCAGGTTGCTGCGGTGGTCGAGCAGGAACGGTTGATCAGCGACGAATTGAACAGTTTGCAAGATGTCGCGGCCAAAGGATTTGTAAGCAAGACCCGCATCCGCGCGCTGGAACGGGCCAAGGCCGACCTGATCGGGCAACGCGCGCGGCTGCTGGCGGCGCGCGACAGTTCCGTCAGCATGGCCGGGGAAGCGCGGTTGAAGGCGCTGGAGGCGAAGCAAGGGTTGCAGGAAAAGGTGACGGCCGAATTGCGGGACGTCGAAACGCAGCTGGGCGATGTCCTGCCCAAATGGACAGCGGCGCGCGATGAAGTGGCGCGCACGCAAGTGCGTGCGCCGGTCAGCGGGACGGTGGTCGGATTGTCGGTCCATACGGTGGGCGGCGTGATCGCCGCCGGGCAGGTGCTGATGGACATCGTGCCCCGCAACGGCGCGGTGGTGATAGAGACGCGCTTTTCCCCCGCCGACATTGACGACCTGGCGGTGGGGCAAAGGGCGGAGGTGCGCTTTGCAGGGTTTCCGGCGCGCAGCCTGCCCATCATCGACGGGCGGGTGACGCGGGTATCGGCCGACAGTTTCGTCGAGGAAAAGACCGGCGTGTCCTATTTCGTGGGCGAGGTGCAGATACCGCCGGAGCAGATCGCGCTCATCCGGCGCTATGCGCGGGGCGATTTCGTCCTGAAGCCGGGCATGCCGGTGGAGGTAGTCGTGCCCCTGCGGCGGCGCACGGCACTGCAATATATGTTCGACCCTTTGACCGACCTGATGTGGCGGTCGTTCCGCGAACAATAAGCCTATTGGTGGCGTCTTACCCTTAAGGGCGGCGCCTTTATCCCGATGATCTTCGCGGCGCGGGCCGTTTCGAGGGTATCAGCTTTCCACACGCTCCGGGCCGGGGGGCAGGCCCCAGCCATCCTGGCACGAGATGGGGAGACGATATGGCCAGCTATTATAATGTTGTCGGCAGCTCGACGGTCACCGGGACGGCCGAGAAGGACCTGTTCTTTGCCTTCACCCGCCTGTCGAACCTGGATATCGTGCGGCCCGATGCCGTGCTGGCGCAGCTCGTGTGGAACACCGCGATCCTGACCGACGCCGGGACTCAATATCAGATCGCCGCGTCCAATATCCAGATTTCCATGGATCTGCTGCTGGGCAGCACCGGCACCGATATCGTCTACGGGTCAAACCTGTCCGACGCGATATTCTATAATAATGGGACCATATCGGGCGGCTTTGGCGGCTTCGACAATATCGAGCAGTTCTGGCTGGGCGATGGCGATGATGTCATAGACTTGACCAACCACGGCGTTGGCGGCATCGATTATGCAAAGGACGTGCTGGTTCAGGGCGGCGCGGGCAACGACATCATCGTGGGCGGCGCGGGCAAGGACAACCTTCAGGGCGACGCAGGCGACGACATCATATTCGGCTGGCGCGGCAGCGACAACATCTCAGGCGGGCTGGGCAACGACCGGCTTTATGGCGACGATCTGGGGTTCAACAATATCTCGGGCGACGACATCATCGATGGCGGTGCTGGCAATGACCTCATCTGGGGTGGCCGGGGCAGCGACAAGCTGAACGGCGGGGATGACAATGACATCCTCTATGGCCAGGCAGGCGGCGATACGCTGTCGGGCGGCACTGGCGATGACATATTATATGGCGATGATGCGAACACTTCCAGCAACGACACGTTGAATGGCGATTCCGGCAACGACCAGCTTTATGGCGGCGCGGGCAATGACGAACTGTATGGCGGCACGGGCGACGATCTGCTCGATGGCGGGGCTGGCGATGATTATATGCACGGCGGGGCGGGCAACGATCGCATCCTGGCGGGAGCGGGCAACGACCTGATCGACGGCAGCGCCGACATCGATACGCTGGTCTTTTCCGGGAACCGGGCGGATTATATTTTCACGCTTCAACCCGACGGCAGCTATATTGCCGGTGACCTGCGTCCCGGATCGCCCGAGGGCACGAAGACGATCCGCAACGTCGAATTTTTCGAGTTCGCCGATGTGACGATCCCGTCGACGGGCCTTAACGCCCCGCCGGTCATCACATCCAATGGCGGTGGCGCAAGTGCCGCGCTGTCCATCGATGAAAACAGCACGGCGGTCACCACCGTCGCGGCGACGGACACTGACGCTGGCCAGACCATAGGCTTTTCGATTGCGGGGGGTGCTGACGCGGCGCTGTTCGCTATCGATGCTGTGACGGGCGCGCTGCGCTTTCTGACGGCGCCCAACTTTGAAAATCCGGCGGATGCGGATGGTGATAATGTCTATCAGCTGATCGTCGCCGCCAATGACGGCAATGGCGGGGTGGATACCCAAAGCCTGTCCGTCACCGTGCGCGACGTGGCGGATGGGGCCGCGCCGGTCATCACCTCCAACGGCGGAGGCGCTGCCGCCGCGATCACGATCAATGAGAATGCGACGGCCGTCACCATGGTCACGGCGACCGACCCCGATGGCCCATCGATCAGCTATTCGATAGCGGGCGGCGCCGACGCCGCGTTGTTCACCATCGACGCTGCGACCGGCGCCTTGAGCTTCAAGACAGGGCCGGACTATGAAGCGGCTGCGGATGCCGATCACAACAATGTCTATGACGTAATCGTGCAGGCCAGCGACGGCGCGAACGCCGATCGGCAGACGCTGGCGGTCACGGTCGCCAATCTCAACGACAATGCCCCGATCCTTACATCCTACGCCGGGGCGGCATCGGCGGCACTGTCGGTT
Organism: Sphingobium sp. TomTYG46; assembly: GCF_055396345.1. Lineage (NCBI taxonomy): Bacteria > Pseudomonadati > Pseudomonadota > Alphaproteobacteria > Sphingomonadales > Sphingobiaceae > Sphingobium > Sphingobium sp. TomTYG46. The sequence goes on from NZ_AP027325.1 coordinate 809,103, forward strand.
GCGGAAAACAGCCTGCTGGCGGCGACGGTGCAGGCGAGCGATGCCGATGGCACGGCGCTGGGATACAGCATCAGTGGCGGAGCGGACGCCGCGCTGTTCATGATCGATGCGGTGACCGGCGCGCTGAGTTTCAAGGCGGCTCCGGATTTCGAAGCGCCCGGCGATGCCAACGGCGATCGTACCTATAATGTCGTCGTCACGGCCAGCGATGGCACCAATAATGTGGCGCAGGCGCTGGCGATCACGATCACCAACGTCAATGACAATGCCCCGGTCATCACCTCCAACGGGGGTGGAGCCAGCGCGGCCATCAGCATGGCGGAAAACCAGACGGCCGTGACCACCGTGACGGCCGCCGATGCGGACGGGACGGCCCCCAGCTTCGCGATCGCGGGCGGGGCCGATGCGGCGCTGTTCACGATCGATGCGGTGACAGGCGCGGTGTCCTTCCTGACCCCGGTGGATTATGAAAATCGCCTGGATGCGGACCAGGATGGAGTCTACCAGCTGATCGTGCGGGCGACCGACGGCAGTTATGTCGATGACCAGTTGCTGTCCATCAACATCACCGACATTCCGGAAACCGGCAAGACCATCATCGGATCGTCGGGCAACAACAGCATCAATCCGACCACTACCGTGCTGGGTTACCAGACGACCGCGCTCAACGACACCATCTATGGCATGGCGGGTAACGACATCATCGATGGCGGCGCAGGCGCGGACTATATGGATGGCGGCACGGGCAACGACACCTTCTATGTCGATACCTATTCCGACGACGGCTTTGCCGGGAATGACGATCAGGTGATCGAACAGGCATCGGGCGGCACCGACCTTGTCTACGCATCGGTCAGTTACCGGATGGCGGCGGAGGTCGAAAAGCTGACCCTGACCGGCCTTGCCCCGATCAACGGCATCGGCAACGACCTTGCCAACATCATCGTCGGGAACGAGGCCGCCAACCAGATTTTCGGCGGGCTGGGGCAGGACAATCTGTCCGGCAATGGCGGCAACGACCTGCTGGACGGCGGCGATGATAACGACCTGCTGTTCGGCGGCGACGGGAACGACACGCTGATCGGCGGGCTGGGGAATGACAGCCTGGACGGCGGTACTGGCGCGGACAGCATGACCGGCGGGCTGGGCGATGATGTCTATGTGGTGGACAGTTGGTCCGATGACGGCAATGCCGCCAATGACGATCTGGTCATCGAAGCCGTGGGTGGTGGCACGGATCAGGTCAATACATCCGTCAGCTATCGGATGGCGGCGGAAATCGAAAAGCTGGTGCTGACCGGCGCTGGCAATATCGACGGCATTGGCAACGATCTGGCCAACACCATGACCGGCAATAGCGGCGCCAACAGCCTTTGGGGCGGGTTGGGCAATGACTCGCTGGTGGGTAATGGCGGTAACGACAGATTGTTTGGCGAAGACGGCGGCGACCTTCTGGACGGTGGAGCGGGCGACGATTTTCTGGATGGCGGGGCGTCGACCGACACGTTGAAGGGCGGTGCGGGCGCCGACATCCTGATCGGCGGTGCGGGCAAGGATACGCTGACCGGCGGCACGGAAGCGGATACTTTCGTCTTCGCAGGGCTCGCATCATCGCTGAACAGTTCCAGCTATGACCGCATCAACGACTTCCGTATCAGCGAGGGGGATCGCATCGATTTCGATTTCCTGAACGGTAGCCTGCCCGCGTCCAATTATGCCGAGGCGACGATCGCGACCAACAATTTCGCCGATGCGCTGAGCGCTGCCCAGGCGACGGCGGGCGTCAACCATGTGACCTTCATCGCCGGAACGACCGACGGTTGGATCTTCTACGACGGCAATGGCGACGGCACATTCGAACAGAGCGTGATACTGGTCGGCGTCAACACGCTGGCGGGCGTGGATGTGAGCAGCTTTATATAGGGCGCGCTGGGGACGCGCGGGTTCGGGCTGGAGTCCGCGCGGCGGAGTTTCACCAGTAGGAGGACTTCGTCGGCTGCGTCGGATCGCCCGATAATGACCGGCCCCTGTTGAGGTAGAAAAACGGGCCGTTTGGCGCGGTGTTCGCTCACGTTCCGTGATGAACCATGGCCATCGCGGAACGGTGCCTGATGAGACAGTTGACGAATGTCAACGGATGGGCCAGCATCCCTTCGATTCGTGCCGGGTCGCCGCCAACACTTTGCCTGAACTTTGGAAGAAGCGTTCGCTGGAGAAGTGATGGGCCTACCATCTTCCTGGCGGGGGTCGGACAATTTTTAGGGACGATCGCTCGTCCAGTCGCAAAGGCGGTAAATGCATGACTGAAGTTGTGGGCATGGGTGGTCAGGGCATCGCGCTGCAGCGACGCAAGCGGGGGATGCTTTTCAGGGCCATGCTAGCGCAAAATGTCGGGACGGGTTGTGCGTTCGGTGGTCTGGGCGTCAGCGTCCTTGCATTGCAGGACCGGTACGATGCGTCATTGGCCATGGCCACAATGGCTCTATCCCTTGCCATCCTGTCGCTCACCGCGTTTGGTCCGCTGATAGCAGTTGCGATTGGTCGATGGGGCCTACGCCGGGTCATGTCGACCGGTGTCTTCATCTCCCTGATCGGGTATGCGGCGCTGGCCTATGCGCCGACCATGCCGATCGCGCTGGCTGAATGCGGCCTTCTGATCGGTCCCGGCGCCGCCCTGTTTTCCGCCCTGCCGCCTGCGGTCCTGGCGAGCGGCTGGTATCCCGAAGCGCGGGGCAAGGTGATGGGCATTGCCTTTTTGCCCCTATTCGTGACCGTCCTGCCCGTCATTGGGGTGAGCATCATCCAAAATTATGGACTGATGAGCTTCTTCCTATTGCTCGCCGGCCTGCATCTGCTCTTGCTGCCGCTGACCTTGACGGTGATCGATCCTCCGGTCGAAGCCCAAGAAGAATCGGGCTGGGCCGAGGGGGCGACATCGGGTCCGACGCAGATCGCCATTTTGAGCGGCGCGTTATTCTGGTTGATCGCTGTCGGTGACGGCATCCTCAATGGCACGGCCATCATGGGTGGCGCGCATCTTCTACCCATCGTCGAAGGATATCATCAGTCTTTGCAGACGGGAGCAGTGCTGCTCGCCGTTTCAGGCGCGGCCAGCATCGTCGGTTCGCTGGTGGCTGGTTTTGCGTGCGACTGGTTCGGTTCGGCTAGAGCACTCGGACTCGTCGGTCTGGGCTTGGCCGCGGCATGGGCGATCATGGGCCTGTCAGGAGGGATGGTCGCATTGAATGTCGCGGCGTTACTGATCGGTTTTTGCAGTGCCTCGGTTTTTCCTCCGATCAGCGCGCTGGTCGTTCAGCTATATGGTTTTGACGCCTTGCCAAAGGTCCTGGGCTTGCTGGGCGTCATGACGCTGCCATTCTCTTTCTTCATGTCGCCTGCCGCAGGATGGCTGCGTGACTTTGCGGGCAGTTATGAACCGGTATTTGTCGGTGTGTTTGCACTCTGCGCCTTCGCCGCTGCCATATTCTTCGGACTGAGCAGATATCATGCGCGCAATAGGGAGGTGCATCTGGACATTCCCGACGCCGGACTGCCGCCTGCGAAAGCAGCCTGAAAAAAGGCGTTCCGCAAGGGCGGACAAATTCACTCGCCATTTGGTTGAACGACGTCAACTATTGATAATGTTCCGCGAGCGCCGGGGCCGTTGAAGCGGCTCCGGCGGCATGCTCGCTTTCCCCATGTGCTGCGGACGCAGAGGGGGAAAACAGGCGTGGAAATACTGGTGAGAAAGGTTTCCGTCGATGGCCCACAAGAAGTTTCACCTTGGCTATTTCACCAAGTTCGGCGCGACGTCCTGGCCGGGCGATGGCAAGGAACTCGGCTCGCAATGGGCGGATGGTTCCTACCATAAGGAACTGGCCAAGATGCTGGAGGCGGCGAAGTTCGACTTCATCTTCTTCGAAGACACGGTGATCGTGGGTGATCGCTACGGTGGTTCGATGGAGCTGGACCTCAAGAATGCGACGCTGTCGCCAAAGCTCGATCCGTTGCCGCTGTTGCCGGTGATGGCGCAGGAAACGTCGCATATCGGGTTGATCGCGACAGCTTCGACCACCTTCTACCCGCCCCATCTGCTTGCAAGGCTGCTCTCCACCATCGACTCCCTGACGAAGGGGCGAGCGGGATGGAACATGGTGACGTCGAGCGAGAAGAACGCCGCGCTGAACTTTGGCATGGAAAAGCTGCTGCCGCCCAGCGAGCGCTATGACATTGCCGACGAGTTCGTCGAACTGTGCAAGAAGCTGTGGGATAGCTGGGAAGAAGGCGCGCTGGTCGCGAACACCGAGACGGGTGTCTATGTCGATCATACGAAGGTCCACACCGTCAATTTCGAGGGGCAGCATTTCAGATCGAGAGGGCCGTTGAACACGTTGCGGTCGCCGCAGGGCTATCCGGTTCTGGCGCAAGCGGGCGCGTCCGAGCGGGGCCGTGATTTCTCATCGAAGAATGCCGAAGTCGTGCTGGGCATGATGACCGGCGGCGTGAAGGGCATGAAGGCCTATCGCGAGGACATCCGCAATCGCGCCGAAAAACAGGGCCGCGATCCGGATGACATCAAGGTGTTTTTCCTGACGCCGGTCAACATCCTGCCCGACGGTGGAGAGCCGCCCGAAATGACCGAGGCCGAAAAGCAGGCGGCGTTCGAGCATAATATCGTGATGGCTTCATCCTCGCTCGACATCGACTTTTCGCTCTATGACGTGGATGCGCCGGTGCCGCAGGACATCGTGGCAGGCGGCCACACCAGCGCGCTGGAACATATGAAGAAGGCCGGACGGGAGGAGGGCAAATCCCTTCGCGACCTGTTTTCCTCAGGAAAGGGGGGCAGCGGCTCCAGATTCAGGGGAACGGCGCAAGAGGTCGCGGATCAGTTGATGGCGGTCATGGACGAAGTGGGTGGCGACGGCATATTGATTGAAGGGTCCGGCTATAACCGCCAACTGCCCGATCTGGTCAATGGGGTCATCCCTGCGCTTCAAAAGGCGGGCGCGGTTCGCACCGAATATGAGGGCACGACGCTGCGCGAAATCCTGCGCGAATTCTGAGGTTTGGCCGGGTTTCGCCATTGGTGGCGGATGGTTGCTTCGCGACCATCCGTACTCACCTGGCTTAAGCTTTCCTGTCGCGGTAGAATTGAATGCCCAATTGCAGGCTCTCGGCAATCCGGTCGGCCTTCTCCTGAAAGGCCGCTGCGACGTCTGGCGCGAGGATGTCACCGCTGGTCTGTCGCCACAGGGCAAGCCAGCGGCCGAAATTATCGGCGGTCATGTGCGGTTCGTGCCGGACATGCGCGACCATCGGCTGCCCCTTGTACCGGCCGGTTCCCAGCATCACCGATGACCAGAATGCCTTGAGCTTTTCCAGATGAAGCGGCCAGTCGTCGATCGCCTGATTGAATATCGGGCCAAGGATCTGGTCGGCGCGCACCCGATCGTAAAATGCGGGGACCAGCCGGTCGATATCCTCTTCGCTTATCTCGCTCATCGGTCAGACGACATTCGCTCAATCACAGGAAATCAGGGCATTGCGCAGTTCATAGCCTGTCACCAGCGGATTCCATGCCAGCGTCGGCGCGCGGTCGAGCTTCAAGCCCGGCACCTGCAACAGGCGTTCCAGGAAGAGGCAGCTTTCCTGAAGCGCGACTTGCGCGCCGGGGCAGCGATGTTCGCCATCGCCGAAGGAGAGGCCCGCATTGCCATATTTGGCGCTGACTTCCCGGCCCGACACAAATTCGCAGGGCCGCTCGCCAAAGGCAGTTGTGTCCGTGTTCGCGGCGCGGACGTCGATGGCGACGGCAGCACCGGGAGGGGCGCCCACTGCTTCCGCCTCGTCGGCTGGCATGCGGCGGTAGAGATAGCCGACGACCGGCTCCAGCCGCAGCAATTCCTCCAGCAGGGCGATCTTCCCCTTTTCATCCGCGGTGAGGAAGGCGGTCTTCAAATCCTCGCGCTCCAGCATATGCCATGCGGCCATCACGATGAACTCGCGCGTCGTCGCCATTCCAGCGGCGCCATAGACCAGGCATTCGGTCAATATCTCCCGACCATTATAGCCTTCGTCGATGAGGTGGGAGATGACATCGTCCCGCCGCTGCTTGCGCCGTGCGCGGATCGCTGGCGCGACGTCATGATAATAGAAGGACAGCACCCGATATTGGGATTGCACGAATTTGATCAGTGAGGCCAACTTGCCCGGATGTGGGCGGAAATCGCCGGTAAAGAACACATCCAGCCGCCGCGCCAGTCCCTTGGGGTCGCTGTCAGTCAGGCCGACGATATGGCTGGCAACGGCGACGGCAAGCTCAAGGCTGAGCTGGTCCAGGAAAGCGGTCTTGTCCTTCACAAACCGGGAAACCAGCATGTCGCTGAGTTCCACCATTAACTCGCGATAGTGGGTGGTGACGATGCGGGGTGTGAAGAAACGGGCGGTAGCGCTGCGCTGAACGCGATGCGTTTCGCCTTCGAGGAACAGGATTGGCTGGCGCGTCGCACTGCCGATCCTGCCGACTTGTTCGGCCAGAAAACCGGCCTGCCGTACATTCGGGTGACGCAGGATGGCGCGCGCTTCGGCGAAATCGCGGGTGCGCATATCGGGATCGACGGTCCCACCGGCGTCGGCGGCTGCGGCTGACTTGCGGTCATCGCCTTCGCGATGAAAAGGACAGGCGGCGGAAAGGCGAGCGTCCATCAGCGTCGACCCTCATATGATGCACGGCGAGCGCCTAACTTAGGTGTCCCCCGGTGCCGGTCAAGGCCCCCTGTCCTGATCAATCATGTGGGGAAGGGAGGCGTCTGGCCGTAAAGCAGCCCCGCGCCTCCCCCGCCCTTACGGTCAGTCGAACTTATAGTCTTCCAGCACGGGCTCTTGTAGCTCGTTCCACATGTCGACGAGGCGGAACGGCCAGGGGCCAACGGGGCGGCCCTTGCTGTTCTGATAATAGCTCTTCGACTTGGGATGGGTCCAGATCATGTGCTTCATCTGATCGTCGATCCGCTTGTTGTGACGCAGGAAGGCTTCCTCCGTCACTTCGATCGTGCGGGCGCCGGTCGCGATCATGTGATCGAGACATTCGATCAGATAATGGACCTGTGATTCGCTGACGATGTTAAGGCCGCCTGCGTGGTTCGGGCCGATATTGGGGCCGGTCGACAGGAAGTAGTTGGGATAGCCGGGGATGGTCGTGCCCATATAGGCGCGCTCTTCCTCGTCCGCCCAATCGACCGCCAGGTCATGACCGTCGCGGCCCTTGATCTCCAGATCCTGCACCAGCGACGATGCGTTGAAGCCGGTCGCGCAGATGATGACGCCGAGCTCGTAGACCTTGCCATCGTTCGTGCGGATGCCGTTCGGCAGGATTTCGGCGATGCCCGCCGTCTCCAGCGTCGTGTGCGGCTGCATGAGGGCATCGTACCAGCCCGCGTCCATTACGACGCGCTTGGAGAAGATCGGGAAGTCGGGCGTCAGCTTTTCGATCAGGTCGGGACGGCCTGCCAGCTTGTGATGCATGTGCGACAAGGCATATTGGCGCATGCCTTCATTGAGCGCCGACACGGCGATGCCGTCTTCGGGGTAGGACGGGTCCTTCACCACATTGGGATAGAGGCCGTCGGCCGCGAACCAGAACACGCGGAAGCGGAACCATTCCTTGTAATAGGGAATGTGCCGCAGCGCCCATTTCACCGGATCGGGGACTTCCGCCTTCACTTCGGGATTATTGATCATCCAGTGCTTGGTGCGCATGAAGACGACCAGTTCATCGACTTCCTTGACTATCGTGGACACGATCTGCGCGGAACTGGCGCCGGTGCCGATGACGGCCACCTTCTTGCCCTTCAGGTCGATATTTTCGTCATAATCGGCCGAGTGGGTGATGATGCCCTTGAAGTTTTCGATGCCGGGGATCTCGGGCAGCTTCCAACGGTCGGTGGTGCCGAACGCGTTGAACACGGCATTGGCTTTGATGACTTCGCGCTTGCCGGTGTTCAGATCCTCGACCGTTACGTTCCACACGGCCTCATCCTGATCGAAGATCAGGCTGTGCACCATGGTCTTGAACCGGATGTTGCGGCGGACGTCATATTTGTCGGCCACGGCGCGGAAATATTCGCGCATGTCCGCGCCATGCGGGTGGTAGTGGTTCCATTCCGGGCTGATTTCGAAGGAATAGGAATAGAAGTGGCTGGGCGTATCCACGCCGACGCCGGGATAACGGTTTTTCCACCAGGTGCCGCCGACTTCCTCATTTTTTTCGATGATCACATGATCGTAACCGGCGCGCTCCAGCTCGATCCCGGCGAGAATGCCGGTAAGGCCCGCGCCGATGACCAGCACCTTGAAGTCAGCCGGAGGAGGCGTACGCTCCGACAGTTCCTTGCGCACGGGGCTGCGGTGGAAGCCGCCCTGCTCCATGACCATGGGGACGAATTCGTCCTCCACCGGCTCGCCGACGCCGATGCTCATCATCTTTTGCATCAGTTCGATCGGCGGATCTTCGGACTTCGCCGCGCCCGGCGTCGTCAGCACATGGACCAGCTTTTCATGCAGGTCGTCGATGCAGTCCTGCGGGATTACATAGTCGGGGTTGGTGTAAGGGGGATGAATGTGGACCTGGAAGGTCTGAAGCATCGATTCATCATGGGTCAGGTGCACATACACCATCAACAGGGTTTGGAGATTGGCCGCTTTCAGCGCTGCGCGCAGTTCGGGGCCATCAGCCAGCGGAAGGGGGCGGCTGCCACTGTCAAGCATGTTCGGCAAAGTCTTCGTTCTCATATCCATATGTCTCTCCATGAGAGCTGGGGGTCTGTTGGGGACGCGGGGGCGATGTCGCCCTGCCGTTATCTCGCCATCATCTCCACATTCTCGCTCAACCGTCCTTCAGGGTCGCTGGTGAACAGGACGCGCACGCCATGTTCGGGCATTTCGCGAACCAAGCCGACATGCCTGCCGCCGTGCGCAAGCACCCGTTCGGCAAGCGCGTCGAGGTCCGTGGTGATGAATCCAAGGATCACTTCCCGGTCGCGTGGAGCAGGCCTATCTAAAAAGTTGATCATCGTCAACGATTCTGCGCCCATGCTTTCACCCGGACCCATAATCACTTCGCGCAGGCGGCCCATAACGGCGGGATCGCCCGATTCCACGCGGTGCAAGCTGTTGAGCCCGTACACCGCGCCATAATAGGCGGCCATGGCTTCTTCATCCTGCACGATCAGCTTTGTGAAGCCGAATCGCGTGTCGCCCGCGTTGCTCAAAGTCATTCTCCCGTCATTTCCGATTGCGCGTTCGCTGCCTCCGCAATGATGCGTTCCAGGCCGACTATGATGTGAGTGAAGCCGTAGGTGAGGGCCGCTTTCCGATCGACCTGCAGCAGGTCGTGCTGAAGACCCTGCAACAACGCAGCCTCATAGGCCGTCAGGGCATGGATATGCGCGGTCGTCCGCTGGTTGTTGTGCTCGGGAGGAGGCGGCTGGGACGTGATGAAGCCGAGAGCCGATGTCGTAAACCACCGCACCGCAAAGGCAAGGTCGGGGCCGGTCAGCCCTTGCGCGCGGATCAATTCCACCACAGGTATCCATGTGCGCAACCAGCCCGGTGACGCATGGCCATCCCACAGGCTGAGCTTCATCGCAACGGGATAGCGCTGAAACAGATCCTCCGTTGCCCACAACCATTGCCGGATTTCGTCCTGCCAGGGCGCGCCCTTTGCCGGGTAATCGAACCGGCTATATATTTCGTCGGCGACGGCGATCAGCAGATCGTCGCGACTGGGGAAGTAATTGTAAAGGGTCATGACCCCGGCTTTCAGGCTCTTTGCGAGCAGACCCATGGAAAATCGGTCGATCGACATTTCGTCGAGCAGGACCAGTGCCGCGTGGATGATCGTGCCGCGCGACAGCCGGGGAGGTCGCCCACGCCCGCGCGTGACGGCAACCGGCTGAAGAGTGGTGTCGGGCGCCATCCTATCCCCGATGTTAAAGCCGCCCGACATCCTGACCTCTCCCACTCTTGTATTATGCTAGGAATAAGGGTTTGGCCTCGTCTGTCAATTTACGTATGGGTTACGAGATCGTGAACGCCAGTTGATCGGCGGCCCGGCCGCGTCCAACTTCGCGATCGGCTTTTCCGCCAGATGGCAAGCCATGGATCAGAACAGATTGTCGAATGGAGAAAAGAGGCATGCAGAGGTTCAGGGACAAGTCCGTCGTGATCACCGGCGGTTCCAGCGGGATCGGCCTCGCCGCGGCCCAGCGGATCATGGAGGAGGGCGGATCGGTGCTGATCACCGGATCGAACCGGGAAAGACTGGACAACTTCGCGGCGCAGTTGCCCGGCGTGCACGTCCTGCAAAATGACGCATCCCGTCCGGAAGCCGCCGAAGCTCTTGCGCAGGAAGCTGCCCGTCTGTTCGGCAAGGTCGATGGCCTGTTCCTGAACGCAGGCGTCGGTGCAGGCGCGCCTCTGGGCCATATCAGCGCCGAGCTTTACCGGAACCTTATGGACCTGAATGTCGGCGGGCCGATTTTTGGGACGCAGGCGATGGCGCCGTTGATCCGCGATGGCGGATCAATCCTGATCACGGCATCCGTCGCGAAGGACAAGGGGCTGCCCGCAAGCGCCCTTTATGGCGCCACCAAAGGGGCCGTCCGCTCGCTTGCAAGAGGCTTTGCCTATGAGCTGGCCCCGCGCCGCATACGCGTGAACACATTGAGCCCCGGACCGATCGCGACCGACTTTTTCAACCGCCTCGGTCTGCCCGAAGAGCATATTGCCGCGGTCGAACAGCAGATGGCCGGGAACAACCCGCTGGGTCGCCTTGGAACGCCGCAGGAAGCAGCGGCCGTCGCCCTGTTCCTGCTGTCTGATGAGGCAAGCTATGTGACGGGGTCGGACTATTTCGTCGATGGCGGGGAAGCGCAGCTTTAGCATAGCTGGTCTGCCCGGGAGATCATGTCTAACAGCATCCAGATGCAGCATGTTAGTGATAGCCAAATGATCCGCGGGCAGACTTTGGCGCGCCAGGATATTGAAACGCTCATAGGCACGCCGCATTCGCTGGTCGGGTGCGTGATCGAGGGTGCGGACCTGTCGCATCTGGATCTGTCCCAATGGTCGTTTCAACAATGCGACATGCGACGCGCCGATTTCACCGGCGCAAAACTTGATCGCAGTGACTGGCAGTCGTGCCGCGCCGCTTCGGCCAATTTCACGGGTTGTGACCTTGGCGAAGTGCGCTTTACCAACAGCGATCTCAATGGCGCCTTGCTGAAGCGTAGCACGTTGCAAGCGGCGTATTTTTTCGGCTGCAAGCTTACGGGCGCCGACCTGTCGGATGTTCGGGCGCTAGACATCCACTTCGAAGAAACGCTGCTGATCGGCGCGAAGCTGACCGGGCGTTCCTTTATGAAGGCAAGGCTCGCACGGGTCGATTTTTCTCAGGCGGACCTGCGCAAATGCGATTTCCGCATGGCTTCCTTCGAGGATTGCAGCCTGCGGGAGGCGCTGCTGACCGGCGCCCGGTTCGAAGGCGCGGACCTGCGCGGTGCTGACCTTGGCGGCGTAAGGTTGGAGGACGCATCCCGCTTTCGTGGCGCGACCATATCGCGGGAGCAGGCGGGGCAATTGCTCAGCGAATTGGGATTGAACGTGCGATGAGGGTTTGAGGCCCTCGCTCGCCGCTCAATTCGAACGGGCGTCGGGATCATGCACCCTTAATTGTCGCAATATTCCCAACGTCCCGCGTTGCAGGCCGCGACTGCGCGCCGCCAGGACGCCATCTGGCGATCATAATCCGCGCGAGCGTTAGCATAGCCTTCGCCACCGCCCTGAGCGCGGCGATAGTTGCGCATGATCCGCGCATCGCGGTCGCGAACATAGGCGAGCTGCTGCTGGTTCATCTGCCGGATGATCGCCCGGTCACGCGCTCGCGCGGCAGAGCTGCGCATGGTGGGGTCATGCGGATCGTCCGCGAGCGCAACCGCTGGAAGCAGCGCGGCGCCGAGCGCGGCCACGCATGCGAATATCCTGACCTTCATGGACCCTTGCCCCTCTTTTATTCCCTTTCTCCTACTATTCGCGATCAGTTGGGGCCAAAGCAACGGATTTGCGACGAACGGCGGTTCGCGGAGTGCAACTTATGCTTCGCTCATGCCGCATCGCCCTGGGGCAGTTCGGCGGGCGCGGCTGGCCAGTCTCCGTCCTGTAGCGGCGGCAATGCTTCGAACCAGGCGCTGTCCCGATTGAGAATGAAGCGGTCGCAGGAAAAGCGGATGTCGTCACGGGCCACGGCGCGCAGGACTTCATGGATGCCTCCCACCCCGCTGGCGCTGATGACGACATAGCTGACATTGCCATTTTCGCAGGTGACGAGGGCTTCGACGACCTTGCCGACTGTCTGGCCGTCGGATGCCGTGACCGGCAGGCCCGCGATGCCGGTGGCCGTAAAGAGGGTCGGGTAGGGCGATCGGCGGCTGGATTGGGCGGCCGACTTGCCGCCATCCTCATAGGCGCGCTGGCGACCGAGCCATCGCCACACGCCGATCAGGTTGACGAAGGTGAGGAAGCCATTTGTCGCGACGAGGTTCGTCTGCCCGGACGATAGGCCGACGACCGACCATGCGATCGATCCAAAGGTGAACACGACAAAACCCCAGCCAGTGACGCGCGCGCCCAGATTGGCGGCGGTCATCATCGCGGCGATCATGGTCGCTATGGGCGCGACCCAGCCAGCAACATTTTCCAGAGCAGGCTCCTACATTCGAAGCATCGAATGACGTTTCAACGCGCGCCAGCCATGTTGGTGGCGGCGCGGAGCAGGGGCTGTGCAAAAATGCGTGGCGAGAGTCGCGCGGCGCTTGAGCCTTATGTCTGGTCCTGCGGCAGGATCGCGGCGATTCCGGCGCGCGCGATCTGGGCGTCCTGATCCGACTTGACCCCGGAAACACCCACTGCGCCGACATAATCGCCGTCGATGACGATCGGCACGGCACCTTCGAGCATGGCGGGCATGCCGGGCGCGGACAGCATCGAAACGCGGCCGTTGAGCACCAAGTCCTCATAGACCTTCGTTTCCCGGCGGCCGAGCATGGATGTCGATGCTTTCGCCTCTGCCATCTTCACGGTGCTGGCGGCGGCGCCATCCAGACGGATGAGGCCAAGCAGATGCGCGCCGTCATCGACGACGGCGATGGTCACGGCCCAGCCATTGGCCAAAGCCTCTGCTTCGGCTGCGGCGAGGATCGCCTTTACATCGCTTGCTTCAAGGCAGTGCTTGGTCTTCATGCCATTCGATCCGTTATTGATGCGCCGGGGCGCTTGAGGAAAAGCGCGCCTTATCACCGGCCGCGCATCTTGCCAGCATTATAGAGGGGGAGGCGGCTGGGAGAGGCTTTGATCCGCCTCGACCGGGATGGTTAGCAATTCGGGCTTTTCCCTGCCGAACGACTGGATCGCGACGATCACATTGCCTGCCGTTGTGACGTTTGACAGGGGCATGTCGATGGCAATGGCGTCGTCGCCGGATGCCTGCCACTTTGCCGCGACGCTCCGCCCTTCCGGCAGCTGGACGGAAACATTCTTCACGCAAGCGGTGGTGGGGCCGGTCAGCAGCAGCCTGTCATTGTTTCCCGATATGAGGCGCTGGTCGGCGGAGGGTTGCAAGCTGCCCGCTTGCGGGAATTGGAGCGCGAATTCCGGCCCGTCAAAGGATTCAAAACCCCAGTGGCCGTGCAATCGACCCTTCATCGGCCCGCTCAAGTCATCAACCTTGAAGGAAGGGGCGAATATGTAGCCGCCCCTGTCGGCCCGCGCGATTAGCGGTGCTTCGACCATGTGGCCGTCCTTGCCTGTCAGCCGCAAGACCATGTTGTGAGCATAGTCGGTGGCAAAGACCAGCGGCGCGCCATCGACGCCCAGGACGGCTCCCGGCCGGGAGCCGCAGATGGGAGCGTCGCTGCTCCGGCGCAGGGGCGGGGGAACTTTCTTCTCGATCGCTGGCAAGGCCGCCACAAGCACAGACTTGGGCTTGCGGAAGGACGGCGCGCTGTTCAGCAACAAGGACACGGACTTGCCATTCTGAATGCCGAGCGCGGGCAGATAGTTGAATTCCGGATTGTTGAACGCGCCGAATATGCGTGCAAGATCGCGGACTACGCCGATATAGGGGCTATAAAAGCCATAGCCGCCTTCCCGCGTCGCGCTGAGTTGCAGGGCGAGGTCGGTGGGAGCGCCTATGATGGTTTCGGTGAGCGAATTGCTGTGAATGTCGCCCAGCACCAGACTGTCACGATTTTCAACGAGGCAGGCGGCCTGGAACTCGACGATTTTCGCCAGGCAGTCGGGGTTCAGTTTGACGGCAAGGCTTGAGGACAGGATTGGCGCGACGGTCCTCAGATATTCAGGGTGGCTGTTTTCCTGCGATCGGATGCCCAGGATGAAGGCGTTGAGCCTGCTCCGGTCCAGCGAAGCCTTGTTGATGTCCTGCGTCACGCGCACGAATTCGCCGGGTCGGCCACGGATGGCATCGGAAATGGTGCTGAGGTCGCCGCCGGTATCGGGCACCATGAACAACACCAACTGACGCGCATGATCCGGCACGGCCAGTTTCAGCACCCTTTTCCGGTCCTTGCTCTGCCATGTTTCCGCGCTGGAGATCCAGCTTTTGGGCGGCGGGTTGGTGACGCCGCGCAGGAATGCCGACACCAGACGGTAGCGGATAGACTGGTCTTCGGGGAGATTGGCCTCGATCCTGACGACATCGCCCGACGCCAATGCGGGTACTTGCCCGATCGGCAGGGTTCGCCCTGCGCGACTGACGGTCACCAGCAGTTCGGGGCCGGGGAGGTCGAAGGGCGCCGGGTCTGCCGCAGACGCGGCGACGGACGCCATGCAGGTGGCGAGGGCGAGGATGCAAAGGCGTGTCGAACTGATCCGGCGATAGGTCATGCATTCTCCCTGCGCGGGTAAATCGAGCCGTCAAGAGAGTCGGTGGGCATTTTCCGCTTTGCCGATCCGCTGGGAAGGCAGGATGTGCGGCGAAGGAAGGCATCGTCGCGGCGTTAAGTTCCTGGGTCGGCAAGCTTTGCGGCCTTTCCGGGACGTGATGAAAAAGGCTAAAGGGGTTCCCGTTACATCATAACAGGAGGCAGCAGTGTTACCCGCCCGGACTTTCAGCGTGTCGATCAATCAGGAATGGCGGGCTCTTTATGAAAGGATGTGGCGTCCCGAATTTTTCCCTCAATGGGCCTCTGGCCTTGCGGAATCGGGTTTGCGCGAAGATGGCGACAGTTGGCTGGCCGATGGACCGGAGGGGCCGATCCGTATCCGCTTCACCCCCCATAATGATTTGGGCGTGATGGATCATCAGGTGGATCTGGGAGGTGGCGATCAGGTCCATGTCCCGTTGCGGGTAGTGCAAAATGGGGAAGGCGCGGAAGTCATGCTGACGCTTTTTCGCCAACCGGGCATGGATGATGAACGGTTCGCGGCCGACATCCGATGGGTCAACCGGGATCTCAAGGCGTTGAAACGGCTGATCGAAGGCTGAGTGGCCTGGGGGAGATCATGCTTCCCGCCAATGTCCCTGTTCAATGCCGTCCAGCGACCAGTTCCCGATCTTCCAACGGACAAGACGCAAGGTGGGGTGACCGACGGCAGCCGTCATCCGGCGGACCTGCCGGTTACGCCCTTCGCGGATCGTTAGGCGGATCCAGCAGTCGGGCACGCTCTTGCGGAAGCGTACCGGCGGATCGCGCGGCCATAGGGCGGGCGGGTCGATGCGTTCCACCAGCGCGGGCAGGGTGAGCCCGTCCTTCAGCTTGACCCCGCCTCGCAGCGCCTCCAGTTCCGCGTCGCCCGGCTCGCCCTCTACCTGGACCAGATAGGTTTTGGGCGTCTTGAACCGGGGGTCTGCAATGCGGGCCTGCAACCGCCCGTCATCGGTCAGTAGCAGCAGCCCTTCACTGTCGAGGTCGAGCCGCCCGGCAGGGTAGACGCCCGGCCGGTCGATGAACGCTGCGAGTGTTGGCCGTGGGGGTCCGGTGCTTTCATCGGTAAACTGGCACAGCACGCCATAGGGTTTGTTGAAGAGGAGGAGGGCCATTGATCAATCCTCCTCATCGAAGGTGAGGCTGCCCTGATCGATCAGCGTCTTGATGAGGCCGACCGCGCCGGGGTTTTGCGCAAGGTCCGGATTGGCCGCGACCATGGTGTTTGAGCAGAGTTGTTCGGCGAGCGAGGCAGTGTCGGCACCGCAATCGACACAATGGCCGTCCACGAAAAGCAGGACCAAGGTTCCCTGCCGGATGAACGAATAACGACTGGCCGGGTTGCGCCGGAGCGATGCTCCTTGGGCAAGCCATGCCTGTACATCTTCGGCCGCGATCGGTTCATCGGGCCGCCAATCGGCATCGGAATATTTAGGCGCACTGCTATGCTGCCCGAACCAGCGAGCAAAGGCATCGCGATCGGCCAGCGCCTCCATCACCATCGCATGCAGCCGGTCGAGCGCAGGCGCGGTGATTTCTCCCGGATTGGATTGTAGGGTGAGGTCGGGGTCGGCATAACGATCCTCCTCCGCCATGTCGTCCGCCTGATGCGCGCACCAGCCTTCGACAAGATCGGCGCGGGAAGGCGCGCGAAACCCGATCGAATAGGTCATGCAATCATCGCCAACCGCCACACCATCATGCGCAAAGCAGGGTGGCACGTACAGAATGTCGCCGGGCTCCAAAATCCAGTCACCCTCCGCTTCAAAATCGGCGATCAGGCGTAGATCGTCATGCGGCAGCAAAGGTGTCGCGGAACTGCATATCGGCCCGACGCGCCAGCGCCGTTTGCCGAGGCCCTGTACCAGAAAGACGTCATACTGATCGAAATGAGGCCCTACGCCCCCCCCGTTCGTGGCGTAGCTGACCATCACATCGTCGATGCGCCAGTCGGGGATGAAGCGAAAGGGTTCCAGCAGGGCCGCGACGCCGGGGGCGTGGTGATCCACCGCCTGCACCAGCAGGGTCCATGGCCCGGTTCCGAGTTCACCAAAGCGCGCTTCCGGCAGGGGGCCGCTTTCCATCGTCAGTTGAACAGCTTTTCGCGTGATCAGCCGTGACTCCACGCCCTCTTCGCAGGCAAGCCCGGCCAGTTCGTCCGGATCGAGCGGATTGTGCCAGCCGTTCCAAGGATTGCGGATCAACAGCGGGCGCTTTTGCCAATAGTCGCGGAGGAAAATGTCGATGTCGAAATGGGCGAGTTGCATAGGATGCCCATGCGCTCCCGGCACGCGGCTGTCAAAAACTCGGCTCGGCCTGATGGTATCGGTCTGGCGCATCCTGTCATGGCTTGAAATCGATACTCTCGCCTTGACTCGTTATGGAACTCGCCGATACCCATTTTTGTGAAATGTGGAAAGGATGAGGAAAAATGGCGCGTTTGGAAGGCAAGGTCGCGATCGTAACGGGAGCAGGCCGTCAGGGTAATATCGGCGTAGCGGTATGTGACGCATTCCTGCGGGAAGGTGCGCGCGCGGTGATCGCCACCGATCTTCGCACCGACGAAGCAGTCAGCAACGAGATGGACGGAAAGTATGGGGCGGGCCGGTTCAAGCTCGTCACGCAGGATGTGACGTTGGAAGCGGACTGGGCCAAGCTGGTATCGACGGTCGTGTCGGAATTCGGTGCGATCGACGTGCTGGTGAACAATGCCGGTATTTCCATCCATGGCGGTATCGAAGCCACGTCGCTGGAGGACCTGCGCAAGGTCATGGCCGTCAATCACGACAGCGGCTTTCTGGGCATGAAGCATTGCGCGCCTGCTCTGGCCGATGCCGTGAACCGCTTTCCGGGTGGTGGTTCGGTCGTCAATACCGTGTCGATGGCGTCCCACATGCCCAACGCCCATAATCTGAGCTATCATGTGTCGAAGGCGGCGCAGCGCATGTTGACCATGTGCGGCGCGATCGAATTTGGCCCTAAGCGCATCCGGGTCAATTCAGTGCATCCGGGGCAGACGACGACGCCGCTGCTGAAGGAAGGCTATGAGGGATATGTACAGCTTGGCCTCTACGAGTCGGCGCAGGCAGGTATTCAGGAGCTGGTGAACATGTGTCCGCTGGGCATTGAAAGCTTCCCGGAAGATACGGCCCATGCCTTTGTCTATCTGGCGTCGGATGAGTCCCGCTTTGTGACTGGGGCATCCATCTATCATGATGGTGGACTTGGCCGTCAATATTGAGCGGTAATGACGAGGGGCGGCCAAGGCCGCTCCTTATCGCGCTTTAGGTTGTGTGGGGATTAAGCCCATGACGGCCTGCAAATGGCGACTTTCTGCGCTTCCGGTGCTCACGTACTGAAGTACGCTGCGCGCCGGTTCTCGAAATTCACCATTTTCGCCTCGCCCTGAACTGAATCCCCACACAACCTAAAAGGATCAGGCGTTGTCCGCTTTGGGCATCAATCCCTGCGCGATCAATTCTGCCACGCGTAGCGCCTTTGCATCGGCTTCTTCGTTGGTCAGCGGTTCGACCGTGCCCGCGGAAACGGCATCGACCATGTCCTGCGACAATATCCACAGGAACATCGACGCGACCTCTTCGCAGTCGACTGGACGGATAAGGCCCCGCGCCCGCAGGCGTTCCAGATAGGAACGAAGCGGGGCCTGCTGGCGAAGGGTCCGTGCCTCTTCCATCGCATCGCGGAATTCCGGGAAGCGCAGTCCTTCGCGCATGCTGATCGCGGTGACGGCATGCGCGGCCCTGGTCCGGGTGCTGCGCATGATCATGCGTGCCCATTCGTAAAGGCCCTCGACGGGATTATCGCGATCGAGCAGGCGGAGATCGGCGGCCATGTTCCGGTCGGCAATCCGGTCCAGCACGGCCCGCAACAGTCCGGGCTTGCCGCCATATTTGGCATAGATGGTCTTTTTGGAAACGCTCGCGCGCCGGGCGATCAATGTCAGGGTGGCGCGTTCATAGCCCAGTTCTATCAACGCCTGTTCGGCCACTTCGAGCAAGGCTTCCGCGCGTTCTTGAAGCTCTGCCGCGCGCGGCCGACCTGCGCGGCTTTGCCTTTTTCCCTGGTGCATAACCCTTGCTTGGCTTGATCGACGGTCAAGCGCAAGACCCGACTGCCCACCAAAAAGCGTCCCGTCTTATCCGAGAAGGCGGACGCGACGCTCCTGACGGTTGCAGGCCGCTACCTGCTGATCAAACGGGCAGCGCGGTCGTATATTTGGTCATCGACAGGGCAAAATGTGATGCGGCGCTGGCGACGGATGGATGGCCCAGCAATGTGTGCATCAGGAACAGATTATAGTCGGCCACGTCGGCAACCACGATGCGGAGCAGATAGTCCCACTCGCCCGACATGGAGAAGCACTCCACAATCTCCGGGTGGCTATCCACGAAATCCTCAAACGCCTGCCTTGCGTCGCGCGCATGGCTGCGCATCCGGATGTTGCAGAGTACATTGACGCCGCGATCGACCTTTTTCGGGTTCACGAGGCGGACTGCGCCGGTGAGAATGCCGGCCGTTTCCAGTGCCTTGATCCGGCGCCAGCATGAGGCGGTGGAGGCGCCAACCTGTTCGGCTAGCTCAGCATGGCTGACCGTGGCGTCCTTTTGCAGAACCGAGATGATCCTGCGGTCGATCTCATCAATCTGACGAAAATCTTTCATATTGCGCCCTGATGTGATGGCTATGTTTCCTAAATTCACCCATTTTGCGCGAAATTGGAACCCCCTTACATGAGGGCCGTGTCATAACCTCCAGATGGCCGCTTCAACCATCGAACGCCCCGCAGACGCGGCGGAGGATTGGACGATTTCTCAGGACTGGGAAAGCTATACGCCCGAGGAGCATGCCGTTTGGGATGAGTTGTTCGCCCGGCAAGCGGCCCTGCTGCCCGGCCGGACGGTGAAGGAATTTACGGACGGCCTGGATATTCTCCGCATCGCGAAGCCGGGCATTCCCAACTTCGAGGAATTGTCCGAAAAGTTGATGAAGCGGACTGGTTGGCAAGTGGTCGCGGTGCCGGGGCTCGTGCCGGACAGGCTGTTCTTCGAGCATCTGGCAAACCGGCGCTTTGTGGCGGGACGCTTCATTCGCAGGCCGGATCAGCTGGATTATTTGCAGGAGCCGGACGTTTTCCATGACGTGTTCGGGCATGTGCCGCTGCTCGCCCATCCGGTTTTTGCCGATTACATGCAGGCCTATGGCGAGGGCGGGCTGCGCGCGGATGGCCTGGGTGCGATTAAGAAGCTGGCGCGCCTTTATTGGTATACGGTCGAGTTTGGCCTGATGCGCGAGGGGCCAGAACTGAAAATCTATGGTGCGGGGATCGTGTCTTCCCATGGCGAGTCCCTGTTTGCGCTGGATGATCCATCGCCCAATCGGATCGGTTTCGACCTGAAGCGGCTCATGCGCACCAAATATCGGATCGATGATTATCAACAGTCCTATTTCGTCATCGACAGCTTCGATGACCTGCTGCGCCAGACAGTCGAAATGGACTTCGCGCCGCTTTATGAAGAGCTGAATCAAGAGGAGGCCATAGAGGCGGACGAAATCATCCCTCAGGACCATGTCTTCAGCCGGGGGACGCAGGATTATGCAAGATCAAGGAAAAGAGAGTGACGGACATGGCTGATAATCCATTGGGCCTCAACGGATTTGAATTTGTCGAATTCACGTCGCCGGATCCTGATGCGATGGCGGCGCTGTTCGAGCAGTTGGGCTTTGTCCCGACGCATCGTCATCCTTCCAAGAACATCACGCGGTATAAACAAGGTCGCATCAACCTGATGCTGAACCGGGACGATGCGGGGCGGGTGGCGGCGTTTCGCGGCGAGCATGGCCCGTCGGCCAGTGCCATGGCCTTTCGCGTGGCCGATCCGGAAGCGGCGATGGCGTGGGCGCTTGAACATGGCGCGCAGCCGACCGAGGAGGATGATACCGTCATTCAGGGGATTGGCGGATCATATCTCTACTTCGTCAGGGACGGCGAAGACCTTTATGAGGATTGGGCGGAGTTCCCCGGATGGCGGTGGGCGGAGGCTGCCAACAATGTGGGTCTCGATATGCTCGATCACCTGACGCACAATGTGCGGCGGGGACATATGCGGGTGTGGAGCCAGTTCTACCGCACCCTCTTCAATTTCGAGGAACAGAAATTCTTCGACATCAAGGGACAGGCTACCGGGCTATTGAGTCAGGCCATGATTGCGCCGGATCGGGCGATCCGAATTCCGCTGAATGAAAGCCAGGACGACAAGAGCCAGATCGAGGAATTCATTCGCCAATATCATGGAGAGGGCATCCAGCATTTGGCGCTTACCACGGAGGATATTTACGGAACGGTGGAAAAGCTGCGGGCGCGGGGCGTTCGGTTGCAGGATACGATCGACACCTATTATGAGCTGGTCGACAAACGCGTACCCGGACATGGCGAGGATCTGGAGCGGTTGCGGAAGAACCGGATACTCATTGACGGTGACGTGGAGAGGGAGGGCATATTGCTCCAGATATTCACGGAAAATATGTTCGGGCCGATCTTTTTCGAGATCATCCAGCGGAAAGGTAATGAAGGTTTCGGCAACGGCAATTTTCAGGCATTGTTCGAAAGTATTGAGTTGGACCAGATACGGCGCGGCGTGATCACTGTTGACGAGTGAGGCTGACATGACGCTTTGTGGTTTCGGCAATGTCCATTCGACGGAAGCGGTGCCGGGGGCGCTGCCGATTGGACGCAATTCGCCTCAGCATGCGCCTTATGGCCTCTATGCCGAACAGCTTTCGGGCACGGCTTTTACCGCGCCCCGGCACCAGAACCAGCGAAGCTGGCTCTACCGGATGCGGCCTTCGGCGGAGCATGGTCCGTATCAGCCATATGACGGTGCGCGGCTTTTGCGATCCGGGCCGCTTTCTGACAGCCTCCTGTCGCCGAACAGATTGCGGTGGGACCCGTTGGGCATGCCGGAAGCGCCGACCGACTTCATCGACGGGCTCGCGACATATGCGGTGAATGGCGACGTGATGCAGGGATTGGGTTGCGCCATTCATATGTTCGCCGCCAATCGGTCCATGATCGACCGGGCCTTCTTTTCCGCTGATGGAGAGATGCTGATCCTGCCGCAGTTAGGGGCGTTGCGGATCGTTACCGAAATGGGTGTCCTGACCGCTGCGCCCTTGGACATGATCCTGATACCTAGGGGCGTGCGGTTTCGTGTCGAGCTGCTCGACGG
Source organism: Sphingobium sp. TomTYG46 (assembly GCF_055396345.1). NCBI lineage: Bacteria > Pseudomonadati > Pseudomonadota > Alphaproteobacteria > Sphingomonadales > Sphingobiaceae > Sphingobium > Sphingobium sp. TomTYG46. Next base: position 831,352 of record NZ_AP027325.1, read on the forward strand.
GACAGCGCGGGGATATGTCTGCGAAAATCATGGGGCGTTCTTTCGCTTGCCGGAACTTGGGCCGATTGGATCGAACGGGCTTGCCAGTGCGCGGGACTTTGACGCGCCGGTCGCGGCCTATGAGGATGTCGAGCGGCCTTTCGAGATTGTGCAGAGATATATGGGGTCGCTCTGGACGAGCAGGGCGGACCATAGCCCGTTCGACGTGGTCGCATGGCATGGCAATCTGGCGCCGTTCCGCTATGACCTGCGCCGGTTCAACACGATGGGAACGGTGAGCTATGACCATCCCGATCCATCGATCTTCACGGTTCTGACGTCGCCGAGCGATACGCCCGGCACGGCGAATGTCGACTTCGTCATCTTTCCGCCGCGATGGATGGTGGCGGAGGACACATTTCGGCCGCCCTGGTTTCATCGCAATGTCATGAGCGAATTTATGGGCCTGATCGAAGGGGAATATGATGCCAAGGCGTCAGGCTTTATGCCCGGCGGCGCGTCGCTCCATAATTGCATGTCGGCGCATGGGCCGGACGTCGAAAGCCATGGCAGGGCGGTTTCGGCTGAACTCGCCCCGGTGAAGACAGACGCGATGATGGCGTTCATGTTCGAAAGCCGCTTGCCCTATGCGCCGACCAGATGGGCGATGGAGACGCCGCTGCTTCAGCACGATTATGACGGCTGCTGGAAGGGCTTTGCCAAGGCGCAGCTTCCTTTGCCGCCGGAGGAGCTGCGCTGATGAACTGGTGGGAATGCGATGAGACCCATGATCCTGCGCTGACCAGTTGGGTTGAAAGCGCGCAGGGACATCGGGACTTTCCGATCCAGAATCTACCTTTGGGCGTCTTTGCGCCGCGTGAGGAGAATGCGCGGATCGGAGTGGCGATTGGTGACATGATCCTCGATTTACGGGCCTGTGCGGAAGCGGGGCTGCTTGGCGGGGAGTGGAAGGAGATTTGCGCGGAGCCGGTGCTGAACCGGATGCTCGCGCTTGCGCCGGAGCAGAGGCGAGCGCTGCGGCGGGTCAGCGCATTGCTATCCGATCCGGCGAACCGTGCGGCGGTGGAGCCGATGCTCTATCCGTCAGGCGAAATCACAATGCAGTTGCCCACGCGCATTGGCGATTACACCGATTTCTATGTGGGCATTCATCATGCGAACAATGTCGGACGACAGTTCCGGCCCGATAATCCATTGCTGCCCAATTATAAATATGTGCCCATCGGCTATCATGGCCGCTCCTCGTCCATACGCCCGTCCGGCGTGCCGGTGCGGCGGCCGCGTGGACAGCGTAAGCCGCCAGATTCGCAGGAACCTGTTTTCGGCATGTCGGCGCGGCTTGATTATGAGCTGGAGCTGGGCGTCTGGATCGGCACGGGCAATGATCTGGGTAGCCCGATCCCGATCGAGGAGGCGGGGGATCATGTTGCCGGGTTCTGCCTTTTGAACGACTGGTCTGCGCGGGATTTTCAGGCGTGGGAGTATCAGCCGCTTGGGCCGTTTCTGGCGAAGAATTTCCAGTCCACTATTTCACCCTGGGTCGTGACGGCCGAGGCCATGGCGCCGTTCCGCATAGCTCAACCAGTTCGGCCGGAAGGTGATCCGCTGCCGTTGACCTATCTTTCTTCGGACGCGGACCTGCGCCATGGAGCGCTGGCCGTGACGCTGGAAGCATTCATCCAGACGCAGCGCATGCGGGAGAAAGGGCAGCCGCCGTTTCGCCTCAGCACCGGGCCAGCCAGCAACATGTATTGGACGGTCAATCAGATCGTGACGCATCATGCCTCGAATGGATGCAACCTTAATCCGGGGGACCTGTTGGGCACGGGTACGATTTCCGCGCCGGTACGGGAGGGTTATGGCAGCATGTTGGAACTGACCGAAGGTGGGCGAGAGCCGCTGATATTGCCTGATGGAGAGAAGCGTTCCTTTGTCGAGGACGGCGACGAGATTTTCCTGCGGGCAACGGCTGACGCGCCGGGCTTTGTTCCGATCGGTTTCGGCGAATGCCGGGCCGTGGTGATGTCGGCATGAACGCGCCTGTCACCCTGCACGGATATTGGCGGTCGTCGGCCGCATATCGCGTGCGCATCGCGCTGAACCTGAAAGGCATCGACTATGTTCAGGTCAGCCATGACCTGCGCGCGGGGGAGCAGCGGGACGCCGATTACCTCGCTATCGCGCCTCATGGCCTGGTGCCCGCTTTGGAGGTGGAGGGCAGGACCCTTATTGAAAGCCCGGCCATCCTCGAATGGATCGACGGCAAGTGGCCCGAGCCGCCTTTGCTGCCCGGCGATGCGGATGAGGTTGCGGTTGTACGGTCGATGGCGGCGCTGATCGGTTGCGACATCCATCCTCTCAACAATCTGCGTGTCCTCAACCGATTGCAGAGCCAGTTTCAAGCATCCAAGGATCAGGTGAAGGAGTGGGTGAGGCATTGGATAGCCGAGGGTTTTGCGCCGCTTGAGCAGATGGTCGCGCGGCATGGGGCGGGTTTCGCTTATGGGAGCGGGCCGACATTGGCCGACTGTTATCTTGTGCCACAGCTTTATAATGCCGGGCGGTTCGGGGTCGATTTGTCGCCCTATCCCAAATTGGTGGCGGCGGGTGAGGCTGCTTTGGCGCTGCCTGCTGTGCAGGCCGCGCTTCCGGATCGGCAGCCGGATGCGGGTTAGCCCGTCTATTCGGACTTTTTGAAGACCGCGAGTTGATCGGCGAAGGCGCGCTGGTAGGCGGGGCGTTCTTCGCCGCGTGCGATATAGGGCGGTAGGTTGGGGTAGAGTTCCAGCCGCCCTGATCCGGTGAGCCTCCGCAGCACGGTGACCATCAGCAGGTCTCCGGCGCTGAAACCGCCTTCCAGCCATTCGCGGTCGCCGAGCCAGTTTGATAGCTCCGAGAGACGCTGTTTCACGCGGTTGTCCAACAGGGGCATGCGTGCTGCATACCAGCTTTGGTCGCGCTCCAGATATTTGGGCATTTCCCGTTCGAGGATGGGTGGTTCGACCGTGTTGAGGGCGGCGAACATCCAGGCAATGGCGCGGGCGCGGCCATGGGCATCGCTGGGCCAGAGGCCGCCGTGCCGATCGCCGATGTGCAGGATGATCGCCCCGGATTCGAAGAGAGTGAGGCCATCTTCTTCATAAGCCGGTATCTGTCCAAAGGGCTGCGAGGCCAGGTAGTTGGGCTGTTTCATCTCCTCAAAGGAGAGAAGCCTGACCTGGTAGAGCACGCCTGCCTCTTCGAGAGCCCAGCGGACCCGCATGTCGCGCGCCATGCCCCGGCCGCGATCGGGGGAACGTTCGAAGGCCGTGATGGTGATGGTCATCCTTCAACTCCGGCTGGTCAGTGTTCGTCTTTCAGATGCCCCCCTGAAGATCTCACTTGCCATCCAGATGCGCGAAGTCGAACTGGCTCGTCGGGATGATGTCGATGCGCGAGAAGTCGATGAAGCCCGCGCAACTTTCCGCCATGTCCTTTGTATTGCGCGCGAATTTTTCGTCATTGCCCACCGCATCGAAGAAGGCGGGAGAATTGGTCATCGCTTCCGGCGTGAAGCATTCCTCGACAAAGGCATCATAATCGGGCGCGTCCGGCGTTAGCGCGCGGACGATGATATTCTGCACATATTCGAAGTTCGCCTGGGTATCGATGGCGACGCGAGTGTGGTGTCGATGCCAGTGCGCGACGGCGTCGTCCCAGCTCATGTCGGAGCGGAAGGAGATGAAGCTGGCCTGCGACCAGCCCCAGGTGCGCGCGCCGGCCTGCGGCACATGATCCCGGTTGGGGATGATGGTGGATTCCGCAACCAGCCATGCCGCGAACCGGCCGCTATGTTCGGCCACTATGCTATCGATGGGGCCACGGAAATGGGCATTGGAGGTAGGCAGCCAGAACTGCACAACCGCGTCCTGCTGCGGCTGTTGCCATGTCTGTAGGAGTGGCGCGGCGGGTTCCACGGTTGCGTCACGGACATTGAGGCGGATCGCACTGGCGCCTGCTTCCTTGAGGGCGGCAGGAAGTGTGGCCTTCAGTTGTTCCGCATAATCGGCGCGGCTTACGCCCTGCGGCGCCCAAAGAGCATAGATCAGCTTTTCCATTCAGATCTCTCCATCAATCTTTCAGGTCAGTCGAAATTGGCCTGTCCGCCATCGAGCGGAATGGTGGCGCCAGTCAGATAGGACAGGTCCGATCCGCACAGGGCGACGATGGCGCGGCCAATATCTTCCTCCAGCCGACCGATGCGGTCGAGCGGGATGGTGCGGAAAAAGGCCTTTGCCTCTTCGGGATTATTTTCGATCCACCATTTGAGGCCCGGCGATTCAGCATGCGGAGCGATGGTGAGGACGCGGATATTCTGGCGCCCCCATTCCGCCGCGCCCGCGCGCGTCAGGACTCGGGTAGCCTGCTTCACCGCGCCGTAACAGCCATAGCTGGTCATGTCCCAGCGGATGCCAGCGGAAGAGGTGAAGTTGAAAATGGTGCCGCCGCCGCGCGCCGCCATGTGGGGGCGCACCAGCTTCATCAGGCGGAAGGAGGCGAGCGGGCCGGATTCAAATCCGGCGAGGAAAGCCTCGTCCGTCACTTCATCCAGCAGGCCAAGCGGCACTTCCTGTGCGTTGTTAATCAGGATGTCGACGCCGCCAAGATCGGTGACCGCCCTGTCCACGGCGGCGGCGAGATCGTCCGCGTCCTTCACGTTGCAGGCGACAGCGATGGCGCGGGCGCCGCGTTCCTGCGCAAGCTGCGCGGTTTCCTGCACCTTCTCAAACGTCCGTCCGGCCAGCAGCAGATCGACACCTTCGCTGGCGAGGGCGAGAGCGGTGCCCTGCCCAATGCCCTGTCCCGCCCCGGTTATGAGGGCCACTTTGCCTTTCAGAGCTGACATCGCCTTTCCTTTCCCTTGAACTTGCTTCTGTCTATCGCGCGGCGTCGCCCCTTTTGAGTCAGACTTGCTGGGGCCGCAATATGGCGTCGCTGCCGCCGTCGATGAAGATCAATTGGCCGAGAAGATAGCTATTTTCCATGTTGAGCAGGAAATCGAGCAGTTCGGCAATGTCTTCGGGTCCCGCATAGTCCTTGATCGCGATCGGATTGCTCTGGTTGATCAGCTTGACCATTTCCGCTTGGTCGAGCAGCGGCGTCGTCATCGGCGTTTTCACGACGCCTGGCCCGATGCCGTTCAGCAGGATGCCCGCACCGCCCCATTCAGGTCTTACCGCTGCACGGCGCATCCAGTGGGACAAGGCGTTTTTCGACGTGGCATAGGCATTGCCCCCGTCGGCGGCGATGGCCTCGAGCGCGGCTTGTTCCTTATCGGCGAGGCAAAGTTCGACCACCTTGCTGTTCGACGGCAACATGGCAGCGGTGGAACAGATGGCGACGGCGCGGGGCCGGGCGGATTTCGCCAGCAGCGGGCGCAGTCCTTCCAGCGTGGCGACCGCGCCGAAATAGTTGATGGCAATGGTTTCGCGGTCCATGCCCTGCCGCGAGATGCCCGCGCCTGCGAGCACGGCGTCGACCCCATCGGGCGCAAGACGCGTCACCTGATCGATCATGGCCGTCCGGCCTTCGACGGTGCCCAGATCGGCATCGATGTCGGAATTGCGCAGATCGACGCCAATGACGCGATGGCCGCCATGTTCGAGCCTGTCGCGAGTGGCGGCGCCGATTCCCGACGCAGCGCCGGTTACGACTATGGTTCTGCTCATGAAACACTCTCCATCTTTTGCTTTGTTGCGTTGTAGATGGCAGTTTTTTCTGCGCATAGCCAGTGCTTGTTCTCTCGCCCGCATGAGATTATCGTTGCGGTTATGACGCAGCAGCTTTTGACCGACGCCACGGCTACGCCGGGCGTCCATAGCGGACCGTGGACGGTGTTGGCCGCCGCCGTCAGCAGCGCCGCGCGCGTCGAGCTTCGCCGTTATGAGCTGCCCCGGCCCAATGAGATGTGGGAGCTGGACGAAGCGCCGATCCTCTCGATCGTCATGCCCCGCGCCGAGGGGACGCAAGGCGAGATCATGTTCGACCTGGGTGACCGGCGGCGACACAAGGTCGGCCGCCTGATGCTGCGGCCCGGCGGCATCGCGATGCATTCGCGCGGCGATGGGGGCACGCTGGACATATTAACCTGCCGGTTCGATCCGGTGCGCTTTGCCGCTGTGACGGGATTGTCGGACTGGGACTCGCGGCGGTTGAGCCGGTGCGCGTCGATCAGTTCTCCGGTGTTGATGGCGTTGGCGGAGCGGCTGAAGCAGGAGACCGTGACGCCGGGCTTTGGCGCGGAAATGGCGGTTGAGGCGCTGGTGCAGCTGGCGATGGTGGAACTGGCGCGGCTGTTCCGACGGACGCGGCAGGCGGACGCGATGCAGGGTGGTCTGGCGCCATGGCAGCTTGCCCGGATCGAGGAAGCATTGCGGTCAAGCGATGGGGAGTGGCCGACGACGCAGGCGCTCGCCAGCCTGTGCGGAATCAGCCGGTCGCACCTGTCGCGATCCTTCGCGGCGACGACGGGCATGGCGCTGTCCGACCATGCCGCCGCGATCCGGATGGAGCGGGCGCAGGACATGATCCGGGGCGGATTGCTGCCGATGAACCGGATCGCGCAGGCGTTGGGCTTTGCGACGGCGAGTGCTTTTAGTGCCGCGTTCCGGCGGGCTACGGGGCTGACCCCGCGCGCGTTCCGGCAGGGGTTTCATTAAGCGGCGGTTGCCCCGAACTCCGTTCGTGTCGAGCGTAGTGGAGACACGATGTGTTGCGGCTTATCGGCTTCGCTCGAAGCGAACGTCCTAATTGTTTGCGTCTAAAAATTCGATTAGCACCTGCGCGAGTGCTGCACCTTGATCCTCCTGCACGAAATGGCCGCCACTGGAGATGCGGGTGTGCAGCTGGCCCTTTGCGCCGGGGATGCGGCGTTGGAAGACCTCTTCCCAGGCGATGGTGGCGGGGTCCCGATCGCTGAAGGCGGTGAGGAAAGGCTTGTCCCAGCTTTCGAGGAAGCGCCAAGCGGCGCGGTTTGCTTCCAGACCTTCGGCACCTTCGGCGATCGGGATGCCGCAGGTGATCTGGAGCATGCCCTTTTTGTAGGAGGCGTCGGGGAAGGGGGCGGCGTAGGCGGCGAGAACTTGCGCCGAAACATCGGTGACGCAGGCGCGACCCACGAGCAGGTCGAGCGGCAGATCTTCGCTGGTGTGGCAGGTTTCGACCCAGGCGGCGATCTGCTCGCTCGGCCAATCGGGGACGCCGAGCGGTGGCGGGTCGCAATTTTGCAGCAGCGTGTTGGTGGCGAGGACAGCGCTGAAGCGCTCGGGACATTCGGACAGGACGCGCAGGCCGATGGGGCCGCCCCAATCCTGACAGACGAGGGTGACGCCGCGCAGTTCGAGCGCTTCGACGAAGGCGCGCATCCATTGTACGAAGCGGTCGAAGCCGTAATCCGTCCGGCTGGCGGGCTTGTCGGACTTGCCGAAGCCGATCATGTCGGGCGCGATGACCCGGTAACCCGCCGCCACGACAGGGCCGATCATGTGGCGATAGAGATAGCTCCAGGTCGGATTGCCGTGCAGCATGAGGACGATGGGAGCATCGCGTTCCCCTTCGTCCACATAATGCATGCGGAGCGGGCCGAGGCGGGCATCCTCCACCCCCACATAGTGAGGCGTAAAGTCATAGCCCGGCAGCGCATCGAAGCAGGCTTCGGGCGTGCGCAATATGCCGGGCCGGACTTCCATGGTCAGGAAATGTAGCGTTCGCGATAGGTGGCGAATTCGCGCTTGATCGCTTCTTCGTCGAGGCCGAAGCGTTCGAGCGAATAATCGTGCATCGGGCGCTGCTCGCGCTTGTTGCCCGCGAGGAATTCCGCGAGGACTTCCCCAAGCTGGGCATCGACGGGGATGCCCATGCGGGAAAGGACGCGTTCGGCCTGCGCCATCGGTTCCTTGCCGACTTCGCGATAGTCGATGTCGATAAAGCGGTCCTCGCCAATCCGTTCACGCGCGGCTTCGAACATGCGCATCCATTCGACAAGGCGCGGGAACCAGAAGGCGCCGACTTCCGCGTCGGTGAGGGTGGCGCTGAGCTTGTAGAGCGCGGCCTGCATGGAGACGTAGGAAGGGACGGTTTGCAGCGGGTCGCGGTGCGTCATGATGAGGAGCGCGTTCGGGAAAGCCTTGGCCGCGACCTCGGCATAGGGAAGGTTGGACGGGCTCTTCAATATCCACTTGCGGCCCTTGCGCGAAGGGTCCTGCCACTGGAGATATTTGAGGACGGTCTTCAGGTCCTCATGTCCTTTGGACTGGTCGTAAGTGTTAAGCCAGCGGGTGAAGCTGGGCACATAATTCATGCCCTCGATCATCGTGCTGACGAACATCTGGCCGAGGACCAGGATTTCTTCGTCCGGCGCGTCCGGTTCGAGCGGGTGGATGGATGCGAGTTCGGGCGAAAGCTGGAGCCAGCCGTCGATCATCGCCTGCGCATAGGCGCGGCGGTCCACCGGATTGCCGCGTTCTTCGCCGGGGAAGGGGGCGAAATTCTGCGCCTCGTACCAGCGCAGGCCCGTCATGCCCGGCGCGCTGGCGAGCAGGCGCTGGAAGATGGTGCTGCCGGTGCGCGGCAGGCCTAGGATGATGCCCGCGACGTCTACCTGTTCATCAAGGATTTCCGGGTGGCGCTTGATGTCCTCGACCATGCGCAGGCGGCTGACCAGGCCCTTGACGATCACCTCCGTCGTCGAAGCACGCCCGGCCGGGGTCAGGCGTCCTTCGCGGTTCGATGCTTCGATGAAGTGATCCATCGGTTCGAAGAACCATTCGTCCCCGAAATCGGCGAGCCCTGCTCTTTCACGCGCCTGTTGCAGCAGCGCCTTCCGTTCGAGGGGCTGGGTCTGGGTCTGGTCGGGCTGGGTCGCCATGGTCGTCACTCTTCTTCAAAAAGCTTGGGGTTGGATAGGATCAGCCTGCGGTCTGGCCGCCGTCGACGGGGAAGGCCACGCCAGTGATGCGCCGGGCCTCTGCCGATGCAAGGAAAGCAACGGTGTCGGCGATGTCGTCGGTGGTCGCCATCGCGCCGCTGTCGAGCCAGGAAGCCGACCGCATGACCATCTGCCAGTCGATATTGTCCGGCGGGGTCTGATGCAGCATCGGCGTGTCCACGCCGCCCGGACAGACGGCGTTGATGCGTACGCCTTCCTTCGAAAATTCCAGCGCCAGCGCGCGGGTCAGGCCGACCACGCCGTGCTTGGACGCGGTGTAGGCCGAATTATAAGGCACGCCGACAAGGCCAGCAGCGGACGCCATGTTGACGATATTGCCGCGGCGTTCAACTAGGTGAGGCATGGCGGCGCGGCACATCTGATAGACGCCCGTCAGGTTGACCGAGATGACGCGGTCCCAACGGGTGCGGTCAACATCTTCGAAGCGGCCGAAGTCCAGCACGCCAGCGATGTTGCAGAGGATGTCGAGTCCGCCATGAAGCACGACCGCGCGATCGACTATGGCCTTGCAGGATGCTTCATCCGCGACGTCGAGCGCGACGGCGGTAGCCGCCGAACCAATGGTTTGTGCAGTCTCTTCCACACCCTGCGCGTTGCGATCCCCGATGATCACCTTGGCGCCGTCGGCCGCCAGCCGCTTTGCCACCGCCAGGCCGATTCCCGAAGCCGCGCCGGTCACGATCGCCGTCTTGCCTTCCAGGCGCATGCTACCTCTCCTTAACCTGTCATTTTGTTGGTTGATGCTTGCGTCAGTTTGCTACGCAATTCAAGGCTCATGGACGGAAAAACTTGACAAGCGCGAACCCGGAGGGCCTGTTTCGGTTTATAAAATCAGAAGGAGGATGTCTGATGCTGTCGCTTCAGGAAATATCGGATCGGGTGGAGATTCAGGATCTTCTGTCCCGATATAGCTATGCCATTGATGAGCGGAACTGGGACGGGCTAGACGACGTCTTCACGCCCGACGCAGTGATCGATTACAGCGAAGCTGGCGGGGCGAAGGGCAGTTTGGCGCAGATCAAGGCATGGTTGCCCGTGGCCATGGAGCGATTCCCGCTATTCCAGCATATGGTGGCAACGACCAAGCTGGACCTGAACGGGGACACGGCGCGCAGTCGAACCGTTCTGTTCAATCCCATGGTCTATAAGGGCGACGATGGCGTGGAGCAGGTGTTCTTCATCGGCCTCTGGTATCGCGACAAGCTGGTCCGCACTGAGAAGGGGTGGAGGATCACGGAACGATATGAGGAAATGGGTTACGCGCATAACGTGCCGGACATGCCGCCGGTGCCAACGGTCGTGGCATGAAGGCGCGCTAAGAGGCCTCTAACTTGTACCCTGATCGGGTCCCCGCCCGGGATCCGCTGTCGGAAGCATTCTTGCGCGTTCCGCTACTATCTGGACCGGTCAATATATCCTATAGCCGAGCGTTAGAGCTGCACGGCGTCCGTGCGGGTTCATGGTGCCAGGCCAAGGGGGGACGAGGCCAGTCGATGATCAGCAGCGAGGCGGAAAAAAGGGTTGAGGGGGCAACGCGGCGGGTAGGCAGGCCCAATGCGCGCGAGGCTGAGCTGAAACAAGAGGCAATGCTGGAAGCGGCGCTGGAGGAATTTTCGAACCATGGTTTCCATGGTGCCTCGGTGCGCTCGATCGCCGAGCGCGCGGGCGTATCCACCCGGACGGTGTATAATCGCTATACCGACAAGGTGGCGTTGTTCGAAGCCTGTCTGGAAATGTCGGCCATCCGCCATCACTTCCCGGGGGATTGCAAGGGCACGCTGCGTGAGCAGTTGATGCGTTATGCGCTGCATGTAAGCACCCGGATAAACCATGACCGGCAGGTCAGGCTGGCCCGCATCATTTATCGCGAAAGCATCAGCTTTCCTCAACTGGAGGACGTGTCGCGCCGTCAGTTCGAGCGGTTCCAGCTTGATCCGTTGCAGCAGATTTTAAGGGAGCATGGTTTCAGCAAGCCCCGTGCTGAAATGCTGGCCGATCTCTATGTCGCCCTGTTGCTGCGGCGGTGGCAGTATCGCGTGATCTATAATACAAAGGCCATGACCCCGGCACAGATCAAGGCCAATGCCGAAACCGTGACGAGCCTGTTCCTGAACGGCGCAGGCGCAATGTTGAACGAGGATAGCGCCACAAAGAAGAACTGACGCCGTTCCGGTCGGCCTTCATACGGTCGCGATCGGCGTCACGGGTGAACCAACACTGCCCGGAAGGCGAAGCGGCGGCGCGGTGAGTAGGAAAGCATGGCGCTTTCGTTCATGCAGCCATGCGGCCAGTTGCTCCAGATACCAAAGCTCGCCCAGGAAAATGCCCTGCCGGAACAGGCAGAGGTCGTGGATGGGCAGGCGGATGGGGGGTGGTTCGGGCGAAAGGATGAGGTCGAGCGCCTCGACCGCGATATTGTCGGAACAGATAGCGGTGATGCCGCTGTCGATGATCCATTGGAGCAGGCTTTCGTCACGGCCGTCCAGCGCGCACCCCTCCATGGCCAGCGGCGTATCCTTGCCGCTCGCTTCCCGGTCGAGAACCATCCGGTCGACGCCGGTGTAGAGGAGCAGGAAGTCGCCTGTGCGCACCTCCACGCGCTGTGCATCCATCGCGCGCAGCAGATCGTCGCGAGAGATGGGCCGGTACTCCGTGCCATAAGCGGCTTTCAAGTTCACCATGACGCCGCGACCCTGCACGCCTGCCATCGCCAATGTCTCTATGCCGAGCGCGCGGGCGCAGGTCTCGCCAGCCGGGCCGTGGGGGCCGCTGATATGATCGCCAGCGCGGAAGCCGTTATAATAGACCAGCTCCGCCACGCCGTCGCCGTCCGCATCAAAGGCGCGACCGCGATGTGACAGCGCATCCCACTGGGTCGAATGCTGGGTGTAGAGCAGGACCCGGTCATCGCAGGTTGATTCTTCGCCATTGGGGTCGAGGCGGTTGTACATATCTCCCTCCTCGTCGCAGGCTGCGCTGAGCAGCGGAGGGCGGCGGAAAGGCGCGAGGGGAATGGTAGGCACGTTGAGCGGCAGGCTGAGCGTGAAGGCTATGCCGTCGATGACTTCCGCCATGGCGGCGCGGCGGCGTTCGGGCGTGATCAGGTTCATCCGGCCGATCTGATCATCCTCGCCGAAATCGCCCCAATTCGACCCTTCGGGCCGGTGCACCCAGCGCGGCATGTTCACTCTCCTTTATGCTATCCGGTCAGGGTAAAGCTGTCCGATTACCCAACGCAAGGGCAGGCAGTTGAGCGAATAGATCGTCGAGGCCGTGGCGGAAAGCTGATCGTGGACCACGCGATCCGATTCTTTCCATGGTTCCATGCATGGGCGAGAGGCGCGGTGGCGCTAGCGAGGAGTGCGGTTCTACGCATTTCTGTAACGGTCTGGTCGTGGCGTGGGGAAATTACCACATGAGAGGCATTTTGATCTGCTTTCCGGTGGGTGGAAGATTGGGATGTGGTTTTCAAAATAATGAATGAAATGCAGAATTGACAGCGGTTGAGATATTGATTTCACAACATGTCGTGTTAATAGACCTAGGAAAGTGAGTGCTTACACAACACACCGGCGAACGGGGGTGGGGCACGGGGCTGTAAAAAAAGGGGAGTTAGAGTGCGACCTGCATGACATCGTAAGATGAACGGCGACGAAGAAGCCGCGGCACCATCCATTTCGAACATCGACGCGCCAGCCTGAACCATCGCCATGTCGGCGGAGGCGGGGCTGTTTCGGCCCTGTGGCGCCAATCAGCTTAACCAAAAAACATAATGGAGAGGATCGGGGCTGCGGTGAGAACGCCGCCAGCCCTGCACCATATGCATAGGAGAGTGTGAATGTCGTCTGTTATCCGCGCGCGGCGGCGGTTGCCGCTGCTTGTCACCAGCATGATGGCTGGCGTTGCCGTTACAATGTTTGTTGCTCCGGCGGCCCTGGCCCAGACCGAAGCACAGCCGCAGGGCGCGGACGAGAATATCGGCCTGACTGACATCGTCGTGACCGCCAACCGCCGCGAGGAACGCAATCAGGACGTTCCGATCGCGATCACCGCGCTGTCCGCCGACCGGCTGGAGCAGCAGGGCATTGCCAAGGAGCAGGACCTTCAGGCGAGCGTTCCGTCGCTGGTCGTCGGTCCCAACGGACAAGGGTCGCGTGAATCGCAATCCTTCACCATTCGCGGTCAGGGCGCCACGTTCCAGGCGTCGCCGGGCGTCGTCGTTTATATGAACGAAGTCCCGCTCCCCGCTGGCATCACGCTCAGCCAACAGGGCGGACCCGGCAACTTCGTGGATCTGGAGAATTTGCAGGTCCTGTCCGGCCCGCAGGGCACGTTGTTCGGTCGCAACACGACCGGCGGCGCGGTGCTGCTGGTGCCCAAGAAGCCGACCAACAATTTTAGCGGCTGGATCAAGGGCGAGATTGGCAATTATGACCGCCGTTACGTCGAAGGCGCTGTCAATGTCCCGGTGATCGAGGACAAGCTGCTGGTCCGCGTCGTGGGTGCGTTCCATGATCGCGACGGCTTTACGCGCGATGTTGTGTGGAACAAAGATCGCGACAACGAACATTGGTATTCGGGCCGGATCGGCATCACCTTCAAGCCCACCGAGACCATCGAAAACTACACGATGATCTATGGCTCGAACTCCAGGAACAACGGCGCGGGCTTTATCCACAAAGGCTTCAATATTGCCGGTCTGTCTGCGCTTAACCTTTGCTATGAAGGCGCGACCATTCCAGGTGCTATCGCATCGTGCGATGTCTACCGCGCGGCGTCGGCACAGGCGAACACACTGGGGCCACGTCAGACCGCGCTGGGCATCGATATATTTTCGCGCACCAAGACCTGGGGCGTTTCCAACACGACCGACATCGAATTGAGTGACGAACTGACGTTGCGCAACATAGTCAGCTTCCAGAAGTTGAAGCTGGATTATGCCTATGACAGCGACGGCACGATCCTGCAGCAGCATGACGTCGATCCCAATCGCCTGCCTGCACCGGGCCAAGTGGTTTTGCCCGGCGACAACACGCCGCTCACCTATTTCAACGCATCCGATCCGGGCTTCCCGCGCGACGACCTGAAGCAGTTCACGGAAGAATTGCAGTTGCAGGGTTCCACACTGGACAAGCATCTGACCTACACGGTCGGCGGATTCTATTATGACCAGCGGCCGAGCGGCAAGCAGGTTGGCGCGGCGATCGTTTACTGCCCGGCGGCGTTCACCGGGACAAATGTCGGCACTCCGGGCATCGCCGTGTGTCCTGCGAACTACAGCACCTACGGCACGACCCAAACGTCCAAAGCACTCTATGCCCAGGCAACGTTTGATTTCGGGGCGGTGTCACCTGCTCTGGAGAGCTTGCGCCTGACCGGCGGCTATCGCCACACCTGGGACAAGATCCGTGGTTTCTCCACTTCCTTCTTGCCGCAGATCGGCGGGACGACCGCGAAGTGCGGTTCGACCAGCGCCATCGTGCCGATAGGGACTGCCCTGGCGGATTGCACCTACACTGCGGAACTGAACAGCAAGGCTTCGACCTGGCTGATCGGCCTTGATTACAAGGTGATGCGCGACGTGCTGCTGTTCGGCAAGGTGAGCCGTGGGTACAAGGCAGGCGGCTTCAACCAGCAGGCCGTGTTCACCAACACCCGCACCTTCCAGCCGGAAAAGGTCACATCCTATGAAGCTGGCTTCAAAGCCGACTTCCGGATTGCCAATGTTCCGTTCCGCCTCAACACCAGCGCTTATTTGCTGGACTATAAGGACATCCAGCGGGCGGGAGCGGACTATAATCCGGCATCGGCTGCTGGCGGCGCAGTCGTCCGTAATGCCGACGCGCGGATCAAGGGTGTCGAGGTCGAAGCTTCGATGCGGCCGTTCAAGGGTCTGGAGATCGGCGGCAATTTCAGCCACACCGACGCGAAGTACAAGACTTACGAGTACACCACGTCGACCGGCGGTTTCGGCTGTAACGGCGTCGTGCCGCGAGACGGCACGGTGGACCTGAGCTGTCTGCCCTTCCAATTTGTTTCGCCCTATATCTGGAGCATTCACGCCAATGCTACGGTGCCGGTGGGCGATGACATGGGTGAGTTGAACTTCTTCGCGAACTATTCGCACAGCTCGCGTCAATACACTGATCCCGGCAATGTGCCTGCGCAACAGCCGGGCGCCTATCTGGAACCGTTCGGCCTGCTCAACATGTCGCTCGACTGGAACGGTGTTGCGGGCAGCGGGTTCGATGTCGGCCTGTTCGTCACCAACGCGACCAACAAGCTCTACCGGATCAGCAACAGCAATGTGTATCAGCAGGGTGGATTGTTGTATCAAACGAGCCTTTATGGCGAACCCCGCATGTACGGGCTGCGCCTGAAATATCGCTTCGGCGGAGAATGATTAAGAAGGGCCGGGGAAACCCGGCCCTTTTTCTTTGTGGACATGCCGGGCGCGGGAGGCATCATTCGGCATCGGCAGAATGAACCGGAGAGAGGCGAGAAATGGCTGTGAACGGATTGCCCGAGCGGCTCAACCGCCCGGACATGAGCGCGCAAGAGGCATTTGCCGCCTTTGTTGGCGGGTGGCAGCTGGTCCTTTGGACGACTTTTCATGCCGATGGCACGCGCGACCATCCCTTCGGCACCGATGCCGTCGGCCAGATCATGTACAGCGCCGACGGACATATGAGCTGTCACCTGATGCAGGCGAACCGGCAGAGGTTCGGTGAGCCCAGCGTCTATCAGGTGAGCGATGCGGCGCTGGGGGCGTCGATGCGGGGCTATAGCGGTTATTTCGGGCGCTTTTCGATAGATGCGGAAGCGGGCGTCATCACGCACCATGTCGATGGTGCATGGTATCCGGACTGGATCGGATCAGAGCAGCCGCGGCACTATGCATTTGAGGGCGATCGCTTGTTCCTGGAGGCCGCGATTGGCGATGATCTGGTGCGGATCGAATGGCGGCGTGTGGTTACGGAAGTGGCTCGGGCGATGGGCGGCGCGTGAGGGAGCAGGGAAGCATCGGCATTAAGGCTGCTTTTCCGTCGCCCCGGGCTTGACCCGGGGCCCCGCTGTCTCGGCAGCGTCAGAAAATAAGCGGGACCCCGGATCAAGTCCGGGGTGACGACCACTTAAAGCATCGTGCGCAAAAGTGGGAACCGGTTTTGCGCTTAAAACGATGCGATAACAAAAAACTAGAGCGCGCGACCTGCGTCCGATTAAACGCAGCGCGCTCTAAACAGGATCATCCTCCAGCCGTCATCGCCCTGCTGAAACGGCGGATGAGCTGACCTTTCCCGTCAGCCATGCATGCCGCCTCTTCAGCGTGTCAGGATCAGGCGTTCCCGCCCGTCATGTCGCGGGCGGCGACATAGGCGAAGGTCATCGCTGGGCCGATGGTGACGCCTGCGCCGGGATAGCTTTCGCCCATGGCTGAGGCGGCGTTGTTGCCGACCGCGTACAGGCCGGTGATTGGCGCGCCCGCGTCGTCCAGGACCTGCGCCTTTGCGTTGGTGAGCAGGCCGCCATTGGTGCCGATGTCACCCGGATAGATGGGCATGGCGTAGAAGGGGCCTTTGTCCAGGGGGCGCAGGCAGGGGTTGGGGCCGTGGCGGAAGTCGCCATACATTTTATCATAGGCCGCTTCGCCACGGTGGAATTCGGGGTCTTCGCCCTTGGCCGCGTGGGTGTTGAACCGGGCGATGGTGGCCGAGAGCGCTGCGGGATCGATGCCGATCTTGCCTGCCAGTTCCTCGATCGAGCGGCCCTGCTTCAGGATGTTGCGTACGCCCTTGTTGTGGATGAACGTCGGCATGAGCGGGTAGAGCGGACCCATCGGGAATTTGTGGCGATATGTGTGGTCGAAGATCATCCAGCTGGGGCTGGCGTCGTTATGTTCCGCTTCCCGCCGGGCCATTTGCTGGCCGACGATATGGTAGGAGGCGGCTTCGTTGAGGTAGCGCTTGCCGCTCTGGTTGACCATGAGGCAGCCGGGCAGCGCGCGTTCGACGGTGCAGAGCCGTCCCCGATCCTCGCCGGGGACGTAGAAGACGGGCGCGGCCCAGGCCGATTGCAGGTTCAGCATGTTCGCGCCGACGGCTTCACCCGCGCGGATCGCGTCGCCGGTATTGCTGGTCACGCCACCCGAATAGCGCGACGTTGGGTAAAGGGGCGAATGGGCGTCGCGCATCGCCTGATTCTTGTCGAAGCCACCAGCGGCGAGGACCACGCCCTTGCGCACGCCGATGCGGTAAGGCTTGCCATCCTTTTCGACCACGGCGCCGGTGACGCGGCCACCTTCGCGGATCAGTTCGCTGAGCGGTGTGTTGAGCCAGACGGGCACGCCCGCCTTGTCGAGGGACATGCGCAGGCCGCCGGTCAGCGCGTTGCCGAGCGTCAGGCGGCGATCCTTGCGCGAAGTCAGGCGGAAGGGAAGGTCGAGCCAGTAGCGCGACATGTTGACGACGAGGTTCTTGATCCAACCCTTCGTGCGGTAGAGCAGTTCGCTCGTTTCGCTGAAGTGCCAGTTGAGATAGCCGAACAGGCTGGCCGCGGGCGAGGCGAAGCGCAGGGTGCGGATTTCCTTGCCAAGCGGCTTGCCGTCGATGGGCATGGGCAGATGGGTACGATAGCCCTGCGCCGACCCGCCGGGATTTTCGGCATGATAATCGGGATAGGGGAAGGCCATGTACTGGACCGGCGTGTTCGCCATAACCCAGCGCAGCATGGGCGCGGCATTATCGACATAGGCGCGGATATTTTCGTCCGGGACATTGTCCGCCGACAAGCCGCGCAGATAGGTGAAGGCGTTGTCGAGGTCATCTTCAAAGCCCGCCGCCCTGGCGACGTCGCTGCCCGGAATCCAGATGCCGCCGCCCGATGTGGCCGATGTGCCGCCCCACAGGTCAGCCTTTTCAACGATCAGCACTTCGGCGCGGTTGTGCGCGCCGACGAGGCCCGCGAGCAGGCCGCCCGCGCCCGACCCCACCACCAGAATGTCGACTTCCTTGTCCCAACTACTCATTATAGCCCCATTCCGATCCGGGTTCCGACGCGAACGGGGAGCGCTGCCCCTAACAGGCCGCTGCGCCAATCCCCTCCCGCAATATTCACGCGATCTGTGACCTTCCGGGCCATAATGTCAACTTCTTGCGTAGCGGACGGGCCAATTTTACGTGCAAGGTCAAGTGTTCAGGGACGGATGAGCACCTTGCATTCACGCGGCTGGCTGCGCAGCGCCTCGAAGGCGGCGGGCAGTTCATCGAGGCTGACGGTGGAGGTGTGAATGGGCTTTGGCTTGATGGCGCCGGTCGCGATGGCGTGGATCACTGCCTCGAAATCCCTTTCATTATAGGCCTGGCTGTAGCGGATGGTCAGTTCCTTGCCGAGGGCGATGACAGGGGTGATCGTTTCGTCATGCATCACGACGCCCGCGACGATGATCTGCGCGCGGACGGCGGCCAGTTGCATCGCCTGGTTGAAGATGCCGGGAACGCCGATGCATTCGAAGATGATCCGGGGAGCCGGTTCGCCGGTTGCCTGGGCGAAGGCGGCGGCGACATCCTGCGCCTGCGGATCAATGACGGCGGTGGCGCCGACCTGCTGCGCCAGCGCGCGGCGTTCGGGAGAGCGCTCGCTCACCACCACATGGCGGGCACCGGCGTGGCGTGCGAACAGGGCGACGGCAACGCCGATGGGGCCAGCGCCCAGCACCAGAACCGCCGCATCCTTGGGCATATGGGCAAGGGACACGATATGGTGGCCGACGGCGAGCGGCTCGACCAGCGCGCCTTCCTCAAGGGTGACGCCTTCGGGCAGGCGCTGGACCATGTCGGCGCGGGCCGTCACGAGCTGGGCATAGGCGCCCTGCGCGAGGAGGTTGGTGCCGGTGAACAGGTTGGTCGAGCAGAGCGCGGGCAGATCAGCATCGCAGGCGGGGCAGTGATGGCAGGCGTTCAAGGGGAGGGCGGTCACGCGGTCGCCGACTTTCCAAGGGCCTTTCACGTCGCGGCCAAGGGCGGCGATGGTGCCGGCGAACTCATGCCCCAATATGAGGCCCGAGGGCGTATGGGCGCTTTCCGCCATGTGGAGGTCTGACCCGCAAATTCCGGCGTTGGCGACTTCCAGGATGACCTGGTCGGCGGCTGGAACAGGATCCGCGACGGTTTCGATGGCGAGCGGCTGGCCTGCTCCGCGGAAGATGGCGGCGCGCATCAGCAGCGGCCCGTCACGGGGATGCAGGCGCCCGTCACGGCGGCTGCGCCGTCCGACAGGAGGAAGGCGATGACGCTGGCGACCTGCGCGGGGGACACCCATCGGCTGAAATCGGCATCGCTCATGTCCGCCCGGTTGGCGGGTGTGTCGATGATGGAGGGCTGAACGGCGTTCACGCGGACACCATTGTCCTTTTCTTCCTCGGCCAGCGCTTCGGTGAGCTTTGCGATGCCCGCCTTGCTGGCGGCATAGGCGCCCATGCCTGCGCCTGCCTTGATCGCAGAGGCGGCGCCGATGCTGACGATCGCGCCGCCGCCGTTGCGCAGGGAGGGGAGGGCAGCGCGGACGGCGTTGACGGCGGTGCGCAGGTTGATGTCGAACAGGCTCGCCCAGGTCGCGCCATCGCCATCCGCGACGGTTTCCCAGCGGAAGGTGCCTGCGACATTGACGAGGGCTGCGACGGGGCCGTTGGCGTTGATCGCCTGATTGACGGCCGTCGCCGTTGCGTCGGAGTCCGTTAGGTCGATGCCGCCCAGATAGGACCCCTGCGTCGCGGCGCCTGCGCTATCGGCGCGGTCGATGCCCGTCACCTTATAGCCTGCCTGTGTCAGCGCTTGGGTTACGGCCTGGCCCAATATGCCAGCAGCGCCGGTTACGATCGCGTGCGTTTTCATGCTCTCTTCTCCTGTCTCTGCGATCAGAGCGTCGATTCTGTCAGTTTTCCCTGGCCGAGCGGTGAGTGGCTCTCCTCCGTGCGGCCGACGCGGGTCAGATCGTGGGGATAATGAACCGAAGCCCGCCAGAAAAGCAGTCCGCCGAAAATTGTCAGCACCGAAAGCGAGAAGAGGCTGACGCGGAGGGATTCGGCGCCAAACCGGTCGGCCAGCAAGTCGCTGACGACCCCGCCTATCACCGGGCCAAACGCGCTGCCGATCACGTTGATGATGACAACCAGCATCGCCGTTGCCTGCGCCCGTTGATGCGGCAGGACGAGGCGGGCGGCGGCTCCGAAGGAGGGGCCTGCCCACATGGCCGCCATCATGCCGGTGAGGATGGAAAGTAGCGCGACGCCAGGGACGCGTAAGCCGCCGATCTGCACGGCTGCGCCACCCGGCAGGGTGAACATGACGATGAAGATCGGGAAGGCGAGGAGGAATGCGATGGCGGGCACGCGCAGTTGCCAGGCTTCGCCACGGACGCGTAGGCGGTCCACGATGACGCCGCTCAGCAGGCTGCCGGTGATGCCGCCGATCGCCGCGCCGATGCCGAGCCAAGTGCCTGCCTCGACAAGGGTCATGCCATGGGAGCGCATGAAGAAGGCGGGCGTCCAGATGGCGGCGGCATAGCCGAATATGTTGAACGTTCCGACGCCGAGTCCCAGCAGTCGCAGCGAGGGTATCGCCCAGCAGCGCCTGATGGCATTCCAAAGGCTTTCAGACGGCCCATCGCCGGTAACCTGCATAGCCTTGCCGCGGCGTGGGCCGGTGATCCAGAGCAGCAGCGCCAGGGGGAAGCCGGGGATCGCGAGCGCGAAAAAGGCCCAGCGCCAGCCCCACATCGCGGCAACGGCTGCGCCGCCGGTAAGGCCGAGCACGACGCCGATATAGGTGGAGGCCGAAAGGACCCCCATGGCGCTAGACCGGCGCCGTTCATCATATAGGCTGGCGAGGAGCGATTGCGCAGGCGGCAGGCCGCCCGCTTCGCCGATGCCGACCATCAGGCGGGCGATGCTCATATGTAGCATGTTGCCAGCCGCGCCGCATGCTGCCGTGGCCGCGCTCCACAGAGTAGCGGACAGGGTGAGGACCCCGCGTCGCGACCAGCGGTCGGCGAAACGCGCGAGCGGCATGCTGAACAGCACGTAACTGGCGACGAAGCCGGGTCCACCGACGAGGCCGAGGAGCGAATCGGACGCGCCGAATTCCGATTTGATCGCGGGAATAAGAACGGAGAAGACGTGGCGATCCGCGTAGCTCAACGAATTGATCGCGAGCAGCAGCAGCAAGATATAGAGCGCATAAGCCGCGCGGGCCGGGCGTTCCTCCGTCGGCGCCATCATTCTCTCCTCACATTGGCAGGCAACCGGTCCGCGTCGCAAAAACTTCATGGCCGGATGCAATTATTCAAGGAGGGATGGCGCAGATGCATTGGATTCGCAAGCGCGGAGGTCATCCAATCCGCAAATATGGAGCGCTGCCCGTGAATGCGCGACGGTCGTCAGTGCGCTGAGGCAGTTACGGGATCATGCGGACCTTTGGGCGGATGGCCTACGAGCGCGACGCGCTTCATGACGCGGCGGGTGTTGTAATCCGCGATCGCGCAATGCTGGGTCGTGCGATTGTCCCAGAAGGCGATGTCGCCCACATTCCAGGAGAAGCGGACCTGAAATTCCGGCCGCTTCACATGATTGAGCAGGAAGTCGAGCAGCATGCGGCTTTCCTCCTGCGACACGCCCATGATCTGCGTCGTCCAGTTGGCGTTGATGTTGAGCGCCTTGCGTCCGCTGACCGGGTGCACCTCCACCAGCGGGTGGATGGCGGTGGAAAAGCTGTGTACCTTGTCCCCCAGCATGTCGCGCATGGATTGGCTGCGGGCTGCGAGCGGCTGGATGGAATGAAGGGCGCTGAGGCCGTCGATCAGGTCCCTGATTGGCTGGGACAGCGCTTCATAGGCGGCGACCGAGCTGATCCAGCAGGTGTCGCCGCCAACGTCGGGCTTCACCATGCATTGGAGCAGCGATCCCATCGGCGGCGCTTCGAGATAGGTGCGATCCCGATGGAGATATTCAGCGCCCGCGCCCTTGGCCGAATTACTCTCCATCCATAACACTTCGCGCCGGGCGGCGGGATCGGGCTGAATCTCCGAGAGGTCGAGCGTGCCGAAATGACGCCCGGCGCGCATATGTTCTTCCTCCGACAAAGGCTTTTGATTGCGGAAGAAGACGACATAATTGTCATAGAGCGCGTCGTTGATCGCGGCGACGGTTTCGGGCGAAAGATCGGTGGAAAGGTCGACGCACCTTATTTCCGCGCCGATCGCGCCGGTCAGTTTGATGACTTCGATCATGACGATTTCCTTTGGTGATTCAGACTGCGGAGAGCGGGGCGCCCGGTGCCACCACATGGCCCGGTAAGGCTCCGGTCAGTTGTCCATTGATGACGATCGGCTGGCCATTGACGATGGTCGCCTTGACCCCGGTGCCCAGCGCTTTCCATCGGCCGATGCCGCCGGGCAGGTCGTGCACGAACTCCTTGCGCCATGGGCCAATGGTTTCGGGATCGAAGATCATGATGTCCGCCCAACCGCCAACGCGCAGCGTGCCGCGATCGGTGAAACCCAGCATCGCGGCAGGCACTTGCGTGATCTGGCGGATGCCTTCCTCCAGCGTCCAGCGTTTGCGGTCGAGAACCCAGGAGCGCAGGAAATAGGAACTCCAGTCGGCGCCGTCATCCTTGTGCAGATGAGCGCCACCGTCCGACACGCCGACGATCATGTTGGGATGCCCTTGCGCGACATCGACGGCTGCGGCCCATTCGGGGCTTTCGGTGCGCCAGCGGAAGGTGGTGCGCAGATCCTCGTCCAGCGCTAGATCGAGCATCGCGTCCATCGGCGCGATGCCCCAATCCTGTGCCAGCGCAGCGATCGACTTGCCTTCGAGGGAGCGGTTCCGTTCCTCGGCGACTTGCACGACATAAACGTCGGGCCATTGCGGCGGCGGGAGCGTGGTGCCCTTTGACGGGTCGCGGTTGCATTCTTCGACGGAGTGGCGGACCCCGTCGCGCCATATGGTGTCGCGAAGGGCGACGCGCCGTTCTGCGTCGGGCAGGTTCAACAGGTCGTTGAAGGCGAAGCAGGCCTTATAGTGAACATTATTGGGGCCGATTTCGACGGTGCGGTCGAAGGGGCGGCTCATTAGCAGGGAATAGACGGGCGTGCCGCGCGCGGTTGCATCGTCCAAGAAGCGGGACGCCGTGTCCCAGCTGGCGGTTGGCACATCGACCTTGCTCGCCCCGCCGATGCCCTGAATGATCACGGGGAGGCCCGATGCCTCGCCGATCTGGAGCAGGAGGTCATAATCGTCCTGCGTCATGCCGCCGATGGCGCTGGCCGGCAGGTAGCAGATGGTGCCCGGCCGCGTCCATCCGGCGGCGGCGCTGAGTGCCAGAAGCTCGTCCCGGCTGGCGCGACGGGAAGGGACGGGTCGGCCCTTGATATCGAGATGCGTGGGCGCTGCGGAGGAGGAGAGGCCAGCGGCGCCCGCCTTGACCGCTTCATCCACGATCGCCTGCATGGCGGCGATCTCTTCGGCCGTTGCGTCGCGGTCGTAGGCGCCTTCGCCCATGACCCAGCGGCGGATGTTGGAATGGCCGACATAGCAGGCGAAGTTGACGCCGAGCCTGCCTTTGAGGGACGACAGATACTCCGGGAAGGTTTCGAAATTGTCCCACGGTACGCCAGACAGGGCGATGGGGTTCATATCCTCTACGCTGGCGAAGATGTCGGTCAGGAATTCCCGGTCATCCTTGCGCACGGGCGCCGCCGAGAAGCCGCAATTGCCCGCCAGTAGGGTGGTGACGCCGTGGAAGCAGGACATGGTGGCATAGGGATCGAAGGTGATCTGCGGATCATAATGGGTGTGCGGATCGACGATGCCAGGTGCGACGATCATGCCGCTGGCGTCGATTTCCTGCTCCGCCGTCGCTTCGGCGAGGAGGCCCAGTGCGGTGATATGGCCGTCCCTTATGCCGACATCGATCCGGCGGCGGGGCAGGCCGGTGCCGTCGATCACCAAGCCGCCGCGAATGATCAAATCGAATGTCTGCGATGTCATGCGCCGGGTCGCTCTCTTTGGTTCTGCTGTATGGCGAAGATGTATTCCCAATATGGAATAGGGTTCACCAATAGGCGCAGCTTTGCCGCCTATCCGGAAAAGGCGCGCGGCAGTGCAGAGGGGCTGAAAGCGCAGAAGCGGGCCTGGCCGGATCGGTCCCGGCAGGCCCGCATTCTTATCTCACCATTCCATCTCGGGCGTGACGATCAGGTCCTTCACCGCGTCGGGAGCATAGGTCCAGGGTTCATCGAAGCCGACGGAGACCGAGCTGTAGCCAAGGATCTGGCGCAGGATTTTGGACGATCCCTTCATCACTTCGGGGTCGATCGCCATCGGGAAGTTGATCATGGGTTTCCACCAGGGCGGGCAGTAGCCGATGATCACGCCAGCGCGTTCAAGGTCCGTTGACGTGTTCGCGCCCGTGCCGTGCAGCAGCAGGTCGGTATAGATGAGCACCGATCCGGCGGGCGCTTCGGCAGGCACGGATTCATATTGGACGGCCCAGGATTGCGGTTCCGTGTCGCGATGGCTGCCCGGAACCATGCGGGTGGCGCCATTGGCTTCGACGAAATCATCAAGGCACCAGATGAAGCGGGTCTGCGCGGCGCCTGCCGACAGCGGCATCGCGCCGCTGCGGTCGCGGTGGATGCCCTGCTGCGCGCTGCCGGGGCGGGTGACGTTCGCGCCATAGCTGTGGACGAGATAGGATTCGTCCAGCGTCTGCGGCCCCAGCAGTTCGCGGGTAAGCTGAAGCGGCAGTTCATGTTCCAGGATGTCGCGGAAGAAGCGTTCGCGGTTCATCAGATGGCATCCCGACATGCGGCGATTGAGATCGTCATTGTCGGTGTAGAAGCGGCGGACGCGCTCTTCATCGATCGCTTCTTCGCGGGTGATTTCGGCGGCGAGGAAGTCGCGCATCTCGCGCGCCTTGTCCTTGGTCACGACCTCGGCCGCGATGGCGTATCCCGCGCGGTCAAGATCGGCGCGGATCTGGTCCATGTCCTTGGTCGGTTGCGGCAGGGGGCCGTCAAATTCCAGCGGCTTTACGGGGCGCGTGTCCATTGCGCCCATATTGTGCGTGACCTGCCTCTTCGCGTTTCCGGTAGCCATGGCTTATCCTCTCTCCGATATTCATCCGGTGTTTCGGTTCACCTGTATTTTATATCCGCTGCGTTGCGCAATCAATTCGTACAGTCGTTGTACTTTCCTGCTTAAGCGCGCGCATCGCCATGGTCCAGTGCCAGGCGGCCCACAGGAAGAAGGCGGTGAGGCAGATCATCGCGTCCCGCAAGCCAAGCGCCGCGTCGCCGCCGCGCAGATAGGCGAAGGCGTCGCTCAGCACGCCTGCCACAAGAGGCCCCATCGATACGCCGATCAGGTTCGCAGCGACGATGTTCATGGCGCTCGCCCGCGCGCGCATCGAGACCGGCGCGAGGCTTTGGGTGAGGGCGATCGAGGGCGCGGTCCAGAAGGAGCCGACGATGTAGCTCGGGATGAGGACGAGGAGAACCGCCTGCCCATCCGCCATGCTGAGCGCGAGTATGTCGAGCGGGATGCAGAGGAGCATGCCCGCGATCGGCAGCCAGAGCGCCATGTGGAGGCCCGACTTGGCAAGCCGCGTCCCTTGCCAGCCGCCTACCCAGGTGCCGATCGCCCCGCATATGCCGGTCAGCAGGCCAAGGCCGACGCCGACATGCGCCAGGCTCATGCCATGGTTGCGGATGAGGAAGGAGGGCAGCCAGGTCGCTATGCCCGTTTGGGCGAAGGCCATGATGGCGGTCCCCGCGACGATGTGCAGGAAGGCGCGCCGTTGTGAGAGGACGCGCAGGCTTTGAAGGAAGCTCAAAGACTGGGCGGCTTGCGCCGGTTGATCGGAGGGGTCTTCGGTTCCGCCGCGGATCGGCTCGCGGGCGATGAGGGGGAAGAGGATCGCGATCAGGATGCCGGGGGCACCTGCCAGTAGCAGCGCCGTCCGCCAGTCGGTCGCCTGCGCGACGATGCCGCCTATGGAAAGGCCCGCCATGATGCCGACGGGCACGCCGATGGCGAAGATGCCTGCCGCAGCGGGTCGCTCGCGAGGAGGGTAGAGGTCTGAGATCAGGGAGTGGGCTGCGGGGGCGAAGCCTGCCTCGGCAAGGCCGACGCCCATGCGTGCTGTGAAGAAGGCGCCGAAGCTACGGGTGAGGCCGCACAGCGCCGTCATGACGCTCCAGCTCGCGGTGAACAGCGCGATCAGCCGTACGCGATTGACGCCGCGATCGATCAGTTGGGCGATGGGAATGCCCATCAGGGTGTAGAAGATGCCGAAGGCTCCGCCGGTCAGCAGGCCGAGTTCCCAATCCGCGAGCTGGAAGTCAGCCTTTATGGGTTCCTGAAGGATGACGACGATCTGGCGGTCGAGATAGTTGAGGCTGTAGATGAAGGCGAGCATCAGCAGCATCGCCGTGCGGCGTTGCGCCTTGAACGGCGGTGATGCTGAAAGGGCGTCGGGGCCAACCGCCGGGAGCGCGTCCGACATGGTCAGGGGTGCCGGGTTCGTCATCAGCTTGTCTCCCAGGGAGCCGCCGTCCTTGGGAACGGCTTAGGTCATGGGGGTCAAGATCATCGGATCGTGGTCGGGATCAATGCGGGCGCGCACCTTTCCACGCATATGGAAGCCCGCAGGTCAGGCACGGGGCAGGCCGAGATGATGTTGGGCGATGATGGTGCGGTGCACCTCGCTGGTGCCGCCATAGATGGTCTGGCCGATCGACTGGCGATAGGATTCCTCAATCTTCGCCAGGGCGGGCGTTTTGTGGGTGAGCGTGCCGGGCGCGGCCAGCGCGGTGAGATTGGCGGCGTCAGCCATGTAGATTTCGGTTGTGAACATCTTGGCCATCGGGCCGATGGCGCGGGTCATCCGGCCTGCCTCGATCGCCCAGGTGACGCGGCGGCACATGAGGTCGGCGATTTCAAGATGGGTGCGCACACGGGCGAGGCGAGCGCGAACGGCTGACTTGTCGATCGGGCGCTTGCCCGACGCATCGCTGCTGTTGGCCCAATCGAGGGCGGCGCGCATCAGGCTGTGGTGATAGATATGGTAGCCTTCGCCGCCATGTTCGATTTCC
This sequence comes from Sphingobium sp. TomTYG46, assembly GCF_055396345.1. Classification (NCBI taxonomy): domain Bacteria; kingdom Pseudomonadati; phylum Pseudomonadota; class Alphaproteobacteria; order Sphingomonadales; family Sphingobiaceae; genus Sphingobium; species Sphingobium sp. TomTYG46. The sequence goes on from NZ_AP027325.1 coordinate 858,491, forward strand.
ATGGCGGCGGCCATCACCTTGAGCCCGCCATTGACTTCGCCGAGGCGGTAGCGGTCGGGCACGCGGACTTCGTCGTAGAAGGTGATGTTGGTGCGTTCATCCGGCAGCGTATTGACCGGCTGGATCGTGACGCCCGGCAGGTCCATGGGGAAGAAGAAGATGGTGATGCCCTTATGCTTGGGCGCGTCCGGATCTGTGCGGGCGAGCATCAATATATAGTCGGAGATATGCGCGCCGGTCGTGAACATCTTCTGCCCGGTGATGATCCAGTCGTCGCCATCGCGCACGGCGCGGGTGCGGGCGGCGTACATGTCCGATCCCGATGCAGGCTCGGTGAAGCCGAGGCAGGCGAGCGCCGAACCGTCGGCAAGGCGCGGCAGGACTTCGGCCTTCAACTCTGGCGAGCCGAATTTCATCGTCATGCGCGCGCCCATGTTGGTGCAGCCGATGGGGATGCGGGAAAGGCCGAATTCCTCGAACACGCGGCCGAGCGCGGTGACCTCCATGGGACTGCGGTCTTGCCCGCCCCATTCGCGGGGCCAATCCGGGTAGGCTAGGCCCGCTGCGGCAAGCTTGCGGTGGAGGTCGGGGAGGTGGCCGTCGGTGGAGGTGGCGGCTGCGGCTTGCAGTTCGGGCGTCATGACGGTTTCGAGGAAGGTGCGCACTTGCGCTGCGAAGGCTTCTTCGTTTGGGGTGAAGCCCATTTCGACGCCGGGATCGCCAGCGTCGGGCAGCGCGATCGTCGCACCCGCCCAGAGGCGATCGCCCGCGTCAACCAGTCGGTCCTCCGGGTCGCCTTCCGCCAGTGCGACGCGATCGATCGCGAGGAAATAGAGGTGGATGTCATATTCGTCCGAGAGGCCATAGCCGCCGAAGGTGCGCAGCGCCCGGCGTACGGCGGCTCGGGCGGTGGTGGCTGTCCACCAACTGGTCAGGGCGGCGAGAGCGCCTGCGTCGGACTGTTGCTGCGCGACGCCCCAGATGGTGCGCCAGAGCAGCAGGCGGCCGCCCTCCATGTCGGTGATGGAGTCGGCGAGGGGGAAGGCGACGCCCTGAAATGCGCCGATCGGCTGGTCGAACTGCTTGCGGTCGGTGGCGTAGGCGGCGGCCATTTCGATAGCGCGGGTGCCTGCGCCGACGAGCCATGCGGAGCGCAGCAGGGTTCGTTCGGTGAGGGCGGCTTCGAAGGACTGCCTTGCCGCGTTGCCGTTGGCGATGATGCGCCTTTCGCCGGTGGGCAGGAGGGCGTGGATGGCGTCGGCTTCCCAAGTAAGCTGGATGCAGCCGTCCTGCGGGTCGAAGCTGATGGGCGTCGAGGATGCCTGTTCGAGCAGCGTAGCGGCGGCTTCGCCTTCCAACTGGCCCATAAGCGCGCAGGCGGCGATGCCGTCCGCGATCGGGAGGGGGGCCGCGCCCCGGCCTGCCGCTTCGCAGATCAGCGCGGCTTCCATGAGGCCCATGCCAAGGCCGCTACGATCTTCGGGCGCGCGCATGGTGATGAAGCCCATATCGCCCGCTTGGCCCCACAGGCTGGCGTCGATGGCGCCCTTGGACGCGCGGGCGGCCTGCACCACCTCTTCGCGATCGAAGAAGCGCAGGGCTGCTTCCTGCATCATCGCCTGCTGTTCGCTGAGTTCGAGGTTCATGCCAATTCCATCTTGTTCGCGCCTTCCTGCTTGGCCATCCTGAAGCGCAAGATGTCAATTTGGCGGCAGCGCGCTTCCGGTAGTGCGGAAGGGCGCTGGTAGCGGGATGCCCGCAGCGCCGATCGCGCGCAACCAGGGTCCAGGAGTAAGGCAGATGGTAGAATATATCCGTTACGCGGTCGAGGAACGGGTGGCGACGATCACGCTGGATCGCGCCGACCGGGCGAATGCGCAGAATGAACCTTTTTTGCAGCAACTGAACGAAGCGTGGGAAAAGGCGGCGGCGGACGAGTCCGTGCGCGTCATCTTGCTGCGCGCGGAGGGTAAGCATTTTTCCGCCGGGCATGATGTGAGCGCGGACGCCATCCGCGACGGGTCGTTCAACCGGATTCGCGAGACGATCCCGGAGCGCGGGTTGCTGGGCATCCATGAATGGGAGGCCAAACATTATCTCGGCTATTCCAGGCGCTGGCGGGATATTCCCAAGCCCTCGATCGCGGCGGTTCAGGGCGCTTGCATCGCGGGCGGGCTGCTGCTGGCATGGCCGTGCGACCTGATCATCGCGGCTGATGACGCGCGCTTTTCCGATCCGGTGGTGCTGATGGGCATCGGCGGGGTCGAATATCATGGCCACACATGGGAGCTGGGGCCGCGCAAGGCGAAGGAGATGCTGTTCACCGCCAAGCCGATTGGGGCGCTTGAGGCGGAGCGGCGGGGCATGGTGAACCGGGTCGTGCCGCGCGCGGAGCTGGATGCCGAGGCGCTGGCGCTCGCGCGGGAGATTGCGCAGATGCACCCCCATGCGCTCGCCATGGCCAAGCGGGCGGTGAACCAGACGCTCGACATCATGGGGCAGAGCGCGGCGCTGCAAAGCTGCTTCGATATTCACCAGCTGGGCCATGCGTCGGCTTATGGCCAGACCGGCGAGTTCATCGTGGCGGGCATGGACAAGGTGAAGTCGCACTCATGAGCATCCTCACGCAGGTGGAGGGGGGCGTTGCCACGCTGACGCTGAACCGGCCAGAGCGGCTGAACGCGGTGACGGAGGCGATGCTGGACGAGATCGCGCTGACGCTGCGGGGCTGGTCCGTCGATCCGGCGGTGCGTTGTGTGGTGCTGGCGGGGGCGGGACGTGGTTTCTGCGCCGGTTATGATCTGTCGGATGATGGCAAGGAGGCTCGGGCGGAGCCGATGCGGGCCGATGAAGCCGCCGCGCGGATGAGCGTTCATGGCGAGATTCCGCTGTTGCTCCATCGTATGCCCAAGCCGACGATTGCTTGTTTGCGTGGGCCGGTGGCGGGGAGCGGCTTGGTCATGGCGGCGGCTTGTGATCTTCGGATCGCTTCGCGGACGGTGAAGTTCAAGCTTGCTTTTGCCAGCGCCGGGCGGTGCGGCGATCCGGGGGGCAGCTATTTGTTGACCCGGCTGCTGGGCGCGGCGCGGGCGCGGGAGATGTTCCTGCTGGACGAGCCGATGCTGGGGGAAGAAGCGTTGGCGAGCAGGCTGGTTAATCGGCTGGTTGAGGATGAGGCGCTTGAGACCGAGTGCGCGGCTCTGGCGGCGAAGCTGGCGAGCGGGCCGACGGCGGCCTTTGCGGCGATGAAGCGCAATCTCAACGCAGCGGGGGCGATCGCGCTGGAGGAAAGCATGGCGCAGGAGGCGGCTGCGAATGCGCAGATCAGTTTGTTTTCGCATGATGCTAGTGAGGCAGCGCGGGCCTTCATGGAGCGGCGTTCGCCCAATTTCCTCGGCTACTGAGGACCTGCGAAAAGCATCCGTTCCGGCATTGCGGAATTGGGGCGGGTTCGGCTTACCTCGGTCCAAAGATTCGATATTGCAAAAAACAAGGCTGGCGCGTTCGCAGGCGTCTAAAGTGAATGGGACGGGATGAATGGCCACGGCGGCAAAGGCGATCGACACTGACAGCATTCGGCGCGCGGTTGAACTGGCGGACCTGAATGCTCTGCGGATCGCGCTCTATCAGAACAGCGGGGATGAGGAGATTGCCGCCCTGCCTGCTGCTGCGCAGATGAGCGACGGGCAGAAGGCGCTGCTGAAGGAGCGCGCGGTCGAATGGTTGGCGGACAATGCCGGTCCGGTGGATTTGCCAGAGCCGCCCGAGGACGAGCTGCGCCGCTTGATGACGATGCTGTCGGGCGAGATGACGGATGTCGAGTTTGAGGCGCGGCGGGACCTTCCGGGCTTCCGCTCCTTTCCCTGCGCCGTCGAATGGGACGGCGAAAAGCCCGAAATTCCAGAGGATTTCCGCATTGTCATCATCGGCAGCGGACCGGCGGGGATCGCGGCGGGGGTGCAGTGCGAGTTGCTGGGCCTGCCCTATCTGTTGCTGGATCGTCAGCCTCAGGCGGGTGGCACATGGACGATCAATCGCTATCCCGATGTGCGGGTCGATACGCCTTCGATCACCTATGAATATAGCTTCGAAAAGCTCTATCCCTGGGGCGAGCATTTCAACCGGGGCGAGGATGTGCGCACCTACCTCCAGCATGTCTCGCGCAAATATGGGGTGATGGCGAACAGCCGCTTTGGCCATGATGTGAAGGGCGCGGTGTTCGACGAGGGGCGCAACGTCTGGAAGCTGGACGTCGAAACGCCCGGCGGACGTCAGGAGATCGTCGCCAATGTGGTGATCACCGCGTGCGGCACCTTTGCCAATGCGCAGCTGCCCGACATCGAGGGCGTGCAGGATTTCGGCGGTCAAATCATCCATCCGTCCGCATGGCCGGAGGGGTTGGACCTTAGCGGCAAGCGGGTCGCCATCATCGGCAATGGGTCGACCGGCGTGCAATTGTTGAGCGCGGTGGCGCAAAAGGCGGGGCATGTCAGTGTCGTGCAGCGCACCCCGCAATGGATCAGCCCGCGCGAGAAATATGGCGCGCCGATCGAGCCGGAACTGGCCTGGCTCAATGAGAATATGCCCGGCTACTGGAACTGGTCGCGCTATACAGCGACGATGCCGCTGTTCGACATCGACCGTTTACAGCGCGTCGATCGCGAGTGGCAGGCGCAGGGTGGCAAGGTCAGCAAGGCCAATGATGATCTGCGCGCCTTCCTGACCAACTATATCCGGCAGGAAACCGGTGGGCGCGAGGAGCTGATCGAAAAGCTGATACCCGATTATGCACCCATGTCGCGCCGCCCGGTGGTCGATAATGGATGGTATCGCGCGCTGACCCGCGACAATGTGGAGTTGCTGGCCGGATCGGTGGCGCGATTTACGAAAACGGGTTTTGTGATGGCGGACGGGACGGAGCGGGACTTCGACATCGTCATCGCCGCGACCGGATTCGACGTGCTCAAATATCTCTGGCCCGCGCGGTACAAGGGGCTGGAGGGCAAGGACCTGCACGACATATGGGACGCGGGCGATGGCCCGCGCGCCTATCTGTCGATGATGGTGCCGCAATTCCCCAACCTGTTCATGCTGTACGGCCCCAATTCGCAGCCGCTGACCGGTGGCACCGGCCTGCCGCAATGGTGGCTGATCTGGGCGAGCTATGCGGCGCAATGCGTCATGCGCATGTTGAAGGAAGAGAAGGGCCGCGTCGATGTGAAGCCAGAGGCGTATGAGCGCTATAATCGCGCACTGGATGCCGAGGCGCAGAACTGGCTTCAGATGACGCCCGAAGGCGGTATCGAGAAGAATTATTATGTGAACCGGGAGCATCGCAGGCTTCAGGTCAACGCGCCCTGGCTCAGCCCCGATTACCACCGCATGTGCACGGTGGTGAATTGGGACGATCTGGAATTGAGCTGAAGGAACGGCGATGCCCCGTCCGGCCCTGGCTGCGTCACGCGCCATCGACATATTGAACTTCATGGCGGCAGCGCCCCTGCGCGGCTATTCGCTGACGGAGCTGGTGCGGCAGCTGGACCTTAATCCCGCATCCTGCCACGCGCTGCTCGGCGCGATGACGCGGGACGGTTATCTGGTCAGGGCGCAACGGGGGAAGGATTATCGCCTTGGCCCGGCGCTGATCGCGATCGGTCATGCGGCGCTGCAATGCCATCCGGTGGTGGCGGCGGCGCGGAACCAGATCGCGCTTTTGTCGGCTGAGCTGGACCTGGACAGCCTGCTCACCGCGCGGCTGGATGACCGGCTGATCGCGCTTGCGTCGGAAGGGCCGGGGCGTATGCCCGGCCTAGCGGTGGGGCAGCGGGTGCCGCTGATCCCGCCATTGGGCACGCCCTTCCTCGCCTGGGCGGGTGAGCGGGAGGTGGATAGCTGGCTCGCCAAGGCGGCGGGGGCGATCGATGCCGACCGGCTGCGCCAGTCGCTCGCGATGGTGCGGCAGCGCGGCTATGCCGTCACGCAACGCAGTCCGGAGCAGGCGGCGACGGGGCTCGCCGTTCTTGGCATGGCGGAGGAACCGCTGGCCGGAGACTGGCAGACGCGCGTCGCGGAACGGATCGGGCAGATGGGCGAGGATTATCTGATGATCGAGGCGCAACCCGACCGGCTGCATCCGGTGATGATGATCTCCGCCCCAGTGTTCGGCGCGGACGGCGCGGTGCTTTGTACATTGTCGCTTTTTGGTTTCGACCGGTCGCTGCCGCTGAGCCGGATCGCTGCGCTGGGCGACGCAGTCGCGCGGCACTGCCGGGCGGCGAGCGGGATGCCGTGTGATCCGGACAAGCAGATGAATGAAGTTGGGAGAGGCTGAACATGCGGGCGCTGATCTACGAAGGGCCGGGCAAGATCCGTTTTGTCGAGGATGTTGAAGTGCGGGAGCCGGGCGCTGGCGAAGTGCTGGTGCGCATCGTGGCGAGCGGCATTTGCCATTCGGACATTTCGGTCATCAACGGCACCATCGATTGGCCTGCGCCTGCGGTGCTGGGCCATGAAGGGGCGGGCATCGTCGAGAAGCTGGGTCCGGGCGTCACCGAACTGGCGGTGGGCGATCATGTGGCGCTGCATACGCTCGCCAATTGCGGGCGCTGCGGCCCGTGCGAGAGCGGCAGGCCGACCCATTGCCGCCAATCCTATGGCAACCGCGCCCAGCCGTTCAGCCGTAACGGAGAGCCGGTGTCGAGCTTTGCAGCGACATCGACCTTTGTCGAGAAGACGGTGGTGAAGGCCAATCAGGCGGTCAGGATCGATCCGACCGTGCCGCTCGACATTGCCTGCGTCGTAGGCTGCGGCGTGCTGACGGGGGTGGGATCGGTCGTCAACCGGGCGCGGTTGAAACCGGGCGAGACGGCGGCGGTGTTCGGCATCGGCGGCATCGGGCTCAACGTATTGCAGGGCTTGCGGCTTTCGGGCGCGAGCCGGATCATCGCGATCGACTTGCTGGCGACACGCGAGGCGAAGGCGCGGGAGTTTGGGGCGACCGACTTCATCGATGCTTCGCAGGGCGATGTGCCGCAGCGGATCAAGGACATCGTGTCCGGCGGCAATCCCGATCATGGCAGCGGCGTCGATTGGGCGTTCGAATGCGTCGGCAATACGCGCGTGCTGAACGATGCCATGGCGAGCCTTGGCTGGGGCGGCAATTGCGTTATCGTCGGGACGACTGCGACGGGCACGATGGCGGAGGTATCGCTGACGCCGCTCTCCTTTGTCGATCGCGGGGTGATGGGTGCCCGCTATGGGGCGTCGCGGCCGCATCAGGATATCCCGTCCTATATCGCGCAGTATCGGCAGGGTAAGCTGCTGCTGGATGAGCTGGTGACGCAGCGTTATGATCTGGCCGACTTCGAACGGGCGTTCCACGATCTGGAGGAAGGCAAGCTGGCGCGCGGCGTGTTCGTGCTGTGACGGGGGCCGGTGCCTGGGAGTTGCCGCCGTTGCGGGCGGGCTATGCCGCCGATGACGCGCTGATCGAGCGGCGGGCGCGGGCGGCTGGTCCTGCCGATGCCGTGGAGCGGGCGGGCGAGGTGGTTATTGGTGGTGTGCGTTGTTTGGTCATCGAGCCGCGTGGGTGTGATGCGCGGGGGGAGATGATTTACCTGCATGGCGGAGGGTATCGGCTGGGGTCGCCGCTTGCCTATGTGGATTATGCGCAAAGGGTCGCGGATGAGGCGGGGCGGCGGATCATCCTGCCCTTTTACCCGCTGGCTCCCGAGCACCCCTTCCCGGCGGCGTTGCACGCCGTTGTCGCGGTGTATCGCGGGTTGGAGAACAGGCAGTCGGTGGTTGTCGCGGGCGACTCTGCCGGTGGCGGGTTGGCGGCGGCGCTCTGCATAGTTGCAGCGCGTGCTGGTGAGCGGCCTGCGGGTGCCGTGCTGGTGTCGCCGATGCTGGATTTGACGGCGGGGGGTGAGAGCCTTGATCGTAATGCGGGACGCGATCCGATGTTCTCCAAGGCCGCCGTGTTGGATAGCGCGCAGCTATATTTGCAGGGGCATGATCCGCGCGATCCGCTCGTTTCGGCGCTGGAGGCGGACCCGGCGGACTTTCCGCCGACATTGGTGCTGACGGGCGGAGCGGAGGTGTTGCTGGATGAGGCGGTTGCCTTTGCCACGCGGCTGGCGCTCGGGGATCGGCGGGTCACGTTGCATGTCGCGCCGGGCACGGGGCATGTCTGGCCGTTGCTGGCGCCTGAAACGGGCGAAGCGCGGGATGCGGTCGCGGCGATCGCGGACTTTGTGAAAGCGCTGGAACCGGCTCGATCCGGGGATTCCGGGTAGCCGGAAAGCCGGTCCGCTCAATTGACCGGAAGCGGGCCGGTGCAGGACAAGTAGAGCATCAAATTATCATAGCCGACCGAAAGACATTGTGATGACGACGCCCAGCCTTCCTTTTCCCGTGTATGACGCGGACAATCATTTTTACGAGCCCGAGGATGCGCTGTTCCGGCATCTGCCCAAGAAGTGGCACAAGGATTTCCGCTTCGTGGAAGTGGATGGCCGCAAGCGGCTGGCGATCAAGGGGCAGATTTCGGACTATATTCCCAACCCCACCTTTGAGCGGGTCGCGGCGCCCGGGACGCACGTCAAATATTACAAGGCCGAGAACCCTGAAGGCCTGACGATGCGGCAGATGACGGGGAAGCCGATCGCTCCGCCCGAATCCTGGCGGACGGGCAAGGAACGGTTGGCGGTGCTGGACGGGCATAATGTGCACGCGGCGCTCATGTTTCCAACGCTCTTTTCGGTGATCGAAAAGTGGATGAGCTATGACCATGAGTTCCTGCATGATGCCCTGCATGCGCTCAACCAGTGGACGAGCGAGGAATGGGGCTTTGCGCGCGAGAACCGGCTGTTCGGCGTGCCGGTGGTCTCGCTTGCGGACATGGACCGGGCGCTTGCCGAGACCGACTGGCTGATCAAGCAGGGTGCGCGGACGATCTGCATCCGGCCTTCACCAGTGCCGGGCTATCGCGGCGGGCGGTCGATGGGCCTCAAGGACTTCGATCCATTCTGGGCACGGATCGAGGAGGCGAAGATCTTCGTGTCGATTCATGCGTCCAATTCCGACTATGATCATCTGATCGAGATGTGGACCGGCGGGGCGGAGTGGCTGCCGTTTGAGTCCGATCCGTTCGTCAATTGCCTGAGGATCATCGAGCGGGCGATTTCCGACACGATCGCGGCGATCATCTGCGGCGGCGTGTTCGATCGCTTCCCGGGAGTGCGGATCGTCAGTGTCGAGAATGGCGCGAAGTGGGTCATTCCGCTGATCGAGCAGTTAAAGCATGTTTATGGGCAGATGCCGCAGAAATTCATGAATGATCCCGTTGACCAATTTCATCGGAATATCTTCGTGACGCCCTTTGTCGAGGATGATTTCGGGCAGTTGAAGGCGCATATGCAAGTCAATCGCATATTGTTCGGCAGCGACTATCCGCACCCTGAGGGGACTGAACACCCACTCGACTTCCTTCATGAGTTGACGAACTATTCCATGGCCGAGAAGGAAATGGTGATGTCGTCGAACCTCAAGGGTCTGTTGGAAGGCGTGCGCAATTAAGGACGGCGGCCAGTTAGGACTACCATCAGTGAGCCAGGACGTTATCGAGCAGCTTCGCGCCAATCTGCGCGACCATAGGGATGATCGCGGCATCGAGTATGAGGGCCGGTGGGTGAGCTGGGGCGAGGTGGCGCGCTATGGCGACGCCGTCGTTGCGCTGCTCGACGCCGCCGGGTGCCCGCCATCGGCGAAGGTCGGTATCATCATCCGCAACCGGCTGGCGCATGCGGCGGCGGTGGTGGGGCTGCTGGCGCACAGGCGGTCGGTGAGTTTCGTCTACCCCTTCCTGCCCGCGACTGCGATTGCGGACAATGTCGAGAATTTGGGCGCTGCGGCGATATTGGCCGACGAGCAGGACTGGCCGAACTTTTGGGAGGCGGCGGGGCAGGCTGGTTGCGCGGGGATCGCTTTTGGTGGGATCGATGATGCGCCCATGCTGGTCGATGGGCTGGAGAAGTGCAGGCGATCCTCGTTCGACAATGCCTTGCCCGATGGCGGGATCGAGGTGCTGTCGAGCGGGACTACGGGGACGCCAAAGCGGATTCCCATGCCGCTCAAGCTGCTGAAAAGGGCGGTGATGAGCGCGCCCGGTGCGGAGTCAGGCAGCGCGCCGCTGGTGCAGATCAATATCTGGCCGCTGGGCGGGGTGGGGGGCGTGTGCCTGCTGACCGGCGCTGCGGTCAACAACACGCCGCTGGTGCTGATGGAGCGGTTCACGGTCGATGGCCTGGTGGATGCGGTGCGGCGCCACAGGCCTGATACGCTGGGCCTCAATCCCACCGCGATCGCGATGATCATGGACGCCAATGTGTCCCCAGAGGACATGGCGAGCGTGAAGAGCGTGTCCGGGGGATCGGCCTATCTGGACCCCGATCTGCAAGAGCGCTTCGAGCAGCGCTATAATCTGCCGATCCTTTGGGGCATGGGCGCGACGGAATTTTGCGGCACTATCGTCCGCTGGACGCCGCAGATGCGGGCAGAGCGCGGGGACAGCAAGCGGGGCAGCACGGGCCTGCCCATGCCGGGCGTGGAGATACGCGCGATCGATCCCGAAAGTGGCGCGGAAGTGGCGCGGGGGACCGAAGGACTGCTGGAGGTGCACTGCCCGTCGGTGCGGCCTGATTGGGTTCGGACCACTGACCTGGTGATGATTGATGAGGACGGATATGTCTTTCATCGCGGGCGGCATGACGGCGCGATCGTGCGCGGGGGCTTCAAGATATTGCCGGAGCGGGTGGTTGATGTGCTGCGCCAGCATCCGGCTGTGGTCGATGCTTCGGTGGTGGGTATCCCCGACGCGCGGTTGGGGGCGGTGCCGGTGGCTGCGGTCGAATTGAGCCGGAGCGCAGGGGCAGTGGATGAACAGGCGCTGCTGGCGCATGTGCGGGCGGAACTGCCGCCGACGCATGTGCCGGTGGAAATCCGGATCGTGGACGCGCTGCCGCGTACGCCGTCTCTGAAAGTCAGCCTGACCGAAATCAAGAAGATGTTCCTGGCCGACGCCGCATGAGCTGGCGCGCGCAATAAAGAGGATGGGGAGGATGAGCGTGTCATTGCTGGGCCTGGAAGGAAAGAAGGCGCTGATCGTTGGTGGCGGCCGTGGCATGGGCGAGGCGAGCGCGCTGCTGCTGGCGGAGGCGGGGTGCGATGTCGCCGTGCTGGACAGCGTCATGGAGCGGGCCGAGCAGGTCGCGAGCGAAGTGCGGGCGATCGGGCGCGCGGGCATAGCGATCGAAGCCGACATATTGGACGAGGCATCGGTCAAGAAAGCGGTGGCGGATGCGGAAGGCGCGCTGGGCGGGCTCGACATATTGGTGACGATCGTCGGGCAGGCGCTGTTCAAGCCGCTGCTCGACGTGACGCTGGAGGAATGGGATCATGATCAGTCCCGCAACCTGCGCTATTTCTTCGTGACGGCCCGTGCGGTGGCCCAATCCATGATCGCGCGTGGCGTGCCGGGATCGTTGATCTGCATCGGATCGGTCGATGGCGCGGTCGGATCGCCGATGCATGCGCCCTATGGCGCGGCCAAGGCGGGGCTGATGCATCTGGTGAAGTCGATGGCGACCGAATGGGGACGGCATGGCATTCGCGCCAACGCCGTGGCTCCGGGCAGCATCACGACGCCGCGCCTGCCCGAAACGGCGGAATCCCGTGCGCTGATGAAGTCGAGCGTGCTGCCGATCGGCCGTCCGGGCACGACGCGGGACGTGGCGGGGGCCGTGCTGTTCCTGGCGTCGGGATTGTCGGAATATGTGACCGGTCACAGCCTGTTCGTGGATGGCGGATGGATGGCCGCCAACCACTTCGATCCTCGGGTGATGGCGACCAAGAAGAGCAACGAATAGCGGTTCACTCGGCCAGGGCCGATACGACATTCAGTTCTGGCGGCCTGCAAATGGCGGTTCTCCGCGCTTCCGGTGCTCACGTACTTTGAGTACGCTGCGCTCCGGGTCGCGGAAAATCACCATTTTCGGCTCGCCATCTCCTGAATGTCGTATCGGCCCTAGGAAGGGCATGATCGCCGACAGGCATGCGTCGAAGGCGTCATGCTGGGGCCAGTGGCCGCTGCCGGGCAGGCAGACCTCCCGCACGTCAGGGAGATGGGCGAGCAAATCGGCGGGCAGGGCCGAAGGCCAGCTGCGTTCGCCATAAACAAGGAGGGTCGGGGAGGCGATGTTGCGCCACAATGCCCGGACATCCTCCATGGAGATGTCGGGAAATGCCCAGACGGCGAGATAGGGATCATGCTTCCACTGCCATCCAGCCTTGCCAGCCCGCCGGAGACCATGGCGCGTCATGTGCCGTGCCTGCGCATGGGTGAGGAAGGGATGGCGTTCGCACATCCGCTCGACCGCTTCGTCCATGGACGCGAAGATGCGCGGGGTGGCAAGGGAAGCGGCGCGGCGCTCTTCAAACCAGTTGCGGGTCGTTTGTTCGATGCTTTGGCTGAAGCGATAGGCTTCGATATCGGGAGGCGCGCCAACGGTTTCGATCGCGACGATGCGTCTTATCGTTTCGGGATAGGTTGCGGCAAAGCGCAAGGCGATGTGCGCGCCGAGGGAGTGGCCGATCAGGATGGCCTGACGCTGCGGACCCAGCGCCAGTTGTTCGGCAAGCGCGGCAAGATCGGAAAGATAGGCCGCGAAGTCGTAGCGCCCGTCCTGCGACCAGCCGCTGTTCCCATGGCCGCGAAGATCGGGGGCGATCACATGGTAATCGGGAAGCAGGGCATTCGCCAGCGCGTCCCAGCTGCGGCTATGGTCCCGGCTGCCATGAAGGAGGATGGCGAGCGGGGCGCCTTCATGCGTCCATTCGGTATAGCTGAGCGGCATGCGGCCATTGCGAAAGCGACGTTTTACAGGCTTCATCCTGATGTGGGGGCGACTTTGTCTGTCGTGCATGTTTGCAGTGTAGAGAGGAGCGAAGCTGTGCTGGCGACCGGCAATGGCGGCTTTCCATATTCGCGTAAGGGATCGCGGCGGAGCGGATTTCCCAAGCTTGAATCCATGGTGCGCCAGGAATATGGTAGGGAATAGCAAAATCCGGGTGATCGGCAGCGCCGACGCTGGCAAGAAGTGCGTAGGAGGCGGGATGAGCGCTAACTCACAGGCGGAAGGCAGGTCTGGCGGCAGGGGCAGCGTGAAGTCGTGCCTGCGGACGTTGGAGGTGCTGGAATATTTCATGAAGTCGGGCGAGCCTGCGCGCACGATCGAGATCAGCGAAGCATTAGGCATCCCCAATTCAAGCGCTGACGAAATCTTGCGCACGCTCGCGAGCACTGGCTATCTCACCTATAGCCAGGCGACGAAGCTCTATGCACCATCCTACAAGCTGGTCGCGAATGCTTCGTCGATCGAGCAGAGCTTTTTTGGAAGCGGCCGGATCAACGAGGTGATGGAAGATATGCGGAGGGAAACCGGCGGATCGGTTTTCGTCACGCAACAGAATGACTGCTGGTCGGAGAGTGTCGCTGAAATGTCCGGTGGTTGGGCGGCGAAGCCGGATACGGAGCCCTATTATTCCACCGAGATGATCTGCTTTGAGCGCAACAGTTGGCGGCCGGGCACCAATTTTGCCGCCGCAATGCTGTCGCAGCAATCCAATGTCGACATCATCCAGCTGGCGACCCGGACGCAGCGGCTGGGCCTTGGGCCGAAGGGTCCGACGCTGATGAAGCATCTGGTGGACCGAATTTCGACGACGCGGGCGCGCGGGTTTGCGCTGTGCCGACGGAGCGCGACCATTCCGGTGGATTCGATCGCCATGCCGTTGCGGGTGCCGCATGGCGTTGCTTCCTACGCCATCGGGGTAGTGGGCGATCCGCTGTTCGGCAATGACAATGATGTGCGGCAGATGCTGTCGGGCATGCAGTCGGTCATCTATCGCTATAATGATCGCATTCGCCGGAACGGGGCGGTGAGCATCCAGTAAGGGGACGGTCGTTACTGAGCCGCCCCTTAGCTCTCAAAGCTGGTCGGTGTAGCTGTCGGTGCCCGGAATCGTCGGGATGAAGGGCGAGGCTATGGCGATGCGGCCGATGCCGCTTTCCTCGATTGCCTGGGCCAGCGGCACATAGGCGGAGTCCCAGACGGCTTTGGGGTCCTGGATCGAGAAGCTCAAGAAGACGGCGCGGTCATTCTCCTCAACCGGTACATCCTTGGGACTGGTGGGATCGAGGGGCAGGGGGGAGCCGGTCAGCGCAACATCGCCCGGCAGGTCGCGGGCGCGGAGCAGGGCGGAAAGGTCCGCGCTGGTCTTACCGGGATTGAGATCGACGATGAAGGCGACGAGTCCGCCATAGGGGCGGTCGAGCGCCAGCTCGATCGGCATGCTGCTTCCGGGCGCATTATATTCCGCGTCGAAATTGTAGAAGCTGGTGTGGATATGGTCGCGTTCCTTGAACATGCGGCCGGTGGCATGGAGGTCGTTGACCTGACGAACGGCCCACGCGTCCCAATCCTTATGATGCCCGTCCAAAATCCAGTAGAGCGCGAGATAGGAACCCTTTGACAGGTCCATGGTGCCTGAACCGAAGCGCCTGGCCTTTTCCGCGCGGGTCGCAACATAGCGGGCGCCCGAGACGGTGTAGGCGCCGATCATGCAGCCGCTGTAGAAATGATCGCGCTCATACCAGCGATTATAGGCGACCTCATGGCCGGGGCGTGGCTCGACCATGGTGAAGAGCAGGGAGCCGAGGCGTATGGGACGGTCGGCGCGGGCGATGTCGGCCCTTTCGTACAAGGTTTCGCAGCTTTGCATGGACCTCTTCTCCTATGATGGCGCTGCTGGCGGGAAGGGCCGCGCGCCGGAATGTGGCTTTACTCAAGCGCGCAACGAGGCGCGGTTAAAGCGGGGCTGCGCCTCTTCCGGATCGGCGGAAGCTATCGACCGGCAAGCACTTGATAGGCGGGATGGCCTATGTCGCTCAACACATCGAGATGGCGGGGGCTCCAGTCCAGTTCCCGACGGGTGCGCGGGCTGCGGGATCGGCTGCATGTCGCCATGCCGATCAGCGTTTCGAACTTTCCCCAGCGGCGGACGCCTTCGGTGAAGTCGATGCTGCGCGTCTCGATGCCGAGGTCGCGGGCGACTGCTTGCGCCAGAGTGCGGTTGTTCAGTTCGCCTGCGACGGCGTGATAAAGGGCGCCGGTTGAACCTTGTTCCAGCGCCAGGCGGTAGACCTCTGCCAAGTCATCGACATGGACGTTGGAGTAGAGATTGAGACCCTGCCCAAGATAGCCGACTTCGCCCGTGCGTCCGGCGTCGCTGTAGAACATGCGCAGATGGCCGCAGCCGCCATGCCCCCATATCATCGGGGGCCTGATGACCATGGCGCGCAATCCGCCCGATGATCCGGCGCGGCGGACGATATTTTCCGTGTCAAACCGGAGGCCGATATATTTGGAGGGTTCGAACGGGTCGTCTTCGGCGAAACTGTCCTCGCTCCACAGGCCGTCCGTGCGTTGCGACAGGAGGCCGGTGCCGCTGGTGAAGATGAACTGGTGACCGCGCCCGTCAGCTGCATTGAGCAAGCTTCTGACGGTGTCATGTTCCTGCTGAAGGAGCAGTTGGGCGGCATAGATGGTGGCGTCGTGCTGGCGCATCACGTCGATGACGGCGTCCAGATGCGACAGGTCACCCCGTAGAGGGGTTATGCCATGATCGATAAGCGCGCGATCGCCTTTGCTTGTGCGGCTGAGGCCGGTCACCTGATGGCCGGACGCTCTGCAATGGCGGGCGAGGTGCGATCCGAGATAGCCAGTCGCGCCGAGAACGAGAATGCGCATCGGGTTCCTTCCGCGCGGCAGGAAGCAACAGCGATGCACCCGGCGTCAAGAGTCCAGCCATGGGTTCCGGAGAGGCGGAGGGGGTTAGAGCGAGCTCACCAGATGCCCGCCATCGACCACCAGTTCCGCTCCCGTGATGTAGGAGCCAAGATCGGACGCTAGCAGGAGCAGGGCGCCGTCCAGATTTTCCGGGCTTCCTATTTGGCGCTGCGGTATCCGCTTGATCATCGCCTTGCCTGCGTCCGTTCCCCAGAAATGCTCGTTCAAGGGCGTCATGATATAGCCGGGGCACAGGGCGTTCACGCGGATATCGTAGCGCGCCCATTCCAGTGCCATGACCTTGGTCATCTGCACCAAGGCGGCCTTTGAAATGGCATAGGGGCCAAGCTGTGCGCCCTGCCGTAGGCCAAGGATGGACGCGATGTTGATGATGCTGCCCGGCCGACCTGCCGCAATCATGGCGTGCGCCGCCCCGCGCGCGACCAGATAGGCGCCGCGCGCATTGGTATCCATGACGCGATCCCATTGCGACGCATCCTGATCAAGCATTGGACCAGCGCTTACGACGCCCGCATTATTGATCAGGATGTCGACGGCGCCGACCTCTTCCCACAAGCGATCGACGGAGGCGACGTCCTGCACGTCGAGCGAAATGGCGCGCGCGTGGGGGAGCGATGCGGCAAGGCTTTCCAACTGGTCGCCCCGCCGGGCGGCGAGGACCAGTTCAACACCCTCCGCAGCGAGCGTGCGCGCGAAATGCGCGCCGAGCCCGCTGCTCGCGCCGGTGATGAGCGCGGTCCTGCCCGCCAGGCCGAAGGTGAGAGCCATCAGGCCGCCAGTGCTTCCTCTGGTTCCGGGGGGAAGCTGGATGGCTTGCCGGGATCATAGGCCTGGACCAGCAAGCGGATGAACTGTTGATCGGTGAGCGGATCGCTGGGCACCTCGAAAGTGGCGCCGCGTGCGCGCAGATCGGCGATCAGCATGTCGAATATTTGATCATGGCTGATGTCGTCAGTGTGGTCGAGCGAGCGCTTCAGTTCGCTATAGTCCATGAAGATGTCCGCGCCCCAATGGATGAGAAAGCGGAACTCGTCTTCCGGTATCTTCTGGATGACTTTGCCGTCCGTGGTGATCTGCCAGCCATTGGGATCTTCGGGATCCGCGCTCATGAGCGAATTGATCGCGAGCCCTTCGGGTCGGCGCAGGGCGGCGGGGCCGCTGGCTTCCGCCGTGTGGTACATCATTTCATTTTCAACGACGACCGCGCGGCCCCACATCGGCGCCTTGATCTGGGCAGGCTGCCCTTGCGGGCCATCGGGCCAGTAGTTGAAGCCGCCGCCGACCTTGCCCTTATAATACCAGGTGATAACCTGCGCCTTTTTCGCGCGCCAATGTTCGAACAGGCCGGACTTCACCATGATGTTCATCAGCCATACGGGGGATGTCTGCATGGAGATGCCACGGAAGCGGGTGCCGTCGACATGGGGTGCTCCAGCGCCGGGACACGGCCCCTGAATGTTGAACAGCATATTTTCGGGCCGGGCGTATTCGGCCTTCCAATATCCCCGAACCAGATCGAGGAATTTCTTGTTGAAGAAGCAGTCTTCGATATCAGGATGCTGGACTGTCGATCCTTGCGCGAGATAGCCACGGAATACTGGCGAAAGGAACATGTCCCATGTGGGGGTAAAGCCTGCCGGAAGGCCGCCGGAGGTAGTCGCGACGACTTCTTCCGGTGACTTGAAATGTTGTGCCAGGATCAACGACCAGGGGCCGTTTTCCCGCACGACGTTCAGCATGCGGCGATGCTGGTCCTGTGTATAGGCGTTCTCGATGATCTGGGGCGGGGCGACTGGGCGGAACTGGGTGGTCATGTGAACTCTCCTGAGTACCTACATCGCTGACCGCCCCTTAATTTGTAAACAGGGAAAGCTGAGGCGGCTCGGTAACTAGGTGAGGCCTAACTTATTCCGGCCCTCGCCGCAAGTTATGACAACGATTGATGTATTTCATGTGGGATCGCTGACCAGCGTTTGGGGCAGCCATTCGCGAACCGTGGTTTTCAACAGCTTGCCGTTGGCATTGCGGGGAAGCGGCCCCTCCACGATGTAGACATGGTCGGGAACCTTGTAGTCGGACAGATGCCGTGCGCAGAAGTCGCGCAGGCTAGTGCCGTCTACCTGGCCGGGCGCGACCACGAACGCCTCGACCCGTTCGCCCAGGACAGGGCAGGGCTTGCCGATCACGACGGCTTCGGTAACGGCCTCATGCGACATGAGCATGTTTTCGACCTCGATCGAATAGATTTTGAAGCCGCCGCGATTGATCATGTCCTTCATCCGGTCGAGCACGCGGATATAGCCGCTCGCGTCCATCGTGCCGATGTCACCCGATTTCCAATAGCCGCCGGTAAAGCCCCGTTCCGTTGCTTCGGGGTTGTTCCAGTAGCGCGGTATCGTCATCGCGCCCGCAATCCAGATTTCGCCTTGCTCCCCGCATGGGAGTTCGCGACCTTCCCCATCCATGATTATGATGTCGGCATAAGGCAGAGCCTTGCCGACCTTGTCCGGATGAGCGGGACAGTCGCCAAGCGGCATCATGACGGCGGGGGAGGAGGTTTCGGTCGATCCGTAGATGTTCACCAGCGTTAGTTGCGGCAGCTGGGCGGCCAATGTTTCGATGCTGGATTCGGCCATGGGCGCCCCGCCGAACGCGCCAATGCGCCAGCTGGACAGATCGAAGTCCGCGAAGTCAGGCTCCATCAGGCATAGCTTGTACATGGCCGGGACCATGATGACGTAGCTCATGCGTTCGGCCTGCGCGAGTTCCAGGAAGGGGCGAGCCTTGAACGCATGCTGCATCACCACCTTCCCCGCGACCCGGATGCTGAGCATCAGGATGAGGCCGATCCCGGTGACGTGCGAGGCAGGGACGGCGAGGATCATCGACTCCCCATCCTTCAATTGCAGGTGCTGCTGGCTGCCGATGCAGATGGTAACGATGCCGAGATGCGTGAGAACCGCGCCCTTGGGGCGGCCGGTGGTGCCCGAGGTGTAGAGGATGCAGAAGGGGTCATCTTCGCTGACGGCCGATCGGCGTGGGGCGTCGGTCAGCGCTTCGGGTGTGGCGTTGGACCAATGGGCAGCTTCGTCGGAATAGCGGAGCCAGTGGCGCAGTTGGGGGTGGTCGGAGTGGCCGGGCAGTTGGTCTTCCAGCGCATCGTCATAGATGATGGCCGCAGCGCTGCTGTCATCGAGCAGATAGGCGGTTTCGGGCGCGCGCTGGCGGATATTCATGGGCACGGCGATCAGGCCGAGTCTTGCTGCCGCCAGAAGCAGGGTGGAATAATCGGCACGGTTGGAGAGCAGGATGGCGAGCCTGTCACCCGCCGCGAGGCCGAGTGATGTCAAACGCGCGGCACAGGCGGTGACGCGGGCGGCGAGAAAGGCGTAGCTCCACCGATCGTTGCCATCGACCAGTGCGATCGCATCGGGCGATCGGCTGACGGCGTCCAGGAACATGGCGTAAATGTCTGCGGGGCGATCTTGATGACAATTGACCAGCCTGCCGTGATGCACTTCTTTGCGGAGTTGCAGATGCTTCATCTCTTTATCGGTCCTCTCCGCGCGACCTGCCATGCTATGACGGGCGCGAAAGCTCTTATATGGCTTTCTAATTGCACCTTGCATTGCGGTTCTTCCCTTGGCAAGCGCCAAGCAACGAGAGGAGCGGAGACAAGCCATGGCAGATCATGAGGATGATGCGGCGATTGCTCGAAGGGTCGAGAATTTTGTCCGCGACGTGGTCGTTCCATATGAGACGGACGGTCGTCGGGATGATCATGGTCCGCTGGATGCGCTGGTGCAGGAAATGCGGGCCAAAGCGCGGGAGGCGGGTGTCCTGACGCCGCATATCCGCGCGGACGGAACGCATCTTAGCCACCGGACAACGGCGCGGGTGCTGCGCGCTTCGGGATTGTCGCCGCTGGGGCCGCTCGCCTGCAACACCAATGCGCCCGACGAAGGCAATATGTTCCTGCTGGGCAGGGTCGCTACGGCAGAGCAGAAGAGCCGCTATCTCGATCCGATGGTTGCGGGGAATGGGCGCTCCTGTTTCCTGATGACGGAGCTCGCGGCGGAAGGCGGGACCGGATCGGACCCGTCGATGATGCAGACCTGTGCGCGGCTGGAGGGCGGCGAATGGGTGATCAACGGGCGCAAGGCTTTCGCGACTGGATTTGCCGGGGCCAGCTTTGCGATCCTGATGGCGAAGACGGAGCGTGATGATGACGCGACGGCGGCGACTATGTTCCTGGTTCCGTTGCCGCATCCGGCGCTGGTGCAGGAACGGCTGATCGGCACGATCGACAGTTCGATGCCGGGCGGTCATGCGGTGGTGAAGATTGACGACCTACGTCTGCCGCCTGAAGCTGTCCTGGGCGCGCCGCATGAGGGCTTTGCCTATGCGCAGATCCGGCTCGCCCCGGCGCGGCTTACCCATTGCATGCGCTGGCTTGGCGCTGCGATACGGGCGAATGAGATTGCCACGGACTATGCGGTGAAGCGGCAGGCGTTCGGCAAGCCGCTGATCGACCATGAGGGCGTTGGCTTCATGCTGGCCGACAACCTGATCGACCTGAAACAATGCGAGTTGATAATCGATTGGTGCGCGGACGTATTGGACTCAGGCGAAAAGGCGATCACCGAAAGCTCCATGGCGAAGGTGGCTGTATCCGAAACGCTGTTCCGGGTGGCCGATCGGTGCGTCCAGGTGATGGGCGGAACCGGGGTGAGCCATGACACGATCGTTGAGCAGGTATTCCGCGAAATCCGCGCCTTCCGCATCTATGATGGGCCGACCCAGGTGCATAAATGGTCGCTCGCCAAGAAGATCAAGCGCGAGGCGTTGGCGAAGTCATGAATGCCGAGGAACTGAACGCCGGGCTTTCCGAAGTGCGCGAGGCGCATCGTTTCGATGAAGGCGCTTTGCGGGCATGGCTGAAGGAGCATGTGCCCGAGGCGGAAGGGCCGCTGACCGTGCGGCAGTTCAAGGGCGGGCAGTCCAATCCGACCTTCCGACTGGACGTTCCGGGACGTTCCTTTGTCATGCGCCGCAAGCCGCCCGGCGTGACGGTGCCCGGCGCCCATGCCGTGGATCGCGAGGCGCGGGTGATCGCGGCGCTGGGCAAGGAAGGTTTTCCGGTGCCCCGCATTTACGGGCTATGCACGGACGATGCGGTGATCGGCAGCTGGTTCTATGTCATGGAGTGCGTCGAAGGGCGTGTCTTCTGGAACTCGCGTTTTGAGAATGTCGCGGCGGAGGAACGGGTTGCCTATTTCGACGCGATGAACGCGACCTTGGCTCAGCTTCACAATTTCGATCCCGTGGCGCTAGGCCTCGATGATTTCGGGAAGAAGGGCAATTATTTCGAGCGGCAGATCGCGCGGTGGTCGCGCCAATATCTGAATGACGAGGCGGCTGGCCGCGACGCCAACATGGATCGGCTGATCGAATGGCTGCCAGCGAATATCCCCGCAGGGGATGAAAGCCGGATCGTCCATGGCGACTATCGAGCGGACAATATGGTGTTCCATCCGACTGAGCCACGCGTCGCGGTGGTGCTGGATTGGGAGCTTTCGACGCTTGGCCATCCATTGGCGGATTTCGTCAATCACCTGATGATGTACCGGCTGCCACCCGCCATTCTGTCGGGCCTGCGGGGCGCCGATTTCGCCGCGCTGAAGCTGATGCCCGAGGAGGAGTATATAGCCGCCTATTGCCGCAGGACCGGGCGGGACGGGATCGACCATATCGGCTTCTACCGCGCCTTCGCTCTTTTTCGGCTTGCGGCCATCTATCATGGCATTAAGGCAAGGGCACTACGCGGAACGGCCGCATCAGCGCATGCAGAAGAACTGGCGGCGCAATATCCCCTGCTCGCCCAATTGGGATGGAGCGAGGCGGAAGCGGCCTGATCAAAGGGGAAATGGTGGAATGAAGACCCGGATTACCGAGCTTACTGGCACGCGCTATCCTATCATCCAGGGTGGCATGCAGTGGGTGGGCCGCGCGGAGTTGGCTTCGGCGGTGTCCAATGCTGGTGGTCTGGGCATACTGACGGCGCTGACGCAACCGACGCCCGAGGCGCTGGCCGCCGAGATCGAGCGGTGCCGGACCATGACCGACAAGCCGTTCGGCGTGAACCTGACCATTTTGCCGACCGCACAGCCTGTTCCCTACGAGGCCTATGCGGAAGTCATCGCCGGATCGGGCGTTGGCGTGGTCGAAACGGCCGGGCGTAGTCCCGCCGAGTTCATTGCCCGCTTCAAGCAGGCGGGCGTCAAGATCGTGCACAAATGCACTGCCGTCCGCCATGCGCTGTCCGCACAACGGGCGGGCGTCGATGCCGTGTCGATCGACGGGTTCGAAGCGGCGGGTCATCCGGGCGAGGATGATATTCCGGGCATGGTGCTGATCCCGGCTGCGGCGCGCGCGCTGGAGATTCCGATCCTGGCGGCAGGGGGCATGGCGACCGGGCGCAGCATGGCGGCGGCGCTCGCATTAGGCGCTGAAGGCGTGACGATGGGCACCCGGTTCATGCTGACGAAGGAAGCGCCTATCCATGAGGCGATCAAGCAGGCGGTGATGCAGGGGACGGAGCGCGACACGACGCTGATCTTCCGCCAGCTGCGCAACACGGCGCGCGTGTTCCGCAATGCCGTCGCCGAGGAGGTGAACGTCAAGGAACGGGAGCCCGGTGCGACGTTCGAGGATATCCGGCCGCTGGTCGCCGGTGCGCGAGGGCGCGCGGCGCTGGAAAGCGGCGAAGTGGATGGCGGGCTGGTCTGGGCAGGGCTTGGGATCGGTTTGATGGACGATATTCCGACATGCGCCGAACTGATCGAGCGCATCGTGCGCGAATGCCGCGAGGCGCTGGGCCGCGCCGTGGCGCTGACCGGGGAGGCATGAGCATGAGCTACAATACAATCCGCTATGAGGTCGAGGATGACGGCGTGCTGCTGCTGACGCTCAATCGACCCGACAAGCTGAACGCCTTTACGGTCGAGATGTGCGAGGAGCTGGTCGACGCTTATGGCCGGGCGAGCCAGGATGATGCGGTGCGCGTAATCGTGGTGACGGGCGAGGGGCGTGCTTTCTGTGCAGGCATGGACCTGTCGGTCGGCGGCAATGTCTTTGGCCTGGACGAGAGCATGACGCCGACGATGGAAGATCTGCGCGAACGCGGTGATGATCCGGCGATCCTGAAGGGCGTGCGGGATACGGGCGGGCGCGTGGCGATGGCGATGTATGATTGCCTGAAGCCGATCGTTGGCGCGGTGAATGGCGCGGCGGTGGGTATTGGATCGACCATGCTGCTGCCGATGGATTTCCGCTTCGCATCGGACAAGGCGCGCTTCGGCTTTGTTTTTGGACGGCTGGGCATCACGATGGAAGCGTGCTCGTCCTTCTTCCTGCCGCGCATTGTCGGTTTGGAACAGGCGATGGAGTGGGCTTACAAGGCCGACATTTTCGATGCCGCCGAAGCGCACGACAAGGGCCTGGTCCGTGGTGTGTTCCCGGCCGAGACGCTGGTCGAGGAGGCGAAGGCCTTTGCGCGCTCGCTGGTCAAGGATCGCTCGCCCGTTTCGATCGCGCTGATCCGGCAGATGCTGAACCGCAATAGCGCGCAGCCCGATCCATGGCAGGCGCATCTGACGGAATCGCTGGCGGTGTTCTACACCAGTCAGGCGGACGGCCGCGAAGGTGTTCGTGCCTTCAATGAAAAACGGCCAGCGGAATTCACGGGGAAGGCGTCGCAGATGCCGCCCTTCTTCCCTTGGTATGGCGAAAAATAATTCAACGGAGAGAATTGAGATGATCACGCTGGAAGACAAGATCGCGATTCAGGAACTGGTCGCGCGTTTCACCCGCTGTTCCGACTTTGGCGATTGGGAAGGGCTTGCCGCTGTTTTCGCGCCCGAGGTGGTGACGGAGTTGGAAGGCCTGCCCATCCGCTATGAAGGCATCGAGGCTCAGGTCGAGCATGCCAAGGAGTCGGACAATCAGGCCGAGGGCAAGAACCGCCATTATAATTTCAACATGATCGTGTCCGAGAAGGACGGCGCGGTACATGCCGAATATGCCTTCATGAACGTCAATGCCGGGCAAGCGCCGATGAGTTCCAAGATCGTCGTGACCGGCCGTCAGCGGGACACGGTGGTGAAGACCGGCGACGGTTGGAAGATCGCACGCCGCTTCGTTCAGTTCGACCAGTCCTTCAGCCTTGATTTCTAAGCCACGGAGGAACGGTCGTGGACATTAAGGGTCTGTGCGCTGTCGTCACCGGCGGCGCTTCGGGGCTGGGCAGTGCGACTGCTGAAAGGCTGTCCGAGCTTGGCGCCCGCGTGGCGATCTTCGATTTGAACGAGGAAGCTGGCGCGTCGCTCGCCGAACGGTTGGGCGGCAGCTTCCATCATGTGGACGTGACCAGCGCCCAGTCCGTGGACGCGGGGCTGGCGGCGGCAGAGGCGAAGCTGGGGACGCCGCGTGTGCTGGTGAACTGCGCTGGCGTGGCGCCGGGTTTCCGTGTCGTGGGCAAGGATGGTTCGCCCCCTCCGCTGGACGCTTTCCGCAAGGCCGTTGAGATCAATCTGATCGGTAGTTTTAACGTCATTTCCCGCTTTGCCGCCAAGCTCGCCGCCGCGGGGGTGGACGGGGAGGAAGCGGGCGTGATCGTCAATACGGCGTCTGTCGCCGCTTTTGACGGGCAGATCGGTCAGGCTGCTTACGCCGCATCCAAGGGTGGTGTCGTGGGCATGACGCTGCCGATCGCGCGAGACCTGGCGCAACATCGCATTCGCGTGATGACGATTGCGCCGGGCATTTTCCTGACGCCGATGCTGCAAGGCCTGCCGCAGGCGACGCAGGATTCGCTGGGCAAGCAGGTGCCGCATCCTTCGCGGCTGGGCAAACCAGCAGAATTTGCGAAGCTGGTTCAGAATATCATTGAAAATCCGATGCTGAACGGAGAGGTGATCCGTCTGGACGGCGCGATCCGCATGGGGCCGCGCTGACCGTTCGCCATCAATTGGGTGTGTAAGAAGGATTGCTGCC
>NZ_AP027326.1:0-83040 GCF_055396345.1 Sphingobium sp. TomTYG46
ATGCCTAAAAGCGCTCTCTCTCCCGCATCCAAACAGGTCTTGGCCGGCGTCGTCGCCGACGTCCAGAGCCTGGTCGGACCGGGGCGGCCGGTCGATATCGAGCTGATTGGCGCGGCGGTGCGGGGCTGGTCGGTTAACACGCGCCGCGCTTTCGCCTCCGATCTCGTGCTTTGGGGGCAATGGTGCCGCAGCCAGGGCGTGCCGCCGTCGGCCGCCGACGCGCGCACCGTCGCCGCTTGGGTTCGGGCGCTGGCGGGGATCGATGCCTCAAGTTGGACCATCCGCGCGATGGCGACGATCGAGCGCTATTGCGTCCATGTCGGCTGGGCCTATCGCATGACCGGGCTCGCCGATCCAACGGCCGCGCCGCTGGTCAAGCTGGAGAAGAAGGCGGCGCGCAAGCAATTGGGGGTCGCGCCGCGCCAGGCGCGCGCGATCCGCTACAAGGGTGACATCGCCGACCTCGACAGCCCGGCTGCGGGGGTCTGCCTCGCGCACCTGCTCCTCGCCTGTCGCCGCGACCTGATGGGCCTGCGCGACGCGGCGCTGCTGCGCGTCGCTTATGACAGCGGCTGCCGCCGGTCCGAACTGGTCGGAATCGAGCTCCGTCATATCGAGGAAGCGGACGGGGAGGGGAGCCTGCTCCTGCCGAAGAGCAAGACCGACCAGGAACGGCAAGGCGCCTATGCCTATTTGTCGCGCGCGACCATGGCGGCGATCGCGCGCTGGCAGGATGAGGCGGGAATCGAGAAAGGGCCGCTGTTCCGGCGGGTGCGAACGCATTTCGACGGATCGGTGCTGGGGGTCGGGGACACGCCGTTGCACGCCAACAGCATCAGCCCGATTTACCGTCGGTTGATCCGGGCGGCTTATGCGAAAAAGCTGCTCGGCGCGATGAGCGAGGCCGAGATGGAACGTTGGGTCGCGGCGGTGTCGAGCCATTCGATCCGGGTCGGCGTGGCGCAGGACAGCATCGCGGCGAACGAGGGGCTTCCGGCGATCATGCAAGCCTATCGCTGGCGCGACCCGAAGACGGTGCTGCGCTATGGGGCGCGGTTGGCCGCGCGCAACGGTGCGAGCGCGCGGCTCGCGGCGCGTTTCGCGGATGATTAGCGGGCGTCAATGGGCGACTGTGGGACTTAGTGACAGTCGGCTGCGGAGGAGACGCTTGACGATAGCTGCCGCTGAGAGGCTGAATTTGAGTTTGTCCTTTGCGCCAGCTCAAGCCAACCAGCCGCCGGGCTGCAACGCATCGTTAGTGGGCGGCTCGATCACATGCCCCGCTGATGAAATCCAGCACGGAGCCGAGTTCGCCCTCTGCGATGAGAATGAAGGGGCGTCCTAGGGTATCCGCGATGCGTCGGGCCTGGGCTTCGGCCAGATACTGATGCTGCTCCAGAGTCGGAATGTCGCGATGCGGCCGCTCGCGACCGACATCTGCGCGACGTCGCGCGGCAATCACATGGGGATCAGCCGCCATGTGGCAGATCGCATCCAGTTCGAGTTCCGCGAAGACCGAAGCCGGAATCTCGATGAGGCCATTTCGGCCGTCAATTATACTGTGCCCGTCGAAGACGATGGGCAGATCGGTAGCCGCAGCCTCCCGTCTGTAGGCTGCGATCATGAGCGACTGATTGTCGATCACGGCCCCGGTCCGCAGGGCTTCCGAACTATCCGGGCTCCTTTCTCGATGCGCCTGCTCGGCTTTGATCAACCCACTGGCCTGCAAATGCAGCAAGGGCACGGTCTCACGAATTCTTCCAATGAGCGTGGACTTGCCGACGCCAGACAGGCCGAGGATCGCTATCCGTCTTTTCATATCGCGAACCCAAACGCTCCCTGCCCGAGAACCGACATCTGCTGAGCCGGCAGAAGGTTCTTGATCGACTGTGGCGGGTGCCCGGCGAATACGCTGCTGCTCTTGAGGGTGGCGAGCTGCATGGGCGGCTCAAGATGAGCGGCCAGGAGAAAGTTGATCACTTTCACAGGGCGGCTTGGCGTCGCAGCCAAATTTCTGAGCTGCGTATCACTGTATACAGAGCGGCCACCTGCAAGTCGGCGCAGTTCCTCGGTCGAATGGGCGAGCTTCATCTCCTCGAACACGCCAACGGTTGTTATCGCCTGCGATGGCTGAGAACCTGACTTGCCCTTGTAGAAGAACAGTAGCGCACCCGGCTGGGTTAGCTGCGCGGGCGCCCGGCACAAATAGACCTTGCGGATGGTATTCCCAGGCCGCTGGAAACCTGTGTCGCTAAAGAGGCTGAGCTGGCTGCGGTTCACCAGTTCCGGAAAGAGGATTTCGTGAAACTCTTCCTGGATCGGGATCGCATAGGCGGCGACACCGTCTCCGGTCGCGAACCGAGGATAATTTTCGCGAGCAAGGTCGAAAAGCGACATGCCTTGAGGCGGCACAAGCCGATCACGGCCGATCATCTTCTCATAGACCTTCTCCCCGTTCGCATTGTCCTGCGTATGGCGGAAGCCGAAATATTCCAGCAGCGCCATCAGCGTCTGCTGCCCCGGAAAGGTCGTGAGATACACCACGTCGTGGTTGTTCGACTGGGCGTACCAAAGCACCTGCTTCAGCAGGAGTTCGCCCAGCTTCACCCCGCGGCTCTCGGCGCGCACCTTGAAGGTGCAGATCTTGAGAATCTTCTGCCCTGGCAGGGTGGCGTCGGTGTCGCCGGGCTTTTCGTCCTTGCGCACCAGAAGCCCCGCCACCCTGCCTTCATCCATGACGACCCAGCACTTGCGCATCGGCTTGACGCACTTCTCGCGCCACCAGTCATCGAAGCCCGGATAGTCTCCGCGCAGGCTCACGAAGATCGGGTCGTCCTGGGATATTGTGTTGGCCTCCATCTCCACCACCGCGGGGAAGACCACAGCCACCGCTTCGTAAGTGGTCCGCAGGAAGGAGACGGCGTCTGCGACGTACAGAACCCGAGCGCCAAAAGTCGAGGATATCCGTTCCGCGCGTTCGTGAAGGCCTTGGTCCTCCGTCACGAGGAAGTCTGCGACGCCGATGTCCAGCGCATGGAGCAGGGTCGCGTCGACCAGATCGTTGGGACGACGAATGCGACCATATTTCGCTTCAAGCGCCGTCTGGTCGACCCCCGCCATCTTCCCGATTACGGGGAATTTCTTGATCTTACTAAGCGAAACGCGACGACGCGTTTCATCCTTATCGCGCCTGATGTCGTCGATCGCTGCTTCATGGACGAAAATTTCGACGCCATGCCGCCCCGCAAGCTGTTGCAGGGAAGAGAAGTGAGGTGCCACCTCGGCATGGTCTTCCAAGCCGATGAAGACATTGGTATCAATCAGGAATCTGGGCGCGCTCATACAGAAGGGCTTCTCGCATCTTGGGCGTCGCGTAGAGGAAGGACTGCGGTGGTTCGAAGCTAAATCGGTCTCTAAGTTCGCTCAGCCCCAAAGGACGAGGCAGCGGCCGACCATGCGTCAGCTCAATGGCAAAAGCGCGGTCGGCACCATCAAAATAGGCATCAAAGTCTTTACGGGCAATGCAGGCACGATCCCCAAATGCCTTCCAGATCTCAAGCGGCGACCGTTTATGGACCTCGCCGATTTCAGCGATGCCCGATAGTGCACGGGTCGGGCTCGTCTCATAGATCAGAGCAGTGGTCCCGGCCGGCACCGACATCGGGAATCGCCGACGCAGCTCAACCGTCTTCTCGCCGCTGGCGATCTTCCGGCTGTATTCCGGCTTGATGCTGAAGACAACGTCACGATGAGGTGGAAGCCGGTCCTCGCCAATGATGGGCAGTAGAAGCTGGTTCTCATCGACCTGTTCGAAGCGATAGTGAGCCTCTCGCAGGCTGTTGATCATCGCAGCTGCATCTTCGAACTGAGCGTGAATACGCAGCGTCGCCCCCAGCGCGCCGAGATAGTCGCGCAGCGTCGACACGCGAATGTCTTTGCGATTTTCAAGCCTCGTAACGGCGGATTGGCCAATGTTAAGACGATCAGCAACCTGAGCTTGCGTGAGGCCAGCCAAGGTTCGTATTTCACGCAAGCTGCGGCCAATGTGGCCATTTTTGGCTTCGGTACCGTCCGGGAGCGGTTCGAATACCTTGCCAACGACCTTCATTTTTACCCTCATGCATCAATCATACTTTGAAGCATCAATATTACATTAAAGTCATATTCGTCCAACATTTTTGTGCAGTGCGAGAGATCGTAAATCACTGATTTACCACGTCCGCGCATTTCCCAAAATCGAGACCCTTCCGGCTTGAGGGCAGAGCGTGCAAAGTACGCCAAACAAAGCTAAGGGCGAACAATCGGTGAACGCTTAAGCGGCGCGGATATCTTGCGGCAGGTTCAGGGCCTTGCGGCCAGCGGTTGACCGAGGGGGTGACAATGGCGGTGCGGATGCGCTTCCCTAACAGCGGGAAGATGGTTGGATATGCGGCGCCGATTGACAGTCTCGGAGGGGTCGGACGGTTTTAGATACATTGCGCTGCTTACTGGGGTGACGCCAAACTGGTGCCCGGCTATCGCTGCGGGATGACCGACTGGACGATTCAGACTTTGCGTGAACTTGATCTTCGATATGCCGAGGCGGGAGTTCATCCTCATCAGCGTCCGTTCCGGGCTGCAAGCGAGATTCTTGGGGATGTCTTCTCGATTCGGGCAGGCGGCAACCCCGACGTTATACGCATCATGGATGCATATGCCGAGATGATGCCGGAGGTGCGCGACAACTGGCCCGGCATGGGTATTGGCATAGTGGCGGTAGTCGATCAGGTAAGGCGCGTCACGGTTCCAGTTGTTTTTGGATCTATGGGGGTCCAGGTTTGGAAGGGGCTCGGCTTCGCATCCGATCAGGAGTGGTGGACCTGGTGCAGGGAGGATCGCGATATTGCCTCTGGCACCAGCTTCGCATTTGCCGATCTGCATGACCTAACCTATGGGGCGGACGACATGCGTGGCAGTGCCGGTGGTGGGCTGGATCTCTGGCGCATGGCCACGTCGAACGTGTCCGACTTCGCCAATACCTTGCCGGGTACGTTCAGCGTCGACTCAGTCATTCAGCCCATCTGTCTCGCAGTCGAATTGTCGCTGAAGGCCGCGCTCGTCCAGAACGGTGCCGATCCGGAATCCTTCCGGAAGCGCGGAGCCGAGGGCCATGATCTGAAGCGGCTTGCCGACCGTCTGGCTACGGAGTTGCCGCATCGGGACGACAGCGAGATAGGAAGGATCGTTGCGGCCTTGCCACCCTATGTCGACAGTCGCTACTCACCCGCAGGTTTGAAGCGCCTGCAGGTCGTCCGCTTGGCGCTGGGAGCCCAATTCATTGCGGCATCATCAGTTCGCCGCTTCTCGTCACGGGATCTGGCTGAGCAAATGGAACAGGGCGGTTGGCCCGCGCCGCGCCGACAGTTATTTAGTTGAACGGATGCTATAAGGGGACAGGCCGGTGAAAGTGACAAAGCGCACGGGCGAAATCGTTGAGGTGCGGATCGATGTCGAAGGCGATGATGCGTTCGCCTATTCTGCCGGGCAGGAGATCGGCGAAGTCAGAACGACAGGCGAGGACGATCTCGGGCGCGGTTATGTAGTCTCGCCGACGATCACCTACATACACGTCGATGAGGAGTATCGCTGCAATGGTATCGGACTTGAACTCATTCGGGCTCTCTCGGAGGAGTTCGGGACGTTGCTCCCCGCGCAGCGTAACATCGGTATCGGCGGGATCAACGCGCTGACCGACGAAGGTGAACGGTTGACTCGTCGCGCACAGGCCGAGGGTTTGGTCGCGCCATTCCCCGAAGAGCGAGTCGAAGAAGAGCAGGTCGATGACGATTAATGCTTAGGGGGAAAATACATCATGGCATTTCTGACGATATTGGTCACGGCAGTAGTAACGTCAGGAGCAACTCAAGCGGCAATCTGGCTGAAGGACCGTTGGACGCTGGCACGGGAATCTAAATTCTCAGTTCTCTATGTCGCCTTATTCTTTGATCTGCCCCCCGCTGAGTGGCCCAGAGACTATGCTAGTCTGGACCACGAAAGGGACATTGAATGCCGAGCAAGAAGCACAAGCCGGAAGAGATTATCAGCAAGCTGCGTGAAGTTGAGATTGTGCTGGCGCAGGGGGCCTCGACTGCCGAGGCGTGCCGCCGGATCGGGGTCAGCGAACAAACCTATTACCGATGGCGCAAGGAGTATGGCGGCCTGAAGACCGACCAGGCGCGGCGGATGAAAGATCTGGAGAAGGAAAACCAGCGGCTTCGCCGTGCGATTTCCGACCTGACCCTGGACAAGCTGATCCTGCAGGAGGCTGCCAAGGGAAACTTCTAAGCCCCGCGCGGCGACGGCGCTGCATCGATCATGTGCGACGCGAACTTCCAGTTCCGGTATCCGAACGACGGATCTGCCGGGTTCTGGGTCAGCATCGATCGACACAGCGTAAAGTGCCGCGCGGGGCGGATGACGAACAGGCGCTGACGGAGGACATCATCGCGTTGGCGAAGCAATATGGCCGATACGGCTACCGCCGGGTGACGGCGTTGCATGTGCCATGCGGGGTGGACGGTGAACCATAAGCGGGTCGAGCGGATATGGCGGCGCGAGGGGCTCAAGGTGCCGCAGCGCCAACCAAAGCGCGGGCGGCTTTGGCTCAACGACGGATCCTGCATCCGCCTGCGGCCCGAATATCCGGGGCATGTATGGGCCTACGACTTCGTCGAGGGACGAACGCATGATGGCCGCAAGTTCCGCATCCTGACCATCATCGATGAGGCCAGCAGGGAGTGCCTGGCCCTGATCGTTGCCCGGCAGCTCCGTCACGAAGACGTGCTGGCGGCCTTGGCTGACCTGTTCGTCACGCGTGGTCCGCCAGCGAATATCCGGTCTGACAACGGCAGCGAATCGCGACTGCCGTCCAGAAATGGCTGGGGCAGATCGGCGTGAAAACGCTCTACATCGCACCTGGATCACCATGGGAGAATGGCTATAACGAAAGCTTCAACGGGTCGCTTCGCGACGAACTGCTCAATGGCGAAATCTTCTACAGTCTCGCCGAGGCCAAGGTGCTGATCGAAGCCTGGCGGCGGCATTACAACACTGTCCGCCCTCATAGCAGCCTGGGCTATCGGCCGCCGGCCCCGGAAACGGCGACA
Organism: Sphingobium sp. TomTYG46; assembly: GCF_055396345.1. Classification (NCBI taxonomy): domain Bacteria; kingdom Pseudomonadati; phylum Pseudomonadota; class Alphaproteobacteria; order Sphingomonadales; family Sphingobiaceae; genus Sphingobium; species Sphingobium sp. TomTYG46. Next base: position 7,146 of record NZ_AP027326.1, read on the forward strand.
CCGCCATATCCGGCTTCCGGTTCCGCTTCGCTCCACCTCCACCCGGATATGGCGGCAGCGGCTTTAATCCACTAACAAACCAATCGGTCCACTCGGTGGGGGCAGATCATCTTCGAGCAATATGCTGGTGAATGCTCACACAGATTGGGCGAGATCGAAGCTCATATCTCTTCTGGGGGCCATGCCGGGACGGATTATGGATCGCTTCCAGATCTGCCAGCGTTTCCTCACGAGATTGAATGGAAGCGTGTAGGCATCCGCCTGACCGAAGAGGCTTTTGCATTCCAGGTCGCCGTCGAAGCGATGAACTCAAAGATCAGCTATCTCTACGATTTCGATCCACCCGATGGCGGTGACGCCGAGGTGCGAGCGCAACTCATCGGACTTGGTCTAAAGGCTTTGGGGCTGGCCGGTAGGCTTCGCCAATCCGCGAAGCTAAGCCCAGCCCATGCACCAGACCCGGAGTACACGCCCGCCCGCCACCTAGAGAGCAGGAAACGGCATCATGAAGAGATGTTGGCGAAGTATCTGGAGAGCCAAGCTACATCCCATGAGGCGCTTGTGGATAATAGTGTGACACTTCCTGTCTAATATCCATGGCTTGCGCCTTAGTGGAGCGCCGCAACTATCAGGCCGCTTCTGCTATCGAAAGAGGAACCGTTGCCGACGCGACCGCGTTTCGCTTTAGCTGCCGCCATTGATTGTGATAATATTCCGCACGAACACGGCACCTCGGATCAATTTGCGTCGCCTCATAAAGGCGAGAAACCAAGCGCGGATAAAGTTCCAGTTTGCGGACAGGATCAGCGCACCGCTCCAACTCGCGCACCTGCTCACGTATCTTCTGCCAGCGAGAAAAAGGCAGGCCGATACCGCGTTCTCCAACCATAACGCCCGTGACGATTTTCGCACCTTCAATCGGGAAGTGACGATCTTTATGCGCGCGAAGGCCCGCGCGGAAAATCATGGTCCGCACCTCATGTAGGACGAGGCCTGAAGCATTTGCACCCGACATGGTGATGTCATCGACATAGCAGGTCATCACCAAGCCGTTGCGCGCGGCGACCTCGGCGATGCTGTCGAACAGACCCTTGTAGGTATAGTAGGAGATGATCGGACTGATCGAACTTCCGGTGGCCAGCTTACCCTGAAAGCAAATGAGATTTGCCAACAATCCCGCCACATCTGGCGCGCAATTCAGCGTGTCGCGGAAGAAATGCATGACTTTATGCTGCGGGACGGATTGGTAGAATTTGGCGATATCGATCTTTACCAACGATCCGACGCCGACATGGGCACGTGCGTTGGTCAAATATGACCTACCTTTCACCGCCGAGTGAAGGTAATCCGGCACCTGGATTCGTGCGAGATACCGATGCAACTGGCGGTGCAGGCTTTGAAGGGCGGCGCCAGGTTCCTGAATCTGCCGCCCCGTTTCCTTATGCTTAAAAACGCGATAGCCGCCATCTGCGGCTAGAAGGTCGAGCTTATTCAGTTCCCACCCCAATCGCTTCGCAAGCGCGTGGGGAGACCGGATACCAAATAAATGGCACCGATCAATGGGTATCTGCGGGCCGCTTGTCCGCCGAACTTTGCTCATCTTCTTCCCCTTCGGCTACCCATTCAAGCATCTTCAAAACCTTGTCGGCGAAGAACACCCTAGCCTTATCATACGTAGTTTCATTCGTTTGCTCTGCAAATAGTAGAAGTGACGACAAAGGAATATCAAATCTATTTGCGTATTTAGTTAAAACCTCTAAACTTGGATCTTTTTTATCCCGTTCAATCTCATTCAAATAAGAACGCGATATGTTCAGCTGATCAGCCAGATCAGATTGAGATAGCCTGTGATATTGCCTTATGGCTTTCAATGCTCTGTTGTACATTTTCCATGTCCTCCAACAAATCCCCTTTGTTGGTAAGAAATTAAGGGGGGTTTACTCGAACATGTCCCAGAACTTCGCGCCAATCCGGACGATCTTGAGAATTGCTCCCAAAATCGCGACCGCAGCCTTCCATGTCTTCGGTCTCAGCAGAGCATCCCGGATAGGGTGCTTACTTCGACTTGCTCTCGCACGCTTCTTCTCGGCATTCGGTAGGGTTGGACCCATGGACTATACTCCTGTTATGCTCGCTTCGGAATTGAAGCCAGCTCCACCAACAAGAGTAACAACTAGAGAAGAAGCACCCCCCCTAACCCTTCGCGTCCGGTCCACCCGGACGCGCCTTATCGGGGACGGCGGCGGCTCCCGCGTGGCGCGGGAGGCCCCTCGACCTGCCGACAAGTGGGAGAACCTACCGAAGTCGGTCCCGCAGGTGATTTCTCACCCAGAGTTTAAGGTGGGCTGTTGCCACTATCCCGTTTGCCTTGCGCCTGTTTAGACATAAGTTCTATCAGAGTCAACTGAAATTCTCTTATGGCGAACATTTTTTGTTTAATTGAGACATTGGTGCCGCACGACCTTGGGAGCGCGGCACCATCGCCGGTGTCAGGCGGCGAGGCGCGATGGGTTCGCAGGGCCATCGCGCCGATCTCACCGAGGGCCATGGGAAGGAAAGGGGGACGGCTCGCGCCGCCCCCCGGTCCACTCATGCCATTTCGTCGGCATCCTCATCGCACCCGCCATCTTCAACGGCGTCGGCCTCATCCGTGCCCGGCTGCTCCGGCATGTCGAAGGCACCAATTCGCAAAGGATCAGGGAGCCAGTTGCCGGGGAGACGCCCCGACACGTTGACAGCAAGGTCCGCCTTCTTCTTGATCGTCGCGCAATTGTCGGCGCTGGCATCGCCCGTCTCCTGACGCAGAAGCGAAATGAGCGAGGCGCGCTTCATGCGGTCGAACAGCGCGATGGGCGCGGTCCACCGTTCCGCCATGTCCACGCCGCTCGCCTTGGCGATCTGCTCGAAATGATGGTGCCGTTCTGATGGCCAACCGCCAGCGAATATCGTACCGTCCAGCATCACGGCGACCAGTCCAGCCATAAGGGCCATCTTGTCGTCGTCCGCCATGGCGCGGATCGCCTCAAACCGCCCCTCGATCGGCAGCGCCGCAAAGCGGGATGCCATCATTTCCTCGACAGGCCGAACATCGCTGGTCGCCATCATGTCGTCGGGAACGTCGGTCGCAACCGTCTCCGCCTTCAATTCCAGCGCGAGGTTATAGCCCTGTGCGCCATGCAACAGTTGCCCAGCCAGCGAGTCCAGAAGTACGTCGAGCGCCAGCGCCGGGTTGGCGGCAACCGCCTCCTGCACGATTTGGGTCTTGATCCGGCTAAGGTCGGCGTAGAGACTATTTGGATAAAGCGGGGCAGGGCCGCCCGTCGCGCCCGTTGCCTTGGGCTTTTTCTCGGCCTTGGCGCGATAGATACGCTCACCAAGGGAGCCATCCCGCGAAATCCAGAGCGCCACGCCACCCACAGCCTTCTGATCGGCATTGTAGGATCGCAGCCCCGCCGCAATGGACTCCCGTTCTTCCATCAGGGGCGCGATGCGGTCGCTATCCTCCCCTTCGGCTTCGGCAATGGCCTCCATCTCGGCATCCAGCGCGGCCATGCGTTCGGCCTCCACCTCACTCGGCTCCCGCTCCGCCGGATAGAGGTAGCCCTTGTTGTAGAGGTCATAGGGCTGATCGAAAGTCGCAGTCACTTCATACCAGCCCGCCGACCGATATTCCCCGGCCACGCTGTCCAGCTTGGCTTGGGCCAATTCCTCCACGATTTCAGGATTGTCGGCATAGCCGCCATCGCCCTGCGAAAACAGGTCAGGGGTGATTGTGCCGCCATGCTCCATATAGGCATCGCGCCCGACAAACAGGAACGCGCCGCTCTGCGTCGTCAATTTCTCTTCGGTCAACATGCTCCTGATCCGGTGAGCTTGGCCGCTCGACGCCTTGAAAACGCGAAGCTGCTCGGCATGATCGTCCGACAGGGTGAGCGCCTTCGCCGCCTCAAGGGTAAGCTGGTCCTTGGAGAGAATGTCGATCAGCTTGGGATTGAGCGCCGACAACCGCAGCATCTTCGCCACATAGCTTTCGGAATAACCGAACCGCCCCGCGATCTCCGACGCCGACATGCCGATATCGCGCATCGCGGCAAATGCCCGGATCGCATCGGCAGGGTGCATGTCCTCACGCGCCGCATTCTCGGCATAGGATAGCTCGATGGCCTCTTCCTTGGTCCGCAATTCGATGGGGAACAAATCGCTGTTGGCGATCTTCTTGCGCTTCACCAGTTCCTTGAGCGCACGATAGCGCCGTCCGCCTGCGAAAACCCAGAACAGTTCATCCTCTTCATAGGCGACAAGGTTCTGCAACAGGCCATGCGCCGCAATGTCGTCGGCCATGGAGTTGATCGCGGAAGGCTTAACCCGGCGCGTGTTGAGCGGGGAAAGGCGAAGCTGCGACAGTTTGACGGTCATGATAGCCATGATGGTAGCTCCTGAAAATCTTAATGATCGAATGGGGAAGGGGAGGGTCAGCCCTCCAAGGCGGCCAGTTCCTCGAACTCGACCGATGCGCGGTGCGCTGCGTCTCCGGCGTAGGTCGCGCCGGTGCGCGGGTAGTAGAAAACCCGCTCGCCTCGTTTGTAGGGGGTGCCGTCAACGGCCAGCCCGTCCACCTTCGCGCGTTTCCAGTAGGGATCGCCTCGATACCGTGTGTAAGTCATTCTTTTGACCTCCTTCCTTGGCTGAAAGCCGCTGCCTGCGGCCTGCGGCTCTGCCACTCCGGCGAGGAGCGGGACGGGGAGGGAGGGCAAAAATCGACCGCTGGCGCGGGCGAGCCGCCTTAGCCTGGTCGCCGCCCCAAAGGGCGGCGGACCACCGGGCTTGGCGGATTACACGGGCGGTCTATTTTTGTTCGGGAACGAAAGGGCGGCCGCCCTTGGTGTTCCCCTGCATCAGAGGCCGTCAAGGAGGGCTGACGGTGCCATGAACTGCGCCACGCGCGAGCGTGACCGTTAGCGGCTTCTGCCCTTGTCCGGCCCATTGGGAGCAGGGGAGAGGGGCAAGGAGATTCCATCGTCAACAGGCTTCCCAGCCCTGATATTGGCGGCGACCGCCGTGCGAGCAGCATCGGTCGCCGCTTCGATCAGACGGGGGCCATCGCCGCGCGCCTGCGAAACGGCCTGTATCTTGTCGACAATGACCTGCGCGGCAGCAAAGCGGGGATCGGCCTTATTCTGGTCGGGGTTATTTTTCAGGAAGGTCTCGGCCAGGCCCTCATGGGCAGGCGATTGGCCGGGAGCCAGGATCGGCCGTTCCAGCGAACGCACAGCGCGCAAGATGTTCGCCGGCTGTTGACTGTTGATGCGCGTCGCGAGGGCAGCGCCGATCTCTCGCACCCGCTCCAGGGGCGTTTGCTGCGGGGAAATAACGGCATCGACCTCCCTGTGCCCCAAATGGGTCAGCAAATGCGATTGATAGGTCGGACCTTTGGCATGACGGAGATAGGCCAGTTCGATCCGCGCAGCCACGATGCGAGGCTCAGGCGCGCCATTTTTGACCAACGCCTGAAGGCGGTCCGCCGCCTCACGGCGCGCCGCTGGCAGATAACGGTCAAGTTCATCCCGAATTTTTCCAAGGGAAATGCGGTAACGCTGGCCGATGGGAGGATCACGCGGAGGAAGAAAGGCGATGCCTCCCGGCCCCGTCCGGGCCTGTACAGGCTCATCGCCGTCATGGGCGGAGGCAGGGTCATCGGATACCAAGGGGATCAGCCAGCAAGCTCGCCAGCCGCCTCACCCCGCATGAAATCCATCGCCGTAATCTGCACTCTGACCGCCCCGATGTCGAACTCAAGCATGGTAAATTGCCCTCTCAGCATCCTATCCAGAATGGAGCGAAAACACAATAAATCGCTATTGACCAACAGCCCATATGGCCGCCCCGCCGAGCGGGGCGGCAGCGATATTCAATACTCGCTCGCCAGCATGATTGTCAGCAGGCGCGTTGTCCGTTCGTCATCCCAAGGGGCTTCACTGCCAAACTCCAACGCTTTGTCATAGCAGTCAATTTTCCAGAATATGGTCTGACTGATGGCATCTTCCTTGCCGGGACGGCGCTGCATCCATTCACCCGTATGAAGGCGATAGACAGCGCCAAAATCATGTTCGGCATAAGGGTCGTTACCCTCGTCAAACTGATCGAAAGCAATGATCTGGGACACAGCTTCATGACGGTCACGCTCATCAAGCGAGGCAAAACCAATCGTCATAGTTGCACGGCCCGATACGCCGGGCTGCTGGCGCGCTGCATCGTTGAGGAAGCGGATACGCTCGATCTTCTCGGCGTAGGTAAATTCGAGGCTCATGGGTCAGTCCTTGGGAAATAGGGATGGGGAGGGCAGCGGCATTCCACTGCCCGTTTCGCTGTCAGGCGGCGCGCTGGATGGGATGCCCTGCCATGTAGGACAGGATATGTTCGCTTGCGGACTGCGCGGCGGTGGCGGCCCTGAAAATGGCGCGCTTGTCGTTCCGCAAGGCGGTCAGCCAGGACGCGACATAGGCGGCGTGATCTTCCCGCTCGGTGGGTTCCATGCCAAGCTGGGCGCACAGCATCGCGGCGCCGATCTCGGCAATCAGTTCCTCGGCGGCTCGCATTTCGCGGCTCTCGCCGTAGCGATGCAGTGTTTCGCGGTTCAGCCGATCCCTATGGCCGGTGCTGTGGACAGCCTCATGAGCGAGGGTTGCGAAAAAGGCATTGCCGCTTACAAAGTCGGCAAAGGCGGGCATCTGAATACGATCGCTGACGCTGTTGTAAAATGCGCTGGTGCCGCCCTCGCTATAGGGAACGGGATAGAGGGCAAAGGCAGCATCCAGTTCGCTGTCACGCTCGTCGCGGTTCCTGATCTCGATGGATGGCGCGGGATATTTGCCCATGTCGAGGCCGTCGATCTGCTCGACGTTGAACACGACATATTTCTTCAGATAGCCGCGGCTGCTCTCCTCCTCATCATCGCCGCTCTGGCGCTGGTCGGTGTCATCATCCTTCGGCGTGAAAGTGCCCGCGTGGACAACGAGATTGCCCTTCTCGCCCTTCCTGACCTGCCCGCCAAGTTCGTGGGCCTGCCGGTAGGTCATCCAATAGGGATTGGCATAGCCGCGCATCATGGCGGCGGACCAAAGCAGCAGGATGTTGATGCCGCGATAGGGCGTGCCTTCATGACGCAACGGAAGCGAACTGGCCCCGCATGCCCAGGACGGCGACCAAGGGCGGGTGCCAGCTTCCAGCAATGCCACAATCTGGTTGGTGACTTCCTCGTAAATGTCGATCCGTGCGGCCTTTGCGCTGCGGGTGGTGCTGCGAGCCATATGCTTGTTTCCCTTCCAAAATCGGAGCCGAAGGCGATGGGTGCCATCGGCTTCTGCCCGCTGGCGAAGCGGGTCGGGGAATGGCGCAAATCGGGGCCGATCAGGGGGAGGGGGATCACCCGCCCTGCACAAGCGCAGCGCGGAAGGGTGGGGATACCGCCTGATCGCCAAGGGAGGCCGCAGGCCGAGACGGCTTGGCTCTTGCGCCAGGGGGCCGGAACAGGCCCCAAAATCAAAAGCCTGCAACGGAATGATAATGGACCGCCAACGGGAATGCCCATGCCCGCTTGTCTGCACCGCACAATTTCACTACAGGAGCGCCGTCCGGGACGCGCCAAGCGGCCAGGACATGATCGCGCCGGTGTCCCGAGAGGGACTTAATAGGGAACGCGGTGAAGGTGGTTCGCCACCCTAATCCGAGGCTGTCCCTGCAACTGTAAGCGGTGAGCGCGATGTACATGCGCGGATAGGCATTGACCTATCCGCCAGCCACTGGGCCGGACGCTAAATCCTGCGAGGCCTGGGAAGGCCGTGCATCAAGCGATGACCCGTGAGCCAGGAGACCTGCCGGCGTCTGGTCGCTCTTGCCATGGTCCAGGGGATGGTCGAGGCACGGTGAACTCCGTCTGAGCGACGAACGAGCGGTGGGGGCCGCATCGGTTCGTGCGACGGGCGCCAAGGCGTCCGCCCGTGGTGCGCGCCGACCGTTCGTAACGGCACGCCCCTGCCCGACGTCGAATGACGCCGACGGGGCATGATAGAATGAAGAAGACTATCCGCAATATATCCAGTTATACTCTCGCCGTACTGCTGCTGGGCGCGCCGCTCGCCGCCCACGCCGACGATTCCGCCGCCAGCGCAACGGAAAGCGACACCATCATCGTCTTCGGCCAGCGGCAACCTGCTCTCGCCATTCCGCAATCCACCGGCAGCCGGCTTGGTCTGACGCCCCTGGAAACCCCCGCTAGCATCGCGGTTGTCGATGGCGAGGAATTGCGCGCGCGCGGTGATCTTACCCTTCAGGATGCCGTCACCCGCGCACCGGGCATCACCAATATTGCCGATCCGGGCAATGGTAACACGGCGCTGGCGGCCCGCGGCTTCAGCGGCCAGGGATCGGTGCTTCAACTGGTCGACGGCATCCGCCTGTTTCCTGTCGCGGGAACGATCACCTATCCAACCGATCCCTGGATTGCCGAGCGGATCGACGTGCTGAGCGGGCCAGCATCGGTCCTCTATGGCCAGGGCGCGCTTGGTGGCGCGATCAACGTCATCCTGCGGCAACCCAATAGCGAGCGGTTCGAGGCCCAGGGCGAGATCGGCTATGGATCGCAGGACAGCTTCCATGCCGCCGCCGGCGTAGGCGGCCCGATCGGCGAGATGTTCTCCTTCCGCATCGACGGCAGCTATCGCCGGTCGGACGGCTATGTCGATCGCGGTCAGTCCGAGAGCCACGCCCTGTCGGGCGCGCTTAAATTCGCGCCCACCGACAATTTCTCGCTCACCCTGCGCTATGATGACGGCGACCAGAAGCCGAGCAAATATTTCGGCACGCCTCTGATCGAAGGCCGCATTGATGAGCGGGTGCGGGACCGCAATTTCAACGTCGCCGACGCGGAGATGCGCTTTCGCGACAAGCGCGCTACGCTGACTGCCACCTGGTCCCCGATCGAGCAAATCACGATCTCGAACACCGCCTATCGCCTGACCAGCTATCGCCGCTGGAAGAATCTGGAGAGCTACAGCTATGACGGAACGACCGGCCTGGTGGACCGTGCGGACAATCTGGGCATCGTCCATGACCAGACCCAATATGGCGATCAGGGCACGGTGAAGCTCAGCCTGCCGGTCGCGGGCGGCATCACCAATGATCTGGTTGTCGGTTTCGACGTCAATCTGGTCAAGCTGACCTACAGCAACGATTTCGGGTCGGACCCGCAGGAGGATTCGGTCGATCCGTTCAACCCGGTGCCGGGCCTGTTCTTCGACACGCAGGGCATTGCGCCCCGCTTCCGCACGCGCACCAGCGAATATGCGGTATTTGCCGAGAACCGGCTGAAGCTGAACGACCAATTCTCGATCATCGGCGGCGTGCGCTATGAGGAGAACCGGGTCCGCCGTTGGACCTTCGCCTATTCGCCAAGCAATGTGCGGAGCGAGACGCAGGTGCTCGACAAGCGGCTCGACAACACGACCTGGCGAGTAGGCGCAGTCTATCAGCCGACACCGGCATTGTCGCTCTACGGCCAATACACGACCGGCGTCGATCCGCTTGGGACGCTCACCACCTATTCGACGGGTCAAGTGCAATTCAGCCACGCAACCGGCGATCAGGTCGAGTTCGGCGTGAAGGGGAGCTTCCTCGATGGACGGGGTTCGGCGACCCTAGCCGCCTATCGCATCGTCAAGAAGGGCCTCCTCTCCCAGCAGACGCTCACCAGCCCGGTCGAGCAGGTCGGCCAGCGTTCGGCCAAAGGCATCGAAGCCTCGGTTTCGGTGGACCTTGCCGACGGGTTTGGCATCGACGCCAACGGCACGGTGCTGGATGCGAAGTTTGACGACTTCATCAGCGGCGCGACCAATTATAACGGCCTCACGCCCCCCGGTGTCGCGGAAACCGCCGCCAATCTGTGGCTGCGCTGGGAGCCGATTACGCGGTTGCAGACGCGCGCCGGCCTTCGCTACGTCGGCAAGCGCTATTCAGACAATGCCAACCAGTTCCGCGTGCCGGCCTATGCCGTGGTCGACGCCAGCCTGTCCTATGCTGTGACCGACAATGTCGCGCTGGACCTGCGCCTCTACAATCTCTTCGACAAGGACTACGCGATCACCGCCTATAACAACGAACAATGGGTGCTCGGCCGCCCGCGCTCGGTGGACGTGTCCCTGCGTGCACGGTTCTAAACCGACCAGAAAAGCAGCGGCGGGCCATGTTGCCCGCCGCTGGCTTTATCTTGGGCACCGCTGGATCGGCATCGCCACATGCCTGCTCTTCGCCATGTGGTTCCTATCGGGCCTGGTGATGATCTATGTGCCCTATCCGTCGCTGACGGACGCGGAACGGATCGCACGGCTCGAACCGATCCGCTGGGCCGATGTCACCGCGCCGCCGCCGGACAGCAGCCGCCTGCGCTCACTCACGCTGGAAATGCGCGACGGCAAACCTCTCTGGCGTACAAATCCATGGGACGGGGAAGCTGAGATCATCTCCGCGACCGCCGGACAGGCCGTGCCGGCTGTGACAGCCGCCATGGCCGAACGCGCTGCGCGCCGTTTCGGCGGGGCCGCCGTCGCGTCGATCCATTCCTTCGAACGGGACCAATGGACGGTCGCCCAACGCTTCGACCGACACCGCCCCTTGTGGCAAATCGCCCTTGCTGACCGGGCAGGGACCGAAATCTACGTTTCGTCCCGAACCGGCGATGTCGTGCAGGACACGATCCGCAGCGAACGCTTCTGGAACTGGCTGGGTGCGGTTCCACACTGGCTCTATTTCACGGCATTGCGACAGGATGGCGCACTGTGGCGACAGGTCATCCTCTGGGTCGCGGGGCCTTGCTTCGCGACCGGCGTTACCGGCTTCTGGATCGGGCTGCTGCGGGCACGGCTCGGGCGACGGCGCTACAAGGGCGGACGCATAACACCCTATCGCGGATGGATGGTCTGGCATCATATCGCGGGCCTCGCGGGTGGCATTTTCCTCGTCGCATGGATCTTCAGCGGTTGGCTTTCGGTCGATCCGGGGCATCTGTTCCGGTCCGAAGGCATCGCGGAAAAGAACCAGCGTGATTATCTCGGCACCCTGTCGATCCCGTCCAATGCCTTCATCATGGCCGGGAAGCAGATGCCCAGCGCGGTCCAGATCACGGCGATGCCCTCGCCGGGCCATGAAATTCTGATGGTCGCGAAGGACGGGCAGGGGCGACGCGCCTTGATCGACGGACGGACCCTGCGCCCTTTCAACGCATCGCCCACGACCCTGACGCGCGCAGCGACACAATTGCTGCCTGGAGCCTCCATCGGCAACGTCCAGATGATAAGGCAGCCCGATGCCTATTGGTATGGCCCCGATGAGCTGGCATCCCTCCCCGTCTTGCGGATCACGTTCACCGATCCGGCGCAGACATGGGTGCATCTCGATCCCCGGACCGGCGAGCAGCTTGGTTCCATCGACGCTCGCGGTCGCCTTTACCGCTGGCTTTTCGACATGCTGCACAAATGGGATTTGAACATTCTCACCTCCCACCGGCCATCATGGGATGTCCTGCTCTGGGTACTTTCCTTCCTCGGCCTGACGACCTCCGTAAGCGGCGTGTGGATCGGAGCCAGAAGACTGCGATCAAACCGGCGCCGCAGCCCTTGTTGATCTCTGACGCCACTGAACAGCGAAGGCGAATGGCAGCCGGTAGCAGGGCTACAAACCATCAGGGATGAAGATGATGGGTGTCTGCGCAGGCTTCGCTCTCGGTCTGGATCGTGACATGCTCGATCCCAAACTGACGCTGAAGCATGGCCTGGACATCTCTGCGCACCACCTCGCTTTGGCTCGGATCGGTGATCTCGATATGAGCGGACAGGCTGGCGTCGTTGGTCGTCATCGACCAGACATGCAGGTCATGCACGCCGCCGACGCCGGGCACCTGCGAAATGGCGGCTCGGATTTCGCCAAGTTGCAGCCCCCCTGGCACGCCTTCCAGCAGAACATTGGTGGTATCTTTGAGCAAGATCCATGTGCGCGGAAGAACCCATAGGCCGATACCCACGGCCACGATCGGATCGACCAGCGTCCAGCCTGTGAAGCGGATGACCAACGCGCCCGCGATCACGCCGATCGACCCCAGCATGTCGGCCCATACCTCCAGATAGGCGCCCTTGATGTTGAGGCTTTTATCCTTCCCCGCCATGAGCAGGCGCATGGCGATGAGGTTCACGACCAGGCCCAGCGTGGCGACCACGAGCATTCCTGTCGAACCGACAGGCTCCGGTTCACGGAAGCGCTGGATGGCCTCGACCAGAACATAGATCGCGACCGCGAACAGCATGATCGCGTTGAAGGCCGCCGCGAGTATCTCGAGCCGCCGATAGCCAAAGGTTCGCTTGTCATCGGGCGCCTTTTGCCCGATGCGGATCGCCATGAGCGCGATCACCAGCGCCGCCACGTCGGTCAGCATGTGCCCCGCATCGGAAAGCAGGGCCAGGCTGTTGAAGACAAAGGCACCGATAACCTCGGCAACCAGAAAACCGCCCGTCAGGACAAGGGCGATTAAAAGCATCTTGGCGTTGGCGCCAGCGGTATGGTCGTGGCTATGGCTGTGTCCGCCTGCACTGTGGTCATGCATTTCTACTCTCCCAACATCCGTCCCAATTCGTCAGTCATTTGCCGGGTGCTTCGGCCCGTCGTCATATGACACACTGATCAAATCCAAATTCTCGGCGCCCTCGACTAAGCGCCCGCGAAAATAAGCGGGCCGTGGTCGTTGGGGTGAGAAGTACAGAATGTCTGCCGTTGCAGAACGAACCTTCGACCCTTTGGCATAGCCAGCAATATCGACATGCCCTTTTAGCGACAGGCTACGGACGGACTGTATGTTGCCCGACACGATCATGGTCTCTCCGCGTCGCATCGTCTTCAATGCGGAGAACTTTGCGTTTGAATGCGGTGAAACTTCTATTGCGACGTCCGACCTTTCGATCATCGGTGACGCGCAGCCTGGGCTTGCCAGTGCAAGAAGAATGGGCAGCATTTGCTTCATGATGACCTCCTCAATGCGAGAGTCTTTCGCAGTATATCTACTGGGGTCACAGCGATCCGCCGGTCAGTCATTGTCAGCCCCGCGTGAAAGGGCACCGGGCGCGGGTTTGCGGACAGAACTCCTGCCAGACTGCGGCTTGCGCCCCTGCTTTTTTAGGTGTGTCAGGAAAGCCGCATCCTGCACCGCCATATTTTTGCGGATGCCGCCGCGCTTGATGCTCCCAAGAAGCATGCCAATAAGACCCCGACACTCAAACGAATGACGTATTTCCGCGCCATTGGCGATTGGGCTGATCTCATAGCGTTCCTTGAGTACCAGCAGGCCCCTGATGCCGTCGCTCCAGCCTATCGTTCGCGGTTTCTCGACAGGATCGAGCCGAACCAAGATTTTGACGCGCCGGTCATCAAAGATCAGCCACGACAAGAGAAAGTCCTTGCCGGGGATCGCATCGCTCAGAACGCGATAATGCGGATGCCACCGCCCATAGCCAGGAAGGTCGGACAACAAGCTCCATATTTTCAGTATCGAGCTATGCGCCGTAAATATGGTTTCCTCTACCATGATATATTCCCGATCTTCTCCGAAGCGGGACGGGGAGGGCTGTGCTGCATAAGACCCTCCCCGTCCGAGCCTCAGAACTGCGGTTGCGGTTCGTCCACACCGCCCGTCAGATGTTGCGGTTCGTCCAGATTCTCCTCACCGGGCATCTCCTTGCGCCCATAGCGCGCGTAGAGCGTCGGCAGCATGAACAGGGTAAGCAACGTCGCGGAGATGAGGCCGCCGATAACCACCGTGGCGAGCGGCTTCTGCACTTCCGCCCCTGCGCCCGTGCCGAGTGCCATCGGCACGAAGCCGAGGCTCGCAACCAGCGCCGTCATAACGACGGGGCGCAGACGCTGGATGGCTCCCGCACGCGCTGCATCGGCCCGATCCATGCCTTTCCGCATGAGATCCTGGATGGATGACACCATGACGAGACCATTCAGCACCGCGATACCGGAAAGCGCGATGAAACCGACTGCCGCCGAAATGGAGAAATCCATGCCCCGCAGGAACAGGAGCAGCACGCCGCCCACCAGCGCCAAAGGAACGCCAGTGAACACGATCGCGGCATCCCGCACCGAACCCAATGCGCCATAGAGGAGCATCATGATCAGGATGAAGCAGGCCGGGATCACGAGCTGAAGACGCTCGCGCGCTGAAGCCAGATTCTCGAACTGGCCACCCCATTCGAGATAGCTGCCCGCCGGAAGACGCACCTCTTTGGCGATATTTGCCTTTGCCTCCTCCACCACACTGGCAATGTCACGGCCACGGACATTCGCTTGCACCACCACGCGACGCTTGCCATTTTCCCGGCTGATCTGGTTGGGACCGTCCACGACCCTGATGTCAGCGACACTCGCCAACGGCACGAACTGGCCGCCAGGGACCGGAACCTGCACCTGCTGGAGCATCGAAAGATCGGCACGCTGAGCTTCCGAAAGCCGGATAACCACCGGAAAGCGCCGATCGCCCTCAAAAATCATGCCCGCCGTGCGGCCGCCGAGAGTGGCCGTCACTATGTCCTGCGCATCCTGCGCGGTGACGCCCAGACGCGACATGGCGTCGCGATTGACGCGGATGTCGAGCATAGGAAGGCCGGTGGTCTGCTCGACCTTCACATCCGCTGCGCCCTTGGTGCGGCGGAGAACGCCGGCGATCTTCTCGGCCGTTCTATTCATGGCGTTGAAGTCGTCGCCGAAGACCTTGACCGCTATATCGCCACGAACGCCCGCGATCAGTTCATTGAAGCGCATCTGGATGGGCTGCGTGACCTCATAGGCATTGCCGGGAAACTCGTTCAGGTTCTTTTCCAGACGCGCGATCAGCTCCTCTTTCGCAAGGCTCGGGTCCGGCCAATCGGCATGGGGTTTCAGGATCACGAACATATCCGTCGCGTTCGGCGGCATGGGGTCGGACGCCAGTTCAGCCGTGCCTGTCTTCGAGAAGACAAACTGCACTTCCGGCTGCTTCGACATCATGCGTTCGATCGGCACCTGCATGGCCTGGCTCTGTTGAACCGACGTTGCCGGGATACGCAGAGCTTGGATCAGCAGATTGCCTTCATCAAGCTGTGGAAGGAAAACCTGGCCCAGCGACATGAAGGCGATGGCAGCCACGACGAAGCCGCCGATACCGGCACCTATCGTCAGCGCCGGGCGCTTCATGGCCTTATCGAGACCGGGTTCGTAGCGGGCCTTCAGCCAGCTCATGATCCGGCCTTCCTTCTCCTCGATGCGGTTCGAGAGCCAAATGGCAATAGCCGCCGGAACTGCGGTCAGTGAAAGCACGAAGGCAAAAGCGAGCGCGATGATGACGGTAAGCGCCATCGGCACGAAGGTCTTGCCTTCAACCCCGGTGAGGGTGAGGAGAGGCACATAGACGAGGATGATGATGGCCTGACCATAGACCGACGGGCGGATCATTTCACGCGCAGCAGTAGCGACCGTCGCAAGACGCTCCTGCAACGTCAGAATCCGGCCCTCATAATGTTGCTCTTCAGCCATGCGGCGCAAGGCATTCTCAACGATGATGACCGCGCCATCGACGATCAGACCAAAGTCGAGCGCGCCAAGGCTCATCAGATTCGCCGATACGCCTGCGCGTAACATCCCGCAGCTGGTGAGCAGCATCGTCACCGGAATGACCATTGCCGCGATCAGTGCCGCACGGAAATTACCTAAGAGGGCAAACAACACGACGATGACGAGCAGCGCGCCTTCGCCGAGGTTCTTGGCGACCGTCTTGATGGTCGAATTAACCAGCTCCGTGCGATCCAGCACCGGCTGCACGATGACATCCGGCGGCAGGGAAGCGTTGATTTCCTTCAAGCGATCGGCAACGGCCGTGGCAACCGTGCGGCTGTTCTCGCCGATACGCATGACGGCGGTGCCAACCACGACTTCGGTCCCATTTTCGGACGCAGACCCCATGCGAATGGCCTGCCCCAGCTTGACGGTGGCGACTTGGCCCAGCGTGATCGGTACGCCGTCGCGGGAGGCCACCACGATACGGGACAGTTCGTTTGCGTTGCGAACGAGAGCATCGGAGCGAACCGCCAAGCCCTCACCGTTGCGGTTCACAAAACCACCGCCAACGCTGGTGTTATTCTTTTCCAGCGCATTGGCGAGATCGGTCAACGTCAGCCCCATGGAGGAAAGGCGCTGGACATCGGGCACGACAAGGAACTGCTTGGTATAACCTCCAATGGAATCGACGCCCGCCAACCCTTTGGTGTTTTTGAGCAGCGGCGCGACGATCCAGTCCTGCGCGGTGCGCAGATAGGTCGCCTTGTCGATGTCATTTGTCAGTCGCTCGCCTTCGGGCGTCAAATAGCTGCCATCGGGCTGCATCCCCGGCTCGCCGGGCAGGTGCTTGTCATCCTTGCGATGCTCAAGCCGGACCGACCACATATAGACTTCGCCCAGACCCGTCGCGATCGGTCCCATTTCAGGGTTCACGCCGTCGGGCAGGTTCTCGGCTACGCCGGTAAGACGCTCGCCAACCTGCTGGCGCGCAAAATAAATGTCGGTCGTATCTTCAAAGACCGCCGTTACCTGCGCGAACCCGTTGCGGCTCAACGATCGGGTATATTCCAGGCCCGGAATCCCCGCGAGTGCCGTTTCGATTGGGAAAGCGACCTGCTTTTCGACCAACTCGGGCGAAAGGGCAGGGGCGCGGACATTGATCTGGACCTGGTTGTTGGTGATGTCCGGCACCGCATCGATCGGTAGCCGGTAGAGGGCCGCAGCACCAATGGCGGCGGCGATGGCGGTCAGAAGCAGGACAAGCCAACGCTTGTGAACCGCCCAGTTTACGATAGGCGCAATCATCGGCTCAATCCTCGTGCGCTGCTTCGCCCTTGCCGAGTTCGGCCTTGAGCGTGAAGCTGTTGACGGTTGCGATCTGCTCGGTGCCCTTGAGGCCCGACCGGACAATGACGTTGCCGCCAGCATTGTCGCCGAGTGTCACGGGCGTAGCTTGGAAGCCGGTCTTGGTCCTGACAAACACGACCGACTTGCCCTCGACGGTCTGGACCGCGGTGGAGGGGACGCGAACGGCGCCATCGCCGCCACCGTCCGAAAGCTCGACCGAAGCTGTCACAGGTTCGCCCACACGCCATTGGCCATCGCTATTGTTGAGCGTGGCGATCATCGGCACGAGGCGGGTCTGCGGATCGAGCGCAGGCGATACGAAAGTGACGCGCGCGCTGGCCTGACGGCCCGCCGCGACGACGCGAACCGTATTGCCCGGTTTCACACGGCCTGCATCCGCGGGCTGAAGGTTGAGGGACATCGACACGCTGGAAAGATTGGCGAGCCGGTAAAGCTCCGCATCGGCCGCCACTGTCTGACCCAATACGACGCTGCGCGAAATAACCTGACCCGACATTGGCGCGACGATACCAAGCCGGTTGAGGCCACCGCCGCCGCCGCCAGCAGCCGCTACCTGACCTTGCGCCTGCTGATAAGCGATGCGGGCTTCGGTCGCCGCTGTCCGCGCCGCGATCAAATCCTGCTCAGGCGAAACGCGCTGCGAGAAAAGGCGCTGCTCGCGGGCGAGATTGGAATTTGCAAGCGCCAGACGTGCCCGAGAAGCCTCGACTTCGCCTTTGAGCTGGGCGGCCTCCCGGCTCTCGATCACAGCCAAAACCTGCCCGCGCGAAACGCTTTGCCCCAGATTGTGCGTTAGCGAAACCACGCGCCCGCCAATAGCGGCTGACACGACCTGCGTGCCCTGTGGATCGCCTTCAATCGTTGCGGGCAACTCGATAGTGCCGGAACCGCCCATTGTGGGACGGCCGATCTGGATGCCAGCGGACGCGATTTGGTCCTCCGAAAGCGTGACCTTGCCCTCATCGGCATGGGCAGCTTCCCCAGCGGCCTCGCTATCGGCTTTGGTCGCACCGGCATTCTCATCCGCCCCGCCACCGCACGCGGCAAGCATCAGCCCAAGGGTGAGAGGAAATGCAAGATAGAGCGGCTTTCTATAGTTCATGGATCAATTCCCCTGTTGCGGCGCGGGAGCGGTGAGACGCTCCAACCGGGCCTTCGCGTTCTGATAAGCGGCCAGCGCGTCGATCGCGGCGACCCGTGTGTCGGCAAGCGTGCGCTCGGCATCGAGAAGATCGAGCTGACCGAACTTGCCTTCCCGATACCCGATCCGTGCAATGCGGGCCGCCTCCTGCGCCGCCGCGAGGGCCGGTCCACTGGCGGTTCGGGCGGTGATCGCAGCGTTGTCAGCCTCCGCCTCAGCATCCGTAATGGCCTGTTCGACGTCGAGCGCGGTGACACGGCGCTGCGCTTCGGCCCTGCTGCGCTCGGCACCCGCCTGCGCAACGGCAGCCCGCCCAGAATTGAACAGCGGGATCGGGATGGAGAGAGTGAACACGGCCGCGGTGTCATTGGTGGCGTCGAGGCGCCGGATACCCGGCCCCAAGGCAACGTCAGGAACGCGCTGCGATTTGGCGAGCAGCACACCCGCATCCGCCACGGCTAGATCCCCATCCGCCGCCGCAAGCGCTAATGTTCCGGCACTTGTCGCCGCCACCGGCCCATAGACCGCGGCGGGCAGGCGATCGAGCGCCATCACATCCAGCGGTCCCGTGACCGGCTGCCCGACCCGGCGCGCCAGATTGATGCGCGCCGCATCAGCGAGACGTTGCGTGCGTTCAACTCCCGCCTGTGCGTTGAGCCTGCCAACATCAGCCCGCTGTTCTTCAATGGGAGAGGCCCGACCCGCCTGTACCCGCACCTTTGCGGCATTAAGGGCATCCTGCGCGATGCGGGACTGATCGCGGGCCGTCATGGCCCGCCGCTCCGCCGCAATGGCTTCAACATAGAGCTGCGTTACCTGAAGGCGGATGTCAGCCTGCGTTATCGCTGCTATTAGAAGGGCGCGCTGCATCTGCGCGTCGGCGACCGCAATACGGGCCGAACGCTTGCCTCCCAGCTCGATAGGAATGTTGAAATTGACCGTCGTTTCGGTCTGACCGAACCCCTTATACGCACCCGACCCAGCGAAATTTTCTACTTGGGTTTGAACGCTGGGATTAGGACGCAGCCCAGCAATCGTGAGGGCAGCCTGCGCCGCCTCCATGCCGGCCTGTGCCGCATCCGCCGATGGCGCGCTGCCGCCTGCGACAGCGACCGCCTGATCGAGCGTGAAAATTGCGCCCGCGGGCTGTTGCTGCGCCGTGCCCATTTCCTGCGCTTGCGCCACGGCGACGCAAGACGTGGCGGCCAGAAAGGCCGCAATGATCCTGTACATGCATGAAATCCTGATTGAATGGCATCACGCTGCCTGCCCGCAAGCAGGCAGCAGCCGGTGAACATCAATCAGGCAATAGGCGGTCTTAAATCAGGACCGGGCGACCAGCGGCCCGGCGCCTCTGAATTGACAAAGCCCTCCGGCTCGCCAGCGCGGTCAAACAGAACAGGTGTCGTAATTCGGGCTGGAAGCAGCGAGGCAGCGCCATGGCAACTACCATGATGGTGCGGCACAGCCTTGTCCGCATCCCCTTGTGACTGGTCCGCATCCCCATCGGCATGGACAAAACCAGAGCATTCCAGAGTCGGCGCATTCGGAAATTCCTGTGCGTGCACCGTCCCCGACGTGAGCAACGCCGCAGTGATGAAACACATCAGGAAATACCGAAGGCGATGCATCACTTTCCCATATTGAAGAAAATAACTTATGTCACGACGAAAAAATCAACTTACTCAAACTCGCTAAACCACAGATGATCTGTTTTAGTCGTGTTTATGGTACATCATAACTATTATATTATTCAACATCGCACCCGAAAATATGCGATATTCACTTAGCATATCAAGAAATCAATCGATCAACGCCCATTCCCTGCCAGTCTATCTGACGAATACATCTCGACTATCGCTTGCTGGATTATTTGTCCGCCACCCCACAATCCCAACCCGGCCATAATGGTAGCAACGATGATGTCGGGAAGTGCTGAGCCGGTGCCCAAAACCCCCAATGCCGCAAGAAGAACGGCGGCGTTTCCGATCGCGTCGTTGCGCGAGCATATCCAGACCGAGCGCATATTTGCGTCACCATCGCGGAAACGATAGAGCATGAGCGCCACCCCGCCATTGGCGAGCAGGGCAATGCAGCCGACGGCGCCCATCACCTCGGCATGGGGAAGCGTCCCGCGCGACAAGGCCCAAAGCGCGCTCAGCAGCACATAGAGGCCGAAGCTGAAGATGGTCGCGCCCTTGACCAGCGCGGCGCGGGCACGCCAAGCCAGCGCCAGCCCCGCTACGCCCAGGCTGATCGCATAATTGGCGGCGTCTCCGAGAAAATCGAGCGCATCGGCCTGCAACGCCCTCGAACCGCCAGCGATACCCGCGATCAATTCGACGGCAAACATGATGGCGTTGATGGCAAGCGCGATCCAAAGCGCCCGTCGCCATTTGGGGCTATTATGGGAACCGGCCTTGTCGGCATCACAACTGGAACAGACCATAGGTTGCTCTCGCGCTTTTCGAGTCGACCTTCTATATGCACCCTGTAGCAACTACAGGGTCAAGTGAAGATGCCGGTACTGACGAGAGGGCAGCTTGCCAAAGCGACAGGCACCAAGATCGAGACGATCCGCTTCTATGAGAAGATCGGGTTGCTGGCCGCGCCCGAACGGACGTCCAGCAATTACCGCAGCTATGGATCGCCCGATGTTGAACGCCTCAGCTTCATTCGACGGGCGCGGGATCTCGGATTTTCGCTCGATCAGGTGCGCGCGCTGCTAGACCTGGCTGATGATCGCACGCGCTCCTGCTGCGCCGTCGATGAAATCACGCGGGAACAGCTCAAGGCAGTCGAGCAGAAGATCGCCGATCTTCTCGCGCTGAAGCGGGAGCTGTCCCATCTCATCGACCAATGCAGCCGGGGGACGATCGCCGATTGCCGGATCATAGGTGCGCTCGCGCCGCATGACGCCGGGTAAACGGGGAGCGCGGGCCTGTCACCTATGCTCCCCGTCATATTATTTCTTGCTGATGGCGGTGATCTCGCCGGCGTTACCGTCCAGCTTCAGCTCAAAATTCACTTCATCGCCCACCTTCACGCTGTCGATCAGCGTCGGCGGCGCCTTGAACGCCATCGTCATCGCCGGCCAATTGGCTTCGGCGATCGGGCCATGGTCGAGCGTGATCGTCCCGGCGCTCTTGTCAATGGCCGTCACCTTGCCTGTGGCCTTGGCCATCTTGGCTGTCGGCGACATCGCCATGTTGCCCATGTCACCCGCCATCGCATTGCTTTCTGCCGCTGCCTGATTGGTCTCGGTCTTGGAGCCACAGGCGGCGAGAGCTGCCGTCAGAGCGAGAACTGTCGTCATGTGCAATTTCATCATAGGTTCCTTTCATGGTGCTTCGTTGAAATGGTGAGTTGAGAGGACCGCTGCCTCAGAAGCAGATAGGCGGCGGGGATGACGAACATGGAAAGAAGCGGCGCGGTCAGCATTCCGCCGATCATGGGCGCAGCGATCCGGCTCATGACTTCCGACCCGGCCCCGGTGCCGACGAGAATGGGCAGGAGGCCGGCGATGATGACAGCGACCGTCATCGCCTTGGGCCGGACCCTCTGCAGCGCGCCTTCGCGGACCGCCTCGGCTATATCCCCCTGAGACGGCTGCTCGCCGCGTGCCTGGAGCGCGTCCTTCAGGTAAATTAACATGACTACGCCGAACTCGGCAGCGACACCGGCCAGGGCGATGAAGCCAACGCCGGTCGCGACGGACTGGTGATAGCCCAGCAGATAGAGAATCCAGAAACCGCCGGTGAGCGCGAAAGGCAGCGTGCCCATGATGAGCATCGCTTCATCGAGCCGCCGGAAGATCAGATAGAGCAGCAGGAAAATGATCGCGAGCGTGGCGGGCACCACGATCTTCAGCCGCTCGATCGCGCGCGCGAGATATTCGAACTGGCCGGAATAAGCGAGACTGACGCCGGGCGACAGCTTGACCTCATGTGTGACCGCGTGCTGAAGATCCTCGACCACAGACGCGAGATCGCGGCCACGCACGTCGACATAGACCCAGGTGGAGGGCCGCCCGTTTTCGGTTTTCAGCATGGGCGGCCCGTCGCTGATCGCGATCTGGGCCACGCTTCCCAGGGTGATCTGTTGGCCGGAAGGGGTGAGCAAGGGAAGGGTGCGCAGCGCGTCAGGGCTGTCGCGCAGCTCACGCGGATAACGGACATTGATGGGATAGCGCGCCAGCCCTTCTACGGTCTGACCGACATTTTCGCCGCCGATCGCACCGGAGACGATGGCCTGGACATCGGCGATGCTGAGGCCGTAGCGCGCGGCAGTCATCCGATCGATATGCACATCGACATAGCGCCCGCCGGTCAGCCGTTCGGCCAGCGCGGAACTGACGCCGGGCACGCCCTTTGCAACCTGTTCTACCTCGCGCGCGATATGGTCGATGGCGGCAAGGTCCGATCCCGAAACCTTGACGCCGATCGGACTCTTGATGCCGGTCGCCAGCATGTCGATCCGGTTGCGGATGGGCGGCACCCAGATATTGGCGAGGCCCGGCACCTTCACGGCCCGGTCAAGCTCATCGACCAGCTTGTCCGGGGTCATGCCGGTCCGCCATTGATCGCGCGGTTTGAAGCGGATCGTCGTCTCGAACATTTCGAGCGGGGCGGGGTCGGTGGCACTTTCTGCACGCCCCGCTTTGCCGAAGACGCTCTGCACCTCGGGCACGGACTTTATCATGCGGTCGGTCTGCTGAAGGAGGTCCGATGCCTTGGCGGCGGACAAGCCGGGGAGGGCAGAGGGCATGTAAAGAAGATCGCCCTCGTTCATGGACGGCAGGAACTCACCGCCGAGCCGTGTCAGCGGCCAGGCGGTCGTCAGGAAGATGATGCCCGCCAGAACAAGGGTCGCCTTGGGCCGCTTCAGCACCCAGTCAATGGCGGGGCGATAGGCTCTCGTCAGCGCGCGATTGACCGGATTGGCCTGCTCGGAAGGAATCTTGCCCCGGATGAGCCAACCCATCAGCACCGGCACCAGCGTCACGGACAGGATCGCCGCGGCCGCCATGGTGTAGGTCTTGGTGAAAGCGAGCGGCGCAAAGAGCCGCCCTTCTTGCGCCTCAAGCGTGAAGACGGGCACGAAGGACAGGGTGATGATGAGGAGCGAGAAGAAGAGGGCTGGCCCCACTTCGCGGGCTGCATCGGTGATGACGGTCCAGCGCGTGGCCCCCGTCAGGGCTTCACCGGGATGGTCATGCTCCCATTGCTCGATCCGCTTGTGGGCGTTCTCGATCATCACGATGGCGGCGTCCACCATCGCGCCGATCGCGATGGCAATCCCGCCCAGCGACATGATATTCGCGTTCACGCCCTGAAAATGCATCACGATGAAGGCGGCGAGGACGCCGAGCGGCAGGGTGACGATGGCGACCAGCGCCGAGCGCACATGCCAGAGGAACAGGGCACAGACGATCGCCACTACCACAAATTCTTCGGCCAGCTTATGCGTCAGGTTCTCAATGGCGGCATCAATGAGCTGCGAGCGGTCATAGGTGGGTACGATCGCAACGCCCGCAGGCAGGCTCTTCTTCAATATCTCCAGCTTGTCGCGAACCGCCTGAATGGTGGCGCGCGCGTCCGACCCGGAACGCAGGATGACGACCCCACCGGCCACCTCGCCATCGCCATCCAGTTCGGCGATGCCTCGGCGCATTTCGGGGCCAAGCTGGATGGTCGCGACATCGCCCAGCGTCACCGGCACGCCGCCTGCGGCGGTGCGCAGCGGTATGGCGCGGAAGTCATTGAGCGTTTTCAGATAGCCCGAAGCGCGGACCATATATTCAGCTTCGCCCAATTCGAGAACCGAGCCGCCGGTTTCCTGATTGGACTGCTGGATCGCCGCGACGGCCTGGGCATGGGTGATGCCGTATCCGGCGAGCTTCACCGGATCGAGAACGACCTGATATTGCTTGACCATCCCGCCGATGCTGGCGACCTCGGCGACCCCTGGCAGGCTCTTCAATTCATAGCGGAGGAACCAGTCCTGCAATGAGCGGAGCTGGGCGAGATCATGCCCGCCAGTGCGATCGACCAGTGCATATTGATAGACCCAGCCCACGCCGGTAGCATCAGGACCGATCGCGCTGCGCGCGCTGTCGGGCAAGCGGCCCTGGACCTGATTGAGATATTCAAGGACGCGCGAGCGTGCCCAATAGAGATCGGTCCCATCCCCGAAAATGACATAGACGAAGCTGTCGCCGAAGAAGGAATAGCCGCGCACGGTCTTCGCCCCCGGCACCGACAGCATGGTCGTGGCAAGCGGATAGGTGATCTGGTTCTCGACAATCTGCGGGGCCTGGCCCGGATAGCTGGTGCGGATGATGACCTGCGTGTCGCTAAGGTCGGGCAGGGCATCGATCGGCGTGCTGCGGACAGCGACAAGCCCGCTGAGAACAAGCGCCAGCGCTCCCAGCACCACGAACAGCCGGTTGTTGGCAGACCAGCCTATGAGCTTGCCGATCATCGGCCTGCCTCCCGACTCAGCGTGCGAACGACAGGGCCGTCCGCTGCCTGATCGAAGCTGAAGCCAACACGGTCGCCCTTCTTGAAACCGCGGGCGAGCGCGGGCGCACCGAGCCTGAACGTCATCGTCATGGCGGGCCATTTGAGCGCGGGGACGGCCTCATGGCTGAAGGTGATCCGGTCGCCCGCGATGCCGGTGATCTCGCCTGTCGTCCTATAAGCGCCGGGCGGTGGCGTTTCAGCCCGCGACGCATCGGTTGTGTTCCCAATCGGACGCGCCTCGATACCGAAAAGGCTGGCTTCGGAATCGATCAGGAACTGACCGGAAGCGACGATCTTCTCGCCCTCGGCCAGCCCGGCCAGGATTTCGGTCTGGCCTCCGGTTTCAGCGCCGGTTCGCACCTCTGCGGGCCTGTAACGCCCTTGCGGCAAGGCCAGCATGACGATTGCACGCTTGCCGGTCTGGATGACCGCTTCCGACGGAACCAGTAATGCGGGTCGTGCAGCACCGCCAAGATCGACCGACGCGAACATGCCGGGGCGCAGGCGTCCGCCTCGGTTGGGCAGTTCGATCCGCACGGTGAGGGTCCGGCTTTCGGCAACGACGCTCGGAAGGATCGCGGCGATACGGCCTGTGAAATGCTCACCCGGATAGGCGGCAAGGGTCGCGGTGGCGCTCTGGCCGGGGCGGAGCCTTCCAGCCATTGCCTCCGGCACGGCGGCGTTCAGCCATACCGTCCCCAATCCATTGACCTCTGCCAATGTTTGCCCGCTCGCCACCGTCATCCCGGCCCTGACGCCAAGCGTCTTGATGGTGCCACCGGTCGGGGTGGAGACTGTCACCACATTATGCGGTCGCCCGCTCTGCTCCACGGCGCCAACCGTCCCTGCTGGCATACCCAGCAGAAGGAGGCGTTGGCGCGCAGCGCGGCTGAGGCTGGCATCGCCCATCCGCCGCACCGCCAGATATTCCGCCTGCGCGCCCGCCCATTCCGGCACGAGGATGTCGGCAAGCGGCGCGCCCGCGCCGATCACATCGCCGGGCGCACGCGCATAGACACGGCTGACGAAGCCGCCCGACCGTGCCTGGACGATGGCGACGTCTCGCTCATTGAAGTCGATCGTGCCGGTGGCTGTGAGGTTCGACCCCAGCGTGCCGCTCCGCGCCTCCACGACGCGCAGACCAAGGGATTGCGTGCGTGCGGGATCAATCGTCACACCGGGATCGCCGCCCGCCGCTTCATCGGCATATTTGGGGACTAGCTCCATATCCATGAAGGGCGATTTGCCCGGCTTGTCGAAATGCTGGCTCGGCACCATCGGATCATACCAGTAGAGGATCTTGCGGCCGCTCTGCGCCGGTGCGGCCGCCGGGTCTTCATGGCGCCAGTTCGCAAGTCCGTAGCCAAGCCCCCCTGCGGCAAGCGCAAGGGCGAGGGCGGCAAGACCGAGCTGCGCGCGCGGGCTTGTGTCGAATGTCATTGGCTGTTTCCCCCAAAGGTGAGGACGAGCCGCACGGCGTCGCGCGCGACTTCGGCCTCCCTGTCGAGCAATTGCAGTTCGCTGTCGGCGAGCATGGTCTGAGCTTCGATCACATCGAGCAACCCGGCGCGGCCCGCACCATAGCTGGCGCTTTCAAGGTCTGCCCGGCTTCGCGCCAGCGGCAGCAGCGTATCCCGCGCGCGCATCCACTGGTCATGGTGCATCACATGATCGGCGAGGCCCGCCTCAAGATCGGCGAGGAGTGTTCGGCGCATATCCTCCTGCTGGGCCAGCGCGGCGCTCGCGATCGCCGTGCTGGCAGCGATCATCGGGTCTTGCCGGTGCCTAGCGAACAGGGGCAGGCTGACCGTGACGCCTGCCGAAACCATATCGCCATACCGGTCTGCTCTGCGCTGATAGGCGACATCGAAACCCCAATCGGGGCGCTTGTCGGCACGGGCAACAGCAACATCCGCCTCGGCCTGGGCGACCCGCGCATGGGCCGCGCCAAGATCGGGATGCGTCGCTATGGCTGCGCGCAGGACCTCCGCATCGACGGGGAGCATGGGAATATCGCCGACGGTTTCGGGCGCCGGTTCGCCGGTCCAGCGGAAGAGGAGCGCACGCTGGCGTCCCACATCGGCCGCGAGTTCGCTCCTGCGGTCTTCCAGGGCTGCGAGTGACTGCCGTACCTGCAATGTCTGGGCAGGGCGTGCCGCGCCCGAGATCATGCCCGTCTTCGCTGCGGAGGGCAGGGGGGCGAGCCGGACAAGGATCGCGTCGATGGCTGCGAGACGGCGTTCCGCGCTGGCGAGATCGATCCACGCCAGCGCCGTCGCGACCTTGACCCGCCGGGCGTCCGACAGCAGCGTCGCTTTGGCGGCCCGGATGTCAGTCTGCGCCCGCGCTTCGCGAGCGTGGCGCTTGGCGGCATTGGGAACTTCCTGCGAAATTCCCACCCGCGCCATCGCCATGCTGTCCTGAACAAAGCTGCCTGCCGGCGGCCCCGACACCGGAAAATTGTCGATGCCAAGGCCGAGCTTGGGATCGGGGAGCTGTCCGGCGGCAGGCAAGGCCGAGCGACGCGCATCGGCCTCCAGCGCCTTGGCTGCAAGCGAGGGAGCCTGCGCTTCAGCGCGGGCAAGCGCCTCCTCGAAGCGCAGCGGCCCGGCGAAGGCGGTTGTCGGCAGAGCGAGCAACGGCAAGGCAAGAAATAGGGGGCGCATGAACATCTCCCGTTCAGGAGTCCCCGGCGTGCGATCACAGGGCTACCAACGCGGCGCCGACGCGGGGATTATATCCCGCGCCAGCGCCGTGCGCCTGGCCTTACTGTTGTGATCTGATGGCCGGGAACCCGAGTTTAGCCGGCCGAAGGCTTGTCGTGGCCGCGATGCATGGCGGCCATGCAATCGTCAGCGCTCATCTGCATCATGTCACAGTTGCAGTTCGCCATCCGGGCATGATCTGCAACCCAGACGCGCTGCTGGGCCGGGCCTGTCGCACGCGGGCCATATTGCGGCGCCGATCGCCATTCATAATGGCCCTGAGCGGGGTCATGCGAAGCATCTGCCAGAGCAGGCGCGGCAAAGCTGAAGGCGGCCGTCATGGCAGCCAGAATCATCATCTTGTTCATCACGAATATCCTTGTCTGAATTGAAGAGGGCGCGCCGCCGCGCGAGAAGCGCGTGCGTCGGACACAATGGTTCAATCAGCCAAGGGTTGTGGGAGGCTCTGGATCAGGAGCCAGGGACTTGCCGGTCAGCACGACTTGGGTCGGCCAAAAGGCTAGTTCATCGTAGATACGCGGCGTCGCAATGCCGCTGGCAAGATCGGCGGTGGCCAGAGGAACGACGCAGCCCATGGCAGCGATGCAGTCGAGCGTGAGGCCCTTGCACGGCTTGTTCTCCGGCGCAGGCTTTTGCTTGGCCATCATCGCCATGCAGTCTGCATCCATCGCCATTGCTGTCGCGACCTTCACCGCTACAGGTCCACGCGCATAAGCAGCCTGAGCGCCGAAAAGGCCGATCATGGCTCCCAGCAGGAGCAGCGAGGCGAGAAAGCGTTTCAAGACATCATGCTTTTAGCGCAACGATCGATGCGCGCCAACCGAAGTTTAGATGGCCAATGTCAGACATTCGAACACGACATCGCTGTGTCAACCTATGGCAGTCAAAAAGTTTGATAATAGTAATTATGTAAAATCAATAACTTATATGATTTTAACCTGTGCTTTGCCGGGCAGCAACTGCGGTCTTCACCGCTAGTCGATCGTCACCCGAACGGGCGGAAACCGGCTTGCGGGGTTCCGTGCAGCCCCAACCATGGGGCGGCATAGAGCGCGGGCCGAAGGCAGCGGCCTATCATGACGAGAAGAGTATTGTGCCATAATCTTGGGCACCGTTCAGGATGTGGATGATGACCACCTGCTCCACCTCGACCCGATAGAAGATCAGATAATTGCCATGCCCGCGACGCCGCACGCCCATCACTTCATAGCGCGGCACAAGCGGGAAGCGTTCGGACAGGTCCGCCAGGCCAAGGCATTTCTCGCGCAATTCGCGCAGAAAGCTGATCGCCCGCGCCGGATTGTCCCGCGCAATATAGTCACCGATTGCCTCAAGATCATGCTCGGCCTCGGCCGAAAGATGGACGATCATTCCAGACCGGCACCCATGGCGCGATATTTGGCTTCAAGGCGATCGAACACGTCGTCCGCCGGCGTCGTGTTGCCCGCATCGGCATCGGCAAGCCCGCGCGCAATAGACGCATCAAGGGCGGCAAGGCGGGTTTCCCGGTCCTGAATCAGCCGCACCCCTTCACGCAGCACTTCGCTTTTCGAATTGTAGCGACCCGTCGCGACCAGGCTGGCGACGAAGGTTTCAAGCTGCTGTCCGAGATCCGCGCTAATCATATGGGCGCCTCCTTGGCCCAGCCTATAGCATCTTATCAACAGTTGATAAAGCCGATCTGGATCAGCGCCGGAGCGAGTCCGCCGCGCACCCCTTCGGCAACGTGGCACGTTCGACCGCAAGCTGGCGCATCGCCTCATAGTCCTGCCCCCACAGGCCAAGGCGCTGCCGCGCTGCATTCTGCATCAGCCCGACATAGGCGCCCCCGGAATATCGCCGGAAGTCGACCGCATAGCCCTGCGCCACCATCGTCGCTGCAACGCTCGCACCATTGGCCTTGAAACGACAGGAGAGGTTGAGGCGGCCATAGCTTTCTGCCGGAGTCCGGCACTGATTTTCATGCCGCAGGACAAAATCGAAGAGGCTGGTGGCGCATTCCACGCCGCCATCGCGCTCGACCAGCCCTTGCATCGTCAGCGTCGAAAGCCGCTTGAGCTGCGGCCGATCCTCATCCGGCGCGTCGATACCAACAATCCGCACCCGCGACCCCGGCACATCGAGCGTATCGCCGTCCACGACGCGGGGTGCGCGATCATTCAGGCGCAGCGATGCTATCTCGGCCACGCGCTCTTTCTGCTGTGCCAGGGCATAGACGGAAACCGCGCCGAACATGACCGCGATCATTACGCGCTGGTGCAAGGGAAGGCCGGGAAACAGTTTCATGCAGCGCGAATCTCGCGCAGCAGATCGTTCCAGTCACCTTTATGCGGCGGCAGCTTCACACTGAGTTCCCGATCATGGGCCGTCAGATGAGGCGTTGCGCGCTTGATGGCCCGCGCCGCCTCCACGCCATGCTGGCTGTAGATGATGATCTTGCGGATGCTCTCGGGGATCGTGAGCGTCTGATATCGCTCGATCCCCAGGACCGGCCAGACATAGGTTTCCGGCTCCAGCATGTTCATCACGCTTGCCGCCTCCTCGACGCCTTCGGCGAGACGCAGAACGCCGTCGGTCGGGATTCCGCCCCAGCGCACCGCTCCGCCACCGGGATTGCCCAGCATCCTCTTGGGCTTGGCGATCTCGGCCTTGCCGCGGCCATCGGGCATGAGGAAGGTGCGGTGGATGGCGACCACTCCGGCATCCTCCTCAACCGGCACGATGAGGGCGGGCGCGAACGCCTTGTCCTCCCCAGCGCCGAACTGACAGCGGGCGTCGAAGCGGGCGTTGATCCCTACAGGGACAATTGTGCGCGAACGCAGATAGCGTTCGGCCAGGCTGCCGGCGAAGGGTTCGGCAAAGCGCCAGATGGAAAGGGCGAGCTTGTTGAAATCCCCTTTCCCATTCTCGTGGCGCTGACCCGGATCATGATGAGTGGGCGCGGCGAATTTCCCGCTTCGCAAGGCATTGACGATCGCGTCGGACGTGCATCCAGCGAAACAATGGAACAGGACGGCGCGATCTCCGATCCGCACCGACAAACTCGGGTCGCCATCAGCATGGGCGGGGCACCGGCACATGGCATAGTCGCCGTGCCATTTGCCGCCGAGCTGGCGCACAATCTTCTCTGCATCGCGCGCAACGGCGTCAGGGTCGCGTCCGCTCACTGGACCTCCTTTCGCTTGCCTCTTACCCTATGGCTAACGGAAACGCTCATAACAAACCAGCGAAAACAATATAAATCGCTAAAGGGAAAAGATGGAACTGGAACTGATCTTGGAACGCGAACTGACCTCCCATCGTCCAGTCGCCGGAACGATCACCGACGTTCAGGTGCATCAGCGGGACGACGATGGCAAATGGTACATCAATGTCCGGGTGAGCTGGCTCGGCACCACCGCCTTCCATGTCGCGCTCTACGACAAAAAGCGAATCCGTTTATATTCAAAGGTTTCTTCGGCCATAAGGCACATCGTCAGCGCCTATGAATATCATGCCATGATCGGTGTCCACCCATCGCCCCTATGGAACGACCCATCCCGTTTCTGATACGGAAAACCGCCACAAACCCGTAATCTTGCTTATTGCGATCCTCTCGCAGTCTAGGCACGTCGGAAAAAGCGATTTAGGATGTTTTCCCAAGAAAGGTTAAAACATGCGAAATCGCTTGTCTGTACCGATCGCAGCATCCGCATTGGTGCTGGCCTCGGCAACACCGTCCCCGGCCATGGCTGCCGACAGCACATGGGCTTGTGAAGTCCTGCTGTGCGCCAGCAATCCGGGGGGCTGGATGCAATATGCCCAATGCGTCCCCCCGATCCGCAAACTGTTGCGGAGCCTGGCATTGGGAGGCGGCTTCCCGACATGCAGCGCAGGCGGCGTATCCGTCGCCAAATATACCAAGCCGAAAAATGGCCGTCCTGGCTATGTCGTGATGACCATGCGCGACGGGAGCCGGACCAGCTACACGGTTCCGAACGAAACCGACGTAGCGCGGGCAGAGGCCACCGCCATTCCAGGGGGGCCGCGATAATGCAGTTCACCACGGCGGCGATCCTCGGCCTCGCGGCGCAATGTGCATCAGGCGTGGCGCCGTCCACGATCGCCGCGGTGGTCCATACCGAGAGCAAGGGCTATCAGTTCGCGCTCAACGTCAACGGGGTCGCTCGCCAACCCGTCCGCCCGACCAACGCCACCGACGCGGCACGGGTTGCTCGCTCATATATCGCACAAGGCTATTCGGTGGATCTCGGCCTCGGCCAGATCAACTCGAACAATATGGCTGCGCTGGCCCTGACCTGGGACAACGTGTTCGATCCCTGTACGAATATCGGCGCCGCCGGGACGGTGCTGGCGGGCAACTATCATCAGGTCCGCGACGGAAGGATGCCGCAGGAGGCGCTGCGGATCGCCCTCTCCATGTACAATACCGGCTCCAGAACACGGGGTTTTCGCAACGGCTATGTCGGCCGCGTGCTGGGCAATGCGGGCGTTTCCGATGGGATCACGGCCGCCGCCTATATCCCCACCGCCCCATCGGCGGCGGCCGACAAGCCGCCCACCACCATGCTGGCCAATCTCGTCGCTGAGAACCTGCCCGATGCTGGTCCAGCGCAGGCGGCATCACCCCCACCCCCGGCTTGGGATGTCTTTTCACGAGCC
Source organism: Sphingobium sp. TomTYG46 (assembly GCF_055396345.1). Lineage (NCBI taxonomy): Bacteria > Pseudomonadati > Pseudomonadota > Alphaproteobacteria > Sphingomonadales > Sphingobiaceae > Sphingobium > Sphingobium sp. TomTYG46. The sequence goes on from NZ_AP027326.1 coordinate 39,197, forward strand.
GCTTACGAACGTGCGCGCAACGCGAAAACAGGAGGAAGCTGATGAAATCACTCGCATCAAGGGACAAGCCGGCGATGTCGGTGCGATCGAAGGTCCAGCGGTATGTCGCGGCGATATCGCCGCGTCAGCGCAGGACAGCGACGATCGCCGCCATGGTCGCGGTCGCCGGCATCGCCGCGATCGCAACCCCGGACCCGGCCTTTGCCCAATCCGCCAATCTGGAGGGCTTCGCGAACAATGTGCTGGGCCTCCTCAGCAATGGCCTGCTGCGCGCCCTGGCGGTCATCGCCGTCATCGTTGCCGGAGCGGGATGGCTCATGGGCCGCGTCAACACCGGCGCCGTGGTCACGGTCATCATCGGCATAGCGATCATCTTCTCTGCGCCGTGGATCGTGGATCAGATCGCAGGATCGGCCTGACGAGGAAGTGGCCCGGTCAATGGCCGGGCCGCCATCATTACCGCCGGTTCGTAGGAGAGCGCCCATGGCCGAAGAAAGAGAAGAGAGTGCGCGCAACACGCTGTTCCTTGCGGTAACGCGGCCCGCGCTGTGGGCTGGCATCCCGATCGAAGCGGCCGTGCCGATTCTGATAACCGCTGCCATCGTGCTGATCGGCACCAATAATCCGGTCGATGCCGCCGTCACGGCGGCGGTCTGCTATGGTCTTGCCCGCCTTGTCGTGCGCCAGGACGTCAACGCCTTCCGGCTGATGTTCCTCTTCTTCCGCACCAAGGCGGCCAACCGCAATCGCGCCTTCTGGGGCGGGTCGAGCTACACCCCCCTCCCCCTCAAGGGCATTGCGCGCAAGGGCTTCGGCCGCCGTGGCTAGAGGGACACGCCTTTCCGCCCAGGTGCCGATGAAGGTCGCGCTCAAGGAAGTGCTGCCGACCAAGTTCCTGCCCTATGCCCGGCATATCAATGACGAGATGATCGTTCTCGATTCCGGAGCGATAATGCTCACCTTCGAGTTGCAGGGCCGCGCGTTCGAGACGGCCGATGTCCGCGACCTCAATGACTGGCATTCCAAGCTGAACGGGATGCTGCGCAACCTGCACGATGATCGCCTGTCGATCTGGACGCATCTGGTGAGGGCGCGGGTCGAGCAATATCCCGGCGGCAATTTCCGGTCGAAGTTCGCCCGCGATCTCGATGCCGCCTATTTCACGCGCATCAATCGGGAGCGGATGTTCATCAACCGCTTCTTCGTCACGATCCTCGCACGTCCCGCCGTGCATGGCGCTGACAAGCTGATCCACCTATTTCGAACCAAGGCCAAAATTCAATCCGCCGCCGATGCGGTGGACGAGGATCTGATCGAGTTTCTTGAGGACAAGGCCCGCGATTTCGAGAAGCTGATGGCGCGCTGCGAGCCGCGCCGCCTCGCCATCTATGGGCATAATGGCCTCAAATTCTCCGAACCGCTCGAAGTCGCCGAAATGGTGATGACGGGGCGCCATCGGCGTGTGCCGATCATCCGGGGCCATCTCGGCAGCGCCCTTTATCGGCAACGGGTCATCTTCGGCGGCGAGACGGTCGAGGTCCGCGATGCCGACCGAAGCTCATTCGGCGGCATATTCGGCATCCGGGAATATCCGGCCTACACGACGCCCCGCCAGTTTGAATCCCTGCTGGCCGTCGATTTCGGCTTCGTCCTCACTCAATCCTTCACCTTCCTGAGCCGCGCCACGGCAGCCGAACGGTTCCGCCTGCGGCAACGGCAGATGGAGAATGCCGACGATCGGGCAATCAGCCAGATGCACGATCTGGTCGATGCCGCCGACGATCTCATGTCCAACCGCTTTGTGCTGGGCGATCATCATTTCACCCTCGCCGTCTATGGCGGGAGCCTGAAATCCCTGCGCGATCATATGTCGATCGCGCGCGCAGCCCTCGCCGACACAGGCATGGTCGCGGCGCGCGAGGGGGCGGCGCTGGAAGCCGCCTATTGGAGCCAGCTTGTCGGCAATTTCGCGTGGCGGGCGCGTCCCGCGCCAATCACGTCATTGAACTTCGCCGCCTTCGCGCCCTTCCACACCTATCCCGCTGGGCGGACCACCGGCAATCATTGGGGAGATGCCATTGCGCTGCTCAAGACGAGCGCGCGCAGCCCCTATTTCTTCAGCTTCCACAAGCGCGATGTCGGGCACACGATGGTCATCGGTCCGACAGGCGGCGGCAAGACGGTCCTGCTCAACTTCCTGATGGCTCAGGCGGAAAAGACGGGCGCGCGGCAGATATTCATCGACAAGGACCGGGGCGCGCAAATCTTCGTGCTGGCAAGCGGCGGCACCTATTTGTCGCTCGCCAACGGCACGCCCACCGGCTTCGCGCCATTGAAGGCGCTGGCCGATACGGCGGAGGATCGGGCCTGGCTGTCGCTCTGGGTCCGCCAGCTCGTCCGCGCCGAAGGGCGGCCGATCACGGTGCAGGAGGAAAGGCGCATCGATGACGGCATCGCCGCCGTCATGAAGTTGCCCCCGGCATCACGGTCGCTCGACGCGCTACGCACGATGCTCGGCATGGCCGATGAAGGCGGTGTTGGCGCGAGGCTGGAGAAATGGACCTCACGCGGCGCGCTGGGATGGGCGTTCGATAACGCGGAAGATGAAATGACGCTCGAAGCCCGGTTCATCGGCTTCGACATGACGGATTTCCTCGACAATGCCGATATCCGCGCACCCTTGATGCTCTACCTGTTCCACCGGATCGACAAGATGTTGACACGCGGAAGATGAAATGACGCTCGAAGCCCGGTTCATCGGCTTCGACATGACGGATTTCCTCGACAATGCCGATATCCGCGCACCCTTGATGCTCTACCTGTTCCACCGGATCGACAAGATGTTGACCGGCGATCGGACGATGATCGTGATAGACGAGTTCTGGAAGGCGCTGGGGGACAATGCGTTTCGCAGCTTCGCCCAGGACGGGTTGAAGACATACCGCAAGCGCAATGCGCTGATGGTGTTCGCCACCCAATCCCCCGGCGACGCGCTCAAAAGCGACATCAGCCATTCCATATTGGAGCAGGTGGCGACCAGGATCATGCTGCCCAATCCGAACGGGCAGCGCCGCGATTATATCGACGGCTTCTCCATGACGGATGCCGAATTTGCGCTGATCCGCGAGGAACTCAGCCAAGAATCCCACAAATTCCTCGTGAAGCAAGGTCATGACTCTGTCGTCGTGGAACTGGACCTGACCGGCCTCGACAACGAGTTGGCCGTTCTGTCTGGCCGCGCGGAGACGACTGCGGTGGCCGCGCAAGTGATCGCCGAACATGGCCGCGATCCGGCTGTGTGGCTTCCGATATTCCATCAACGTCGACGCTCAAGTTGAAAGGAGAAGTCCGATGACGGCCAGGAAACTTCGCTATCTTGTGACGGGAGCCTCGCTCCTGACAATCGCGGCGTCCGCGCACGCACAGGGCATCCCTGTGACCGATACGCGCAGCCTGTTCCAGCAGCTTGAGCAGGTGCGCCAAGGCGTGTCGATGCTCGCCCAAGGGGCCGATCAGCTTCAGCAGGCCCGCGATCTCTATCGCGATCTCAACAAGGCGACGGATATCGGGCGTACAGTGGAGAGCCTGCGCACCGATGCGATGCGCGAGCTGAACGTGTCGTCCGGCAGTCTCGATGGCTATGCCAATGGCGATCTCGATGTGATCGGCCGCCTCCGTGGCCGCTCCGATGGCGTCTTCCAAGATTTGATGGGCCAGCTCTCGCCCGACACGTCGGAAAGCACGCGGGCAAGCTATGAGGTGGGCGCGCGCAGAGCCGCCGTCACCGCTGGATTGGCAGGCTCCGTTGGAGATTCCGTGACGACCCGGCGCGAGGGTCTGGAAGAATTGCGATCACGCCTCGCGACCGCAAATTCAGCGGCGGAACGCGCTGACATGAGCGCCCGCCTCCAGCTTGAACAGGCCCAGATGACGAATGACATGATGGCGCTTCAGGCTATCGAGTTGCAGCGACGCGCCAAGGTCGAGGCCGATTATCAAAGTTATTCAGCACAACAAGATAAGCAGCTTGCCCGCCTTAAAACACAGGCAGGGATCGAATAATGCGCCGCTTCCCGATCCTCACAGCCGCAGTTTCGCTGATGCTGTCAGCCTGTTCGCCATCGGAGAAATCACAATCCGGCGACGGTCTGCGTTCAGACATCCCTCTACGTTCCGTTGAATTTCTCATGAGCCATCCGACCGAGGCGGCCGAAGTCCGTGCCATGTGCGACAAATGGAAAGGGGCGCAACGTCCTATCGCGAGCTGGCCGGCTGTCGTCACCCAGAACTGCAACAATGACGACTCGGTTCGGATGCTCAAAATCCAAGACGAGCAGAGAGAAAAAATGAAGCGTCAGATGGGCATTTGAAAGCTGATCTCAGGATATAGGCAATGAATTTCCCGATCTTCGAGAACATGATGAATTCAGTGGATGGTGCCCTCGCCGGTATCATCGCACTCTATTCCTCGGTGATCGGCATCATTTCTGGCCCGCTCCGGGTCGGCGTCACCATCTACATCATCCTGTTGGGCGGGGCGATCCTGCGCGGAGCGGTCCAATATCCCGCTCGGGAATTTGTGTATCGCGCGCTCAAGCTGGCCGCCCTCACTTGGGCAGTCAGTTCGCTCTATGGGGCATCCGTCGGCCTCTTCACCATGAACGGCTTGCCTGGTCAGTTCGCCAATGCGCTTGGTGGTGCTGATGTGGGTGGGTTGGGAGGCTATTTCGACACCCTGCTCCAAGGCGCGTTCAGAGCCATCACGAAGATCGAAGAGATAGTTCGCGCCCACACTATTGTCGCAGGTAAAAACCTGATCGGGATGCCCAACAATATCGTTGAAATCATCCTCGCGGCCTTTGCCAATCTGATGATCCTCTTCGTCGCCCTGTTGTCCTGCGCGCTGGGGTTTACCATTTGCGCTTTTGCCCTCTTTGCGCTCGCCCTGCTGGCAGTCGTCGGCCCCCTCTTCGTCGCCGCACTGCTGTTCGATTCCACGCGGGGATGGTTCTTTGCGTGGCTGGGGTCCGCCATCAGCTACGTTATGCTGGTGGTGTTTGCGCTGCTGGTCACGCTGTTCATCTCGCAGACGACGGACACCTTCATCAATTCGATTACGAATAACGATGAGGTGTTGATCGCGGTGCTGAAGGCCCTGTCATTCTATGTGCTGGGCTTCTTCTTCTTCCTGCAAATCCCAAGCCTTGCGTCGGGCCTGGGTGGCGGCGGCCCTGCCTTGGCAGCCCAATTCGCCAACGCCGTTACCGGAAACCTCGCCCCGATCGCCGGCCGCACCATGGCTGGCGCGCCCCTGAGCGGCGCCCGCGCTGTTGGCGCCGGTGCGCGCCGGTTGGGGGGAGGTATCGGTAGCGGCACCGGCGGAACGCTGACCCGGACGCGATAGGAGATATAGTCATGAACATTGCCAAGGCGTTGGCGCCTTTCGCCCTTCTCTCGCTCTCGACGGCAATGCCGGTCCTCGCGGCCAAGGAAGCCAAAGTTCCGCGCTGCAACGGGCAGTCGAAGCGGCCCGCCAATCCCTATGGGACCATCCTCCCTGCCCTGCCCGCCCGCAATGCGTCAGGATCGGCCACGCCACCGACGCAACTCTTCCCGTCATCCGCCACGCCGAACACCAATGCCCCTGCGGCACGCGAAGATAACGGCGTGCCGCCGATCAGTGCGGCCACGCCACCCCCTGTCAACAACGCGGCCTCACGGCCCTTCTATGCGAGCTGCTGACGATGGCGATCGGGGTCAAGGATAGCGCCGAGGATCTGAAGGCATATTTTGCCGAAGCTCAAAGCTGGGACCGGGAGCGCTTCGTCGCGGCGGATCGGTCGAAGCGCCTTGCATGGATTGTCGCGGGCGCCGCCAGCGTCATCGCCGTCGTCGCCGTCGCGTCGGTTGCGATGCTGTCGCCGCTCAAGACCGTGGTGCCCTATGTCGTCACCGTTGATCGCTCGACGGGTGCGACCGAAGTGACCCAGCAGCTTCGCGGGGACAAGGCCATCACCTATGACGAGGCGGTACGGAAATATTTTCTCGCCAGCTATGTGAGGGCGCGCGAGGGCTGGATTCCGCAGGCACGCCAGGAATTCTTCAATCAGGTTCTCGCGCTCTCGACACCCGAGGAACAACGCCGTTGGATCACCTTCTATAAGAAGGACAACCCGGATTCCCCGCAAAACCAGCTCACCTCCAGCGATACGGTGTTCGTCGCCGTCAGGGCTGTATCCTTCATCTCGGCGAACGTCGCCCAGGTGCGCTTCACCAAGCGGCTTGAACGCGATGGGCAGGCCACCGAAACCCCGGCCATCGCGACCATCACATTCGATGTGCTGTCGAAGCCGGAATCCGAGGCGGGGCGCTACGCCAATCCGCTCGGCTTTCAGGTCAAATCCTATCGCGCCGACGTGGAGGTAGGTGGAAAATGAGACAGCTTCACATCCTTGGCACAGCAATCATGGCCGCCGCGCTGTCGTCGGCCGCCAACGCCGAAAACACGCCCCGCCCCGTCATCGCCGATCACCGGGTTCGGGAGGTCAACTATAGCGATCAGAATGTCATCGCGATCCGCAGTGCCTTCAGGACCGCGACGCAGATCGAGTTTGCGGTAGGAGAGGTCATCAAATTTGTCGCCATGGGCGATACCGTCTCATGGGAAGTCGCCCCGGCTGAAAATTCGCTGTTCATCAAGCCGCGTGAACGCGCGGGTGGAACGAACCTCATCGTCGTGACGGACTATGCCGGACAGAAGCGGAACTACACCTTTGCCTTGGCGGCGGTCGCCAATAGCCGTGCCGCCGAGACATTCTTCAAGGTTCGTGTCCGCTACCCGGAACAGGAAGCCGCAGCGCTGCGCGAAGCGTCTGCCCGCCGCCAGCTCTCGCAAGTCCTGGCGCAACAGAATGGAGCCATAAAGTCCGCCCTGGATCTCGGTGTGCTGGAGGGCACCCGCAATCTCAATTACACGGTGCAGGGGTCATCGGAAATCCAACCATCCGAAGTCACGGACAACGGACAGTTCACGGTGCTGCGCTTTCCCAACCAGCGCGAAATCCCCGCTGTCTTCACGGTCAATCCCGATGGCAGCGAGGCGACAGCTTCTTTCGACGTTCGGGATGAATTTGTCGTCATCCATGGCGTTTTTCGGGAACTGCGGCTGCGCCGGGGCAAGGTGGTGCTGTGCATCTACAACCACAATCCCAATTTCTACGGCCGCGATCCGAAGACGGACACCGCCTCTGAAGTGGTGGAACGGCAGACGGAGAATTGATGTGAGCGACAAGAGATTCGACGTCGATGCCACCCCAGACATGAACGAAATCGACCGCGAAACGCCCGCGGTCGATCGGCCGAACCGCATCCCCTCCCTCAAATCCTTCCAGTGGGATACGAAAAAGATGATCGTGGCCGGCGCTTTGGGCGGCTCGGTGCTGTTTGCTGCCCTCACCATCGCTGCCGGTGTCGGCGGCAACAACAAGATGCCGGAGGTCAAACCCAAGCCGCCCGCGCCGGAAGTGCCCTATGATCCCAAGACCGTGATCGCGCCGACACTCCAGTCGGCGGCGCATGACCCCAATGCGCCGGTTCCGCTTGCGGGCGAACAGGTGCCGCCGATCGGGCCAGGTGGTGTGGCCTCTCATGGCGCACAGTCAGCGGAAGCCACGGCAGCGCAACGCCGCATGGCAGAAGCTCAGGAATTACGGGATACTGCCCGGCGATCTACCCTCGTCGCCTATAATGGAACATCAGGCCAACAAATTGCTGGCCGCCTCGGCAGCCTGAGGACCGAGACGTCACAGTCCCCCGCATCCGAAAGGGCATCCGGTGAAGCAACGCCCCTGGATGACCTGAAGCGCACATCGGCCATTGGCCGCACCAGCGCCCGCATGATCGGCGACCGCAACTATCTCGTCACCGCCGGAACGATCATTCCCTGCACCCTTCAGACCGCCATGGATAGCAGCGTTCCGGGCTATGCCACCTGCATCGTTCCCCGCGACATCTATTCGGATAATGGCCGCGTCGTGCTGATGGAAAAGGGCACGCGGGTTTTCGGCGAATATCAGGGTGGCCTCAATCGCGGCCAATATCGCCTTTTTGCAATGTGGAGCCGCGCCGTCACGCCGCGCGGCGTGTCGATCGACATCGCCTCCCCCGCATCCGACAGCCTTGGCCGCGCCGGTATCGGCGGCAAGGTCGATCGCTTCTTCTGGGATCGCTTCGGATCGGCGCTGTTGTTCAGCGTGCTGGAAGATGGAGCCTATGTCGCTTCCACCGCAGTCGGCCGCGCTGGCAATAATGTCACGCGCGTCCCTTCGGATTCCGCGTCAACCATCCTCCAGGATACCCAACAGATAAAGCCCGTTCTCCGGGTCGCCCAGGGCACCGATCTCGCCATCACCGTGGCGCAGGATTTCGACTTTGCCCAAGTTTACGGATTGGGTTTGAAATGAGCGTCACCACCTTTCGCAACACCGCCGTCCTCGATGACGCGATGCAGCCCTTACGGAAATATCTCGATGATGAGGAGGTGACGGAGGTCGTCATCAATCAACCCCTTGAGGTGGCGGTGGAACGCAAGGGCGGTTGGACCTGGGCTGTGGAAGAGGAACTGACCTTGCCCCGCCTCAACATATTGGCGACCGCCGCGGCGGCTTTCACCTCGCAGGATGTCACCCGCGAAAACCCGATCTGCTCTACGATCTTCCCGACAGGCGAGCGCGTCCAGATTGTCGCCCCGCCCGTCGCGCCCGATGGGACGGTATCCATCACGATCCGCAAGCCATCGACCAGAACGATGAACATGGCTGATTTTCACGCCAGCGGCCTCTTCACGGAAACGACAGTGGCGGCGCGAGGCATGACTGAAAACGAACATCGCCTGCTCGCCCTTCTGAGCGAAGGGCGGCACGTCGAGTTTTTCGAGCTGGCGGTACGCAGCCGTCTCAACATCCTGATTTCAGGCGCGACGGGATCGGGCAAGACGACATTGGCGAAAGGGCTGATCCAACTCATCCCAGAGGAAGAGCGGCTGCTGACCATTGAGGACACGCGCGAGCTGGTCGTCCCGCATCGCAATGTCGTCCACATGACCTACAGCAAAGATGGGCAGGGAACCGCCAAGGTGACGGCCAAGGAATTGCTGGAAAGCGCATTGCGGATGCGCCCCGATCGCATCTTGTTGCAGGAGCTTCGCGACGGCACCGCCTTTTTCTACCTGCGCAACGTCAACAGCGGCCACCCCGGCTCGATCACCACAATCCACGCCGCATCCGCCGAACTCGCGTTCGATCAGCTCACCTTGCTCGTCAAGGAGAGCGAAGGGGGCGCGGACCTCGGGCGCGACGACATTCGCTCGCTCCTGAAAATCCTCGTGGATGTCGTGGTGCAGATGAAGAAGGTGCAGGGCAAGTTTCGCGTCACGGAGATTTATTATGATCCTGCCGGGCGACACGCTGCATGAGCAGAGGAGTGACGTTGGCGATCGGTACTCCGATCGCGCTTGTCCTCCTGGGCCTCACCGGCTCAATCGTCGCGTGGTTCGTGCTGGGCCTTCCGGCATCGGCTTATGACCCGCTGAAGATGCCGACATTTTTCTGGTATTATCGGGGTGATCCCGTCGTGCTGAAGGCGCTGGGTGCGGGCCTCGCAGCCGGATCGCTCCTGTCCGGCCTGCTGCTGTTCTGGTTCGTGACGCGCAAGCCGCCGCTGCACGGCGCCGCCTGCTTCGCCAAGGAAAACGAAATTCGGCGCAACGGTTTCCGGGGGGATGAGGGTATCGTCCTCGGCAAGAAATCGGGCCGCTTTCTGATTTTTGAAGGCAATGAGCATTGCATCGTGGAAGCCCCGACCCGTTCGGGCAAGGGCGTGGGCATCGTCATTCCCAACCTGCTGAGCTGGGCTGGCTCGGCCGTCGTTCTCGATGTGAAGCGGGAGAATTATGAGGCGACGGCGGGATTTCGCGCCAAACACGGCCAGGCCGTGTTCCTGTTCAATCCGACCGACCCGGAAGGCCGAACCGCACGCTACAATCCGCTGGCCTATATCGACAGGACTGATGCCGACCAGGCCATCATCGAGCTTCAGAAGATCGCGACGATGCTGTTTGTGCCACCGGAGCGCGGCGAACCGTTCTGGACCGATTCTGCCAGGACCGCATTTGTGGGCATCGGCGCCTATCTCGCCCAGGCAGACGCCCCGTTCACCATTGGCGCCATCTACCGGCTGATGACGACGGGCGACACGCGGGGATATTTCCGCAAGGTGCTGGATGATCCGGGACTTTCCCTTTCGACGGGATGCCGCAACGCCCTCGCCGACTTCACATCGGGGGCAGACAATACGTTCGCCGGCATCGTCCAGACCGTCACCTCCAAGCTGAGCCTTTGGCTCAATCCGCGCGTCGATGCCGCGACGGAGGAAAGCGACTTCGATCTGCGCGAACTGCGTATGCGGCCGATGTCCGTCTATCTCGGCGTTTCGCCCGACGAACTGGACCGTGTGGCGCCGCTCTACAATCTCCTGTTTCAGCAACTCATCGATCTCAATGTGCGCGATCTCCCCGATGGGTCCACATCGATCAAGGTACTGGTGCTGCTCGACGAGTTTGCCCGCCTCGGCCGCGCCCAGGTGATCGCCGGCGCCTTTTCCTATGTGGCAGGATATGGAGTGAGGCTGTTGCCGGTGATCCAGTCCCGATCGCAGCTCCGCGCCGTCTATGGCGAGCATGTGGCTGACGAAATCGTCTCAAACTGCGGCGTGGAAGTGGCCTTCACGCCCAAGGAATTGCGCGTCGCCAACGAATTGTCGGAACGGATCGGCTATATAGGCCAGGAGGCCGTCACGCGCTCACTGACCATCCACGGCATATTGGCAAACCGCTCCAAGTCCATGTCGGACCATCGACGCGCCCTGTTGCTCCCGCAGGAGTTGATGCAGTTTCCCGCTGACGAACTGCTGCTGATGCGGGGCGGGATTCCTCCGATCCGGGGCGACAAGATCCGCTACTATGCCGACAGCCACTTTACGCGCCGGATCATGCCGGCGCCGATCGTCGCGCCGATCCCCCGGCGCATTCGGGAGGATGAGGATCTTCCTCCTTGCGTGTTGCCCGACGCTGACCAGCTCGCCAACCCCGATCCCGAAACCTTCGCGATGGATTGCGTCATGATCTCGGATTTTCCTGACATGCTGGTCGACGTCGAGGCGGAGCAGCACGGCCACGAAAAAGTGGGCGTGATCGAACAGGAGCGATAAATGGCTGAAAACCTCAACCCTCCCGACCCGCGCGGTGAAACCACCCGGAGACGCCCTGGCGTCGAAATGCCCGAAGAGCTGGAATCCCGTTTTCTGCGTGTGGGCAATAAGCTCTACCGCAGCGCTCATGATAAAACGCCGGTCGCCACGATATCGCCCGATCGTATCAGGGCGCGCGATGCCAGCGCCCTCCCAGATCTGGTGCGTCTAGCGAAAGCGAATGGTTGGACCTCCCTCAAGATCAACGGCGATGCGGATTTCAAGAGAGCCGCCTATTTGGCTGCGGCCGCGCAAGGGTTGACGATCGAAGGCTACAGGCCAGACGCCAAGACCCGTGCTGCGGCCGAACGGGACCAGGCCGGGCAAACCGGATCGGCCATGACACGCACCCAGCCCCGTCAAGCCAACGAAGCGGAGAACCGACAGCGCGCGCAACGGACACCCAACCAAGTCCGCGATGCCAAGGAAAGGCCCGATCAGCGCCTCGACTTGGCGGAGCGCTTTCGTCGCCAGTCCCATACCGAAAATGCCAAAGACCCGGCCCTACAGCGCGCGCAAAGCCATGTGGCGCACGCCATGTCGATCGCGGCAGCACGCTTCCCCCAAGACACACAACGACAAGGAACTTTTGTCGGCCAGCGCAAAGAAGAGATCGCTAACAGGATTGAACGCGGCGACAACATCGCCGGCGTCCAGATCCGTCAACAGCAGGATGAACGCATCCGGGCAATCCAACAGCACCAGATATTGCAGCGCCAGCGATCACCTGGTGGTCGCTGAGCTGGGTCAATTAGAAAACTGACCTCATTGTCCTTTGGTTAGCGCTGCTTCTATGTTCGCCTTCAGTCTGTCAGCCGAGTCAGCGCCAATATTTGTTACGGAACGTGCGCCAGACACGGGGTCCGTCTGATGGAATTTGAACGCCTTGCCGCTCAGCGGCCCAGAGATCAGATCGGCGATCATGATCTCCCGATGCTTGTTCTCCCCGTTTGCGAAGGGCGCGATAAGATCGACAAGCCAGATCGCTTCGCCAGACGTCCACTCCTCGAGCGTCAGGCGATTGGCCGGTGCGATCATGCCGCCTTCCAGCTTCTTTTCAGCTTCCGGGCTGCATTTCGCCCAAAGCGCGAGACCCACGGGCTTGTCGCCGTCGCGGAAGACATAGAATTGCTGGTGGATCAACGCCGGCATCAACAGCCATTCGATGTCGCCGATCGAAAGCCCTCGATGCAGCGGCGATTGCGTCAGCAGCCAGGTCATTTCTCCCAGCATATGGCTGACCGTGGGCGGCGTGGAAGCGGCCGCCGCCGCTCCCTTCTGTATCGTCTCGTTCATGCGAAAATCCTATAATCAGGCCGCGAAATAATCATAGAGCGCTTCGGCCTTGACAGAGCGGGTGTTCAGTTCGCCCTCTCCCCCTTCTGCCCCGAACGCCGCCATCTGCTGCGTCATGCGCGCCAAAAGGGTCTCCCACCCGGTCGCGGGCTGGCTAGCTTCTTCGCCGGGCTTGTAGGCGAGCGCCACATCGCCCAGGGTCCCGACCGAACCGTTCGCGCGCGTGAAGGTCGAGGTCGCCAGCACGACGTTCGATCCGATCTTCACATTCTGCTCGACCGCGCGTGACGACAGGCTGATCGAGGTGATGCCGTGATCGGCCAGGGTCATGAGTTCCCCGCTATCGGTCGCGCCATCCCCATCGCCATCCACCCAGATCTTGAGTTCACCGAAGCGGGTGTCGCTTGCGTCGATCTTGCCATCCTTGTTGGAATCGAGCGCCCCAAGCGCATCAAGGTCGCTCTTGGCGTCGCTCTTTTCGGTAAGGAAGCTAAGTTCCGAAGCACTGGTGATGCTGCCGTCACCGTCGCGGTCGATGACGAGGAACCCATCACCCTTCCCAACCCAGCCGCTATTGTCGGCAATGCCATCTCCATTCATGTCGAATGCGGCCTTGGCTTTCTTGATCGAACGCATCTCAACGCCATCGCCATCCAGATCGAGGATGATCGGCGAAACCATGCCGATATCCTTGTTGGAGAAGGAGAGGATGGTCGCCGGATCGACCAGGCCCGAGCGTCCGTCCAGAACGGCGGTATCACTCCGCCGACGAACGAACATCTGGCCGCCGGCCGTCGAGATCATATAGCGCTTCGACTTGCGCTCATATTCCTGCCGCTCGACGTCGATCGCCGGGACAACGGGATCATCCGAAGTGGCGGGCGTTTCGGTGCCCGTCCATGCCGAATAAGCCTCACCCGCGCTGCCGTCACCGCGCACATAGGCTAGCCCGGCGTCAAGGGCCGTGCCGTTCGTGCCATCCGTCCGCGTAAAGCTCGCCTTGCCGTAGATGATGTTGCCGCCGTCATCGCTCTTCTCCGGCGCTACAGACGAAAGACCAATGGCGCTGACCCCGGCTTCGGCGAGACTCTTCACCTCACCCGCATCCGAGACGCCGTTGCCATTGGTGTCGAACCAAAGCTTGAACTCGGCAAAGCGCGCATCGAGCGCGTCCAGCACATCATCGCCGTTGCTGTCGAACGCCTTGAGGCCTTCAAGGTCGGTCTTGGCGCCTTCCAGATCACCGACGAAGGAGATTTCGGCAATGTCGGATATCTCGCCATCGCCATTGCGGTCCAACGCCAGGAAAGCGTCCCCGGACTCGATCCAGCCTGTGCGTTCCGTCGTACCATCGCCGTCCATATCGAAGCGAACGGTGCTTGAGGTCACGGACACAAGGCCAGCGCCATCGCCGTCATAGTCAAGGATGACGGGCGCCGCAGTTGCAAGTTCGGAAGGATCGAACGAAAGAAAAACGTCGCCGACAGTTCCCGTCGTGCCATCGGTCTTAAGATATTCGGACGTCGCGTATATCACATTGTCACTCCCGCCAGGCTCTTCGCCGGTCGGATTGAAGGTGAGGTTGATCTGCGAGATGCCAGCATCAGCCAAGCTATAGAGTTCTTCGCTTTGGCTGATCCCGTCCTGGTTGGCATCTCTCCAAATGCGGAATTCAGCATAGCGATCATCGCTACTATCAAAGAAGCCATTTGCGTCGCTGTCGAAAGCACGAAGTCCCTCGAGATCGGAGATCGCTCCGGCAGTTTCGTCGGCGAACGATATCTCGTTGACATCGTCAATCATCCCATTGCCGTTGCGATCAAGTACCAGCATGCCATCATCACGTCCGATCCAACCTGTGCGGTCAGCCACTTTGTCACCGTCCATGTCATAGTACACTTCACTGCCGTTTGCGGATACCAATTCTATACCATCGCCATCCAAGTCAAAAATAATTGGAGGAACGCTGGAAGACGAAGCGCTCATAAACACTACCTGCATATGATTTACTGAATACGCGCCGCCGCCATCATAAACTCTGACATTAAAATCATATACAAGCGACATATTATATGTACCGTCCGACTTTTTAAAAAGCCCATCCCATCTTAAATAATCTCCAGTAAATATAATTTCCCCATTTGCGTTAACCGATAATGAAATTTGACTAGTAGTGTCACCCCAAAATCCTAGCTTGCCATGATTTATTTCACCGACTGTAAAATCAGTTATCTGATAAGAAAATGAAGTTGATCCTTCTGGATCATAAGGATTCAACGAGACGATTGCTCCATTTGGCCTGTTATTATTTACCCAGAAAACATTTGCACTTTTTTTAGATACCGTTCCCTTGAAAAATGAATTTGTTACGGGAGAGGCGCTAGAATTTATTATCGGAGCCTCATTAACATTTTGAACATTGATCGCTACATCCGTTTCAGAAGCTATTCCCATTCCATTTTGATCAACCACACGGACCCGAAGATTAAAGGCACGGTGTGCCGCATCTTCATAATCTAAAGTTTTCACCGCAGACAGGCGGCCAGCGTTATCAATCTGCCAATAGCCATCGGCGTTGCCGCTCACGATCGAGAAGACATGACCGTTGGCAGGCTGCCCATCTGGGTCTCCCCAATTGAGCGTGATGATCGGGGCCGTCGGATTGGCCGGCTGTTCGTTGATCGCGAAACTCTGCCCACCAGCAATCCAGGGAGCCTCGTTGATGTCCTGGATGAATACTTTCGTCAGCGTCGAAGCCGACACATATTGGCCATCATTCGTCCTAGTCCAAACATCGGCGATATACGCCTCAGTTCGACCGTCTCCATTATAGTCGCCATATCCATAGCCGTTATTTTTGAACCAGTCGAAATCGAGGTTTGCACCCGTGAACTGGATCTGGTTGCCGACCACCTTGAACCATCCACCCGGATTAGTAACCAACTCCAACGTGGGTGTGGTTCCATCGGGATCGCTGAGCGGCAGAGTGCGAACGACCACATTGGTGTTGGCTGGATTACTGCCCAGTCCGGTCTCATCAAAGAACGCCCACTGCTCGGCACCCGACGAATTGGGTGCCTCATTCACATTGGCGATCTCGATCCAGAAATTGGCCGCGCTTTCCGTATAGCCCGCATTGCCCTGGTTATCGCGCGCCCTCACAACATAGTTGCGTCCGGGCTCCGCCGCTTCCCGATTGAGCGCCGCGTTCGTCTTGATGACGCCGGTGACATTGTCGATCACATAGCGGCCATCATAGGACTGGCTGGAATAGTTTGTGCCGTCCCAGAACCAATAGCGCTGCTGACCGAAAGCCACGCCCGATCCATCGGGGTCACTCGCCGTAACGGTTCCGACGGTTGTTCCGACGCCGACATTCTCGTTCACATATAGGGTCGAGCCAGCGAGGCTATTGGCCTCGTTCAGGTTGTTGATCCCGATCGTCACAGTGGTCGAGCTTTGGCTGTAGCCCGCGTTGCCCTGATTATCCCGCGCGATTACGGTGTAGGCGACGCTAGGGCTACCGGCTTCATAATTGAGCGCGGCATTGGTCTTGATCTGGCCGGTCACCGCGTCGATGGCATAACGCCCATCCGCGGAGGTGCCGCTCGCCGCCGAGCCATTCCAGAAATAATAGCGCTGCTGGCCAAAGGCCGTGCCCGCACTGTCCGGATCGCTCGCTGCGACCGTGCCCACAAGCGTGCCGATGGCGACATTCTCGTTGACCCCCATGCCGTAGCTCGCCGGCATGCTGTTCGCCTCGTTCACATTGTTGACGGCGACATTAAGCACCTGGTCCTTGATCTGGCCGAAGCTGTCGGTCACCCGCACGGTGATCGCATGCGAGGTTGCCGCCTCATAATTGAGGAGAGAACCATTGGCGACGCTAAGTAAGCCGGCAGATGTGAGCGCAAAGCGCCCACCCGCATTGTCGATCAGCGTATAGCTGAAAGTGTCGCCAGCATCAGGATCGATGCCGGTAACGGTTCCAACCGTCGTTCCATTTGCCGCATTCTCGTTGACCGACCCCGACAGGCTCGCGCCCGTCGGCGGGGCGTTGATGACCACAGTGGTCGTCTTCACCGTCGAAACCGCTGTCTGCCCCGCTTCGGTCGCGCGCGCGGTAACCGAGAGCGAAAGATCCTGGCTCCAGCCCGCCGGCGCATTGACCTTGAGGCCGCTGGTCTGGGCAGGGGTGAGCTTCCAGACACTTGCCGAACTATCATAAGTGCCCGCGCTGAGCGTGACTCCCGACGGCATGCCCGAAATCCAGATTTCCTGGATTTCCGAACCATCGGTGTCAGGGAAGGTGACGTTGAGCGTCAGCGGAATGCCGCCTGCCTGCCCCGCCGTCCCCGATCCGCCTGCGAACGTCGCGACCACCGGCGTATCCGCGACGGCATTGACCGTAACGGTAAATTCCTGGGTCTCTGTGACGCCACCTGCATCGGTCGCCTGTACCCGGATTGTCGCCGTCCCGCTGGCGTTCGCAATCGGGTTGATCGTGAAACTGCGCTGGCCGTTGGAGTTGGGGGCGCCGAACACCAGCCCCGAATTGGCGATGACGGACGATCCGGAGATGACCGTTGCCGACATCTGGATATTGGCATTGGGCGTGATGTCGTCGGTCGCGGTGACCGTCAGACTGATCGTCCCGTCCTCGTTGACCGTCCGGTTTCCGATGGCGGACATGACCGGTTTGGCGTTGGTGCCCCAATAGGTCGCCCATTGCGCCTGATAGGTGAGATCGGCCATTAGCGCGTCGCGCTGGGCGGCCGTCGTCGGCTTCGTCTTGGTCGCCATCAGCTGGACCAGACCCTCGACATTGATCTGGCTGCTGTAGCGGGTACCCGCGATGATGAAGTCGATCTTGTAGTTGGACCGGCTGCTTGCATCGGAAATGACGTACCAGTCCTTGATCAGGACACTGGAGGACGTGCCGATCACGCTGATCCGCATGTCGTTGCCGACGGCCTCGAACCAGAGATCCTCGTCATTGATGGCGCCATTGGTGTCCTGGAAGCCCAGCACATCGACATCATCGCCAGAAGGATCATAATTGTAGATGGTGTCGGCCTCGGACGAGCGGGTCACGATATAGGTGTCGTTGTCGATACCCCCGTTCAGCAGGTCATTACCCGCGCCGCCATCAAGATAATCGTCCCCGCTCTCGGCGTAGAGTTGATCGTTGCCCGCTCCGCCCAGCAACGTGTCGTTGCCAGCGCCGCCATAGATGATGTCATCGCCATCGTCGCCCAGCAGGGTATCGGCACCGTCATCGCCATATAGCGTATCGTTGCCGCTGCCGCCCTGCAGATTATCATCACCCGCGCGGCCACGTAGCGTATCATTGCCCCCTAGACCTTCCAGCCGGTTGGCGGAGCCGTCTCCATTCAGCGTATCGGCAACGCCCGTGCCCCGGAGATTTTCAATGCTGGAATAGCTGTCGCCCGCTGCAGTCCCAGTATTGGCGGAAGGCGTGGCGAGATCGACCGTCACGCCTGTCGTATCGGAAACCCCCGAGCTTGAGAAACTATAATCAGCCCAGTCCGAACCCGCGCCGCCGACCAATTGGTCGCTGCCAAGACCGCCGAGCAGGATGTCGTCACCATCCTCGCCATTCAGCTGGTCATTGCCGTCCCCGCCATAGATGACATCGAACGTGCCGCCATTATTGGCACCGCCATAAAGGCTGTCATTGCCCACGCCGCCGTAGATGCTGTCGGCGCCGTCCCCACCATAGATGGTGTCATTGCCATTCTTGCCGTGCAGCTCATCGTCACCGGCCCCGCCGTCGATCCAATCGTCGCCATCGCCGCCATCGACATAGTCATTGCCGCCAAAGCCATAGAGAAGATCGCGGTTCTGCTGACCAAGGAGGGTGTTGGCATTGGCGTCGCCCTCAAGCACGTCATCGCGATTGTCGACAGCGAGATTGATCGTCCGCTGAATAGAGAGCGGCGCACTGCTCATGTCGGTCGCTGTGACCGTGAAGGTCACGCTGCTTCCCGCCTCATAGTCAAGCGCCGCGCCTTGCTTCAGGCGAAGGACATTGCCTACAACCTCGAAGCGGCCGTCGGATACCGAATAGCTGTAGCTCGCATCCGCAAAGCCGGCGATGTCGGGATCGACAACATTGAGCGTTCCGATGGTTACGGCGGGCAGCGTCGTGCCATTGGCGACCCGGTCGCGCTCGGCGACCGAGGCGACGCTCGCCGTCCAGTCGAGCGCGGTCGGCGCTTCATTGACGTCTTCGATACGGATCGAGAAAGCCGTGCTGCCGGGCGACGAGAGGCTGCCGTCGGTGGCATCGACCGTTCCCGAAAGAACGATCTCCATTTGCCCGTCGCCATCGCTGTCCGAAGCGGTCAGGCCGCTATTGTAGAGCGTTTCGAAATCGGGCTCGAAACCGTCGGCGAACCGAACTTCATTGCCGACGACCTTGAAGCGGTTGGACGGATTACTGACGAGGCGCAACCCGGGCGTGGTTCCATCCACATCCGACAGGGTGAAGCGCGCTGCCCAGCTATTGGCGAGACCCGCGGGAAGAGGCTCGGGCACCATGGCCCGGGATTCCGCCAGCGCCGGCGTGTCGGGCGCCTCGTTCCAGTTTTCGACGGTGACGGTGAAATCCTTCTCCGCCGCCGCGCCATGAATATCGGTCACCCGGACGCGGACCATATGCGAGGTCGCGGCTTCATGGTCGAGAAGCGCGGGGTTCTGGACGATCAGCAGCCCGTCACTAGTGATGGCGAAACGGCCGCCTGCATCATTAGCGAGCGAGAAGGTCATCGCCTCGCCTTCGATCTCGGTGGCGGCCAGTTGCTTGACCGGACTGTCCGCGCCGGTCGGGGAACCGGCGGCGCCTTCGATCACCGCAATGGAAGCGCCATCGGCGGTGCGTATATCGCGCGGCGCGTCATTGACCGCCGCGACGCTGACATTGACGGCGATCGCGGTGGATTGGCCATCCGCATCCGAGACGACAACGGTAAAGCTGTCCGCGCCGTTGAAGTCGGCATCAGGTGTGTAGACGAACGCGCCGCTCGTCCCATCGATGGCAGCGGAACCATGCGCCGGCCCGTCGCTGAGCTGATAGCCCAGGATATTCTCGTCATGGTCGACGGCGCCGGTCGCCATCGGAGTGCTGGCGCTGTCTTCATTGATCGAGAGGGAAAGCGCGGCGCCAGTCGGCTTGGCCTTATGTCCCTCATGCCAGTAGGTGGCAAGTTGAGACGCGATGGCCGCCGGCATGGCTTGGGGTGTCGAGGCGCTACTCGCCGACATGTCACCGACAAGCGGGATTGCGTAGTTCAGGAACAGCGTATGGGTGGCCGTGCTGATCGTGCGGACCAGAGACGGATTAGCAGCGCTGAAATAATTGCTGACGGTGATCGTCGCATCGCCGCCGATGACGCCGATCTTCAGGTCGTTGCCCTGGCGGGTGAGCCAGACATCGTCGATGCTGACCGACTGGTCGAAGACGATGCTGTTGACCCCCGAGCCATCGGCAATCGTGTCGCTGCCCGACCGGGCATCGAAGAGATAGGTGTCGTCGCCGGCGTCGCCCTGCAGCCAGTCCGCACCCGCGCCACCGGCCAGCATGTCATTGCCGTCGCCACCGACAAGAACATCGGCGCCGTCGCCGCCCTGCAACTGGTCATTGCCCCAATTGCCTTCGAGATGATCGTCCCCGGCGTCGCCGAGAATCTGATCGTCGCCAGCCCCGCCATAGATCTGGTCGTTGCCCGCTGAAGCCTGAATCAGATCATCGCCGTCGAGCGCATAGATAACGTCATTGCCATCGCCGCCGTCGATATTATCGACATCATTGCCGCCATTGATGAAGTCGTCGCCATCGCCGCCGTCGAGGACGTTGGCGCCCGCGCCGCCATTGATCACGTCGTTGCCGCCAAGACCGGACAGGCGATTACCGCCCGCGTCGCCAACCAGGGTGTCGGCAAATTCCGAGCCGACGAGATTCTCGATGCCGACCAGGCTGTCGCCCTCGGCGTCGCCGCCCGTGCCCGCTCCGGTCGAAAGATCGATCTGCACTCCTGACGCAGACCGCGCATAGCGCGCCGTATCGCCCCAACCGACCTCGGTGGAAGCGGAGTTCGCGCCGCCATCGATGAGGTCCGCGCCCAGGCCGCCCTCGAAGACGTCGTCGCCATTCCCGCCATAAAGGAGGTCGTTGCCCGCATAGCCCACGAGAACGTCATTGCCGTCGCCGCCCGCGAGATTGTCGGCGAACGCCCCCCATTGTCCGAGAAGCAGGTCATCACCCGAAGAACCGGCAAGCTGGGCCGCACTCGTCGCCGTCAAGATCGAACTCAGCGGCACGGACGACCCATCGGCGAACTGCAGCGTCTCGATGGCGCCATTCGCCGTGAACTGATCGTAGAGGATGAGTTGGGCGGTAGACGATCCTGTGTACTGGATCAGAAGATCATTGCCGGTCCGCGTGAACTTGAGATCGCCAAGGCCAATGCCCTGCCCGAACTCGAGCACATCCTCGCCGCCCGATACCGAGCTGTCATAGGCGAAACGGGTGACCTGCTGCCCGTTAGTCCTGGAGAATCCGCCAAGCCAGCCCGTCTGGATATAGGCGGAAGGGACCGGCGCGGCCGGGTTAGCCAAGGGGGCATAGACATAGCTGCTGCTGTCATAGACCAGCGCGCCGCTGGAATCCTGGATCTGCAGCCGCCAATAGCGGTATCCCGAAACCGGCTCGGTCGCGCCAGTGGCCGCCCACGACTTGACGGAATATCCGTCGGCGAGTTGGCCCGCGCTTGTCACGACCTCCTCTACGGAAAATGCGACGTCCTTGATGTTGTCGGCGCCGTCCCCGATATTCCACACATAGGTGTCATCGCCGTCCCCGCCTCGCAGGGTATCGTTGCCCTGGCCGCCGGTCAGGACGTTGTCATCTTCGTCACCGCCCAGGATATCGGCGGCGGAGCCGCCGGTCAGATCCTCGATACTGTCATATGTATCCCCTGCCGCCTGACCCGCGTTCGACCAACCGGCCGAAAGCACAGCACGCACCCAACCGCTCGCCGAGACGTAGGAAGCTGTATCCTGCCCCGCTCCGCCACTTAGAATGTCGTTGCCCAAGCCGCCATCGAGCACGTCATTGCCTGCGCCGCCATAAAGGACGTCGTCTCCGCTTTCACCTTTGAGCGTGTCGAAGCCGCTATTGCCCGCCAGGATATCATTGCCAGCACCGCCCGCGATGACGTCGTCGTCCCCATTACCCGTGATCCAGTCCGCCATCGATGTTCCGGCAAGACTGTCCGATCCGTCGGTTCCCCCAATCAGCTGCGTCGTTTCGGTGTTCAGAATTCCAGTGGCCGCGAAGACGAACTGTTCGACTGGCCGATCCGCATTGCGATACCAGTCGGACAATATCAACTTGTCGCTCAGGCTGGTGAAATCGTTTCCTGAATTTTCCGACGAGATGCCAATCGCCAGGTCATAGCCCGCCTGAGCCAGCATGATGTCCTGGATATTGATACCAAGGCCAAATTCGAGCGCGTCGCCGGCTTCTCCCGCAACGGTAGCGTCCTTCCCAAAACTGCCATCAGCCTCCGGGATAAGGCGCGTTAGCGTCTGTGAGGTCACGTCATATTGGATACGCCCGATCCAGTTCGTACCGTCGAAAACGACATCGCTGCCTTTGAGAACGCGGTTGTTCGCGTCCCTGACATAGCCGGAGGCATAGGCCCCGTTTTGCCAGATGGTTTCCCAGGTTCCTGAGAAATCATCGATCAGAACATCAATACCATCGCCGCGATTGTAACGGAAAATATCGTCACCCGTGCCTCCAGCAACAATATCCCCATGGCCTCGTCCTCCAGACAGTATGTCCTTGCCTGCGCCGCCATATATTTCGTCCGCGCCGGCATCACCGGAGAGCATGTCGTTGCCGGTTCCGCCCAGAACATGATCGTCGTCATTGCCACCAATGAGCAAATCGTCGTCCGCGTCGCCCGATATCCAATCACTGCCTTTTCCGCCGATACCGACATCATCTCCGGCCAACAGGGACAACCAGTCATCACCGGCTCCAGCGACGGCGAAATCGCGCCCGTCTGTACCAATGATGACGTCATTACCGTCTGTTCCGACGATAAAAGAGGTGAAGTCACCGATACGGACCGCCTGTCCATCGGAAAGGACAAGCCACTCGATCCGCTTGTAGCTGTTGAACCAGTCCCGCATGAGCAACCGGTCAGCCGACGGCACGCGATTACCGTTAGCGTCCTTCTGCAACAACTGGATGATCAGATCGTTCGATGTCGTCCCCGACAGCGCCCCGCCGCGAACGAGTTGAATATCCTCGAACGTGATATCCTGTCCGAGAACCAGCGAATCTTCGCCGCCATTGGGCGCACCATTCTCAGAATATACCCCTCCCGCGAGCCAATCTCGCGATACCGTGCCAGACTTAATTGCTGCAATACGCGCACTGACAGGATCATTAGCCCCTGCCGAACCCGGATCATCCAATGCAACGTCGGCGCCATCGCCCCGTCGGAACAGATATTGATCCGAACCAGCGCCGCCTTGGAGGTCATCGCCGTTACCAGCGCCGCCAGCAAGAACGTCATCGCCCGCGCCGCCGGTCAGGATATCAACCCCCTCACCTCCTTCGAGCCAATCGGAACCTTCGCGACCGCGCAATAGGTCATTGCCCGCTCCACCGTTCAGATAATTGCCGTCACCGCCGAGCGCATTCTGGTCGGCCGTGCCCGCGTCGAGTACATCGTCGCCGTCGCCGCCCAGCAGCCAGTCGTCGAGGCGACCGCCATAGAGCGTGTCGTTGCCGTCGCCGCCAAAGATGTTATCGCCCAGGTCGGAGGCGTAGATCGTGTCATTGCCCGCGCCGCCATCGACCGTGGCCGCGACGTCGATGGCAAGCTCGCGCCGGTCGGCGGTGGAGAAGGTGATGGACGCCGCCTCGCTCGTGCTCGGGCTGCGCGAAATGGTGAAGGTCGCGGTGCCGCTATCCTCGTGCACGATCACATTGTCGAGCCAGACATAGGGCTGAGAGCCACTGGTGGCGTCGATGATCGTGCCCTTGCCGGATACCGGCGTCGTGCCATTGGCGAGCGCGCTGGCTCCTGCCGTCACCGTAGCCGTCAGGGTGAAGCTCTCATTGCCCTCGACGTTCAGATATTGCGGCTTGCCGTTGCCCGGTGTCACTTCGCCCGTGAGCGGATTCGTGGTGGGGCCAACATATTCGGGGTTGAGGACATTGTCGGCGATCACCGCAGTGCGCACGAAAAGTTCGGTCGTACCGGCGGCAAAAGTCCCGCTGGTTGCATTAGTCCAAGCGATGCCATC
This sequence comes from Sphingobium sp. TomTYG46, assembly GCF_055396345.1. Lineage (NCBI taxonomy): Bacteria > Pseudomonadati > Pseudomonadota > Alphaproteobacteria > Sphingomonadales > Sphingobiaceae > Sphingobium > Sphingobium sp. TomTYG46. The sequence goes on from NZ_AP027326.1 coordinate 63,146, forward strand.
GAGCGAAACCTGGAGATTACCGGCACCCGTTGCACCGTAGTCCGCGCCCTGACCACTTGCACGCCCGTCCTGCAAGGCCAAACCGACGGTCACCGACGCACTCACCGCTTTCGACAGGCTAAGGCGGAAGACGGCATAACCGTCCGTTTCCGACGCAAAGCTCCTGCCTACCAAGAGGTGCGCTGCGGACGAGGCGTCGCTGATGATCGTGGCGCCCACGTCGCCTCCGATGGAGCTCACGCCCGTGCCGTTCGACAATTTGGCAAGGAAGTTTTCGATCGCACTGTCGGCATCGTTCGCGATCGCGACACTCACTTGCTTGCGATACTCGCCGGCGGTGAAATTAACGGTCGTGCTGGTCGCGGTGAAATCCGCGCCCGAAACGGCGATATCATCCTGCAACTCGCCATTGATGGTATAGCCGCTCTGGTCCGCAAGCTTCTTGCCGCGCAGGTCAATGACGTCGTTAGCGGCGCCCGCTTCGATCATGGTCTGGCCGGCGATGTCGATGGCGTCGCCCAGCACATAATCGCCGACGCCGATCAGGCGACTGATCTTGTCCGAATAGGGATCATAGTCGAAGCCGAACTCGACATTCCCAGCGTTGGTCTGCGCCTCCTGGATCAGATAGGAGAAGCCGCCATACCAATCGCTCGCATGGCGGCGGGTCAGCCCCAGTTCAACCGCGCGGGCGAGGTTGATCATCGTCTCGGCGGCGAACACGCTGTCGGGTTCGGCCGCAACCAACGCGTTGATCACCGTCGAATTGGCGAGGTAGTTTTCATAAGCTCGGGCCGAGGCGATATTGCCGAGGAGAACATTGGCATCGAAGTCACGCGGATCTAGGCCGCCCATCTCGAATGTGTTGTAGAGCGCGCGCTTCACATAGACATCGCCGCCCGCGATCTTGAAGTTGGGATCAGTAAGGCCGGTAAAGACGCCAAAGCCGATGGCGCGCGTCGCGGCGTCCTTGCCGGAGAATTTTTGGGTGATGTCGTCCGCGCGCAAGGGCTTGTAGACGAACTTCTTGCCCCTCATACCGTAGGTGCCGGCCTGAACCGCCGTTGGATCGAGCAACTCGCCGCCCGTCGCGGAAAGAATACCGTTGAAGGTTTCCGAGGCAACTGATGCAAGAGAGCGAGCGGCTTTCCTCGAGCCGCCATGTCTTGACCGAACATTGGCGACGACGAACTTGCCTTCGCCCTCATCCCACTGGGATTCGGCCCAGGAGCTTGGCGTCCCACCCAACACTGAGCCAATTAGACCGCCAAGAATAAACCCGACGAAAGCGCCTATTGCAGCTCCAACAGGTCCAGCGAGAACGCCCAGCTGCGCCAAGGCAGCAGTAGTTCCGGGTGCAGCGGCCACCAAGCCCACTGCGCTACTCAGCGCCGCGGCACTACCCAGGGCGGCTCCGACGGCGGAACCAATTTGTCCACCAACTGTATCAAAGGAAATGATTTCCGCGGCCAGCTTTGACCCGAGGAATCCGCCGATGACATTACCTACGTTGACGCTTCCCAGCACATTGCCGAGGTTGGTTGTGCCATTTATAAGTTCCGGCAGTGCCTGAATAATCGCCGTCATGTAAGAGCCGCTGGCACTGTTCGCGAGTCCACCCGCGAGGCCATCGATCCCAATTGCATTAATGAGTTCCGCCGTCAGGAATGACGACAGAGCACCAATGCCCGCGGATTTCAAATTGGCAATAAAGCTATCATCTAGATTACTAACGACTTTCTCGACTTGATTTCCTGACGAGAATAATTCGATATCTAGAACATCGCCCAACGCACCGCCGATCGTCTTCAAAGTCGAAGAGTATAAAACACCGGCAAGTGCATCCCCTCCCGCAAGGCGATAGCCTAGCGTTGACCCCAGAACAGATCCCGCATCTCCGAAATCTATCCCTAATCTATTCTTAGAGCTATAAACTTTGAGCGGTTCTCCGGGTCGCTCGATGATCGTTAAGTCGCCATCCTTCGTAGCTTGGAACTGACCATCAGGCGAACGAAAATGAATAGCACCGTCTTCAGCAGAGAGATTACCGGCAAGACGTTGGCCAGAACCAACCGATTGCCCAGGCTTTAGAATACCTGCTTGCAACTGGCCATGATTTTCTATGAGGACAACGGTACCACCGCTACGGCTTACCTGCTCAATAGTTTTTCCTAAGCCAGCATCGTCCATTTGAGGCTTGGGAACGCCGCCAAGCCCTGCGGTAAGCGCCGCTAATGTTTCTCGTTCAAATATACCATCGATAGTCTTGGGGGTATAGACATCGAGATAAAAGTTGCTTGCTTGTAAAGAACCGTCCTCCAGCCGTCGAGCGACTACGACTATCTCTACTGTTCCCTCTTCGTTTTTTACCTGATCCAGCCACCAATCGCCATTGCTCGGCAATATCGTGCGGTTAAAGGTATATCCGTTACCAGCTTGGCCAACAGGTGCGGTAGCAGCCAGAGCATCGTTAAATGCCTTCGTAATTCGCGGCTCTAGCGATTGGGCTCCTACAGCACCTAGTCCACCAATCACCACATTGAGAACTATACCGGCCGCTTGTCCCCACACTGGTACGGCATAAAGCGGCGCCAACACCGGTTGAGCGGCAAGTATTGCTGTTTCCGCTCCAATCCAGCCAGCAGCCTCCTGCCTGACTATTTGTTTGGCTCCTTCCACATCTCCCGCATCCAGCCTATCCGCTATTTCACCTATCGTCAGGATTGCCGCAAGCGTGCCGACTTTGTGAAGCACGTCACCTGCTGCATTCGCCAGCCGCGCAGCAGCGCGCAAATCTCGCGCTTGTTCCGCAATCGTTTTGCCCGCGGCCGGGTCGAAGGCCCACACGTCGATCTTTTTAATTTCATCGCCATCGACTAAGGTACTGAAAGGCGTTGCATCTATCTTATTAGATTCCAGCCATCCTTCGTTCACAGAAATGTGCGTTCCGTTACTATTAGATATAGTAGCGTAATCGTGAAGATCGGCATTCGTCTTCGCGGCGACAGTCTCGAAAACGGTCGCCCTAGCCGCTTCTGAAGTACCGAGAAGTTCTTCGGTATTCCGCAAATTATAAAGATCGGTTGGCGCAAGGCCATTGATGGAAGTTACATGTGGCTTGCTCGGATCCGCCAAATTATCCAGAATCTCAGGCAGCTCGATAGTAGATACCGTTCGATCAAGTAAACCGTTTGGAGACAGTACAACCACAGCACCATCGGCACTACCGGCAAATTCCTTCGACGCTTGTGCAAAGAAACTTAATTGACCATCGGGCGTCTCTATTCCAGAGAGGTAAGTTTTGCGTAATTCTTCATCATTAGGAATAGCTTCTTCAAGCGCATATTTAAATTCATCTGTATCGAAAAGCTGCCCACGATCCGTCTGATCGAGGATGGAGTATTTTTCCGGATCAGATTTATACAAAATATTTGCCGCTTCGCCGGCACCGATAGACGTTCCATCCTCAAGATAAAGCCTACCTCCGTACAATAATGTTGTCGTTCCCGATTTAGCTTGAGCACTAAGCGAGGTAGAAATCTCTCGCAGTTCTTGAATGGTCCAAGTAGGAGCAAGAGTTGGGCCGCTTTTGAGACGGTTCAACGCGGCTTCATACGCTGCACTGCTCATGCAAATTTCCCTTCGAACTTGCAGACCACATCTCTCACTGGAAACCCTCTCAAAGTCGCGTTACCATATCCGCTTTCAAACGATTTCATTGCTTCTCGGATTATATCCTGCGTTGAGACCTTATCGAATCCGGGCAGAAGAGAGTTTATCCAAACAATCCATTCAACAATTGTGTCATCATTCGGATTTTCCTTATTATTGACACGAAATTCTTCACCAACTTTATATGGGTTCCATTCGGCAGAAAAAAATATCGACCCGTGATAGTAGGACAACTCAAAGCTATAGAGTCCATCTTTACCACCTCCGGTTCTTTTTAGTTCAAACTGTCGATCAGGATCCCAGGTTCTCTTGCCATCGCTGATAAAGCTCATTTGTTGTCCTGCCTTTGAAGCGCAATTTCTAAACGGCGTCGTGCCTCTTCTAATCCCATCTGCTTCATCCCGTTATCAACCGCGATAACTCGGGCTGGAGCACCGTTGCCCGGCGACGGCGCATAAACCCATGTCGCCCCATTGCTGTCCGTCGCTGCTTGGCGGTAAAGACTTATCGCCCGCTTCCAGTCCTGTGGCACACCGTTGCCTTCTTCAAACCGAATACCCAAATCGAGTTGAGCCTGCTTTTCACCTGCTTGTGCACGCCGCGCGAGTAGTTGCACTTCTGATGTGGTTTGACCGGGCGCCAAGGACATGCCCATGTAACTGGAACCAGCGCATCCAGCCGTGCCTAGAAGAGCTGTGCCAATCGCACACAGAGCCAGCCGGCTCCAATTACGTGCCAGTTTCATCTCTCCCTCCCGGCTTCATCAAGCGACTGCACGATGGGTGAAAGCAGATACTGAATAATCCGCCGATCCCCGGTCTTTATCTCAGCCTGTACGGCCAAGCCTGGCCCAATCAACTGATCCTTACCAGCTACCTTGATCGCTCGCTGCTTCAGTCGAATACGTGCGGCATAGACCAGCCCCGGTTGAACCGGGCGATTCTTCTCATCCCGCAGTGCCGTTTGCTGGTTCTGCTCGATCGCATCCCGACTGATCGTCTCGACCACGCCTTCGATCAGACCATAATCGGTGAACGGAAACGCTTCGAGCTTAACCCGCACACCCTGGCCTTCGCGCACAAAACCAATGTCCTTGTTGAGGATCATGGCTTCGACCTCAACATCGCTGCCGTCCGGTACAATCACCATGATCGGCTGCGCAGGCTGAACCACGCCACCGATGGTTGTAACCGCGAGCTGCTGCACCGTGCCACTGACCGGCGCGCGCAGTTCCTGGAATGCTCGACGGCGTTCCGATTTGTGCAGTTCCTGGACCGCCAGCGCCGACTTGTCGGTCGCTTCGGATAGTTCGGTCACGGCGCCCTTGGCAAAGCCTTCGCGCAATTTGGAGAGTTCTGCGTCCAGCGCGCCCATGGCAGCCCGCGCCTTGGCGGCGGCCGCCTGCTGGACCGCGATGTTCTGAATGTGCTCAAGCCGCAGCTGCTCATATTCGAGCGCCTTCAGCTTCGAATAATAGCCTCGCTCCGCCAGTTCATTCCGCGCGGCGAGTTGGCGTTCCACCAACGGAAGGGTCATTTTCAGCTTGGTGATTTCCGCTTCAGACGAAGAGAGCTCAGCAGCCTGCTGCGCGCGCTGTTCATTCAGGCTGGCACGCTGCGCCTCATATTCCGCGATGGCGGCGTGAACAAATTGGGCCTGAGTGGCAGACACGCCCTCGGGTGTCCCAGCCGGTGGGACGAAGCGCGCCGATCTGTCAGCGAGATAAGCCAGCAAGGCATCATTGCGGGCACGGATCACATTGGCAAAGAGAAGCTGCTGCCCTGCTTGCGCTTCATCGGCGCCCGCCAAGGTCGGGTCGAGTTCCACGAGCAACTGCCCTTTGGTGACATGCTGACCGTTGCGCACATGGATCGCACCAACCGAGCCGATTTCGATCGGTTGGATAATCTTCACATTGGATGACGGAATGACCTTGCCGCTGGCGACCGCCACGACATCCACCTTGCCAATCGCAGACCAGATAAGAGCAATGGTGAAGAGTCCGCAGAGGAGGAGCAGAAGCATGCGTAGCCCTGGGCTGGGCGGCTTCTCCATGATCTCCAATGCCGCGGGCAGGAATTCATGGTCGCTGATCGGACGCTTGGCCTTGTCCGCCTCGTTCTGCATCGTCCAGCTGATCTTGAGCACCCGCCAATGATGACTGAGCGTCGGGAAGGTTGCAGCAGCCCAGGCCTTCATGCCACCTGCCCCATCTGCTTGGTGTAAAGCTGCGCATAACGGCCACCGGACTTGAGCAGGCTCTCATGATTGCCGACCTCGGTGATCGCCCCTCCCTCGACTGTAACGATGCGATGGCACTGGCGTACCGCCGACAAGCGATGGGCAATGATGATCACCGTGCGCCCCTGCGCGATACGGCGCAGGTTGGTCTGGATGATGTCCTCGCTCTCGGCATCGAGCGCGCTGGTGGCCTCATCGAGGATCAGGATGCGAGGATTACCGATCAGCGCCCGCGCGATCGCCATACGCTGGCGCTGGCCGCCGGAAAGATTGCCGCCCCTCTCGTCGATGACCGTGTCATAACCGTGCGGCAGCTCTAGGATGAAGTCATGCGCGCCCGCGAGGTTCGCTGCAGCCATCACCCGTTCCATCGGCATGGTGGGGTCGGCGAGCGCGATATTCTCTCTGACCGAGCGATTAAAGAGGATGTTCTCCTGAAGAACGACACCGATCTGCCGCCGCAGCCAGGCCGGATCGACTAGAGCCAGATCCGTGCCGTCGACCAGCACCCGTCCCTGCTCAGGCACATAGAGGCGCTGGACCAGCTTGGTGAGCGTCGACTTACCCGAACCCGATGGCCCGACGATGCCCAGCATCTCACCCGCTTCGACCGTGAGGCTAACGCCGCGCAACGCTTCGGGCGCGTCGGGGCGGTAACGGAAGCGGACCTTGTCGAATTCAACCTTGCCCCGGATCGGCGGCAGGCTGGCACGATTGGGATTATGCTCAGGCTCGGCTGGGGTATTGAGCACATCCCCCAGGCGGTCGACGGAAATGCGGACCTGCTGGAAATCCTGCCAGAGCTGCGAGAGGCGCAGGATCGGCTGCGCGACGCGCCCGGAGAGCATGTTGAAGGCAACCAGCGACCCCACGCTCAGATCACCCGCGATCACCGCCTTCGCCCCGAAGTAGAGGATAGCGACCGTCGTCAGCTTGGATACGACCTGGATGAGATGGCTGCCCCAATTGGCAAGGGTCGCCACGGCAAAGCCGGTATTGGTGTAACCGGCGAACTGCTTTTCCCATTTCGCCCGCATTTGCGGTTCGACCGCCATCGCCTTCAAGGTGCCGATGCCGGTCACGCTTTCGACTAGGAAAGCCTGGTTTTCCGCCCCGCGCTTAAACTTCTCGTCCAGCTTCGCGCGTAAGGGCGGCGTGATGACAATCGAGATGACCGCATAAATGGGTATCGACAGCGCCACGATCAGCGTCAGCATCGGGCTGTAGAGATACATGACGATGAAGAAGACGATGGTGAAGAAGAGATCGATCACTACCGTCACGGCATTCGACGTCAGAAATTCGCGGATGCGTTCCAGTTCCCGCACGCGCGCCACGCTGTCGCCCACCCGCCGTGCCTCGAAATAGGAAAGCGGCAGGTTCAGGAGATGGCGGAACATGCGTGCCGACAATTCGCTGTCCACCCTGTTGGTGGTATGGGCAAAGAGCCAGTTGCGCAGGGCCGAGAGCAGAGTCTCGAACATGAGTACGGTTGCAAGGCCGATTGCCAGCACGTCCAGCGTGGTCAGCGACTGATGCACCAGCACCTTGTCGATCACCAGCTGGAAGAAGATCGGGGAAACCAGTCCCATCAATTGCAGGAAGAAGGAGCCGATCAGTACATCGCGCAAGGCGCCGCGATATTTGACCAGCGCGGGAATGAACCAGCTGATGTCGAAGGGACGCGAAACCCCCGCCATCTGCTCGCGCGTAGTCATGAGCAACAGACGGCCAGCAAAACGCCCGTCCATCTCACCGCTGGTCCACACCTCCGGCCTCTCGCCATCGCCGCGCTGGACCAGGAAGCGGAGAGCCTCCTCCTGCTGATCGACCTTCAGCAGAATGACGATCTGTCCGTCGCGCAGTTCAGCGAGAGCGGGCAAAGGCAGCTTCGCCAGATCGGCAAGCGAGGCGGAGCGAATCTTTGCGACGATCTTCAGCCGCCTGGAAATCCGCGCCAGGTCTTCCAGACCATAGCCGTCGGCAGGCTCGCCATGGTCGTGCGCGATCTGCGCGGGATCAGCGGGAACCCCAAGGAATTTCGCCAACAGGACAAAGGAGGAAAGGACAGAATCCGAGAAGGAAGATGTTTTGGAACTTCCATCGAATCCGCCGCCCTCAACGGCAGCGGAGGTCATTCAGGTTGGGTGGTTTCAGCCTGGGCGCCGCCCGCGACAAGAATTTCTGGAAAATTGATAGGCCCAAACAAACGACATCCCCCGCAAAATCACCCCATGTGCGGAGGACACGACCGACCCCTCATGTATATTCCCCCGTATTTGCGGCGCTATCAAATCCAAAATGGACCCGCAATCAGTTATTTAGCGGTGGTATAATTATTTACTCCGAAACGGAGGATTCTCTCCCAAACCTTTCGGCAAAAACAACCGCTCAGCCACCGACGCTCGGCCAAGCCTGAAGATCTGCAAAGATAGAAGCAATCGGATCATGACCTGAAACCGGATCTGGAGGCTGATAGTCTCCCGCGCAGCAATACCGCCTCCGCCAGCAAATGCGCTGATCGCCGCCCCTATCGCTTTCGATCAGACGGGGAAGGAGCAAAAGGCTTCCTATCTGGTGGATTGTCACGCTGTCGCTCTTGGGCACGCCTTATGCGTTCCAGCGCATCCTTCAGCACCCGATCGGGAACCGTCTCGATGGTCGTTCGATCCTTCAGGAACGTGCGAAGCTCCTTGGCAAAGGCCTGATCGCGCGGATCGCCAGACCGTTCGAAACCGTCTGCCGCCTTCTCATATTGCTGACGGGTGGTTTCCCACCGCGCCTGCGCGCGTGCGACAAATGGCGGAGATTCCGCTTTCCCGCTCGCTATGGCCAATGCCTCGCGCGCCTGTCGCATATCCGCCTCTGTCGGCTGTAGTGACACACCCCGCCGGATCTTCTCACGCATCTGGGCAAGAGCCATGCTGGTGCCAGCCCTACCCTGCCCTCGCGTCCAGCGTGGCGTCGCCTCGCACTCCACTCCCCGGCTCCGCATCGCCTCGGCAAATGTCTCACGGAATTTGAACAGATCTTCGCGCCGGGGATCGAAACGCTCACCATCCAGCCCCTCGGCCTGGACGGTCAGATGAACATGCGGCCTCGGCGTGTCGGTATGCAGCGCCATCAGATAATCATGATTGTCGCCAAGCATCCGCTCGGCCGTCTCCCGCACAGCCTGCCGTACCGTTTCCGGGTTCGTCCCTTCCGGCATCGAGAACACCATCGAGACGGCGGACACAGTGGCACGTTGCCGCCAATAAAGCGGATCAGACCATTCCTGCGCGATCTGCTGAAGATCACCCTTGTCGGTAATCACCTCGCCGTCTCGGGTTTCGATCCCGATCTCGCCGTTGCGACCCATATAGGTCAAATGCGCGCCAAGATGGTCGGCCCCCTTCTTGCGCCCTGTGACCTTCACCAGAACTTCGGGCGCCTTGCGGACTACACGGGCCAGAACGGCGCGAGAGTCGGCGCGTGGCAGCCCGACATGCGTCACCGGCTTGAAAGGGCCGGTCTGGTTCAACAGATGCTTGGCATATTTGATATTGGGATCGCCGGACACAAGCGGCCGAAATGTCGGCTTCAGTACGCCCCACAATTCATCCTCGCGCTCACCGAAAGCCATCAGTCGGCGACCTTCCAATAAGAAAGATCGCCCCGCAGCGCTTCGCCCAGCGCAGTGATCTGCTCATTAACGTCCTGGCGCATCTCAGTGATGCGGCGAAGCTCGCGTTCGATTTGCAGGCCGCTATCGGCCATCATCGCCGCGTTGCCCGCCCTCATCGCCTGGTTGAGATTGCGGCCGATGCGCTGCAACTGCATCCGCACCGGGCCAAGGCTTTCACGAAGGCCATCGTCCACATTTCCTTTTAGACCGATGTGGCGGCGCATGAGCGCCTTCACCCACCCTGCCCTATCGGTTCCGCGCGCCGCAGCACGAACATCCAGAACGGCCATCTCGGCATCAGTAACGCGGAAAGACACGCGATTGGTCGCCGGCTCTGCTCGGGCCTGCACCTTCGGAGCATTGCCGGCCTGGCGCATTGCCTGATCCAACAATGAACGAAGGAGCGCGCTACGCCCTCCCCTGCCCTCGGCCAATGCATCGAATGCCGTGAGCGTGGCCCGGTCTAGGCGGACCGTCATGCTGGTCTTGCCTTCGGTGGAGGTTGTTGCGGTTGCCATCATCAATCCTCGCTTGCTAAGCTACTGTAATACAATGGCAACCACAACCCCTATCCTGCCCTAAAACAACCTCTACAAATTTGGGTTCGAATCTGTGGCTCGGGCCACAATCTCCCATCAACTTGCGAAGCGAATACGCGGAAAAGAAGGGGGTGATAGCTAGCTGCCAAATCGGACAGTGCGCGCCTGGTCTTCATCGTCGAAGTGGACCAGCGCCTCTATCAAGCGTCCACGCCTTCCATCGACATCGATAAAGCGAGTGACGACCGCATCACCCTCATCCCGATGAACTGCGCGGGGTCGCTTTGGGCGCTCTCCCGCTTCAACCGCAGCGGCAGGTTCGGCAATGATCGGCGCCGAAGGACCAGGACCACTATCCCTTTCCCCAACCGGAGATTTACCCAGGTCACGCGCAAACGCCTCGCTGGCAGCAACCGTGAGTGAGCCAATGGACGAGCGATCAAGAAACCCCTTCACCCCGGCCTCGTCGTGCGCCGCCGCTTTCATCAGCGCGACAGCCGCTCGAACAGGCACATCGTCAAGGCGGGCGGCAACGAAATCTGGCGCGGAAGCAAGCCCATGGAGGCGGGAAAGTCGCGCCCTATCCCGCCCCGTCGCACGCGCAAGATCGGCAACGCTCATACCCGCCGCGACCTGACCCGTCACAAAGGCGATCATGTCCCGTGTCGAGAGCTGTTCGCGCTGATCGTTCTCAATGAACTGATCTATCCGCACCTGGGCCGGATCGGAAACCTCGCGGACGATCGCACGCACTTCACGCCCAAGCTGGAGGCAGGCGCGCCAGCGCCGCTCGCCAAACTGGATCATGTGGCGGCCATCGTCATCAGCCGGAGCGACAATGATGGGCTGCAACTGACCCCGCGCACCGATGGTTGCGGCCAGCGCATCGATCTCGGCCTGCTCGATCGCGCGACGCACATTGTCAGGATCAGCATAAACCTTCTGCGGGTCGAGAGACAGCACCCTCCCCTGTTGCGCCACCTCCTCCTTTGCCGCGAAGATATCGAAATCGCCGAAGTCCATCAGCCGCCAATCCTCTCCATCGCCTCTTCAAGAAACGCACGCATAGGTGGCATCGATGATCGAACATCCTTGTCGAAACGCCACACCGGAACGCCAGCCTGGACGGCCTGGCTATAATGGGATCGGTCAGGAAGATGCGTAGAGAACAGGTTGCGGCCGATCTTGGCCTTCAACTCCGCCAACATCGCAAGCTGGTTCCGGTCGTTGGCCTTCACGCGGTTTGCGACAAGGCCCGCGATGCGGATCGGCGAGCGCCGCCCCTTCTGATTGACGGTCTGGATCGAATTGGAAAGCTGCTTGGTGGAGTCCGGTCCGAACGGGCCTAACTCCACTGGCACGATCAGATCATCACACACCATCAATGCCGCGAAGTTGATCCAGCTCCACGCGGGCGGCGTGTCGATGACACAATAGTCGAAGGCATCGTTGAGCGTGGAAAAATTTGCGCGAAAGCCGCTCAATGCCTTCCCGAAATCCGCATCATACTCGCCGGTCATGCGATTGGAGTAGATGGCGCGCTGACGCCCCACCGGCGCCTCATAGTCCTTCTCGAAAAGCTGCTTGCATGAACCGAGCGGCTCGAAATCACGCAAGGCCGTAGAGGCGTTACACTGGCGGTCGAGGTCCAGGACCAGAACACGGTGGCCAGCATCAGCAAGGTGCCAGGCAAGATGGCAAGCGATCGTCGTCTTGCCCGCGCCGCCTTTCTCGATGTTCACCGCGATGGTTTTCACCGCCGGTCATCCCACCAGGAGCGACGGGCGTGCCACCATGTTTCCTCATCTTCATTATGGATACGCCGCCCTGCCCTTTCGTCGCGCCTCCCGAAAAATCCGAGCACGAAGATGACAAGGAAAATGAGGCCCGCTTCTGCAACACCGTTCATATCCTATCTCCTACATTCCCAAATTGGGCCTGCTTGCAGTCGCTGACCCAAGCAGACGGCGGGCAGCGGTTCGTGGAACCGCTGCCCGCCTGATTGAAAGGCAATTGCGATTGTCGGATGGGGCCGCTCCCAGGCGGCCCCATACTTTCTAGCTGCTGGCGAGTTCGGCGTCATTCGCCTTGGCCAGGATAGCAAAGCCGTCTGCGATAAGTTCGACGGTGTAGCGTTTGCCTTCGGGAGCGTCGTAGGAATTTTGACGGACCCGACCGACGATGTGAACCATGTCACCCTTTTCAGCCTTGGCTGCGCGCTCGATCAGCCGACCGAAGAGCGTCACCTCATTCCAGTGGGTGTCGGTGATCCATTCGCCATTGTCCTGCCGGTTGTAGTTCGCGGCGACAGAGACCTTGGTGACCTTGTCTAGCTCGGCAATCTTTCCGATGCGGCCGATGATGCGAAATTCAGCGATGTTCTGCACTGGCTTAACCTCCACTCGATCAGGCTAATTCCTGATGGGGGTGACAAGTCAGCGGGGTTGACGGGATCAAGAGAAAAAACGGAGGGTCCAAAACGTGGAAGCCGTAACCCCACGGGTGGTTATTCTCTTGATCTCATAGGCAGCACCGCGACCATACCCATTTCAAACAGGAATTTTCTGCTCGTGCAATGGAGGTTAGTCCGGCTTAACCTGTTGAAAAGTCGCTTCGCCTTTTCGGAAATGCATGTAGTGAGTTGCACGCCAGATTTGACCGCTACTCCAATTATTTGGCGCCGACGTTCACCGGCGGTATAGGGCCAGCTATGGGTACAAAATGGTCGATCCACAAGTCGGTTGACGTCGACTTATGGCTGGTTCTTCAGTCGGAGGATGACGGTGCCGCCGCGCGCACTCATTTGGCGGCCGGCAGACCAATCTATTATGGCGACGCTGATACGCCTTGTGGGTTGGTCATCAAGGGATATTCTGACGGTCGCAAAGAATTAGTACGCTTTGACCAGTTCGGTGAACATCGCGTCAGAAAATTGGATGAGACAGCAAAGTAACCAGTGTGGGTGATCGTGCGGACCATCATTTGTCATCTAGCCACGCCTTTTCTTCCGTCTCTCTCATCATGGCGCACAACAACCATGCGATGGCTCAGTTGTTCAGCCCGGTCTCCTCTATTGGCATGATCCGGCGCATAAAAGCATCAAACAGCGGCACGGTGAATGCGGTCTGGCCATAACCAGGAGTGTAAATCATACCCTTGGCCACCAATGATGCACGCACAGGCCCAAAGGACGACGGCTTGCGTCCTAAATGCTCGGCAATGATTGTTGAACTATAAGGCCCCTCCCCCAGGTCTGCCATGGCGCGCAGGTAGCGCTTCTCTGAAGGGGTAAGACGATCAAATCGGACGCGAAAGAAGCTTTGGTCGAGCGCGGCAATGGCGGTCGGGTGAGCAAGGTCCACGTCGTTAGCCGTAATGGGGCAGCTGTCGGCCGCGTCCCAACATTGCTTCCCCCATTCCTGAAGGAAATAGGGATAACCCTGTGTCACCGCCAATATCTTGGACACAGCATCATCCTCAATGCTGCATTCCTCGAACTGTATGGGATGCACGATTGCGGCCGTCGCTGCATCGTCATTGAGCGGCCCAATGTTGGTGAAAAGGAAAAGCCGTTCGGCATAGGATTTGGCCTTGCCCATCTGCCCGGCCAGTTGAGGCAGACCCGCAGCCACCAGTGTAATAGGCCGCTCATTCTGCCGAGCGCGATGCAGCGCGGTAATGAGGGCTGCAAGTTCACGTTCCGGCACATATTGCAGTTCGTCGATGAACAGGACGACTGCGGTGTTTCGTTCTGCTGCTGCCGCGCCGACCAGATCGATGAGATCGATGAGGTCGGATTCCAGATCGCCGTTGTCAGCGACACCTATTTCGCCAAGGTCAAGCGAAGCCTCCAGTTCGCCATAGCTGAGCTTGAATGCCTTTACGAACCGGGCAAGGGCTCCCAGCCCCCGCTTGGCGACAGTCATGGCTGCCTGCCCCCGATCAAGTTTCAGCAAGGCGGTACGAAGCGCGGGCACCAGCATCGCGGGCAGGGATTGCCCCTCGGGCGCCTCGATAGGCACGCATTGAATACCCTCACCTTCCGCTGCACGGCGTATCTCATTCAAGAGGACCGTTTTGCCGACACCGCGCAGTCCCATCAGGATACTGCTTTGTGCATGGCGGCCGCTGCGGATGCGGTCGAGCGCAATGGAAACGCTCTCCAAGATAGCTTCCCGGCCAGCAAGTTCAGGGGGCCGGCTGCCTGCGCCTGGTGCGAAGGGATTACGACGTGGGTCCATGTCTAGGAGAGTTATATAAGTTTATACGATTTGCATAGAACCATCTAATTTTGATAGAAGGATTGGCGACGGATGGAATGGCGTGGTCGTCAAAAGCTAGGATCAAATAGAGCCACGGCACTCTCCCCCAGCGCGTCGGGTGTCAAAACAGCAACTGTGAAGGCTGAAGAACGGATCAACCGCATTGATATCTTCCCGCGTCCCAGTTTGCCCCTCTCCTCTTGTTCCTCCGTTTGCAGGCCAGACATTGCTGTTTGGCCATTGCGAATCGGGGATGAGGTTCAAAATTTTAATCAATAAAAACGCCGCTGCGTGCAGCGGAAGGATTCATGATTCTAAGGATTCAGATTCATCCAAAGAAAATCATTTATATTCAAATTATTAAGGCGTTATTCCTGACCTTGTGGGGGAACTTGGCTGACTAATTGGGGGCTCAAGCCTGACCCTTTGGGGGAGCTTTCCTGACTGGGTGGGGCAATCCTGACCTCTTGGGGGCGAGCTATATTTGTGAGTGTGACACATCCCGCAGGTTGGAGTTGGACCCAAATCGGGCGTCGAATGATGGTCTGCCGTCGCCATAACAGGTTTTTGCCGCGACTCAGCGATTAAGCTGCTGTTTGGCACGATTCGAGCCGGATTTATCCTGACCTCTTGGGGGCCGTATGGGCAATCAATCCTGACCTGACTTGACCGATGAAGTCAGGTCAGGCAGAAAATATATCTTCAGGAGACTCAAGTCTGAGTGCAATATGGCATGATATCCGACGCAGGCCAAACATCTGAAGTGATTGAAGAGGCGGGAGAGGAAACCGCTCCAGGGCGTGCCATGCGTGTCGCTGCGGCGTTACGTGCAAAAGGCGGGGACGAGTTCGCCAAGCCAGGCAATATCATTGAGGTCAAGTTCGTAAAGGGCGAGTCCTTAAGCCTAACCGCGTCGCGCTTGTTGGCCCTTATGATTTTGACCGCGGGAGGGGATGCTTGGGAGGACAAGCCTCACCGAATGCGTAAAGCTGACATCCGCCGCGGGCACAAGGGCAATGAGCGGATCACCGACATGCTCCAAGAATTGCATCGTACCTTATTCGCAGTCGATGATCGATCCTGGCGCGGCAAGAAAGCGACGACATTATTCTCACTGATTTCTCGGTCACGCGAAGAGACGGAGGAGGACGGAGGCGAGGCGGGATGGATCGAATGGGAATTTACCCCTGACGCTCGTAAGATGATCCAGACATCGGAGACCTATGCGGTACTCAACCGGCAGGCGGTGCTCGGTTTTCGGTCGAATTACGCTTTGCGGCTATACGAACTCGGTGCACTGCGCTTGCACCGGCGGCAGGCAACTTGGAAGGGCGACATGCCTGCACTGCGGGCGGCGCTTGGTATCCCGCCTGACGTATATACCGACTTTGCCCAGTTGCGCCGCAAAGTGCTCGAAAAGGCGAAAGCGGAGATTGATCAGCTTGCCCATTTTCGGGTTGAGTGGCGGGAGATACGCCAAGGCCGCACCGTCGCGGAGATTGAGTTTCGCTTTGAGCCCAAGGGCGCCCCAGAGGTTATAGAGACGGTTGATGAGTTGGATCGGCACTCGATCGGTCGGAAGGAGCGTCGAGAGGGCACGGCTGAGAGAGTAACAGTCAGTCCCCAAGGACTGGCTGGCCCGCCAGAACCGATTCCGACCGTCGGAGCAAATGACGAGTTGTTCCCCAACGGAACGATCAGGTTTGGACATGATGATCTGGTTGCAATCGCCCGTCAGCATGGCGGTGGCTGGGATGTTGACCTCATAGCGACGGGCTTTCGGGACCATATGGGTAATCGGCTAGAAAAGCTGCGGGGGGCGAAACTTACCGCCGCGTGGAAGGGTTTTTGTGAAAGTTGGGTAACGCGTCGAGGACGCGCTTAGACGAAATTGCACGCGTGCAATTTGACCAAGCCCCCACCGAGTCAGGATAAAGCCTGACCATCCTTCAAAGCGTCAAAATCGCGATCTTCACTTTCGAAATTAGAGAAAATATTGACCAAAAAGCGCAAGTGCGTGTACCATGTTACCGATTGCGAAAGGGGGGCGTGTGTCGAGCGGACTTGAGATTGAAGGCGTGGAGCGATTGGTGTCTGTGGCAACGCTGGCCAATCGGACATCTTCGGTGCTCGAAAAACTTCGGGATTCCGCCAGAAGTGCGCGCGCTGATGACCGTCGCGAGCCTACGTTCACGATCAGCAAGGCGGCCGAACTTGTTGGCCGGACAGCAGCTGCGATACGGGATGCCGAAAAGGATGGAAGGCTTCCAGAACCAGCGAGAACAGACAATAATCGTCGCGAGCGATATACGCTCGCCCAACTTAACGACATGCGGGGAGTGTTCGGAACTCGGCCATACCGGAGTCCAGACGATCCTTGCTGCGTTGTTGCGGTCCAGAATTTCAAGGGTGGGGTAGGTAAGTCGACCCTGGCCGTGCATCTGGCACAGTATCTGGCAATCCGGGGTTATCGTGTGGCGCTGATCGATTGCGACAGCCAAGCCTCGGCTACGACCCTGTTTGGCTATGTTCCTGATCTTGACCTTACCGAGGACGACACTCTTTATCCCTTCCTTCGGGAAGGCGAACGATCGTCCCTCGATTATGCCCTGCGTAAGACGCACTTTGACGGTCTTGAACTGATCCCGGCCAATTTGCGCCTCTTTCAATCGGAGTATGAACTTGCCGCCCGCATGGCTCGCGACAGCGGATCGCTCCTTGATCGTTTGAAGGAAGGCATTGAGAGTATCGCAGATCGGTTCGACGTCATCGTCATGGACCCTCCGCCTGCGCTCGGTGCAATATCGCTTTCGGTCTTACGAGCTGCAAACTCCCTAGTTGTTCCGGTGCCTCCCACGGTCATGGATTTCTCCTCTACGGCCGCATTTCTCTCAATGCTGGATGAAACCATCGAGCAACTCGCTGAGCGTGGAATGGCTCCCGAGCTTCAGTTCCTCCGCTTTGTGGGCTCTAAGGTCGATGAGAACAAGTCGATGCAGAAGGAACTGCTCCAACTCATGCGAACCTTGTTCGGCCACGCCATGGTTCGAACGCCGCTCAAGGACTCAGCTGAGATCGACAATGCGACAGCCCGGCTTATGACGGTCTACGAACTGGACGGTCCGGCGACGAGTTCGGCGGTTCGCAACCGCTGCCTTGGTTATCTGGATGGTGTGAATAGTGAGATAGAGATCGATATTCGATCGATGTGGCCGAGCCACCAGGCCCGTTTGCGGAACGAGGCGCTGGCATGACGAGTCAAAATTGCACGCGTGCAATTTCGAAGAATAGGAGGCTCCGATGAGCAAAAAGAACAGCGGATTCGCTGCTGACCTTGCAGCAGGCATAGACCTGTCGGATGAAGCGTCACCCTCCCGACGGTCAAGCATTGCTGCCAACGTGTTGACGGGGCGGTCGAACAGGTTAGCTGATCTAGCGTCGGGGGCGGTCATCAACCGGACACATGAACTCGTTGATCCGGCACGCTGTCGTATGTGGGAGGGCCATAACCGGGATTATGCACTCCTGAACGAAGATCGGTGTTCGGATCTCATCGAAAGCATCAAAGCTCAAGGAAGACAGGAAATTCCGGCAATCGTGCGGCGTCTAGCCGGTGATTCGGAATTTGACTTTGAAGTGATCTGCGGGGCGCGGAGGCACTGGTCGATCAGCTGGCTGCGTTCGCATAACTACCCTGATTTCAAGTTCCTCGTTGACGTCCGTGAAATCGGCGATGAGGAGGCTTTCCGCCTTGCGGATATAGAAAACCGGGCAAGGGATGACCTGACCGATCTTGAGCGAGCGAGAGATTATCTTCGCGCTCTGGGAGCCTATTATGAAGGGCGCCAGAAGACCATGGCTGAACGCCTGAAGGTCTCTGAAAGTTGGTTGACCAGATACCTTGATTTGGCGCGTATACCGGAAGAGCTGATGGCCGCCTTCACGGAACCGCAAGAACTGGGCATCCGCAACGCGATTGCCCTGAAGGCTCTTTTGAAGCCGGAAGACAAAAGGGAGAGGGCGTTTCGCGAGGCTGCGCGACTTGCTGAGCTTCAGAAGGAAACTGGAGGGACTTTTTCTGTCCTCGAAGTGATCAAAGCTCTAACACTAGCCGCCGAAGCCCCCAAGAGGTCAGGTTCCCCCAAGAAGTCAGGAAAGCCGGAAACACTTTCCAGCGCCAATGGAAAGCCGGTGTTGCGGATAGAGGGGGTTGATCGAAAGGGAATACGCCTGACGCTGCTCAGCAAAGGCGGTGCTTCGCGCGAAGAGGCTGAGACAGCAATTCGAGAGGTGCTAGACCAACATTGGGCTTGAAGCGTGGAATATGCTTACGAGCGCATTGCAGGCAGCTTCTGAGAAGACGCGCTTCGGTACTCGATTGTAATCCGGGTAAGCGACCGTCACGTTGGTTTATCGAGCACCTGTTCAAATTTGAGCATCTCCGCGTCAAACTGTGCCAGGATGGCCTCCAGCTCCTTGGACGCCGGGGGAGGGGAGGGCCGCCGTCCACGGGACGGCGCGATGAAGCCGAAACGCACCGCAAGATCCGGGGGCAGATAGAGCCGCCAATTGTGCCGGTGGCGCACCTCGACCACCAGGCCCTGCGACGCCGCGCGCTGGAGAAGTTTGCCGGCGCCCGAAATGGTCACTGCCAGATCGGCGGCGACCCGCGTCGGGCTCAGCACCGGGCGCAGCGGAAGCAGGGCGGCGAGCGCGGCCAGCTTGCCGGGGCGGAGGCAGTCGGCCAGCACGGACGCGGCGCGGCGGCGGTCCCGCTCCAGGGCATTGAGCTGGGCGAGACCATCGGCCGCCGCCGCCTGAAGCCCGCGCAGGAAACGCGGGAGGATGCCCGGGTCATGGGGCGCGAGGTGTAGAGCTTTGTCGCCGGCCACCAGATTGGGCAACAGCGCGCGGGTGATCCCAAGCCGCTGGAGGAGAAGGGGCAAGTCCAGCCAGACCGATGGGCCGACAGAGCGCGTGCGCCGCGCCTGGAGTTCGAGGGCACGGAGCAGGCCAGGGCGGTCGCCCCAGCCCGCGGGCGGATCGAAGGTCAGGCCCAGATCCTCTGCCCAATGCCGCCGCGCGTTGCCGGCGAAGCGGGCTTGCCAGGCGGGGAGGGCGGCGAGCGGATCGCCGACGGTTGCGATCGGGGCGCGGAAGGGGAGGGGGACGCCGCATTCGCGCGCGAAAATGTCGATTTCTTCGATTTCCATGCCCTGGGCTGCGAGCGCGCGGGCATAGCCGCTCCAGCTCGCCCGCTGGGTCCAGGACGAGGCGATTAAACTGGCGGAAAACCGTTCATCCAACCGGGTGATGGCCACTGTTGCGTCGACCAGAAGCTGCACCAGATGGGTGTCCCAGTGCGGATCGGAGAGGTCGGGCAGCGGCTTTGCCATGGCCTAAACTATCCTGAAGATAGTAGTTCCGTCTAGTTTGATCTGATACCTAGTGTTGATAATGGATCGTTATCAATAGTCTATACTTTAGGAGTCCACCCGGGTATCTCTCGTCGCC